>NZ_BAAHBF010000004.1:0-893269 GCF_054776875.1 Spirosoma daeguense
CTTGCATGTATTAGGCCTGCCGCTAGCGTTCATCCTGAGCCAGGATCAAACTCTCCATCGTAAATATTTGCGTGAAAGAAATCTTCCACTATGTTGTTCAACCGGTGAGCGAACTCAGCTGGTTGTGTGTTTTCTTGTGCTTCCCGTTTGTCAAAGAACTTATTGCCGGGCCCGTTGGCCGTTGGCAAGGTGAGTGATCAAGAAGTGAAGTGGTTAACTTCGTATTCTGTTTCTCTCAAAGCGGATGCAAAACTACATCTTCTTTTTTTATTTGTCAAGTAAAATCAAAAATATTTTTTTCATTTCACTTGCCCCTCTCATTACTCTAATCTACTCACAATCAGCGGTTTAGTGCTTGTTTGTGGGTTGTTGTTAGTGATTTGGGACTGCAAAGGTAGGGGCATCTTTTGGGTTTGTCAAGGGGTGGCTGAAAAATAATTGGGGAGCCACCAAAGAATATTTGGTAAGCCCCCCGATCTCAGCGACTTAGCACCAAAAAAAAGTTTACACTTTTTTCAATAAGTGATTTTTCTTGCCTTTCGAAACCAAAATATATCGATCCTGAAGCCACTCCAATGCCAATGGAGCTGCCGGATCAGACACCTTAATTTTATTAATGCTAACCGCATTTTGAGTAATAGCCCGACGTGCTTCGCCTTTGGAAGCATATACTTCTCCCCGACTGGCTACCGAAAGTAAATCTGTTACGTCTTTACTATTGTCCAGCTCC
The DNA here is from genome assembly GCF_054776875.1 of Spirosoma daeguense. Taxonomy (NCBI): domain Bacteria; kingdom Pseudomonadati; phylum Bacteroidota; class Cytophagia; order Cytophagales; family Cytophagaceae; genus Spirosoma; species Spirosoma daeguense. The sequence goes on from NZ_BAAHBF010000004.1 coordinate 731, forward strand.
TCGGCCGAAATTTCGGTTTGGGGCACTCCATCGAAAATGGTATCGAACTCGTCAATCTGTATTGAACGTAACGTATCAAGCGTTGCTTTTCCGAACAATACTTCCGACGCCTTAACAGCCAAATCGTATCCCGCTTGGGAATGAACACGTATCGTTACGTCTTTGGCAATTGCTTTTTGCAGAATTCGTAAATGAGGTGCTTCCTGATGCTGGCGTTCCAGTTCTTCGATTTCTTCGCGGCTTAATAATGTAAACACACGAATAAAACGTCCACAATCTTCATCAGCCGCATTCAGCCAAAATTGGTAGAACTGGTATGGCGACGTCATGCCAGGATCTAGCCAGACGTTTCCTCCAGCCGATTTACCGAACTTTGTTCCATCCGCCTTTGTGATGAGTGGCGTTGTTAAGGCATAAGCGTGGTACTCTTCCCTTCCTTCTTTACGCCGAATAAGCTCTGTGCCTGTTGTGATGTTTCCCCACTGGTCGGAGCCGCCCATCTGCAACCTGACACTTTTGTTTTTGTAGAGCCAGTAAAAATCGTATCCCTGAAGAAGCTGGTACGAAAATTCCATGAATGACAATCCCGTTTCCAGTCGTTTCTTTACCGAATCTTTTGCTACCATATAATTAACGGTAAGATGCTGGCCGGCTTCACGGAGAAAATCAAGAAAAGTCATTTCCTTGAACCAGTCGTAGTTATTGACCATCTCAGCCGCATTAGCTCCTGAATCAAAATTTAGGAAGCGCGTTAGCTGGGCACGGATTCCTTCCTGATTCCGACGTAGTATTTCTTCCGACAAATAATCACGTTCGGTAGAGCGTCCTGATGGGTCGCCAATCATGCCCGTTGCCCCACCAACCAGCGCAAACGGTTTGTGACCCGCCCTTTGCAAATGCACCAGAAGCATGATGGTTGCCAGATTACCAATATGAAGCGACGGAGCCGTAGGATCGAACCCAATATAGCCCGCCGTCATTTCTTTCTGAAGCTGTTCTTCAGTGCCGGGGGTCATGTCGTTCAACATACCGCGCCAGCGGAGTTCTTCGATAAAATTCATAAAAAGCAAAAGAGTGCAAGAACGAAAGCGCGGTTTGAGAAGGCGCTATTTTTCGCTCTTGCGCTCTTTCGCTCTTTAAATATTTGGTAAAAGTAGGGATGAATCGCCGTAACTCAGAAAACGATAGTCATTTTCTAATGCCTCATCATAAACCTGCTTCCAGTCATTGCCAATCAGCGCGGCAATAAGCAGGATAAGGGTTGAGCCCGGTTGATGAAAATTGGTAACCAGCCCCCGGCAAAGCTTGAACTGATAGCCCGGCGTTACGTAGATGCCTGTATGCGCGACAAGCGTTTCCTGTTCGGAAGTAGTTACGTAGTGGAGCACAGCCTGTAGGGCATCCTTAGTAGTGGGATGTTCTTCAACCGGAATCTGGTATGCGTAATATTGATCGAGTCGAAACGGCGTTGATTCACTACGTAGCAATCGGACACCCATCCAATACAAACTTTCCAGCGCCCGCATCGACGTAGTACCAACGGCAATAATTGAATCGAGGTGATCAAGCAGGTTCTGAATATTTTCTTTGGTATACACAACCTGCTCCGTGTGCATATGGTGTTGCCGAACATCGTCGGTTTTAATAGGCTGAAACGTTCCGGCACCAACATGCAACGTCAGATAATCGAACGTAATACCTTTTATACGTAATGCATCAAATACATCTGACGTAAAATGTAGCCCAGCAGTTGGGGCCGCTACTGCTCCTTCTTCCTTTGAATAAACGGTTTGATACGTAGCACGGTCGGCATCCGTAACGTCACGTTTCAGATAAGGCGGCAGCGGAATTTCTCCTGCCCATTGTACAATCTGTGCAAACGTCAGTTTAGCTGGTTCCCAACTCAACCGAATGACCGACTGGTCGTAATCATACCAGGTAGCCGTAAGTACTACGTCTTCTCCCGAATGTAAATTACCACGTAGCGTTAACGTTTCATTTTGTTTCCAGCGTTTCCGATTTCCAATCATTCCCTGCCAGACTGCTGAACCGGTAGCTTCCATAGCCTGACTTATGGGTAAATCAGCGGGGAAAGGGTTTAGTAAAAACAATTCGATGAGGGCACCAGTTGGTTTTGTAAAATGTAGCCGTGCCGGAATGACCTTCGTGTTGTTAAATACCAGAAAACTATCAGTCGGAAGCAGTTCAGCTAATTCGGTAAACCGATGATGGCTAATCTGACCGCCCCGATAAACAAGCAGTTTCGACGCATCGCGTTGGGCCAGCGGGAATCGGGCAATGCGTTCGTCGGGAAGTTGGTATTGAAACTGACTAAGCAGCAGCTCATTTGAATCAGTCATCTTGGCTAGGCTTCATCAATAACTGAACCGGTAGCACCACAATTACCGCTACCAGAATAAGCGTACTTAATGGTAGCAACCAGGCATAATCGTATGACTGCATACTTCGATCCGAGCGGTTAAGCAGCGATAAAACCAGCAATCCGAGGGCAAGCACGGTATTAATGGCTGCCATCAGGTAAGAAAACCAGTTCCGGAATATATCATTCAATTGAGAACGATGTTGAGCCCATAATTCCTGATTCGGAATTGGCAGTTGAGCCGTAGGAACACGCAGGAAAAGTTTAGCCACTACGCTTATAAGCGTGTTGTTCAGCAAAAAAATAGCGATAGACAGGTAGAATATTACCTCGCGATCGATATACTGAATGGGCTGTTTGAGGTCGTCGAAGCGAACCGCTACCTCATCTGGATACGAAATGTAACTGGAAAATAAGGCTATTAGTAAACCGAGAATGGACAGAAAACGCCATGTTCGGGCAAAAAAAGTACTTGTTTTCATTGACAAGGAGAAAATGAGCGCGAGATCCAGCGAGCGAATCGTTTTTGAATCCTGAAGTCATTCGTTAAAAATCAGGGCGCAAAGGTACGGCCCGAATGGCGAAAATCGGTTAATCCGGTTCATTAACTATGCTGAATGAATACTTATTTATACGAGGTCTACAGACAAAAACCCGGATCAAACCTTTCAGAAATTTGCTTTTTCATTATTTAACTACCTTATGAAAATTTACACAAAAACAGGCGATAAAGGCCAGACTGCTTTAATTGGAGGACGACGTGTTAGTAAATCCGATGCACGTATTGATGCCTATGGCACGGTCGATGAATTAAACGCCTGGATTGGTTTGTTACGTGATCAACCTGTTAACATAGGCCGAAAAGAGGTATTAGTCGATATTCAGGACCGCCTGTTTACGATTGGTGCCGAGCTGGCTACTGATCCCGAAAAAACTACTACGTCCACTGGTTCTCGTCGGCCAACCCCCATGTTGGAGTCTGCTGATATTACAGCATTAGAAGTTGCTATCGATACGATGGAAGCTCAACTACAGCCATTACGTGCTTTTATCCTGCCCGGCGGACACGAATCCGTTTCTTACTGCCACGTGGCGCGTACTGTTTGCCGACGTACTGAACGATTGGTTACGTCATTACATGAACACACTCCTATTGATGAGCAAATTCTTCAATACCTCAATCGTCTTTCCGATTATCTGTTCGTATTAGGTCGACTTATGGCACAGGAATTGAACGCCGATGAGATTGTTTGGCGTCCGAGAATGTAGGATTTTCCTCCATTGTTAGCGGACAAAAAGTTAATCATCAAAAAAAAGTTGTCTTGACAACTAAATTTGCTCAATCTAATTTTTTAGCTTTGCCGTAGCCTACGTGTTCGCGGGCTAACTTATTAACCACAAGCTGTTATGACGACGGACGTATTGCAAATTGAATTGCGGAAAGCGGAACGCTCCCGCCTTCAGGAGGTGGATTTTAATCACCTTCCATTCGGAAAACATTTCTCGGATCACATGTTCGTGGCCGATTTTGTAGATGGTCAGTGGGTCAATCAAATGATTGTGCCATTCGACAACTTCACGCTAAGTCCTGCTCTGTCGTCACTACACTATGGTCAGTCGATTTTTGAGGGTATGAAAGCGTTCAAAAATGAAGAAGGCCAGGTACTGTTGTTTCGTCCGGAAGCCAATTTCGAACGGATGAACGAGTCGGCTCGCCGGATGTGTATGGCTACGTTGACCGAAGAAGTTTTTATGGGCGGTCTGGAAGCACTGCTACGTATCGATGCGGATTGGGTACCGAATACTCCCGACAGCTCACTGTATATCCGTCCGTACATGTTTGCTACCGATACGTATCTGGGCGTAGCACCATCGAAGACCTATCGTTTCTGCATTTTCACTTGCCCTGTAGGTGCTTACTATACGAATCCGCCCAAGCTGAAAGTCGAAACCGAATACATTCGTTCGGCTCCGGGCGGTGTTGGCTATGCGAAATGTGCTGGTAACTACGCGGGTTCGATGTATCCGACACTGATGGCGCAACAACAGGGTTACGATCAGCTTATCTGGACCGACGCGCGCGAACATAAATACATTGAAGAATCGGGTACGATGAACATTATGTTCTTCATGGACGGAAAACTGGTTACGCCCGCTACGTCTGATTCGATTCTGAAAGGCGTTACGCGCGATACGATCATCCAGATTGCCCGTAGTTGGGACGTACCTGTTGAAGAACGGCTGGTATCTATCGAAGAGATTATCAACGGCATCGAAACGGGTCGTTTGACCGAAGCTTTCGGAGCCGGAACGGCGGTAGTCGTATCGCCATACTCGCTAATCGGCTACAACGGTAAGGATTATATGTTGCCCGAATTTGCGCCTGAAGATTCGTTTGCCGTTCGGGTAAAAGAGTACCTGACAGACCTTCGCACAGGTAAAATCGCTGACGAATTTGGCTGGATAAAAACGGTTTAGCCTGACTAAAACCAGTTGCAAAAACGCTCCAGTCAATTGGCTGGGGCGTTTTTGTTTTATATCACTTCTCTCTTTCCAAGCCGTTTCGACAATCTTACTGCCATGAACTTGTCCCGTAATCTTTTCCGAATTCTCTATCTGACCATCGGCATAGGTTCCATTCTGTTTTTTATCTGGACAGGTCGTTATCTACGTAGTACTTATCCCGACAAACAAACAATGGATATGGGACTGCGGGTTATGCTACGTAGTCGGCACATTTTTATTTTGCTCGTCAGCCTGATCGAAGTGGGCATTGGCGTTTATATCGAGAAAGCGACAACGTCAATTTCCCTGTTCATTCAGTGGTTGGCTACCATTGGGCTATTTATGGCACACGGGCTGTTTATTTACGCTTTTTTCTACGAAGTCGACCCGGTTTATATTCCGCAAACGCCCATTATGCACGTAGCAACCTATCTGATTCTGGGCAGTCTTTCCCTGCATTTTCTATCCCGACTGAATGTATACGTAGCGAAAAGGTAACGTAGCACGAACTGTTTTTAGACCAGAAAAAAAAGCTGGCTATAGGTAGTCAAACCACATTGTTCCTTTTAGAGAATAGGAACCGAACACGGCTGAAGCCTTGACACAAAAAAAATCTGATACGGAACTCTGGGCAGCTTTTCAACAGGGCGATGAAGACGCGTATACCGCTCTTTACCGGGCCCATGTGAGAGCGATGTACCGCTATGGTATGAGTCTGGTGTCGGTATCAGAATCGTTCATCTTCGATTGTATCCATGACGTATTCACCGAAATCTGGGCCAAACGCGAACGCCTGACAACACCCGATAACGTTCGATATTATCTGCTCAAAGCGCTCAAAGTACGTATCCTGCATCTGTTGCAGCGCCAGCAACGCCCGAGCCAGTCCATGTCGCAACTTGATTTCGACGACCTCTGGGCGGAGCCTTCTTCGGAAGAATTATTTACGGAACAGGAAGACAAAGGCAACCGGGAAGCGCTCGTTCAAAAACTTATCAGCCAATTGCCACCTCGTCAGCAGGAAGCTATCCGATTACGTTTTGTCGAAGAACTGGATTATGGCGAAATTGCAGAAGTGCTGGATATTAATCGCCAATCGGCGCAGAATCTGGTGTTTCGGGGTATCGAGAAACTCCGGCAATGGCTGTTGCTCCAACTTTTATTTTCATTTTTTTTCAACTAAGGTGAGTATGGTTTTGCGATGAATGTCATCTACTGACAATTAAATCTCAAAATCGTGCAAGACTCCTACGAATCCTTTACGGCGGCTCAGTTTGTATGCGATGATATGTTTCTACAACATCAACTCACGCCAACGGCTCAGTCTGTCCAATTCTGGAATCAGTGGCTTAACCAACATCCACACCGACAAGCGGAATGGGAATTGGCCGTTAAGTTGCTGAAAGCCGTTCAGACAGGGTTGAGTGAGTATGCCCGAACCTATCTCTCTGAAGAAGCAGAAGCTCGACTTCTGGCCCGAATTCTGGCCACAAACCATGCCGAAGAAGAAACCGTTACGCTACGTCCGCTTTGGCAAAATGCCCGGTTATACTGGTCTGCGGCTGCTTGCATACTCTTACTTTTCGGACTAGGCTACTGGTATTTACAACCAGCGCATAGCCCATCGTCCTTGTATCAGCAACAAAGCGCACATCTGGAACAAGCCAGTACGGAACGTATCAATACGAGCCCAAAACCAGAACTGGTTCGCTTGCCCGATGGCTCATCGGTGGTATTGGCTCCGCAAAGTCGGCTACGTTACCCTGCCGATTATAACCAACAGGAACGTAGCGTTTTCCTGCTGGGCGAAGCTACGTTCGATGTCGCTAAAAATCCGCAGAAACCGTTCTACGTCTATGCCGGTCAGGTCGTTACTAAAGTACTTGGTACCCGATTCGTTGTTCGCTCATTTGACCATGATACACAGATAGTTGTAAAAGTGCAACAAGGGCAAGTCAGCGTTTACAAAGGCCAGCCTATTGACGACATATCCACTTCAGAGAAAACAAGAGAGGGAGTTTTACTGCTTCCGAACCAGCAGGCCATTTTCTCGCGCGAAACCGAAACATTCGCTAAAACTTTAGTGGAAACTCCGCAACGTATCGATACAGAACAGGCAGCTCCAATCAGTTTCGTTTTTGACGAAACACCCGTAATAGATGTATTTGCGACGCTGGAAAAAGCCTACGGAATTGATATTGTCTACGATGCCGACATGCTGGCCCGTTGTCAACTAACGGCTTCACTCACTGAAGAATCACTTTTTCAAAAACTCGACGTGATTGTCCAATCGATTAATGCTTCCTACACCTTGGTCGATGGTCAAGTGGTCATCAATGCGAAAGGCTGTACCCTCTAACCTATTTCACGTTTCCATAAACCTGCATGACAAAACCCTAATCTGAATTCTGCACAAAAAAGCCAGTAGTTGTGCAAGAACTACTGGCTCGTAACTCCCTTATTTCATGCCTGTTAACACAGCCTTTTTGGGCTGAACGGGAGGCATTTGTCCAAATTTTTCCAAACCCGAACAAACGGAGTAAAAGTATGAAAAAAACTCATTTTTACCTGATTCATTACATGAAGCTATCGCTGGTACAAGTACTCATGGCTGTTGTTTTTGCCAGCGTTTCCTGGGCTACCGATGCCGCGGCTCAGGAATTACTTGACCGTCGATTAACCTTACAAGTACGTAACGAAAAAATAAAAAGCGTGCTAACGATGATTGAGCAATCAGTCAACGTCAAGTTCTCGTATAGTCCGCAATTGATTCAATCTGGCCGTCGTATTACGTTTCAGGCACAAGGGGAACCCTTGGGCGACGTACTGAACAAGCTTTTACCTAGCCTTCAGTTGACCTACAACGTAACGGGCACACAGATTATCCTGAAACAACTGCCCAGAAGTTTGTCGACTGAGCCAACATCTCAATTACAAATCCTCGAAACCCCATCGCTAAAACCAGTCGATCAAGCGGTAACGGGGACAGTCACCGACGAGAGGGGGTCGGGTTTGCCGGGAGTTAGTATTGTAGTAAAAAACACAACCAAAGGTACAACTACTGACCCCGACGGAAAGTACCGAATCGACGTAGCAAATGGTCAAGCAACGCTCGTTTTTAGCTTTCTTGGCTACGTATCACAGGAAGCTATTGTTGGTTCCCGCTCGGTCATCGACGTATCGCTGTTAACCGACTCCAAAGCGCTCGACGAAGTAGTTGTTACGGCTTTCGGTATCAAACGCGATCAGAAAGCACTGGGCTACGCGGCTCAGAAAGTAGCGGGTGAACAACTCTCGGCAGTCGGAAACACCAACTTGCAAAATGCATTACAAGGAAAAGCCGCTGGTGTGCAGGTTCGGTTAAACAGCGGTATGCCGGGCCGTCCGGCGCTGGTCAATATTCGCGGCTCGCGTTCCATTACGGGGTCGAATGAGCCGCTCTACGTAATTGACGGATTGCCAGTGGCAGCGGGCAACCGAAGCATTGATTTTAACCCGTCCGATGTAGAGTCGATGGATATTTTGAAAGGCCCGGCTGCGGCTGCGCTTTATGGCGTTCGGGCGTCGAACGGTGTTATTGTGATTACGACCAAGAGCGGAAAAAACGCCAGCCGGAAACCGACCATTACGTTCGATTCACAATTTTCGGTAGATAAAGTAAGTTTTTTACCCAAACTCCAGTACGAATACGCTCAGGGCAACAACGACCTGTTCGACCAGAACGCGCTGTTCGCCTATGGCCCAAAAATCAGCTCTCTTGGCTCCTATACCAACCTACTAGGACAGACCGAACAAGCTGCATCGTACCGAAACATGGACGATTTTTATAAGTCGGGGCTTACGTTCAACAACAATCTGGAAATAGCGCAGGGCGGAAGCTTCGGCAATTATGCCATTGGTATCGGACGTACCGACCAGACCGGTGTGATTAATAATACCGGTCTGCGCCGTACCAATATCAAATTCAACGGCATGATGACACCGTTTACCAAGTTTAAAATTGGGCTTTCGGTCAACTATGCCGACATCAACGTAGATGATTACTCCGATGAAGCGGGAAACGTTGCTTTTTTTCGCACGGTATACGAAACCCCTCCCTCCTACAACCTGAAAGGCAAACCGTATGCAACCGCAACTGATCCTTATCAGCAAATTCTGTTTCGGGCTGCCCAGAACAATCCGTACTGGATTCTCGCAAATAATTCCCGCAACAGCCGCACCAATCGAACCTATGGAAACCTCTTTCTGGAGTATCAATTGGCTAAAGGTTTAAAGGCAACGTATCGGGCTGGTCTCGACAACTTTACCACAAAACTGGAACGTTATGACGAATTAGGCACGGGCCCAACAGGACGTACTACGCCACCCAGCGGAGGGCAGTTTATTGTTCAGAATATGGGCGAAACCCAGTTGAACTCAAACGTTTTTCTGAGTTACGATACCAACATTACACCCAATCTGGTACTGAACGCTATCGTGGGGAATGAGTTATTCGACATTCGCCGGAGTAATCTCTTCACCACCAGTTCAAATTTTGTAACGGGCAATTGGGCCAACATTGCCAACGGCACCACCATCGTCTCAACCAACAGCAGCAATGCGCAGCGAGTCGTCGGATTTTATGCCAATGCGAATCTTGGCTTCCGTGAAATGCTATATCTCAATCTGTCGGCCCGGCAGGATTATGCGTCCAATCTTCCATCCGGGAAACGCTCGTTTCTATATCCATCGGCCGGATTGAGTTTTGTATTAACAGAAGCCGTTCCAGAGCTTCAGAAAACGTTTACGTTTGCCAAACTCCGCGCCAATTATGCCGAAGTGGGACAGCTAGGCCAGTTATTTGTGAATGGCGTAGGCTATTCGGCGGCCAATCCAGGGTTTCAGTTTCCGATCAACGGGGTCAGTGGTTTTTTGCCAAGCAGCACCAGCATCAGCTCTACGCTACGTCCCGAAAACACACGTAGCGTGGAAGTTGGAACGGAGCTTCGCTTCCTCAGGAATCGTATTAGCATAGATTATACGTATTTCCGCAGCTTATCGGATGGGCAGATTTTTGGCATTCCGCTGGCACCATCCACAGGGTTCGGAAGTCAGGTAACCAACGCCGGGAAAATGCTGTCGCGGGGCCATGAAGTGATGCTACGTATCACCGCGCTCAAAACCGCAAATTTCAACTGGGATTTCAACGCGAATTTCTCCAGATACAAAACTACGGTTGAAGAATTGCCCGGAGGTCTGGCGCGTATTACGTTGTCGGATGCCAGTGGGCAGGTTCAGTTAGTTGCCGAAAAAGGGCAGCAGTACACCTCATTCTATGGTCGCTCGTACCAGCGCGATCCAGCGTCTGGGCAGATTGTCGTTAATTCTACGACGGGTATTCCGCTACAAAGCTCAACGCTACAAATTCTGGGAACGCCGAACCCTGACTTCGAAATCAATTTCATTAACTCGCTACGTTACAAGGCGTTTAATATGAGTTTTCAGGTCGACTGGCGGAAAGGTGGTTTGTTTTACTCGATGTTACAGGCCGAATCGTTAACCCGTGGGCTTTCCGTCGAAACGCTTGATCGGGACGTTCAACAGGTTATTCCCGGCAAGAAAGGACGGCTGGTAAACGGCCAACTGGTTGTAGAAGGCGACAACGATATTGCCATCCGCAAAACGAATCCGTATTGGGCCGCTTTGTTCAACATCCCCGAATCGCAACTGGAAGATGCGTCTTTTGTGCGGCTCCGGGAGGTAAATCTGACGTATGATTTCCCGGCTGCAATCACAAAGAAAATAGGAATGTCTGGAGCTAGCTTATTTCTGACAGGCCGGAATCTGTTTCTGATTACCAAAACATTCGTAGATCCCGAACTCAACACGAACAGTACGTTATCTGGCTCTAGCACAGGTAATTCGGTCGGTATCGAATGGTATCAGCAACCCCAAACCCGCAGCATCGGCGGAGGCATACGTATCAAGTTCTAGGCACAACCCTCTCACCTTATTGACTCATGAAAAAGACCTTATTCATACTCATGCTGGCGTCACTGGCTACGGCCTGTTCGGATGCTACGTTAAATGAAATCGATACCAATCCGAACATAATCGGCAATGCTCCGCTCAATACGTTGCTTCCGGCCACTCAAATGACCGTATTTCAGCAGGTTGTACCCGCCGTCTCGATCTTAAGTGGCTATATTTCAGAACAAACCAATTTCACGGGCGTCAACACCGCTACCAAATTTCAACTTGGCGCGGGCGGCAGTTGGAGCGCGGGTTTTCGGACGATGCGTTATATCAGCGACATTCGGACCAAAGCTGAAGCACAGCAACGGGTGGGCTATGCGGCTATTGCCGATATTCTGTCGGCTTACACGTTGTCTTTATTAGTTGACAGTTTTGGCGATATTCCGTACACAGAAGCCAGTAACGAAACAGTTATTCAGCCCAAGTTCGATAAGGCGCAGGATTTGTATACCGAGATACAGAAATTGCTGGACGCGGGCATTCAGAAATGCGATCAGGCAACGAGCGCTGCCAGTCGGCCGGGTAACGATGATCTGGTTTTTAAAGGTAACATGACGCTCTGGAAAAAAACGGCCTGGGGCTTGAAAGCGCGTTTACTAAACCGGCTCAGTAATACAAACGCATCCGAATCAGCGCAGCAAGCCATCACCGCCATCGGAAATTCGTTTGCATCGGGCGAAGGATTCACAATTACAGGCTATCAAAGCAATCCAGAAAACGCGAACCCGATAGCAAACAACTTCATGAATGCATCCACCATTGTGATTGCCGACGGGATCGTTACGGCCATGAAGTCGTTTCTGGAAGCTGGCGAAGACGTATTGGCCGATCCACGCGCTACGATCTGGTTCACCAAAATTGGTGGTAAAGTGATTACGCCCCCAACCAGCCGCGCCACCACCGACGTAACGCTCAATGGTACGTTGTATTCGAAGCCGCTCTATTTGCAGAATCGTACGTCGCCGTTGCCGCTGTTAACATTTACCGAACTAAAGTTCATTGAGGCCGAAGCCTATTTACGGCTAGGCGACCGTATAAAAGCGTATGCGGCTTATGATGCGGCTGTTCGGTCAGTGCTAATTCAGGCAGCTATTTTCAACGCATCGGCAGCACTGACAACGGCACAGATCAATACGTATCTGGCGCGACCAAAGGTATTGCCGGGGGCCGATAAGCTAACGCTGAAAGATATTATCACACAGAAATACATCTATCTGTTTGTTTTTCAGAGTCAGGAAGCCTTCAACGACGTGCGCCGTACCGGGCTGATTACGCTGAATGACCCCGATGGTACGGCCAAACGTGTGCCTTATCCCGTCGACGAAATTTCCCGGAACATTAACGCCCCACAGGCGTCGGATCAGAACACTGTATACACTGAAGCCGCCCGACTCTTCTGGGCCAAACTATAAACATCTTATGCAGCTACGTATCATTCTGGCTACCTGCCTGTTAGCAGTAGCCACGCTCACGCACGGGCAACAGATAAACTACGACATTGTAATTTACGGCGCTACGCCCTCCGGTATTTTTGCCGCGATAAATGCCGCCCGCCAAGGTAGTTCGGTGGCGCTGGTCGAAGAATACAAACACATTGGTGGCCTGATGACGGGTGGACTTTCGTTCACCGATTTCCGTTCGCTCGAAGCCCTCGGCGGTACGTTCAACGAATATCGACTGCGAGCACTGGACTATTACAAAACCAAATACGGTCCAAACTCGAAACAGGTAGCGGATAGTTATTCGGGCGTGAATATCGAACCTCAGATTACGTTATTGCTTTTTCAGCAAATGCTAGCTGAGTATCCGAAGATTCAGGTGCTTACCCAACATCGGCTCAGTCGGGCATTAACGCAGAAAAGTTCGTCGGGAAACACCACCATTACATCTGCTACGTTCCAGAATCTGGCAACAGCCAAACCTGTTACGTTAAACGGCGAAGTTTATATCGATGCTACGTATGAAGGCGATTTAGCCGCTGCTGCTGGTGCCGAATACCGAATTGGGCGGGAGAGTCGGAGCGAGTATTGTGAACAATTTGCCGGACACATCTTTACGAAAAGCGGGCAAATTCTACCCGGCAGCACAGGCCAGGGCGATAAACGCTTGCAAGCCTATAACTTCCGCATTATCATGACCGATTCGGCTGCGAACCGACGGATGATCGAAAAACCGGCCAACTACAACCGAAATGAATTTCTGCCGATTGCCAGCGTATTTAAAAGCGGCAAAGTGAAGCAGGTTTTTACGGTAAGCCCGGAAGGAATTTTACGGGTTCAGCCTCTCGTCAATCGCAAGGCCGATATCAATGACATCAAAAATGCCCCCGTTCGGATGTCGTCCCTTGGAAAGAATTATGCCTATCCTGATGGAAGTCCCGAAGTTCGCGCCCGAATTATTCAGGAGCATCGCGAGCACATTCTGGGCATGATTTATTTTCTGCAAAACGACGAAAGTATTCCGCTTTCCGTCCGGCAGGAAGCCCAGCAGTGGGGTTTGGCGAAAGACGAATTTACCGATAACGATAACTTTCCAACGCGCCTGTATATCCGCGAAGCCCGACGCATTATGGGCAACGTAGTATTTACCGAACGTGATACGTATCAGGCACCTAATTCGATACGTAGTGTGCTCGCTCCCAACACGGTAGCCATCTGCGATTACTCGCTTAATTGTCACGGTGTTTCGCCACCGGGGCCCATTTACGCCGAAATGACCGAAGGCGATTTTAACGGTTTACCCCAGCCTTTCCAGATTCCTTACGGCGTACTATTGCCGAAAAAAATACAGAATCTGCTGGTATCGGTAGCTATTTCATCAAGTCATGTCGGCTTTTGCGGTATTCGGCTGGAGCCAACGTGGGCGTCGCTGGGGCAGGCGGCTGGTATTGCCGCTCATTTGAGCCTGAAATCGGGTGCCGATGTAACGAAAGTTAACGTAGCAACGCTGCAATCGCTGCTGATACGTAGTAAAGCCAAGCTCATTTACGTCAGCGATATCGAAGCCGATTCGCCTTATTTTGAAGCCGTTCAGCATTTCGGGATCAAAGGTTTTTTCCACGATCTATATCCACTCGATCAGGTAAATCTGGTGCCGATTCCAGTCGTAAAACTCCAGTATCGGGCAGCCGCACATTATCATAATCTGGAGCCAGAAAAACCGTTGGATAACGACTTAGCTAATCGCTGGATAAGCAAGCTCCCAAACGGATCACAGGCCAAAGCACGAACGCTCTACCAATCGAAATCGTGGCAACGGGGCGAATTTCTGCAATCCTTATTCGCATCGGTCAAGCCGTAAACGTATCAATCTCATGCTCAAACGTAGGGACTTTCTCAAAGCCAGTGCAGTGTCGGCGCTTCCCTCGTTGCCACTATTGCCTGATGAAACCACAGTTAAGCCTAAAGCCGGAACGGTTACGGAGCCGGAACGTAGCATTCTGTTGGTAAAAGAAACCGATGTGATTGTCTGTGGAGGTGGGCCAGCCGGATTTGCAGCCGCGTTAAGCGCAGCCCGAACTGGGGCAAAAACTACGCTTATCGAAGTTCACGGCTGTTTGGGTGGCGTCTGGACAGCCAGTCTGCTTAGTAATATTATCGATTCCGACGGTAAACCGGGCATCATGAAAGAACTCATCGACCGACTTAATGCAACGGACGCGCAATACACTGCCACCAAATACGATGCCGAATTGATGAAGTGGACGTTGGAAGAAATGTGTCGCGAAGCCGGTGTTGAGGTACGATTGCACACACGGGTAACAGCGGCTTATAAAGACAAAACCAACCGTATCGACCATATTATGACCGAAAGTTTTTCGGGCCGCGAAGCCTGGAAAGCGAAAACGTTTATCGACACAACGGGTAATGGCGAATTAGCCGCCCGTGCTGGTTGTCAGTTCGATGTGGGTGAACCCGGCACGGGCAAAACTCAACCCATGTCGCTCATGGTGATTCTCAGCGGCCTTAACGAAGATGATCTGGTATCGGCGGGATATATAAAAGGGCCCGGTAAACTGGGATCTCCTTCGGAAAGTGGCAAGAGAAAATTACACGCCGACATTCTAAAAGCGGGTATCGACGCCAGTTACAGCATGCCTAGTTTCTTTTCCATTCGTCGCGACATGGTTGCTCTCATGGTCAATCACCAGTACAGCGTGTCGGCTACCGATGCAAACGACGTAACCCGCGCTACGTTAGATGCTCGTCACGAAGTCAATCGAATTGTGGATGCCCTCCGAAAAACAGGTGGTATGTGGGCCAATCTACGTATCGTGACAACAGCCGCTCAGATTGGCATACGTGAAGGTCGGCGCATTCACGGCTTATACACCCTGACGAAAGAAGATCTGATTCGAGGTGCCCAATTTGAAGATGGCGTATGTCTGGTAAAATTCACCGTCGATGTGCATTCGCTGGTTAAAAGTGATGGTGGTGGCTACGGCACAAGCGGTGTAAAAATGAAGCCCTATCAGATTCCGCTACGTTCGCTGATCGCCAAAGATGTCAACAATCTGATGATGGCGGGTCGGTGCATCAGTGGCGATTTTTACGCCCATGCCAGCTATCGGGTTACGGGTAATGCCGTACCAATGGGCGAAGCTGCCGGAAAAATTGCGGCCAAAGCGGCTCTTTCAAATCGGCTGCCCAAAGATGTAAAATGGAGTGAAGCCTAAAAACTTAGAAACCAGTCCGAGCTATACGGAAAGTTAGTTTCGGGCTGGTTTCAGCTTTAGCCGTTGAACCTACGTCTTCGCCATGTATCAAAAAATGCTTTACGGGCTTATACTCGTAGCTGCAATCTGTTTTCAATCTTTAGGACAACGCGCCGACTCTCTTCAGATTAAATCCCCTGATGGAAAGTTGTCCTTTATCTTTTCGCTACGTAACGAAGGGGTCGACAATGCCTGTCCGTTTTACGAGGTTTCGTATCAACAGAAACCCGTTGTAAGCGTATCCCGATTAGGTCTGAAAACCAATCCGATAAGCTATGGCGGTTCCGACTGGTATAAAAATCTGCGGGTGCTACGTACCGAAAAACGGAGTCAGAAAACAAGCTGGACACCCGTAGCTGGCGAACGTAGCAGTATTCCCGATGTATTTAATGAGTTAGTCGTTACATTACAGTCGACCAATCCGAATCGAAAAGGTACGTTTCAGATTGTAGCGCGCGCTTATGATGAAGGAGTGGCTTTTCGGTATCAGTTTCCCGAAGATATCAGCACCCAGATTCTGGAATTTGCCGATGAGTTGACCTCATTCAACTTACCACCCGATGCCCAAGCCTGGCACACGCCTTTTGCCCAGCAGGAATATCAGAAAATTGCCCTAGCCGACTGGAAATCAGATCGTCGCTCGGCCGAATTACCCCTCACGGTTGAGCTTCCATCGGGATTATTTATCAGCATTGCCGAAGCGAACGTAGTGAATTATCCGCGCAGTAGACTCGTAACTACCGACGTAGCAGGTCGGTTGAAAAGTCAGCTTTTTGGCGAGGTTGTTGAAACATCTCCTTATCAGCTTCCGTGGCGCGTTATTCTGGTAGCCGAACAACCGGGGCAATTGCTGGAACATAACTACCTGATTCCGAATCTCAATCCGCCATCGGTTTTCGCCGAAACAAGCTGGATAAAATCCGGTCAGGTCATGCGCGAAATAACTTTATCGACCAGTGGAGCCAAGGCGTTAGTCGATTTCGCGGTGGAGCAGCAGATTCCTTATATTCATTTCGATGCGGGTTGGTATGGTTATGAATATTCGGTCAGCGAAGACGCCACTACCGTTACCGTCGATCCCCGCCGAAACCCCAAAGGCGATCTGGATTTGCCCGAAGCCATTCATTACGCGAAATCGAAGGGGAAAGGCGTATTTCTGTACGTAAATCATCGCGCGCTCGAACGCCAGCTCGATACGTTATTTGCCTTATATGAACGCTGGGGCGTAGTGGGCGTAAAATTTGGGTTTGTTCATACTGGCTCACACCGCTGGATTACCTGGCTTCATGAAGCGGTGCGAAAAGCAGGTCAGCATCACCTTATGGTCGACATCCACGACGAATACCGTCCAACGGGCCTGAGTCGTACCTTTCCCAATTTATTAACGCAGGAAGGTGTACTTGGAAATGAAGGCTTTCCAGACGCGACACACAACACCATTCTTCCCTTTACACGCTACGTTGCCGGAGCTGCCGATTATACGTACTGCTTCAATATAGAGTTAATACGTCCCGGGAAAGGCCGGACAACGTCAGCTCATCAGCTTGCTTTACCTGTACTGTATTTCAGTCCGTTGCAATACGTATTCTGGTACGCCCGGCCCGATCAATTGCTCAACAAAGACGAATTTTCGTTCTGGAAAGGATTGCCGACAACCTGGGATGAAACAAAAGTTATTGCTGGAAAACCCGGTGAATCGGTAGCGATTGCCCGTCGAAAAAGTGATCGTTGGTATCTGGGCTGTATTACCAATGTCCAAGCTCGTTCGGTTTCTTTATCGCTGAATTTTTTACCAGCGGGTAAAACTTTTCGGGCAACCATTCACGAAGATGATGGACAGGGGAAAGTGAAGCAACGAATTATCAACGTAACCAGCAAAAGCGTATTACAGGCAAATTTGCTGGCATCGGGCGGATTGGCGGCTAGTTTTGACTGATTACTACGTAGCAGTCAGCCTAATTAGTGTCGATCAGCAACCAATACATTACGTAGCGTTTCAACCATTTTTTTACCAGCTCGTTCCGATGCACCCGGTTCGCCAATTTTCGCCTGTACATCTTCGTAACCTGCTAACATGCTGTCCCGATGCGCGTTTCCCGGTAAAATGGCCCGTAATTCCTGAACAATATTGTCGGGCGTAAGCTCATTCTGGATTAACTCCTTCACGACTTCCCGACCAGCAATCAGGTTTACGAGCGAAATAAACGGTACCGCAATCAGGCGTTTGGCAATAGCATACGAAATCGTGGTGGTTTTATAACAAACTACCTGCGGTACGTTCAGCAAAGCGGTTTCGAGCGTAGCAGTGCCCGACGTAACAAGGGCGGCCGTAGCCAAATGCAGTACGTCGTAAGCGGCATCCTCCGCCCGCACTACGTTGGGATAATCAGCCAGAAAGCCGTCATATAACATAGCAGACAGATTGCTCACCGTTCCCAATACAAATTGATAATCGGGAAACTGGCAAGTTGCACTCAGCATCGTGGGCAGAATAGACGTAATTTCCTGTCGGCGGCTTCCGGGAAGCAACGCAATTACAGGTCGTTTATCCAGCTTCAGTTTTTGAGCAAACGTAGCATCAGGCCGGAAGTCAGCAAGGGCATCGAGCAATGGATTACCAACGTATTCAACCGCGTAATCGTATTTAGCAAAAAACTCGGTTTCGAACGGTAAAATGGTAAATAACTTATCGACCGACGCTTTAATACCCAACGCCCGACGTTGGTTCCAGGCCCAGACTTTTGGTGAAATGTAATAAAACACCTGAATGCCGTGTTTTTTCGCAAAACGAGCCATCCGCAAGTTAAAACCGGCATAATCGATAAGAATCAATACGTCGGGGCGGTTGGCCAGCAAATCGGCCTGGCATTCGCGAAGAATTCGACGTATCGTTCCCAGATTTTTTACGACCTCCAGAAAACCCATGAACGCCATTTCACGATAATGCCTCACCAACGTAGCACCAGCGGCTTCCATTTGCTCACCACCATACGCGCGAAACGTTGCCGATGCATCGTGCTGGCGGATAGCCCGAACCAGATTTGCTCCGTGAAGATCACCAGAACGTTCGCCAGCAATGAGATAATAAGTCATTCAATAAGATATATGAAGTAGGATGTAGAATATATGTATGATGCAGGATATATAATGTAGTTTCAGCTTTTACAGAATACATCATACATTCTATAGCATATATCTTACATCCCAATCTTATTCGCCATAATAATCGACAAAGTTTTTTGGGGTTTCGTAGAGACGAAGCTGGTGCAGATGCGCATCGGTAATGGGCTCTAAAGCACGTTCGAGAATCTTCCAGATCTGCATAATAAAGATTTCGCAGCTCGCCATTTTTCCCTGCATAAAATCAACATCGAGATTCAGGTTTTTGTGATCTACTTTTTCAATCACTTCCCGCCGGATAATGTCGCCCAATACTTTCAAATCAATCACAAAACCCGTATCGGGGTCGGGTTCGCCTTTTACCGTCACAATCAGTTCAAAGTTATGTCCATGCCAGTTTGCGTTGGCGCATGGGCCAAAAACTTCTTTGTTACGCTCTTCTGACCAGGCTGGATTATAGAGCCGGTGAGCTGCGTTAAAATGCTCAATTCTGTTAATATAGACCATTTCTCTGGTTTAGATGGGGCGGTTGCCAGAAACGCCACGTTGTAAATGAAACCACAAAGGTACGAACACTTCTGGCGTGATAAAACAACCGAAACCAGTAAAAACGACGACTTAGTCTAAAATGTACATATTAGAATAATGCAAATTAATCCTAAAATACGCTATTCATTTCTACCCTATAAAAGGCGTATCTTTACAGCCAATTTTACTTCATCCGACCTGACACCAAACTAAGTTATCACCACGAACACGTTTACGACCAGTACTTTATGATAATCGTTACGGGAGCCGCCGGTTTTATTGGAAGCTGTTTAATTAGTAAGCTTAATCAGGAAAATTTCAATTTCATCATTGCCGTTGATGATTTTTCTTATCCTGAAAAAGAAGCCAATCTGGCCGGAAAACGCATTCAGGAACGTGTTGATCGGGAAGATTTTTTTGACTGGCTCGACCAGAATTATCAGGAAGTAGAGTTTATTTTTCATATCGGAGCCCGCACCGATACGACTGAGTTTGATCGTCAGATTTTTGAGCATCTTAACGTTGAATACTCCAAACAAATCTGGCATCGCTGTATCGAATATCAGATTCCGCTAGTATACGCGTCGTCGGCTGCTACGTATGGATTAGGAGAATTTGGCTACGATGACAACGAATCCATCATTCCTCAACTGAAACCGCTGAACCCTTACGGCGACTCAAAAAATGAGTTCGATATCTGGGCGCTGGAACAGGATCGCAAGCCATTTTTCTGGGCAGGTTTGAAGTTTTTCAATGTGTATGGCCCCAATGAGTACCACAAAGGTCGTATGGCTTCGGTGATATTCCATGCCTACAATCAGATAAAGCAATCGGGCCAGATGAAGTTATTCCGCTCGCACAATCCTGATTATACAGATGGCGGCCAAATGCGGGACTTCGTTTATGTAAAGGACGTAATAGAGGTTTGTTCCTTTTTAATGCACCACCGGCGAAATTCCGGTATCTACAATCTGGGCAGCGGCAAAGCCCGCACCTTCCTTGATCTAGCCACCAATACGTTCCACGCGCAGGGTCTAGATCCTCAGATCTCATTCATCGATACGCCCATCGACATACGCGACAAATACCAATATTTTACGCAGGCTAACATGGCAAAACTCCGGTCTATTGGATATGATCGGCCGTTCAGTACGCTGGAAGAAGGTGTTACCGACTACGTAACAAACTACCTAACCAAAGGAGCCTATCTGTAGTATATTACCATTTGTTGGCACAAAATAAACTATAGCAAAGAAGACTGTAAGCTCCTTTGCTACGGGAAATTATTCCCAGATAACTTCGATTACTTCTTTTTTGAGGTCGACCGTTGTCTGTTTTTCTTCCGACGAACGACGTAGCGACAATTTGCCATCACTTACTTTAGCCGACTCCTGTTGCAATACGTGCGTTGCATTCTTTTTATGGAAAACTGATACGACCGATTCATTGCCTTCAATCGGCAGTATGAAGGTTTTTCCAGTCGCTTTCACAGTTCGGGACGTAGCAGTTAACGGCTGATTACGTAGCAACGATAAAGCACGCGATGCTTGTGGTACGCCATACCCAACGTAGTTGTTTCCGTAAGGATATAGATGCGAAGATTTTTCAATAATCTCGATCACTTCTTTATTGGTCAGCTTCGGATTGGCTTGCATAATGCAGGCAGCATAGCCTGTAATGACAGGTGCCGAAAGCGACGTACCGTACAAAGAAAAACACGCTACGTTCGGTTTCAAATAAGGCAGACTCTCAGGGCCGATACTACTATAACCGATTCGATTCCAGAGCCGGGCATTTGTTGCGCCAATGGCCAATACACCCTGCGCATCGGCTGGCGTACTAATAATCCGCCAGGAACGATCATCGCCCTCATTACCAGCCGAAACCACAATCAGAATCCCCTTTTTGTCAGCCGCAATCTGGGCCGCCCGACTAATCAGGCTCGTATGACCATCCATTTGCTGAGGCTCGTAATTTTCTTTCGGATTACTCATTCCTTTGGCATATCCCAACGATGTATTAATCAGACGAACGCCAAGACTGTCCATCCATTCCATAGCAGCCACCCAATTATCTTCTTCGCCCCGGTATTCGCGATTTCCCTGATCAGTACGTGCCAGATAGAACGTAGCGTCGGTAGCCAGACCAAATTGAATATTTTCGGTTGGATCGCTACCGGCAATGGCCGCCAGTACTTCAGTACCATGAAAATCGGAATTGGTTTCGAGGGTTCGGAACAGGTTGTGCTGCGTTTTTTTCACATTAACATAGTCGCGAACCTGCTTTACACCATTACGTTCGAAAACATGTTTGAGTGCATTGGCCGAATCGGCTCCAAAAAAGCCAGCATCAATAACACCAATCGTAACAAATCGGCCTGTCAGACCAGCCTGAGCAAAGTTAGGGGCCTGAATCTGTGTCATTACAGGAGCAAGTTGGCGAGGTCCCGGCAAATCGATAGACGTAATAACAATGGCAGGATCGATTGCGCGAATATCCTGCACAAAAGGCATTGCCTTCACGCGGGCATACTGCTCATTAGTTAACCGCGCCGAGGCTGCATTGAGCCATCTTGACTGACAAACAACCTGAATACCCGCTTGATTTAATTGACGTAGATATGCTGCTGAAAGCGGATTATCCGTTTCATCAACCGAAATATGGCGAAGCTGACGTTGTTGCAATGCTTGTGGCGATAAAGCAGGAGCAGATGATGCATCTTTATCGCGAAGGAGAATCCAGTATTTCGGCTGAGCCTGCCCAATAAAGCCTAGCAGGCATAGGAAAATCGTTAATCGTAGCGTCATAGTTAGTTTAGGTC
Source organism: Spirosoma daeguense (assembly GCF_054776875.1). Lineage (NCBI taxonomy): Bacteria > Pseudomonadati > Bacteroidota > Cytophagia > Cytophagales > Cytophagaceae > Spirosoma > Spirosoma daeguense. The sequence goes on from NZ_BAAHBF010000004.1 coordinate 22,814, forward strand.
GGCAATTCCGATTTAGCTTTATGCCGAATCGATACTTGCTAAAACAAGAAAACTAGCAAAAACTCTTATCGCTTTTGCTAATATTTGCAAAATTAATCAGAATCACGAGTCTTCTTCATCTCCGGTATGCGTTACTTACCAATTGACAACCAGCTTTTTGTTCAGAATCGCCAGCGATTGACCGCTCTGTTGAAACCAAAGTCGTTAGTGGTCGTTAATGCCAACGATATTATGCCCACCAATGCCGATGGTACCATGACGTTTCGGCAGAACAATGATTTGTTTTACTTGACAGGCGTTGATCAGGAAGAAACACGGCTGGTTTTATTTCCTGAACACCCGGACCCTAAATTTCGCGAAGTGCTTTTTCTGCGTGAAACCAGCGAGCTGATAGAAATATGGGAAGGTCATAAACTAACCAAAGCCGAAGCTGAACAGGTAACTGGTATACCTCAAAAGCAAATCTATTGGACACACCAGTTCGAGCAGATTTTCATCCAGATGGTTTTTGAGGCTGAACACGTCTATCTGAATACCAACGAGCATACCCGCGCGGGCGTAGAAGTACAGAGTCAGGATGCCCGCTACATTGATGCTTTTCGCCAAAAATATCCGCTTCATCATCTGGAGCGGTTGGCTCCGTTAATGCATCAGCTACGTGCCATCAAACAACCGCAGGAGATTCCGCTCATTCAGACAGCTATCGACATTACCGATAAGATGTTCAGACGACTGCTTGGCTTTGTAAAACCGGGCGTCTGGGAATACGAGATCGAAGCGGAAATGATGCACGAATTTCTGCGAAATCGATCAAGAGGGGCCGCCTATACACCTATTATTGCCTCAGGAGCCAACGCTTGTGTATTGCACTACATTGAAAACAGCCAGCAATGTAAGGATGGCGACGTAATCCTTCTCGACATTGGAGCAGAATATGCAAATTACAATGCAGACATGACCCGATCGATACCGGTTAACGGTCGTTTTACAACGCGTCAACGAGCGGTTTATGATGCGGTGCTACGTGTCATGAATGAAGCAAAACAGATGCTACGTCCCGGTAATCTGTGGGACGAATATCATCGTGAAGTAGGCAAAATTATGGAATCGGAATTGATTGGCCTTGGCCTTATTGATCGCGATGACGTAGCGAAGCAAGATGCAGACGCTCCGCTTTATAAAAAATATTTCATGCATGGTACGTCCCATTTTCTAGGACTCGATGTACATGACGTTGGTAATAAGTATCGGAGAATGGAAGCAGGAATGGTATTTACCGTTGAGCCGGGCATTTATATTCGTGAAGAATCGCTCGGTATTCGTCTGGAAAATAACGTACTGTTGACAGAATCTGGAAATATAGACCTGATGGCTACTATTCCAGTTGAAGCAGAAGAGATTGAAACATTGATGAACCAACAGGTTCGGCCAGAGTAGAGGTTACCCGACAATGCTTATATATTTTTAGAATCTGTTGATCAAAGCGTTCAGAAACAAACGTATCAACAGATTCTAAAATGTAATTGGGTCTTAAACGGTTGTTTCTTCTTTTTTCGATTTTTCCCGTTCGAGGGCAATATTAAGGCTCGAATAAATCCGACGAATAGCAGTTTCAAGGCGTTCCCAACCTTCTTCAGATTTCAGATTGATATCGCCAATATGGTCGCGTTGCGCGCTTGTCAGTACAATATGCGTAACGGCAGCTACCATCAGGCTGGTAATTGCAATAGGGTCGAAATCAGAATAAGGGGCCAGTTTAGACACCAGACTTTTGTATGAGTTGTCACGGAATTCGGCAAGGCGACGGGCTAGTTCAGTTTCGCCGTGAGCCATTTCCCAACGTATCAATTCCTGCGAAGATTTACGGGAGCGAAACTCCCGCATAAACTGAATGGTGTATTCAGACCATACTTTACTACGGTTTTCGGCAGGCAAATTAGCAGGTACGGTATCCAGAAATTTGTCGTTAAACATCGACAAAAAGAAGCCACGTTGTACGTAAGCTTCCAGCAGACCGTTCCAGCCACCAAAATAACGGTAAATGAGTACTTTATTTACGTCGGCCCGCTCAGCAACTGCATTGATACCAGCTTTTTCAGTACCACGTTCAGCCATTACGTCACCCATTGCTCGTAGAATGCGCTCCATTGTCATCTGGCGGTTTCTACGCTTAATTACTTTCATAAGAATGTAGGTTTGGTTAAAAAAGAGGAATACTATCGGTATGAGATTTGGTATACCACCATATCAACAAATTATTTCGATATAGCAACAAATATGGCTATTAGAGCAATTTAATCAAAAGACTTTGTTCAAAATAGCGATATAAATGCTAAGTAATTGTCGACAATACGGACATAGTTTCTGGTATAAGTCTACAAGTCAATACAAGCTTTTAAAAACAAGCCTTTAACATATAGACTTACAAATTTGATGTAGTCACATCTAAATTACCAAATTACCGCTCAGGATACGTAGCTAATTGGCCCGATAAGTCCTGAATTGCATTCTGCAACTGGTTTCGATCTAACAAAATTGTCATTTCAACCGGGCAATCCGGATAAAGATGCCAGTCGGGTTTAAGCGAATTACCAAGTTGAATCTGTACCTGATAATTGTCATCAGTCAGCGCTTTAGCTTCTACGCTTAGCCCAGGCTCAGAAAATGTAAATGAAATTCGACGGGAAGCCCGATTCCAGAGAGAACGAAATCCGGCGAGCAATCGCTTTACCTCCCAGGTTTGTAAAGGAACCGATTGCGTATCTGATTTTTGCTGCCACAATGTAGAAAAGCGACACTGTAACCGGTTGCGGTCTCGCCAGGAAGTTGCCGCTTTTCCATAACCCAAAATAGCTAATTCGAAGGAATCACTGGAAGTTGAAGAAGATATGAATTTCATAACGAGCGTATTACGTAATATTTTGTCTATCTAACAAATATACTAATAGTTTGTTTACATTTACGAAGCCTGTTACTATTTTTTCATAACAGTAAGTTTACCAAGGTAAGCCAAACAATAGGCGTATTGACTTAGCTACTTTCTTTATCTTTACGGCCATAAAACGCAAACCATTACTTATAAATAGATGGCGAATGTGCTCATTATTGGAGCGGGTGGCGTTGGCAGTGTTGTAGCGCACAAATGCGCAATGAACAGCGATGTGTTCACAACAATCATGCTGGCTAGCCGTACCAAAGCAAAATGCGACCGTATTGCAACTGAGATTCAGGAAATGCACGGCGTAACAATCCAAACGGCGCAGGTCGATGCCGACGTAGTGGCCGAAACGGTGGCTCTCATTCAATCGTTTAAGCCCGAACTGGTTATCAACGTAGCGCTTCCGTATCAGGACTTACCAATTATGGACGCTTGTCTGGAAGCAGGTGTTCATTACATGGATACGGCAAATTACGAACCGAAAGACGTAGCAAAATTTGAATATAGCTGGCAGTGGGCTTACAAAGAACGGTTCGAAAAAGCCGGGCTTATGGCCTTGTTAGGTTGCGGTTTCGACCCTGGTGCGACGCAGGTATTTACCGCCTACGCCAACAAACATTACTTCGACCGGATGGATTATCTGGATATTGTTGACTGTAATGCTGGTAATCACGGAAAGGCATTTGCGACCAACTTCAACCCAGAAATCAACATTCGGGAAATCACCCAACCCGGCCGTTATTGGGAAAATGGCGAATGGGTCGAAATTCCGGCGATGAGCATTCATAAGCCTATCGAATACCCAGGCATCGGCCCACGTGAATCCTACGTACTGTATCACGAAGAACTGGAGTCGCTGGTGAAAAACTTCCCAACGCTCAAACGGGCACGTTTCTGGATGACGTTCGGCCAGGCTTATCTGACTCACCTCGAAGTGCTTCAGAACGTAGGCATGACACGTATCGACTCGGTTAAATTTCAGGGAATGGACATCATCCCGCTTGAATTCCTGAAAGCAGTACTTCCGGCTCCCGATTCGCTAGGCGAAAATTATACGGGCCAAACCAGCATTGGTTGCCAGATTAAAGGGGTTAAAGATGGCGAAGAACGGACGTATTTCATCTGGAACAACTGCGACCATGCCGAAACGTATCGAGAAGTACGCGGACAGGCTGTAAGTTATACAACGGGTGTGCCAGCTATGATTGGTGCCATGCTGCTGCTCAAGGGTATCTGGCTAAAACCCGGTGTCTGGAACTGCGAAGAACTGGACCCAGATCCGTTTATCGAACAAATGAATAAACAAGGCTTACCAGTGCAGGAGCGAATAAACATACCACTCCCCCACGAATACCCAGCCTGATAGCAAAATAAAAATCCCGCTGCATTACGTAGCGGGATTTTTCGTTACTTCAAAAAAAACGTTGCGCACATGAAGACGTCTATAAAACTACCGTTGTTGTTCACGCTTGTAATATCGCTAAATGCTCTTGGGCAAAACTCTGATTCAAGACCCCAATCAACGCAACCTTCGAGCACAACCACACAACGTACGAGCGAAGAATCGCTCCCCTCAACGAATCAGATTATTGGTTCGGGCGTTTATACCATGGTGAACACAATTGATCAGCGGTATGAAGGGTTGCGCGGCACACCTTATTTTCTGCCAGAGTGGAACACTGGTCAGATTGAAGTGGTGTCGGGGCAGCATTACCGGAACGTACCAATAAAGTACAATGCATATAAGCAGCAGCTTCTATTATTACGCAAACAGGTAAACAACGATTCAATTATTGTTAATGCCAATCAGGTAAAATCGTTTCAACTTACGGATAACTTCGGACAGCTTTACGTTTTCAGACGATATCCTGATGCCAAAACGAGTGAAACACTGGCGAAGGAAGGCTATTTTCTGGTGCTGTATCAGGGCAAATCGTCGTTGCTGAAGCGCGTTTCAAAAGCATTTAAACAGGCTGATTATAAGAGCCCGTACTCCAATGATATTCGCTATGACGAATTTCAGAATACACTCTCCTACTACGTTCTCAAACCCGATCAAAGCCTGATCAAAATCAAGCTTTCCGATAAAGCTCTAATCGACGCCATTGGTGATCATAAAGACGAATTGAAGGAGTTTATCAAAAAAACGTCTCTCAGCCCGAAAACCGAAGAAGGAGCTGTTTCATTACTAAAATACCACGATACGTTATAGCCACCTTCCTGTGGAATTGCGTGCGAACAGGCATCTGTGTGATATACACTAAATCACAAAAGCCATGTTCCCGAACAATACGTCCTCGCTTTCTTACGACGAAATTATTTTTAAGGCGCGCAACCGTGCCTATGGTGCTTTTGCGTTACGTCAACAATATCGATCAACACTCAGCCGAGCGTTGGCTTTAGGAATCGGCACCTTTTTACTGGCTCTACTTATACCAACTCTTCATGCGCGTTTCTTCGCTTCTAACCAGCAAATCGCTTCTGAAGTCATGATCGAAGCTGATATTATGAAGCTCGATCAGCCTATTGAACCACCTGTTACGTTGCCCCCCGTTGAGCAACTGCCCGCAGTGAATACCGTACGTAATTTGCCGCTGGTCGTTTTGCCCGAAGCAGACGTAGTAGACGAAACTTTACCGCCAACCACCGACCAACTGGAAAACGCTACGTCGGGCACCGAAACTACCGAAGGAACTGGCGAAGTGGAAGCAATTACTGCCCCGGAAGCCTCAGCTCCTACCGTTCAGGAAAAAGCGGTTGAAATCGAAAGTAAGCCCGATGCACCTTTCATAACGGCTGAGCAACAACCCGAATTTCCGGGCGGAATGGACGCACTACGTTCCTTTTTGGGTAAAAATCTAAAATATCCTCGTTCGGCAGTATCAGCCGGAATCGCTGGCCGGGTTTATATCAGTTTTGTTGTCAATACTGACGGTAGTCTGACCGACGTGCGGGTATTGAAAGGAATTGGTTTTGGCTGCGATGAAGAAGCCCTTCGGGTTATTCAGAAAATGCCCAACTGGCGACCCGGCAAACAATCAGGGCGAGCGGTTCGGGTTAAATACAGTTTACCGATTGCGTTTACGCTGGATCAGGAATGAAACATCAGCAAATTGTTACGTTTAAACGTAAAGGCTATTAGTTTCATACCTTTGCGGCATGAATATGACCTTGCAACAAAATCTCGGCGCTATTCCATCGCCCTGTTTCGTGCTGGAAGAAGCTAAACTACGGCGCAACCTCCGGTTAATCGATTCGGTTCAACAAGCCGCCGGTGTCACCATCATTCTGGCCCTGAAAGGCTTCTCGATGTACAGTGCATTTCCCATTGTTCGCGAATATTTGCGTGGCGCAACGGCCAGTTCACTCAACGAAATCAAACTGGTAAATGATTACATGGGCGTGAAAGCACATACGTACTTACCGGCTTACCGCGACGACGAGTTCGATGAAATTGTGGAACGTAGCAGCCATTTGACCTTTAATTCGTGGAATCAGTGGGAGCGATTTAAAGACCGGGCTGTTAGCAAAGTTTCCTGTGGTATTCGGGTTAATCCGCAGTATTCTGAGGTCGCAACCGATATGTACAACCCCTGCGTTCCGGGTTCACGTCTGGGTGCCACGCGCGACAAGCTTCCTGATACGTTGCCAGAAGGACTGGAAGGTATTCATTTTCATACGCTCTGTGAAAACGACTCATTCACGCTCGAACGAACCCTGTCTGCGCTTGAAACCCGATTCGCCAGTCTGCTTCATCAGGCAAAATGGGTGAACTTTGGCGGAGGCCATCTCATGACCCGTGAAGGTTATGATACCGACCACCTGATTCAGCTTTTAACTACGTTCCGGGAGAAATATAACGTTGATGTGATACTGGAACCGGGTTCAGCTATTGCCTGGCAAACGGGCGTACTGGTGTCGTCGGTGTTGGATGTGCTCGACAGCCAGGGAATTCAGGTTGCGATTCTCGATACATCGTTTGCGGCACATATGCCCGATACGTTAGAAATGCCGTATAAGCCCCGTATTCTGGGTTCGTACCACGAGCCTGTAGCCGACAAACCAACGTATCGACTAGGTGGTATGACCTGTCTGGCTGGCGACTTTATGGGTGATTATTCGTTTGATAAGCCGCTGAAGGTGGGTGATAAAATCGTGTTCGACGATATGATTCATTACACAATGGTAAAAACCACTACGTTCAACGGTGTCAATCTGCCAGCAATTGGTATCTGGCAAGAAAACGAAAGCTTCCGTCTGGTGCGAGCCTATGATTATGAGAGCTTTAAAGATAGGCTTAGTTAGCGAAAAGTAACTGCTGAAGACAAAAAAACCTGCGCGCTAAGTGGCTCGCAGGTTTTTGTTAGACAGCTAAAGGTGTACTGCAATAAAGCAGTTACTGAAGTAAAATTATAATTATTTTTTTATAAAGACAATAAATCACTTCGTGTCATTTTTGCCAAACTCACGGTGGTAAGCAGCCCGGTGTAATTCTTCTGGTGGCAGACTTTTGAAATATTCATACGTAATCCGTAAGCCTTCTTCTCTGGACACTTTCGGCTCCCAGCCCAAAATGGCTTTGGCTTTCGTAATATCTGGCTGGCGTTGTTTCGGATCGTCTTTAGGCAGTTCTTTAAACACCAGTTTCTGATTCGTACCGGTCAGTTTTATAATTTCTTCGCCAAATTCTTTAATCGTAATCTCCGACGGATTTCCAATATTGACCGGTTGTGCGTGATCGCTAAGAAGCAGGCGATAAATTCCTTCGACCAGATCATCAACGTAGCAGAATGAGCGGGTCTGGCTACCATCACCAAAAACCGTCAGATCTTCACCACGTAGCGCCTGACCAATAAACGCTGGCAATACCCGACCGTCGTTCAGGCGCATCCGGGGACCATACGTGTTAAAAATCCGAACAATACGTGTTTCAAGGCCGTGATACGTATGATAAGCCATGGTCATAGCTTCCTGAAAACGCTTGGCTTCGTCATACACGCCACGGGGTCCCACAGGGTTAACGTTACCCCAATATTCTTCAGGCTGCGGGTGAACAGTTGGATCGCCGTACACTTCCGATGTCGAAGCAATCAGCACACGAGCCCCTTTCACACGAGCCAATCCCAGGCAATTGTGAATACCTAACGAACCCACTTTCAGTGTTTGAATCGGGATTTTCAGATAATCGATCGGGCTGGCAGGCGAAGCAAAATGGAGAATATAATCCAGTTGGCCGGGTACGTGTATAAACTTGGAAACGTCGTGGTGATAAAACTCGAAATTGGGCAGGTGGAACAGATGTTCAATATTACGGATATCGCCCGTAATCAGATTATCCATGGCGATAACATGGTATCCTTCTTTGATAAATCTATCGCTAAGATGCGATCCCAGAAAGCCGGCTCCACCGGTTATTAAAACTCGTTTCATCGGACGGAATAGATACGAAATAGTGTACAATAAACCTCAGCTACTGATGATTCATTGTACACCATTCATTCTTCGTTATATATTTATTTAACTGTTTGTTCAACGGGTGCCAGAACGGGTTCCCGGCCGATGCTGTAATACGTATAGTTCACTTCGCGCATCTGATCGAGTTCGTAAACGTTCCGACCGTCAAAGATAAGCTTATTCTTCAGCAACAGGTTCATTTTCTCGAAATCTGGTGTGCGGAACAGTGGCCATTCGGTAACAATAACTAGTGCATCGGCATCGTCCAGCGCAGCATATTGAGTATGTGCATATGTCACCGCATTACCAATCTGCTCCCGAACCTTTTCCATCGCTTCAGGATCATAAACCGTCACTTTAGCTCCCGCATCAAGCAACGCCTTGATATTGTCAAGTGCTGGTGCTTCCCGAATATCATCGGTATATGGTTTAAAAGCTAACCCCCATACGGCAATGGTTTTACCTTGTAAATTACCGCCAAAATGATCCAGAATGAGAGGCAACAATTTGGTCTTTTGCTTAGCATTCACGTCCATTACCGATTTCAATACTTTAAAATCGTAATTGAAATCCTTGGCAGTTTTGGCAAGAGCCTGCACATCTTTAGGGAAACAGCTTCCTCCATAACCGATTCCGGCAAAAAGGAAACGCTTCCCAATCCGGCTATCTGTACCAATGCCCCGACGAATATCATCGACGTTGGCGCCAGCCCGTTCGCACAGGTTAGCGATTTCATTCATGAACGTAATTTTCGTGGCAAGAAACGCATTGGCGGCATATTTCGTCATTTCAGCCGAACGTTCATCCATGAAAATAATTGGATTACCCTGACGTACTAAAGGCGCATACAGTTTATTCATGACACTTTTAGCCCGCTCCGATTTTGTTCCAATTACCACACGGTCGGGTTTCATGAAGTCTTCAACGGCTACACCTTCGCGCAGAAACTCCGGGTTCGATACTACGTCGAAATCAACCGTGGCATTATCAGCAATGTGCGCATGTACTTTTTCAGCCGTTCCAACAGGAACCGTACTCTTATCGACAATAACGGCGTACTGGCTCAGGATAGGCCCCAGATCGCTGGCTACTTTCAATATATACTTCAAATCAGCCGAGCCGTCTTCGCCCGGAGGAGTTGGCAAAGCCAGAAAAATTACCTCAGCACCACGAATACCTTCTTCGAGGCTTGTTGTAAATGACAACCGACCTTCTTCTACGTTCCGATGAAACAATGTCTCAAGGCCAGGTTCATAAATAGGAACTACTCCGTTATTTAGTTTCTCAACTTTCCGCTCATCAATATCAACGCACGTAACCTGGTTACCTGTTTCAGCAAAACAAGTGCCTGTCACAAGACCAACGTATCCGGTTCCAACAACGGCTAATTTCATATGTGATGTTAACTATTTTTCAGGTGATGAATTATGTAGACTGGTTACTACGTCTACTGTCACAAAAATAGGAGTTTTTCAATAGGCGAGCATAGAGTCTGTCAATTACTGATTGATCGGCTACCCACTCCCTTTAAACAATATATGTCATACAGACGTATATATTAATTAGCGGTCACAATACCGTTTTTAAATAATTGTAAATCAAGAGTGTTTAATGTTGCCTATCTGCGCATTTAATCAGGCATTTATTCACCTAATTACAATTGAGCGTATTGATAAATCAGACCCTAAAACAGAGTTGTTATTCGTTTATAATTTTCCGATATTATTCATAAATCATTCGCGAAAAAGACAGCCAACTTTATCACTTTATGACAAACGAAATTGTAGAAAATCAAGAATTAATAGCCCATTCGGTACGCGACTTAAGTGAACGTCTTATCCGTCCATACTGCCGCCAATGGGACGAAACACAGCATTTTCCCCATGATTTATTCCGCCAGCTGGGCGAGCAGGGATTAATGGGTATGTTAGTGCCTGTAGAGTATAACGGTGCAGGTCTGGGATATGCCGAATACGTAACAGCGATTGTAGAGCTTTCGCGTGTTGATGGCGCTGTTGGCCTGTCGATGGCAGCCCATAATTCCTTGTGTACAAACCACATACTACTTTTTGGTAACGAACATCAGAAACAAACGTATTTACCACGTTTGGCTACTGGCGAGTGGCTTGGAGCTTGGGGATTAACGGAACCCAATACAGGTTCGGACGCGGGTAATATGCGCACAACGGCTGTTCGGGACGGCAATGATTGGGTATTGAACGGGGCAAAGAATTTTATTACACATGGCAAAAGCAGTGATGTTGCCGTTGTGATTGCCCGTACTGGCGAGCCTAATACACCACACAATGCTACCGCGTTTATAGTTGAACGTAGCACTCCAGGATTTTCGGGAGGACGTAAAGAAGATAAACTCGGTATGCGTGCATCAGAAACGGCGGAAATGTTGTTTCAGGATTGTCGTATTCCTGATAGTCAGCGATTAGGCGAGGTAGGTGATGGATTTATTCAATCTCTGAAAGTGCTCGATGGCGGCCGAATTTCGATTGCTGCCCTAAGTCTTGGCATTGCTTATGGTGCTTACGATGCAGCTCTGGCGTATGCCAAAGAACGTGAGCAGTTTGGCAAACCGATTGCTACGTTCCAGGGTATCAGCTTCAAACTAGCCGATATGGCTACGGATATTGAAGCGGCTCGGTTATTAACGTATCAGGCGGCAGACTATAAAGACTTGGGAAAACCTGTTACCAAACAGGCGGCTATGGCTAAATTATTTGCCTCAGAAACGGCGGTTCGGGTAGCTAATGAAGCGGTGCAGATTTTCGGTGGTTACGGCTATACGAAAGATTTTCCGGTCGAAAAATTTTATCGCGACGCCAAACTTTGTACAATCGGTGAGGGAACCAGCGAAATCCAGAAACTAGTGATTTCGAGGCAGATATTGAAATAAAACCAACCGCACTAGCGGTTCGACAGGCTGGCTTAAAACAAATTTTGCCCGTTTAACTTTCATCGAAAGTTAAACGGGCAAAATTTGTTTTAAGCCTTATTCCCTTAAATCCCGATTCAGAATATTAAGATTATGCAGCTCTGCTACGTCCCTTTATGAGCGCAGCAATACCAAGAATAATAACAGCCCCTACAAAAGCCGTCAGAATTTGATCGATTACACCACCATCACGGCCGAAAATCCAGCCGCCTACAAAACCACCAGCGATACCCAGTAGAATTTCGGCGAAAAGTGAGAATGAAAACCGTTTAAATACTAAGTCAGCCAGCCAACCGGCTACGGCACCTACCAGAATTGATACTAAGATTCCCATGATTATTTTTCGTTGAGTTAACAATTTTTAAAAACAGATATATAACGACCTGCCAACTATTTTGTTTATTATTTAAGGCCAATTACAGTCAGCATACGTCCAGTCTGGCCATTTTCGACACGGTACGAAAAATAGTCCTGATTATGAAGAACAGTTGAGAATGGTGATAGGCTAATCTGTGATTCAGGAATCCCGAATTGCATCAATAGAAACGCATTGGCTCTTTTCAGATCAATACAGCTCTTACCAGTTTGCTCATCGTCCCGCCTGAACGTAGCGTCAAACTGTTCAGCCACTTCTGAGCCTACTTCAAAAGAACACTCATCGATACAGGTGCCCACATAAGCGTAACAATCTTTAGCCTTTGTTTCGAATTGTTCTTGCATAAATAGCAAGGTTTTCGATACGATACGTCCAGCCGTTCCACGCCAGCCGGCATGAATAGCCGCAACAGCCTGATTAGCGCGGTCATAAATCAGAATGGGTGTACAATCAGCAACGGTTACGCCTAGAAGTAGATTCGGGCGATTCGTAATTAGTGCATCATATCCTTCATATCGACCTGATTCTGTAGCATATAGAATTTCCGTACCGTGTATCTGATACGAAGATGCAAAGTTATTCGTGCCAGCACCAATAGCCGCAAAAAAACGCCGACGGTTCTCATTCACGTTATCAGGCTCATCATCAGTATTGATGCCCAGATTAAGCGAATTGAATGGAGCCCCACTAACTCCTCCATGACGGGTGCTCTCAGCAGCAATCAAATTCGGGAATTGCGTAAATAAAGCAGGGGTTGTATATAAAGTAGTAGGTGTTGATTCAGCAGTCATAAGTCAATTTCACTATGTAGATATCAGCGTCAGAGCTGTATTCTGTATTGATGCGTTCATCAATGCTTTTGAGGTCTAATTTAAACTATTTTACATCGGAGTATTTCAGCTTTTTCATTTTGCCAGTGCTTTGTCTGTCATCCTTAGCCGCTTAAAATGCCTCATATTGATTATCTCACTAGTGTAAACATACGCTTATTCTAGTGTTTGATAGCTTAAAACTTATCATATCCATCCTCTTCAAACCGTTCATCATTTCTATAAACCGCTCCAGTAGTTTGCATTACATAGTACCATCCAACGCCTATATCTTTGTTTCACCAATCGGGATAAACCCGACCTGCTTAGACGAACAACCAAACAACATACTACTATGAAATCGCTTATTAAAACCCTCGCTCTTGCTCTGACTTTAGGCTTTGTTACATCTGCTGCTACGTTCGCTGAAAGCGACCCCGGTAAACGTTCAGATAAAGCCGTTACGTTTAAGACCGGTATATACACAACCACCGCTGGTAAATTGTCAATTGCTCTTGATAAAGAAAAAGGTGGTTATGTCGACATTATGCTGAAAAACGCTGATGGTAAGATACTTTATAGTGAACGTATGAATAAAAACGAACAAATTTTCCGTAGCCGTCTGGATTTGAAGGAATTGCCCGATGGTGTTTATCAATTAGAGATTACAAACGGTGTCGATACTACTAATCAGACCATTACACTTTCTACCCAGAAACCCGAACGAACTATTGAAGCCGTAGCGATAAAAAACTAATCCGACCAATCACTTCTCTTAGCCAGATCGACTTCGTTGATCTGGCTTTTTTTATGTAATAAATACCACATTCTATTTATACTCACGTAGTGCTGGATATAGCGAAAGGCGCGGTTTGTACGTATATTTTATTTTATATCGAAGAATTTTTTATCTTAAAATAAGTGCATTATTGCGCTCGTATTCCAACTGAGCTATAGCAACGTAGTAATAGCTACGTTTATATAGAAAACTATTATATGTCAGAATCAATGCTCTTAAATGATTCTGAGCCGGTATACTACCAGTTGAAGATCAGGAATCAAAAAATCATCTTTACGCATAGGCAAGGAATTTTTCTAACTTTCCGGCCCCGAGAAAGTTCATCAATAGAACGCTATCCGTTCAAACTTATGGCAAAACGCAAAACTACAACAACACCAACTCCTATATCTCCAGCCGAAACAGAGCAATCAGTGGCTGCTACGCCCACAAAACCTGATGAGGCACTATCACCGTCTGTTTCTGAAGAATCACCCGTTGAGGAAAATCCCTATACCCGTTTTACTGACTTCGATGTGCACCTATTTCGGTCGGGGCAACATTACCGTCTCTACGAAAAATTCGGCGCACACACGGTTGAATATAATGGTGTGGTCGGTACTTATTTTGCTGTATGGGCACCTTCTACCCGCTACGTAGCTGTAATCGGTAACTTCAATGGCTGGGATCGGGGCGCTCACTCAATGAGCGTTCGCTGGGATTCGTCGGGTATTTGGGAAGTGTTTATTCCAAATATCGGTCGGGGTGAAGTATATAAATATTTCATTGTTCACGAAGGTGGACGCGAACTTGAAAAAGGCGATCCTTACGCTCATTTCTGGGAAGTTCCCCCCAAAACAGCATCGGTGGTCTGGGATACGTATTACGAATGGCAGGATCAGGATTGGATGGCCAATCGACATACGAAAAACGCCTTGAATGCCCCCGTTTCAGTATATGAAGTTCACCTATCGTCGTGGCGACGCGACCCTGGCAATCCAGAACGTGAACTGAGTTACGGTGAAATTGCTGATGCACTGGTTCCATACGTAGCGGATATGGGCTTTACGCATGTAGAGTTTATGCCTGTGATGCAGTATCCGTATGCGCCTTCGTGGGGGTATCAGATTACGGGATATTATGCGCCAAGCAGCCGATTCGGTACTCCGCAGGATTTTATGCAGCTTGTCGAACGCTTGCATCAGGCAGGTATCGGCGTTATTCTCGACTGGGTTCCCTCCCACTTTCCGGGCGACGCACACGGTTTGTTTGAGTTCGACGGGTCAAATCTGTACGAACACCCCGATATGCGGAAGGGTTACCATCCCGATTGGAAAAGCTATGTGTTCAACTATTCTCGTCCTGAAGTTCGCTCGTTTTTGCTAAGTAATGCGTTATTCTGGCTAGATCGTTGCCATGCCGACGGATTGCGGGTCGATGCTGTAGCATCAATGCTATATCTCGATTATTCACGGAACGCCGGCGAATGGGAGCCTAATATGTTTGGCGGTCGCGAAAATCTGGACGCCATATCTCTTTTCAAGGAACTGAACGAAATCATTTACAGAGAATTCCCTGATACGCAAACCATTGCTGAAGAGTCTACCGCATTTCCGGGTGTATCGCGGCCAGTCTATACGGGTGGTTTAGGTTTTGGCCAAAAATGGATGATGGGCTGGATGAATGATACGTTACGTTATTTCGAGCGTGATCCTGCATTCCGGAAATATCACCAGGATGAATTGACATTTAGCACCATCTATGCCTTTACCGAAAACTTCATGCTGCCCCTCTCACACGATGAGGTAGTGTATGGTAAGCATTCGCTGGTTTCGAAAATGCCGGGCGATGAATGGCAGCGTTTCGCGAATCTTCGCTTGTTGTTTTCCTATATGTTTACCCACTCTGGCACCAAATTGCTATTTATGGGCGGTGAATTTGGGCAAACATCCGAGTGGAAATTCGATGCCAGTCTCGATTGGCACCTGCTAGAATTTGGTCCTCATAAAGGAATGGCCGCCTGCGTGAGAGCACTGAACACACTTTATAAAACCGAACCGGCTTTGTACGAACGTAACTTCTCGGCCGATGGTTTTGAGTGGATTGATACAACCGACCGGGAAAACAGCATCGTTACGTACATCCGTAAAGGCAATGAACCCAACGATACGTTGTTGATTGTTCTGAATATGACGCCACTTCCACGACATAACTATCGTATTGGTATTCCGGCAACCGGTTCTTATGCAGAAGTCTTTAATAGCGATGCTACTGAATTTCACGGAAGCGGTTTCATTAATGCTCAATCAATCCAGAGTGAGGAAGAGTTCTGGCATGGACGCCCGCAATCGCTTCAGATAAACGTACCACCTCTTGGTGCTGTGGTGCTGAAGTTAGCGAAATAACGTAGTAACGGAAGAGAAATGGGCCGTAGGCTACCTTTTGGGCATCATTTCTCTTCCTTTGCTCCCTTTTTGTATCTTTGCGCGCTCGCAAGTCTGAATCGATTGCATGAAGAAAATCCTTGTTACGTTATTAACGCTCGTTTCTGTCAGTAGTTTCGCCCAATCGCCTGTAGCGGCTCGTTTAAGTAGTGGTTATGATGTTGGAATGGCGTATTCAGCTCAGCACTACAACCCCTCAATCGCCTATTATCAGCTTTTACATGTTGGCAACCGTAAATTGTTCGCCCTTGGCTGGAACTTTCGCGTTGGTGCCTTTTATGGGGATAATCTAAATTATTATACAGCACCCGCTCGTCTAACCCGCGAAAAAACAGGTTTTGCAGCTCTTGGTGCCCCTTTGGTTGAAAAGAATATCGATACCATTCGTTACGACTACGTCAGTATGACTTCGGTGAGCTTCGGTATTCGCGGACAAATC
This sequence comes from Spirosoma daeguense, assembly GCF_054776875.1. Lineage (NCBI taxonomy): Bacteria > Pseudomonadati > Bacteroidota > Cytophagia > Cytophagales > Cytophagaceae > Spirosoma > Spirosoma daeguense. Next base: position 38,999 of record NZ_BAAHBF010000004.1, read on the forward strand.
AATTTGGGAATTGTGCAATTAGGCGCTAGTGCCGATCTCCTTGGTTTGACCTTAGGCAAATCGCGTATTGGCCGATATAAATCATCGACTGGACAGTTTGCAATAAAAAGTGCTTCGGGAAATGATTCGACTACAACTTATTTTCAGGGTACTAATACGTTTCAAAAAACCTCACCCAGTACATTAAATGTACGATTACTGGGCGACAATGACATTGGAACCCTCGCCACTGAAGTGTATGCCCGCGTTTATATCAGCCAGCGAATTGCTGTTAAAGCAGGATATCAATGGCTAACGACCGAGACGAATGCCGTCAACCGCGACGTAGTAGCCGATAATAATCGTTTTCGTCATCGTGCTGGTATGGGCTATCTGGCTCTAACTTTCCCGTTATTTTATTAAAGAAACCTTAAAATATAAAAAGCGTGAATGGTCTATTACTGAACCATTCACGCTTTTTATATTTTAAGAACTTAACGATTTATACCTCAATCGGTTTTAAGTCGAAATAGGTTTCAAAGATAGCTTCGCCAACTTCGTTTGTCCTTGTCTGAAAATTATCCAGATACTGGTGTAAGCCTACTTTAAAAATGTCGGCGGTTTCGGAAAACTCGATGTCAGTACGTAGTTTAGACAACGTACGTTCGGCAGAATTCCCAAACCCGTTCGTGATATTGTTTCCTGAAATTTCGTAAAGTGATAATTCTGCCTGCCGGATACAATGCGAAACCGCCCTTGGAAACATCCGATTTAAAATCAAAAAGTCGACGATGCTGGAAGGAGTTAACGCCCGAAACTGCTGACGATGCATGTTATACGCACTCACCGAACGTAACACCGCCGACCAGATCATTAAATCGATGGTGGTGCCTACAGCACTCACATCGGGCAGCAGTGTAAAATATTTTACATCCAGAAACCGGGACGTTTTATCAGCTCGTTCCAAAAAGCGACCTAATCGACCAAAGTGCCAGGCTTCATTGCGGGTGATGGTAGCGTCAATAATTCCGTAAAATAATTGGGTACCTTTTCTAATCTCCATAAAAAACTCCTGTGTCTGGCTCTGACTCCAGTCTTCCGATGGCGACGTATCGCGTACCATCATATAAAACTGATTCAGGTGCTCCCACATTTGCTTCGAGATAACCTCCCGGATTGTACGCGCATTTTCGCGGGCATAACTCAAACAAGACACAATTGAGTTAGGGTTACGCTTGTCGAATGTCATAAATTGAATCACATTCTCACGGGTTGGCTGTTTATACAGCTTATTAAAGCGCTGGTTATCAGCTGTAGCTGTCAGTAGAGGTTCCCATTGTTGATTTACATTGGGTGGCAAATCGAGAGCCAGATTAAAATTTACACTCATAAAACGGGCATAATTATCGGCCCGTTCAATGTAACGATGCATCCAGTAAACAGAATTGGCTACACGACTCAGCATATCGTATAAAGTTAAAAAAACGATGGGTGACCAACAAAAATAGGGAATGAAGACATTTTTACAATAAAAAAGATTTAATAAGTAGCTTTTAACAAAATAATCACTTGAAAACCTATCAACAATTTATTAAATCTTTTTTGTTAAAAGTAAACATAATCAGTTGGTAACGAAGCTTCCATTGGTCTTTCTGATTCTGTGGTACTGCTACAGGTTATATATAAATTAACGACAAAGAAAGTTTGGCGTAGGTTAGAAAAATGTCCAGTTTCTCTTATATCACGAATAGTATTAATCACCTACGTAATCACATGTCAAGCAAGTTGTATACCCTGCTCACCTTCGGATTGTTATGTAGCGCTTTCGCTCTGGCCGCATCTGACCCGGCAAAAAAAACGTCATCCGGTTCATCAACAGAAAAGCCCGATTCAAAACTTTACGAAGTACGTATTTACTACCCAACACCCGGCAATTATGCCGCTATTGTCGACCGGTTTCGAAAGTATACGACCAAGATCTTCGAAAAGCACGGTATGGAAAATATTGGCTACTGGACGCCTACCGATACATCACATAAAGAATTGATTTACATTCTGGCCTATCCAAACCGGGAAGCACGTGACGCGTCGTGGAAAGCTTTTGGTAGCGATCCTGAGTGGAAAGCCGTAGTAGCAAAAACGGAAGCCAATGGTAAAATTGTTGATCACGTGGATCAGATTTTTATGACCGAATCAGAAATTTCTCCAAAAATCAGTTTGAAAAAGGAATCGCCCGAACGCACGTTTGAACTACGTACTTACACGCCTGCACCGGGTAAACTCCCCAATTTGCTCAATCGGTTCCGCGATCATACAATCAAGTTATTCAGCAAACATGGAATGACGCATATTGGCTATTGGGTTACGCAGGAGAAAGACCCATCGGCTCAGCCAAAGCTGGTGTATATTCTGGCGCACCCGAGCGAAGCCGATGGTAAAGCTCATTTCGATGCTTTCCGAAAAGACCCCGACTGGGTAACCGCTAAAGCCGCATCGGAGAAAGATGGCTCACTCACAACCAAAGTAGAATCGGTTTACATGAAGCCCACCGATTATTCGCCGATTAAATAGCTTTTTGTACGGCGGATTACTCACTCAAGTAAACGTAGTGTTGCCACTATCATAGTTTTCAAAGCTCCGGTAAACAACCGGTTTTATCAATCGGTTTCAGACGTAAACTCAACTACGTTATGAAACCGATTGATCATTTTATGGGGCTCTTGTCAAAAACATCCGCGCCCTTTACCGTATCGCGTCACGATTTTTTACAACTGGCGGGGCGTGGTTTAGCAACAGGTGCCATGGCAACGGCGCTTACGGCATGCGAGAAAAAACCAGCCACCGATAATACCACTCCTATCTCAAGTAGTTCATCCGGCGGCCCGGCTCCGAAACTGCCTACTACGTCTCCACCAGCCAACGTCCCTTCCGATGTTGACAAACCGATTGAACTGGAGCAAATCAAGGCCACAACCGAACAGCAGGAAGGACCAACCCCTACTCCACTACCTGATGACCAGCGCATAGGTTATGCATTGGTCGGACTTGGTCATCTGACGTTAAACCAGATATTGCCAGCTTTTGGTGCCTGCAAAAAATCGAAGGTTGTAGCACTAGTTAGCGGAAGCCCCGAAAAAATGCAGAAAGTAGCGGCTCAATACGGCATTAAACAGGAAAGTTGTTACAGCTACGATAACTACGATAAACTCCGTGATAATAAGGAGGTTCAGGCAATATATATTGTACTTCCCAATGGAATGCATGCGGAATATACCATTCGTGGTGCAAAAGCGGGTAAACATATTCTTTGTGAGAAGCCTATGGCAAATTCCGTGCTGGAATGTCAGACCATGATCGACGCCTGCAAACAGGCTAATAAGAAACTGATGGTTGCCTACCGGATTCAATACGAACCGCATCATCGGATAGTACGCGATATGATGCAGCAGGAGAAATTTGGTAAGGTAAAATCGATTATGGCTAACAACGGCCAGAACTCCGACAACCCACAACACTGGCGTTTTAAAAAGACGTTATCGGGTGGAGGATCGTTACCTGACGTAGGTATCTATTGCCTGAATACCATCCGCTATCTCCTCGGCGAAGAACCGACCGAAGTTATGGGCTATATTCATAATACCCCCGGCGATCAGCGTTTTCTGGAAGTTGAAGAGCAGGTGAACTGGCTTATGAAATTTCCGAGTGGTGTGCAGGCTTCCTGCGCAACCAGTTACGGTCATCACGACGATAAGAACTATAAGGTACTGGCCGATAAAGGCTGGATTAAAATGGACCCTGCTTTCCCATATACGGGTTTAGCGTTAGAAACCAGTCAGGCCGAAGGCAAGGAAAATCAGGTCATTCAGCACAAAATTGCCGAACAGGATCAGTTTGCGCTCGAAATGGATCATTTTTCCGAGTGTATTCTAAATGATAAAGTTCCGTATACGCCCGGCGAAGAAGGATTGCAGGATCAGAAAATAATCGAGGCAATTTATCAGTCGGCACGCAACAACAGGCCGGTAAAACTCGAAGCCGTTACTAAAAAAGACGCGTTTCGAGGCCCTGAGCATCCCAAAGCATAATTCCTTAGAGAAACGTTACGTTAGATTTATGGCGTTGTAATCAGGCCCAGCTTCAAACCCGCACGCTGGTTGGCTACTACGTTGGTCGTAAATCGAAAACGATCAGCTTTTGCTACGTTGGCTCCCAGTTCCTCTTTAAAGAGACTGACGAGACGATCTAATTGTGCTTGATCTGCTCCTGAAAATTCTAACGTAACAACTCTTTTCGGATTAGCCGTCAGATACGTTTGCAACGTAGGCAGCAACGATACGTTATGTTTAAGTCCGTGTAACCAGCCAGTTCGTAGTTGACTAAGTAGTGATACGTCGGCAGTAGATAATCCTGTCGTATCGGTTGATGTTATGTTTTGTAAAGGACATCCCCCAAGTTCTTTAAGACCAGCCTCAGTCGAGCAATAATCGTCGATATCCTGAACGCCATCCCTATCTGAATCTGGACAACCCTGGAATAGTTTAGAACCAGCTACGTCCGGGCATAAATCATCACGATCTGGTATTCCGTCGTTGTCACTATCGGTATTTTTCTTAGACTTTTTTTCGCCAAGTGGAGCAGCTACGCCAGCAAAGATGTGAGCTGCCAATCCGTTATAGGAAAAGAAACCAAGTAGATTATCGCTACCGATTGTTAAGAAACCGTATCGAATATGGCCACCAATCGATAACTTACCCGGCTGCTGCCAATAATTGATCATGGCGGAGTATTCGAGCTTAGCCGATTCGTAACGTGGCCCAATGGTTATCAACCCAGATTTGTGCTGCGCTTCGGCAATTGGCTCGGCTGGTTTCCACCACGTACCACCCAAAAACCAGCCTTCGCCTATGTTTGCATCGAGCTGTACAGAGAGTGTTTGTGGAAGTTTTTTTTCCAGATCCCCAACTTCGCCTTCTGGTAGCACACCCAACGTACGGGCAACAGCATCGCGCATCTGGGTTGGTGTTTTGGGGGGCTGAATGTTTGCCTGAAGCAACGAACTCGCCGTAGGCATAACACGTAATACACTGGATTCTTTGTATGTAATACTGCCCATATCGAGTAATGACACGCCGATACGAAACCGGTATTTATTTTTTGGATTGCGGACTCCTACATTGTCTTTTACGACGTTACGCTGCGGCCTGAATTCATAGGTAAATCCCAGATCAACCCCAGTACCAACACCCGGAATTTCTCCTAATAATGCATCCCCAAACGACAATCGAGAGAGGCTAACCAGATCGGAATACGAAACTTCCATCTGCCTGACTGTATAATTCATCTGGTCAGACATGGCCACAAAATCTCCTTCTGCCGAAAGCGAAGCGGTTTGGAGGCCACGAATATATTTGAAAGAACCGCCAACTTTAAGAAAATGGCCGCTACGATTCACAACTGGCACAGCATATGACAATGCAATTTCGCCGAAGGCATCTGCGCTTACCCGAAGTGAACGGGTCATATTAGGCAAAGGTGTTTTATCACCCTGAAACCACCTGACCAGATCATAATCGCCAGTCATATTCAAATCAGACCGGTAGCGAGTCGTTACTGCGAACGTATGCTTATTGCGAAGCTGTAACAGAAAAGCCGGACCATGTATATCGGCCTGCTTAAAGGCAAGCGACTCGCCACCCAGCCGAGGAGTTGCCTTAACAAAGGGTACGGTTGCCAATGGCAAACGCGGCTGCGCCATAGCCTGAAAAGATGCAGTGACCACATTCGCGTACATTTTCCAGGGCGAATCGGCAATAGACGAGGGGTTCAGGTACACACTATTTGTACCCGCATAGTTGCTGAGTTGATAACCTGTCAGGCGTTGTGCAAACGCCAAAGCCGGTAAAAAACAAAGAGTCCCGATAAGGAGACGTTTCGTCATACAGGTGCGAATGAGGAATTTTCGCAAAAATGCTAAGATATAGCTCCTCTTCCAACAAAACGCTCCAACGACTTACCCGGCGGCAGATTTTATCAAAAAAATCATCCGCAAACACTAATAAATCCTGCTTTTAATGGTGGGCTGTTGTCGATACTGGCGGGTTAATCATGATATGTGCCCGGTGGGTTCCGGGGTCCATAATCCAGGGCATACCGGGGGCTTCTGGTTTCAGTGGCAAGCCAGTACTTTCTGCTGTTGCATACGGAATATACACTACGTAGCGCAGATAACCATCCTTTACTTCACCAGTCTCCGGATTATAGTTTTCATCTTTAGCCGAATAAGAAAATAACGTAGTAGGCTGTGTTGGCATCTTTAATTTCTTACTCTTGGCTTCCTGCTCGCGTATTTCCAGAATTTCGGCGGGCTTTTTTCCTTCCTTTTTCAGAATACGACCTCGTTCCATAAACGGATCTAAATCGCGATGGTAACACGATACGTTCAATCCTTTCTGTGCCGGATCATCGGCCAGACAAACCAGCTCGTTGGTTCCTTTACGTAGCACGGTGAATTCGTTTTTCGCCGAATAACCATATACCGTAGCCCCATCTCGTTTATCCGCCGGAGCTGCTAATACGGCGGTTTTAATCTGTATACCAGCCGATGGAATCGTAGGCGTTTGTGCGATAACGATACTGGATAATCCCAGAAAGGATATGAACGTAAAAATCGTTTTCATAGGTCTAGTTTGTTTTACCTATAAGGCAAGTTCGCTCAATTGCTACTAAGAACGTAGTAGCAATTGAGCGAACAAACTTTCTTATTGATACCCCCGTGCCTGTAAATTAAACAGTTCAGCGTAACGACCTTCTTTTTCCAGCAACTCGTCATGCGATCCGATTTCGAGCAACGTACCGCCCGACGGCCCGGCGTTTTCCAAAACCAGAATCCGGTCGGCCATACGCACGGTGCTGAATCGGTGCGAAATAATTACCGATGATTTACCTTCGGTGAGTTTCCCAAACCGCTGGAACACTTCATATTCGGCGCGGGCATCTAGTGCAGCAGTAGGTTCGTCCAGAATGATAAGTTGGGCATTTCGCATATAAGCTCGGGCAAGGGCAACTTTTTGCCATTCGCCACCCGACAGTTCAACGCCTTTATTGAATGAACGGCCTAATTGCTGATCGTAGCCGCCCGACAGTTTGGCAATGACCGTATCGGCCAGACTCTGTTTAGCCGACGTCTCGATACGTGGCTGGTTGGTACGTTCGTCGATATCGCCCACGGCAATATTCACGCCCGCCGACATTTTGAAGCGCGTATAATCCTGAAAAATGACGCCGATGTTACGTCGTAGTTCCATCAGATCATATTCACGGAGGTCATAACCATCGAGCAGAATGCGTCCCTCAGCCGGATCATATAGTCGGGCCAGCAACTTTACCAGTGTAGTTTTACCGGCTCCATTCTCCCCTACCAGTGCCAGTTTTTCGCCAGCCTGCAACGTAAAGGAAAGGTTTCGCAATGCCCACCGCTCTGAATTGGTATATTTAAATCCAACATTCTCAAATACAAATCCTTGACGGATCACATCAGGGAATGGGCGGGACGTAGCAGGCGAATGAATAAGCGGTTTGATCGCAAAATAATCGAACAGATCCTGCAAATAAATTGCCTCTTGTGTCAGGCTACTAAACTGCAACAGAATCCCCTCGAGCGAACCGCGCACCTGCCGGAACGAACCCGCCAGAAAAGTAAGATCGCCCAGCGAAATTTGCCCGGTAACCGCCCGCATCACAATCCAGACATACGCGCCATAATAACCCGCCGTACCCAGCGCCGACAACAATGTTCCCCAACTGGCCCGACTAATAGCCAGCGAACGGTTCTTCCGAAAATATTCCCACGACAATGATCGAAATCGGTCGATAAGAAAGTCGGATAACCCAAAGATTTTAACCTCTTTGGCCGTTTCATCGCTGGCGCCAACGTAGCGCAGGTAGTCGAGTTCACGTCGTTCGGGAGTCCAGGAGCGGGAAAGTGAATAACTGCGCTGGTTAAAATAATTATCGCCAATAAACGAAGGAGTCACCGCCAGCAGAATAAGTACTAGCAACCACGGGTTATAGATGGCCAGCCCAGCCGCCAGAAAACCAACCGAAATCAATTCCTGCACCTGCCCAAAAACACCCGAGAACAACACCGTTCGGCCCGTTGTTTGCCGACGGGCGCGTTCAAGTTTATCGTAGAACGTAGCATCTTCAAACTGTTCCAGATCGAGTGAGGCCGCATGTTCCATCAGTCGAACGGATGTCCGGTTGGCAAACAGATCGCCCAGCAAACTATCCATTAATGATACTGCCCGGCCCAGCGCCATCGAAAGAATTGCCAAACCAAATTCAGCGCCAACGAGCCACCACAAATACTTCGTGTCTCCCTGACCGTTGGTTTTCGACAGCAGTACAACCTGATCGATAATCAATTTACCTATATAAAGTGTAGCGGCCGGAATAGCCGCCCGAATCAGACGTAGCGCGGCATTACCAAGAAACAGGCCGGGAGAAACCTCCCAAACCAGTCGAAAAAACGCAGGCAGATTACCTAGCGCAGCAAACCGTTCGCGCCAGCTTATCTGCTCTTTAGCCTCCGAAGGAACTACGCCGTTGGGCGGTACTGATTTGTGTGCAGATGATTTTGCCATACACAAAAAAGACAAGCACAGTGAAAGATTAGTTCACCGTGCCTGTCGTGCCTTCAGCGCAATCAACGTAGCGTTTTCTCTGCTCTTTCGCTGGGTATAATGAGGTTAGTACGTTTTAATATTAGCCTGCGCATTTCCGTCGAACGTATTGGCTGTTTCTACGTCGGCATTGAGCACCGCATCGGAACTAACCAGAATTCCGTAGCCTCCACTGCCGCTGATTCGGGTCTTTGTAACAGTCATATGGCTGTCGGTTCCGTAAATGGCCAGATTTGCCCGATTCCCGGCAACAATGCCTGTGCTGCCCGCATTCAGTATCTCCCCATTTTCAATTCGATTCTGTAGGCTGGCCGAATAACACAGAATACCTTTCCAGTAGGCTTTCGTATTTTCTGCCCCAACGAAGCGAACTTTCTGGGTTGCTGTTCCAACGGCATTCAAATAACCCGATTCATCAATATTGATCGCCACATCGCGTGCCATCTCAACACTAACACCCGGATTCAGTTTCCATCCAGAACGCACGGCTACACTTTTCATTAATCGATAAGGAGTTTTATCAGCAAAACCAGGCCATACGGTTTCGGTGTTTTTCTGCTCTTTACTGCCAATATAATCGCCGATGATTTCTACTACGTTACGTCCGTTTCCTTTTGTAAATACGGAAGCGGCATCCAGTTTTACTACGTTCTCCGTCGATAGAAGTATGCCCGCCTGCGTATTATCACTAAACGTATTGGCCACAAAACCACGTAGCGTTGCATCCTCAGCCACAAGCAGACCGTAGCCCTGATTCTCTGCAAAACGAGTGTTGGTCAGCGAAATCTGACTCTCTTTAAACATAGCCATTCCTGTAATTTTACCATCAAGTAGAGCCTGACTACCAGCGTGAAGCACCTCAACATGCTCCATTACGTTCGCGTTGCTAGACGAGTAAAGCATGATGCCTGTCCAATACCCTTTTGTACGGGCAACCCCCAAAAAGCGGATCTTTTTATCGGCGGTACCTTTTGCGATCAGAAGGCCGCCCCGGTCGTTAATATCGAAGCGAACATCGCGTTCGAAAGCAATCACAACGCCGGGGTTAATGGTTAGCTCATGCTTCACAGCAATGCTTTTCGGAATAATATAATCCGGTAAATCAGGGTTGAGAATGCGATCTTCAAGAACGGTTTTCACTGTAATATCTTTGTCGATGGTCAGAGGTTGGGCCACCGACGCCAGAATTAGCACGTTGTCTGATTGGGTAATCACGCCGTTCGAAACGGTTAACGCCAGTTCATATTCACCAACTTCATCGGGCGTGAACGTTAATTTAGCCGTGTTCGACGTAGTAAGTGCTACGTTACTTTTGGTTGGTTTCCGAACAATCAGCCATTGATACGTTAGCGGTTTACTCTGACCATCTTTCGAAGCCGATCCATCGACCGTAACAACCTGACCAACCTGAACCGCCTGATCGGGCCCGGCGTTGGCAATTAACGTATCGACAGGTGGCTCAACTTCTGGCTTTTTACAGCCTGTAACTACCAGCATTACGAAGAAAAAAGCAGTAACGTAGCTGGTAACACGTTGGCTCAACGAGCGGACAAACCAATTTGAATTTGTCGTGCCATTCGGCGTTTTTGTGATTTTTGTCTGTGTGTTCATTGTTGTATTTGGTATAGAAAATTGATTGGAGTACTGTTGTATTCAGGATATGGCCTGTTATCTGGTCAGATGGAAGCTACCACTGATAGGCACTAATTTGGTGGGGCAGTCTTCCTCACCATCGTCGGTCATCAGCGAGCCGGAAAATTTGCCTATAGCCAGTTTATTTTTGATGAACTCGTCAATAACAACGGAGCCCTGCGTTAGCTGAAGTCCATTCTGAAAGTCACCTACACAGGCATAACTGGTGCGGTAAGCATATTTTCCGAAATTATAGTGACCAGCGCTGATGCCGGAACTGGTTTTCAGAGGATTACCAAACGGAAATGTGCCTGTCGATTCCCCAAAAATTGTGAACGTCAAATAGTTTGTTTCGCTTTTACCAGCGTTAATTTCCCAGAGTCGATTTCCATCTACGGTAGTGACCTGAGCCAGTGAAACATCCGTATAAAGCTGGGTTTGCCCTTTAAAAGTTACTTCAACATAGTTATTGCTAACGTAAATGGTCTTAACAAGAATCAGTTTCTTGGGGCTGTTCTGAAATGTTAGTTCGGCATTAACTGTAACTGTTATACGTTTATCGCCTTTTGCTGGAGCAACGTAACGTATTCCCTTCTTCGACTGAACCGTTTCCAGCTTACCCTGACCGATAATCGACCATTTTACGTCTTTCACTTCCCCAACATTTTCGCTGGCTAAACGCTGAATAGATTCATCTTCGGCTACAATGGTCTCGAAAATATGAATTGACATGGTTTCCCCGTAAGCGATTGATTCCGCCGACGTTTCCTGCCCGGAAGTCAATATAAAGCTGTCGAAGTAAGCTATTTCGTAGGCGCTCCAGTCACTAAAATGCGCCATCGGTACGCTAATTCGTTTCTGTTGTGTATCTACCCGAGCACCCGTTACGTTATACCAGACTTTATTAGCCCCCTGATAAGCCACTTTCAGCATATCCGCATCATTAGCCGATACTTGCTCATTGGTATATTGAAATGTTAACGTAGCAGGCTTACTGAATTGCAGGCCATCGGGCGAGAAGCGATATGCCTGCCCGATTCCGTTGGGTGTGTGACTCGTAATGGGCAGAATCGTAATGGTCGTAGCCTGACTAATCGCGCCCGCAGGCAGCGTTAGGCGCACCGTTCCGTCTGGTGTGGAGAGGCTGCCGCCTTCAGGCCCAATTATCTGACTAACAGGTGTTCCCTGAAGCTGACCTATCTCTGTGACTGTGCCACCAATAGCTGGTGAAACGGGTCTAACTGGTGAAACGTCTGGTTTTGTCTCGCAGGCTGCCAATACGCTGAATAGTCCTATTGTGGCGATTAGATATTGTTTAAATTTCATGAGGTGAAAGCCATTCCGGCCAGTGTTGTTTAGTGTTCGTGTTCTATAAAATCAGTTGCTAATCTTTTATTCCATCTGTGCAGGCAAACCTGCTTGCCTAGCAAATCAGACAAAACTGGCCAGCAATGGACGCTCCGTTAGCGGAAAAAGGTGTATTGTTACGCGGCATTAGGAACCCTTTAAATGAGCCTTTCACTCCGGTTTTGGTCTTATAATGATCAAGCAGAACTGTACCTTCCGTCAATAGATGGTCATCGTTGTGATAGGATGAGTAGATGGATTTGCCGAGGCTGTAGGTAAGTAGGCTGATCGCTGGTTGTACGGATTGATTCGTACCGAAGGCAAAGGCACGTTCATTAGAAGCTCCGCACACGGCTATCGATAGATAATTCTGGTTCCCTGCACCAGCTCGAACGTACCAACAGTCTGTAGCGCCAACTCGCGAAAAAGTACAGGTACCTATGTCGGTATAAATTCGGGAGGTTCCGGCAAAGTCGATTTTAACGTAACTCTTCTGATCGTGATTCAGCCAATCAGCGGATTCCGCTTTTTTATGGTCTATTGCGTTGGAAACACCCAAACCAACAATCAGGAAATGGCGCAGTCGTATCATCGTGATAAACAATTGTTATTGAAGCGACTGCAAATATTGATACAGCGATACCAGTTCTTTTTGGCTATACTCGGCCGTCATTTTCCAGGGCATATCCTCATTTTTCAACTGATGCCCACCTGGTGTTTTGCCCGTACGTAACGTAGTGATAAACTGCTCCTGCGACCATTTTCCCAACGCTCCCCTTCGGGTTATATCCGGAACAGGTGGCTGGCCGGGTACAATGGCATCCCCTCCTTTCAGGTTGGGCCGATGGCATCCACTACAGGCAACGGCTAGGTATTTCCCCTGCGCGATACCGGTCGACGTATCGGCTTTGGCTATCAGCGGCCGGTTGTGATCAATCATTTCGACCGGTAGCAACGGAACCTTATCCAGATACGTCATCACGTTGAGAATAGGACCTGGCTTAGTTTTAGGTACTACGTTGGCAACGGGTGGCAGTTGCTGGCAATAGGCAATGATGGCGGCCATATCCTGTCCCGATAGTAAAGCCGTTTCGTGCGAAGGCATGATCAGAAGCGGGCGGCCATTTCGATCTATACCGTGCCGAAGCGCTTTTACCCAATCGGCAGTGCTGTAATTAGCCGGTAAACCGCCTTTTCCTTTCGTCAGATTACTCGCAGCGAGCAAACCAACCTCTGGCGATTCTTCCATGATTTTACCAGCCATGTTAGCTCCGTGGCACTCGGTGCAGCCTTTTATGGCAACCAGATGCTTACCCCGGTTCAACGCACTGCTATCTGTAGAAACAGGCAATTCCTGTGCAGTGAAACTGTATGTTTTTTCAGCCCGCTGGCTTATGGTATGCGCTATGTAGAAATAGCCTGTCAGGACTATGCCAACCAGAGTGAGCACGATAATTCCCATCCATTTGAGTAATTTACGTATCATGGTTTCTTCATTAAGTAGTTGTTGTTGGGTGCGAACGTAGTGGCGTTTCGCTTTACAAAATTCAGGATTGAGCGTTGTTCGGCACCTACGCAAAAAGGATAAGAAGCTACTCAAAACGGATTTTAGCAGATGGGACGTACTTCGGTTCATCGGCCAGAATTGTCTGTTGGCGGATGTATTTTTTCAGTTGATACGTAGCAGAACTCTTTCGCCAAAGGCAGAGAGATAGATTTGTATAAGTGCTACGTAAGCGATGCCACCATCTGACTCGTATCAACAAAATCATTCCAGCCAAACAAGACTCAGCATCCGATGACCAGCGTTTTCAACACCGTCGATATTTTTGAATTTGATGTACAGTCCTGTTCGCCGAAAAGTATGTTCGGTTCTGCTGGCGCCCCTTATTTGTATCATCCGAGCGCGGGTGCTATCAGCCTGAAAGCTTTTAATTTCTCCCATTTTCAGGTGGTTGATATGGAGTGGGAAACTACTAATGATATCGAACTTCGTGATGTTGTTCCTTCCGATGCGATTTCAATCAATTTTATGCTCGAAGGCACAATCGATTCGCGATTTAGAGGGCTGGAATATGACCTGAACATGCGTGCCAGAACGCATAATCTGATTCATGCACCCGAAGCAGGGCATATTAATTACATGAAAGGTGGTCAGCGGATGACGAATCTGCTGTTAGGTATTGATAAGGCGTTTTTCGCGTCGGCTATAGGTGCGGACGATTCGTGGAGCGAGCGGATTTTGTCAGACTTGGAACATGGACGACCCTTTTCAGGTATGCGCGGAACACCAACCATTACTCCCCAAATGCTTTATCTGATCGATGATATCCGGCACTCCAAAGCTACGGGGCCTATGAGGAATTTGCTGATTCAGTCGCGGGTCCTGGAATTGATAGCTTTGCAAATTGAGCAATTCAGAAATCCCACTGGCATTTCTGAGCAAATTCCGCCTAATGAAATTGAGAAACTATTGCAGTTAAGAGCGTATCTGGATGCTAATTTTCTGACTGAACATTCATTAGCTCAGCTAAGTCGCTATTGCCTGTTGAATGAATTTAAGGTCAAAAAAGGCTTCAAGCTTTTGTTCGATACAACCGTTTTCAACTACCTGCGCAAATTACGTATGGATCATGCGGGTCAACTACTACGTAACAGTGCCTTATCTGTCGATGAAGTTGCCGATCGGTTAGGGTATGAACACGCGCAACACTTTTCGATCGCGTTCAAAAAATATACGGGTCTAACTCCTTCACATTATCAACAGGGCAAATCATTAGCTGCCTGATTTCAACCTATTTACCCCACCCTAAATTCCCTCCCCGTAAGGAGGGAATTTAAAACGAGCGAAGGCAAGTCCCTCCCTACGGGCTACGGGAGAGGAATTTAGGGTGGGGTGATATCAGGAATCTGTAATTCTATCACCTACCTAATCTTCTACGTAGCGGCACAACGGTTTAAGTTTCTACATTTGGCTTATGAAAAGCCTTTTCCTGTTTGCTACGTTCATAAGCTTTTTCTGGCCTACCGATTATCCATTCGAAGAACCTGCTGGCATCCGTTTTTTTACAGGATCATGGCAGGAAGTTTTGCAGGAAGCGAAACGCCAGAATAAACCGATTTATGTCGATTTCCATACGAGCTGGTGCCCACCCTGCAAACGGATGTCGCGCGAAGCGTTCCCAAATCCGGAAGTTGGTACCAAGTTTAATGAAAATTTCATCAGTTATCAGCTTGACGCCGAAGTCGGCGAGGGCGCTGCGTTAGCTCGTTTATTCGCCGTAGCCAGTTATCCAACTGCTTTGTATTTTATTCCAACAGGCGAAATCGTACACAGAGGAGTGGGATATGGTGGAGTAAATGCCATGTTAAAACAAGCCGACCTGGTATTGTCGATGCCGAAGGTGCGCCGAACCAGACGCAAAAAAGGAGTCAATCATGAGGTTACCGCACCTGTTTTCACAAGTCCGTCCCAAACCGATTCGACCGGTAAAGACGTAGTACGCTATTGAAATTTCGGGAAGCGTTACGTTTCTTCATTAAATGAATTTAATATCACAAACGCTACGTAATTCTGTTATTAGAGAAATTTCTCAATTCCTACCTGATCTATGAATACGAATAAATCTGCCGGTTTTTTTGAACGATTAGCCTCAAAAGCTACAGAAGTTACGGGGTCTTCCATGGCTTTCCTATTAGCCCTGCTTACCGTTATTATTTGGGTTGCCACAGGGCCTTTATTTGGCTACTCCGATACGTGGCAACTGGTGATAAATACAGGAACAACAATTATTACGTTCCTAATGGTTTTTCTGATTCAGAAATCGCAGAACAAGGATTCACTGGCCATGCAGATTAAGTTAAACGAACTTATTGCCGTTAATCGGAAAGCCAGTAATCGACTCCTCAACGTAGAAGACCTGACCGAAGAAGAACTCCGGTCGTTGCACCGATTTTTTGGCGAACTGGCGGAGCGAGCTAAAAGTGAAGCTAGCTTATCTCTCTCTCATTCGATTGAAGAAGCGGAAGACATTCATGAAGACAAAGTGAGGGAACTCAATCAACGTGAATCGGTACGCGAAAAAGACAAAACTCCGCGAAAGAAGCCAGCCAAGCCCTAACTGATCAGAATCCCATTTTCACCTCATGCCGCTCGCCCGAAACTGTCTGCTCTTCCAGATTGAAAATATCGGCCAACGTCATCGGCTCTTTTGTACGAAAATCAGCACCCAACTGAGTCAGCAAATCATTAGCTTTAACAGGCGTCAATTTACCAAAAGCATAATCAACCATCAGGCGTCCTTTTCGCAGTAAAGCTTTGTCTAACAAGTGTTTGCTTGCGTTGAACGTAGCAATTACCTGAATATGCATACAGTCGGCCAATAATCCATCTGTGAGGTTCAGGATATTCGATACGCTGTTGGTATCACCACCAGCTTCCCGCGATTGTAAAATGCGTTCAGCATCCTCAATGATCAGCACCGAATCTTTATTATCGAGCAGAAACGGTATAATCTCTGGCGATGTCAGATAGTTGGTCATGTATGGCGGCAGAATCAACATATCTTTCTTAATCAGCGAGCTGAGATATTTGATATAGGTTGTTTTTCCTGTGCCCGGCTCGCCATGCAGCAGAATTAAGCCTTTACTTTTAGGCTCTGCCAATAGATTGACCAAACGCTCATGAACAGGTAGAAAATCTTCGTTATAATGCAGTTCTAGGTTAATATCAGGCGGTGTAATATCGACCCGTTCTGTATGCAAACCACCTAATCCACTTTGAATCAGATAAATATGCGTTTGATTATCTTCATGAACGTATTTGTGTTCGTGGAATCCGGTCAAGAGGGTTTTAGCGGATGCTTCATCCCGATAAAATCCGTATAATCGAAAAAAACGGTCACCTACAAACTCAGCTTTCAGCAAAATACCGTCACTATGTTGATAAATTCGCTCGATAATGTGCCACCCCTCGTCGGTGACCCGCGCGGAATGGTTTATTAATGTAAAACCACGTTCGTCGAGTAATTCACGCGCCGATAGTTTAAAATCATCGTTAAAATGTAAGTAATTAGGATAACTACCAAACGTCTGAACAAAGTGAGGAGCCAACGGAAACTCGCGGTCGAGATCGCTGGGTATGTACAAGTTCTGTATGGTAGATTGAGCGGGCATACGACTTTCGGCCGTGAGGTAGCGAAGCATATCAGCCCCAGAAATCTCGTCGTAAGGTTTCAAACGGGCGTTCAATTATTAGTTAAATAAAGCGTGATAATATGTGCAGCTTACTACATGGTTGGCTGACATTTAATAGGTAAATTTCAACACATTTGGGGCAAAACGTAGCATGATTTCGTGCGTACTTTGCTGGAAATACAATGCGGCATTTGGGTTCTCTGGTGTTTTTGAATAAAATATATAGCCTAACCGAATTGCTTTTGTCAACTGGTATTCAGCCGAAGCCTGTAAATAGTTCGTCTGTATCAAACCAGGACTATTCTGGCGATAAGACAACCCAAGTCCAAACTGCTCATTGAACCAAGCCTTTACGTTCAGATCGACTCCCAGTGGCCTGTCGGCAATTTTCGATACCAATACAGATGGTATTAAAACGGAATTTTCACCAATACTAAGATTCGTACCAGCCTGTACCATAATTGGCCTAACACTTTTGTAGAGATAGCGACCTGATAAGTCAAGCGCTTCTCCCGTCATTTCGGGTGCCGAAATACCACCAAAGAATCGGTCAGACTGATAGTAAATACCAATGCCAAAACTCGCAATGGCTCGGTTAAGACTCGATGCGCTGGCAAAATCATAGATTGGCAATACGTTTACGCCACCCTGAACCCCTATCGACAATTTTGCCAATGCAGGCAGGTTAAACCGATACGCAATACTTCCATAAGCACCCGTAGCTGCATAAAGTCCCATTCGGTCGTTTTGCGCCTGAAAGCCCAGTCCTATTTTCCCAATGGCACCATCTACCGATACCGTTTGCGTAACTGGTGCGAACCGAACGCCAATCCATTTCCGCCGAAGCGAAGCTGTTAAATGCAAAGACTCACGGCTACCTGCATACGCTGGATTAATGCTAAGAGGTGTGATCAGGTATTGCGAATACAGAACTTCTTTCTGAGCCTGAGCACGCTCAGAAATACAGGTTAACAAGCTAAGCAGTAACCCACATGCAACAAAGTAAGGAGATGCAATGCGCATAAAACTATTGGATGAGGGTTCAATTTGCGAGGATTTCTGCTTAAAACCTACTACGTTATTTGTGTTTATGACTATCAATTTGAAGCCACTTGGTGCAAGTATTGGTAATAGAAATGATAATCAGTCTATTCCAATACTTGAGCACTGGCTAGGCTTTCTACACAAAGTTGTTAGAGTTGCCGTATGATTGACAAAATCTCTTTAAATCATAGTTATCATACCAATTTCGGTAGTAATTAAACTGATTTATCCCATTTTCAGAATTTTGATCTCTGTTCGGCGGTTTTGTTGATACTCTTCTTCTGAGCATTTAACCCCGTCTTTACACTTGTTCAACGGTAGACTTTCACCATACCCTTTTGCTACCATCCGTTTTGGAGCTACTCCTTTCGATTTTAAATAGGTTACAGCAGCCCGTGCCCGATTGCCAGATAACGTAGTGTTGTATTTAGCTGACGACCTACTATCGGTATGCGAGCGCATTTCAATCGTCATGGCCGGATACTTTTTCAAGAGTGCCACAACTTTATCCAGTTCAACAGCAGCATCAGGTCGAATGGCTGCTTTATTCAAATCGTAATAGATATTGTCGATTTGAATAACATCGCCTTTTTTAAACATGGCTAAATCGGTTGTGCCAACACCTTCTTTCGAAACCCGGCTACCAGACGTACCCATATTATCTTTCATGGCTTCAAGTGAGTAATCACAGCCCGCTTTCACAACAAATACGTAGCTGCCATCTTCTCCGGTTAACGTATCCTGCGACGTACCATCGCATTCGCTAACAATCACCACTTTCACTCCAGCTATTGGCTTTTTATCGGTTTGTGTAGTTATTCGGCCTCGTATGGTTATTGTTGCGGGTTTCGCAGGGGCCAATTTCACAAGCGGAATCTCTAGCCGGGAAGGTTGATCATCAGATAAATCCTTTGTAGAGAAACCGAGTTTATTATCCTGATAACCAGTCTGACTTGCCTGAAATTTCACTTCACTATCGGCGTCGATACAAACACGTACCAATCCTTCAGCATCGGTTTTCAACTGTTTCTGTCCGTCACTGGCAGCATTATCAAGAGCAACCGAAGCGTTGGCAAGCGGCTCTCTCGATTCAGCATCGAACACGCTCAATGTTAACTGACGACAGGGATAGAGCGAGCCTTCACGAGCGAAGCGGTATAGATCATCATCTGCACCACCGTTTTTCCGATTCGAGCTAAAAAAACCAGTTTTTCGGTCTCCATCGGTTACAATACCGAAATCATCTTTAGGTGAATTGAGCGGTTCGCCCAAATTACGTACCATTTTCCCTTCCTTGCCATCGGACACGATCTGCGCATAGAACATATCCAGATCACCTAGACCAGGATGTCCATCGGACGAGAAGTAAAGATTTCCTTTCTCATCCACAAAAGGAAACATCTCATTACCCTTTGTATTAACTTCTTTACCCAGATTAATTGGTTCTCCCCATTTTCCGTTTGTCCAGCGCGATACGTAGATATCTGTGCCACCATAACCGCCCGGACGATCTGAGGCAAAATAAAGGAGTTGATCATCCTTAGAAAGAGCTGGATGCCCTGTTGAAAACTCATCGCTATTGAATGGAAGCTCTTCGGCTTTGCTCCAGTATCCATTTGTTTGCGTAGCCGTGTACAACTTTAGTTTATTGATACCGTCGATACTTTTACGAAAATGTCCTTCATTGAAGTTATTACGTGTGAAGACTACCCGTGACCCATCTTTTGTGAAGGTAAGCGGCCCTTCATGGTATTTTGTATTTAACGTCCGGCTAAACTGATCGGAGTCACTCAATGGCGCATCTTCATAGCCCATTGTCATATTATAGCCACCATAGAAACCAACCGTTTTAGTATCATTGGCAGTTGGAGCCGTAAAATCATCACTGCCCAACGGGCGGATTAACTGTGTGCGCTTTTGTTTTACCGACGCTGAACTACCGCCAAGACTTGAGGCTTTGTCAACACGAATACTACTCAGGTCTGGCAAATAGTAGAGATCCAGAAAAGGTGAGTTATTCCATTTGAATACCCGTTTCACACCATTTCCGCCATGACCTGTAGAAACGAAAACCAGACCATCCCGGTAAAACATTGGACTAAATTCGGCTTTCTTGGTATTCATTTTCAGGTATTCGACCTTATAACTACCAGCGTTACGTGTAAGTGCGCTGACATCCTTATAGAGCTTTGTGAACGATGGACTACGTTTATCAGACTCCTGAATTTTTCCATACTTCTCGTAAGCCGTTTGTGCTTCCCTGTATTTTCCATTACTGGCTAATACCTGAGCGTAGTACAAGTAACATTTCGCATAGTCATTCGATAAACTACCATCACCGATTAAATCCCGATAAATCCGTTCAGCATTCTGGGTATCACGTAGCTGTTGGTAACTGTAACCTAGTTTGGCTTTGGCGTCTTTGAGTTCTGCTTCGTTACTTTTTTCAGAACTACTAAGCGCTTTTTCATAAAGTTCTACAGCTTTGGCATAGGCTAGCTGATCAAACTGACGATCGCCCTGTTTGATGAGTGACTGCGCTATTGACTGAGTAATAAATAGCCACAGCAGCCCGATTAGTGAAACGGTACGTATCATAAACTTAAAAGTTGGAAAGCGCAAGAAGAGAAAAGCAGGTGTTTATGTTTAGCTCTATAAAGAAATTATATCTTAATTTTAAGCAAAAAATACACCAAATAGGTACATATAAAGTTCACAAAAAAAGCGAAAGAGCAAAACCCATTTACTAGGTTTTTCAATCTTTCGCTTTTTTGTGTGTTATCCCGACCGGTTAGAAATAACGCGGAGTCAGGATGCGGTTTTTACCAAATCCGAATTCATATCGGATCATAATTTCGTGTGAACTTGGCGCTACACTTTGAAAATTATTCATCGTGCGGTCGTACGAATAGCCAAACCGGAACTGATCGGTCAACTGCACTTCCACCATTCCCACAATGGCATCGGTGCTGTATTGTGTCCAGGACGAGAACTGGTTCCGGCGAATCGAAGCGCCAATGGCAATGCGATCGGCAAACCAGAAGTTAATGTTACCATCAAATCCAAGCGGAGCACCTTCAGCATACTTAACCAACATCGATGGCTTCATTTTAACAGCAGGCCCTAATCCTACCACAAAACCAGCGGCTGCGTACGCGTGACGACGCTGTACTGACCGATAATCACCTGAGTTATACTCACTCAGTTTATTTTTGATCAGCCGAGGTACTGAAAGACTCAGATAAGCGCGGTCGTTGCTGAGGTAAATACCCGTACCAAAATTTGGCAGCACTTTCGAAATGTTACTGGCAAAGGCGGGATCGGGTAAACCCGTGCCGTCTGGACTGGTTTGCACATTAGCAAGGTTCCACTGGAAACTTGATGCGCCCCCCTGTAAACCCAACGCCAGTGTCGACTTTGCACCAACTTTAATGCGGAAAGCATACGATGCAAATGCACCAGCTTCCTGCATTTCGCCAAACTTATCGCCGTAGAGCTGCAATCCGACGCCAACCCGCTCCTGATTAAGTGGCATATCCATCGTGAACGTAGCGGTTTGAGGAGCTCCCTGAACACCTGTCCACTGGTTACGATAGAGGGCCGACATACTCAGTACGTCGCGGCTACCGGCATAAGCCGGGTTAAGGGCCAGCATGTTGAACATGTACTGAGAGAACATCTTGTCCTGCTGTGCCCGGACCTGGCCGCTGCCGATCCCTAGGATCAGCAGCAGCGCACCTGCCCAATGTTTGATTGAAAACTGATTTGACATCGGTATTAGCGGTTAATCGTCATGTATCGAACAAACTTACGTCCGTCGCTCAAAGTAATGATGTAGTAGTACGTTCCATCTGGCAGGCCGTTCGGATCTGCTCCAACAGCGATGCCTGTGTTTGGCTTACCATCCCAATCATTCTGGTAGTTATTGTTCTGGTAAACCATGTGGCCCCAGCGGTTGTACACTTCCAGACTAACTGTTAGGCCAGCGGCCCCACGTATCACAAACAGATCGTTAACACCATCACCGTTCGGCGAGAACCCTTGTGGTATGAATACCGTCGTGTTCGTCGCTGGCAGATTGAGCGGAGTAGCCTCGCGTTCGTTCGAATCGGTTGGGTTGTTGTTGCCGTTGAGGTCCGGATTCAATCCGTTCGTCGACACATCGCTAACCTTACCCGATTTCGAAGTTGCTTCTGCGTAAGCCGAGTTCAGATACGTTGTTGTGGTACCGTTGGTTGCCACATTCACAACTACTAACATCGTATCGACTTTGCCTACACCCAGTATGCTGGTACTATCACCTAGTACGATCACCGGATCAGAATCACCGTTGAAGCCAGGATTTAGTTTCAGCGCACTACCTGTTGAGGTTATCACCGGAGAACCAACGAGCGTGAAGGTTGCACCTGTCTGACTGTTGAAGACTTTCGACAACGAGTCGGTGACAGTTACATTTTTCAGTTCTTCCGTTCCGTAGTTTTTCACCACAATCTGATACGTAACATTAAACGTACCGTCTGCCTGACGAGCTGTATCACGTACTGCCATTGCCACACCGATGTGCGTCGATGTAGAGAGTGCATTCAGCGCCACTGGCGTTGGTCTGCTATCGTTACGTGGATCAAGGTCAGCATCGGGGTCGTTGTCTGTACCTGCTGTCGAGATATCTTCAACTACCGAGCTATCGGGAGCAACCGCTTTAGCCGTTGCCGTGTTGTAGAATGTCAGCGTATCAGCATTTTTCACATCTACCCGAACCGTGAAGCTCAACGATGCTTTTGCACCGACAGCTAACGTACTGAGCGAATCAACCAGCAGTTTGGTGATCAGTCCCTGACCAGAGTACAGCGTGTCGACAGCGACAGTACCTGTGCTCGTAACCGGGATGCGGTTGCTAACAATCAGCGCACCGTTGCCGAAGGTTTCGGATAGTTTATCCTCTACCTGTACATTCGTCAGCGGAACAGTACCAAGGTTAGCCAGCTCAATGGTGTATGGTACGTCATAGATACCCTCTTCTACCTGAGTTGGTGTACCTACCGATTTCGCTACGCCCAACAGAGCCTGTGGCAGATCGAAGCGTACCGTTGTTGGTTTCGAACCAACAGCGAGCGGATCAAGACCGTTATTCGATACATCCATAACTCGTATTGAATCTGGCGACAGACCTACCCCTGTTACGTTCGAATAGAACGGACCATTGTTACCGTTGGTTTTCACATTCACCGTGATCAGTACGGTATCCTGTGCACCGGCAGCCAGATGACTAGCGTTGGTTAGCAGATCAGGATGTACATTACCATCGAAGCTTGCGTTTGCCACCAGTGTACTACCTACACCTACGATTGGCGCGCCTACTACCGAATACGTAGCTGGTGCCGTGAAGACTTTCGTCAGCGAATCGGTCAGGCTGATGTTTTTCAGTTCAACATCACCGAAGTTCTTAATCGTCGCTTTGTAGGTGACGTTGTATGAACTATCCGGTTGCGCTTCGATTTTCACCACCGCCAGTGCAACACCGATGCTTGCACCTGTTGGCTGTTGCGAGCCGAGTGTGAAGCTAGATGCGCTCGTGTTGTTGGTCGGATTGCCATCCTGATCTGGATCAGAATCTCCTCCATCGACCGACGTATCCGACACAGATGTTACACTGTTCAGGGCGGTAATCGTAGCAATGTTGCTGAACGACTTGGTTGTATCACCAGTAGCCCGTTTCACTAATACATCCAGTTTGAAGTGCTGCGATTTGCCAGGGGCAATGTAGCTCGTCGAATCGAACAGATTAGCGTCACTTCCTGAGCCAGTGAAAGCCAGATTTGGACGCAGCGTTACGTTCGTACCAGAAGTCGTCAACGTAGTAGATACTACCGAGTTTGGTGAGAACGCGAAGGCCAGATCATCAACTACCTGTACTTTTCTCAGCGTATCGTCACCAAAGTTTGTTGCTACGAAGCTGTAGGAAACTTTAATGAGCGAGTCACCAATCGTTGCTGGCGTACCAAGCACTGCTTTTGCCAG
The DNA here is from genome assembly GCF_054776875.1 of Spirosoma daeguense. Taxonomy (NCBI): domain Bacteria; kingdom Pseudomonadati; phylum Bacteroidota; class Cytophagia; order Cytophagales; family Cytophagaceae; genus Spirosoma; species Spirosoma daeguense. The sequence continues at coordinate 62,896 of NZ_BAAHBF010000004.1, forward strand.
ACCAACCAGACTAGCTTTATGCGAACTGGTATCTTTCACGGTTACACTCGACGAATTGTTTGCCAGATTAGCGTCTTTGTTATCGAGGTAAACAATCTCTGCCTTGTTAACAATATCTACACCTTTCTTCACAACACGTGCCGAGTAGACGACGTCTGTAGACTGACCAACCTGCAGGCTATCGATGTGTTTGTAAAGTACACCACTCGACACTGTGTAGCTTGCTGGGATAGCAGGCACCAGTTCCAGACCGTCTGGCAGTACGTCACGTACATCAATATTCTTAGCCGTATGCGGACCTGCGTTGCTTACAGTAACTGTATACGTAACAGGGCCACCGTTTTGTACAACTGCTGCACTGGCCAGTTTAGCGATACTAACGTCAGCATTCAACGTATCAGAAGCGCAATCGAACACTTTCACAACCACTTTGGCTGGGAGGCTACGGCAACCTGCCGCATTTCGCTCAACAATCCAGTACGTGCCTTCGCAAACTGAATCCGGGCGAGCAATTACGTTCGATGTTACACAGGCACAAATCTGATAGATGTAGCTGCTACCAACGTTCGTTGTCGACAAGGCTTGCGTCAGGTCAACAATTTTCGACGGACACGTATTGCGCAGGTTGTGTACCAGCGGTGGCAGAACTGGGTCTGATACGTGTACAGTTACATCATCCGATTTAACCGAGCTACAGCCGTTGGCATCCATTAACTGAACACTATAGACACCGCTCGTTTTCACGATGATTTCCTGAGTTGTTGCATTCGTATTCCATTTGTAACCAGCAGCACCAGCAGGTGCTCTCAGGATTACGGAATCACCATAGCAGAAGTTAGTAGCTCCAACGATGGTAACGACAGGTACTGAGCGGCTACCGTTGATGGTTAACACCATGTCATCAGTTGCCACAGGGCAAGCTGCATTATTAGTGCTTACCGACAACGTCAGTGTTACTCGCCCTGACAGTAAGTCTTCTGCACTCGCTGTATAGACAGCGTTCAGTGTAAAAGCGTTATCGAACGAACCAGTACCACTGGTGGTCCAGTGGGCGGTTTTACCCGCACCGCCCATGGCACCACTCAGTTGATACGTTTTTGCCGCGCAGATACTTGCATCAACTCCTGCACTGGCCGTAGCCGGATTCGTAGCATCACAAGGTGTCTGCTCTTCACAAGTTCTGATTTGGACATGAATCGCTACTGGCAGGCTAGCGCAACCATTAACCGTACGCTCAACAACGTAGTACGTTCCTGTACCTACAGCCGCTGGGTTAGCCACTTTTGAAGCAGGGCTCAACGAAGCATCAGTATAGAACTCGAACACACCACCCGTTGTAGCTGTAGCGCTTGTTACAGCGGTGCTCAGGTCAACCGTATTGAACGGACACGTATTGGTTTTGTCGACTACTGTTGGCTGTGGCACTTTCGGCGTCACCGTTACAGTTACAGCGTTCGACGGTTCGCTCTTACAAGCTGCCGAGTTGCAACACATTGCGGTGAACGTAGCACTACTAGCCAGCGATACGGTGATCGACGTTCCTACCTGATTGTTCGACCATGTTACGTAGCTATTCGGACCACAACCTTCTGCTGTTAAGGTTACTGGTGCACCGAAGCAAGCGGTGGTGCTGTTGCCTGTTACACCAGCAATCGAGATGGTTGGTGCAGCAGGTCTGCCAACTTCGATAGTCGTCGTTGCCGACCAGTCGCTCAGGCAATCGCCTACTTTACATCTCACACGGTAGCTAACATTAGCGTTCGGCGTTACAGTCAGTATCGGACCAACCGTTGTGCTATCCGACCAGATGTACGTACCACCCGTGCAACCCGTTGCTGTCAGCGATACCGTTTCACCCACACAGGCAGCCAGTTTGTTAGTTACGATAACTGGGATGACCGAATTGCCTATAACGATGTCGACGCGCTCAGACATTGGGCTTGTGCAACCATTGATGGTGCAGGTAGCCGTTAGCCAAGTATTGTTGTAGATCGTTTTCTGAATCGTTTCACCAACCGAGTTATCCGACCAGGTCACTGTTCCACCTGCACAGCCTGTTGCAGTTAGCGATACTACACCACCAGAGCAAGCTGTGATCGATGGGCCACCTGCTATAACTGGTGCCTGCAGATTGCTTACGGCTACTGGTACACCGGTTGTATCGAAGGCTGCACACTTGTTACGAAGCAGCGCCAGAATATCAGCACTTGTCGTCACATTCGGCAGAATCACAGACAGATCGATGTATTGCGGACTAGCAGCATCAGCACTGTATACTAACGTATGGATACTGTAGTTAGCGGCCGTCGATGGTACTGTAAACTCTGGCAGTGAGCCAATTTGCTTAACTGTACCTGCTTCTGTCAGCGCATATACTACCGAGTAGCTGGCTGGCTGAATCAGACCACCATTTGGCGTAGCGGCAATGACAACCGTTCCACTCGAACCACCACAAACTGTTCCACTTACAGGAACCAGTGTACCTGCATTCGCTGCACAATCGCCAGGATTAATGATAATCGTGTTCGATGGGTCGCTTAGGCAAACTCGGAATTTGCAGCGTGCGTAGTAGCTCTGTGTACCTACTGGCTGTACTACTATCGACGTACCAACATCATTACCGTTGATATCGTTAGCCGACCAGATTACCGTACCGTTACAGCCAGAAGCTGTCAGCGTTACCGATCCACCAGGCGTTACCGACGTTGCCGATGCCGTAATGGTCGGAACTGCTGCCGGAATTACTGTGATCGTGTACGTATCAGACGTTGGACTCACACAAACACCGTCCTGACAATAAACTGTGTATCCGGTTGTTACACTTGGCGATACAAAGATTGTAGTCGTTGTCTCTCCTGTGCTCCAGTGTGGTACACCCTGACAGTTTTTCACCGATAGTTCTACCTCTTCACCAGCACAAACTGTATCGGCACTACAGAGGCAGCGAACGATCGTTGGTTTTGGTGTTGGCGTTACGTTGATATTAATCGTATTTGAACGACCTGTGCCACATTGCGCACCAGCTTTGCAAAGCGCGTAGTAAGAATGGTTAGCAGCAGTTGGCGTTACCGAAATCACCGAACCTGTCTGACCATCTGACCAGATCACCGTGCCGCTGGTGCAGCCCGTTGCTGTCAGAGATACCGTTCCACCGCTGCAGATTGCAGTTGTCGATGCGGTAATGGTTGGAGCAGGTGCAGACGATGTATTTACCGTTACACGTACACGTGTCGATGGATCACTTTCACAAGCACCTAGTTTACAGGTAGCGTAGTATTCTTTGGTTTCTGTCGGATAGATGTCAATGCTGGCTCCAATCCGATCAATTCCATACCACTTCACTGTACCTTGGCAACCCGTTGCGGTGAGCGTCACTTTCTCACCACTACAGATGATCGACTTATCAGCCGTAACTTCTGGTGTTGGTAGCGACAGCACAACAAGATTCACCGTGTTCGATGGTGCGCTCAGGCAAGTGCGGAACTTGCACTCAGCGTAGTAGCTGATGTTCGCATTCGGATTAACCGTGATGCTGCTTACACCTGTTACGCCATTCGACCATTGTACAGTACCGTTGCAACCTGTTGCAGTCAATACTACCCGACCACCCACGCAGACCGTATCGGCGCTAGCTGTGACGGTTGGTATTCTTGGTGCTACGATATCAATCGTGTAAACAGGCGACGAAGCACTGGTGCAAGATCCATTTTTACAGTATACTGAGTAGGTGTTATGACCAGCCGTCGGAATTACTGTGATGCTGGATGTTGTAGCCGTTGTGCTGTTCCAGACTGGCGTACCCGTGCAATTTTCAACTGTCAGCGTTACGGCTTCGCCTGGGCAAACTACCGACGTACTACATACGATAGTTGGTCTTGGCAAGTCGTTCGCGATGTTGATAGTCTTGATCGCTGGGCTGCTCAAGCAACCTGCAATCTGACACTGCGCCGTGTAAGTAGTTCTGCTATTTACAGTTACCACAATCGAGTTACCGCTTTGTGCTCTGTCAGACCAGATTACTGTACCACCCGTACAACCTGAAGCGGTTAACGTTACGGAAGTACCTGGGCAAACATTCTCAGAGCTAGCCGTGATAACTGGCGCCTGCGGATCAAGTACGGTTACTGTAACCGAGTTAGAAGCCGTGCTGGTGCAGCTACCCACTACGCAACTTGCAGTATAGGTCGTCGTTGTCGTTGGTGCAACAAATATGGTTTTACCTGTTTTACCATCCGACCAGATTACCGAACCACCTTCGCAACCTTTCGCTGTGAGCGTGGTTGTTCCACCACGGCAAATTTCAGTGATTGCGCAGTCGATTATTGGAGCCTGAGCCACACATGGATTAACCGGAATCACAACGCTCGACGTATCATTATCTGGATACTTCGGATCGTTATTCGGTCCACCGATGATCGCTACGTTACGGATCGACGTACCACCGTTAATCGTTACTTCGATTAACAGGTTACGATTCGAACCTGATGTTAGCGTACCAATATTCCACACACCCGTTGCTGGGCTGTATTGACCCGTTGGCGTTGAGCTTACGTAGGTCAGTGATGGCGACAGAATGTCAACCACTCTTACACCCGTAGCGGTGACCGGACCATTGTTAGAGGCAGTCAGCGAATACGTTATTTTCTGACCAACACTATATGGACCAGGCGTAACAACAGCTTTCACAACAGCTAGATCTGCCAGACATTGTCCAACTACAATCGTAAGCGATGTGCGCTCGCTGATACAACCTTCTGGGCTAATCGCTTCAGCAGTGTAAACTACTGGGCCTGTTGTAGATGGCGTTACCATTAATTTGCCACCACTAACGGTTGTGCCAATCAACGTACCAGCCTGATTGTACCAGTTGATTCGACCATTTGGTGCGAAGCCAACTAACATCGTGCTGTTACCCTGACAAACCAACGTATCATCACAAGCTACACCTACAGGAGCATCAGGACGTCTGTTGATTCTCAAAATGAACGAGCTTGTAGCAGCCTGGCAAACACCAGCACCATCTGGATCGTTCGTAGTAGCTGTCAGCAGAACTGAACCAGCCGCGATATCAGCCGCCGATGGCGTATAGGTCGTAGTTAGGCTAGTTGGATTAGTAAATCCGCCTGTGCCGTTCGTTGACCACGTAACACCCGTTGCAGAACCAGAGATGGTTGCCTGAGCAACTACTGTTCCACCGGCGCAGATTGTTGCGCTAGGCCCTACCGTTACTACGGCTACGTTCTGACAGTTACAGTTCGTAATTTGTGCCGTGATCACTGCTGGTGTGCTGTAGCAAGTACCTGCTTTCGCAAATACGTAGTATTGACCAGCGCCTACTGCTGTCAGGTTTGTTACCCGAGTTGCAACAGAAGGAGTAGCGGTTGTATACCATTCGTAGGTAACGCCTGGCACCTGATTCTGAATCTGAACCGTTGCTAGATTGACTGTCGTCTCTGGGCACGTATTAGCGATGTTAGCTGCAATTACAGGTGTTGTTACTGTGATTACAGATACGCTAACGGGTTCACGCGGGCTTACGCAACCATCAACCGTGAAGGCTTCAGCGAAATACGTTGTCAGCGTAGTCGGCGTCACAACGAGCGGCTGTCCACTAGCTGTAGTGTCAAAAGCAGCTCCACCAACTTGCGTCATATACCAACGGATCTGAGCGGCTGTTACCGAGCTTGATGCCGTTAACGTTGCCGATTCACCCGTGCAGATAATCAGATCGTTTGATGCAATCAGACCGAAGTTGGTCGGACACGCAGGATAGAACCCAGCATCAATCGTCGTGTTATTCTCGCCGGCCGTCAGCGTGATTGGGCCAGTAATACCACCTATTGGATCTGAATCAGTTGCATCAGAACCCACATTTGGTGTGGTAGCCGTCATGCCTGTTGGCGTAGTGAAGCTTACTGAGTAAGGTACACCCGGAGTCAGACCTGTGAAGCTATACAAGCCACTAGCATCGGTCGTGGCCGTAGCCACTACACTACCATTGCTTATTAACGTCACGATAACACCTGAAATGCCTGGCTCACCTGCGTCCTGCTGACCATCACGATCTGTATCGCTCCATACATAATCACCCAGGCTAGCATACTGACCCAGTGGTACAGTAACAGTCGCCGTGTTATTTGTCGGATTGCTATCTACAGGTGGAGTACCAGAGATGTCAGTGGTAGACGTAAAGCGGTCGACAATTGCTACGTTCACTACGTTACTTAGCGAGTAGCCAGCACTTACCTGCACCGTTAGTGTCAGGCTTGCGCTGCCGCCATTGGCAGCTAATGGGCCTGCTAGTAATGCACTTACCGAATTTGGGCTTGTGCTCGTGAAGCCAGCTCCACTTACAAAGCTTACACCTGTCGGTAAATTATCATTCACCCGCACATTGTAAACTGGCACTACTGAGTTATTCGTCACAGTCAGTTGATACTGGATCGAGCTACCTGGGTAGTAAGGACCAGTACTGATAACTGCTTTAGCAATACCTACATCGAAGATTGGCGTAAACCCAGCATCGATTGTAGTATTATTCTCACCTGCTGTCAGCGTCACGGGAGCCGTGATACCTCCTATTGGATCAGAATCGAAAGCGTCATCCCCAACATTCGGTGTAGTAGCTGTGTATCCGGTTGGTGCTGTAAAGCTTACCGAATAAGGTACACCTGGAGTCAGCCCTGTGAAGCTATAGATACCACTTGCATTGGTTACTGTAGTTGCTACTACTGTACCATTGCTGATCAGTGTCACGATTACGCCTTGTATTGGTAGCTCTGTTGGGTCTTGAATTCCATTTCCATTCAGATCGGCCCATACATAGTTACCCAAAGCAGCTACAACTGTTGGCGAAGATGGTGGCGTGTAACCAGCATCCAGATCTGGGAAATTTTCACCAGGCGCCAGTGTAACGCTACGTGTCGTACCTGTCACAGGATCAATATCACTATCCGCTGTATCATCACCACCTACTCCAGGAGCGGTAGCAGTGTATCCGGCTGGAGCCGTAAAGCTTACTGAATAAGGTACACCTGGAGTCAAGCCTGTGAAGCTATATAAGCCACTAGCGTCCGTGGTGGTCGTAGCCACAACCGTACCGTTGCTAATCAGTGTTACTATTACACCTGCAATTGGTGTATCGCCCACATCCTGAATACCGTTACTGTTGTTGTCGGCAAATACAAAGTCACCAAGTGAAGCGGTCGGGAAGTAGAACCCAGCGTCCAAGGTCAGGTTGTTCTCACCCGCCGTCAGCGTCACCGGGGCGGTGATGCCTCCCACGGGATCAGAATCACTGCCGTCTGGACCTACGTTCGACACCGTCGCCGTCATGCCCGATGGCGTGGTGAAGCTCACCGAGTAAGGTACGCCCGGTGTCAAGCCTGTGAAGCTGTACAAGCCACTAGCATCGGTAACCATCGTAGACACAACCGTACCGTTGCTCACCAGTGTCACGGTTACACCCGGAATGCCCGGCTCACCCGCGTCCTGCTGACCATCCCGATCCAGATCATGCCATACATAGTCACCCAACGTAGCAGTTGGGAAGTAGAACCCAGCGTCCAAGGTCAGGTTGTTCTCACCTGCCGTCAGCGTCACCGGGGCGGTGATGCCTCCCACAGGATCAGAATCACTGCCGTCTGGACCTACGTTCGACACCGTCGCCGTCATGCCCGATGGCGTGGTGAAGCTCACCGAGTAAGGTACACCCGGAGTCAAGCCTGTGAAGCTGTACAAGCCACTAGCATCGGTAACCATCGTAGCCACCACTGTGCCGTTGCTCACCAACGTAACGGTCACGCCCGGAATACCTGGCTCGCCAGCATCCTGCTGACCATCACGGTCCAGATCATGCCATACATAGTCACCCAACGTAGCGGTTGGGAGATAGAATCCTGCATCAACTGTTGGATTATTTCTGGCTGTGCTTGATTCTGGCTGGCTCGTATCAATTGTATAAATACCAGTATAACCATTGACACCCGCATCGCTATCCAATTCGTCAGTAACACCCGATGAATTAGCGACTGTTGCGGTATAACCTGTTGGAGCTATAAAACGTACTACGTAACTACCATCAGTCAAACTATCAAACAGGTATTTACCGTTCGCATCGGTAAATGTCGAATCTAGTATAGTTGTCTGAGTCTGGTCATATAAATAGACTTTAACCCCGCTGATAGGAGGTTCGCCCGAATCCTGTTGACCATCACGATCAGTATCACTCCATACATAATCACCCAGACTACCATAAGGTCCCTGAATAATTTGGATATCACAACAGTTTGTTGCTGGACAACCATTACGGTACGTAACGAATCGATACGTACCGGGGCTCTTAATTGTTAGAGACCCATCAGAATTCACTTCAGCCAATGATGTAGATATTGCGGAAGTACTGACAGGTATGTTATCCCGATACCAAACGATCTGATCGTAGCCAGATGGAATCGTTACGGTATATTCATCACCTACGTACCATAAGATAGGTACTGAAAAACAAACAGCATCGTAATCATCCTCGGTTAAGTTCTGATTGTTCGGAAGCGAATTGGTATCCGTTTGGTCAGCCCGCGTAACCTCCGCTGTATTAAACCATACACCGCGATCAAGTACTGTAGCTTTTAGAACAAGTATAACCGAATCATTTGGTGCAATAGATGGTATAGCCCAAACCCCTGTTCCGCCAGTTGCAGAAGCAGGGGGAGTAAAGGTTGCCGTACCACGTAACGCACTGGCCGATCCTGGCAGGTAAGTTACTCCACCTTCAGGAAGTTGATTGGTTACTTCTACATTCGTAGCTGTCGTAGCAGCACTCACACTGTTCGTTACCGTAATTGTATAGGTAACTACGCTGTTAATGGCAGGTGCTTGATTATCAACTTTAGTATGAAGACCTAAATTAATCTGTTGCGCCTGCGCCTGTGCTGGTACCAGCGTCAGCCAGCACAGCAAAAACGTCAATAACGACAAAGCCCCTTTAGAAACAGGTATTGTGGCCCAGCGACCATAGGCAACCAACGAAGATAGCAGCTTATTGAAGCTGCTGACTCCCGATGCCATTGCTCGCTTGGACTTTACACCTATTCCAGAGGAATCATCGTAAGGTGACATGTCTAGTAGAAATTGCTCATTCATTGGATAAGGCACTAATAAATTTAAAGCTTGCTGTTGAGTATCTTTTTGTAGACCGGGTGGCCCAGAATCGAGTATATCAGGCGGCTCTCGATATGACCGGGGTACATCCTGACTTACAGATAAATTCCCAGCTAAAAAACGGAATGAATGAGTAGTAAGTAATTGATTATAAAGAGAAAATGCTACTATCCGGGACGATAATAGTCTTTTAGGAATTAGCCCCAGAAAAAACTGGATCAACCATCCTGTAATACGGACGATTTGGCTCTGCTGCTTCACAGAGTTCTGACTCCTTTGCAGCCAGCGATGCCCTGTTGAAGGCTCAAGATGTTCTTTGTGTAGCGTAGACATTTCTTCCATCTGCAACTTTATTTGGACGGTCTAATTCGAACAAAATATGTCATACATATGCCTAGTTATTCAGACAACCAGATTTTATTTAGTCACTAAATATCTTTCCTGGCACAGAAAGACCTTTTTGCTCACTACAAAATCATCGAAAACTATGCCAAATAGCAGTTTTTGCCGACCACCTCACAAGTATAACCGTCTAAAAAGCTCTTTTATAGAAAGTTACCTCTAAGTAAGTACTACAATATAATTAGATACAGATGATTAATCAGCCTGTAGTCCGTCTTTATTAGTTAGTAAATTTGGCGGTGGGTGATTAGCGAAAACTATGCCAATTGAACTTTTTATAAACCAATCTTAGTCTATACAGTCAAATCACCATTTTTGTGGCTATACTATATATTAATCCGTTTCATTATTCGGAAGACAAGAACTGGCATACGTTAACAATTGGTGTCGACTCACTAACTGCACTATGCGGTTATAACACTTATGGGGCAGACAAAGATACTACCAACCAGTGGAGTTCCCTATGGATTTACTTTCCGGTAATATTTTTACATAAAAAAACCGCTCTCAGAAGCGGTTTTTTTATGCGCGATTAGTAGCTAAAAATCGTATCCTAATGTTAGATATGCAATTGGCTTACTTACGAACTTATCTTCTAAGCCCCATCCATAGTCAAACTTGACAAAATAACCAAAGAGCATCGTTCGTACACCAGCGCCATAGCCAATCAGGAAAGGATTTTTAAAGTTGGTCACAGTAGCTCTAAATGGAATTTTATCTCCTCCAATTATTTCTGTATTCAAACTGTTTGCCCGATTAAACGGCCCACTACCCGACCAGGCTGTACCAATATCGGTAAAAGCTATAAGCTGAAGGTTTCGTAAGAAATTAGATGTTACGTTACCTCGATACAGATAGCGAACCAATGGCAATCGAAGTTCTGCATTAAATTGCATATAACTATTACCCGTAAGTTTTCCTTGACGGAAACCACGTAATGGTGCCGCGAAGTCTAGAAAAAAGGTATTTCGATAATCATAAGGTACATCACTACGTAGCATGTTCGGAACCAGTAACGGATTCGACTGTACATTCTCCCGCTGATTTGCACCATAGCCAATCCAGTTTTCCATTCCACCCAACGTACTTTGTTTTGGCGCTGGCCCTCCTGACTGACTAAACGCAAAACGGGTTGCAAGAATTAAATCCCGGTGAATCCGCTGATAATGACGTAAGTCAAGCGATATCCGACGGAAACTTTCAGAAGCGGCACGCAACCCACCATACTCTTCATACCTAAGTTTCAGTCGTGTACCCACAATCATATTCATGCCATTCACCTTCGTATTATCAAACACAAACTCGGTCCGCAAACCAGCATAATCTGACACACGATCTGGTTCTGCGTAAGAAGTCAGGTCAATGAGCCGGGTCATCGCATAAAAAGGGGAGACCGTAAAACGGCTATTCACCGATAATGGATAGGATGCTGATATAGCAAAGCGATTATATCGGTTTTTCTGATTAATTCCCGGCTGATCAATATAAAGTGTTTGTCGGTCAAAGCGCGCACCAAAGTCGATTCGATGAGTTGAATTTGTGTATTCTGCAAATAAGTCGCTGTTATGTAGTGCATTTGTCAGACTAATAAATCCACCTGCCCGTAATACGTGATTTTCAAGTAAGTCGGTAAGCGTCACCTCCTGCGAATAACCAAATCCACGAATGGGATCAATTCGCCAGTTAGATGGTGCCTCGTTCACTCCAAACAGACCCTGATAAGGGAATGGCCCACGAATCGTGATATTTTCCCGTCGCCGGTTACGTAGCGACAGTGCCGACGTAACAACTGAAGACGTATTTGTGCCCGCTCGACGTTGGCGACTTTCGGCCGCTTTCAGTACGTCAGCATCGAACTGATAATTGTCGGTATCTACCTCGCCGGGTTCCAACGCCAATTGCACAGAAGTTGCTGCTTGTACGCCCGTCGTTTGTGTTTGGCCTGTTCCGGTAGAGTCTGCCACGCCAGCTCGCGCAGTTGAATCCGTTTTAGCTTGTGTAGTACGCACAACTGTAGCCACTTTGGGGCGACTACTTGCAACTCGCTGTGTAGGAGGAGTCTGCGTAGATTGCGACAGGTTAAGCTGTGATTTAAAACCGATGTAAATCTCCCCATTCCGAAGGCTACTATATACGAAACCACCGTTGCCTGGAATTACATCATAAAGTTGAATACTTTGTGAAAAGGCCGTGATTTGCTGAACCGATTTGCTCTCAGTTTCCAGACGATATAGATTACGAATTCCGTTAACATCGCTCAGAAAATAAATTGTTGATTCGCCAGCAGGAACAGGCTGTATTGCATGTCCTAAGGAATCGGTTAGCCGGGATACCGAAAGATTACGGGCACTTCCTTCATGCGTAAAAAGACTTAAATAATCACGTACCGTTTTATAAGATCCTTTGTCAACGCCTAACGTATCATCTTTGCGGTTCGAACTAAAAACGACCTGCTGAGCAGTACGTCCGATAAAAGCGGGATACAAGTCATCGTATAAATCGTTGGTAATCTGTTGATACGTACCGCGATTGATACTATATAAAAACAAATCGTTCTGCCCTTTGTGATCAGCACTTAGAATTAAACTTCCTCCATCTTCCGAAGCATCCATCCAGACAACCTGCGAAAGGTTGTTGACAGAACGCTTAAATTCCCGCTTCGGCCGTTTTTCAAAACTGTATTTATAGAGGTTAGTCTGACCCGACTCATCTGTAATTACAAGCAGATTATTATCTTTTTGCCAGGCAACCAGTGGCGTACTAGTACGGGAGGTTTGTCCGTCGAGCCGATAGCCACCTGTCAGGATGGTTGTTTTTTTACGATTCGACGTATTCACTACGTTCACCTGAAACCGCCCATCGTGTAATACAGTATACGCAATAAACTGTTTATCAGGACTTAATTTCAGGCTAATAAGTGAAGTCTTGTCATTTACTGAGCTTACTTTAATCCTGAAGTCATCGGTACTACTGACATAGCTCTGTGACACCGCATTAGCCATTCCGGTATAATAATCACGCCACTCCCGTAAAAAACGGGTATATGGAATGCCTAACGTACTGGAAATACTACTTTGCTCGTTCCGGATGATACGGGTAAGATTGAGGATGTTAGAGATGTTGTCTCTGCCATAACGCTGTACGATATAGTTCCAGATAGAATGGCCAACTCGCTCTGCATCAGTATCGGCCAGCAGCGACGGTTTACGTACCGGACGTGTCAGTGACACATCGCGCATGTAATCGTCAAGTTCCAGGCTATTTCCATCAGCAATGTAAGAAGCAACTCCAGGCATGAACCAATCGGGCAAGGTCAGTAAAAGCGAACTCTGGAGCGCATCTTTCAAACTACCGCCGTAGAGCATATCATACACGAATAGCATAGCTACATCGTGAATAATTTGTTTACGAAAACTAACCTGATCGCCCGTAAAGGCCAGCTCAATACGTGACTTCGACAAATCCTGCTCTTGGCTCGTCAGCCCTCCCTGCGCGTTGAGACCAATGTTGCTTTGAGCAAGCTCCTCAGGCGAGTTAAACAAGAAAATTTTGACGCGGTTATAGGGCGTATAACCCAACAATTCCGTTATCCGGTCAAACTCAGATTCAGCGTATTGCGCAGTCAGGTTAGCAATCTGCGTACCGTCTTGATAATAGTAAATCTCAAAATTCGACGTTCGAATAATTTTCCAATCAAAACTACGGTACTGAATACGATTTTTTCCAAATCGCTCCATCGATGGATAGTTTTGTGCCATGGCTGCGCTTATTCCCACCAGCCATAGGCCCACCAGCAAAATGTATTGATTCCGCATACGAGTAATAGTCAGAAGTAGAAGAGCATGGAATAAAATGTGAAAAAGATTATTTACGGGGCTTAACTCTGCCGTTTTAGCCGTAAACTAATTACGCCTTACTTTTCGCTCTTAACTCCTTCTAATAACGATATATACCGACTAATATTCACTTCCGTATCTAATTCTTCTCCATCAAAAAGGTACCGAGCAAACTCCTCTGCTAAATAAGGTGCCAATGATACACCTTTAGTACCCATTCCACCGAAAATTCCGATGTTAGACCGTTCAGGATGCATACCAATAAACGGACGTCTGTCTTTAGTTGATGGACGAATGCCTGCCTGTTGTCCAACCACTTCGTAAGGTACTTTCAGCACTGACCGAACTTTCGATTCTAAAAACTCCCGACCATCATCAGTTGTTTGCCAGTCTAAATCATGCCAGCTATACGTAGCACCAATTTTAATAAGACCTTTCCGCACAGGCAAGATAAAAATTCCCTGATTAACTATATTCTTGATCGAATAATTATCAACAAGAGCCGTGAGAATCTGTCCTTTTACAGGATTATACGGAAGCCAGTCAAATAACGGATTCTCGCGGGCCATAACACCATCAGAAAATATAATTTTCCCTATTTCAATACCTTTCCATTGTATCTTATTACTACTGGTGTATAGATCTTTATCCGTTACAATCCCTTCATAAAATTGATTTTTTTTTATAAAATAGCCTTTCACAATTCTGACAAACTCAGTTAAATCTAACCATCCTGCTTTTGTCACTTCTAAACCACCAAACGAATTATCAATAAATTCGCTATATTTCTGGCTATCAACATTTTGCGCTACGTATTGCTGCATATCATCAGCCGATATTAAAGCCTGATACGTTGCTTTTTCCTCTATTGATCGAAACGGGCGGTAGATATTTTTAGGATGAAAAAAACGAACGCCTAGCTTTTCTTCGATATCGCTGTAGAAACGATGCAGAAATGGAAAAAGCTCATCTGCTTTCCAGGTTCGAACCAGTTTACGACCTGTTAATGGATTTACAATGCCAGCGGCTACAGCCGAGGCAGATGGCAATTCGGGGGCATCGGCAAGGATAACGGAACAACCACGCTGGTCAAGCGTCCAGGCCAGTGCCGAACCAGCCACTCCCTGACCCACAATCAAGAAATCGGCTTTCATGAGGTAGTTTTCAATTAGGTTACTACCTTTCGATTACGTTCGCGGTGCAGCTCGGCGAGCCGTCGATCGGCCAGTTCAATCACCCAATCCACCTGTTCTTCAATAGTCATATAAGACGTATCGAGAAGCTCAGCATCTGGAGCACGAACCAAGGGGCTTTCTGCCCGAGTAGTATCAATAAGATCTCGTTTTTCCAGATTTTGGATAATCTCCTGCAGATTTACCATTTCACCTTTGGCAAGTAGTTCCTGCTGACGGCGTCGGGCACGGGTATACGTATCGGCCGTCATAAAAACTTTTACTTCGGCGTCCGGAAAAACTTTTGTGCCAATATCCCGCCCATCCATCACGACGCCCCGCCGACGCCCCATCTGCTGCTGCTGAGCCACCATGGCCCAGCGTACTTCCGGAATGGCGCTGACTTCGCTCACAATGTTGGAGATATACATTTTCCGAATTTCATCTTCCACATTCAGCCCATTGAGGCATGTTTCGTTTTTGCCTGTTCGGGAATTGTGTTTAAAGGCAATATGAATATTCTCCAGTGCCTTCACTACGTCGCGCTGGCTGGTAAGTGATATGCGTTCCTGAATAAAATATAAGCTAACAGCACGGTACATTGCCCCCGTGTCGATATAGCCGTATCCCATACGGGCGGCTACAGCTTTGGCGGTTGTACTTTTTCCGCAGCTCGAATATCCATCGATGGCGATGACTATTTTCGGCATGTATAATGGAACCGCATAGCGGTAATAGTTCAACAAATTAACTCAAAAAACAGCGTATAGTTAAATGAGTTTATGGGCAAATATACTACGTTCACTGAGGGTATTAACAAGTCGTCAGTTAACGATCGTTCCGTGACCGAGTTAAGTCTCTATGCTCAGCGCGAAGCATCGCATATACGTATTCGTCGAGATACTGATTATTCTTTATAGCTGCTTTTTTGTGAATTGCTTCGTGTTGATAACCGGCTCGTTCCAGCACACGCATCGAACCGATATTACCTTCTAAAACGCAGGCAAAAATACGATTCACCTGAAAATTCTGAAAGATATAATCCGTCATAATCGGTAATGCTTCCGTTACAATGCCACGTCCCCAGAAATCCTCGCTCAGCCAATAACCAATTTCAGCGTTATAGCGATAAATGTCATCTTTTACAGTAAAACCAATATTTCCAACAGCTTGCCCGTCTAAATCAATCGCAAAATTGTTAGGTTGCGAATATGATTTATTGGCACGCACCCAAGAATAAGCATCGCGGGGAGTGTATGGAAACGGAAAGAAATCCCGAACATTATTCCAGATATTACGATTATTGGCATGGCGAACCAATGATTCTTCGTCGCCCTCTCGCCAGGGACGCAACTGGCCGATCGATAGTGAAAAGCTTATCAAGGTAGTAGTCAAAACGAGCCGTCTTAAGTAAATCAGTAACAATACATTGAAGCAAATGTTAGCTCAAACGTATCGTTTATACGCATTTGTTTTATCAATACTACGAATAACTTCATCTCCCTCCTACCCTATTTCACTCCTTCCTTTTCAGTATTCGTCGGAAAACCTAGTCAGTTGCTCTGTTAAGGCATTAGTTTTGGTTAGTTTACAAATTAGCTAAATCAGAGGTGCCGGCTTCTGTTTCTGAGCGAAGGTATAGCCGTTAATCTATAAAAACATGACCAATGAACTGATAATCAATGAAGAAACGGCTATCCGTCAGATTTTTGACAAGCTCGCTACAGCCTGGAATACTGGCGATGCACATGCTTTCGCCGACTGTCTTACCGACGATTGTGATTACGTAACATTTGCCGGGCAACATATAAAAGGACGGCATGAAAATCAACAAATACATCACGATTTATTTCATTCCTGGGCTTTAAAAGGTTCAACCATGCACATCGGTTCGTCAGCGCCAATTATTGCTTTTTTAGGAGAAAATATAGCCTTGATGCACTCAACCGGAACTGTTAAACTTCGTTTTCAGAAAAAACCGCCTTTACATCGCTTATCAATTCAGACAACAATATTGGTAAAAACAAACGGTGAGTGGAAGATTCGGGCCTTTCATAACTGTAGGATTCAAAAACCAGGCTTATTCCAACGAATTGCCATGATATTTAAACACGATTAAACCTGCTTACCAACACTAGAAAACAATGAAAAGTATCTTTTGGGTATCATTACGTTGCTGCAACGTCATCAACGATTTCTGATTCTACTTTCATGACGCGCGAACAACTCATTGGTACAATCGGTAAAAATGGTCGCCGACTTAATATGATGGGCTCCGACCTAGCCAATTTCGATTTTAATGGCCTCGATCTGACACAGGCTGATTTTCGTTTTTCAAACCTTGAAGGAGCTAATTTCCGAAACGCTATACTGCGAGGGGCAGACCTTAGTTTTTCGAATCTAGAAGGTGCTACGTTTGCCGAAGCCGATTTATTTGAAGCTAATCTGAATTTCTGTAGTCTGGAAAATGTAGACCTGAATGGGGCAAACGTAGAAGGTGCTACGTTCAATTTTTCGGGACGTAGCAAATATCGCCCTCCTACTGCCGACCGGCCCGAAGCTATTACGCTCACCACCATTCTGCAAAAACCCGGGATCGGTACATTAATTGGGGCATTGCTGGGCGCGTTGCTCATCTACGGAAGTAACGCAGTCGTTTTTTTTACCAACCTCATTATAACTGCTAAAGACCCCCTCATGGCGGGTTTATATCGGTTCCTGATTATACAGAATCTTACCGATGGTGTTGTTGTTTTTTTGCTCACCTGGGCTTTGTCAGGCTGGCTTACTCGTCAGTTTCCGGCTATCTGGCAACGGCACGTAGTAGTCAGTTTTGCTGTGCTCATTAGTTTCACGGTCGTAAATTTAGGGCTCTATAAACTTCTGGGCGAATCTTATGTAAAAGCCTTGATAAATCGGCCGGGTGCTATTGAAGAAACTGCACCGTGGTATTTTTATATGTTTGGCGATTTATTGATTGCTAATTTTTTCCTATATATCCTTCAACAGGGGCGACAGTTGACCCGAAAATTATCGGAACAGGAGTTTCAGTTACTGAATCTGGAAAAACTGAAAACCCGTGCTGAATTAGATGCATTACAGGCTAAAATCAACCCGCATTTTCTGTATAATTCGCTCAATAGCATCGCTAGTTTAGTGCATGAAGATCCCGATAAAGCCGAAGAAATGACATTGCTTTTGTCAAAACTTTTCCGGTATTCAACTGGACGCAATGGTGAGTTATTTGCTACGTTGGCCGACGAGCTGGAAATGGTGCGGACTTATTTACAGGTAGAACAGGTTCGTTTCGGGAAACGGTTGACGTTCAGCGTTGAAGTAGCCGATCCAGCTCTAAATGAACTTAAATTGCCGCAGTTTTTATTACAGCCAATTGTAGAAAACGCCATCAAACACGGCATAGCAAAACGAGCGGATACAGGTCGAATCGATGTCAGAATTTACGAAAAAAATGGCGAATTGCATCTTTGCGTCCACGACAATGGCCCCGCTTTCCCCGACAATATGGATGGCGGCTATGGGCTACGTAGCATTCAGGATAAACTGAAGTTATTGTATGCCGATGCCTCACGCGTTGAGCTTCAGAACTGGCCGCTTAAGCAGGTTTTACTTTCCATTAACATGGCTAAAATCCGCACCACCGATTCGGCAAAATTTGCAAATCTCTAATCTCAACCCTCATGAACTTTCCTTTAAAAACCATACTCATCGACGACGAACCGCTGGCAGTCAGTCGACTGAAACGTCTACTCGATAAACACCGCGAAACATTCGAAATCATCGGTGAAGCGTCGAATGGTGCCGAAGGACTTACGCTTATTGAAGCCGAACAACCCGACGTCATTTTTCTGGATATTGAAATGCCGTTACTGAATGGCTTCGAAATGCTTGCCAAAGTAACCAAGATGCCGATGGTAGTTTTCGCCACGGCATTCAACCAATATGCCATTCGAGCCTTCGAAGAAAATTCGGTCGATTATCTTATGAAGCCGATTGAAGCCGAGCGTCTGACTCGTACAGCGCAGAAAATCAGGGCACTTGCCGAACGCAATGAGGCTCAAGCTAACCCTATGACGGAAAGCGTTATGCGAATGTTAGCGCAAATGCAGCCGAAAAAAGAAGTGTATTCTATCTCCGTAAAAACAGGTGAAAAAATCATTCTGATACCGCTCTCTGACATCGCTTTTTTCGAAGCAGAAGATAAATACGTATTCCTGTCGACTACAGATGGGCAGAAATACCTGACGAGCTATACGCTAACAACCCTTAACGAAAAACTTCCTGATACGTTCGTGCGTGTGAGTCGCTCGGTAATGGTTAACCGGCAAAAAATTTCGGAAGTCCATCGGCATTTCGATGGCAAGTTTGTATTGGCTATGAATGATAAGAAAGGCAGCAAACTTACCACCGGTAGTACATATGGCGATGCGATTCGGCAACTTATGGAATTATAATCAGTCCGTAAACGTGTACTTTTACATATGAGCAAGAAAAATCGCACTGGAGTTATCTATTCAACAAATCCAGACTTTCAATACCAGGACAACGAACAAAATGAAGCTGTTACGTTACCACCTGCCCAACAAAATCTTAAAATCTGGCTGGTAAAATTAGGCGGTAATAAAGTAGTGACGGCGATACGTGGATTTATAGGCACGGATGCTGATTTGTCGGACTTGGGTAAGCAATTAAAAACCGCCTGTGGATCAGGCGGTTCTGCAAAAGACGAAGAAATTCTGATTCAGGGAGACCACCGCGATAAAATGCTAACTTGGCTCACAGGAAAAGGATACAAAGCCAAGAAAGCAGGCGGGTGAAAAGAGAGATAAAATAGGATGTATCATATATGTTAGGTGCTACGTCCTGCTTCATACATCATACTTCTAATCAATTCCGCCCATCCAGCGTTTTAGTGGCTTCACAAAAAGCAACAGTAGCACACCGAATCCCAGACTGAAATAAGCTACGCTCTGGAACAACTCGGGCATTTGTTGCACATTTTTCTCATCGAAACCGCCCGCAAACAAACCCGCTATAAGATTACCAAGCGACGACCCGATAAACCATAATCCCATTAACTGGCTGGTGTATCGTTTAGGCGATAACTTCGAGAAGGCACTTAACCCTACCGGACTCAAAAACAACTCGGCGAGGGTGAAAAACAAATACGTAGCAGATAGGTACATAGGAGATGTTCGGACACCCGTCAGTGCTACTTCGGCAGCAAACACCATTACTACGTAAGCTACGCCCAGTAATAGTAGTGAGACTGCAAACTTGGCCGGAACTGGAAAACTTATCTTACGATTATCGAGAAATAACCAGAGGGCAGCCAGTACGGGCGAGAAAATCAGGATAAAGGCAGGATTCAGATTTTGAAACCAGCTCGACGGAATTTCCCACCCGAAAAAAACCAGATTGGTATACCGGTCAGCGAAAATCTGTAGTGATGAGCCTTGTTGCTCATTACCAGCCCAATACGCTGCCGACGCCAGAAAGAAAACAAACAGTACGCTCACTCGCTTTTTCTCGACAGCATCTAAGCCTCCCGCAATCATGATAAAAGTAAAATATCCAAGTGCTGTGGCCGAGATAATAGTACCCATACCTTTCGCCAGCCCTTGCGCCGTTGTCAGGTCAAGCACGCCCGTAAATTGCAAAACGGCCATCAAAGCAATTAAAGCAGCTACAAATATGAGTATAGGTCGATTGCCTGTTGAAGACGTATCCGTTTCGGCCAACGTTTGTTTCGCAGTATAGTTGCCAAGATTACCAAGATAGCGTTTGCCAAGAGTTTGAAAAGTAATCAGGCCCAGAGCCATCGCAATTGCCGCTGCCCCAAACCCATAATGCCAGCCCACTTTCTGGCCTAAATAGCCGACCACCGAAATACCTAACAGTGAGCCAGTATTGATTCCCATATAGAAAATCGAAAAAGCAGAGTCCTTCCGAGCACCACCTTCTGGATATAATTCGCCAACAATGGTACTGATGTTGGGTTTGAGTAAGCCTGTTCCGATAGCAACAATGCCCAAGCCAGCAAAAAATAGTCCCGGTCCCGATGGAATCGCCAGAATAATATGGCCCATCATAATAATAATGCCACCCAGTACAATCGACTTTCGTTGTCCCAGTAAGTTATCGGCAACCCATCCGCCGGGTAGCGAAAGCAAATAAACAGAAGCCGTGTAAATACCGTAGATAGCAGCCCCATCGCCTTCACTCAGGCCCATACCGCCCCGCACGTTATCAATCAGAAACAGGAGCAAAATGGCCCGCATACCGTAGTAGCTAAACCGCTCCCACATTTCGGTGAAGAACAGAACAAAAAGGCCAATTGGATGCCCAAACAGAGTAGGCGTACTGGGATTAGGTTTTTCAAGAGTGGCTTCCATTCGGTTGGGTAAATTGATTAGTTTGCCAAAGATTGTGTGTAAGTAACGAAAAAATAGCTGTAAATATACCGTTGCTACGTAACACTGGCAACTAACTTGTACCAGCAATCTGCCGATTTATGCTCCTTCCCTTCGATTTTCAAAACGATACGTATCTAGTTCTCGACCTCTCAGCCAGCAATCTCGATCTTGCTACGCTCGACCTAACGGATACGTCTACGTTCACGAAATACGTTTTCGACAAACTCAAAACAGCGGGGGCAAAAGTGGGTGTTGGGGGCTATAACGAACACCGTGTTATTTACCGACGTAGCAACCATTTCAACGTAGCAACCGAAGAATCGCCGTATGACGGCCCCCGCGAAATTCATCTAGGCATCGACTTTTGGGCAGAAGCCGGAATTCCTGTTTTCGCGCCCATGAACGGTATTGTCCATAGCTTTCAGGACAACGCCAACTTCGGTGATTATGGTCCAACCATCATTCTTGAACACTGGGACAACGTAACGCAAAAACCGCATTATACACTCTATGGCCATTTAAGCCGGTCATCGCTTGACGATTTATATGAAGGAAAACCCTTTAAAGCTGGCGAAAAATTAGGCGAAATTGGCCCTTATCCCGAAAATGGCGACTGGCCACCACACCTACACTTTCAACGAATGACCGATATGCTGGGCATGAAAGGAGATTTTCCCGGCGTCTGTTCGTTACGTAATCGGGATAAGTTTCTGACTATCTGCCCCAATCCAAACGAATGGTTAAGTATTTTGGGGCTTCCTTAACGCATTCTATTACATAATGAACTCGTCTGACAGAGTTTCTTAAATTATGAACAAAACCCGTGAGCAAAAAAACGGAGCTGCCCCCAGCTCCGTTCCGAATAAAAGCAAACAATTACTACGTTAACATTTCTGAAAAAGCAGTCGATCAATCTGTATCGGGTGAGCTTTGATTATAAACCAAAACCCACCCACAAAGTATTATCGCTGTATTAATAATCGCAACGTAGTGGACGATTGCCCGGCGGGTTTTATCTGCAAGAGATACAAACCATTAGGTTGCTGACCGATACCGAAGCTATATGGTTCTGTTGGCGCATTCTCCAAGTGCGTCTGCTGAATTGATCTACCGAAGAGATCATTTAGTTGCAAATCAACGGGTTTACCGAGAGCCGGACGGAGGTCAATTAGTACACGATCTCTGGCCGGATTTGGCCACATACTGAACGTAGCACTTAATTCTTCAACTCCTGATCTAGCTCCTGCCGGACACGTTGTTTCGGAAACACTCCATTGCTGATTCAGGCCCGTTCCAAGTGTCTGCTGAGTAATAGCTGCGCCTTCTGCTGTACTCGCATTTCGCACCGTAACAGCTTTATTAGAATTGTGATTACTGAAGGTGTAAAAGCCATCGGCGTTACGTTGCAAAGCCCATTGCTGATGACTGCCCCCCCAATAGGTCCACTGTTCCAGCAACACATCGTCGGTCGTTGAGAAGCTGGGCACCTGAACTCCCTTCTGATTATGCAATATGACCATTTTGTAATAACCTCCGTCGGTCGGAATTAGCCGCCACTTTTGCCAAGCCTGATCTGTATTGGCGTTCTGTCGCAGGTTAGCCCCATCGTCGTATGACCCATTTGGTACGTTCAATACCAGCCCACTGCTACGTGACTGGATTCGGTAACACTTTGCCGGATCGATAGTTACGACCGATGTAGGTGGAGGGGCGGTGGTGGTAGACGAAGGAGGAGACGTAGTACAGGCACGTTCTTCAATGAGCCACTGCTGATTAACTCCCCCGTCAGGCGCATTCTGGACAATCTGACCACCTTCGTCTGAATTGCCATTCTGCACTTCGAGCACCTTTCCCGAATGGCGCGCTGCAATTTGGAAATAACCACTGGCATTACGTTGCAAAGCGAAATGCTGATTATAACTCCAGTTTCCGTTGAACGTCCATTGTTGTATAGCCGCTCCATTTTCCTGAGATCCCCACAATACGTCGATGACTTTGTTACTGTGCACCGCGCCGATTTTGTAGTACCCATTGTCAGTAACCTCAAATCGCCAGCGCTGAGATTGTAGGTTGACATCGGAACGTTGTCTGACTAATGCACCATCTTCCAGAGAACTCCCTTCTACACCCAACACCTTACCACTTACCCGCGATACCACCCGGTAGCACTTGTCTGGTTCGACGCTTGAAACAGAGCCTGTCGCGGCATTGAGTGAGATATTAAATACCTGACTAGTGCTACGTTGCCCTTTTATATCTGTTACGGTAAGCTGGGCCGTAAAATTGTTAATGGTTCCTGACCCATGCTGGCCGGTTTGTGTCGTAAAAACCTTCACAGGGTTTGCTACGTTCAGATACGTACCATCACTAAACGCCCACTCATAGAAAAGTTGATCACCGTCAGGGTCGGAGGATTTGTCGCCAGTGAACGTAACACTGAGGGGTGACGTACCTGTTAACGAGGTTGACGTAGCCACAACCACTGGTGGACGGTTGACGCCCGACGATTTTGTGTTCACCTCTACCCCACCCGACCAGACACCAGCACGGGTATAAACCCGGAAATAATAAACTTGCTCTGGAGCCAGGTCTGTTACTACCACTGAATTGCCTGTACCTTCATAAAGTACCTGAACATTTCCTGGTACGTTACCTGTAAAGCTGGGGTTGGGTGTGAAGGTTGAACCCGGATCAGGTATATTGCCAAGAAGCGTTGAGCCAGCTCTTCCCACAACTACCACCTTATCGAAGGGAATTGTCGGATTCGTCCAATTGAGTCGCACGCTACTGCTCGTGAGCGTAGTAGCTGTCAGGCCAGTGACATTTAGCTTGGGCGAATTACAGTCGGGGTAAATCTTAACCGAATCCTGGGCCGTCAGGAGACCAACATCCGTCACTTTCAGCGTAAATACGTAGTAGTAATCGTCAACACCATCGCAACCTATCGGCGAAACCGTAAATACAGGATTGGCCTCCGTCATCGTTGTCGGGTATTGATCTTTGCCATTAATGCGCAATTTCGCCTGCCAGAAATAGCTAAGTCTGCTGGGTACATCGTCAGTAACAGCAGCAGCCAGTGTGTAACTAGTAGCCTTATTAAGAGCGTATTTGGATAAATTAACAGGCGTGGTGATCCTGGCCGTCGGAGCCGGATTGGTGACCTCCACATAGAATGTTTGGAATCCGCTGTAGCCCCCTTTATTATCGCCAACAAACATCCTAACTGTGAAACCGAGTTGAACAGAACCCAGTTTACCCAGGGTTGGCGTAAACACATGAACGGGGTTGGCTGCGCTAGACGAAGTACCATCGCCAAAATCCCAGTTGTAGGCAATAATATCGCCGTCGGGGTCATAGGATTTATCACCAGTGAATGTAACGCTCAGAGGTGAAGTGCCCCTTAGCGAGGTTGACGTAACCACCGCCACTGGTGGACGGTTGGGAGTAGCGGCCTTCGCACTCACCTCTATACCCCCATTCCACACAGCACCAGTTGAGGGAGCCGTTCCTTTTCGCGTGTAGACCCGAAAATAATAGGTCTGCCCCGGAGTCAGGTCTGTCACTACTAACGAGGTAGACTTTCCCTGATATAACGCTTTCCCACCCAATACAGCTGTGCCTGTAGCGGTGAAGCTATTGCTGGTTGTATACGTAGCACTATTTGGAATCTCTGTAATACTGGACCCGGCTTTACCTACTACCAGCACATCGTCGAATGCAACACTCGGGTTGGTCCAGTTGAGTCGTACACTGTTACTAGTAAGCTGGGTCGCTTGTAAGGCAGCCACATTAAGATTAGCCGAGCCACAGTTAGGGTAAATTTTAACGGAATCTACCGTTGAAGAAAGGCCGCCCAAATCGGTTACTTTCACTGAAATAACGTAGTACGTAACGTCTCCGTCGCAGCCAACAGGCAGGATGTCGAAGTTCGGATTACCTCCTGCCACGTTTCTCACCAGTATATCACGATCATTACGTCGAAGCTTGGCTGTCCAGGCGTAAGTTAGCTCTGTAGCAAACTCATCGGTAACTGCCGCCCTAGCCGTGTAGACGGTTGCTTTGTCAACTGCATACTTGTCGGTATTGGTCGGATATGTGATCTTAACCGTCGGCGGCTTATTAGGAATACTTACATAAAAGTTTGTACTCACAGTGATACCTCCTTTATTGTCGGACACCGTAAGTCTGGCCGTATAGCTCTGAACAATAACACCCTGCTTTCCACGTGTTTGCGTAAACACATGAACAGGATTGGCCTGTGTCGACGTAGTGCCATCGCCAAAGTCCCACAGAAAAGAGATGGGATCACCATCGGGGTCGTAGGATTTACTCCCAGTGAAGGTTACGCTGAGCGGTGAAGAGCCCGTAAGTGTTGTAGAAGTAGCAACGGCAATAGGCGACTGATTCGCGCTGAAATTGCTTTTTAGTTCATCGTCAAGACGGCTAAAACTCGTTGGAAGCGACAGGCCAAGAACAGAAGTTGAACTTCCCAGCCAAAGAAAAAGACTAACCAAAAGACTACAGCCAAAGGCATACACCTTTGGCGGGTACGTAAATGTTACATTCATTTTATGGGTTAGATTTTATGGGTATAAATAATATGTACCAGACTAAGCTTTACGTCGCCTGATACATATCATTTAGACAACTAATCCAATAAACGTAACATTAATAATAGCAAAGGATGAGCCTTATAGTCTACTGACCACTAAAAACGTAACAGTTACATATACTTCATTCAGGTCAGGAATCGAGCCGGAGTGCTGAGTTGCTAATCCGAAAGCAGTGGTACGTTATTTTTTAAGAAAATCGACCACAGCCGTTGCAAATTCGGGCGTTCGCATGGCTCCACCGTGATCGCCGGGCACAATCACCAATCGGGAACCGGGAATTGCATCGACCAGCGTTTGCGGATCGCCATTGTCTTTGTCCTTATCACCATTTACAACCAGCACCGGAATTTTAATCTGAGCCAGTTCGGTTTTAGTCGTAACTGGCTGAAACTCCTGCAAACGAGCCAGCACGACCATATCGGCTCCCGATTTCTGGGCATAATCGACGGCAGGTTGCAACTCAGGATGGCTACCGGGTTTGGTGAGTGCTTCGAAAAAATTCCGGCGACGAAACCAGTTTGGGTCCGAAAAATCGACGCTGATACCGCCCATCACAGCCCTACGTACCTGTTTATCCATCGTCAATAATTTAGCCGTCAGAATGGCTCCACGAGAATAGCCTACTACGTCGTAATTGGTCAGGCCTAGATGTTTTGTTAATGCCATAACATCCTTTAATTCAGTATTATCACGATAAGCTTCGGCTTCATGAGGTTTATCCGATAATCCATTCCCTCTCAAATCGAGCGTAATCACCTTAAAACCAGCATCGGCCAGCGCCTGTCGAACCGAAGCGCGTTTCCAGCTTTCACTATTGCTGATAAATCCGTGCAGCAGCACAACAGGCTTCCCTTCTCCTAAAATATCATAATGAATTTGTGCCATCGAACGACGTAAACAGTGGTTCGCGGGAGGTTTGCCCATTGGCCAGAAAAGCGAACAGGACGTAGTTAATGAGTAAGTAAAATTTCATCAGATGAATAGGTTGATTTATGACGTAAAAACTGTCTCCAACAAAGTTGTTAACGTAGTGAAGTCTAACCTTTCGGCTTTCTACCGGGTTATGTTAGCATCACTTAAGCAGACAACAATATGTATACAATTCAGGACAACGATACATTGGCTGATACGTATTCGGCAGGTGCGTGGGAAGACCGTATGGCTCCCGATCCGTTCCGAAATCAGAGTGGTGCCACTATGGAGGATGGCGATGATGAAACGGAAGCTAACAACGTAGCAAACGAAGAAGAATACGACGAACCGCTCGACGAAGACGGCGACCCAACGGGCGAACACGATCATCATCAGGACGATAATTACTCGCTTGGCGGTCACGTAACACGGTCGAGCAGCTAACCAAAAACACTACGTAGCACTATGAATATTAACGAAACCAAAGACTATAATCCAGCCGACGACGACAATCAGGGCGTTGTTCAGTTATTGGCACAGGCTGAAAAGGCTGAACCCGGCGTAGCGCAGGCCGAACAAATGAGTCCGTCAGCGGCAGCAAACACAAACTCATCTAAAACGGCTGAGATGAGTGATAATGAACGCATCAATGACGACGTACTAGCCGAAGAAGAAACCGAATTGGGCGAGCAAACGATGAACAATAAATAACGTTTCGTCCGTTATCTGCCACTTCTAACCTTCCTCTTTTTTATATCTTATGAATTCGAATCAGTTAGCTCAGCTTGTGATACGTATTGGCTTGGGCATCAATATGCTCATGCATGGGCTAGTACGTATTCCGAAACTTCAGGCATTTGTTGCAAAAACGGAAGCTGGTTTTGCCAATACTATCCTCCCGCCATTACTTACTAAAAGTTTTCTTTATACGCTTCCATTTTTTGAGCTGATCTGTGGAATTCTTATCCTAATCGGCGGTCAATTTTCAAAATGGGGCTACCTGCTCGGCGGATTAATTATTGGTAGTTTATTGTTCGGAACAACACTCAAAGAAGACTGGACAGGCGCTGGTAATCAGATAATTTACGTGATTGCGTTTTATCTGGCGCTACGTGGCCTGGATAGTACGAGCCGGGGGCGATTCTGATAATTTTAAAAAACGTTTACAACGGTTAGCAACTTCGAAGAGTCCGTATAGGAAATCAACAAAGTTTTATAATGAAGTCAACGTTTTTGTTAACAACTGTTTTAACGGTTAGCTTATTCAGTTTTTCATCATGCAAACAAGACGATGTGCCAACACAAGCTGGCCTTCCTTATCAATCTTCTTTCCAGCGCGACGCTGATGGCTGGACAGCCGATATTACCGATTATGGTACTCCACAGGCCGAAATCATGGAGTTTAAATCAGCTCATTCAAAGTTGCCTTCACCACTTGATTCTACCCGCAAGTCGATCATGATCGAGAGCATGAACCGCAGTGATGATGCATTCATGTTTTTGAAAAAGAAAGTAACAGGTTTACAGCCAAACAAAGATTACAAACTCGTTTTCAATGTTGAACTGGCATCGAAATATCCCGAAAATTCGATTGGTATTGGCGGTTCGCCGGGTGGCAGTGTCTGGCTGAAAGTTGGTGCTTCGGCTATTGAACCGGTCAAAGAACTGAAAGACGGCTTTTATTCACTTAATCTCGATAAAGGCGTTCAGAATAATGATGGCAAAGACGCTATCCGTCTGGGCAACATTGGCACCACTGACGATACTGGAAAATACACGCTTATTAAACGTAGCAACGCCGAAAAGCCATTCACTGCCAAGTCGAACGACAAAGGTGAACTCTGGTTGCTGGTTGGTACCGACTCTGGTTTTGAAGGTTTAACCACGCTCTATTACAGCGATATTAAAGTGACACTCAACTAATTTCTGATTTGCTCAACCTCACGATGCCGTTACGTACTACGTAGCGGCATTTGTTGTTTACGGCTCTGGACATTCACTCACTTCCGTCACTTTATTATGGTCGAGAAGCCAGCAATTGCCATACACATCAGCATAGTGAATACGTACCCGAAACGACGTATCGGCAATCATTTGTCCTACTTTCTGAACGATCGAATCATTTTTGCTCACAAACAAAAGTTCCAGGTTTTCGCCAGACTTGAAAACGTCACCACTAACCATACCACCAAATCCTTTTCCGCCAAGAGTACGTCGACCGATATTTTCGAAAAACAACGCCTGTATGTTCGGATACTCTTTCCCCTTATAGCTAAGCACATACTTCTTTATAATAGCCGGCCCTACGCCTTTGTTCTCCAGCCCGAAATGAAACTCCTGATCGAAATTCGAACCAATTGTCTGTAGATAAGGCCAGACAGAAGCGTGCTGTTCTTCGCGTGAAATCTTAGTTTGAAAAACAGAGACAATTAATGCTGCCAAACTCAGAAACGTAGCAGAGAGGCTCAAGTGCAATTCGATATTGATCCGTTTCTTGGGCGGAGGCATAAACAGAT
The DNA here is from genome assembly GCF_054776875.1 of Spirosoma daeguense. Taxonomy (NCBI): domain Bacteria; kingdom Pseudomonadati; phylum Bacteroidota; class Cytophagia; order Cytophagales; family Cytophagaceae; genus Spirosoma; species Spirosoma daeguense. The sequence goes on from NZ_BAAHBF010000004.1 coordinate 91,940, forward strand.
AGAGTATAAAGACTGATATTCCCGAAAATAACGGAAAGTTTCCGATATTTGTCCAGCCTGCCCGGAACGTACCCGTTAAGCCGAGTGTTAAAAAAGTAGCACAACGGTGCAATAAGGCAAGTCATTAACCGAGACTATGAGCAAGGACGCTGACATTTTAGAAAGCATAACCAACGCTGAATATAAATACGGATTCGAGACCAATATTGAGGCCGATGAGGCTCCGGTAGGCCTTGATGAGAGCATTATTCGATTTATTTCTGCGAAGAAAAACGAGCCTGAGTGGTTGCTCGAAAATCGCTTGAAGGCATTCCATATGTGGCAGGGAATGACCGAGCCTACATGGCCGAACGTTACGTATCAAAAAATTGACTATCAGGCCATTAAATATTATTCGGCGCCCAAACAGAAAAAAACTGTTAACTCGCTCGACGAAATTGATCCTGAACTGCTGGATACATTCAATCGGCTTGGTATTTCGCTAAGCGAACAGAAAAGACTGGCTGGTGTTGTTGATGGTACCACTTCGGATACAAATCCGAGCGACCGCCCGCGTGTGGCCGTTGATGCCGTTATGGACTCGGTTTCAGTAGCTACTACGTTCAAGAAAGATCTGGCTGAGCGTGGTATCATCTTCTGTTCTATCACTGAGGCCGTTCATGAACACCCTGAGCTGGTAAAGAAATACCTTGGTTCAGTCGTTCCTGCAAAAGACAACTATTTTGCTGCGCTCAATGCGGCAGTTTTCACCGACGGTTCATTCTGTTACATTCCGAAAGGCGTTCGTTGCCCGATGGAATTATCAACCTATTTCCGGATTAACGCTGCCGGAACGGGTCAGTTTGAGCGTACGCTGATTATTGCTGACGAAGGTTCGTACGTAAGCTATCTGGAGGGCTGCACGGCTCCCATGCGCGACGAAAACCAACTTCACGCGGCTGTAGTTGAGCTGATTGCTCATGCCGATGCCGAAATTAAATACTCGACGGTTCAGAACTGGTATCCGGGCGATAAAGACGGGAAAGGTGGAATTTATAACTTCGTTACCAAACGTGGTATCTGCGAAGGCCCGAACGCCAAAATCTCCTGGACACAGGTTGAAACAGGTTCTGCCATTACGTGGAAATACCCATCGGTGATTTTGAAAGGCGATAACTCAATTGGTGAATTTTATTCGGTAGCTGTTACCAACAACATGCAGCAGGCCGATACGGGCACCAAAATGATTCACATCGGCAAAAACACCAAAAGCCGGATTGTATCGAAAGGTATCTCGGCGGGTAAAAGTCAGAACTCCTATCGGGGTCTGGTAGAGGTGATGAAGCGCGCTGAAAACGCCCGTAACTATTCGCAATGCGACTCGCTGTTGCTGGGCGATAAATGCGGTGCGCATACGTTCCCGTATCTTGAAGTAAACAATCCTTCGGCCACGGTAGAACACGAAGCCACTACATCGAAAATCGGCGAAGATCAGTTGTTCTATTGCAACCAGCGTGGTATTCCAACCGAGCAGGCAGTAGCCCTGATTATCAACGGATACGCCAAAGAAGTTCTGAATCAGCTTCCGATGGAATTTGCGGTGGAAGCTCAGAAGCTGCTGGCCATCAGTCTGGAAGGTAGTGTGGGATAAACCACAACTAGTTTATAAATTGAAGCCTCTACAGAGTTGTAGGGGCTTTTTTATTCATAAGCTATGAAACGATTCGAATACAGAATTTTAGACGTATCTGCTGGCGGCTTTTGGGGCGGCAAGGTAGATGCACAGGAATTAACCAACCGATTAAATGAACTCGGTCAGGAAGGTTGGGAAGTTGTTTCGGTGGTCGATACCGACATTTACGGTGGCGGCACAAAAGGGCTGTTGGTCACGTTGAAAAGGGAACTAATTTAATACCTCCTTAACTGGATAAGAATCGAACTCTCCTTGGAATTCGGGCCATTTATTCGTAAATTAGCCAGATTCCAAACGGCACTAATGAACTTCCAACTAACCTCTGAATTTCAGCCCACCGGCGATCAGCCGAAGGCGATTGAACAACTCATCAAAGGGCTTAAAGAAGGCGAACCAGCGCAAGTGTTGCTGGGAGTTACAGGGTCTGGCAAAACATTTAGTGTTGCCAATGTAATAGCTCAGACCAATCGTCCTACGCTTGTTTTGAGCCATAATAAAACGCTGGCTGCCCAGCTTTACGGCGAATTCAAGCAGTTTTTCCCCAACAATGCTGTCGAGTACTTCATAAGCTATTACGATTATTATCAGCCAGAAGCTTATATAGCGACGACCAATACCTATATCGAGAAAGATCTGGCTATCAACGAAGAAATTGACAAGCTAAGGCTTTCTGCTACGTCGGCACTCATGAGTGGTCGGCGTGATGTTATTGTTGTCGCTTCTGTCTCGTGCATCTATGGCATGGGTAATCCCGACGAATTCAAACGGAACGTAGTACCAATTGAAGTAGGCGCCCGCTTAAGTCGGAATCAGTTTCTGCACCAGTTGGTTAGCATTCTGTATAGCCGCACGGAAGGCGAATTTCAACGCGGCAATTTCCGTGTCAAAGGCGATACCGTTGATCTATACGTAGCATACGCTGATTTTGCCTATCGGGTTATTTTCTTCGGCGATGAAATAGAAACTATCCAACGTATCGATCCATCGACCGGGCGCAAGCTCTCCGACGAACGTATCGTTACTATTTTTCCGGCAAATCTGTTCGTAACCAGTAGCGAAACAATGCAAGGTGCTATTCACCAGATTCAGGATGATATGGTGGCGCAGATACGTTACTTCGAATCAGAATTCCGCGAAATGGAAGCTACCCGTATACGTGAACGTACTGAATTTGATCTCGAAATGATGCGCGAATTAGGCTATTGCTCGGGTATTGAAAACTACTCACGCTATTTCGACCGACGGCTTCCCGGTCAACGGCCGTTCTGTCTGCTCGATTATTTCCCGGAAGATTATCTGTTAGTTGTCGATGAGAGCCACGTAACGATTCCGCAAATTCGTGCGATGTGGGGGGGCGACCGCTCTCGTAAAACGGCGCTGGTCGATTATGGTTTCCGGCTCCCTTCTGCGATGGACAACCGCCCATTGACGTTTCAGGAATTCGAGGATTTATCAGGACAAGCCATTTTCGTATCAGCAACACCAGCCGATTATGAATTACGACGTAGCGAAGGCGTTGTGGTTGAGCAACTTATTAGGCCAACGGGCCTGCTCGATCCAGAAATTGAAGTACGTCCGAGCCTGAATCAAATTGACGATCTGCTTGAATCGATTGATAGTCGGGTAAAAAAAGGAGATCGTGTGCTGGTTACTACGTTGACCAAACGAATGGCCGAAGAGTTAACCAAATACCTCGAGCGGGTTGGTATCCGAACACGTTATATTCACTCCGAAGTAAAAACGCTCGATCGGGTTGAAATTCTACGCGATTTGCGACTCGGAAATTTCGACGTACTAGTGGGCGTAAACTTGCTACGTGAAGGACTCGACCTTCCTGAAGTATCGCTGGTTGCGATCATGGACGCCGACAAAGAAGGATTTCTGCGCGACATTCGTTCACTGATCCAAACCATTGGCCGGGCCGCCCGGAATGCCGATGGAAAGGTAATTATGTATGCCGACAGGATTACAGGTTCGATGCAAAAAGCCATTGATGAAACGAACCGTCGCCGGGCTATTCAGATGGAATATAATATCGATCATGGCATCACTCCAACTACGGTTCTGAAATCGAAAGAAGCAATTATGGGTCAAACCAAAGTAGCTGATTCGAAAGTAAGACAGGTTTATATCGAGCCAGAGGAAATTCGGATAGCGGCCGATCCTGTGGTGCGTTACATGGGCAAAGGCGATCTGGAGAAAATGATTGTTGAAACCCAATCCAAAATGGAACGCGCAGCCAAAGACCTCGACTTTATGGAAGCCGCTCGTCTTCGCGACGAATTGTTTCAGTTACGCGATAAACTTAAACAGGAAACAGCTTAAGTAAATACGTGAGGGAGTCGCAATAGGTTGTACCCCCTCACGTACTATTGCCATTTTCGGGGATATAACGGCATTTGTAAGACATTCATGTTTTCACAATAGCTATACGGTTCGTACGGATTGAATAATTTGTACCTTGCAGCCAGTCTGTTTTCAACTACCTGACACACATGAAACGTCTTTTTATTGTTCTGGGAATTATTGCTGCGGTTGTACTCGTGGGTCTTTTTTCATTACGTAGCTGGACCAAATCCAGTAGTCCTGAAGCCATTGCCGAGTTCGACCAGAGTGGTCTTAAAATCAGTGTAAACTACTGCCGCCCCTATAAAAAAGAACGCGCGATTTTCGGAACTCTTGTTCCTTATGGTAAAGTCTGGCGAACAGGGGCAAATGAGGCAACGGTCATTACGTTCAATCAGAACGTAACAGTAGCAGGACAGCCTTTAAAAGCCGGTACTTATTCGCTCTGGACAATTCCATCGAATAGTACTTGGGTCACTATTTTTAATAGCGAAACTGGCCAGTGGGGCACTAATTACGACCAGTCGAAAGATGTGCTACGTGTGCAGGTCGAATCACATAAACATAGCCCAGTGGCCGAGCAGTTTACTATCAATCTGGCTCCGGCCACTAACGGCGCCGACATGTCGCTGGTATGGGATGAAACTGAAGTTATTGTTCCGATTATGCGCCAGTAGTCGTTACGTAGCAGCTTACCATTGAAAGCATATCCGATAAATTTCAACGCTTGGGGAAATCCTATGCGTCAATAAAGTATGTGCGCCATCACGAGCGCGGTATTCACGAAGAAATTTCCCGTTCCAGTAAAGTCAGACTAAGGCTGTTTTCGTTTAATTATAGATTAACCTTTACAGGTTACGATAAAAAATCCTGCTATTCTATCTTTTAACCAGCATATCCAATCGTTTATATAAACTTATCTAGTAAAAATATTATAATATTAGTATATAATCATAAATTAAGAGTAGTAGGAATCCAATATACGTTTAAAAATCTGCCCCCATATCAGTGTTACCTTTGCTTGAATAAGTGGAATAAAGTAGTGTAGTAACGTAATCCACCTGTTCATTCTTTACTATACATCTGCCAACGCCGATTTAGCAAGAAATTTGAACGAAAAAGTAGCAGTAATATTTTAAACGGTAGATAAATCTGACTGTGTGTCATACTATCTTTACAATGCTTACTATACCAACACTTATTAAGTAATATGAGAAAACAAGTTTACCTCCTCCTTTTGCTGATTCTGTCCTCACTGAACGTACTTGCCCAGGAAACAATTGGTAATCAGAATATTATTACGATGGTACAGGCCAAGATAGCCCGTGACCTAATAATTGATAAAATAAAAGCAAGTAAGCCTCAGTTCAATATGTCGACTAGCGGCTTAATCGAACTGAAACAAGCTAATGTTCCGGAGCCTGTAGTTGATGCCATGATGTTAGCTTCGTCTCCTCTTCCTACACTGAAGAATCAGGATATTATCGAAATGCATACAAGTGGAGTTCCACGTACCATCATCACTAAAAAGATTCAGTATAGCGATACGAATTTTAGTCTATCTACAGATGATATTATTGCGCTAAAATCAGCTCGTGTGCCTGACCAACTGGTTAAAGTGATGATGGTGCCTAAGCGGGCTCAGAAACAGAGTACAAACCCCAATCTCATTGCTGGCACACTGCCTCCGCATCCTGACAATTTGCCATTGGCAGCCCGGTCTCGATTTGCTGAACCAGGTATATATTACGAAGATTATAAAACTCCTAAAGCCCAGTATTTACAATTAGAACCAACCACAACCAATCAGACTAAAAATGGGAGTGTGGGCGAATCTGTTGCCAATAATACTACGCTGGGTATTAGCGGTACTACTCAACGAGTAGGTTTGGCCAATAAATCTGCCAACATGATTATTGAAGACAACCGTCCTGTTTTCTATCTGGTTTTTGGTGGTGCTCGTAAAAATATGAATACGGTTGCCGAGTCTGTTTTTGAGGGCGTTGCCAGCCCTAATGATTTTGTGGTTATCCGAACAAAAGTGAGTGATCGCGGTCGGGAAGTAGTTATCGGTCGTCAGTCATCTTATACATCTGAAACAGGTTTTGGTACAGGAGCCATTCCATTTCGGTTCACAAAAATCAGTAATACACTATATAAAGTATTTTTTGAAGAAGATGTGGCGGCAGGAGAGTATGCCATTTTATATAACAAAGGCAGTGAATTCACTTCGTCATTAAAAATCTACGACTTCTCCCTACACAACAATACAAAGTAATCTATTTTACGTCATTAAGCTGGCCTTTCTATTAAAAACAGACAGACTGCATAGCTCAACTATTTTGAAGCTAGCGGCCTGTCTGTCTTTTTTATTAGAGCTGTGCGTAACGTAGTAACTTACCGATGGAAGCTCGTTCCGATGAACTTCAACGCTTCGGGCAACCCTGTGCGCCAATACGACCAGGTATGTGCTCCATCACGAGCGCGGTATTCGTGAGGAATTTTTCGTTCTAGCAAAGCCAGATGTAGAGCCGCATTTCCAACAGTCAGGGCATCATCATCACCACAATCGATATACCAGCGCACGCGTGTCAGATCTCCTTCCGGAGCAGATTTTGCCAGCGTGATCGGGCTATTTCGCTTCCAGGTTAGTGTTAGTCGTTCATCGCCCGTAGCTGGCCCGCTAAAAATGGGGGCAAAAACTGTATTATAACGCTCGTCGGGAATACTTTTAAAGCTTTCATCAGTTCGGATACCCGCACTCAAAGCGGCACATGAACTAAATAAATCGGGGTGGTGCATAGCCAGCATCAACGATCCAAACCCTCCCATCGACAACCCAGAAACGCCCCTGTATTCCCGCTGTGTCCGGGTACGAAACATCGAATCGATGTGCGGAATCAGTTCCTGCACAAACATATCTTCGTAACGAATTTTATTCAGATAATCATTCACATACCACGTAGTACCGGCATTGGGCATGACAATTATCATCGGTGGTACGTCGCCAGATCGAATAGCGGCATCAGCAATACGGTCAGCTTCACCGAACTGAATCCAGCCCGTTTCATCATCGCCCAGACCATGCAGCAGATAAACTACCGGATAACGTCGGTTCGATACGTAGTAATCAGGGGGCAGATATATCGAAAATTTGACAGTCTGATTCATGATCGAGCTGTTCATCACCAGACTTTCAAGAAGCCGCGTTTGAGGAGCTGCTACAACCGGAACCGGCCCGCTAGACTGAGGAGTTGTTAGCTGTGTACGTCGTCGTGATTGGGCTGGCGACGCTACGTATATCAACAACAGTAGTAAACTAATTAAAAGACTACGTATAACCATTACGTTTGAGGTAGGTGAAAGGCCGTTAAATTTAGATGTAATTTAAGCCGTTTGCTGTATGGCTCGTGAATAAGTGCGTTCTTTAACATTCGCTTTTGCGCTAACGCATTCGCTTATGTACAGAAACAAACGTATTTACGATGCTCAAACGCTTACCTACCTTCCTCTTTTTAATCGTTTTTTTATCTGTAACCAGTCTTGCTCAGAATCTGCCTGATTGGGAAAACCCACAAATCATCAGCCTCAATACCGAAAAGCCACATGCCAACCTGATTCCTTTCGAAACCGAAACTCAAGCATTAGCTTCTACCAATTGGCGAACGTCGCCTTATACAAAATTGCTGAATGGTACGTGGAAATTTCGCTGGTTAAAACACCCTTCTCTAATACCGGGCGATTTCTACCAGCCCACGTTAAATGACCAAAACTGGGATAATTTACCAGTCCCATCAAATTGGCAGGTGGTAGGCGCCCGCGAAGGCCGCTCTTACGACCGACCTGTTTTCACTAATAACAAACACCCGTTTCCGGCTACTCCACCCCGCATTACGTCAGACACGAACGCCGTAGGTCTGTATCGGCTTCGGTTTACGGTACCAGCTAATTTTCAGAACCGAAATATATTCCTACACTTTGCGGGTGTTCAGTCAACTTGCCGAGTTTACTTAAACGGACAACCAGTTGGTTATCATGAAGATAGCATGACACCAGCGGAGTTTCAGATTACCGACAAACTCAAAACGGGCGAGAATTTATTGGCCGTTGAGGTCATTAACTGGTCGGATGGAAGTTATCTGGAAGATCAGGATTTCTGGCGAATTTCAGGTATTTTCCGGGATGTATTTCTGGTTGCTCGTCCTAAAACGTACTTACGCGATTTAACCATCGTTACCGATCTTGACGATCAATACCGTGATGCTACGTTGAAAATTAACGCCAATGTACGCACGTTGAATGCGCAGGGTACAATCGCCCCCTATCGACTACGTGTTACGTTATATAATCCAAAAAAGGAGGCAATTTTCACCGAAACCTTAACTTCCGACAATGCTACTGACACCGGGCAGGAATCACTGTTTCGATTGTCGAAAGAAGTAAAAGCGCCTGCGCTCTGGAGTGCCGAATCGCCATCACTTTATATGCTTACCGCTCAGTTGCTTGGCTCCGATGGTCAGCCCACAGAGGTTATCACCCAACGTATTGGTTTTCGTGAAATGAAACTAGCCGATGGACTATTGCTGCTCAATGGAAAGCCCGTTACGTATAAAGGAGTTAACCGACACGAGTTCGATCCAACGACTGGCCGAGTGATTAGCTACGAATCGATGGTGCAGGATATTAAGCTCATGAAGCAGTACAATATCAATGCGGTTCGTACGTCACATTATCCGAACGTAACAGACTGGTATGATCTCTGTGATGAATACGGGCTTTACGTTATTGACGAGGCTAATATCGAGAGCCATGAATTATGGGGTAAAGACCAGACACCAGCCGCTAAACCCGAATGGCGGGATGCGTTTGTGGCACGCGGAAGGGCTATGGTTGAACGGGATAAAAATCATCCCTCCATCGTAATATGGTCGTTGGGAAATGAAACGGGAATGGGCCAGAATTTCCGCGATATGGCCGACATAATCCGTATGATTGACCCGACCCGGCCTATACATTATGAAGGACGACAACCTTATAACGCTACGTCGTTAAGCAATTTCGACATTATTTCAACGATGTATCCGTCGGTCGATGACATGATCAAACTCATGGAAAAAGACCCGACCCGGCCCGTCATTGTCTGTGAATTTGCACATGCCATGGGCAACAGTGTTGGCAATCTTAAAGATTATTGGGCTGCTATCGATAAATATCCACGGATGCAGGGCGGTTTCATCTGGGATTGGGTCGATCAGGGTTTACGGCTGAAAAATAGTTCAGGGAAAGAGTACACAGCGCACATAAATTATATCGACGGTGCCAATGCCTGCGACGGTCTTGTTAACCCCGACCGAACGCCACAGCCTGAACTCAACGAAGTAAAGCTTGTCTATCAATATGTTAAATTAACGCCCCCAACAGCATTGTCGGCCGGGCAACCGTTTAAAATTAACGTTCGGAATGCCTACGATTTTTTACCCCTCGATTTGTTTCGGCTCGAATGGGAATTAGTACGTAACGGCGAGGTTGTACAACGCGGGGGAGAAAATAACCTCGTAGCAAAACCGGGGCAAACGCAGGTTTTAACGCTACCGATCCGGCTCGATGAATACGTCGATTCGCGGCAAATCGACGGCAATGCGCGGCCAAATCAAGCCAATCGAATGGCGCAATCGGGCGAATATTTTCTGAACGTAACAGTTCGACTGAAACAGGCTACCACTTGGGCCCCGGCTGGTCATGACGTAGCAAGTGGTCAGTTTCCGGTGAAGATCAACTCCCCTACGCCTATTGTTGTAGGCATGAATCGGCTTCTTCCTGTAAAAGCAACCTCAACGCCAACTAACGTAACAATCCGAGGGCGTGACTTCGCCATCATTTTCGATAAAACTAAAGGGACATTAAGTCAGTGGCTTTTTCGGGGTAAAAATATGCTGTCTACCGACGCCCTAAACAGGGGGTTTCAACCAAGTTTCTGGCGCGTTCCAACCGATAATGATGAAGGCGGACAGGTTAATTCTTTCGCATCACGCTGGCGAAAAGCAGGTTATGATACCGTTCAGACACACCCTGTTGATTTTAAGCTAGAACCCCATACACAAATGATTCGGGTTAGCTGCACGAATGAATTGGCCTGCAACGGTGGCGGTATTTTACAGCAAACGGATTATATAGTATATGGGACTGGCGACGTTCAGATTACTACTACGTATACACCCTCTGGTACGCTTCCTCCGCTTGCCCGTATAGGTATGCAGGTAACGCTTCCGCCAACGTTTGCAACGATGAAATGGTATGGACGTGGGCCGTTCGAAAGCTATGCCGACCGAAAAGATGCCGCAAAAATTGGCATTTATGAAACAAAAATTACGGATCAGTTTTTCCCCTATAGCATGGCTCAGGAAAATGGCAACAAAACCGATGTTCGCTGGGCAAAACTTACGGACGCACTAGGCACAGGCTTTTTAGTTATTGCCGACTTGAACTCTGGCAAGCCGCTCAACATCAATGCACGTGACTACACTGATGAGGCATTATTGCAGGCTAAACAACCCGATACACAGGAAGTTGAACATGGCGAACATACGGTCATAAACATTGATATGGCGCAAATGGGATTAGGGGGCGATGATAGTTGGTCTCCACGAGTTCATACCGAATATCTGTTGCCTGCCACAAAACCATATACGTATTCATTTCGTATACGTCCTATAGATCAACGTACCAACATAAACGAGGCTGTGAATCTACAATTACCGCGCTGATGCTCTCTGACTGTCGATTTTGGCAAATTTGACCGGCAATACGCTGTATGCCGTACAAATTTCCTATTTTTCGGCCCTGTAGATTTACTAGTTACTTAGTTTGCATTGCTACGTCTGACTATTATTAAGTTGTCGGTTCTAATGGAATAAAAACATATAGGGCACCCGATATAAATAAATTCTGACTTACTTTTACTTACCGAATAAAAATATCCAGTTCTATGGCCAAACTGATTATCGTGGATGATGAGTGGAAAATCCGGGCAGCGTTACGCGACATCCTGGAGTATGAAGGCTACGAGGTCGATGAAGCAAAAGATGGAGAAGAAGGGCTGGAAATGATTCTGCGCAGCAATTACGATGTTGCCCTGTGCGACATTAAGATGCCTAAACTGACCGGTCTTGATGTTCTTTTGAAAGCTAGTGAAGCCAGCAAAGCCACACAGTTCATCATGGTTTCAGCATTCGGCAATGTCGAAAATGCTGTTGAAGCAACCAAACGCGGAGCCTACGATTTCATTACAAAACCACCCGATCTGAACCGCCTGCTCGTTACGGTACGTAATGCCATTGAGCGGGCCAAACTGCTGCAGGAAACCAAAACCCTGAAGAAACGTATCTACAAATTGAACGAAATTGTTGGCGAATCAGAGCCAATCAAGAAAGTAAAGGATACGATCAATCGGGTAGCAGCAACTGAAGCCCGGGTACTGGTTACAGGAGCCAATGGTTCGGGGAAAGAAATGGTTGCCAAACAGATTCATGAAAAAGGTAGCCGCGCAAATCACCATTTAATAGAGGTAAACTGCGCAGCTATACCTAGCGAACTAATTGAAAGTGAACTGTTTGGTCACGAAAAAGGTGCTTTTACAGGCGCTGCGGCCAAACGTACGGGCAAATTCGAACAAGCCGACGGTGGTACGTTGTTTCTCGATGAAATTGGTGATATGAGTTTGTCGGCTCAGGCGAAAGTGCTTCGGGCGTTGCAGGAGAACAAAATAACTCGTGTTGGTGGCGATAAAGAAATCAAGGTAAACGTACGGGTTATTGCGGCTACTAATAAAGATCTTCGGCAGGAAATCATAAACGGCAATTTCCGCGAAGATTTATTCCACCGGCTCAGCGTTATTATGATTCACGTACCGCCCCTGGCCGAACGTCGGACCGATATTCCCTTGCTGGCCGATAAGTTTTTGCATGATATTGCCACCGAATACGGAGCATCGCCTAAAGAGCTGACGCCCGATGCCATGGCTTATCTGCAATCCTTACCCTGGACTGGTAATGTTCGTGAGCTACGTAACGTTATTGAACGATTGGTCATCATGTGTGGCGATCTGATTTCGCTCGATGATGTAAAATCGTACGCATAACTCAATGATAGAATTACAGAATGATTGAATAGCTTCTCTGAGCTGGTATTCAATCATTCTGTAATTCTATCATTCTATCATTAAATTACACCCTCGCACATCGGAATTGTCGAAACGCCCGATAACGCGGAAATTTCCTTCATCACCAACGTATTGACCAAGATCCTGCGTTTCGATAAATGAACAGGAATCCAGATTAGCTAAATCCGCTACGTTGATACCACCCGACCGCGTGGTGTCATGATCGTAAAAACAAAACGGATCATTAATATCTCGGAGGAAAACACGTAACGTTGCGCTTGGCCGAAATACGCCCTCTCCCATCGAATACGCCTGCGACAAAAGTTCGGTCATACCATATTCCGAATGAATGGCCTGCACGTTCAATTTCTCTTTGAGCAACGTATGAACTTCATCGCGTAGTAACTCTTTACGTCTTCCTTTCATACCGCCCGTTTCCATAACAATTAGATTTGGAAGATCGCCCAGAAAAGATAAATCTGATGACGATTCGGCCCAGTCGAGCAATCCAAACGTTACGCCGATAAGAAGTATTTTTTTCCCGTCTTTCTGGCGGCTAAGTGCATGCAACTGTTGGGTCAGTTCGTTATAGTTGTGGAGATAAAACCCGCTTGTCGGTTCATCAACGATAGACTTTCCGGCCAAAGGCTGTTTACTTCGGTCTATAAATCGCTGAACCATATACACCAGTGAGGAGTTATTTCGTTCAAGGTAGGAAGGCAGTAACGCCAGAATATGAACGTCTTGAAGAGGCCCATATAGTTGTTCAAAAAGTTGAGCACTGATGGCATCGTAAAGCGCCGAATCGGGCACATAATGCCGACTGGTTTGTTCGCCTGTTGTACCACTACTAGTAAACGCCAACGTATTAGTTAGAATCGGTTCCGATGAGTTTATAAAACTGGTTAAGACAGCGTGCTTTTTAAAAAAACTAATAGGCATAAACGGTATTTGACGAATCTCCTGAACCTGTTCCGGGCGTATATTCAGATGCCTTAAATAAGTTTTATAAAGCGGATTATGAGCCGACTGGTAGTAGAAAACAGATAGTGCCAGTTTTTCAAATTGAGCGGCATTGGGCGAACAACTACTAATTGACAGAATTTCGTCCCGCAATGCCCGGCGAGTCGGCTGAGCTTCGGCTGAGTAAATGAGTGAAAAAGACAATAGATTTAAGCGTTTATTGCGTAACAAGTACAACAATATGCAACGGCAACAAATTCAACCGTATTTCTTCATTCTGGGAGCAGCGTTGCTTCTTTCATCTTGTTTTACCGAACCCGACTACCCTAATACGCCCGAAATAGACTTCAAGGGCCTGTTTAAATATACCCTCAATGCTGGCACAGGCGTTGGTCAATCGAGACGCGATTCAGTGGTGATTACAATAGGCTTCCGCGATGGAGATGGGAATCTGGGTACAGCATCTCCACTTTCGAAAGCCGATTCGGCTAAATATGCATCGAATGGTGGCTGGGGGAATTATCAGATTCGTACGTTTCGACTAGTCAACAGCAGATTTGAGGAGTATCCTCTTTCAGTAAATAATACACTTATTTTTCCGGAGCTAACGCCTGGTAAACCCAAAGGGGCTATTGAAGGTAAGCTGGATTTTTATCAGATATTCCCTTATGGTACTAGCTTCCAGCTTTATCGGACGAAGTTTCAAATCAAAATTCGGGATCGCGACCTTAACGAAAGTAACGTAATCGAAACCGATACGTTAACCGTACCTTTTCCACGGTAACGTTTTTATTTAGATTTTTAAGGTTATAAAGTTATAGGGTTGTAAAGTTGGTGAGTGCGTCAGCCAACTTTACAACCCTATAACTTTATAAATCTAAAGCCTTATTTTACATTCAGTACAATTCTGAACGTAGTACCTTTTCCCACTTCGGAGCTTTTTACAAATAGTTTGCCGCTGTGATATTCTTCCACGATACGTTTGGCCAATGTGAGGCCTAATCCCCAACCCCGTTTTTTTGTGCTGAAACCCGGCGAGAATACCTTCTGCATATTCGCCTTAGAAATTCCTTTCCCTGTATCGGTAATGTCGATAGCGACCTGCTGATGTTGTGGCAATGCTATCATATTCAAGCGCAGCTCGCCCGTTCCTTTCATAGCATCGACCGCATTTTTACAGATATTCTCAATTACCCATTCAAATAGAAGTTTATTGATTTTAACAAGTTGATCAGCAGGTAATTGACTATCAAGAGTCATTTTCACTTTCGTCGAAATTCGTCGGGCGAGATAGCTGGTAAACTGGCTTACTACGTCATTGATATTTTCTTCTTTCAATGTTGGAATCGACCCAATACTTGAAAAACGAGCTGTTATCGTTTCCAGACGCTGTACGTCTTTCTCAATCTCGTCGGTTATGCTGGAGTCATACTGAGCAGGGTCAGAACGCATATACTCAACCCAAGCCATCAACGACGACATTGGTGTACCAAGCTGGTGAGCTGTTTCTTTCGCCAAACCTACCCAAACGCGGTTTTGCTCGGCCCGGCGTGATGAACTAAACGATAAATAAGCCAATACGCTCAAGATGGCCAGAATAGCGAGCAATACGTATGGGAAATAGTTGAGCTGAATCAGCAAATTTGAATTATTGTAATAAACCAGCCCACGCACGCCATTACCGATCTCAACGGCCAGAGGAACGTGATTTTTACGCATCTCCGCAATTTTCTGCCGCAAAAACTGCTCGGTTTCTTCAGCCGTATAATCTTCAGGAACGTCGATATTCCGTTTCATGGCAATTTGCCCGTCCGGATTGAGATAAATAGCCGGAATACTTTTGTTGGCTTCCAGAATTTCGCTCGTCACAAACGTAAGATCACCCGAAGCAGCATGACTGGTATCGACCAGAAAGGCAATGCTATTGGCATATAATTTCACATACTGTTCTTCACGACTCTCTAATTGATTAATCAATCGATCCGTATATAATAACGACGCCGTTCCGACCAGCAGCAGATTCAGAGCCACTATAATTTTCAGAGTGTTATTCTGACTGTAAATGTCAAATGACTTCAGCATAATTTCGTACTGATTTCAGACAGTTTATTTCCTGATTTTTGCTATCTGAAAGCACTTATTAGATCTTTATTTTTGCAATTAAATAGATAACGCGTTCCAGCTCGCAAAATGCTTGTTTCACCCGGCAAAATGTGCATTTAGCCCAATGAAGAGAACGTCTGAACTGCGTTATGTGTTACTTTTACGGATAGGATTGAAAACAGAGCGAGTGGAATTATTTAGAAGTTATCTAAATAGATATTGCCGCCCGAAAGGTTGTTTTTACGTCCATGATTGTGTTGTAAATTTGTGCAGGTCAATGGCCATTTAGTGTGTTTTATCGAAAATGTTAGATACGTTCAAAGCAATTAGTTTATCTCATAAAACGGCTCCCCTGCGGATACGTGAACTAATTGCACTTAACGAAGACGAAGCTAAGGGGCTTATGCTCCGGCTACGTGATTTTTTCGGGCTGACAGATTTATTAGTCATCTCAACCTGCAATCGTACCGAAATATACTACGCCCTCGATCAGGCTGGCGCTACTGATACTATAAACGCAGATATTGCGCGGTTGTTACTGATTGAAAAGGGTCTAACCGACTCCGATACGTATCTACCTTATTTTCAGTTTTTCGATGCGCACGATGATGCCGTTCGACATCTGTTTGAGGTTTGTACCGGATTGCACTCGCAGGTTGTAGGCGATATGCAAATACCGAACCAAGTGAAGCAATCGTACCAATGGTCGGCTGATCTTGACATGGCGGGTCCGTTTCTGCACCGATTGATGCACACGATTTTCTTTACCAACAAGCGGGTTGCTCAGGAAACGGCTTTTCGCGATGGTGCCGCTTCGGTTTCGTATGCTGCGGTTGAATTGATCGAAGAACTGGTTGGTGAACACCAGAAACCAAATATTCTGGTTGTTGGTCTGGGCGAGATTGGCACCGATGTTTGTAAAAACCTTGAAGCCCGCGCCGGTAACGATGTAAGTCACATTACTCTCTGCAACCGTACCCGGTCAAAATCAGAAGCACTTGCCCAACAATATGGCTTTCAGGTTGCGGATTTCGACAATCTGACCGACGAAATTCATCGGGCGGATGTGATCATCACATCGGTTATGCTCGATGATCCACTGATTACGCCCGAATTGCTACGTAATGTAAAAGTGCTGACATTCAAATATTTCATTGATTTGTCGGTACCACGTAGCGTCGATACGTCGGTTGAGCAGATTCCTGGCGTACTGGTCTATAACATCGATCACATTCGCAATCGGGCCGACGAAGCACTGAATCAGCGATTGGCTGCCATTCCGCAGGTTGAGGCAATTATTTCGCAGGCAGTTGCTGAATTCGGCGATTGGTCGAAAGAAATGGTTGTATCGCCAACGATCAATAAATTAAAAAATGCGCTGGAGCAGATTCGTCGCGACGAAATTGCCCGACATCTGAAGCATCTTACACCCGATGAGTCGGAGAAAATCGATAAAATTACCCGGGGCATCATGCAGAAAATCATTAAACTTCCGGTGCTTCAGCTCAAAGCAGCCTGCAAACGTGGTGAAGCCGAAACGCTCATCGACGTACTGAACGACCTCTTCGATTTAGAAAAGCAGCCTGTTGAAGAAAGCAGACATACGTATTAACAATTACCAAGTTCTCAAAAACGCCCTGCATCTGCTTAGATACAGGGCGTTTTTTATTGATGTATTCTATAACTTTCCGGTCATTCGCTACGTTCTATCCATCCAATGGCATACGTAGCATTGCGCAAATCAGTTGTTAAGCCATGTCCCGATTGTTAACCATTCTTTTCCGCCTGTTTCTGTTAGCCGTACTAGCAGTTGGCTTGATTGCGATCTGGGAACAGATACGTAGCAATGACGTCATGAGCAGGTTTCGGCGGGGCGACAAGACTACGCAAAGTGTTGTTTTGAAAGAAATAAAGGAATTAGGACGGCTGGAACTTGTACGTTATACATTCAAAGACATTGTTGAACACGAGCAGGTCAATACGTTTCTACCGAATGCAAACGCTATTTTGCTGGTAGAAGGTGAAGCAACTGGCTGTCTGGATCTTACAAAGATCACTCCAGCCGATATCAGGGTAAATACCGATTCGATAATCATTCTATTACCCAAGCCCGAACTTTGCACCTGGAAAATCAATCACGACCGCTCACGCGTGTATGACACCCGATTTTCGTTTCTGAATGAAGCTCAACTCGTAAGTGATGCGTATCGGCAGGCCGAGCGACAAGTTCGTGAAGCCGCCCTGAATAGCGGCATATTAGTCCAAACCAGCCGTAATGCCGACCAGATGCTACGTCCACTGCTTGAACGGATTTCTGGACGTAAAATCAAATTAGCCTTTCAAATGTGATACAGATGAATCTATAGGCGTAAATTGTTCGTAAAATAAGGAAGCTAGCCTCAGAAAATCGTTTGTATCAATACAGGAGAAAAAAAGTCGTTACTTAGTACAACTCACGCAGCAACCTGATGCCTATGTCTAGCCAGTCTATAGTCGTTACCAACGGCGACCTGCTGATTGCCGAACCCTTTATGGGCGATACCAATTTCGAACGTAGTGTTGTGCTGGTTTGTGAGCACAGTACGTCAGGTACGTTTGGCCTCGTTCTTAACCAATTGACGGATATTCATCTCGGCGATGTTATTGATGAAGTACATACCGATCTGCCACTTTTTGTAGGCGGGCCGGTTCAGCAAAACACCCTGCATTTTATTCACCGACGCCCCGATCTAATCGATGGCTCCATTCGCGTAATTGACGGTTTATACTGGAGTGGTGACTTTGAGCAGATTAAGAAGAATGTTAATCTGGGAACCCTCACAGAGCATGATGTTCGATTTTTTATTGGCTATTCGGGCTGGAGCGAAGGTCAGTTAGACGCTGAGTTAGGCCAGAAAGCCTGGATCGTAAGCCAGAGCAACCGAACTAGCGCCGAGTTTTTATTCGAAACACCGACAAAGGAATTCTGGCGGGGCGTATTGAAACGAATGGGGGGCGAATACAAATCGATTGCCCATTATCCGGTCGACCCACGACTAAATTAGGCGATTCGTTACGTTCAATTGAGGGCGTAACAACGGCTTCTTAACTTTTTTTAACCAACTTTGTGCATCCTTGAAGTCCAGCGTTTCGGTAGTATTACGTTATCGAAAGAAAACGCTCATGTTAAACGCTTGTATGCATACGTATCGGTTACTTTTTTTTCTAGTTGCAATTAGCTTTCCCGGCCTTGTTCTGGGGCAAAGTAATAAGCCAGTTGGTGGTCATTTCGGGCTCAAACTCGGCGGGTCATTTACCCAGATATCTATTTCTGGGGTCAGTCCGAATATTCCTCACCGTGCCCTCGAACCACATGCTGGCGTCATGTATCGGTATCGGTACAATCGATTGGTTCTACAGCCCGAAGCATTGGTAGGTATCCGTGGTGGTACGTTCCAGCAGGAGCTAACGACGGGTGGACGTTCCACAACCAGTGTGTCTTATTATTACGCCAGCCTCCCAATTCTTCTTGGCTATATTCCAACTGAAGGCATTACGATTCAGGCGGGCCCTGAGTTTAGCTATGCATTAAATGGTGGACGTACCGGCGGGCCGGGCCTTAAGTACGACACGGGAATTGTTGTAGGTGCGCACTACGATTTTCTCGATATGGCCGACAAATTTAGCCTGCATGTTCGCTACGTTCATGGCCTTGTCAACGTATCGCCCGAGCCCACGGCTCAATATTACAATCGCAATCTACAGGTAGGCATTGTCTATAACCTGTATCAGAAGAAGAAAAAATAAAGTTGTAATAGAAGTGGGGAGCGCGTAGTAGGAGTGCTAGCGCTTTATTTCAAAAGTATAAAACTCCTACTACGCGCTCCTCACTCTTACTACTCCAAAAGATATGCTTTCCGACTTTGGCATCATATTGTTATTTATTGTGGGGGCATTTGCGTTCATTGCCATCGTGCTGTTTGTAGCGCGTTTGCTACGTCCGAATCGTCCGAATATTGAAAAAAACAGTACGTATGAATCGGGCGAGGAACCCGTTGGAAATGCCAATGTGCAGTTCAATATCCGGTTCTACGTTGTGGCATTGGTGTTCGTTCTGTTCGATGTTGAATTGGTTTTTCTCTTTCCATGGGCAACTGTATTTGGTCAGGAGCAACTGATTAAAGCGACAAACGGCTTATGGGGCTGGTTCGCCCTGACCGAAGCAATTCTCTTTGTGGCCATTCTGGCGCTGGGGCTGGCTTATGTCTGGGTAAAAGGCTATCTGGATTGGGTGAAGCCAACACCGAAAATTCCAACCATCG
Source organism: Spirosoma daeguense (assembly GCF_054776875.1). Classification (NCBI taxonomy): domain Bacteria; kingdom Pseudomonadati; phylum Bacteroidota; class Cytophagia; order Cytophagales; family Cytophagaceae; genus Spirosoma; species Spirosoma daeguense. The sequence continues at coordinate 111,483 of NZ_BAAHBF010000004.1, forward strand.
AAACCAAAGTTCCAAAGCAGTTGTATCAACAGGTAAACGACCGGTATAAGGGTAGATTGTAAATTGCAAATTGTAGAGACAAGGCATGCCTTGCCTCTACCTATAAAATTATGACCTCTCATTCTATATCTGATAAATCGGGCGAAGCCAGCGTTTTGCTGATGCACTCGGAAGATTTGCTCAACTGGTCGCGAGAAAAATCGCTTTGGCCGCTTACGTTTGGGCTGGCCTGTTGCGCTATAGAGATGATGGGAGCCATGGCCTCAAATTACGATCTAGAACGATTCGGTATTTTTCCTCGCCCCTCCCCTCGCCAGTCTGATATTATGATCGTTTCGGGAACGGTTACCTACAAAATGGCCGACCGTATCCGCCGACTCTATGAGCAAATGGCCGAGCCTCGTTATGTAATTTCGATGGGCTCATGTTCAAATTGTGGAGGCCCTTATTGGCAACATGGTTACCACGTAGTAAAAGGCGTAGACCGCATTATTCCAGTCGATGTATACGTACCGGGCTGCCCACCCCGTCCCGAAGCACTGATTGATGGTTTTCTGAAATTACAGGAAAAAATCAGGACGGAACATCCGCTTTCAGGCGATTGATTAGTAACGAAGTATTTTCGTTTGGCCGACGCGAACAAAAATTCGTAATATGTGCCTTGAAAAGCCTGGGCACTCCGGCTAATATCTGACAGAACGTGAATTCGCTTCTTCTTTCTTTCCGCCAAACGCTCGGCAGTCTTCGGCTGGTATGGCTTCTGTATGGCATTACGCTGGTGCTTGGGCTCATTGCGGCACTCCCTTTTTATAATACTCTGAAAGTCGAAGGGCAAGATTCGCTGGCTTTCGAAGAGCTACTGAACGGTTTCGACTATACCGTTATCTCCGATTTTCTTCACCAAAGTAAAAAGGCTGTCAATCCACTAGTCAGCGTTGGGCGATGGTTAGGGCTTTTCTATCTATTTCTGAGTGTATTTTTTGCGGGTGGTATTCTGCTACGTTTCGCCCAACCCAATTCCCGATTCGATGCCGGTACGTTCTGGCAGGGCTGTACGCACTACGTTGGTCGGTTTCTGCGATTGTTGGGCGTTACGTTCGTCTTTGTTTTAATTGGCGGAGGACTATGGCTTGTAGCAGGTTCGTTAGTAGCGGTGCTCGCCAATGACGCGGTAACCGAGCGTGGCCAGTTCTGGATTGGTCTATCGTTTTTTGTTCTCTTCGCGCTGACCGTTACGTTGGTGTTGTGCATCAACGATTACGCTAAAGTGATTTTGTTTCGGGAAGATCAACGTAGCGCACTACGTGCTTTTGGTCTCGCCGGACGACTTGTGCTACGTAACCCGGTAAAAACCTACGGAATTTATTTGCTCCTTATTCTGGTCGGAACGGGTTTATTCGGTATCTATTTCTTGCTCGATTCCCTTATTTTAATGAGTGGCTGGCTCACCATTCTGCTCATGTTTGTGGTTCAGCAAGCTCTGATTTTCATACGAGTCGGTTTGAAAGTTTGGGCGTTGGGAACGGCCTATAGCGTTTACGGATTCCTGCCCAAACCACAACCCCTGCTACGTCCCGAACCAGTTATTGAGACAGTTCAAGAAACAAGTATTCCTCCCGAAAATCCAGCTCCAATAGATGAATGACAGCCGGGCGACTAAAAATAAAGGATAACAGGAAAAAATATTTATGTTCTTATGTGAGGTAATAAAGTCCAAACTTGTCTATGTTAAGTACTACCCGCTTAACGGACGTTTGTATGTCTCTATTACCGTTAAACAGTGACCTTCCTAAACCCGATAGCTTTCCTCGACTGTCGGTTAATAAAAGACCAGAATCGACGCCCAACGTGACGGACGACGAATTGATGCTTCGTCAGGCATTTACGCAAAATGCTCAACAAGGCTGCGCTTTGTTGTTTCGGCGCTACTATACCAATCTGGTTAACCATGCCGTCCGCTTCGTGTATTCGAAAGAGATAGCCGAAGATTTGGTAGCCGAGGTTTTCACTACGTTCTGGCAAGACCGGATTTTTGAAAACATTACTACGTCGTATCGCGCTTATCTGTATCAGGCCGTTCGGTACCGCGCTTACAATTATTTACGCTGGGAACTCCATCAGTCCGATTCGCTGGAGTCGGCAAAGGAGCAATCGGTTCCAACGTCGCTGCAACCTGATCAGGTGCTTCATTACAGCGAACTCCATCAGAAAATCGACGCGGTAATTCAGAACTTACCGCCCCAATGTCAACGCGCTTTTCTGCTCAGCCGAATCGAAGGAAAGAAATACACAGAAATCGCGCAGGATATGCAAATCAGCAACAGTGCTGTTGAAAAACTGCTCATCCGCGCGCTGAGCAAACTTCGGCAGGAGCTAAAAGCTGAATGGTTCATTACGTTGGTAATTGGCCTCTCGTCCCTTCTCGGTTTATAATTCACAACCTATCTCACCTTTGTTAATCAACATACTATCAAGCAGTTATGAACCAATCACCTTTAAAAAATATTGTCTTTGATTTTTTCGATGGAAAAGCGACAGCCATCCAGCGAAAATACATCGAAGCCTGGCTGACCGACGAAACGAATCGGGAAACGTATTACCAATATCTCGATGAATGGGAAAGTCAGCATCCGCAGTTCGCCGTCGATGACGATACTGCGCTGAACCAATTTCAGTCTGTTCTCCAGCAAAATACGCCTTCGGCCAACCAGCCCAGAGAGTCAAAACCGATGCGTGTGTCCTGGACAGCCGGTTGGATAAACTGGCAAATAGCGGCTTCAATTCTATTGATTAGTGCCATAAGTGCTTACTGGTTTCGGGCAGAACTGCTTTATACTACGTATCGGACCGCTTATGGTGAAACCGCTACGTTCCAGCTCTCCGATGGTACGTCGGTTGCCCTAAATGCCAATTCAACGCTACGTGTTCCCCGCTTCGGATTTGGCAGCGATACCCGCGATGTTTTCCTGAACGGTGAAGGCGAATTTAAAGTAACGCATAAGACTAATAATCAACGATTTGTGGTTCGGACATCCGGAAATTTTCAGGTCGAAGTGCTGGGTACGGAGTTTGTCGTCTACGCTCGTGAGCGGGGCAAGCGAGTTTTCCTTAATAAGGGAAAAGTAAAGCTTGAACTCCCTCAGGGTCAGCAGCTCTACATGAAACCCGGCAACGTAGTAACCGTAGCTAATTCGGGACGGTATAAACTCACCCAATCAGCCCCTGCCCGCCCATATACGGCCTGGAAAGAGTACTGGTTTTATTTCGACAATACGTCACTTTCTGAAGTTGCCGAACAGATAAAAGAACGCTTTGGCGTGAAAGTGATTGTGGTTGACGCGCAACTGGCGCAGCGACGCATTGCCGGAAATTTCAAGGCTGAAAAAGCAGATGATTTGCTCCAGATTCTGTCAGAGATGCTCAATCTGAATATTGTAAAAAATCGAAATCATATCGAATTAAGAACTTCCAAACAACCTCAGTAACATGTTTCGTTTACCTATACCCAACGCCTGGCTTGTTCTGTTCGGTTTGCTGTGTCAGCAATTGGCATTAGCTCAACCATTCGCACTGGCACGTCAGCAAAATAAATCAACTCGTGCTACACAATCAGTCTTTGCCGAAGGGCAGAAACTTAAAGAGGTTCTCACCGAACTGAGCCGCCAGCATCAGGTGAGTATCCTGTTCGAAGAAACAACCGTTCAGGGCATTGTCGTACCGGCTGAAGCCCGTAATCGGTCGGGTAAGCTGGAAAAGCAATTGCAAACGTTGCTGAAACCTTATGGTCTTCAGGTAAAAAAGTTAAATGAGCAGTCTTACTACGTCATCAAATCGGATGATCGAAAAACGAGTGCATCGGCCGGTTTAGGTCAGCCCGAAGCCAGCTTACAGCAGTCGTCCGAAAACAGTTTTTCGCCAGTTTCGCCGTTGAGTCCAAAGATGGCTCCACTGGCACCCGAAGACATTCGCGTAGTTGGCCGCGTTACGGGCGATAAAGGCGAAGCACTCCCTGGTGTGAACGTAGTGATTAAAGGCACGATACGTGGTACCAGTACCGATGCCGAAGGGCGTTATCAGATAGCCGTTCCCGACGAAAAAACGGTGCTTGTTTTCAGTTTCGTCGGATACACATCGCAGGAACTGGCAGTCGGCAATCGTACATCGTTGAACGTTACGTTGCAACCCGACAATCAGTCGCTAAACGAAGTCGTGGTAGTTGGCTACGGTACGGTGAAGAAATCGGATCTGACCGGGTCGGTGGCGAAGGTAGGCGAAGCGAATATTAAAGCCACGCCGATTCCATCGCTCGACCGGGCCATGCAGGGTCGTGCGGCCGGTGTTCAGGTAACGACCAACTCGGCACGTCCGGGCGGAAGTGCTACGATACGTATCCGGGGTTCCGGGTCAGTAAACGCCAGCAACGACCCGCTTTACGTGATCGATGGATTTCCGACGGGAAACCTCAACTCAATCAATACGGACGATATTGAGAGTATCGAAATTCTGAAAGATGCCTCAGCAACAGCCATTTACGGCTCACGGGGTTCGAACGGTGTTGTGCTGGTAACCACCAAACGGGGTAAATCGGGAAAGTCCGTAGTGAGTTACGATGGCTACTATGGTAATCAGACTCCACGGTATATTATTCCCCTGCTCAACGCCCGTCAGTTTGCCGAACTGGTCAACGAAGCGCAGACGAACAACGGCGGCAAACCCTATTTTGATGGTAGTACGGCTGATCGGCCGCTGGCTTCTACGCTGGGCGAAGGCACCGACTGGCAGCGGACTGTACTACGTGATGCACCTATTCAGAGTCATCAGCTTTCCATTTCGGGAGGGGGCGCTACGTCTCGCTACGCGGTTTCGGCGGGTTACTTTAGCCAGGACGGTATTATTCCCCGGTCCGATTTTAAGCGTTACACCCTGCGTACCAATCTGGATAACGAACTGTCCTCACGGGTTAAAGTGGGCATGACTATACAGGGAGCTTATACAATCAGCAATGGACCGCGCACGGAGACTGCCGGAAACCGGGCTGTCGACGGTGTAATTGCCTCAGCGTTCAATTACTCACCTACGTTCCCGATCTACAATGCCGACGGTAGCTATTATAAAAACGTGGGCGTGCTGAACGGTTTGGGAGCGGATAACCCAATGGCTATGGTTAGGGAATTTACCGACCGTACCTCGCTGATACGTCTGTTGGCGAACACCTACGTTGATGTAAAAATTCTGGAAGGACTGACGTTCAGAACCAGCTTCGGTGCCGATTTGCTAACCTCGAAGAACAACTCTTACATTACCCGACTTGCTACGTTAGGGGCCAGTTTGGGCGGAAGCGGTTCGGTTAGCTCGTCACAATCCATAAACTGGCTGAACGAAAATACGCTTAATTACAGCCGTCAATTGGGTAAAGATCATAACATCAATGCGATAGTAGGCTACACATTTCAGGGAATTAATGCGGAATCGGTGGATGCGAACGCCAATACGTTTGCCGATGATTTTGCATTGTATAATAATCTCGGAGCGGGTTCTACGTTGGTTGCACCGAGCACTGGCGCTAGTCAATGGCGACTCATTTCGTATCTGGCTCGCGTCAATTACTCGCTCAAAGATCGCTTTCTGTTTACGCTTACCGGTCGTCGCGACGGTTCCAGCCGTTTTGGTCCGAACAACAAGTTTGGCTTTTTCCCATCGGGTGCTTTTGCCTGGAAACTGGCGAATGAACCCTGGATGAAAGGACTGACAGGCGTATCGGATGCTAAAATCCGGGCCAGCTACGGCTTATCCGGCAATCAGGAAATCGGGAACTATCAGTATCTGGCCAACATTACCTCAACTCCTTACGTTTTAGGGGGTGCTTTACAGGTAGGATCGGCTACAGGCGGCATTGGTAACCCCGATCTGCGGTGGGAGAAAAACGCCCAGTTCGACGTTGGCTTTGACATTGGCCTGTTCAACAACCGGCTTCAGATATCGGCGGATTATTACAACAAACTAACGTCTGATCTCCTCTTCAGCGTGAGCGTACCCACCTCGTCGGGTTTCGGCAACACACTCAAAAACATTGGTAGCGTGCGCAATACGGGTTTCGAATTTGCGCTGAATACGATCAACGTAGACCGGGGCGGCTTCCGCTGGACATCGGAATTTAACATTACGTTTAACCGGAACAAAATCCTTACCCTCGATGGTCGGCAGGAGTTTCGGACTGGTTCCGACGCCACTATTTCGAACACGGGGCAAAACCCGATTCTATTGCGTGTAGGCAGCTCGCTAGGCAATTTCTTTGGGCTGGTAACGAACGGTATTTTTCAGAATCAGGCCGAAGTGGACGCATCATCTCAGAAAACGGCTAAACCCGGCGATCTTCGCTACGTAGACCGTAATGGCGATGGTATTATCAGCGATCTGGACAGGGATATTATCGGTAATGCCAATCCTGATTTTTTTGGTGGGTTTAACAATACGTTCTCCTACAAAGGCTTTGATCTGAATCTCTTTGTTCAGGGAAGTGCTGGAAACGAAATCATCAACTACGCTACGTTCGACCTGATTAATCTAACGGGCGGCAACAATCAGTCAGCGCGTGTACTGGAACGCTGGACGCCAACGAACGGCGGTAATACGATTCCTCGTGCCAATGCCGCCGGTGGTTCGCGGTTGCTGTCGAGCCTGCACGTAGAAGATGGCTCATACCTGCGTTTGAAAAATATTTCGCTGGGTTACACGCTGCCCACTACGTTGATTAACCGGGCTGGATTTTCGTCGGTCAAAGTATATGTAGCGGCTCAAAACTATCTGACGTTCACCAAATACACGGGCTATGATCCCGAGGTAAACCGCTACGGTAGCTCGTCGCTTAGTCAGGGAATTGACTACGGCGGGTATCCAGCCGCTAAGACTTTATTGATTGGCCTGAACCTGAAACTCTAAACCGAACTCCGATCATGAAAATTAACCGTCTTTTACTGATAATTCCGGTATTTCTGGCGTTCGGTTGCGAAAGTCAGCTCAATTTGTCGCCCGTTACCAATCTGACCAACGCTACGTATTACAAAAGTGCCGACGATGCCAGAGCCGCGCTGGGAGCCTGTTACAACGCGATTGGAAACGTCGATCCGAACCTCGATATCACAACTACCGACGATGCCATTCCGTTTCTGACAGGTGACGCGAACCGGCCATTGCTGTGGCGTTATCAAATAACACCGGCCAACGGATTTATCTCGCAATACGCACCTGCTTATCGGGGTATCAATCGTTCCAACATCGTTATTGATCGGTTGCCGGGCATTCCAATGGACGAAACCCTGAAGAAACGCTACGTTGCCGAAGCCAAATTTTTGCGGGCCTTGCATTACTTCAATCTGGTTCGTTTTTACGGTGACGTACCGTTAGTAACTTCAGAAACTACGTCGCTGGATGGGCTTGAACTGGCCCGGTCGCCGGTGGCGGACATTTACGCCCAGATTGAAGCCGATTTGAAGGAAGCCGAGAGTGTGTTACCCAAGAGTTACCCAGCCGCCGAATCGGGCCGGGCCACGCAGGGAGCCGCCAAAGGTATACTGGCAAAAGTTTATCTGACCCGCGCCGGTACAACCGCCAGTTCGCCGTTTTGGGCACAGGCGGCAGCCAAAGCGAAAGAAGTTGTTGACTTGGGTGTCTATGACCTCTACGCAAACTTCGCCGATGCATTTGCCTTGAGCGCTCGGGGCGGAAAAGAGAATATTTTTGAGGTTCAGTACCTTACCGACGTGCGCGGACACGGAATTGGCCGGGGTTTTGGGGTTCGTTCTGCCTTGATTTATCCAAGTGGTGGATCAGGAATTGCGCGAGTTAGCCAAAGTTTGTTCAATGCCTACTCCGATGCCGACAAACGGAAAGCCGTTTCATTCATCACATCTTTCGTGTATAACGGGGCAACTACGGTGCTGTCGATCACCGACCCGGACCCAACCAAAGCCGTTTCATTCCAGAAATTATGGGACAAAACGGCAAAAACGGCCGGTGGCGAAGGCACCAGTTTCCCAATATTACGGTATTCAGATGTACTGCTTATGCAGGCAGAAGCTTTGAACGAAGTGAACCAGGGACCAACGGCTGAAGCGTATGCGGCCATTAATAAGGTACGAACCCGCGCTGGGATTCCGGCTCTTTCAGGGCTAACGTATCAACAGTTTAAGGATGCCGTTGCATTGGAACGTCGACTGGAACTGACCTTTGAAAACCATCGTCGTTTTGACCTAGTACGTACCGGAAAACTGGTTGACGCGGTGAAGGCCGATAATACCTTCAGCCGAAATCCGGTTATTCAAGCGTTTCACAACCTGCTTCCGATTCCGCAAAACGATATGGATGCGAACCCGAAACTGGTGCAGAACCCAGGTTATTGATAAGCAGGGATTTTCCTTTAGATACGGCTACTTATGCGTAAAGAAAATCGCTTGCCTAATCGGCGTACCTTCCTTAAATCGACTGGTGGGGCAATTGGGGGTCTGGGATTAATCTGGCCCGGTTTCGACCTGACACAACTGACTGAAACAAGTAATGCTCCTTCAGAACTGGGGCTTATTCAGCAACGGCTCGCCGAACATTATCTGACCCTGATCCCGGAAGTGAACTGGATTAGCACGGAACAACTGCTTGCTACGTTAGACCCGACGGGTCATTGGCCTGATCTGGAAGCGCAGTTCAAACCCGAACACGAAGGCATCAAACGCTACGGTCACTGCACCCGCATTCTGAAACTGGCGGGAGCCTTTCACGAAGCGAAGGGACAACAACGTAGCGAGCTGGCCAGCGCACTGCATCGGGCGTTAAGCGTGTGGCTGGGTAAGCCTCATCCCCCATCGGCAGGCTGGTTCTACCAGATTGGTTCGCCTTTAGCGTTAGGACAGGCCGCCGTGCTGATGGGCAATGAGTTATCAGCAACCGAAAAAGCGCAGATCGTTACAATTCTGAAAACCTGTGTACGGCCCGATGGCGTTCTGGATTATTCCGGCTCTCCGGCAACGGGAGAAAACCTAATGCACGAAGCCTCTATTCAGGTATTGGCGGGTCTACTGTCGAACGATGCCGCCTACGTAGCGCGGTACGCCAGGCAGGCCGAACAGGAAATTGGCCCCGGTCGGCGAGAAAGTATTCAGGTCGATTACAGTTTTCACCAACACGGTCCCCAATTTTATTCGGGCGGATTATACGGGCTTGGTTTCTCCCGCGACGCTACGGCTTTGGCGTTGGCGCTACGTAACACATCGCTGGCTTTTGCGCCCGACAAAATAGAGACGCTGACCCGCTACGTCCTCGACGGTCAGCAACCGCTTACGCGGGGTCGTTCGCTTGATTTTACGACTGTAGGACGAATGGTTTCGTGGCCGGTGAAACATGGCCCCGATCACGACTCCGGTTTCGGAACCGAAGCCGCCTGCGATCATTTGATTCCGTTTGGCGGCAAACGCCAGGCCGAACTTCAGGCGTTTGCTCGTCGGATGCGGGGCGAAGCGGAACCCCAAACGGCTCCAGTCGGCAATCGGGTTTTCTGGATGTCGGACTACGTAGCGCATAACCGGCCCGGTTTTCAGGCGTCGGCCCGTATGTCGTCGCGCCGGGTCTACAGTCATGAATCGGGTGGAAAGCAGAACGAGTTAGGCTATCATCTCGGCGATGGAGCCATGTGCCTGATGCAGACCGGCGAGGAATATCGAAACATTTTCCCAATTTGGGACTGGCGTCGGATTCCGGGGGTAAGTTGTGTCTATAATCCGAGTGTACCCTTACCGTTGCACAGTTGGGGCGCTGGTTCGTACGGCGGCAGCGACTGGGCGGGTGGCGTCTCCGACGGAACACTGGGTGCAGCGTCTATGGAAGTTCATCGGGGTGGCTTACACGCGCAGAAAGCCTGGTTTTTCCTGGATAACGTAGTGGTCTGTCTGGGCGCAAGCGTTCGATCTTACGACGCTACGTTGCCCGTTGTAACCAGTGTTAATCAATGCTGGGTCAAGGGCGGAGTTACTACTAGTGAACAAACCGCTCCGTTGCCTGCTGGCGAAACCCACACCCAAACCAAGGCGGGCTGGGTTCACCACGATGGCGTAACGTATCTCTTTCCGCAGGCAACAAACTTACGTATCCGTACCGAGCGGAAGTCGGCCCCCTGGAAAACACTTAACACGGCACCGCACCGGGAAGCCCGCGAAGACCCTAAAAACCCACCTCCCGCCATTGAGGGCGACGTATTCAGTCTCTGGATTGAACACGGGAGTTCGGGCTCGAAAGACGGTTCTACCTATAGCTACGTAGTGGCACCGGGTCTGAAACCAGCCGATATTGCCTCTTTTCAATCGCCAACCGTTGTCACCAATACGACTAGCATACAGGCCATTGCGCTCCCCGATTTGGTGCAGGTTATATTCTGGAAACCGGGTTCACTGGATTTACCCAATCAGCGCAAACTGACTGTTGACCAGCCCTGTATTGTGCAATGGCGACGTAGTGAGACCAATCGGTGGACACTGTCCATCGGCAATCCAACCCATCGCGCCGGAAAGGTGACGGTTCGGGTGCAGGATTCAACCGCATCGGCAAAGCCCATCGCAACGACGTTTACCTTCCCGGAAGGTCCGGAATCTGGTCGTCCACAGGTACAATCCTTCCCGAAAGCTTAATTAATTATGACGTCACGCCGACATTTTCTAAAGGTATCTGGTCTGTCGATGGCTGCTACGGCAATTCCGTTCCAACCATCGTTTGCAGCCGCCAAACCCGTTATTCTGCTCAAGTCATCGTGGAACGATATGAACATTGGCGACATTGGCCATACGCCCGGCACGCTACGTCTGCTGGAACGCTACGTTCCCGAAGCGCAGGTTGTGCTCTGGCATGCGGCTCCCCGGCCTATTACGGAAGCGCTGGTAGCTAAAAACTTCCCGAAAGTGAAACTGGTTTCGGGCGAATTTGCTCCCGACAAACCCGATAGTCCGGTTATAAAGGCATTCAACGAAGCCAATCTATACATTCATAATTCGGGTATGCCGATGAATTACGGCCTGTTTAGTTACGAATGGACTGCGCCGATGGCGAACCTCACGCCGATGCTTTATTGCTACGAGCGGAACATTCCGTTTGGGCTGTATGGCCAGTCGTTCGATAAGTTTGCCTCCCCTTCCGATTTGATTTTCCGCGACGTACTGAATCGGGCCGCTTTCATTTATACCCGCGACAAAGATTCACTGAATTATTTGCAGGAAAACAAATTCAAACCTGCCGTGCTTGAATTCGGGCCAGACGGTTGTTTCGGTATTGATGTGCGCGATGAGGAAAAAGGACTGGCTTACCTGAAACAGACCGGGCTGGAAGCGGGTAAATTTCTGGCGGTCGTGATTCGGACGAATACGCCCCCGCTCGATGGTCACGGCAAGAGCAGTTTCCTGAACCCCGCCGACCCAACGCCCGAACAACAGGCTCAAAACCGCGACTGGATGGCTAAAACCGGCGCGGTAATTACCAACTGGGTCCGCAAAACCGGGCAAAAGGCCCTGATCGCTCCCGAATCGATCAAAGAAACCAAATACGGCAAGACGATGCTGTACGATACGTTACCCGACGACGTAAAACCGCGCGTTGTTTTTCGTGATACGTTCTGGAGTGCCGACGAAGCGATGTCGGTTTATGCACGCGCCCATACGGTGTTTGGTATGGAACCACATTCGCTCATTATGGCACTGGCGCTAGGCGTTCCGGTTATTCATGCCCGCTCCATCTGGCACGGACGCAAGGGCTGGATGTTCCGTGATATTGGCCTGAATGAGTGGCTGTTCGATATTAACACCACCTCAGCCGATACGATGAATACGACCCTGATGCAGATTCATCAAAACTATCCACAGGCCAAAGAAAAAGCCCGTATGGCCATGCAGGTGGTTGCCGACCGCCAAAAAGCATCGATGCAGGTCGTGCGTAAGCTTATTAAACTGACTTCTTAATACATTCGCTATGAATAACGAAACCCATTCAACCCGTCGCAACTTCCTGAAACAAACGCCCGCTCTGATCGGGTTACTATCCAGCATTCCGGCGTTGGCGCAATTGACCGAAACGCAACCGGGGGCAAATGGTCTAGCAGCAGACGGTCTGGCCCCAAAAAAATCCATTATACTACGTTCATCGTGGCAAACTGTCAACATCGGCGATATTGGACATACACCGGGCGTTCTAACGTTGCTCGAAAAATACCTGCCCGACGTAGAAGTGCGGCTGTGGCCGTCGAGCGTGGATAATGGCGTTGAAGAACTGCTGCGCAAACGGTTCCCGAACGTACCGATTATCCGAACGCCGGAGGAAATTCAAAAAGCCTTTACCGAATGCGTCTTTCTGTTGCATGGCTCCGGCCCCTCGCTGGTGGCGACTGGTAGCGTAGTGCAGTGGGATAAAGAAACCGGGAAACCGTTTGGCGTGTATGGCATTACGTTTCCGGGCGTCTACAGTCCCGACCCGAAGGCCGTGGTAACGCCCAATCCACAAGCCGTTGAGATGCTCAAAAAAGCACAATTTGCGCTTTTCCGGGATTCGATTTCGCTGGAGTTCGCGAAGAACATTGGTATAAAATCGCCCATTATGGAGTTCTGCCCCGATGGTGCCTTTGCCGTTGATCTACGTAACGATGCCGCTGCCACTACGTTCATGAAAGAGCACGGGCTGGAAGAAGGCAAGTTTATGTGCGTGATTCCGCGCACACGCTTCACGCCCTATTGGGAAATTCCAAGCAAGAAAACCCCTTTCAATGAAGAACGTGACGCACGGAATAAGGCCATGCGCGAACACGATAACGCCCCCCTTCGCGAAGCCATTATCCAGATTGTTCGGCAAACTCCGCTGAAAGTACTGATTTGCCCCGAAGATGAAACGCAGGTAAAACTCGGCAAGGAGATCCTGTACGATAAACTTCCCGACGATGTGAAAGCAAAAGTCGTCTGGCGCGACCGCTACTGGCTAACCGACGAGGCCGTCAGTACGTATATCCGGTCGGCGGGGTTGTTTGGCCTGGAGATGCACTCGCCCATCATGTGCATCGGCAATGGCATTCCGGCTATTGTCGGACGTTTTGCCGAACAAACCAGCAAAGGTGCCATGTGGAAGGATATCGGCCTCGGCGACTGGCTGTTTGATTTTGACAAAGAAGACGATATTGCCCGTTACGCTCCAACGGTACTGGAAATGGCTAAAAATCCAAAAGCCGCCAAAGCTAAAGCCGCTAAAGCCCGCAAATACGTAGAGCAACGCCAGCGCGAAACGATGGGATACGTCAAAAAAAATGTAATGGCGTAACTGAGTTTTTTTGGCAGGATTTACGGGATGAACATGATTTTTTATCAGTATTCAACGCAATAAATCCTGTAAATCCTGTCTAACTGTGATTCGAAATTATGCTAAACCGACGCGATTTTCTTCAACAGGTTCCGGGCATTGCCGGGTTGATTTTAGGTTCACTTTCTTCACTGAAAGCGGGCAACGTAGCATCTAAATCTATTATTCTACGCTCGTCGTGGCAGACCGAAAACATTGGCGACATTGCACACACACCGGGTGTATTAACGTTGCTCGAAAAATACCTGCCCGATGTACAGGTACGACTCTGGCCCTCGAACGTAGGAAACGGCGTAGAGGAAATGCTACGTAAGCGATTCCCAAACGTACCGATTATCCGAACACCCGAGGAAATCCAGAAAGCCTTTACCGATTGTGTGTTTCTACTGCACGGTTCTGGACCGCAATTGGTGGCGCGCAAGGACGTAGAACGCTGGGTAAAGGAAACGGGTAAACCATACGGCATTTATGGCATTACGTTTCCGGGTGTGTATGGGTTTGCCGAGGAACGTAGCAAATTCAACCCCATTGATATTGACCTGCTGACCAATGCCAAATTCGCCTTATTCCGGGATTCGGTATCGCTGGAGTTTGCCAAGAAGAACGGAGTAAAATGCCCGATTATGGAGTTTTGCCCCGATGGTGCATTTGCCGTCGACATTCGAAACGACGCGGCAGCCGACGCATTTTTGCGGGAACATGGGCTGGAAACGGGTAAGTTCCTATGTGCTATTCCACAATATCGGTTTTCGCCCTGGTGGGAGTTGCCCAGCAAAAATCAGACTCCCAACGAAGCCAAACGGGCGTACAATGATAAAATGAAAGAGCAGGACAACGCCCCCATCCGCGAAGCCATTATTCAGGTGGTTCGGCAAACCCCGCTCAAAGTATTGCTTGTGCCAGAAAACGGAACACAGGTACGTATCGGCAAGGAAATGCTTTACGATCCGCTCCCTGAGGATGTGAAGAAAAAAGTAGTCTGGCGCGACCATTATTGGTTGACCGATGAGGCTGTCAGTACGTATATCCGGTCGGCGGGGTTGTTCGGTCTGGAGATGCATTCCCCCATTATGTGCATTGCGCAGGGCGTTCCGGCCATCGTCTGTCGGTTCGAGGAGCAGACCAGCAAAGGAGCCATGTGGCGGGATGTTGGTCTAGGCGACTGGCTATTCGACATGGACACGCCCAGCGACGTAGCGAAAATTGTTCCAGCGGTGCTGGCTATGGCGAAAGACCCGAAAGCGGCAAAAGCCAAAGTGGCAAAAGCGCAGAAATTTGTGGAGCAACGCCAGCGCGAAACGATGGGATACGTCAAGAAAAACGTAGTCGCTACGTAAATCACTACGTAATGGAGTCTTTAACGTAGCATCGGTACGTAGCGAGTTATGATTTTTCGGTTTAAATCCGGGTAGTCATAACTCGCTACGTGCTTTTTTGAAACGTTCGACAAGAACTTACCATGTTAAGTTGACCAAACGCTTATGAAATTCAGCGCTCGTCTGTCTGCCGTTCTTCTTTTGTTTGTTACTCTCGCTTTCAGGCAGGACGTTCCTCCTCGATTGCAACTGTTTTTGCTAATCGGTCAGTCGAATATGGCCGGGCGGGGTGTTCCCGAAACCGAAGATAAGCAAACACATCCGCGTATCTGGATGCTGGATAAAGCTGAAACATGGGTACCTGCTCAAGACCCGATGCATTTCGACAAGCCAGCCGTTATCGGTGTTGGGCCGGGTTTCCCGTTCGCGAAACGACTGACTGAAGCGTATCCATCAATGAACATCGGTCTGGTCCCCTGCGCAGTTGGCGGTTCGGGGATTGATAGCTGGAAAACAGGGGCTTATTACGAGCCAACAAAATCTCACCCATATGATGATGCGCTACGTAGAGCGAAGAAAGCTTTGGAGAATGGTCAACTGGCAGGGTTTATCTGGCATCAGGGCGAATCGGATTCCAATCCAGAGAAAGCACCAGACTATGAAGCTAAACTGACCGAACTGGTAGCGCGATTTCGGAAAGATCTGAATGCACCCAACGTACCGTTTGTGGTTGGAACGCTTGGTGATTTTGTGGTGAAACGTAATCCAAATGCAAAAACCGTCAACGAAGCGCTTCAGAAAGCCACGCAGCACATTCCAAATTCATACTACGTTCTTTCAGAAGGATTGACCCATAAAGGCGATTCGACCCACTTCGATACGCAATCGGCGCGTACGCTTGGTCGGCGCTATGCCGATGTATTTATTCAGAAAAAACTGATCAAAACAAAACCATAATATTATCAGAGTATGCTTTCAGACAAATGCGAAGGTGATTCTAACCCATTTCTTCGTAAAACATCCTGAACCTTACCGGATTTTGGCCTAATCTTCTTTGGCTGTTTCGTATTATTGCAGAATTATTTCGCCCTTTTAATCTTCTTTTTTGCCGCATGGCTGTTTCTTCCGTCTCCCCTAAAACCGAATCTCCGACTGTTGGCCTGTTTAGTTTGCCTGTTATTGTAGCCGCCCTGGGTTACTTCGTCGATATTTACGATTTACTCTTATTTGGAATTGTACGCGTTCCCAGCCTACAAGACCTCGGCCTTACTGGTGAGGATATTTCGACCGTGGGAGCCAGCATCCTAAACTGGCAAATGGGCGGTCTGCTGCTCGGGGGTATTCTGTGGGGTGTGCTAGGCGATAAACGCGGACGTCTTTCGGTACTCTTTGGTTCGATCATTACGTATTCGCTCGCCAACATTGCCTGCGGATTCATCAAAAATATTACGTTCATGGACCCGGTGGTGTATTACGCGCTGATGCGTTTTATTGCCGGAATCGGCTTGGCTGGCGAACTCGGCGCAGGCATAACGCTTGTAAGCGAAGTACTTCCGAAAGAGAAACGTGCTATTGGTACGTCATTGGTAGCCGGTATTGGTCTGTTCGGCGCTGTGGTGGCTTATTTCACCGTGAAACTGTTCGACTGGCAGATGGCCTTTTTTGTGGGCGGTGGCTTGGGAGTTGGCCTCTTGCTGCTACGTGTCGGCGTAGTGGAATCGGGTATGTTTACTGACGTATCGTCGCAGGATCACGTAGCAAAAGGCGATTTTCTTTCGTTTTTCACTAATGCCGACCGCTTTAAGCGCTATCTGAAATGCATCGGCATTGGTTTACCAACGTGGTTTGTAATTGGTATCCTTGCTACGTTCGCCAATGAGTTCGGGCGCGCACTGGGCATTGTGGAAGAAATTCAGCCGGGTTTAGCCATTATGTGGTGCTACGTTGGTCTGGCGTTCGGCGATTTGGCCAGTGGTTTTATCAGTCAAGCAATGGCTTCCCGGAAAAAGGCCGTTACGTTATTAATGATTGTATCGCTCGTGTTCAGTCTGATTTATCTGTATTTCGGTGTGAAGAGCGCTACGGTTCTGTACGGACTCGCTGGAGCAATGGGCTTTGGAATTGGTTACTGGGCTATGTTTGTGACAATTGGAGCGGAGCAATTTGGCACCAACCTCCGCGCTACGGCGGCAACTACAGTTCCAAATATGGTACGTGGTACAGTTATTCTGATGACTAGTTTATACGCTTACCTGAAACCATCACTCGATATTATTAACGCAGGGGCGGCTGTAGGTCTGATCTGCTTTATACTCGGCTTTTACTCCATCCTAACTATTCCCGAAACCCACGGAAAAGATTTGAATTATCTGGAGGAATAGTCAGAACCGACACGTCGGCCCGGCGAGGTTTAGCTGATTTAGGGATTAAATCAGCTAAATCCCGGTCGAAATTCATATCTATTAATCTGCCTAATTCCGACTCCAACAATGGAAGTCCTTACTCCTTCGTCAACGCGCGTTTCGTTTCGTCCATTATTTACGTTGCCGGTCATTGTATCGGCGCTTGGCTTTTTCGTGGACGTTTACGACATGCTCATTTTCAGCATTGTGCGTGTTCCAAGTTTGCAGTCGCTGGGATTATCGGAAGCAGACGTATCGAAAGCCGGTACGTTCATTCTGAATTTTCAACAGGCGGGACTTTTGGTCGGCGGGTTTCTCTGGGGCGTTCTTGGCGATAAACGGGGCCGAATGTCGGTTCTGTTTGGTAGCATTCTTACGTATTCACTCACGAATATTGCCTGTGGATTCGTGCAGGATGTTACTACGTATGCTATTCTGCGATTTATTGCTGGCGTTGGTCTATCAGGTGAAATTGGGGCCGCTATGGTGCTGGTATCAGAAATTCTTCCGAAACAGATTCGGAGCTACGGTTCATCAATGGTTGCTGGCATTGGTTATCTGGGGGCAGGAGCCGCATACCTCACTGTCGAATATTTCAACTGGCGCACCGCTTTCTGGGTGGGCGGTGGAATGGGCCTTGCTTTGCTCCTACTTCGGGTAAGTATTTTTGAATCAGGTTTATTCAGCCGAATGAAAGCAGAGCATCAACACGTAAGCCGTGGAAATTTTCTTCAGTTTTTTAGCACTTGGCCCCAAATTAAAAAGTATTTTCGTTGCGTAACAATCGGAATGCCCACGTGGTTTATCGTCGGCATATTGGGTACGTTTGCCAACGAATTTGGCGAAGCACTGGCTATTCCAGAAATAGTTAAGCCTGGGCGTTGCGTCATGATGATTTACGTTGGTCTGGCCGGGGGCGATTTGTTAAGTGGTCCGATAAGCCACTGGCTTCAATCACGTATCAAAGCCATTACGGGTCTTTTGATATCCAGTGCATTATTAAGTAGTATCTATCTTTTCGGTGGAATAAACACAGCCAAAGGACTTTATACCATCTGTCTGCTGGCGGGCTTCTGTACGGGTTATATTGCGATGTACCTTACGATGGTAGCCGAACTATATGGTACAAACCTTCGCAATACAGCCACGACGTCGGTGCCGAGTGTGGTGCGCGGTACGTTAATTCCGATGACATTACTATTTCAGGCACTGAAGCCATCTATGGGCGCTTTAGTTGCGGCAGGTATACTGGGCGTTATTGTTTATGGGCTGTCATTTTGGTCACTCAGCCGCCTTCCAGATCCGTTTGGAAAAGATCTGGACTTTGTAGAATAGCTTTAACCACTTATCATTTTTTTTAGCCGTTGCTCCTAAACGGCCGCGACGGGCAGGTTGGCAAGCATCATTGAGTTGACACTTAAAGGTTCTCTTTAAATTAATCGACTCACATGAAAACTACCGTCAAAATGCTCGCTAGCGCCATCTTATTGGCACTTACTGTATCTGTTGTGACACCTGCTCTAGCTGATGATGGCAACTCGCAGAAGAAAGTTTTTGCCGCTGCTGTGTTTCCAGCCGCAGACATGACTAAGATGTGGATCTATCTGGAAAAGTATAAGTCAGAAAATAAAGTGAACCTTGAGTTAGTTAGCGAGAAGGGTGAAGTTCTCTTTCAGGAAACACTACTTCGGAAAAATAGTAAACGAAACGCATGCCGCCAGCAATTTGATATGAGTCAGCTTGGTGATGGAACCTACATATTTCGTATTACAGCCGGAACGCAGGTTGAGGAAGTATCTTTCAAACTGTCGACACCAGCGTTAACGAAACCGATGCCGATACGTCAGATTGCCATCAAATAATGGAATGCTAGTTAATAAACATAACGGCGGTGCTGATTTTCTGAATCAGCACCGCCGTTATGTTTATTAACAAATCTTTAAGTTAAAGGTTATCAGCATATAACATATACTTTAAGGGTACTAAATTTCGACAGCAAACTATTTAAGGACCGATAAATAAAGATGCACAAAAAATTAACTTATTGGTCATATCCAGATATGCTGGTTACGGATAAACTGCCTACATTTGTAAACAAGGCAGCTTATATTACCGAATCAGTGATAGTTTTAAAATAAAGTATCCAAAAAATACTTTGTCGTCTAAAATAATTCCACTAACTTTTCCACTTTATTAATTCATCGAACCGCAAATGAAACAAATTATCTACCTCGGCTTACTGGGCTTTAGCTTTTCGGCAGTAGGGCAAACCATTGAGGTTCCCTCTGGTACCCCTTTGACAGTTCAGGGTAACCTGAATATGCCTACTGGATTTTCTATCCAATATAACGCACAGAATTACATTAAAGCCCCTAACACTGGCTCCAACAGTGTTTATATGGGTCTTGAATCAGGTAATACAGGAGCTGGAATCAATAACGCATTTATTGGGCATCAGGCAGGTAAAGCCAATACCGGTGGTGGTAATGCTTTTCTGGGCGCACAGGCAGGTTCTAACAATACATCAGGAGCAGCGAACGTATTTGTAGGTTATCAGGCAGGTATCACCAACACAACCGGTACAGGTAACTTGTACCTAGGTCAGCAATCTGGAGCCAACAGCAATGGGTCATATAACCTGTTTATGGGTAATGGTTCAGGAAATGGTAATACTGCAGGTACTGGTAATACCGCCATTGGTGACGGAGTTTTCTTTAAAAACACGACGGGTGGTGAAAACGTATCGATTGGTCGATATGCTGGTTATCATAATGTGACCGGTTCTAATAACACATTCATTGGTGTAGCAGCTTCTCCTCCAAACGGAACAGGAGCCTTAAACAATGCTACTGCTATTGGATATAACTCAGTGGTATCAGCTTCGAATGCAATGATTCTTGGTAACACCAGTGTAAATGTTGGTATCGGTAATAGCGCTCCTCAAAATAAGCTGGAAATCACGAAAGGAACTGCCCACCAATCAGGTCTTCGGTTTACCAATTTGACCAGCAGCTCCCCTGCTTCGGCAACCAACCAAACAAAAGTCCTCTCCGTCAATTCTTCTGGTGATGTTATTCTGGTCAGCACAAATGCTTCGGCTCGTGAAGGTGTCGCTGAAAACTTCTGGCAACGGAAAGGTTCGTTCCTGCAAAGCACACAGGATGATGCTGTCATCATCGGTAGTAGCACTCGTACCCCAGCAGGTTATAAACTATTCGTTGAACAAGGTATCCTGACCGAGAAAGTAAAAGTAGCTGTAAAAAACACGGCTGACTGGAGTGACTACGTGTTCGCATCGGATTACAAACTGAAGTCGTTGAGCGAAGTTGAAAGATTTATCAAAGCCAACAAACACCTGCCAGGCATGCCATCGGCAGAGGAAATGGTACAGAAAGGTAACGACCTCCACCAAACGGATGCTAAACTGTTAGCACAAATCGAACAAGTTGTACTGCACAGCATCGAACTCGAAAAAGCCAACAATGCTCAAAAGTCTCAGATTGAACAACTTCAACAAGAGAAACAACAAACTGAGCAACGTCTGCAAAGCCAAATTGATGATCTAAAGAAATTGGTAAATCAACTGGTTGAGAAAAAATAAGCATAATAATAAGCCATTGCCCAGTAATTAATGGCAGATAAACAAGAAAGGCGCTAATCATTTTGATTAGCGCCTTTCTTGTTTATCTGCCATTCTACGCAAAAAATGCATGTATTATAGGGTATAAGTAGGGATTCATATCATTAAAAAAAGGCGGACTTGTAAATGATTTTGCTAAAAAGTAAGCCGAATTAGAGAAATAATTGCTTTTTTACACGCTAATTCGAAAACTATATTCCAAGCTATTCCATGAACCAGCTTAACCAGACTGATTACATCATTTTCTTCCTTTATTTCATTGGGGTCTCCTCGTATGGATATTGGATTTATAAAAAGAAGCAAAAGACTAAACTCGATACTAAAGACTTTTTTCTGGCAGAGGGCTCGCTAACCTGGTGGGCAATTGGGGCTTCATTAATTGCCTCAAACATTTCGGCGGAACAGTTCATTGGCATGTCGGGCAATGGTTTTACGTTTGGGATTGCTGTGGCAGCCTATGAATGGTTAGCCGCCGTTGCACTCATTATTGTGGCTATATGGTTTATTCCTATTTACCTGAAAAATCATATTTACACTATGCCGCAGTTTTTGAAAACGCGGTATAATGAAACAGTTAGTTTAATTATGGCCGTTTTCTGGCTATTTCTCTATGTATTCGTTAACCTGACGTCTATTCTATTTCTGGGAGCGCTCGCCATCAGTACGTTAGTTGGTGCAGATTTCTTTCACCCTATTGTCATTGGCCTAAGCATTTTCGCCCTGATTATTACGTTGGGCGGCATGAAAGTAATTGGCTACACCGATGTTATTCAAGTTGTCGTATTGATTATCGGAGGATTGGTTACGAGCTACATTGCCCTTACGTTAGTGAGTCAGAAATTTGGATTGGGCAACGATGTTATAGCCGGTTTTGGGGCTATGATGAACGATGCCGAAGATCACTTTCATCTGATTTTCCCAAAACCAGGTCCTGATACGCCACAGGTAGATGTAAATAAATACCTGACCGTACCGGGTATCACGATGTATTTTGCCGGTCAATGGATTGTAAACCTTAACTACTGGGGTTGTAATCAGTACATTACGCAGCGGGCGCTCGGAGCTGACCTAAAAACGGCACGTACAGGTATTCTTTTTGCAGCTATGATTAAGCTGTTTATGCCACTGATTGTGATGCTCCCCGGTATTGCGGCTTATGTATTGTATAAAAATGGCGGGCTGCAAAATGAAATGGCTCCGGGGGGTAAACTCTTGGCCGACAATGCCTACTCTGCGATTCTGTCGTTTTTGCCGAATGGACTGAAAGGCTTATCGATGGCCGCGCTTACAGCCGCTATTGTAGCATCGCTGGCAGGTAAAGCCAATTCAATCTCTACAATTTTTACCCTCGATATCTACCACAAGTACATTAAAAAAGACGCGACCGAAATACAACTTGTTTGGGCCGGACGTATCACTATTTTTGTGGCAATGCTTCTTTCTATTGCCCTAACATGGAAAGATACATTAGGTGTTGGTAGCGAAGGTGGTTTTACGTTCATCCAGAAATACACCGGTTACCTGAGCCCCGGTATTTTTGCGGTGTTCCTACTTGGCTTCTTCTGGAAACGTACTACAGGAGCCGCTGCCGTTGTTGGTATTCTGTTGGGCTTTGGTCTGACAACTCTATTCAATAACTTCGCCCCCCAGCTATTCGGGCACGAGACAATTCTCTACACGGCCTTCAAAAACGCCGACGGTATTTATGAAATTCCTTTTCTGGTTTCGATGGGTTGGGCCTTTTTCTTTACCGTGCTAGCAATGGTATTGATTAGCCTGACAGGGCCTGCCATAAATCCAAAAGCATTTGAGATCGATTCCAGAATGTTTAAACTAGCCCCATCAGCTACAGCACTGATTACGGTTATCATGCTTATTCTTACAGTTCTTTATATTCGATTCTGGTAGTTTCAAACCAAATAATCGTATAAAAAATGGCTAAACAAGTACTTGTTTAGCCATTTTTTATACGATCAACTTATAACCAATTCCCCGTACATTAACGATCTGAAGGCTTGGATCGTCGCGTAAATGCCGTCGTAGTTTGGTAATAAAAACATCTAAGCTACGGCCGTTAAAGAAACTATCATCGCCCCAAAGCTGAAGCAGCACAACGTTACGTTCAAGCACCTGATTTCGCTGTTCATACAAAAGACGTAACAGCTCCGATTCACGGTGCGACAGTAATACGTCATGACCATTGAATGATAACCGCTGTTTGGGTGAATCGAACAGATACCGACCAATATGTACTCCATCTTGCTTCAGGTTATCGGCTCGAGACGCTACGTTACGTCGAAGCAACGCATTGATCCGCACAATCAACTCATCCAGACTAAACGGTTTTTTGAGGTAATCATTTCCGCCTAACTCAAAACCACGTACTACGTCAGCCGTTTGCGAACGAGCCGTTAGAAAGAGTATCGGTACGTCCAGATCAGTCTGACGAATTTGTTTGGCCACCGAAAAACCGTCCAGATTTGGCATCATCACATCAGCCACAACAATATCGGGGCGCTCTTGCTGAAACATTGTTAAACCCACATCTCCATCAGTTGCATAACGTACCGTAAAGCCTCGTACTTCGAGACTGTCTTTCACAATCATTCCCAGTGCCGGTTCGTCTTCAATCAGCAAAACTATAGGCATACACGTAGCAGATTCGCTCTGTTTATGAAAATGTAAGTAAAAATTCACTCCCTTTTCCCGGTTCACTACGTAGCGATACGGACCCACTGTGTCGTTCAACAACCTGACGGACATAAGCGAGCCCAAGACCGAAGCCTTTTACGGGATGCAAATCGCCGGTGGGCACCCGGAAGAAGCGTTCAAAAATGGCTGACTGATAGGATTTAGCGATACCGATTCCATCGTCTGCAACCGACAATTGCCAGCCTGTTTCACTTCTCAGAAATGCCAATTGAATGGTTACAGCCTCTCTGGAATAATTAATGGCGTTGTCGATCAGGTTGTTAAGGGCATTTCCGAAATGAACTCGATCAACAGTTACCATAGTGTCGGCAGGGATAGTTACCCGGAACGTAACGGGTTTTGTGGCCTTCAACTCATGGCTCGTTACCAGATCAGCTACTACGTCGTTCAGGTTTGTTGGTTCAGGATGCAGCACCAGCTCGCGCTTTTCTTCGACGGCCAGATTCAACACTTTTTCAACCAAATCAGACAGCCGTTGCAGGTTGTTTTGCGAGATAGCCAAATACATTTGAGCCTTCTTTGGGTCATCCAAAGCACCAAAATTTTGCATAGCTTCTACAGCTGCCGTCACCGTAGCAATCGGTGTTTTCAGCTCGTGCGTCATGTTGTTGATGAAGTCGTTTTTCACCTCCGACAGTTTTTTCTGGCGCAGAATTGTACTCAGCATGAACAGAAAACTTCCAGTGGTCAAGAACAATAAAAACACCGAACCACCCAGTAGCCACCCCATCCGACGTAGCAAATAGAACTTTGGCGTTTCAAAAGTTACCTGTGCAAACAGATTCCGAATCGGGTTGACAGGTACCACTAATTTGTTCATTACGTTCGACTTATCATTCGGTTTTGACGGTGTTCTCAATTGACTTACCAGAATATTACCAGAAGTCTTTTGCGGCTGAACACTTACCGTATCTAGTTTAAAATCAGGATTTATACCGCGCTGAAGAAGCTCAGAACGGTATGCTTCTGACAATTTTGCCAGATTGATACGTGTGCCTTCGGCCCAGTCGAGCATTAACATAGTCGAAATCCGATGGGCAAGCGTGTCGGGCGATTCAAATACTTGTGTTTCTATTCCGGGTGAACCTGGCAACAACCGCTGATAAAAGCTATCAACGGCTACCACGCGGATATCACGCTTATGAGTTTCGTTGGCGTTTACTGGTGGCCCGGGTTGCCTTACGATAACTCGAATCTGCTCCCGATTGGTCGTACCGTCAAACTGGCGAATAATCATTCGCGTTGGTTTCAGCGACTTCTCATTATCCTGTCTGGCAAATAATCGGTTAGCCTCAACCATCTGGCGTTGCTGCAATACAGAAAACAGTGCATCCCGCATCGTTTGGTTAAACTGCTGGCTTTTCACATGATACGTTGTCCAGAGCCAATATCCCTGAAACGCATTGATGCCAATGATGCAAAGAGTCATCAGCCAGAATATCGAACGAATACGTCGGTTCATACACAAATCTACACTGTCTGAGCGGGCTTAGGATAGCCGTTAACACTGTTTAACACTATGTAGCAGTGCGTTACAAAACTCTGCCAGACCTTTGAGTCGTCCGTCATCTCGGATGCAAAATCAAACCAACATTATTTCATGAAACCGCTTCTATTTGTAGTTGTCAACTGCGTAGCCGCCTTTTTGGCAACTTATCCAATCATCGCCCAAACGGTGGCTACTACGTGGTCGGGGCAGATTACCTACGAGGGTGTCCGCAAAGTTGACCCATCCCAAATGCGTATCGTTATTAACGGCGAACAGGTAAAACCGGGTGACCCTAATTTCCCAACCGATATTCCTGATACACGCATGTTTGGTCAAAAGGTACTGATTAACGGTACGTATGCCAAAGAAAGCCGCGACGAGCAGGCAGCCGTTGTTCGGGTGCGGGGCGATGGTGGGCCAGCTCAAACCCGAAACTTCCCTCGTCCATTTTCAGAGCAGGTTTTCGTAGATCTGAAAGACCAGAAAAAGGTAACCTTGCTCACGGTAGGTAAAGATGCAGATGCGAAAACGTATCAGGCCGACGCACCGATCAAGCGCGTAAGTGGCTGGCAATTAACCAACCAGACAAAAAAAATAGCTGGCTATACCTGCCAGAAAGCTACCGTACCATTCAACAAGGAAACCTACACTGTCTGGATCACCAACGAGCTACCTATTACCTACTCGCCTATCCATGAGCTGACGCCCGAAACCGGAACAGTTCTACTGATCGAAGGAAGCAAAGAACAATTTAAGGCAACAAAAATTGACACTACGACTACTGATGTACAGGCCGCTAGACCAGATATAAAGGCTCAAGCCGTTACGCCCGAACAGTTAGCAGATCTACGTCAGAAGGCCATCACTGATTTTCAGCAACAAATCCAACAGAACGAGCGGAACTAGGTGGCAGAGAGCAAAGGGTTAGCTACAAAGGGTATCTTTCTACTCTCCGCCTTTTGCCCCATGCCCTCACCAAAAAGCCCTCTGCAAATCCATGAAACCGATTTTCTTACTCTTCTGTCTTTTTCTAAGTTCCGGTTTATTTGCTCAACGTAACGTAACAAAATCGGAGATTTGGGGAATGGTGTTTGATTCAACCAGTGGCAAACCGCTTCGGCAAGCTTCTATTTCGTTGATGATGATTCAGGATTCAAGCTACGTAATGGGCACAATTACCGATGGCGAGGGTCAATTTCAACTACGTAACGTAGCAAAAGGAAGTTATCGACTGCTTATTACGTTCCTTGGCTATCGCAATCTGTCTCAATTAGTTACTATCACATCTGGAAAGCCAATAATCAATGTCGGTGTTTTGCAGATGGTTGAGCAGAGTAATCATCTTCAGGAAGTAGTTGTTCGACAGGAAAGCCCGCCGATTACGGTAAAACAGGATACACTGGAGTTCAACGCAGAATCGTTCAAGACACAACAAAATGCCGCTGTGGAGGAACTGATCCGTAAACTGCCAGGGATGGAAGTTAGTCGAGATGGTACGATAAAGGCGCAAGGCCAGACCGTCAATCGGGTATTAGTTGATGGAAAACCGTTTTTTGGGACTGATCCGAAGATGGCGACCCGAAATCTACCCGCCGATATTGTTGATAAGGTTCAATTATACGATCAGTCGTCCGATCAGTCGCAATTTTCGGGTATCGACGATGGAAATCGGGAACGTACCATCAACATTACGCTCAAACGGGATAAGCGGAAAGGCTATTTTGGACAGAATTCGCTGGGATTGGGCACGGCCCGCGATGGAGAAGCGAATCGGTATCAGGGTCGATTGAATCTGAATCGCTTCGAGAATGGACGCCAAATTTCGCTGATCGGACAAGCCAATAATCTCAACCAGCAAAACTTTACGTTAGGGGCTTGGCCGGCACAGGGTCCCGTTTTTGTAGGCGGTTTGGAGAGTGCAGGACTTCCTGGTAACCAGACCCCAACGAATATAATTGAAGTACGTGCCGGTGGATTGAACTATAAAGACAAATGGGGTAAGCGGGCCGAACTAGCAACGAGTTATTTTCTTAATCAGGCCATTACCACTACCGAACAACAGAGTCGACGCACGAGCCTTTTGCCCGAACGTTCGCTCATAACCAATCAGCAGAACTATTCGCAGAATCAGCAATTGACGCATCGGTTCAACGCTCGGCTGGATTGGGTCCTCGATTCGCTAACTAGTCTTCGGCTTACGCCCAGTTTCTCGTGGCAAACTACAGATTTTACCAGCCAACTATCCAGCCGCTCTACGTTACCGGGCCTTTTGGGGCAAACAATTCAATCAGTAAATACAGGCCAAACTAATTACGGATCGACAGGTAATGGGGTAATTGGCTATAATAATCTACTACTCATGCGTAAGTTCCGACGAGAAGGGCGCACGTTGTCGGTCAATCTGAACACGATTTTGGGCGATGCAATTACAAAGGCGTTAAATCAGTCGATCAATACGTTCTACGACTCTACGGGTGTCAACCCCGTTTCGAACCTATTGAATCAGCAGAACCAGCAAGCAAATTACAACCTGCAAAACACGCTCACGGTATCATATACAGAACCGTTATCGTTCACGCAAAAACTGGAGTTGCGGTACGCTTATTCAGTGAACAGCAACCAGGCCGACCGACGGGTTACTGATCGAAGCGAAACGACGGGGCTTTACGACCACGTTAATTTCCCGCTATCAAATCAATTTAGAAACTCATTTGACTATCATCGGGTGGGTGCTACGTTTCAGACGCAACGACTACGGTATAAATTTGCTATTGGTGCAGACGTTCAGCAATCGCAGTTACAACTTGATAACATCTCCGTAGATACCAGCCAACGACGCCCCTATTTCAACGTATTGCCGAATGCCTTATGGAGTTTCACCTTTTCTGGAAATCGAAACTTGCGTTTGCACTATCGAACCCGCCTGAATGCGCCTTCGCTGTACCAATTGCAGCCTGTAATCGACAATATGAATCCGCTCAATGTTCGGGTAGGGAATCCATATCTCGCGCCAGAGTTTTACAATACGATGATGCTGAGCTACAATACGTCGGCCGGATTAGGGACTAAAAGCTTTTCGTTGTTTGCCAGCCTCAACCAGAGTTCTAACCGCATTGCTACGTCGACAACAATCAGTCCGTCGGGTGTACAGACAACGCAACCTATCAATGTAGGCGGGTTCTGGTCGGCCAACGGGGCAATGTCTGTCGGGCAAACGCTTCACCCCTCGAAACTAGGACTTACGCTCACAACCAACGTAGCACTGAGTTGGGCGGTGAGTTTTATTAACAATCAACGTAACGAAGCGAAAAATGCCAGTGTAGGCCAGGGCTTTCGGCTGCAATCTAATTTCAATAATAGGCTGGAATACGGCCTCAGCGGTAACCTAACCTACCAAAGTGCTACGTATTCGCTAACCTCGAAACAAAACACGTCCTTCTGGTCGCAATACGCTACTGCCGACTTGTTCTGGAAACTTCCTTTCCGATTCGTGCTCACCAGCGACGTAACGTATACAGGTACAACGGGCCGGGCTGCGGGTTATAATCAGCAGATTATGCTATGGAACGGAGCACTGGCAAAGCAGTTTTTCAAAGGCAATACAGGCGAACTGCGGTTACAGATTTTCGACGTATTGAATCAGAATAGCAGTCTGATACGTAACACGACCGATACGTATATCGAGGATGTGCAAAGCCGAATACTACGTCGGTATTTGCTGGTTAGTTTCGTGTATAACCTACGGAAGTTTGGAGTCTGAGTAATGATTTTTTGACAGGATTGACAAGATTTCGACGTACTACAACTACCAGAGTAGAGTGATAAAAATCCTGTAAATCCTGTCAAAAAGCAAAGACGAAAATTTGTCAACCTTTTCTCAACAGAATCATGATCGGAAGCTACATCAAAACATCACGACGCAACTTAATGCACAACAAGCTGTTTTCGGCCCTCAATATTGTTGGTCTCGCCATCAGTATGTCCGTCGGCTTGCTGCTGATCGCGTTCTTACTCGACCTGCGTTCATACGACAGATTTCACGAAGATGGGGAACAGATTTATCGCATTACCAACGTAGCAACATTTAAAGGTGAACAAGGTATATGGCGCCCCAGAGCCAAGTTTGCAACCACATCGATAAAGGCCGGAAAGCTTATTCGCGAGAAAGTGACGGGCATGGAGGAGGTAACGATTCTGCGTAGCGATTTTTCGCAGGATGCCAACGTTGGCGACGATATTATTCCGATAAAAGGCTACTGGGCTGATCCGTCGGTGTTTAGAGTTTTTACGTTTCCGATGCTGGAAGGCAATCCTGAAACGGCATTGAAAGACCCTTACTCAATCGTTCTTACGGAGACGGCGGCCCGAAAACTCTTTGGCAACCAATCGGCGCTGGGCAAGGCAATCAAATTCGATACACTCGCTTATCAGGTGACCGGAGTCATGCAGGATGTTCCTTTCTTTTCGCATATTCATTTCGAAGCACTCGTCTCACTGGCAACGGCCGCGCAGCTTAATAAAAACGACAAGAACTTCGACAAATGGACAAGCATGTCGTCGCACTACGTTTACCTAAAGTTGCCAGAAAATGCTGACGTAGTATCAATTCAATCACAGCTCGATGTTATAGCAAAACAGGAAAATCTTGCCGAAGAAAATACGAAGATTCAGCTTGAACTTCTTCCGTTATACAAGACCGTGGTTGGCGAAAATTTTCATGCCACTGAGGGTGGGCCGGGCTCTGTGGGGCCTCACATGTCTCCTCGTGTGCTTTGGATACTCGCCGGGCTTGCCCTTATTGTGATTTTGTCGGCTTGTTTCAACTATACAAATCTTTCGATGGCACGCGCCATCCGTCGCTTTAAAGAAATAGGTCTCCGCAAAGCAATTGGGGCCGAAAAGAGTCAGATCCGGCAACAATTTCTGGCCGAATCAATCCTGATTTCGCTGTCGGCTCTTGTTCTTTCATTCATTCTGTTTCTTGTTCTGCGACCGCTTCTGATAAATCTGGCTCCTGAAATGCAAGGTATCGTGAAACTCGAGCTTACATTGCCTATGGTCGTAGCGTTTATTATCTTTTCGCTTATGGTCGGCGTAATTGCTGGCTTCATGCCTGCGCTGTTCTTCTCGAAAGTCAACGCGATCAGTGCACTCAGGAACGTATCCGCGCCAACGTATCGGTCGGTGAAAGTTTTCAAACACGTAACATTACGGCGTGCATTAGTGGTGGTTCAATACACGCTCACCCTGATCTTTATCACAACAACCGCTATCGGTTATGTGCAGTACAAAAACATTCTGACATTCGATTTGGGATTCAACACCGAAAATATCCTGAACATCAATATGCAGGGCAACAAACCAGATGCCTTTCTCAAGGAATTGAGCGAGATGCCAGAAGTGTCTGCCCTTTCCCGATCGTTAATTGTCACCAGCGTTGGGAATGCCTGGGGCGGCTACATGAAATATAATACTTCACGCGATTCAGCGCTGGTGATGACCAACCACGTCGACGAAAACTATGTGTCTCTGCATGAATACAAACTCGCTGCTGGAGGAAATTTTATGGCCCGCCCTACCACAACCAAAGCCGCTACCGAAATAATCGTTAATCAGCAAGTATTGAAACGATTTAACATAGCGAACAACGACCCTCAGAAAGCAATCGGAAAAGAAATTACGTTCAGTAATTTCAATGGAACCCGCAGGATGACCATTGTTGGTGTCATGAAAGACTTTCATTACGGTAAGGTCGATAACCTCATCGGGCCGGTGGCATTCATGCACTGGACACCTGAAGACAGAACGGTTATTAATGCCAAAATACAGAACAAAGACATCTTGGCAACCCGAGCCAAAATCGAGTCGGTCTGGAAGAAAATTGACCGTGTTCATCCGTTTGACGCCAAATTCTACGACGAAGATATAGAAGAGGCCTATCGCGAATTTTCCACACTGATCAAGATCATTGGCTTCCTTTCGTTTCTGTCCATTTCAATCGCATCGATGGGTCTGTTTGGGATGGTAACTTACACAACCGAAACCCGACTCAAGGAGATCAGTATCCGAAAAGTGATGGGCGCAAGTTCAGGCAACCTCATCTACTTACTAAGTCGCGGTTTTCTCATGCAACTATCGGTTTCGGCACTCATCGCATTGCCGATAACGTACTTGTTTTTTGAAAAGGTTGTGCTCACCAATTTTCCGTACCATACCCCTGTGCAGATCACGGAGTTACTGATTGGCTTGCTGGCGGTATTACTGATCGCATTCCTTATGATTGGCTCGCAGACGATGAAAGCCGCGAAAAGTAATCCGGTAGACATTCTCAAAAGCGAATAGATGGGAACGAATTGATAATTAAGCTTCGGGCCAATGTTTAGTTCATTATAGTAACAGTTTATTGAGCGACCGAAGAGATGCATTTAAGAGAACAGTGTTTTTCAAGGTCTTATTGGATTATTTGAGACGGGATTGACAGTAATTGAGACAGAATTGACAGTGAGTTTAGTAAAGGGGTTAGATATTTGACGAGCAGAAAAACGCTACGTATCGACCCAGCCGATGGCTAAACTTTACGACTCGCTTTTTAAACCCTGATCTTCTCTCTTTTGCTCAACAGTACGTGTTTAAGAACTTGCCTATAAATTACATCAGGTAGAGATGACGCTAAAAATGGCATTGACTGAAACACATAAACCGACTCAATGTAATGCCTGACAAGACTCAATCAGTTGATACTCTTCTAGAAAATTATGTATTCATGGTTGCCAATCAATATATTGATCAGGTAGATGCTGAACTGCAAAAGAGACTAATAAGATTGTTGCTTGAAGTGGGGCAGGAAACTCGTCAGGAAGATCAGGCTGCACAGCAGATTGTTCTTGATCACAATGAAACCTAGCACTCGTGATTTCTACGATAGATTGTCAACAGAAAAGATTGAACTTGATACGTAGTCGTTCATTCTAGTTGTTGCTACGTTGATTGCTTTTATCGGCACATTCAATGTAAACTTTCATTTTTCAGCGCATTAAAGATAGTATAAAATTAAGGGTTGAGAATGTTCCAGGTCGGGTAGCTAATCTAAAGCTCCCAAAGTAGAATTAACGCCGTAAATCATAGCTCTTTTAACGTCTGTTTTCTATTTTTTGCCGTACTTTCGGTGCTATAATCACTCGCTCCGAAACGTTGGCCTTATGCCGCACACAACTACCGTACCGCCTTCTACTTCACTACGTCCACTGTTTTCCCTGCCCGTCATTGTTGCTGCGTTGGGCTATTTTGTCGATGTCTATGATTTGCTGTTGTTCAACATCGTTCGCGTTCCGAGTTTGAAAGATATGGGGCTTTCGGAGGCTGATATTTCACTAGTTGGCGGACGGATTCTGAATTTTCAGCAGGCGGGCTTGTTACTCGGCGGTATTCTCTGGGGCATTCTGGGCGATAAACGGGGCAGGCTTTCGGTACTTTTCGGCAGTATCATTACGTATTCACTAGCCAACATCGCCTGCGGATTTGTTCACAATCCAGAGCTTTACGCCTGGCTTCGGTTCATTGCCGGTTTTGGACTGGCGGGCGAATTAGGTGCGGGCATTACATTGGTGAGTGAAATTTTACCTGCTCGTCTCCGAGGCTATGGTTCATCGCTGGTAGCCAGCGTGGGTTTGTTAGGGGCGATTGTAGCCTACTTTACCGTATCACTTTTCGACTGGCGAATCACGTATTTCATTGGTGGCGGACTTGGGCTTGGTTTGTTGTTGCTACGTGTCAGCGTACTTGAATCGGGAATGTTTACCCGTATACAAACCTCTAACGTATCGCGTGGTAATTTCTGGGCATTATTTCGAAACGGGCCAGCTGTGCTACGTTACCTGCGCTGCATGGGAATTGCGCTGCCTACGTATCTGGTGATTGGTATTCTCGCTACGTTCAGCAATGAATTCGGAAAAGCGTTGGGTATTCAGGAAGCCATTCCGCCGGGCCGGGCCGTTATGTATACGTACATTGGCATTGTTGCAGGCGATTTGTTCAGCGGATTTCTGAGTCAGTGGTTGCAGTCTCGCCGGAAAGCGGTGGGGCTGATGATGGGCTTTACGTTGCTGTGTATCGTTGTGTATCTGTTTGGTGGTATTACGTCGGCAAGTGCGTTCTATACTGTGCTAATGATAATGGGTTTTGGAACGGGCTACATCGCCATGTTCCTGACCATAACAGCCGAAAGCTATGGCACCAACCTTCGGGCAACGGCTACTACGTCGGTGGCTAATAACGTTCGGGCTACTACGTTGCTAACCATTCCGGCGTTTCAGATGATGAAGCCATCGCTGGGTGTTGCCGAGTCAGCCGCTATTGTGGCACTGGTCTGTTTTGCACTGGGTTACTGGTCATTGGCTACCATTGAAGAAACGTTTGGTAAAGACTTGGATTACAGTGAGTAATATTCACAAACCAACATCTTTTGCTTTTATAAGCTAAAGTCAGAGACATTGCTTTATAATTCAGCATTTACGACTCATTTTTTATGAATCTGTTTGCAGCTACTCATACTATTTTCTATAGTTGTTTGTTCACTATTGGCTTGTTAACATCCTGCCAACCGAAGGCTGAATTAACACCTGTTCCACAGACAGCAGCGACAAACAAGACGAACGACAAAGATTTCCAGCCAATTGCGCAGGCTGTTAATTTACCAATAACTGTTGATTATCATGATTATGAGGGTATGCTGGCACATCTTGTCTACCGCTCAACCTTTACATATGACAATCAAAACCGACTGCTAAACATTAGCGATCAATTGACCGATTCGCCGGGTAGCAACAGTTCAAGCTGGGTGCAGTTTCAGTATACCGACAATCGGTTGACCAGCATCGATTTAAAATCTATTTCGGCAAATAGTGATGACCCAATCTACGACGAAGACCGAAAACCGGCTCGCTTTGAGTTAACCTATTCTGGTCAGAATGTAGCAGCACGGCTTTTTATTGGCGGAAAAGAAGTTCAGAAGAGTTCGATTATGCTCGATGAGAAAGGCCTACCCGTGAAAAGTAGTTTCAAAAAATTGTTTTTTGATGAGAAAGGGAATATCGATTTTATTGCTAAATCAAGAGCATTTCCTTTGGTTGGTACGGAAATTATTGAACAGCGATATGATGCCAATCCGACTGTGTTTAGTCAGCTCAGGGAAATGCAGCTTCTGGATGGTTTGTTAAGCTCGGTTAACCGATTCGCTACGTCAAGCGGCTTAACAGGGTTAGGTAGCAGCCTGAGTACGAATAATTTGATCTATACAAAACGTAAGAATTGCGATCCCAAATACGGTTGTAAGGAAATAGACGAACCGCATATTCAGGCAGTAACCCTAAATGGGCAGGGCTTTCCTAACCAGTTGATTTGCAGTATGGGTGCGCTGGGTAATTATAAGTTTACTGTTGCCTACAAACAGGTAAAGAATTAGGCCACACAAAACCTGTAGCCGTTCTAACCGGGCTGAGAGGCATCTCTTTTTTGCCAGTGATACGCAGCCATCGAATTCCTCCAGAAATATTTTTCGGCTACGGTTCGGCCTTTTGCTGTAAAATATTCTTTCACAAGACTCAATCCGGCGTTAATGGGCAACCAGTTATCGCTGTTCGGCCAATCGCTGCCATATAATAGCCGATCTTCGCCGAACGTAGCAAAAAACGTATCCAATCGATCTTGATAGAAGCTTAGGTTTTGCGGAATTTTTCCGTCGACCCGACGTAGCACTTCTGAAATCTTTACGTAAACCTGAGATCGCTTTCCTAATTCACGCAAATCGGCTTCATAATTATTCCGCACATTAGCATCGTCCGGAATAGCCATTTGAGGAAGGTGATCGATTACTATCTTCAGATTTGGCACCTGATCGCTGATACGTAGCACGGCCGCGAGTAGGGTTGGATTTGGGTTTGCCGTATCAAGCACCAGCCCCGCCTGCGCAAGAAGTTTCAGATCGTCGATAAACGCCGGATTCGACAATTGGCCCGATAGGTTACGATTCCAAAGGTTTCCATACCGAATGCCGCGGAACAGTGGATTCCGCCCAAAACGTTCGAGCTGGCGACTAAATTCTGGTTTACCCGGCTCAAGATTACCTATAATTCCTACGATAATATTGTCTTTATCGGCAACATCCAGCACCCACTGATTATCCTCGAGCCAGGGGCTGGCTTCTACCACAACAGCCCCCACAATGCCAAGCGGACTGACCAACTTACGGTAACGTTCTGGAAGGGCTGGCCGATAAAGAAGCTTGTCTTTGGGCGTTGGCCAGGGCACACCTTGCGAACGAGACGTATCGAACAGGTGAATGTGCGTATCAATGATTGGGATAGCAGGTTCTTCTCCCCAGCTTATAGATGGGAGTCCAATCGTTGCAGAAGCCCCAGCGGTCAGGGCAAGAAAATTTCGGCGGTTCATGGTATTAAAATAACGAATCCAGCCATTTTCTACCCAGCAACAGGCGGCTTTAACTCACTGACTTTGCCTTTTTTCTCACTTTTCTTACCACGATACCACCAGATAATGAATCCTGTTACAGGCAAGCTTGCGCCAATTAAGCTGATGAAAAAAGCTAGAATCCGAGTTGGTAAGTCATAAATCTGCCCTAGGTGAATATCAAAATTCAGGAGGTATAGTTTTTCGCCCGCCGAAAGTTCATGATATTGGCGCGACTCCTTCGACGGTAATTCTTTCAACGTATTTTGATCGAAAAAGCGGTTAAATGTTTTGTAAATGGTGCCATCTTCTGGATTGATACTCACCTCAAAAGGTTCTTTCGCTTCGTCGGGAAACGAAATGTTCATTCGTCCCATCGAGCCTGGATGCTCGCGACGAATGAGTTGCCACAATTTATCTTCGGGCTGCGAATATGCACGGGTTGTGATGGTTGTATCTGACAATGGGTGTTCTCCATGTCCGTGCGCCCCAACCTGTTCTTTCCCCGTCAGAATCTCATTTCAATTGTTACTCCTGTTTTTCTTAGTTATAGAGTTGTAAAGTTGACTGTCGCAAGAACAGTGTCAATGAGACAGCTCACTCTACAACTTTACAACCCTATAACCTTAGCAAGTGCCGTAGAAAAGAGTTCCATCGACTTATAACCGGGCGGTCACCGGTTCGACTCCGGCCATCAGAGAAGCAATTTTCTGGTGTAGCTCAGTGGTAGAGCACCTCTCTTTTCGCTTGTTGCCTTGCTATTTTTTATACAACCAGAACCGGTGCCGTAGTGCATAAATTCTTCGATTCCCGCTGGAGATGATGGTAAACTTCATCTCATTGCCAAAGCAGTGATAGCTCAATCAGAGTGCCAGAATGCAGTCTGCTCGAAAGTTGCCCGGTTTTGGTCTTTTAATACGTATCGCTTATAAAACTGGCAGTTTGTCGAACCACGGACGCTCTTTCTCCAATTGACCAGCCAAACGAAATAAGGTAGCTTCGGCACCCTGTTTCGCAGCAAACATCACTCCTATTGGCAAACCATCTGCCGACCAATGCAGCGGAACCGACATGGATGGCTGCCCGGTCATATTTGTAATGACCGTGTAGGAAATATATCCCAATGAACGTTCGGCCAGATCAGTCACTGTTTTGCTGCCGTTCAAAAATTTCAATCCGCCGAGCGAGTCGACCAGTTTCAACAACCGTTGCTCTGAAACAGTATTCTGAAACGTACCAATCGCAATCGGCGGGCGCGGTAACGTAGGCGTCAGAAACACATCGTAGGTTTCATGCAACTGGCCCATAGCGCGGTTGAGCGAATTCCAGCGACGCTTTTGATACGCTACATCGGCGGCTGAAAACCCTTCGGCCAGTCGAGCCTGTGCCCACGTATTCAGCTCTACATCTTCACGACGGGTCGGCCGTCCTAAAAACTTGCCCAACTCACGTAGTACGCCCGCCGTTTCGCTTAATACTGTTAGAAAGAAAGCTTCTGTTACAATCGTTTTCTCATAAGGTAACGGAATTTCCTCGACCGTATGACCTAGCTTTTCCAGCAGTTTTACCGTTTCCTTAACCGCCTTTACGCACTCAGAATCTGTTGGTTGTGATTCAATCAATGCCTGCGTTGAGAAAGCGATACGTAGCTTGCCCGGCTCCCGACTAACTTCTTCTTTGAATGGCCGTTCGGGCGGAGCAATTCCATAAGGATCACCAGCGAGCGGACCAGCAATTGCATCGAGCATCGTGGCACTATCCCGAACGCTACGTGTCACTACGTTGCCAATAACGGCACCATTCCAGAGTTCACCATATTGTGGGCCAAGCGTAACCCGACCGCGTGATGGTTTTAAGCCAAACAAACCGCAGCAAGAGGCCGGAATCCGTATGGAGCCACCCCCATCTGTAGCCGTTGCCGCCGGAACAATACCAGCCGAAACAGCCACCGCCGAGCCGCCACTTGATCCTCCGGGCGAATGCGTTGGTTTCCACGGATTACGGGCGGGGCCGTATAATTTCGATTCAGTGTAAGGTGTCAGGCCGAATTCGGGCGTATTGGTTTTGCCAAAAAATACCAGCCCGGCCGCCTTCAGTCGCTTTATGACTTCACTATCAGTCTTCGATACGTAGCGTTCGTAACCCCGACATCCTGATTTCATCGGCGTACCAGCCCACTCATATTCCAGGTCTTTCAGTAAAAATGGTACGCCCCGGAATGGACCTTTTTCGGGCAATTTGTTCAGCATGCTACGTCCCTGATCATATAAAGGCGTAACAATGGCATTCAGTTGGGGATTTACGGCTTCGGCACGGGCAATGGCCGTTTCAAGCAATTCACCAGCCGTAACCTCACCTTTTTGCACCAACTCAGCTAACGCGGTGGCATCATGTGTAACGTATTCGTTGAATGACAAGGTTTTAGGACTGGCAGTTTGCATAGTTACAAAGCTGAAACGGCAAATATCGAATCGGAATAAGCGCCAATTGATACGTAATCTTTCTGACTTAACTCAGGCGCGAACTCCTGTAATTCAGTAAGCGAAACCGGCCAATTAATTACTCCATTTGATAAGCCTAACGCCAGTTTCGTAAACAACATATAAGCCGATGCCCCTACAAGTCGATCTGTTTTTGCCGATGGAAGTTTAACGTATCGCCCAATAATCTGCATAATAGCACTCTTCTTACCGGGAAGCATTTTCCCTAAAAGTCGGTGGCCTTCTGTAGATACGTTATCTATATCAGTATCGTCATTCCCAAAATCAGGGGCATCCTTTGCGGTTGTTGCATGTTGCGCCAGAATTCGTCGAGTCAACTCTCTTCCGATGTCGCTCTGTAGCTGTTGATTCAGACAGGCCAGCGTTAAACTTACGGCTAACCGATATGCATCTTTCGTGATTGCGGTTGGCTGATTAATCCATTGTGCCAGTTTTTCGAGATGCGTATCATTATCGATAAGCAGTTTAAAAGAAGAAGAAATGTCTTTCATGAATAGTAGAAATTAGTTACGAAATGGCGCATGGTTTATACAACTGAGACGAAACGTCCATTAGTTAGTTTCGCTGGCCGATAAACTTCACAATCCATTTTTGTACCAATCTCTGCCTAGTCGCGTATTTTATTTGGCAACTACGTTCTTTCCTTCTTTTATTTCGGAAACCAGCTCAGGCGCTCCGTCTTGGGCAGGCTCGGTCAACGTACCGCCAAACCATTGTCTTCGTTGCTGGCGAGTTGACGATGCTTCATCCGTCGATTCCTCCAGTTCCAACAAACGAATACCTCCCGGCTGATCAATAGTTGGCTCTTCATACACGACCTGTAAACCCACCCAAGCCAAATACTCATTCAGTTTGTTTTCAAGCGGTTGATTCCCGAAAATACACAGATCGTAATACCAGTCGAGCGATTCTCCCGCTACATCTTCGGTGATTTCCCGATAGTCTTCTAACGTATACCCAACAAAGGGTTTGCCAAAACGCTGCCACATCTGCCGCATTACGTCGTCCAACGAGCGCGCATGATTCGAGATTTGTCGGATATGCAGATCAAGAATCAGAGCAGCAATAGAACCTTTGTGATAAACCGAAACTTTTCGATCAGGAACGCCTTTGTCGTAGCCATCGAGCCATAAATCCCACGATGATTCGACGAGCGACTGAAACGCCCGACCATTATTTTCGAAATGTCGTTTAAAAAGTACCTGCAATTCTTTCAGATAAGCCTCATCGGTGAAAACGCCAGATTGACGTAGCATCAAATCGCCGTAATACGTTGTGACGCCTTCGGCTACGAAACAGGTTGGGAAATAATTCTCCTGCGTGAAATCATACGGCAACAATTCTGTTGGCCGAATCCGGATGATGTTCCAGGCGTGAAACAACTCATGCGACGATACGCCCAGCAAATCCTGATACAAACCTTCACCTTCATCGTTTGGGCCTAAAACCAATACGGTCGAATTCCGATGTTCGACACCATGATAATATGGTACCGTAAGGACAAGGGTCAAAAAATGATACGTCTTTTCGGGGAATTCACCATACAGTTTCAATTGCTTTTCAGTAAACCGGCTAAAATCACGCACCAATCGTTCGGCGTCATAAACCGGCGTACCATCACTACGCCAGCCGCCATGTAGCCAGACATTAAACGAAATGCCATTCACTACGTATTCAATACGTTGCAGATCAGGTGATGCGATGAGCGGGCAATCGACCAGTTCGTAAAAATCAGACGCCTTCAAACTTTTTTCGCTGATTTGCTCCAGTCCACAGGCAATTGTCCAGCCATCCGGAATCGCCAGTTCGAGCGTGCAGGGTTCGTCAATACGCCCTTCGGCATACATACAAAGATTGACAGGATTGACGTACAGCAACGTATCGTCTATATAACTACTTCCGGCATTTAGCTGATAAATTGTTGGCAGAATGGCATAATAATTATACCGGGCAATTAACGTAGTGCCGCCATTCATCTGCACGCGCCAGCGGTCTTTCGTAATCTTCCGAAACGGCAGCGGATTTCCATCGCCATCGAACAGTTCTAATCGCTGAATATTTTTAGCAAATTGCTGCAACTCGTAACGTCCCGGACGCCAGGCGGGTAACTGCAATTCGACTTCCGACGTAGTGATGGCCGATAGTTGGGCGTCTACGGCAATATAATTAGGCAAAAGAGGATCGGCAGACAAACGATAGTGCATAACGTAGGCAATATAGCGCTCACAAGAAGCTGTTTTGAGAACGTAATTTAGCGGCTCAACGGCTCATTTCCCGACAAAACAGCACATTCCGATAACTTTTACAATCTATCGACGTGATCGACGTGTTTTTATAAATCAAGGCTTTGTAAACTACACTGATTCTCGTATCTTTGCGGACTCATTTCGGAAATAACGATTTAGGCAGAAATATATCATGAAAAGAACGTACCAACCATCGAACCGTAAGCGGAAAAACAAACACGGATTCCGTGAGCGGATGTTAACCGCAAATGGCCGCAAAGTTTTGGCTCGTCGTCGTGCTAAAGGTCGGTGGAAACTGACTGTTTCGGACGAGAAAAAAGGCGAACGGTTCAAAATCTAATTACTGGTCGATAGTTTCTTTTCGAGCAACTGTCGGCTACTTTCTATCGAGTTTATGCCGCAAACCTTCACGCAATCGGAACGGCTTTGCAGCAAAAAAATCATCGGTGAATTATTCAAAAAAGGTAGTTCGTCTGTCAGGACGTTCTACCTTTTTCCGTTTCGGGTTCTGTATATTTCCCAATCTGAATTTCCCGCCGAAAGCAACGTTTCGCTGCCTGCCATTGTCATTACCGTACCCAAACGAACATTCAAACACGCCGTCGACCGAAATCTGATTCGCCGACGTGTACGAGAGGCTTATCGGCTCAACAAACAGCTTTTTAGCCCAGCAACCAGTGAGGTCGTTTCGCAAGGCCCCGCCTACATTGCCTTTTTGTATACCGCCAAGCAAATAATTTCGTTTGAAGAAATAGAAAAAGGTATGAAATTGGCTCTCAAAAAAATGTAGCCTGATCACACTCAGCTATTGGACTGTTCTGATGCGTCTTCCACTTTCTCCATTTCGATGGCTGTTTTTGTTTACTGGGCTGGCCCTACTCCTCATTGGAGTCGAATACTCCATTGTGCAGTCTGTGGCTTTTAGCCAACGGCCCGATTGGATATCAGCGGGAGTCATTTTCGATCTAGTATTGCTCCTACCCGCTCTCTATTACTTTCTGGTTATCCGAAAACTTAACCTCTCTCTACGAAGCCTTACTATCGTTGTCGGAGTTGCGTTGAGTATAACAGCACTTATACTACCAACAAATTATCGGCAATTTCTTAGTATAATACAGCATTCGCTGGTAGTTGTTGAGCTATTTTTTGTTGGCTACGTTCTTCTCCGCATCAATAAGATAATCAGGAATTACTGGCAATTGAGCACGCAAAATCCTGACTTTGTTACGAATCTCCTTCAAAGTCTCGACACTATACTGGGGCATTCCCGATTTAATCGTATTTTAGTAAGCGAACTTTCTGTGCTACGGTATGGCTTATTCGGGTGGTGCTTTTCGACCGAGAAAACAGCAACCGATAAAGCGTTTAGTTCGCATCAGGACTCAGGAGAATTAGCACTAACAACGGGAGTAATTCTGGTTGGTTTAATTGAAACGTTGGTTGTGCATTTACTGCTAAATCGCTGGAGCCCAGTTGTGGCATGGGGTGCAACAGTAATAAGTTTTTATGGTCTATTGTTTTTCGCTGCCGATCTGGTAGCTACCATCAAACGACCCGTATTGATACGTGAGAATGAACTAGTTTTTCGATTTGGTTTACGTGGTTATGGCACGGTGGCAAAACCACTAATTGACCAGGTACTCGCTATTAACACTAAACCCGAACGAAACTCAGCCACCATGAACGGTACATTTTTAGCTGTACCAAATTTATTGATCACAGTACGTGAACCAGTATTAATGACTGGCCTGTTGGGCAGTCAACGCTATGTGAGCCAGATTGCTTTATTTATTGATGACAAACAGCAATTTATTAACGAATTGACGGCCTGAACCGCCTTTATACTATAGAAAGGTTATGAAAAAACACTGGAAATCCCTCGCTCTAGCTGGCGCTCTGGCCGGAGGTTTATCATTGGTTGCAATGAAAACTGACGATCGGTTCTTCGAAATCGCTCGTAACCTCGATATCTACGCTACGTTGTTCAAAGAACTGAACCTGTACTACGTTGATGAGGTGAATCCGAACCGCATGGTGAAAACCAGCATCGACGCCATGCTGAAGGCGCTTGACCCATACACCAACTTTTTTGCCGAAGACGAAATCGAAGACTATATGACCATGACCACCGGCCGCTATAATGGTATTGGTGCACTGATTGGGCAACGTCAGGGTAAGAGCATCGTATTGATGGTGTATGAAGGAACGCCTGCCGAAAAATCAGGGTTACGTATTGGCGATGAGGTGGTTAAGATTGACGGCGTTACGTTGAAAAACCTGAAAGATGCCGACCCCGGCAAGTTGCTGAAAGGTCAGAACAACACGGCGGTGAAATTATCGGTGATGCGGTACGGCCAGAAAGATCCGGTCGAATTGAGCGTAACGCGCGACGTAGTGAAAATGACCAACGTACCGTATTACGGCATGATTACGGAAGATGTGGGTTATATCGACCTGAAAGATTTCACAGCTACAGCCTCGCGGGAAGTTCGTTCAGCGTTTCAGGAACTGAAGGGTAAAGGGATGAAAAAGTTAATTATCGATGTTCGTGAAAACCCCGGCGGGTTGTTGAACATGGCCATCGATATTTCGAATATTTTCATTCCCAAAGACTCAGAAGTTGTTACCACGAAAGGCAAAGTGACGGAGTGGAACAAAACCTACACGGCTCTAAATCCTCCGCTTGACCTCGAAGTTCCGATTATCGTTCTAACAAATAATCACAGTGCTTCGGCTGCCGAAATCGTGTCGGGAGTGATTCAGGATTACGACCGAGGTGTGCTGATTGGTCAGCGGACATACGGAAAAGGGCTGGTACAAACCACCCGCGAATTATCGTTCAATACGAAGCTGAAAATCACGACAGCTAAATATTACATTCCAAGCGGTCGCTGTATTCAGGCCATTGATTATAGCCATCGGAATCCCGACGGTAGTGTTGGCAAGATTCCAGATTCCTTGAAAACAGCTTTTAAAACGAAAGCAGGCCGGGTGGTTTATGATGGTGGTGGCGTATTGCCCGACGTAGTGATTGAAGCACAAACACCTGCGCCGATTGCCTTGAGCCTGACCAACAAAGGACATATTTTCGACTATGCAGTGAAATATCGCCACGAGCACCCGACAATTAAACCCGCGCGTGAGTTTCGCCTGACCGATGC
Organism: Spirosoma daeguense; assembly: GCF_054776875.1. Classification (NCBI taxonomy): domain Bacteria; kingdom Pseudomonadati; phylum Bacteroidota; class Cytophagia; order Cytophagales; family Cytophagaceae; genus Spirosoma; species Spirosoma daeguense. Next base: position 154,782 of record NZ_BAAHBF010000004.1, read on the forward strand.
CGAGTATCAGGACTTCACCAAATGGGTAGCTGATAAAGAGTACGATTATACGACACAGGTTGAAAAAGACCTCGGTACGCTCGAAGCATCGGCCAAGAAAGAAAAATACTTCGACCAGATTCAGGATCAGCTAAAATCGCTGAAAACCAAAATGTCGCATAGTAAAGACGCCGACCTCAATACGTTCAAAGCCGAGCTTAAAACGCTGCTCGAGCAGGAAATTGCGGGTAACTATTATTTGCAACGTGGCCTGAAAGAATCGTCGTTCGCTACCGACCCTGAAATGAAAGCCGCCCTTGATCTGTTCAAAGACATGGGCCGCTATAACTCCATTCTGAAAGGAAAATAAGTTAAGTAACGATAAGTGATGAACGGTCCGCCGTAGCGGTTTGCTGACGCCAGCTTTTATTAATTGCGTCAGCAAACCGCTACGGCGGACCGTTCATCACTCATCGTTCATCACTTATCACTCATTACGTATGCCTCTACTTCTCTCGCTTGATACGTCGACAACGGTTTGCTCGGTTGCACTGCATCAGAATGGTACGTTGCTGGGCAGTTACGAACTATTTACCGAACGAACGTCGGCGGCAATGCTGACAACTCTGTTAAACAACGTAGTACAACATACTGGGCACGAACTGCAACAGATAGATGCTATTGCGGTAGCAAAAGGGCCGGGTTCTTATACGGGTCTGCGTATCGGAATTTCTACCGCTAAAGGACTTTGTTTCGCTCTCGATAAACCGCTAGTGGCGATCAATACGTTAGCCGGCATGACCGAGCAGGTTCGTACTTTTTTTCCGAATAATTCACTTCTTTGCCCAATGCTCGACGCCCGGCGTATGGAAGTTTATTGTGCTTTTTACACAACGCAGGGCAATGAAGTTGCACCAACATCAGCACAAATCATTGATGAGCACTCGTTTGAGAATTGGTTGATAAAAGGGCCGGTCGTGTTTTTTGGCGACGGAGCGGCTAAATGCAAGTCGTTACTAGCACAACATCCAAACGCGCATTTCCCTGATATAACAATTCAGCCGTCGGCCCGAGCTATTGGCGTACTAGCAACAGCAGCTTATGAAGCCGGTCAGTTTGAAGATATTGCTACGTTTGAGCCTTTTTACCTCAAGGATTTTATGACAACCCAGCCAAGAAAAGCAGCTTTTTAAGTTGCTTCTTCACCGCTATTGTTCTATCAACTGACGAATTTGTGCGGGAATCTGCGGTTTTTGTCCTTATTTCGTCCCGATAACCGTCTATTATCCGCTTCTGTGCAGATTATCGTTGACATCGGCAATACCGACGCCGTTTTCGGTCTTTACGACCAAACAAACTGGCCACATATCTGGCGAACGCCCGCCCGTAGGGACGAAACGCCAGAATCATACGAGGGCCGTTTGCGGCTCTGGCTCCTCGAAGCGTCTATTCCGCTTAGTTCTATAGAACGTACCGTTATTAGTAGCGTAGTGCCCGATTTGACCCCAACGCTACGTGTTATGATGGCCGAATTATTCGGTTTTGAGCCAATAGTAGTAGGTCCGGGAGTTTATCCGTTATTACCTGTTGAGGTGCTACGTCCGCACGAAATCGGTGCCGATCTGGTTGCTAATGCGCTGGCGGCTTACACACGCTACCAACGAAACTGCGTAGTGGTTGATTTTGGAACGGCGCTTACCTTTACAACGGTTTCGGGCGAAGGTAAAATAATCGGTGTTGCCATTGCACCGGGTCTTCGAACCGCGATTCGTTCACTTTTTTCGAATACTGCCCAACTCCCTGAAGTTCCGATTGAGGTTCCAGAATCGGCACTTGGCACCAGTACTACGCACGCTATTCAGGCAGGTATTTTATTAGGTTACGATGGCCTTGTCCGTTCGTTGGTCGAGCGGATTCAAACCGAACTCAATGGCGATTGTATTGCTGTTGCTACAGGTGGTTTATCGAGTCGGATACCGTCGCTACGTAGCGTTTTTACGGATATTGTTCCTTCACTTACGCTAGAAGGCGTTCGCTTGATTGGCGAGTTTGCATCCAAATAAACATCTTTCTCACATCAACCAATAAGCTCACAATCAGTTTTTTGGCTACTACGTCGTTGCAGGTTTAGTTCCTACCAGGACACTATAATACAAAAAAGACTTCTAACAATAGGGGTCTTTTTTTTGCATTATACTAATACATACAAGTATCACTAAATTATTGGTATACCATTAAATAAATTTCAAAAAAGGTTTTTTTTTAACCTATCTCCAGAAAAATTGAACATTACGTTTTTTTTCCTCTATCACTTCTATTCTATCTCTGTATAATTAAAAATCAACAAATAGGATTATTTTTTATCTGATTATTAAGCACTTATAAATTAGTTAAATTAAGGTATTCAAATAACGGGGTAACTCTAAAAAGTGTATATCAGAATCCGTTGGAGAGTCAGTTCCTTAATACAACCTGCTACTATGAAAAATATTACTATGTTCATCACAATCACATTAATTGTATTTTTCTCTGTTTATTTTGCTCATGCGGCTTTACCGAAACCAATCTGGCAATCAGGAAAAATTGTTCTACAAGATAACACCGTACTGGAAGGTGATCTGGTTTACAATTGGCTGGTGGAAACCGTACAACTACGTCAACCCGACGGACGTATTCGCCTGTTTACTACGTATCAGGTACGTCAATTCAGTTGGTTCGATATTGAGCTGAACAAACGCCGGGATTTTATGGCACTCACCAATGCCGCCAGTAAAGAAACTGAAACGAGTCGATTTTATGAAGTAATTATGGACGGGCCGTTGGCGGTTGTTCGGAAGCTCAAACGGCCACGCGGTCTATGGAAACGGGCTATCAGTCATCCCATTCATTTTAACGATCAGGTTACGCTGGCCCAGAACACTGATTTATTCGACTACTACGTACACGACGCCGGAAAATTACTTTCGCTGGACAGATATTATACCGACGTTTATAAACCGCTTATGACCACCTATGCCCAACAAATACAGCAATATACCATTGGACATAACATAAACGACCGTGTATTGTTGGGCCGTCTTCTGCTAATCAGTCATTACAATACGTTAGTCGAGCAATCGTCGTCAACAGCATCAGTACGAAATCTGATTCCAGCACAGGAATAGTTTCGCTACGTATCTGATGTATCTGACGACGTATTATCATCCGACGGTGGGCCTTTTTGCTTTTTTCGTTTACGTAGCGCATCATTGAGCAGAAACTCAATTTGCCCATTCACGCTTCGAAATTCTTCCTGCGCCCAACGTTCCAGTTCTTTCAGCATTTCCGGCTGAATTCGAAGGACAAATGCTTTTTTTTCGGCAGGCATATTTTAAAGGAGTGAGGAGTGAGGAGCGAGTAGTGAGAATGGCTGGCGCATCAAATCTTTTGCGTCAGCATTCTCATTACTCGCTCCTCACTCCTAATACTGATACTAGTTATAAAGCGTTCCTGCATTTACTACCGGGCTTACCGATTTTTCACCACATAAAACAACCAGCAAATTACTAACCATAGCGGCTTTACGTTCTTCATCAAGTTGTACTACGTCTTTTTCGGCTAATCGGGCAAGGGCCATTTCAACCATACCCACAGCGCCCTCCACAATCTGTTTCCGAGCCGATACAACGGCGGTTGCCTGCTGACGCTGCAACATAGCTCCGGCAATCTCAGGGGCATAGGCCAAATGGCTGATACGTGCCTCCATTACGTGAACACCCGCCTGCCCAAGACGTTCGTTAAGTTCCTGTTCCAGAAACAAGTTAATCTGTCCCGTATTATCGCGCAACGTAGTGGTTCCGGGCTGAAGGGCTTCGTGCTCGTCTTCCATATTATCATACGCATGTGAGCTGGCTAGGAACCGCACGGCGGCTTCCGACTGAATCTGCACAAAATTAGCGTAGTTATCTACGTCGAAAAGGGCTTTTGCGGTATCGGATACCTGCCAGACAACCACAGCCGCAATTTCGATGGGATTACCCATTTTATCATTCACTTTCAGTTGCTGGCCGTTTAGGTTTCGGGCGCGCAGACTAATTCGGGTTTTACTGTAAAGCGGGTTTACCCAACGTAGCCCGGTTTCTTTCGTTGTGCCTACATAATCGCCAAAGAACGTAGCAGCAATGCCTTCATTCGGGTAAATGACAATAATTCCTTTCAGAATAAATACAGCCGCTAAAATCAAGACTCCTGGCCAAAATGGTGTTTCGACAATACCATTTAAAAGAATGAGGGCAGCTATCACAAAACATAGTAGGGCGATCAGTAAAAACAAATAGCCCGAAACGGAAATAAGCTTTTTCTCTTGCATAGCGGTATTATTTAGTTTAGAAATATGATATCAAAATAATATCACAATGATACATACATTTTTTGAGTTACTGGCAAGAATTGTATAAACGGTTTTTGTTGCCCAGAAACGGCTTCTTTAGCCTTATGGCTATAAACGCCAATCCTTTTCATTATTTTTGCGCCCTCAAATAGTAGTTGGAATAAACCAACTAACGAATTGATCACCATGCAGCTTAGTGAACAGGAAATAAATCGCCGACAAAAGCGCGAAGAACTCATGCGGATGGGTATCGACCCCTACCCTGCCGCTCTTTATGACGTAAATACCAGCGTTGCCGACATTCGGTCTGCTTTTCAGACTGTTGAACCCGAACAGGATTTCGCTGGCGACGAACGATGGGGAAATGTCCAATTGGCTGGGCGGCTGATGATTATCCGCATCAGTGGTAGTGCGTCTTTTGCCGAATTACAGGACTCTACCGGACGAATTCAGCTTTACTTCCGACGCGATGATATTTGTCCCGGCGAAGACAAAACGCTTTACAATACGGTATTTAAAAAGCTACTCGACATTGGCGACATCATCGGCGTTCGTGGGCATATTTTTTCCACGAAAACAGGTGAGCTGTCTGTTTATGTGAAAGAATTCACGATTCTCAATAAATCACTACGTCCGTTACCGGTTGTAAAAGAAGTAGTGAACGAGAAAGGCGAAAAAGAAACGTTCGATGCTTTTACGGACCCTGAGCAACGGTACCGCCAACGCTACGTCGATCTGATTGTGAATCCGCAGGTACGTGATGTTTTTGTGAAACGGACCAAACTGGTTAATTCCATTCGGCATTATCTGAGCAACAAAGGCTATCTGGAAGTAGAAACGCCTATTCTGCAACCAATTCATGGTGGTGCTACGGCCCGTCCGTTCATTACCCACCACAACTCGCTCGACATGACGCTCTATATGCGTATTGCCAACGAGTTGTATCTGAAGCGGTTAATTGTAGGGGGTTATGATGGCGTGTTCGAGTTTGCGAAAGATTTCCGCAACGAAGGCATGGATCGCACGCATAATCCGGAGTTTACGCAGGTCGAATTTTACGTTGCTTATAAAGACTATATCTGGATGATGGACACCATCGAAGAGATGGTTGAGAAAGTGGCGCTCGACGTAGCAGGAACGACTAAAGTTACGGTTGGCGAAAACGTAATCGACTTCAAACGTCCGTGGAAACGTTTGACGATGTTCGAAGCCATTCAGGAATATACGGGTGTCGACGTATCGGAAATGGACGAAGCACAACTGCGGAACGTAGCAGAAAGCCGGGGCATTAAAACCGACAGCACAATGGGCAAATCGAAACTGATTGACGAACTGTTTGGCGATGCTTGTGAACCGAATTTGATTCAGCCGACGTTCATTACCGATTACCCAGTCGAAATGTCGCCGTTGACCAAAAAGCACCGGAGCAAACCGGGGTTGGTTGAACGATTCGAAGCTATTTGCAACGGAAAAGAAATTGCCAACGCTTATTCTGAGCTGAACGACCCGTTAGATCAGCGCGAGCGTTTTGAAGAACAGCTACGGTTGGCCGAACGTGGCGACGAAGAAGCAATGGCTCTGGACGAAGATTTCCTGCGCTCGTTAGAATACGGAATGCCGCCAACGGCAGGTGTCGGGCTGGGTATTGATCGGCTGGCGATGATTATGACCAATCAGCCGTCGATTCAGGATGTTCTTTTCTTCCCGCAAATGCGCCCCGAAAAGAAACTTGAGCAATCGAGCGAAAACGATTACGTAGCAGCAGGTATTCCGGCAGAATGGGTACCCGCTATTCAGAAACTGGGTTTCATGACCGTAGAGCAACTACGTAGTGCTAACCCCAATAAGCTTTTCAATGATCTGGGCGGGGTGCGCAAAAAGTTGAAAATGGAGGCAAAAATGCCCGCTCTCGACGAGGTAAAAAGCTGGACAGGCCAGTCATAGCACGAACACGGAACAATTTATGGGACATACGAAATAGGGCTGTGAAAACAACCTGTTAGTATGCCCCATAAATTGTCCAGATTATGTGTTGTTTGTGCCGGGAGTCTGCTACGTTGCTAAACGCTGGCGGTTTAGTATTCAGAATCCAGTTTTTTAACTTTTACGGCATTAAGACCTTTTTTGCCATCAACCACTTCAAACTGTACGCGGTCTTTCTCGCGAATCGTGATACCGTTCAGGCCGGTAATGTGAACGAAGATGTCCCGGTTGGTATCATCTTCAACAATGAATCCGTATCCTTTACTTTCGTTAAAGAATTTTACTACACCTGTTTGCATAAAACTTAAACAATTAGAACAATTAAAAACTTAAAGGGTCAGTTAGTTAATAACATTAAACGCGAAACAGCCACAGGGTATCTCATGTGTTCAGGAAACATTGTTGAGAATCAGCGAAACTTGTTGCGTATATGTATCGAAATGGATAGTGTCACGCCACTAACCGTCGTCACAACACAAAGAAAACAAAAATGTTCCTACTACAAGTAGATAAAGCCCTTTTTTTAGCTATTTTCAATAGATTTACGTCGTTTTCTGTGTAAACGGCAAACAATCTATTAAATCGACCCGTTATTTTTTATCCTCAATGATTCGAATTTAGTAGACACTTCGCAACGAAAAACGATGAACAGGATACGATACTTCCTTGAAAATCAAGCATTTGGCGTCTGCTCCTTATTAGGTGAGAAGATGAACATATCTGCCAGCAGTATTCGGCTCTATTTTATATATACTTCCTGCCTTACTTTGGGCTCTCCTGTTGTTCTTTATCTGATTATGGCATTTTGGATGGAAATCAATAAACACATGCGTCGTCATGCCCATCCAACCGTTTGGGAACTGTAAATTATGTAGGATATATGGTGTATAAACTATGGTGTATAAAGAAGTATTTACACCATAGTTTATACACCATATATCACACTTCATACATCTCTTTTCGCCAGATCTCCGAACGTTTTTTTCCCTTTGCCGAAATATTGCCACACAAGGCTATGTGGGTATAGTTTTACGTTGGTCTTTTGTTGTTGCTGTAATTGTCTGCGTTGACGATGTAGTTCGGGTAATCGGCCGTAGAAAGCGAAATGCGCCCGTAGAATTGCCCAGATATCCTGCCATTGGCCAGCTTTCAGAAAAAGCAGTGAAGACACGCCATCCAATGTTAGTCGCAGAAAGATTTTAGGCCATAGCCAACCCGATGCAGGCCAGTTCTTATACAGCATGAATAAGCTGTTCCGGTAGTTTAGATATGTTTTATGCGGATTTGATTTGTGTAGAGTTCCTCCGCCAACGTGATAAACAGTAGATTGGCCGCAGGTCCAGATTTCATAACCGATACGTTGCACGCGCCAGCACCAGTCAATTTCTTCCATGTGCGCAAAAAAAGCCGCATCGAAACCACCTGCCTGATGAAACACATCGGCACGAACGAACAGACACGCGCCAGTAGCCCAGAAAACCTGCCGATTGTCGTCATATTGCCCTTGGTCTGCCTCGAACGTAGCGAATACTCTACCCCGACAAAAAACGTAACCTAGCCAGTCTAGAAAGCCTCCGGCGGCTCCAGCATGTTCAAAAAGTAGTGGTTCGCTATAGGATCGTATTTTGGGTTGACAGCCTGCTACGTTCGTATTGCCCTCCATTAGTGTTAGTATAGGCTTTATCCAATTTGGAGTTACATCAATATCTGAGTTTAACAGGACGTAATACGTAGCACCCCCATAATTGGCTCGCACACTATCAAGTGCGCGATTATAACCTCCTGCGTAGCCTTCATTCTGAGGCAGCTCAATAATACGAACGGTAGGAAAGTTTGTGCGTAAGAACGAAATAGAATCGTCACGAGAAGCGCTGTCTGCTACGTAGACGGGGTGCCCGTCGGAATTCGCTAATACGGTAGGAAGGAATTTTTCTAAAAACGGTTTCCCGTTGTAGTTCAGAATAACAATAGCAAGTGTATCCACAGAAAAGTAGTCGGCGGGTCAATCGGTTGGTACGTAGCATTCGCTCTATAGCATGGCGAACGCTACGTTACCTATGCATTACGACATTAACCCATCGAGGTTAAGTCCGGGAATATTTGGTAGTAATCCTTCTGTTGCCTGACGCAGATGCTCGCGTGCTTTTGATTCAACGCTGGCCATTGCTTTGTTGGTTGCCGCAACAATTAAGTCCTGAAGCATTTCGCGATCGTCGGGCTTGATCAGATCGGGATCAATATCAATTTTCAGGACGTTTTTTAGTCCATTTACAGTTACTTTCACCATACCAGCTCCCGATTCTCCTGTTTCGGTAACGGTGCTAAGTGTTTCCTGAGCATCTTTCATTCGGGACTGAACTTCTTTCATCTTCCCGAACATGTCAAACATATTCATACATCTGGGGTAATTTGTGGTTGGCAGGTAGACTGCAATCAATTCGCTACGTTCTACTATCGAATTAACAACAATGCTCCGGTGCGAACAGTTTTCTTACCCAGCAAATCAGTCATTTCAATCCGATACATATATTGTCCCGAAGCGGCAATCTGGCCGTTAGCGTTACCATCCCAGCCTTTCTTTTTATCAGTAGTGCTATAAATAACTTCACCCCAACGGGAGTAAATGGTCATATTAAACTGATCGACGTAGATACCTTTAGCCAAAAACTCATCATTAATACCGTCGCCGTTCGGCGTAAAGGCATCAGGCACCAGAATACGGGCATCCTGCTTAATGGTGAAGAAATTAGAATAACTTCTTACCCCATTACTGGATATGGTCACAATCCGAAACCGCTGCGATTGCAGTCTGGGATCGTCCAGATCAATATCATGGTGCGTGAGCAGACTTTTCTCAATCTCCCGTTGCGTGCCATCGACCGAATCAATGACTTCTACTACGTATCTGGCTACCGTACTGGGCCAGAATGGCGAAGCGGTTGTCCAGTCAATACCTGTTGCCGATTGTGATCCTAAATGTACCGTACAGACGGGTTCTGATGGAGTCGACGTGAGGCCGCAACTATTCCGAAAAGCCACCCGATAGCAATACGATTGCGTTGATGCGCTAACCGTTGTATCTGTATATTGATTACGACGGTCGAGTTCGGCAATAACCTGCCCACTGGCCGCATTTGTAATAACCATGGTATATGAATTACCAGCCGGCTGCGTACTGAACACAACGGGACGATTATTCTGCACATCGGCCCGAACGTTTGTCGGCGCAGCAGGAGGATCGGTGTTCGTTCCGATAACGCAGGTTAGATTCGACGTAATGGTAACCTCAGGAGTACCGGCTAGCGTTGCCATAACCGAATAGCAATATTGTTGCCCGCAAACGATGTCTCTATCCTGATACGTAGTGGTTGCTCTATTGGTTATAGCTGCGCCGGTTTCCGATCCGCTACGTATTACCCGATAGCCTCTGAATTGCTGTGTTCCAGTTCCAGCATAAGCCTGCCAGCTCAGGTTGTTCTGGTTATTCGCAACCTGCACATTTAATACCATGCTACAAACCTCCTCCGACTGAGCTGAGGTACCACACTCATCCTGTACCTGCACCTTAAAACATTGCACCTGTGACGTATTCCCCTGTGCTCTGAATTCTCCCGGCCCCGTAGCTGTCTGTCCAGTGCTAACATAATTAGCCCCATCTTTCCGAAAAAGCGTTACGGTTACGCCCGCTGGAGCAGTATATCCTATCGAAGTGGTATTGGCATCGCTCGTATATAAAGATGTGATGGTGGCTGCTCCTGCCGAAGCCGCAACAATCGCAGTTTGTGATGTAGTAGGGCTAGAACAAAGCGTTACTGTTTGATTATTGGGACTGGTAGTTGTATAACTCCCAGCAACTGTTATAGTAAACGTACCGGAGGTTGCATAGGTATGAGGTGGAATATTGTTCCTACTGTAAGACTGAGGTTGAGTTTGATCTCCCCAGCGGATCAGATAAAAGTCATATTGTCCAACTGTTGCAGGATCAAGTGTAATTGTTACCCGCCTGTTAGCGCAAGACTTAACAGTAAACCGAACAGGATCTGTAGGAACAACGTCAACTCTCTGACAGGCAACAGAACCCTGACCATTACTACCAATCTGAAGAATAGTATATGAGCCAGGCCGCGTATAGGTATGACTGGTTCCACTAGCAAACGTAGTACTGCCGGTGATTGAACTGCCGTCATACTCAAAAATATATCTGGGACTTCCTATCTGAGCCGTTGCATTTACATTAACAGCAGTTCCAACACACGTCTTTGGCTTATCAAGTGTAAACGCACCGGGAGCAGCATTACCGGGATTAAGACAAACATTGGTTGGTTGTGCAAGAGACATACTGCTCTTTGCAAAGATGAGTAGCAGAATCGCAGCAATTCTTATTAACGAGTTGGAGTTCACCCTAACATCAGTCAGCCACAATCGTAAAAGTCGCACAGAGAGTAAAATTTTTATCGTTCCAGGAATTAATCAGTTTCTTTTCGTAAAAAACGTCTCTTTTGACATTTTCGCGTCTGGCGAAACGTATCTTTCGCAAAATCAGTTTTCTGATCGAACCTACAGCGCACTCGAAAGGAGTTCGTATGGGTTAAAAATAGTAATTACGTATCAAAGATACTTCCGATGATACGCATCAACCAAACAGATGAGCAATAATAGTACCAATACCGGAGCGTCGAATTCTGAAAATTCAGAACGTATCCAGCCTGCCGAAACACCCGCTATTCGTCTCGATCGCATCGAAGAAGCTATAGCCGATATTCGGGCCGGGAAAATAGTTATCGTGGTCGATGATGAAGACCGTGAGAATGAGGGCGATATGATTTGCGCAGCCGAAATGACCACGCCCGAAATGGTCAATTTCATGGTTCGCGAAGCGCGTGGGCTTATGTGCGCCCCCATTACCGAAGAACGTTGCGAAGAACTGGGGCTCACCATGATGGTTACCAGCAATACGTCGGTACATACAACGCCATTCACGGTTTCGGTCGATTTGCTGGGTAATGGCTGCACAACGGGCATTTCGGCATCTGACCGGGCCAAAACCATTCAGGCACTGGTAGACCCCGCCACCACGCCCGACGATCTGGGTCGGCCGGGTCATATTTTCCCGCTACGTGCCGTTGAAGGAGGTGTAATTCGTCGGGCAGGTCACACTGAAGCGGCTGTCGATCTGGCACGGCTAGCGGGTTTGCAACCGGCGGGCGTACTCATCGAAGTACTCAATGAAGATGGCACCATGGCGCGGCTGCCCGAGTTGCGCATAATGGCCGATCGATTTGGCATGAAGCTCGTCAGTATTCAGGATTTGATTGAATACCGACTACGTACTGAAACGCTGATTCGTCGTGAAATTGGTGTTAATCTACCAACCGAGTGGGGCCAATTCGATTTGATTGCCTATAAACAAAGCAATACAGGTGATACGCATCTGGCGTTGGTAAAAGGAAGCTGGGAGCCTAATGAACCCGTTCTGGTTCGTGTTCATTCGTCCTGCGTGACCGGCGATATTTTTGGTTCCTGCCGTTGCGACTGTGGGCCTCAATTGCATCGTTCGCTTCAGATAATTGAAGCTGAAGGCAAAGGTGTAGTGGTTTATATGTTTCAGGAAGGACGAGGCATTGGTTTGCTGAATAAACTGAAGGCCTATAAACTTCAGGAAATGGGCCGCGATACGGTCGAAGCTAATCTGGAACTAGGTTTGCCGATGGACGCCCGCGATTACGGTATCGGTGCGCAGATTTTGCGTGATCTGGGCATTCGCAAGTTACGTCTCTTATCGAACAACCCCCGCAAACGGGCTGGTTTGATGGGTTATGGACTCGAAATTATCGACACCGTTCCGATTGAGATTCCATCGAATCCGCATAACGTAAAATACTTACGTACCAAGCGCGATAAGATGGGGCATACCATCATGAACGAGCCAGTAAACGAAGAACAATAGAACCTATTTGAGGTTTAAGAATATAAGCCTTATCCCCTCAGATTCATTGTATAATCTGTTGAGGCTGACGCTAGAAAACCTAGAACCTGAACGACTAGCTATGAACAAGCCATCTTTTAAAGACCTGATTAACGGCGATAAGCCGGTTCTGGTCGATTTCTATGCCGATTGGTGTGGTCCCTGCAAACAGCAGGCTCCCATTCTGAAGCAACTTACCGAACGGGCTGGCGATAAAGTACGTATCGTGAAAATTGATGTCGACAAAGCACAGGCCGCTGCCAATCAGTATCAGATACGTAGCATTCCAACTATGATTTTGTTTAAAGACGGAAAAATCGTCTGGCGGCAGTCGGGCGTTCAACCACTGCATACGCTGGAAGGGTTAGTGAAGCAGTTTGGTAATTGACGCTACGTTCCGCATTCACGTAGCAACCAACATCTTATTGATACGTAGCTAACTTTTATAAAAAAGCCCGTCAGCTAAAAACTGACGGGCTTACTTGTTTTTGGCATTAATCCCGTTTACTGCTTAGATACGTTTTATTGCCATTCTTATTAATGTAATATTTACCACCGCGCGGTCCCGTCATCACTTTTTCGCCATTCGGCCCTTTCAACGACGCATCAACTGGGGCTTTATAATCTTCTGGTTTTGCTTTTTCTTCTTTCGCTACTTTCTCGGCCTTCTCTTTCGACTTTGTCATTTTGTCGTCTTTCAGGCCAGCATTTGCCGCTGCTTTATCCGCTTTCTTTTCGGCTTTCTCGGCTTTAGCGTCCACTTTCGCGGCTTTGTCCTCTACTTTCTTTTCAGCTTTTGCTTTTTCTTTAGCTGCTTTTTTCTCCGCTTTAGCAGCTTCCTTTGCTACGTCATCACCAGCCGCTTTTGCGTCTTTCTTCGCTTCTTTGGCAACATCCTTAGCAGCTTTTTTATCTTCCTTTATGGCTTTTTTAGCAGACGCTTCCGCATCATTCACTTCTTTTTTTGCTTTCTTTTTGGCCGTTTTTTCGTCCTGAGCTGTGCCGTTATATGCAATCAGCAAACTAAGCATGAGGCAAAAAATTGAGAGTGTCTTTTTCATAAGATTACTCGGTTTATGGATTAACTAATTGAGAATAGGCACTTTTGACGGAAAGATGAGCATAAAATCACGAATCTACCAGTGAAAAAGACTTAAATTTTTCTTAAATTTGAGATAGCGATAGTTATTAATTTGTTGACGAATTACTATCGTGTTACGTCCTTAGTGTCAGGCCCATTTTATTGTGCCGACAACTTTCCCGCTAAAAGTCAATGTCTATTGCAACCCCGTCGCATACGCAAACGCCAGTCGATTATCTGAAACGTTATTACGGTTATGACCGCTTCCGGCCCATGCAGGAATCCATAATCGACACAATAGTGGGCGGACGCGATACGGTGGTTTTAATGCCTACTGGCGGAGGTAAATCGGTCTGCTTTCAGATACCCGCTCTTATGATGCCGGGTGTTACCGTCGTGGTTTCGCCTTTGATTGCCTTGATGAAAGATCAGGTTGAAGCCCTGCACATGAACGGAATTCCGGCCGCTTATTACAACAGTACCCAAACCGCTCGGGAGCAGCGAGATATTGAAGACGATTGCCTGAAAGGAAAACTAAAACTGCTCTACGTATCGCCCGAAAAACTGCTTACGGAATCGTTTTTTAATTTTTTGCAACGAGCGAACGTATCACTTTTTGCTATTGACGAAGCGCATTGTATTTCATCGTGGGGTCATGATTTTCGGCCGGAATACACGCAGCTACACGTATTAAAAGAACGCTTCCCGAACGTACCGACAATTGCGCTTACAGCTACTGCCGACAAATTGACCCGTGCCGATATTTCGTCTCAGCTTGGTATGAATGACCCGGCGGTGTTTGTGGCCTCTTTTAACCGAACCAATTTAAGTTTGCAGGTATTGCCGGGTCAGAATCGTATCCAGCAAATTATTAAGCTGCTGAGTCAAAAGCCAGATACGTCGGGGATTATTTACTGCCTGAGCCGTAAATCGACCGAATCGCTGGCGGCCAAATTGCAGGAGAAAGGATTTAGTGCGGCATTTTACCATGCCAAAATGGACCCCGGCGACCGATCTCGAACGCAGGAAGCTTTCCTGCGCGACGATGTACGTATTGTTTGTGCCACCATTGCGTTTGGCATGGGTATCGACAAATCGAATGTTCGCTGGGTGATTCATTACAATATGCCCAAAAACATCGAGAGTTTTTATCAGGAAATTGGTCGGGCTGGCCGCGATGGTGCTGCTGCACAAACCGTTCTGTTTTACAGCTTCGCCGACGTAGCAACGTATAAGGAGATGCTTGCAGAAAATAGCCCTGCCAATTTGGGGCTGCAACTGGCAAAACTGGAACGTATGCAGCAATATGCCGACGCGCACACCTGTCGACGCCAGATTCTTCTCTCCTATTTTTCTGAGGAACTACCCGAACCTTGCGGCAATTGTGATGTCTGTCGTGATCCACGTGTTACGTTTGATGGTACGATTCTGGCGCAGAAAGCTCTTTCGGCCATGGTACGTACTGGAGAGCGGGTGCCAATGAATTTGCTGATTGATATTCTGCGTGGCTCCCGAAGTCAGCAGGTGTTGCAGGGCGGATACGATCAGGTGAAAACGTATGGTGCCGGGCGCGACCTTCGTTTCGAAGACTGGCGTAACTACCTCCACCAACTTATCAATATTGGTGTTATTGAAGTGGCCTATGACCAGCATTACGCACTACGTCGGGGTATTCTGTCAGATCAGGTATTATACAATGGGCGAAAAATAGAGCTGGTTCGTCCCGATGATGCACCGAAACCGGTGGTTGAGAAAGTGCGTACAAAAACCGAAAGCCAGCGCGATGAGTTGTTCGAACGTTTGCGTACACTTCGGAAACAGGTGGCCGACCAGCAAAACGTACCGGCTTACGTTATTTTCACGGATACAACCCTCGAAGATATGGCTCGTCAGCGACCAACTACACCCGATGCGCTACGTAACGTAAGTGGAGTTGGTGAACGAAAGCTTCAACTCTTTGGCAAGCAGTTTCTGGATGTGATCGTGAGCTACGTACGTGGGCGTGTACAATCAGGTGAGAAACCTAAAGGTTCTACCCAACTAGTGACCTTAGATTTATACAATCAGGGATTAAGCATCGACGAGATTGCCGCCGAACGTCAGTTGACCAGTGGTTCAATAGCCTCTCATCTGGTGCAGCTTTCCAAATCTGGTTATACAATTGATTTAGCTTCATTAATTGACCCTAAAGAACGGGAAGAAATTGCGAAAGCTATCCTGACGGTAGGTATGGAAGAAGGTCGATTAAAGCCCGTTTTCGACCATTTTGGCGGTCGGTATGACTATGGGAAATTAACCCTTGTAGCAGGGCTTTTATAGAGATAAAATCCTGTTTTAAGGAGTACCGTTGGATATTTCTTAGATAAAACGTTTGGTTTATACTTCACCATCCCCTATATTCGTATTTATGTACCCGAGAAACCCGTTACGTAAGTACGGGTTTTATCGTGTTTATGTATCATAACAACAAATGTTATTTTGATTAAAGAAGTAAGTTTTTCATTGCTCATGGCCGCCATTAAACCGGCCTTTGCGCTTCCAATGTTGGAAGCCGACACGAGCCGAGGGCTTCCCTTTTCAAATGGACTGAACAATCCCGAATTAATGGTTGTCGATTCAAGTCAGCGCGTATTTCCGATCTACTTTTGTGGTGAAGAAGTGCCAGTTGGCGAGCCCCGTGTAGCCCGTCGATGGGTACAAACGCTACGTACTTACGGAGCAGAACCTGAGTTTCTGCTCGATCTTCGTGCGAAAGCATCTGAATTCTTCACCATCATTGACCCAATTCTGCGGAAGCACAAAATTCCCCGTGATTTTCGGTTCATGCCATTGGCCGAAAGTGCTCTGGATAATCGAAGCGTTTCGCCCAAAGGAGCAAAAGGTTACTGGCAGATCATGCCCGGCACCGCCCGTGAGCTGGGGCTAAAAGTTAACAGCGATGTTGACGAGCGCAGAAATCTGGAAAAAGCAACGATTGCTGTTTGTCGGCATTTACACCAACTGTATCGGGAACTTGGTTCCTGGACGCTGGTAGCGGCTGCTTACAATGGAGGCATTACACACGTGCGGAACAAAATGGGCCAGCAGGGGCATTCCAATTATTATCGGCTCCGCCTGCATCGGGAAACCAGCCATTATTTGTTCCGTATTCTGGCATTTAAGGAGTTGCTTACTAACCCTCGGCAGTATTCATTATTACTACGTAGTGAAACCATTGCCGAACTTACCAAGCCCTTACCAAGCTGGCGTAAACCATTAGCATTGCCGAAGAAAATTAAGGATGCGCCTGTTGTTGAGATTGTCGATGAGGACTATAATGAACGAACCTGGGGACCACGCCCCAATACGTTGCTGACTCACACACCTTCCGATTCAGAGCAGTTGATTGCTGATGCATCTTTAGCAAGAACATCGCCGAACGCACCTGTTTCAGAAATAGAAAAACAGGAAGCTCGTTTTCCTGTTAAGAAACTGATGATGGCTTTAATGGTAATACGTTTTCGTCGTCCTCGTTTTTTACAATTGAAAAAAGGTGAGGGAATTCGTCCGCTGCATTTTTGGGACTGGATTTAGTGTGACCCCAACACATTTATAAAGTCTATATTACCAACAAAGCCGCTATTACTAGCGGCTTTTTGTATTCATATACAACAGATTATAAAATTAATATTACTACTTATATGTTACCGCAAACTACTTAGCGAGTCTAAACAGGAAACACTGACCCATAAATTGATATTTCTCTTTTAATGAATTTACTCACTTCATTCGCGTTAGCGGCTGGATTGATAGTAGTTAGTACGTTCCCTAAAATAAATTCTTTCAGTACGCTGACCAGCCAGTCAGTTTTTACTACTCCAGTTGCTGTAACCGCCGATCCGGGACTGACTAAGTTGTTGCCTCCCGTCTATTTCTGTGGTGAATCGGTCCCATTACACGAAGAAGCGGTTGCCCGTCAATTGGTAACGGCACTGTTACGTAATACAGCTCATAATCAGGCTTTGCTACGTATCAGACAACGTTCAGCCGTTTTTTTTCCAGTAATTGAACCGATTCTGGCCCAGTATAATATTCCCTCCGATTTCAAATATCTGCCTCTGGTTGAAAGTGCTTTAACTGGTACAGCCGTTTCGTCGAAAGGTGCCGCTGGCTATTGGCAGTTTATGCCAGCTACTGCCCGTGAACTTGGGTTAACAATCCGAAATGGCGTTGACGAGCGGCAGAACCTGATTAAATCGACCGATGCGGCCTGCCGATACCTACGTTATTTATACACCCGGCTCGGCTCCTGGACATTAGCGGCTGCCGCTTACAACAATGGCATTGGTGCGCTGTTAGTCAATATCCGCCGACAACAGCAGCGCGATTATTATTACCTCCGCCTAAATGCCGAAACAGGCAAATATTTATACCGGATTCTAGCCTTCAAAGAGCTATTTTCGAACGCCCGCTCATACCAGCACCTGATTCCCAACCAGATGATGGCGTACTTGCAAGCCCCCCTTTCTGTTGATGAAGAAACCAACACAGATGAAGTCCTGCTCTCGGAAACAATGGTAAATGAGGTTACAAAAACAGCCGTTACTTCCGAAACACTACGTCCCGAAGCTCCACCCGATGAAATTCCGTTGCCAAATGCCGCCGAAGTTTTTCGGGGTGGAATCAAAGCCAAACTGGTGGAATCATCGGGAGTTATCCGTGGACAAACGTGGGTCTTCCATCTTACCCGCAACGGTATGGCAGATGGTCGCGAAGTAGATGAAGGCGATATTCTTTATGCAGTTATCGAAGATCTTGACGTAAAAACCAATAAAATATACCTCCGCGCCGACAAACTTTACTCCCCTTCCGAGAAACATACCTACTCGTTGACGCTCTCGGCAGTTGATGCCTCCACAGGGCGAATTGGTATAAAAGTACCCGATATAGACCAGATTAGAGCAGGATGGATTCTGACCTGGAAAGCACTTTAGCAAACTAAATGGTTACTTGTTTCGTTGTGTATGGGTTCCATCAACAATTGCAAATTTTGAAAGGTCAAAGTATAATCTCTTTATTTCTGATACTGAGTAACTTATTTGTTATATCAGCAAGTTTTGCACAAACAAAAACGATACGTTTCAAGAACAAATCAACGCAACGCACAAGTACGATTTCGCACCAGCCAGTACGTTTATCTCCCCAACGTTTACATTTTTGCGGAGAAATCGTTCCGATAGAGCAAGGGGATGTTTCATCAAAACTTGCGCTTGCCTTAGCCAGTAATTCGGGCTACGTCCGTCATCTCAATGGACTTAAAACGCGCTCGGCTCCTTTCTTTTCGCAGATTGAGCCGATTCTGGCGCGCCATAATATTCCCAACGATTTTAAGTACCTACCGCTCATCGAGAGTGCCTGGAAAGCCAATGCCGTATCGTCGGCAGGTGCTATTGGTTACTGGCAGTTTATGGACGATACAGCTCAGGATATGGGCCTTTCGATCGCGGCTGGCAACGATGAACGTACTGATCTGCTTAAATCGACTGAAGCCGCTTGCAAATATCTGAAGTTTCTTTATCGAAAATTGGGTTCGTGGACACTGGTGGCAGCGGCCTACAATGGCGGGGTCGGTATGGTACAGCGTAAAATGTTAAAAACGGGTCATCGAGATTATTACGCAATGACCATGAACGCCGAAACGGGTTATTATTTATACCGGATTCTGGCCATGAAGGAGTTATTTACGAACCCGTCGTATGGCCTTGGTTCAGTAGGTTTAATGCTCGCATCCGTTGGCAATGAATATGAAAAAGAGCGTGAACAAGCTCGACGTATGGGCTGGCTACAGGATGAAGAACCCGAATCAACTGGCATGCCCATCGAATCGCTTGATGAACCAACAACGGCAAGCCGAAGCGAGGCAGTTCTGATGGACAGTTTGCTGGCTGATATGCTCAAAAAGCACTCGTTAAAGCCGTTACTTTTCCCAAGTGATGCCGCTGCCAAACTTGTTCGGGCCGGATTACCTAAAATTGGACAAAGCTGGACATTTGCCCTTACGGAGCCAATTCAGATCGATGATTACGAGCTTAAACCCGGCGACATTTTGTATGCGGTTGTCGATGACATTGACAACCAGAACAATCTATTTCTGCGCGCCACCAAAGCCATTTCAGCCGAAACAAAGACAATTGTTCCGCTTACGTTGATTGCCATGAACCCTGCTACCGGTTTAGCGGGTATACCTCGCCCCAAAATGATCAAAACAGGCTGGGTTGTGCAGTGGAAATTATAAAAAGCAAGCCGAGCTAGAGGATTGCCAATGAATGTAAACAGAAATACCCGACAAGCGCGTTGGGTATTTCTGTTTGTAAACTCTATTTTTTTCACTAGGTCACAGCTTGAAAATTTGCTTCATAAGCACCCATTTTTCGCCGGGTTGTGCCATTGGCAAAGCTTGCTGATACGTCCACATCAATTGCTCCCATTTTTGCACAATCGGGCTGGCGGCATCGGCTGCGGCTTTGGCTTCGAATGAGAACGTAGCCTCGGTTTCCATGATCATAAACAGCCGGTTTCCAATACGGTAAATATCCATCACCGTAATACCCGATTCGCGAATACTGGCTTCAATCTCGGGCCAGATTTGTTCGTGCTGACGCTCGTAATCAGCAATTATGGCAGGGTCGTCTTTAAGGTCGAGGGCGAAACAATAACGCATAGAGTCGTGAAAGCAGCAGAATTACGGTACGTAAGTTTCCAGAACGGTCATATCGCCATCAGGAATAAGCGTAATGTTGTTGACCGAAGCCGGAACAAGTACGCATTCGCCCATCTTAAGCGATACGGAATAACCACCTTGCGTTTCAAGCGTTAAGCCACCAGCCACGCAGATAAGAATTACAAACGAGTCGATGTGTGAATAATCATGTGCAACTTCCTGATTGAAATTCAGCACGTTAGTCACAAAATAATCCGACGTAACAGCATTTACACTCTCGTTAAGCTTCTTATCATACTGCGTTTTGTACTGATCGTAGTGATGATAATCAATCGCATCGACGGCCAGTTCAGTATGTAGTTCGCGTTTTTGTCCCGTTGTGGCATCTACGCGGTCAAAGTCATAAATCCGATACGTAGTGTCGGAGGTTTGCTGAATTTCGGCCAGTAACAAGCCTTTACCGATATAATGCACCCGACCAGCCGGTAGAAAAAATACGTCGCCGGGATTAGCCGATTCAATGTTGAGCAGATCCTGAATCGTATTGTCGGCAACAGCCGCTACGTATTCATCTTTGCTCACTTCCCGATTAAAACCTGAGTTCAGTTTAGCGCCTTCATCGGCCTGCATAATGTACCACATTTCGGTTTTCCCGAAACCGCTCTTCCGTTCTTTTGCCAGTGCATCGTCAGGATGTACCTGAATCGACAGGTCGTCATTGGCATCGATGAATTTGACCAGTAATGGAAATCGGTTTCCGAACTGCTCATAAACGTGTTTGCCAACCAGTTCGCCTTTGTATTCTTCAACCAGTTCACGTAACGATTTACCCTGTAAACTGCCTTCCTTTACAATCGATACGTTGCCTTCTACATCGGATACTTCCCAGGTTTCACCACAATTGGGCAACGGAGCGAAATCCTTCTCCAGAACGGTTTTGATTTTCTGTCCTCCCCAGATTTTATCCTTAAAAATGGTTTCGAACGTCAGCGGATATAACATGTATATGAATGGAAACTAAACAAATGAACGATGCCTGATTAACCTGCAAGGTAAGCTATTTGTTGGCCGATGGCAATTGGCACTACGTTGCTCACCAGAACGAACAGGCTAACTACGTGATTTATATCAGCTTACCAGTTGAACAAATTCATAGTAACAGGACGTAGCCAGAACGTACTTTGCTTTATCAGACTTATCAACCAACGCGCTGATATGTAGCATTTTCAGCGCGGTTAAAACGCTGATAGGTTTCTATCTCTTTCTAAAAACTATAGATATGAAAAAGGAATTTTCTGGTAAAACTGCTCTCATAACTGGCGCTTCGTCAGGCATCGGTAAAGCCATTGCCCTATTATATGGCGAATATGGTGCCAACGTAGTATTATCTGATATTGATGAGGCTAAAGGACTTGACGTAACCGAACAAGTCAAAGCAACGGGAGCGAAAGCCCATTTTGTTAAAACCGATGTATCCGATCCGCAACAATGTGAGCAACTAACTGAGGAAACCATTTCGGTATTTGGTCAGCTTGATATGGCTTGTAACAACGCTGGCATCGGTGGTGAGATGAATGCAACTGCCGATTATTCGCTGGAAGGGTGGCATACTATCATCAACACAAACTTAAACAGTGTGTTCTATTGTCTGAAGTATGAACTGAAGGCCATGCTACGTCAACGTAAGGGCGGCTCTATCATTAATATGGCCTCCATATTGGGGCAGGTTGGTACGGCGACTGCACCGGGCTACGTGGCCGCTAAACATGGTCTTTTAGGACTGACCAAAACCGCAGCTATCGAGTATGCAGCCAAATGCATACGTATCAATTCGGTTGGACCGGCTTATATCGATACGCCTTTGCTCAACGGCTTGCCAGCAGAAGCCAAACAGGCACTCGTTGGCCTGCACCCGATTGGACGGTTAGGCCGTTCTGAAGAAGTGGCCGAACTGGTTATCTGGCTATCGTCCGACAAGGCTTCTTTTGTAACGGGCTCTTATTATCCGGTCGATGGCGGTTATCTGGCTCAATAATATTTTTAACCCCACTCCTAACCCCTCCCCTGAATTCAGGGGAAGGGGATTTTGGCGTAAGATTTCGTCCAAATTCAGAAGTAAGATCAGACAACAAGAGCAACTTTTTGAATTCTATATCAAAAAACGACCTCGCGCTTTTTCTAAACACGAGGTCGTTTTTATGTCAGCTTATTAACCAACTACTACGCAATCTTCCGGCAAGCGCTGGTGTTCAAGATAGGTTAAATTATTGAGTGTGGTGTACGCAATCTGCTCCATTGCTTCGCGTGTGAAAAAGCCCTGATGCGACGTAACCAGTACGTTCGGCAAATGAGTCAGCATGTCGAGTTCAGAATCGGGCATTTCTTTTTCTGACCAATCGGAATAGAAAAAATCGTCTTCCAGTTCATATACATCCATGCCCAATGCGCCCAGACGGCCATTTTGTAAAGCTTCCAGCACCGACGTAGCATCCATCAGCCCTCCCCTGCCTGTATTGATCAGGTAAGCGCCAACTTTCATTAGCTTTAGCGTGTCAGCGTTGATAAGATGGTGCGTTTCGGGCGTTAACGGACAATGGAGTGTCACTACGTCGGCATGGTTCAGGAGTTCGTTAAGCGGCAAATATTCAACGCCAAGTTGCTGCAAAACAGCCGATTTAACTTTATCGTAAGCCAGTACGTGACATCCAAAACCAAGCATAATCCGGGCAAAGGCAATTCCTATTTTACCCGTACCAATAACCCCAACCCGCTTGCCATATAAATCGAAACCCATCAGCTCATCAAGACGGAAGTCATTCGTTTTAGTACGTTGATAGGCCAGATGCGTTTTTCGATTCAAGGCCATCAATAACGCCACCGAATGTTCGGCAACCGAATGGGGTGAATACGTTGGCACACGCAGAATACGAATACCAAGCTGACGAGCCATTGACACATCGACCTGATTATAACCCGTACAACGTAGCGCAACCAAGCGAATATTCTGCTTGGCGAGTTGCCGAAGTACAGTTTCTGTCAGTTTATCATTCACAAATACGCAAACAGCATCGTTCCCAGCCACCAGATGAACGGTTTCGGGAGTTAGCGTTTGTGGTAAAAAAGTTAGTCGATGCCGATGATTCTGGTTAGCAGCTTCCAGAAAGGGCTGCTCATACGGATGACAGCTAAAAAATGCTACGTTCATAATCAACTCTGTTTGAAGATTTATTACTACCACTCGTATCAGACTACAGCCAGTAGTGGTACATCGGTCAGGCGGGCCATGCGTTGCGTTTCTCCTTCTGAGAACAGTTTCCAGAGCCAGCTACGTGTTTGTGGCAGCATAATCAGCAAGTCGGCTTTGGTGTCGCGCGTAAATGCCAGCAAAGTAGTATAGAGTTCGTTGCCAGTAATCAGGCTTAAGGTATGCGGCTGATCGATCAGCAAGCGTCTTATTTGCTCCGCTTTCTCTCTCACGCGGCTATCGTTTGGATCTTCGCACACACAAGCGACATTGATAACGATACCTAATGCTTTCGCAAACGTGAGGGTTTTTTCAAGTGAAATAGCATTTGGAGGTTCGGCAAGATTGATGCTCAGCACAGCATTTTTCAATCCGGCATAGCCAACCGTCGGCGGAATAAGCAACAGAGGAACTTCTGTTTCGGCCACCATACCTGTTGCAATACTTCCTAATAATTGCGTACTCTGTGGAGCCGTACCAACGGTCGACATCACCAGTAAATCTGCCCGTTCGGTCTTCGCAACCTCTCGAATAACGTTCATGACACGCCCTTCTCTGGCAATGCAGCGTATCGATACATTACCCTCTATTTTACTCTGAAGTTCGCTGGCTAACTTTCGTAATTCCTTCGCGCTTTGGTCCCGAACAGCTTCCTGCGAGAGCGGAAAATTGCCCGTTTTAGCCGGATTCTCAGGCCAGACATGGTATGCATGGCACAAGACCAACGTAGCATTCAGATCGAGAGCCAGTTTACAGGCGAATTGGGCGGCATGGCGGGCATTTATCGAAAAGTCGGTAGCATAGACGATGGTTTTCATAGCAGGCAGAGGATGGTTTGTTCTTTTTTGATGATGTAAAACTACCATCACTCCGGCCAGCTAGCCCTGATAAAAATCAGGCGGGCAGGTAACTTTTACCTGCCCGCCCAACAATTAACACTATTGATAATCAACTTAATTTTCCTGTTCCGATGCTTTATAAACACCAACTTCGGCTAACTCAACAGCGCCATTGGCATTAGTAATAAATAGCCGGATTTTCGATGATTTCACAGCGGGGAAACGTAGCAGTCGTTTATGACCAACAGTGGTGAAACTCTGGATTGATTTCCACTCGCTTCCATCCCAATATTCGACGCGGCCGCTGGCAATACGTTGTCCGCTGGCAATATTTTCCTGAATCGAAATGCGGTCGAATGATTGCTCGCCAATCAGATCAATTGTAATCGGTTGATTAGCCGCAGCTTTCACAAACGTATTCAGTTGTTTATCGATCAGCTTTGGCTGTTTTGCCACCAGATTGGTTTTAAAGGTTTGGTTCAGAATTATCCGAAACTCCTTCAGGCTGGCAACATCCGCGTCCGAAAAAAGTCCTTCCCGGTTTGGTGGTACGTTGAGCAGCAACAAGCTATTACGTCCGACAGACTGGTAATATAAATCGACAAGATTTTTACCCGAACGCACTTTCGCATCTTCAGCAGCGTGATAAAACCAGCCCGGACGTATCGATACGTCGGTTTCGGCAGGTACCCACTGTTTCCCCGCAGCATCGCCCCGATTGAGGTATTTTGGATCGGCCTTACCCGGCGTCAACCCTTCGGTATTGATAGTCGACCAGCAAGTTTCACCCGCATTCCCAGCTTCGTTACCTACCCAGCGCACATCAGGGCCAGCGTCGGAAAACATAACAGCATTCGGCTGTAATTCACGCACTAACGCCCAATAACCCGCAAAATCGTAGGTCATGTCTTTGGCATTTTCACCCTTTGCCCCATCGAACCATACTTCCGAAATCGGGTCGTAATTAGTCAATAGCTCGCGCAACTGACTTTTGTAATAATCGTTATAGGATGCGGTGCCGTAACGTGGCTCATGACGATCCCAGGGCGAGAGATAAACGCCAAACTTCAAACCAAATTCGCGACAAGCGTCCGCAACTTCTTTCACTACGTCGCCTTTACCGTTTTTCCATGGGCTATTTTTAACCGAATGTTCCGTCATTTTAGACGGCCACAGGCAGAAACCATCGTGGTGCTTGGCAGTAATAATGGCCATTTTGAAACCTGCCTCTTTCAACGATTTAATCCACTGACGAGCATCGAGCTTGGTCGGGTTGAAAATAGCCGGACTTTCGGTACCGTCGCCCCACTCTTTGTCGGTATACGTATTGACGGTGAAATGCAGGAACGCTGTCGTTTCGAGTTGCTGCCAGTTAAGCTGGCGGGAAGTAGGCTTAGGTTGTGCAAAAGCAAGCGTTGTTGCCAGCACCGCTAACGTAGTAGTTTTAAGAAAGTTAGAGGCTTTGAAACGTACCATCAATTCTAGTTTTAGTTATCGTTTGTGGGCTTTACATTAAAGAATCTGTTCCAGCATCTGAATATAGCCTTTGACGCCTTCGTCGATTTCGCGCAGATAAATAAATTCATCAGCCGAATGCGAACGCCCGGAGTGTCCCGGCCCGCATTTCAGCGAAGGGCAATTCAACAGGGCCTGATCGGACGTAGTGGGTGAACCGTATGTATGACGCCCCAGCGCAAGGCCCGCCTTTACAATCGGATGATCGACCGGAATACTCGATGGCTTAAGCCGAATCGATCGCGGATGCACGTCTGCTTTAATATTCGCCTTAATGGTGTCGATGATTTCCTCCAAGCTATACTGTTCGGTTACGCGCACATCAATCGTAAACGTACACGTATCAGGTACTACGTTATGCTGCGTACCTGCGTTAATGATCGTCACCGACATTTTTACCGGCCCCAGCGTAGGCGATACGTTCGGAAACTGATACGTAGTGAGCCAGTTAATATCCTGAATGGCTTTATAAATAGCATTATCGCCTTCGTTACGTGCCGCGTGACCGCTTACACCACGCGCCGTACAATCGATTACAAGCAATCCTTTTTCAGCTACTGCCAGTTGCATCTCAGTAGGTTCGCCCACAATTGCAAAGCTGATAAGTGGCAACAAGGGTTCAATAAGCTCCAGCCCTTCCTTACCTGATATTTCTTCTTCGGCCGTGGCCGCCATTACGATATTGTAAGCCATGTCGCTACGTTCGTAGAAATACGCAAATGTGGCTAGTAACGAAACCAGACAACCACCGGCATCATTACTACCTAGGCCAAACAACTTGTCATCCTGCTCCAGTGGATTGAATGGGTCGAGCGTCCACGATTTATTAGGCTTAACGGTGTCGTGGTGAGAGTTGAGTAGTAATGTCGGTTTAGTTTCGTCGAAATGACGGTTTTTCGCCCATATGTTATTTTTGAGCCGCTCAAACGGAATATGCTTTTCCGTAAAGAAAGCTTCTATCAGTTTGGCCGTCTGATCTTCTTCACGGCTAAACGAAGGCGTTGCAATCAATTGTTTCAGAAGAGCAAGCGCATCGGCAGCAAGAGCCGTTTGCGACGCATTTGACGTGGTTGGTTGGTTCATAAAAAAAACGTTGGCCGCCCAAAGATACAGCCAACGTTACAATTAATGGTCGTTCTAAACAATCGTCGTGGTTACGCTTCGTCAAATTTGACCCCGCGCTCACGCAGAAAGGACTTGATGACATCGACGTGCACACATCTACCTACGTTCAGAAACGGATAGTTCGATACGCGGGTTTTTCGGCCATTGATCAACACTTCCTGATTTTCGATATCGAAACCGAGGTGCAGATGGTTCGTAGCCGACTGCATACCATAAACTATACCATTTGTATCGAACAAAGGGCCGCCACTTTGTCCGCGCAGACCGGGCGTACTCATTTCGACCCCAACAATTCCACTCTTATCGGCCGTTAGCCGGGTCACAATTCCATCAATCGGAAAGCTTGGCGAAACCAGTCTTCCTACGGTTGTCCACTCAATATCATCGACAGATGGATTGTAGCGAAAGTTTGTAAACTCAGGAAATGGATAGCCTAATCGACACAAAGTCCGACCAGGCTTTACGCGGCTTGAATCGCCCAGAAACGTAGCGTGTGAGCGATACAACAAACGATTGTACCCTCTGAAACGTAGCAAAGCCAAATCCTGAGTTGGATGCAAATCAATGTCCAGGTGCTCAAACTGATCGACACAACCAACAAAATTGTTACGTATCCGAGTAATGGTATCGATACTCAGCTTAAACTCTGTTTCAAGTTTACTGATGAGATGAGCCGCGTTTTTATCACGTAGCGCGTCGCGCCTGGCCCCCTGAAACTGTCGATAGTTATGATAAATAGCATCGCTTTGCGCAATTAATTCGGCAACATGCTTACACGTAACGGCACAGGCTTCCTGATTCACAAAAAAAAGTGTAGCCGTACCGGGTACAATGTCGTTGTGACCGTAAATGCGAATAATGGAATGTAAGGAGCGGGTAAACGAATCAACGCGTTCGATGGCGTCAACAAACATAATGGATTAGTAGAGTTGAAAACTGCCCAAATCGGGTAGCACGCAAGTTAACCAATCCTGTTCACCCGCGAATCAGGTGTGGCCCAAATTCTAACAACTCATCGTGGATTTGTTTTTGTGGAATCGCGAATACCCAGCGGCCCTGGCACTGTTGAGTCAGTTGTTTGCCCGTTGGCTCCTTCAATACTTTTTCGGGTAGCTGCCGACGTATCTTCAACTTCATTTGATTCAACCCGTGCTGTGGAATCGGTACTAACTCCATCAATACTATTCTGATTCTGGCTGCATTTCTGAATAATCAATCCCAGCACCAGCACAGCCATAGCGATAACTGCCCAACGTAGCCAGCGAACATTTTCATTTCGACGGTCGCCCTCTGCACTTTTTGGAATATTTGGGTTTACTACGTTGCTACTAAAACTATCCACTCCCTGCACTTCGGTCTGTGGACCTGCGGTTGTTTGTAGTTCATCGAAACCTAACAAACTTTCTATGCTTTCAAGGCCATTAGGAATGGTTTTACGAAACTCTGTTGCCTGACCTAGCAATAAGGTTTCGAGGCTCTCACTGGTCAGTCCTTTATCTTGTTCCTGACGGCCTAAGACGCCCATCAGTGTGGAGGCTACCAAACCAAGAATGGTCTGTGCAGATTGGGGCTTCACTCCGCTATACGTGCTAATCAGCTCAGTAACACGTATTTGTTTTTCATCGAAAATATGCGTCAGAAAGTTTCGGCCCGCTGTAACAACCTCGGATATATCCGGGTGATGATCCAGAGTTTGACTAATCTCTAGAGGTGTGTTACTATAATCGCCTTTATCCAGAAAGCTTACGGTATCCGATGAGCCACCCGTTGCCTGGATACGACGCGTAAGGCCACCCAATAATGTAGGAATAGCCCCATTAATAGCTTTTAACGTATTGGCGGGCGATTCGTTTAGTACGCTACTCAGTTTATCGACTACACCTGGGGTAAACTGTTCTTTCAGATAGGATATTAAATGGACAGCCATGTTATCATCGTTGAGTTTGTTCAAATAAACAGGCCACCAACCCGAATGTTATAGCTTAGACCATAATGTTATAGAGTTATGAGGTTATAGGGTTGGTTATAAAGTTATAGGGTTGTAAAGTTGGAGAACGCGTCAGCCAACCTTACAACCCTATAACCTTCTAACTCTACAATTCTACAGTTGCGGGATGCGCAGAACCTGATCAGGATAAATTTTATCAGGATCGCTCAACATTGGCTTGTTGGCTTCGAAGATGACGCCGTATTTCATTGGATCGCCATATACTTCTTTGGCAATTTTCGACAGCGAATCGCCCGATTTTACGGTATAGTATTGTCCTTCTGGAGTTGGTTCATCAACCACCAGTTGGTTATCTACTGCCGATACGCCTTCTACGTTACCAACGGCAAGCGCAATTTTTTCAGCGTCTTCCTGCGTTTTCACTGAACCCGTTAGCGTAACCGTATCGCCTTTTGTTTTCACAGTCAGACTATTATACGAAAGACCTAACTTCTTCACATGATCGAGTAGTGCCTGAGCCCGTACTGGTTCCACTTTTTCAACTTCGGCAGGAGCCGCTGCTGGTTCGTCGTTTTTAAATATTTTTTCGCCTACGCCTTTAAAAAATGATAAGAGACCCATTGGTTTGGTTGCGGTTTAATGAAACATGTAGTAAATGGCTGGCAATTACGCCAACCGATTGAATTTAAACAACATCTATGTGTATAGATTGTTCAACATAAGACGCAAACGAATACAGGAAGTTACGCGAAAGCAGGTTAATTTTTCGTTACGTTCTAAATCACTTTTCTCAAACGCTATAGTCCCAATGCTACGTTCTGGAAAGCCCTGCTGGCAATTTACTCTGCTGGTAGCTGTATGTTTAAGTGCCTGTCGGAATAACGACTTCGACCCGAATGGAACCACCACTACGCCCTCAAAAGGGAATGCCGATTTCGCAAAATACGTAGCGGTAGGAAATTCATTAACCGCCGGCTATGCCGATGGTGGACTTTATCGGGATAGTCAGTTAAATGCTTACCCTAATATTCTGGCGAATCAGTTTAAAACCGTGGGTGGTGGCAATTTTGTGCAGCCGTTGTTTACAGAAGCACAGGCAACGGGCACTGGCTATCTTAAGCTGATTCGTGTTCCCGACCCAGCCAATCCGTTATCGTTATTAACGTCTATAACTCAGGCGGCACCGGGAGCCGTTCGGGCTACAAATTCGAGTGGAAACCCTTTGTACACTAAGTTTACCGACACCAACCAAAATCTGGGGGTGCCTTCAATTAAAGTTGCTGATATTTTCACAACGGGTTATGGTTCTGTAATGGGCAATCCCTATTTCGAACGGCTGGTTGCCGACCAGACCACTACGTATTTTCAGTACGTTAGCAACAATCTGAACGGAGCCACTTTTTTCTCATGTTGGTTGGGCAATAATGATGCACTCACCTTTGCTATCACTGGGGGCGTATCGCCGTTGACGAGCACTACGTTGTTTACTACCAATTTTGCGGCTATAATGGATAAACTGACGGAAGGGGGGCGTAAAGGGGTTGTTGTGGGTATTCCATCGATTACCAATTCACCTTATTTTACTACGTTGGCGTTGCCACTGGTTGTTTTACAACTCAACTTTTTGTTGAAACCAGCAACACCAATTACTGGGTTGGTGATTCAAACCGCAAAGGGCATTCGGGCTACTCAAACCGGCGATTTACTCATGTTACCTAACGCCACGGAATACGCAAACCTGGGTAGTACTACTGTGGGTAGCAAAAATGGGCCGTATGGATTAAGCACAACCAATCCACTACCAACGCAATACGTGCTCGACTTCGATGAAGTAACTCAGTTAACTACGGGCATTTCGCAGTTCAACTCCATTATGAAAGCGCAGGCCGATGCCAAAGGAGTTGCCTATGTTGACCCAAATCCGATTCTGGCTCAAATTGCTTCAGCAGAAGGGCTTACCCAAAATAGTATTACCTACAGATCCAGCTTTATTCAGGGTGGCGTGTTTAGTCTCGATGGTATTCACTTAACACCTGCGGGTTATGCACTGATGGCCAATGAGATCATTAAAGGAATCAATACAAAATATAACGCTACTATTCCACAAGCTAATCCAGCCAGCTACCGGCGTGTGTTGCTTCAACAATAACCTATCATGAAGTTTTTTGAATCTTTCTTAATTGCCCTTCTGCTTTGCTTCAGCAATGTAGTTATTGCCCAGATTCCCAATCTTGAACTTGGCGTTAGAGCGGGCGGTACGTTCAGTCACGGTTTTACAACAATTCCGAGCCAAACGGTTGGAACTGTGCAGACACCCTCTCTCGAAAATAAAAGTAATGGTATTGGCATTGGATATACTGCTGGCATCTGGGCCCGAAAAAATTTCAGCAATTTTTTCATTCAGGCCGAGGTTACTTATAACCAATACCTGTTGAAGCAGAAAGCGAACGTAACACTCGATGTAAATGCGAGTTCCAGCTTAGCGAATGCGCTCCCGATCAGTGTTCAGCCGGGCCTACTGAGTGCTACGTTAGACGCAGTCTCGGAATCAGTACTGGAAGGTATCAACGTCCCGATTCTGGTTGGGAAACGCTGGATGGATGGAAAACTAAGAGGTTACGCTGGCCCAACGCTCATTTTTGTGCAAAAGGCAGAAGTTCGGCGGGTTACGTCAGGGATTATCAATGCAAACTCAAACGTGACGTTTCCAGAGACACCTATTCCGCCCACAACCGGCACAACCAATCTACTGAATAAGTACGAAGCGCAGAATCTGGAAGTGAAAGATATTACGTATGCACTGGAAATTGGGGCAGGTTATACACCCTTAAAAAATCTGGATGTAGACATACGCTACGCCTTACCTGTTGGTGGTGTTTATAAAGACAATACCATAAAAGGCTTCCTCGGTATAGCTTCTATTTCGCTGGGATACAAGCTATTCTAATTGTAGGTCAGCCGTCGCTTTTTAAGATGAAAGCAACGGCTGACTCGTTTATTCTTCTGTAAGTCGATAATTAAGCCCGGCCGGATTGAGTTTATAACGCTTCATCTGGATACCGCCCGATGGCTCAGCGTTTGCGTCTCCGGAGCGATAAACCGGAAATTTCCGGCACAATACGTCCCGTTCAACCCAAAGTGTGTCATGGCCCATATAACCTTCTGCTGGCGGCAATTGCCAATTCGTTAGCGTAATATCGGCTTTTCTATCGGCCAGAAACTGCCAGGCATATACGCGGCCAAACGAGCCACTTCCATTACTGACGGTATAGACATAGAGTTCAGGAAATCGGTTTCCATCTAAATCGGCAACCTCAGCCCCTTCTACGGCTCCGTCGATACGTACCCGAAAATTTGTTAGCAGTAACTCTCCACGATATGCCTTCACAACCAACTCACGAACAGCACCTGTATCGGCCGTAGTTATGGCAAACCTGAATACGTTGAATGTCAACACTTTGTTATAAAGCGGAGCTGTCTGTTTTTGCAGATTGCCTACTTTCGTTTGCACAAAGGCATTACGTTGCGGGTTGCCCTGAGCCAACTGGGCAAGCCATAGCAGACTCAAGAAACAGCAACCTAATTTCACATTCATTGATTTCGTATACGGTAATCCCTAGCCCATAACGCTCCGAAATCAAAAAAAGTTGATTGCTTTACACTTCCAGAAACGTTTCGCCAACGGAGGTCAGCTTAAGCAGGGTTGGTAACACTTGCCGACCTTTTTCGGTCAGACTGTACTCAACGCGAGGGGGCACTTCATTATACGATTTCTTTTCAATGACCCCTAACGTAGTTAACGCCTTGAGCTCCTGAATTAGTACTTTCTCGCTAACATCAGGAATCATCCGCCGTAACTCACCATACCGTCTTGCTTCGGTGCCCAATTGGTAAATAATGTATAAACGCCATTTACCACATATAATGTCCAGTGTTTTTCTAAGAATTAATTGCCTCGAATCTGTAGGCGTTTTCAGTTTGACTTGTTCATTCATAGGATAAAAATAACTAACCTTTTGGTAGGCAATGCACTGATTAAAAGGCATTTATGACCCATAAATATAGGTATTTATAGCTAACCTATACAATATGGCTCCAGTCAAAAACTAGCAAATATTTTCAGCTAATAGTTAACTAATTGCTAATCAACTACACAAGAAGTTAAATAGAGGAATCAGCATACACTTCTTGCTATCGTATAAGTCGACTGCGTAGAACTAATACGATTTTTTACATACAACAACTTCTTGAATTAGTTGTTTTGCATACCTTTATTTACAGTACGATTAAACAAACTATTTCGATTCCTGCTTGAAAACCTTGCTTGTTGTGGCTGGTCCAACGGCCGTTGGGAAAACCGCCCTTTGCATTCAATTAGCCAAGAAATTAAACACTGCTGTTGTCTCTGCCGACTCCCGGCAATTATATCAGGAGTTGACAATCGGTACGGCTAAGCCTTCTGCCGATGAAATGGACGGCGTGCCCCATTATTTTATCGGCTCACATTCAATTACCGATTCTGTAAATGCCGGACGTTATGAGCGCGAGTGCCTTGCGCTCTTGGGTGAGTTGTTCCAGAAAAACGATGTTGTTATTTTATCGGGAGGAACGGGCCTGTATATCAACGCTGTTTGTTTCGGGCTCGATGATATGCCCCTAGTTGATGCTACACTTCGCCAGCAAATTTTTCAGCGTTTGCAGCAGGAAGGCCTTGAATCCCTACAGAAAGAATTACACCGATTAGACCCTGTTTATGCGCAAACGGCCGACTTACAGAATCCCGTTCGCGTAACGCGTGCGTTGGAGGTTTGTTTGACAACTGGCCGACCTTATTCATCGTATCGACGTAAACAGCCTGCCGAGCGACCGTTTCGTTCTGTGCTGGTTACGCTTGAACGGCCACGTGAAGAGCTGTATGAGCGAATTGAGAAGCGAGTTGATAAAATGTTAGGTAACGGTCTACTCGAAGAAGTAAGGTCATTGACCGACTATCGTTTATTACCTGCTTTACAGACAGTTGGCTATCAGGAAGTTTTTCCTTATCTGGATGGGACCTATGATTATGAAGAAATGGTTAGTCTGCTTAAACGAAACTCCCGACGTTACGCAAAACGGCAGATGACCTGGTTTCGTAATCAGGGTAATTATAAATCAATATCTCTGCGAAATAATCAGTTAGCAGAACAGAATATCCTCCGTCTGCTAACCAATTCATAATTATTGGGCTCTATAGGCCAGCATACCTCCAATTACGTTACGGACGTTGTTAAAGCCGTTTTGTTCCAGAATTTGCTGAGCCATTCCGCTACGTTTACCCGACCGGCAGTGTACAATAACCTCCTCATCCTGTAAGCCATCCAATTCATCCAACCGATGTGGCAAATCGCCCAGCGGAATCAACGTAGCACCGATGTTATCCTCTTCGTATTCGTTTGGTTCGCGAACATCGAAAAGATTCAATTTTTCGCCCTTGTCGAGCCGTTCTTTTAGCTCCTGTACGGTAATATCCATAATAATTGTGTCAATAGCCGCCCACAGCGACTGTACATAAAATGTTTATTAGTGTTGAATGATTATTTTCTGTACGGCGGTACGTTGGTCAGCAAAAAGCCGAACCAGGTAGAGTCCGTCGGGTAGATGACTCACATCTAACGTTTGCTGTCCACGACCGGGTTCAACTGCGAGTACTGTCCGGCCGCTGCTGTTCATAATTTCCAGCCGATTCAGCGTCTGATTATCCCAACGTAACAAACCAGCCGTAGGGTTCGGATACGTATATAATGGCGCAAGCGGTTCAGGTGTTGCCGTAACAATACTATCAGGGCGTGCGCCCATAACCGGACGTAGCATAAAAGCACCAGGTACGTTAAGCGATGACGATGCCAGATTTTGCTCCCAGTTTGTGCCGCCGTTATAGAAAATATGTGCGCCAAATGGACTGTTCTTATCAAAGCCGATACGTAGCAATGTGGTATCCGTGCTGCTAATTTGCTGATAACCAACATAAAATGTATCTTTCACCGATACGCTTTTGGTAAACTTAAAATCTACAAATCCATTACGTGTATTCGGATACTGTGTAGTGAACGCCTGCTGATAGATCGCCGTACCGGGTCTGCCCCCATTGTTCGAAAATACTTTAATCACAAACGACTGCCCCGTCTGATTCGTTGTAAACGGAACAATACAGGCACGAACGCCCCCAATTGCATCGGGTTTATTAAGAATAAACCGTACGGCAATTTGTTCACGCTGTCTGATTTGCTGAGCATATTCCCACGTGCCATCGTCGTAGGCATAATAATCATCTAACACGGCCACAGACGAAATTGTATCGTTACGTCGTAAATCTACTTCTGGAATGGAAGGATTCTGGTTATCAGTTGTCCCTAAAGTGACTTTATAACGTAGTAAAGCTCTTGTAGCCGAGCCCAGGTTGGTAGCGGGAGTCGCTTTTATAGACTTGCGTAGTGAACTTAACTGCCCTAAAATCAAGCCATCTTCTTTATAATCCTGTATAACACGCCCAGATACCTCATCCCTCACAAGAAGACCAACTCCAATCACATTGAAGCCATTGAAGAGGTTATTTATGTCGGTCGTAACGGTATCAGCCGTTTCAGCAACGGGGTTCACGTTATATTGTGATAACGGCATTGCCATGTACCGCTTAAAAAACGACGTAAGAGGCTGTCGGGTAGCTACGTCCTTAACGTATATATCGTTTAAAGAACGGCCCTTGTTTACGTAAATATAGTCTATGTTCCACGTATCGAATGGCCCTGAAGACCGACCAAACGACCTAAATCTAAATGCAAAATTTGCGTGCAAAAAGATTGACCTATCTACGGCAACAAACTCCTGTAAAAAATTATTATTGATTGTTCCACCTGCTTTCGCCCAGACCGTTCGCCAGATACCACCATTATCCAAAAACTGAAGGGTTAACGAATCAGCAGGCAAACGGCTCAACGAATCTCCTGCATCGGGCAATTCACCCAAACCTCTGATTTGCCAATAAAAACTCAGGTATACCTTGCTATCGGCGGTCAGACCAGATAAATTGATAGGTAGCGACTCCAACGTATCAGTATAGTCCTGTGCGAGTGGATTGTTGATTTGGTACGGCCGACCATTTTGTTTTAACCCATCGAACGACGCTACGTTAATGGTCGGATGGTTTATCGACATGGTGTTATTGATATACACACCACTACCCCCTCGCCAGCGAGCGGGGTCGGCCACATCGATACCGGGTCGACCGGTCGCCGTTGAAAAATCCTCGAAAAAAGGTAAACTCAGCGGTGTCTGTGCCAACACACCTGAACCGCACAGCACAAGCAATAAACCGCACAAAAATCGGCTGGCAAACGGTAAAAAAACCTGTCGAAGAAAAGCAATTTTCATGTACTGATGTTGCCAGAAGCGGTTTTTACTGATCGGGTTCTACGGGCCCAACGATCCATAAATCCATTGTTTCGCCCACACGAATGCGCTCGCCCGACCTAGCTTCGGGCCGTTGCCGAACTACCGTGCCTACTTCCTTTTCGGGGTCATCAACAGAAATAATCGTGCCGACTTTCAGACTCGAGCCTTGAATGGTCAGTTTAGCTTCGTCGAGCGGCTTACCTACAACGTCAGGAACCTCAAACATCGTATTACCCAGCCCATCACCAATTTCAAGATCTATTTTCGCCCCCTTCGGCACGGGTGTTCCGGGCGTAATTTCTTTTCCGTTATAGAGCTGATGAAGCACTTTATTTTTACCAACATCGGGAACATAGGTCCGTTCGCCTTCTTCCAGCCCAAGTGAACGTAGCATCAAAGCCGCACTCCGGTCAATCATATCGACCAGTTTGGGCATGGCTACCATCGGAGCAACGCGCTTGGTGAGGGTTATGTATATTTTTCGATCCTCTTTCACTTTGGCATTGGCTCTGGGATACTGCTGAATCACCGTAAGCGGTTCCTTACCCGCTACAAACGTACAATCTTCTACTTCGTAGCGCAGGTCGCGATCTTCCAGTACGTTGGTCATTTCATCATAACTCATCGACGTAACATCGGGTACCGTAATAGTCTGGCCGTGGTTGGTCGTAAAAGGTAGGTAGATAAAGAAAAAACCCAGAAATAAAACAGCCAGCAAAGCCAGAATTATTCCTAGTTGAACCAGCAAGTCTGAAAACGAGCGGGTGCTGATTTTTGCCATTCAGATGGGAGAATTTGGTAAATCGAATAACCGTTGTTTACAAAAGTAGTAGAAATCCAATGCCTACTATCGATACGCAAACAGCATTTTTTTGATGTACTTTCCAATAATGTCGAATTCCAGATTTACCATATCACCAACTTTCAGGTCGGAGAACGTAGTGTGCTCGTAAGTATATGGAATAATGGTTACCCGAAATTGATTGGATTGCGCATTAAAAACGGTTAAACTCACGCCATTGATACAAATAGACCCTTTTTCGACCGTCACGTTCTGTTCTGTGGCTTCGCCGGGTAGCGGTTCGTACGAAAAATCGTAAAGCCAGCTCCCGTTCATATCCGTTACGTTGGTACAAATTCCTGTCTGGTCAACGTGTCCCTGCACAATGTGCCCGTCAAAACGACCGTTGGCTGGCATGCACCGTTCGAGATTCACTCGGTCGCCAATTTTCAGAGCACTTAGATTGGTTTTTTTGAGAGTTTCGTCAACAGCCGTTACGGTATAACTGCCATCGGCAACACTCGTTACGGTCAGGCAAACACCGTTGTGACTTACACTCTGGTCTATTTTCAGTTCAGCCGAAAGAGCCGCTTCGATTCGAAAAGTCAGGTTGGTTCCGTCAGGTTCAATAGCCGTTACGCGGCCCGTTGTTTCAACAATTCCAGTAAACATGAGAGTCAATAATCGTCAGTCAATAATCCTTCGAAGGTGCCGTATACTACGTAGTGCTACGTATGTTTTACTTCCGCACGACTTCTATGAACAATGAACTTCCAAAAGGGGTTCGACGTAGCATTTTTTGCTCGGTTCTAACAATTCGATATAGCGTCTGATTAATCCAGTTAGCCGGTAAATACACATCGGATTCGGGTTGTGCTACGTTACGCCGGCCGAGTTTGAGCTGTAATTGCTGCCATTGACGTACCGGGAGAATCAAAAACGCTAACAGAAAGCTCCAATACGTTGACCAAACGATACGTAGTCTGGCCGAAGGCAATAGTTTTTCAAACGTAGCCAGCGTAAACCGGCGCGTACTTTTTACCGCCAGATCATGTTCTCCCCGGAATAGATCGAACGCATTGTTGTTGCTAATTAATAAGCCCTCTGGTCGCAATCGATTCGCCATCGCGGTAAGAATACTTGTTAATTTTGTATCGTCGAAATAGCAAAATACGTCGTTACAGACAATAGCGTCGTACTGCTTTTCAGGTTCAAATGTTGTCAATTCGTTCATATCGAGCAAACTAGCCGAGAAACCACGCTCCTGACAGAATGCCACCGCATCTGACGAACCGTCGATGCCACGCAGATTCGTATAGCCACTTCGGTGCAAAAAATCGAGCAAACCGCCAGTACCACAACCCGCATCCAGAATTGCAATATCACGACGGTTGCCAAAACGTTTTTCCAGTGATTCAAGTACGCGTTCGTGCAGATGACGGTACCACCACAGTTGGCCCTCCACCTGAAACATCTTCTCATATTCTTCCGAACGACCAATCATATATTTGTTGGTATTGGGAGTAAGGAGCGGGTATTGGGAGTGAACAATGTTGCCACGCAAATACATTTATCTGCCGGAAGGTTTTTCACTCCTAATACTCACTTCTCACTACCAATACTCTTTTTTTCCACATACGGCGGTAAGCCGCTATAAGCCATAAATAATTTGCCAAGGTATTCGCCCAGAATACCCAAAAAAAGCATTTGTATGCCCAGTACTGTCCCGATGCCCCACAGAATTAGCCCCGAATTGGAAACCGAAAACTGATTGGTAAGCCAACTAAACAGCAGAATGCTTCCTGTTAACAAACCGACAATCAGCAGAACAGCGCCTAACACGGTAAAAATCCGAATGGGCCAGAGCGAATACCCAATGAATACATTCAGAAAGAGCGCAATTAGTTTTCGTGCAGTATAGCTTGAACGCCCTTCGGCTCGTGCTTCGTGCGGCACGTCAACACTTGCTACGTTGCGGGTAACGCGAAAAATAAGTCCATCAATATATGGGTATGGGCCTCTATACTTGATAATCTCGTTAACAACGTCGCGGTGAATTAACTTAAAACTCGACAGGTACAAATTGCGGGGCTTGCCTATCGAATAAGTTGTCAATGTATTAACTAACCAGCTTCCCAAGTTGCGAAACCAGTGATGCTGCTTCTCGGCATAACGGCTATACATTACGTCGTAATGCCCAGATTCGGCGGCCGTTACCAGCGTCAGAATCGACTCAGGCGGGTTTTGAAAATCGTCGTCAATAATTGCTACGTATTCTCCTCGCGCATGATTCAGTCCACATAAAACCGCGTTGAACTCGCCAAAATTCTTACGTAGTGAAATAAACTGCACGTTGTTGTGTTGCTCAGCAAGCTGCTGACAGATACGTTCTGACTCATCTCTGCTCCCATCATTAACCAGCACAACTTCAAACACTCGCCCCGACAGGCAAGTCTGTAACCGTTCGACCAATGGCCCAATGGTTTGTTCACTATTGTAGACCGGAATTACGACAGACAGGTACATAGATAGTGAAAGAGCGAAAGAGTGAAAGAGCATGCTGTAGTTACCATTCGCTCTTTCATTCACTCTTTCGCTCTTTGAATTTCGTCAAACTGGTTGATTGTTTCAATAATATGAGCTACCTCATCATCCGTTATAACCGGATTCAATGGCAGACTAATGACTTCGTGATGAAGCTGCTCAGAAATTGGCATCGACAGATGTGCTAACGACGTATAGGCTTGCTGCTGATGTGGTGGAATTGGGTAATGCACATCGGTTACGATACCTTTCTCTCTTAAATAAGAACGTAACACTTCACGGTTAGGATGACGTATCACAAATAAATGCCAGGCATCTTCCTCAAGCTGATCGGCTGGCGGCAACGTAACATCTGCATGGCGAATACCGTCCAGATAGGTTCGCGCCAGAAAACGCCGTCGTTTGTTTTCGGCATCGAGCTGAGTCAACTTTGCCGATAAGATAGCAGCCTGTATTTCGTCGAGCCTGCTATTGTGCCCCTGAAAGTCATTTACATATTTCTGAGCTGAACCGTAATTACGTAGCGCTCGCAGCTTTTCAGCCAACGTAGCATCGTTTGTGGTGATGGCACCCGCATCGCCCAGCGCGCCCAGATTTTTACTCGGATAAAAACTCCACCCGGCCGCATCGCCCAAGCTTCCGGCTTTTTTCCGATTCAACGATTTGTCCGGATAAATAGCGCCATGCGCCTGAGCAGCATCTTCAAGAACTTTCAGCCCATACTGTTGTGCAAACGTATTAATCGCTTCCATTTCACAACAACGTCCATACAGATGAACAGGCAAAATGGCTTTGGTACGTACTGAAATGGCAGCCTCCAGTTTGGTTGGATCGAGCAGGTACGTTTGTGGATCTGGCTCTACCAGCACGGGCGTTAAACCAGCTTGTGTAATACTAAGAATAGACGCGATATAGGCATTCGACGCAACGAGCACTTCACTACCGGCCGGAAAATCCCAGGCTTTCATCACCAATGTCAACGCTTCGAGTCCATTTGCAACGCCAATACAATAGCTTGTTTGGCAATATTGCGCAAATTGTTGTTCGAAGCTATCGACCTCACGGCCCAGAATATACCAGCCGCTGTTCAGAACCCGTGAAGTAGCTTCCAGTATTGCCGCCAGATGAGGCTCATTCACGCGCTTCAGATCAAGAAACGGAATCATTAGGAACCAGCTAACACCGATACAGCGGTCCAGCGACTATTGGGGTAAGGTTCGTAGATATAGTCGTCTTTATCGTAAAGTTCATTCGAAACGACGAGCAAAATCGCGTCTTCCGAAAACTCATCCATTACGTGCCAGTCTTCGGGCTTAAGCACCAAACACTCGCGTGGATTTGTCAAATGGACTATTTCTTCATTGATGCCATTATGTGAATAAACGCGACAACTCCCATTCAAACAAATAAGTGCATTCCAGGCTTTAACATGCCGATGGCCTGCCCGAGACGCATGACCAGCTTCGTAGATATAAAAAACACGCTGAATTGCGCCCGGAATAATGTTTTCGAAAACGGTCAGATTTCCGTTTTCTGAATTAAATGTTTGTAGCTCGTAGAGTTGGGCCATATAAAGACCTTTTTATTTATGGTTACTTAGGGATAAATACCCTTAAAATTATTAAAAAAACATTAAAGACCAATTAAGTATGTACGAAATGAACTTACCTGTACATCAGTTCATTTAAACGGATCGATTGGCAAAAACAGGATGAAAATTATGGTTAAAAACTGAAATTTCCTTTTTTTTCAATAAAACTTCCTTCAATTGACTTCAGTAATAAATTTAGTTTAATTTTTTGTTGCCTTATTTCACGACATATACATTTTCAGACAACAGTTTATTTACTTCACGTTTGCGTCAATTATTAGAACACATGATAAAAAATAAATTCTTTCTGACTGGTCTTTTTGTCGTTGCACTTATTGTCATTTATTACTCTTTTTTCGATAACGGAAACATGTCATCGGCCAGTGGATTGGAAACCGTACTAAATCCAGAAACGTATCGTCAGCAGATGGCCGCTAGCCGAGCCGAAAAAGATAAGTTTTTAAGAACCGATGGAGAGTCTCCCATTACGGATAAAAAAGCGTTTTCGGGGCTGCACTATTTTGGGCCAGATCCGGCTTATCGGATAATTGCCCGGCTCGAACCATTTGCCGATAAAACCCAGAAACTGGTTGTAAAAATGAGCGATGGTAGCGAAGAAGTGTACACAAAATTTGCCCACGCTGTCTTTAGTCTCGAGGATCAGCCCTGCCGCTTACTGATTGTAAAGCTGGAAAATACATACACAATCCTGTTTCGGGATGCTACGTCGAACAAAGAAACGTATGGCGGTGGACGCTATCTGGAACTAGACCCAAAAGATCTTACCGATGCGCAGGCAGTTCTGGATTTCAACAAAGCGTATAATCCGTATTGCGCCTATAATCCGACCTACGCCTGTCCAATTCCGCCCGCCGAAAACACGCTTTCTATAGCCGTAAAAGCGGGCGAACGGTATCACGAGTAAGTTCAAAAGATTGAGCATGAAAGTGTCGGTTGAAATTTTTCCTTCCTGTTGGCCTTACCTTTCCTGCCTTTCCTGCCTACCTTTGTGTAATTTTCTGTTTAGCTGAGGTATGGAAGTTTCCTATAAATGGTTACAAGATTTTATTGATTTAACTGAATCGCCCGAAGAAGTAGGCAAACTGTTAACATCGACGGGGTTAGAAGTTGAAGGAATTGAAAAAATAGAGGCTGTTCCGGGCGGATTGGAAGGAGTTATCATTGGAGAAGTGCTCACCTGCGCCAAACATCCGGATGCCGATAAATTAAGTTTAACAACAGTTGATGTTGGAGCCGAGCAGCCATTACCCATTGTTTGCGGAGCCCCGAACGTAGCTGCTGGCCAAAAAGTGATTGTTGCACTTGTCGGTGCTACGTTGCATCCTCGTTCGAGCGACGAAAAACCAGCCGAGCCGTTTCAGATCAAAAAAGCTAAAATCCGGGGTGCTGCCTCGGAGGGAATGATTTGTGCCGAAGACGAGATTGGTCTTGGAACATCACATGCCGGGATTATGGTGCTCGACACCGACCTGCCAAATGGCACACCTGCAGCCCGTTATTTCAACCTCGAAGCAGACTATCAAATTGCCATTGGCCTGACACCGAACCGTATTGACGCAGCTTCGCACTACGGCACCGCCCGCGATTTGAAAGCTGTGTTGAACCGTCCGCTTCGAATGCCATCGGTCAACGAATTCAAGGTCAACAACACCGATTTGCCAGTTGATGTAAGAATTGATGATTTGGACGCCTGCCCACGTTTTACCGGACTAACTATTTCGGGAATTACGGTAGGAGAATCACCAGCATGGCTAAAACAGCGTTTGTTGGCCATTGGTCTGAATCCAATCAACAACGTAGTCGACGTAACGAACTACGTTTGTCAGGATTTGGGGCAACCGCTTCATGCGTATGATGTCGATAAAATTGCGGGCAAACAGGTCATTGTAAAAACAGTAGCCGAAGGCACTTCTTTCATTACGCTTGATGGCGTAGAGCGGAAACTGACGGCCACTGACCTGATGGTCTGCGATGCCGAAAAACCGATGTGCATTGCCGGTGTATTTGGCGGTCAGGATTCGGGTGTATCAGCGCAGACAACGAGCATTTTCCTCGAAGCCGCTTATTTTTCGGCTACGTCTGTTCGGAAAACGGCTCAGCACCACGGTTTGAAGACCGATTCATCGTTCCGATTTGAGCGCGGAACCGATCCTAACATGCCCCTTTTTGCCTTAAAACGGGCTGCTTTGCTGATTCAAGACGTAGCGGGTGGCGCAATTAGCTCGAACGTAACGGACCTCTACCCTACCCCCATCGAGCCTTTCCGCGTGCCTGTTCGCTATCGGAACATCGACAGACTCATTGGTATTCAGATCGATCATATCGAAATCCATCGGATATTGAATGCGCTGGATATTCAGGCCGAAAACGTAACCGACAATGGGTTTATCGCCATCGTGCCACCGTATCGTGTCGACGTAACGCGGGAGGCCGATGTGATCGAAGAAATTCTGCGTATTTATGGATTGGATAACGTACCACTTTCGACTAATTTGTCGGCCGATACGTTGTCGGAGTTCCCAAAAACCGATCCCGACCAATGGCAAAGTCGTGTAGGTCAGTTGATGGCTGCTAACGGGTTTTACGAAACGCTGACACTGTCGCTAACCCGCCCAACGTATCACGATGCGATACGGTCGTCGTTGCCCGGTGCCGATGTTACGTTGATGAATCCGCTCAGCGACGAGCTATCGGTTATGCGCCAGACGTTGCTCTTTTCAACGCTCGAAACATTGGTATACAACCTCAATCGTCGGCAGAAAGACCTGAAACTGTTTGAGTTTGGCAAAGTGTACCATCAGAATAAAACCGACGATGGCAACACCAAATACGTAGAACAAATGCGCCTGAGCCTGGCTATTATGGGAAATCAGCAACCCGAAAGCTGGCTCCAGAAAGGCCAATCGGTTGCTTATCATGATCTGGCAACAGCCGTACAGCGCGTATTGAATTTGTTCAGAATCAAGACAATAGAGACGCAGCCCGCCGACGCTACGTTGTTCCAGTATGGGCTAACC
Organism: Spirosoma daeguense; assembly: GCF_054776875.1. Lineage (NCBI taxonomy): Bacteria > Pseudomonadati > Bacteroidota > Cytophagia > Cytophagales > Cytophagaceae > Spirosoma > Spirosoma daeguense. Next base: position 198,912 of record NZ_BAAHBF010000004.1, read on the forward strand.
TACGTAGTGAATCGTAAACCGATTGTCAGTCTGGGTCTGGTTCATCCGAAACTGACGAAACTGGTCGATCTGAAGCAGCCCGTTTTCTACGCTGATTTCGACTGGCAGGCACTGCTAAAACTGACCCGTTCGGAGAAAGCTCGTTACGAAGAGGTTCCCCGTTTTCCGGAAGTTCGGCGCGATTTATCGCTCGTACTCGACAAGAGTGTTACGTTCGAGCAAATCAGTAAACTGGCCCGACAAACAGAACGTAAATTGCTACGTTCCATTAATGTGTTCGATGTCTATGAAGGTGAAAATCTGGGTACCGATAAAAAATCATATTCAGTAAGTTTCATGCTTCAGGATTCGACACAAACATTAACTGATACGACTATCGACAAAACCATGCAGCGACTCATGGGTATTTTTGAGAAAGAACTAGGTGCTGTCATTAGAAAATGATTGAATGATAGAATTTTGAATGATTGAATAGAGATCACATTCAACAATTCTATCATTCAAAATTCTATCATTCACTTATTAATAGCCGTGGTAAGCGAACATCAGATTATTGCGCTGGTTGAGCGTTTTGAGCATAAACTCGAACTGCTCAAAAATTTGTATGCCGATGCGAAGAAGCAAATTGAACTTCTTGAAGAGGAAAATGAGTCCCTTCAGGATAGTTTAAAAGCGCAGCAGCAACTCATTCGTGACCTACGGAAAAAACCTGTTATTTCAGAAAAAAATACACCAAAGTCAAAAGATAGTAGTATACTTGTAAAAGACAACCCGTCTAATACAGATACGAATGCTCGATTAAAACTACAACTCGACGAATATATCCGGGAACTGGAACGGTGTATAACTCACTTGAGTAGTTTGTCATAAACCAAATTGGCTCCGGGGTTTGCCCCAATTGGGCCGACTGCAGCGATGGAAGAACTGCCTATTCGCGTACAGATTGCTGACCGGCCCTACAACTTGTTGGTAGAGCCGGAAGCTGAGGCTGTTGTGCGCCAAGCCGCCAAGCTGATTCAGGAAGAACTGAATAGATACCGAAAAATGGGCTTTACTGAAACTCAGGAAGCTCTGGCAATGATAGCCTTCGATTGCTTAGTCACTAAGCTCAGAGGAGAAAAACAGATGCAGCGATTACAACAAATGGTGTTTGACAAAATAACTCAATTAGATGAGGCCGTTACACCGGCCATTACTACGTAATAAATCGGCGGACTTTCTCCCCCGTATGAAAACGGGTTGAGGTCAGAGCACTCATATCGCGACAGGTTGATGGTTTATTTGTTCAACTCTAACGATATAGTCCGATGGACATTTTATTAACGATTCTTGCCGCCCTCGTTGGGGGAGGTATAGGTATAGTGCTGGGCCGACAGATGATGGCAGGCACCGTTGCCAAACAGGAAAAAGAAGCAGAAGAGAAAGCAAGTGTTATTGTAAAGAATGCAGAATTACAGGCCGAAAACATAAAAAAAGATAGAATCCTCGAAGCCAAAGAGAAATACCTGAAACTAAAATCTGAATTCGAAGAGTCAACCAACCAGAAACGCTCTCTACTCCTCCAGAACGAAAGCAAACTCAAACAGCGCGAGCAGCAGCTCAGTCAGCAGGCCGACCAGCAACGTAACCGCGAAAACGAGCTGAACCAGCAACGTAACGAAATCAATCAACAGAAAAATAGCCTGAATCAGCAGGTTGATTCTCTAAATAAAAAACGCGAAGACGTTGAGCGCCGTCAACAGGAAGCCGACCGTATGTTGGCCGATCAGCTAGCACAGTTGGAGAAAATTGCGGGTTTATCGGCCGAACAGGCGCGTGAGCAGTTGATTGAAAACTTAAAAGCTGAAGCCGAATCCCGCGCTAGCTCCTATATCAAAAACATTGTTGAAGAAGCGAAGCTGACGGCCACTAAAGAGGCTAAAAAGGTGGTTATCGAAACCATTCAACGCACCGCCACCGAGCACGCTATCGAAAACTGTGTGTCGGTATTCAACATCGAATCAGACGACGTAAAAGGCAAAGTAATTGGCCGTGAGGGACGTAACATCCGAGCGCTGGAAGCTGCTACCGGCGTCGAAATTATCGTTGACGATACGCCCGAAGCCATTATCATTTCCGGTTTTGATCCAGTACGTCGTGAAATTGCTCGTTTATCGCTTCACCGACTCGTTCAGGACGGACGAATTCACCCGGCACGTATCGAAGAGATTGTGGCCAAAACCCGCAAGAATATTGAAGATGAGATTGTTGAAATTGGTGAACGTACCGTTATCGACCTTGGCATTCACGGCCTGCATCCCGAACTGATTAAGATGGTTGGCCGGATGCGTTTTCGGTCGAGTTACGGGCAGAACCTGTTGCAGCACTCGCGCGAGGTAGCCAAGCTTTGTGCTACGATGGCGGCTGAACTGGGTCTAAACGCCAAACTGGCTAAACGCGCTGGACTCCTACACGATATCGGCAAGGTTTGGCCTGAAGAAGCCGAACTCCCCCACGCTATTCTGGGTATGGAACTGGCCAAAAAGTACAAGGAAAACCCGGAAGTCATTAACGCCATTGGCGCCCACCACGACGAAATCGAGATGACGAGCATGATTTCGCCCATCGTTCAGGTGTGCGATGCGGTGTCAGGCTCACGTCCGGGTGCCCGTCGGGAAATGATGGAATCGTACATCAGACGCCTGAAAGAGCTGGAAGAATTGGCAGGTAGTTTCCCCGGCGTAACCAAATGCTACGCGATTCAGGCAGGCCGCGAACTACGTATTATGGTTGACGCCGACCATGTTTCAGATGAACGGGCAGGTGGTTTATCATACGAAATTTCGCAGAAAATCGAGAAAGAAATGCAGTATCCGGGCCAGATAAAAGTGACGGTTATCCGGGAAATGCGTTCCGTAGCTTACGCTAAATAATACGTAGTAAACAGATAAAGTACGAAAGAGAGTATAAGAAGGCAATAACTCGATTTATTCCTTTATACTCTCTTTCTTTTGTTATTGACAGTATCATGGCTTTCGGAGTAAACACTACGTTCGGCAAAAAAAATACGTATCGATACGTGCTCGGCAGCTGGTTGGGGCTATCGGTTTGTTTTCTACAAAGTTGCGTACAAAGCAAATCAGACGATGCAAAGGAAACGGCTAGTGCCAGTGACTCAGGTGCTTTCTGTCATACAAAACTTCCCAGCCGGTTTGCCGCGACCCAATCACAATCTACTACGTTATCGACTGGTAAAGATGATCGAACGGGTATGCTTTTGATTCCCGGAGGCAGTTTTCAGATGGGTGCCGATAACGATCAGTCCCGCTCCGACGAATTACCCAAACATGCCGTAGCAGTCGACCCATTCTGGATGGATGCTACTGAAGTGACAAATGCTCAGTTTAAAGCTTTTGTGGATGCAACGGGCTACGTAACAACCGCCGAGAAAAAACCGGACTGGGCCGAAATGCAAAAGCAACTTCCGGCGGGAACACCTAAACCACCCGATAGCGTATTGGTGGCCAGCTCACTCGTATTCACCGCTCCCAAACAAGCCGTATCAACCGACGATTATAGCCAATGGTGGCGTTGGGTTCCCGGTGCCGATTGGCGGCATCCGGAAGGGCCGAGTAGTTCAATTAAGGGCAAAGACAACTATCCGGTTGTACAGGTTTCGTGGGATGATGCGATGGCGTATGCACAATGGGCGGGCAAGCGTTTACCAACCGAAGCTGAATGGGAATGGGCTGCCCGAGGTAGTTTGTCGAACGCAATTTATCCGTGGGGTAATGAAGCCATCGATGCCGGGAAAGTGAAAGCCAATACGTGGCAGGGGCGTTTTCCAAACCTGAATACCAAACGGGACGGTTACTTTACGTCGGCCCCAGTAAAGTCATTTACGCCCAATGGCTATGGTTTATATGACATGGCAGGTAATGTCTGGGAGTGGTGCAGTGATTTTTACCGCCCCGATTATTATCAGCAACTCAGCCAGCAAGGTCAGAGTCGCAACCCAAAAGGGCCGAACTCAAGTTATGACCCCGATGAGCCCACCGTACCGAAGCGTGTGCAACGAGGAGGTTCTTTTTTATGCAACGATTCGTATTGTAGTAGTTATCGGAATTCAGCCCGGATGAAAGCGAGTCCAGATACGGGTTTATCGCATACCGGGTTCCGTTGTGTAAAAAATGGATAAATCTGCCTTACTTTTCTGTCCGAAGCCCGTCTAACCCAAATAGCTCATCTGTGCTCAAATGGATTTTTTTACGACACTTCTTCTATTGATTGTTGGGGCTGGCGGAGGTATTACGTTGGCCAACGTATTACGGAAACGTAGCAACTCCACGACCGACGTAACGGACATCCGATACGAATCGACCATTCTGCTGGAACGTATCGAAAAGGTGTTTAAAGTGGTAATGGCCGAAGGATATTTCTCAGAAATCTACAATTATCAGGACCAGAAAAAGATTTTATACGTACTGAACGACCCGAAAAAAGCGATGATTATTGCAAAATCGAAAGTGCTGGTCGGCTTCGATTTTGCAAAAGTCCGGTTTCGGGTGCCAACCGAAGGCGAGAAAAATCTCATTATCGAATCGTTTCCCCAACCCGAAATTCTGTCGATCGATACCGATTATAAATTCTACGACATTCAGGCTGGTTTTCTCAATCACTTTAGCGGAGCCGATTATACGCAGATTCTGGACGAAGCCAAGCAGGTGATGAACGAGCGCGCTTTGCAAAGTGATTTACCCAAAATTGCCAATAATCAGATTCAGTACATGATGTATCAACTGGCAGGTTCGATGGGTTGGCATCTGCAACTTCCCGAAGCCGAACAACGGCAATTAGAAGCTTTAAAAGCAGAAGCTGATAAGAAAGCGGGTAAAGCGAAGGAATTGCCGTCAGGGAAATAACTTTTCAGATAGTCAGCCGTTTATTGGATTGATACGTCAAAATCCCCTTCGACTCTCTTGCGATATCTATACTTCCTTTGGCTATTACCGATTTTTGCGCCTGCTCAATCGCTACCCGATGGTGGCGACTATTGTCAGGCTGGTAAAATTCGTTTTTTCGAACGATTAGCCGCCAATCCTAAAGCCCGAGTTGCTTACCCCGGCGATGAAACCATCGACGTAACGTATTACGGTCTTGACTTACGCCTGACGCATACACCGGCCAGTATGCGTGCAACGGCAACAGTTACGCTCAAGAGCACTGCGGCTTCACTACGTAGTTTTTTTCTGGACCTTAACTCCAACACTACTACGGAAGGTCTTGGACTTCGGGTTGATTCGGTAAAAACTGGAAATCAGAAGCTAACTTTTCTGCACGCTCAAAACCGGCTTACCATTACACCGGCACAGCCCTTAGCCAACGGGCAGGCTTTTACGGTCACGGTGTTTTATCAGGGTGTTCCGATCAGTCGCGATTTGGGGAGCTTCCGATTCAGTCGCCATGAAAGGACTACCGATCCGGTTATCTGGAGTTTGAGTGAGCCTTATGGTGCACCCGATTGGTTTCCGTGCAAAGACACGCCCGGCGACAAAGCTGACTCATCAAGTGTACGTATTACGGCACCAGCTCAGTTTGTATCGGTTTCCAATGGTACGCTCGTTAGCACGATCAACAATCCAGACGGTACCCGAACGTATCATTGGCGAAACAGCTATCCGATTGCGCAGTACCTGATTTCGGTAGCCATGAGCAACTACACTCGCTACGATACGCCTTTCACTTATGGCAATCAAACGCTTCCGATTACGCACTACGTCTACCCCGAAGTGTTGCCACAGGTTCGCTCTAATCTCGATCTAACACCAGAAATGATGGGCATCTTTTCGGAACGTTTTGGGCCATATCCGTTTCTTCGGGAAAAATATGGACATGCACAGATTGGCCTCGGCACAGGCGGTATGGAGCACCAAACCGTTAGTTCGATGGAAGCCGGAGCGTTTAGCCAGAACGTAATTGCCCATGAACTAGCCCATCAGTGGTTTGGCGACAAAATAACCTGCCGCGACTGGCAGAATATCTGGCTTAACGAAGGATTTGCGTCTTATGCCGAAGCCATCTATGCAGAGTCGATTGGTGGGCAAACAACCTATCAGACAACCATGGATAATTTCATGAGTCGTGCCCGTAATGCACGCGGGAGTCTGTACGTACAGGACATTTCGAACTTTACCAACATCTTCAATGGCAATCGGACTTACGCCAAAGGGGCATCGGTATTACACATGCTACGTAACGTAGTGGGCGATAGTGCATTTTATCGGTCGTTGCGTACCTACGTAGCAACACCATCCGTGGCGTATAACAACGCCGTTACCGAAGATTTTCAGGCTGTTGTTCAGCAGGTAGCGGGCAAAGACCTAACCTATTTCTTTAAGCAATGGATTTATGGAGAGGGCTTTCCAACGTATCAGGTTAGTTATACGCAGGGAAGCAGTGCTACGTCGGCTATTGTTCGACTAACGCAACGTAATACCATAGCCAGTAATCCGGTCTCATTTACAATGCCCGTTCAGCTCCGAATTCGGTCTGCAGTAGGCGATACAATTGTGACTGTTTTCAACGACCAAACGACGCAAACGTTTACGGTGCCTAGTCGCGGTCTTATTACAAATGTAGTGGTTGACCCTAACAACTGGATTCTGAAAAACGTAGAGGCATCAACTCAACTGGTTACAGCCATCAGCGAACCAGTCGATGTGAATTTGCGCGTTTATCCAAACCCAACAACCGAACAGATCGAAATTGATTTTAAAACCTATACAAGCGGCACTGTTACGTACTCGCTCACGTCCCTACTCGGTCAAAATGTTCGGACAGAGCAAGATAAGGCTTTACCTTCCGGCAAGCATCATCGGATTATTCGTTTACAAAGTTTAGCAGCAGGTCGTTACACCCTCACGGTTGACACACCAGATGGATTGGTTAGTCGGGTAGTTCTGATACAATAGCCGCTTTACGTAGCATGAAAAAATTAACGCTACTCTGCTTCTTTGTTAGTTGTCATTTACTTTCATTTGGCCAAGATAAACTGGGTATTACCCGACACAATCATATCTCCATTCATGTGAAGAGCGTACCGACCAGTGCCGCTTTTTACCGCGACGTAATGGGTTTGAAACCCATACCAGTTCCCGAAAACCTGAAAGCGATACGTGCCTGGTTCGATTTAGGAAATGGCCAGCAGGTTCACTTACTCGACGGCCGTACCGAGCAAATTGTTCACGACCGTAACGGTAGTCATTTTGCGCTTTTTGTGGCCGACATCAACAAATCTGAACAATATTTGAAAGATCAGAAGATAACGTACCATCGGCAAGTACGTTTTGATGGTGTGGTTCAGCTTTATTTCTCTGACCTAGACGGTTATCTGTTTGAGTTGAATGAAGAGAAGAAGTAATAAAAAGGGGGAGAAAGTACTGGTTGCTTTCTCCCCCTTTTTATTACTTCTTGATCAGTTTCTTACTATACATTTTCCCGTCGCTTTCTATCTGAACTATATATACGCCCGTTGGCCAGTCAGATAAGTCGATTTCGGCATCAACAGCCGATAGTTGGCGACTATCACTCCATTGGTGAATGACTTTCCCCTGTGTATTTAGTATAGTGCCTTTTATTGCCGAAGGTTTTGGCAGGGTTAGTTTAAACCGCGCTATCCCTTCCGACGGATTAGGCATAATTAACAAGTCAGCTTCTGGCTTACTACTTTCAATCGCCGGTAAACGGCCTGCTCCAGCACTGAGCGTTGTATTGAGCGTAACACGACAATTTTCGGTTGTACCAGATCCTACAGTTACCGAATAAAGCCCACTCTGAGTAGCTGTTAGTGATCGACCAGCAACTCCCGAAATTACTACCCCATCTTTAGCCCAACTGTAGGTTGGGTACTGATAGTTTGTACTGGCGGCTGTCAGTGTCACGGCTTGCCCCGCAGTAATGATCGATCTACTGGCAGTTAATGTCACTATCGGAGCAGGATAAATCGGAATCAGTACGTCGTCAGAAAGCACTTTGCGTCCGTCAGCATCAGTAACTTCAGCTGTATAATAGGTATAGTCTGGATTTACAACCGTTGTTTGCGAAGTAGCCGCAGTGTAAGTTGGGTTCAGACCAGCCAGACCAGTTACAGGTACTCCAGCAGTTAACCAACGAACGGTATAAGGCGCTTTGCCGCCTGTTACAGAAGCAGATAAAGAAATCGGGCTGCCCGCACATCCTGCTTTACGATCATTAAGCGAGCTGGCGTCGACATTAAACGCCACAGTTGCGGCATCAACGGCAATAGTGGAAACAGCCGTGGTGGTTGCATAATCAGTTACTTTCAGGCTGTACGTACCCAGATCGCTGTCTTTGACACTTACATTACTTAATTCAATACGTCCGCCAGCGGCATAAACCTGACCGCCCGAAATCGGTTTTACAGAGCCATCGGCAGCGGTATATTCCCACACACTATTGTAGTAAGGTGTTGTGCTGTTGATATTAAATGGATAGCCACCTGTTACGTTCGCTACCAGATAAGCTCCTCCCCCGCTAAATGGAGCACTCCGACGTAGTATCTGCACTTTGGGTATATCGTTGTATATCTGAAAATTGCTGTTCGCTACACAACCATCTGCTATACCTTTCAAGCCTAACTTGTAAATACCAGTCTGCCGAACACGTATCGAATCAACCGTTCCAGACTGTAGCACTGTAGTAGTATCGCGTATCCATTGGAGTGTGTGGTAATAAATTTGTGATATGTCTCCCCGGTACGTAACGCTGGACGCTGGCTGGCGTTTTAGGGTCATTAACGAATCTTTTCCGGGGGCAAGCACAATAACACGACTGTTCCAGTTACTCAATCGGTCTTTGCTGGCTGAGGTTGGGTAGCTCAAAATCAAGCATTGGCGTGGTGCAGCAGAGGGGTCAATAACCAGTAGGTTATCGCCCGAGAAACGCTTGCCAATCTGCCGACCATTAATTGTTCCGAGTATAGAACTCACATACTCATTATTGACCAGCGTGCTATTTATATCACCATAGTTCCGAATATCAGCCAGTCTTCGAATACTATCTGAAGGCGTCGATGTTAATTTCAGGATTACTCCATTAATTCCATACAGAGCGCCATCTTTTGCCACTACTTCTCCAACCCCACCCGGATAATTATTTACTTGGCCGATACGTAGTGTTCCGGCAGCCGTACTGTCGTATTTCCAGACATCAATTTTATACCCTGTTAATTTTTTGTCTTTGTCATAATTCGATACGTAACCGACACCATAAAGACCAGCATCGGTACTTAATACCGACGGACCAAACTCATAAGCACTTAACGATTTTATTACTTGCTTGGTCTGCCCATCTGTAACCCACAGCGAATACGCATCTTTAGTGCCTTTCCGGCTCACAATCATCAGTTTACCACCTGTTCCAGCCCGTTTACCGTCTGAACTAAGCTGCCGTATAGAATAGCTGGACATGTTATCTTCCAGCACTTGAAACGTGTTGGTTCGAGTATCGAAAAATGACAAGGTATACCGGTTAAAAGCCCCTCCAGTCGAATCGGCAGCTTGTGAAACAAACAGTTTACCTGTAGGCGTATCATACGTCGTATAAAACTGCTCATCACCTTTTGTGTACGTGTACTGGTTGTTCGTTAATGCCTGCGTAAAATCATACCGTTTCACACGCTGTACACTGTCGGTAGTCATATCCACCCGCCAGATTTCGTAAGAACCTTTGCCAGCAATCGGATTACTGGGTAAATCATAGGCCAGAATCCATGTCTGCCCGTTCGATGAACCTAAACTATAGGCATACTGACTACGGCTTCCCGTAGCTGGCCGGGCCATTGTTATCTGACGTAGTAGTTTCTGTTTGCGGGCAGCATCTACTCTTGTCACGGCGTAATTGACCTGCTTTGTGTCGGCCACATAAGTACTATATACAACGCCTTTTGCATCGGCACCTAGCACCGTCGGGTATTCATTTACGTTCGACAACAGTGTTGTTGGCGTCGACGAACCTGCGTCCTGCAACAAACTATAATATGACCTGCTCTTGTCATATACGGATGAGGTCATAAACAACTGACCATTGGCGAGTGCTATCTGATTAAGGTTATTGGCCCGATACTTAACCGCTTCATAATTTAGTACCCGTGTACCGGCAGCCGTTCCATCTGTTTCCCAGGCTACGTTATTAACCAGATTAGACCAGAATATCAGTTTATTCTGGTTCGCCATAAATCGGCTAGACCAGTATGAGGCATTGGTATACCCTCCGTTAACACCCCCAAGATACCCGCCATTGCTAACAAGAATATCATACTGATTTCCGGCACTAATTGGCCCCGGTACTAAATCAACGGCTATACGTGTACCGGCTTCAGTACCATCTGATTGCCATAGCTCCACACCATTGACGCCATCATCGGCCCAGAAATACAGTATGTTATTCAGTACGTATGGACGAAATGAGCGTAAACTATTCTTAAGTTTAGTAGCATCAATGTCGTAACGTCCTGCTGAACTGTTATAATTAGTGTAGTAGTAAAATGTAGAATCTGAAATGAAAGCACTGGCTTTCCCGGGCCGGATATCCTTTACGAGTTTAGTGCCAACTGTGGTACCATCGGTTCGCCAAAGCTCATACCCTGTTTTCCCGTCATCAGCCAAGTAATACAAAAATCCATTTACGTTCTGAGCGGCACTCAATGGAATAATGACATCAGCCTTCGTCATTAATGAGTCGATACGTTGGGCCTGAGCAGAAAATCTTGTCAGTAAGCCCAGCGCAAAAATCAAAGAAAGGTAACGAAACGTATACAGATAGATATTTTTCATAGAAAGTTTTGGCTTGAATAGATTGGTTTAAACCGCAAATAAAAAGCTTAAACCTGAGCCCAAACTTTACTTATTCATAAATGAAGGCTATATAAATGCCATATTTATTATACGTAACAAACTTTTTAGTAAGTTTTGACTGATTTACTACCTGATTAGCTATAGGATCAACATTCCTTGTAACCTTACTCCCCTCTAGGCTCTACCATCACTACGTCTTCCTTTTCAACCAATACCTGGCCCTCTGCCAAGCCTTTGGGTTTACGAACGAATTTTTTGGGCGTGACGATAACCGGGCATAAGCTATCTGTTCTACGTTTCGAATACCAGGCGGCCAATTCAGCGGCTCGTTCTATTACGTTCTTTGGGAATGATTTTCCGGCCTGATATTTTATGATAACGTGCGAACCTGATACGTCACGAGCATGAAGCCATAAGTCTTCTTTAAAGGCGAATTTCTGGGTAAGCAAATCGTTATTTTTAGCATTTCGGCCAATAAGAATACGAAACGAATCAAGTACTACTTCTTTGAAAAGTGGCCCTGAGGCATCGCTGTTCCTCCCTGTTCCATCTTCGATTAATAGGTTGTTCTGCTTAACGTAGCGTCGTAAATCCTTTAACGTTTCAATGGTTTCCAGTTCTTCTTTTTGCGTATCGATTTTTAGAAGTTCTGTTTCGCAGGAAGTTAGTTGTTGAAGCAAATGATCTTCTTCGATTTTTTCGTTTTTTGCTTTTCTGTAGAAATTCTCGGCATTTTTCTGCGGATTGATGTCCGGTTTCAGTTTTACTATGATCGGCTTTTCGCGGTAAAAATCATATAGTTCGACCTGCTCTGGCGAGGGATTTCCGGGAGAGGTAGGAATATCGTGCAGGTTTGCCATCAGAATATGTCCCATCTCTTCGTGGGTTGCGCCCGACTCTTGCTTGGTCAAACGCTGCATATTTACATCCAGACGAACTTCAGCCCGTTTTCGGCGTTTTTCGAGCAGACGTAGCAGTTGCGCTTTTTCGTGTTCAAACGTAGTGAGTCGGTTATAGGTACCATAAAACCGATTGGTGGCCTCAATAGGGTCGGAAAATGTCTGCTTTATTTCACCTACTGGCAACAGACTCAGGGTTGGTTTATAATTGAGCTGTGTCAGATAATACGTTGGCTGTTCCAACTGACGTACTACGTCCTGAATAATAAGCCATTGCTGTTCTGGATCGGTTTGTGTATTTCCAACTCCCAGTTTAGCCAACCAGTCATTCACGACACGCCCGAACGTTGGGAACAATTTTCGATGGTCAAAACCAGCCCGTTCGAAAGCCTCAAACGACTGATCAATTGGCCGATCGAAAGCATCGAGTTTCAACTGTTGATCAGTTAAAAGCTGCCGATTAAACTGGTCAATAACATCGTTTTTATGGAAGGCTAAGAGGTTAGGACGATTTCCGAAAAATTTGAACAATAACGTGAAATGACCTTCCAGCAAAATGGCTAAACAGCGTTCGTTCAGAAACGATCTTACCCCCACAACAGTACGCCCTTTTCCCTCCTCGCCAACGACCGTTTCAAACAAATCAATACTGTTATGACGCGCCCGATGAACGGCTTCCGGTAATACTATTCCCGAGAAATCAGGACGTAACGTGGCTTTAATGTAGAGTGGCTTATAATAGTTAGTTTTCCCCTTTGCCTGCGCAAAAACAAGCACAACCTCGTCGCGATCCTGACTGAAACAGGCCATAAGTCGGAGGCTAACTGGTGACTCGTCGGGTTGAGTATTACTACGTATCAGATGCTCTTCCAGCACAGGAGCCATCTGCCGAAGGAAGTAAAAATTAGTATGCATAAAGGCAAAAATAGAAGAATATAGTTTTATTAAATTCTAATTAGAAATTAAGATTTTTTAACATTACGAATGCTCTAAAAAACTGCAAAAATCCTAGTAGTCAGAAATATACATAGTAAATAATACTTTGGTTATCAACCAATTAGATCATTCACTAAATATGATTTTTCCTATACAAATTAATCATTTATTGATGGTAATATGGTATTTTTATTAAAATTTCCCTTTGAAATATAATTTAACTAACCTAATATTGACCTGATTACTCATTTTTAAACCAACCTAATTTTCATGAAAGCATTGTTCTACAGGCATCTGCAGACCGCTTTACTGGGTGCAGTTTTACTGCTATGGGGCTTGAGTGCTTCTGCTCAAGATCGTCGTATCACTGGAAAAATCAGCGGAGCCGACGGCGCCGTTCCAGGTGCCAACGTTGTGCTGAAAGGCAGTCAAACAGGAACGGCTAGCGACGCGAACGGTGATTTTTCCCTAAATGTTCGGGGCGACAATCCAGTACTGGTTATTTCTGCCATAGGTTTCAAAACCCAGGAGGTTCAGGTAGGCAACCGTACAGCAGTTACTGTTACACTTGAAGACGAAGCAACTGCACTGAACGAAGTTGTTGTAACAGGTTATACCACAGAAAACCGTCGGGATGTTACTGGCGCTGTTGCCACTGTAAAACCTGCTCAGCTGAAAGTTGTTCCATCGGCCAACGTTGAGCAACAATTGCAGGGGCGCGTTTCAGGGGTTACCGTAATTACCAACGGTCAGCCGGGTACTAGTAGCCAGATTCGGGTACGTGGTTTTGGGTCGTTTGGTGGTAACCAGCCTTTGTATGTAATTGATGGTGTTCCTTCGCAAACAACGGCGTTCATTCCTCCTGATGATATTGAGTCGACAACGGTACTGAAAGATGCTGCCGCTGCTTCTATTTATGGTGCTCGTGCTGCTTCAGGTGTGATTGTTATTACAACCAAACGTGGCCAGCGTAAAGCGCAAAAATTATCGGTTAGTTACGATGGTCTCTATGGCGTAACAGACCCAGGTAAAAGCTTACCTATCCTGAACCCACAAGAGCAGGCCGACTGGGCATGGCAGGCACGTAAAAATGACCTTTTTCAGCAAGGTGTTACTCCCGGCCCTACCAGCTTTACGGGTATTGCCAGTAACCAGTATGGTACAGGTCAAACACCTGTTTTACCAGATTATTTGCTGGTTGGTAGCCAAACAGGCTTAACCGCTTCTCAGGTTAATTTAGAGGCAGAACGGGCAAAATATAACGTTAACCCAGCCAACGGCGCTGTTTATAACGTTATTCCTGCCAACAAAGCAGGCACCGACTGGTATGCAGCTATCACTCGTCAGGCGCCTATGATGCGTCACCAGCTTGGCTTTTCGGGAGGTACGGAATCCAGCCGTTTCTACGTGAGCCTAGGTATGCAACAACAGGCAGGGGTTGTTATTTTTAACGATTTCTCACGTTATACGCTACGTGCCAATACTGAATTCGACATCACCAAGAAATTGCGTTTTGGCGAAAACTTTCAGGTTGGTTACCTGCAAACCAAAGGTCTTCTTGGCGGTACAGGAAGCATTTTAGGGAACAGCACGAACAACAACTCAAGCTCATCTGCGGATGAAAACGAAGTGTTATCGGCATTCCGGATGCCTCCGATCATTCCTGTCTATAACTCATTTGGTGGCTACGCTGGTACGGCAGCCCCTGGTTTCAACAATCCACGAAATCCGGTAGCTGATCGTCAGGCACGGGCAAATGATTCGAACAACACGATTTTCGGCTTTGGTAATGCATATCTCGAATATGATGTTATTCCATCGTTAACACTACGTAGCAGCCTTGGTGGTACGTACTTCAATAACTACTTCTACACGTTCGGTCGTGTTCAGTACGAAAACTCGGAAAACAACACTACGTATACTTATAACGAAGGTGCTGGTTTTGGCTTAGCCTGGACATTTACAAACACCGCTCACTTCAAGCAGAAGTTTGGTGTTCACGATGTTGATGCGTTAGCCGGTATTGAGGCACTGAACACGGGCTTAGGACGTAACATCAGCGGTTCGGGACAAAACCCGTTCTCTACTGATCCGAACTACGTAACAATTGGAAGCACGACACCAGGCGCAACTCGTTCGGTGAACAGTGGTAACAACCTCGGTAACCGGTTCTACTCTCTGTTTGGTCAAGTACGTTATACGTATAATGACAAGTATATTTTCACCGGCGTTGTTCGTCGTGATGGTTCGTCTCAGTTTGCTGCCAGCGACCGTTATGGCGTTTTCCCGGCTGTCTCGGCGGCATGGCGTCTTTCTTCAGAAGAATTCATGAAGAACTTACCTTGGTTATCTGATCTGAAAATTCGGGGCGGTTATGGTACTATGGGTAACTCAAACTATCTGAGTTCAACCAACCAGTATAGCCTTTACGTTTCGAACCCAGGCAACGGATATGACATTAGTGGTTCTAACGGTAGCATTGCTTCTAGCTTCTTCCGCAGTCAGATTGGTAACCCAAATGCAAAATGGGAAACCAGCGTAACGTCTAACATTGGTATCGACGGTGCTTTCTTCAATAACAAATTAGAAGTAGTTCTTGATTTCTGGCGGAAAGACACCAAAGATCTGCTCTACCCACTGGCTCTGCCAGCTGTAGTCGGTCCTCGCGCAAGTGCTCCCTTCCTGAACCTGGCCGGTATGCGTAACCAAGGTATCGACCTGTTAATCACGAACCGTGGTAACATCACGAGCGATCTGAGCTATGAAGTAACGGGTATTGCCAGCTATCTGGATAACAAAATTACGTCTATTGCTCCAACAGTTCCTTTCTTCGGAGGTGGCGGTACACGTATCGGAACGGCGGTTGTACGGAACGAACCTGGTCATGACCTCTCGTCGTTCTTCGGCTATAAAGTAATAGGTCTGTTCAACAGCAAAGCAGAAGTTGATGGTGCTGCTAAACAAGACGGTGCTGCCCCAGGTCGTTTCCGGTATCAAGATCTAAACAACGATAACAAGATCGATGCTGATGACCGCACTTATTTAGGAAGCCCAATTCCGAAAGTTACGGGAAGTATTACGTTGACCCTGAAATACAAAGGGTTTGACCTGAACACAAACGTTTATGCATCGTTAGGTAACAAAATCTTCAATAACCAGCGTTGGTTCACTGATTTCTATGCGTCGTTCACAGGTGGTGCAGTTAGCTCTCGTGTGAAAGATTCATGGTTACCTACACGGACGAATACAACTGTGCCTATTTACGAAAGTGCTTCAAACTTCAGCACCCAGACACAGGCTAACTCGTACTACGTAGAAGATGGTTCTTATGGTCGTATGCAGTATTTGACGCTGGGTTATACCTTCCCATCTTCTTTCTTGAACAAAGCGAATTTAAGCCGTTTGCGGTTGTCACTATCTGCCATGAACGTATTCACGATCACTAAATACTCGGGACTTGATCCTGCTGTTGGTGGCTCGGCTGATACGAACTTTGGTATCGATATTGGTAACTATCCCGTACAGCCTGGCTATAACGTTGGCCTGAGCTTTGGCTTCTAAAACTCTTTAAACGAAGGGCTATTGTCTTATAAAATAGCCCTTCACATAAAACTTCGGTCAATCTAATTGATAGATAAATTCATTATGAAAACATTCGTTGTAAAAAGCCTGGTAGTCACTACGGTGTTTACTATGATCGGCTTCGCCTGTTCAGATAAATTTCTGGACTTGGTTCCGACGAGCTCATTACGTGGAGGAGACAATCAATTGTTTTCTCAATCTGGTCTGGATGGCCAGCTCATTGCCGCTTATTCAATGCTAAACGGTCGTGGTACGAACCAATCAACCGCTTCGCTTGACTGGACACGCGGTAGTGTATCAGGTGGTGAGGCCAACAAGGGTTCAAACTCTGGTGACTTTAATACCCTGATTCCTTTCCAGACGTATCAGTTTATCCCGACCAACGAAAACTCTGATAACAAATGGCGGGCTTTATATGAGGGAATTAGCCGCGCTAATAACGTAATTCGGGCGGTTGCTTCGGCAACGCCAGACGTATCGGCCGAGAACAAAACACGTATTACAGCCGAAGCTCGTTTCTTACGGGCTCACTATTATTTCTGGCTGAAACGTACGTTCAACATGGCACCTTATGTCGATGAAACCGTCGATTATGGTACGGGTGTTGAAAAAGTGGTTAACAATACTGACCTGTGGCCTAAAATTGAAGCTGACTTCAAATTTGCCTACGACAATCTGGCGGAGAAACAAAACGCTGTAGGCCGTGCCAATAAATGGGCTGCTGCTGCTTATCTGGCGAAGGTTTACCTGTATCAGAAGAAATATACTGAAGCCAGAACATTGTTCACGCAGGTAATTACAAACGGCAAAAACTCAAACGGTGTAGCTTACGCGCTGGTCGATAATTTCATGGATAATTTCAATGCGGAAAAAGACAATAATACCGAGTCTATTTTCGCTGACCAGGCTGCTGCTAATACTGGTAGCGCCGATAATGCTAACCCGAACCTGAACCTGAACTTCCCTTATAACACAGGTTCTAATGGTCCTGCTGGTTGCTGCGGATTCTTTGCGCCTAGCTTTGAGATGGCTAACTCGTTCCGTACAACAGCAGCAGGTATTCCTTTGCTTGATGGCTCATACAATTCTACAGCCAATCAGTTAAAGAATGATCAGGGCGTGCCTTCGAAAGAAGCTTTTACACCCGATGCTGGTCCTGTAGACCCTCGTCTGGATTTCTCTATCGGTCGTCGTGGTATTCCTTATCTCGATTGGCAGGTACACCCCGGTCAGGACTGGATTCGTGATCAGGGTTATGCAGGTCCTTATTCGCCGAAGAAGTTTGTATTCTACAGAACGCAATCGAAAAAGCTAACCGACGGTAGCTCATGGACAGACGGTTATCCTGCTCTTAACGTAAACTTCATCCGTCTGGCCGACGTACTCTTGATGGCTGCCGAATGTGAAGTTGAAGTAGGTAGCTTAACTGAAGCGCAGAAATACGTAAACATGGTTCGGAAACGGGCCGCAAACTCTACGTACTGGGTCAAAACGGCAGCAGGTGCCAATGCCGCTAACTACGTAATTAACGAGTATCCGGCTTCTGCATTTGCAACGAAAGAGGCTGCCCGAGCAGCCGTTCAGTTCGAACGTAAACTTGAGCTATCGGGCGAAGGTCACCGCTTCTTCGATCTGGTTCGTTGGGGAACAGCCAACACCGTGTTGAATGCCTTCCTGACCTACGAGAAAACGAAGTTAACCAGCACTTATACAGATGCACGGTTTACGCCAAACAGAGATGAATATATGCCAATTCCTCAGGCACAGATTGATCTGCAAGGCAAAACGATTCTGGTACAAAATCCTGGTTATTAATCAGCTTTATTGCTTTGTCAAATCCCTGCTACTTCGTGGCGGGGATTTTTTTGTTATAACCAATTTGCCCATTCATGCGTTAATAATCTACAAAACAACAAGACTAACGTTATGGCACACAACAAAACAACAAACCAACCCGGCTCTAACGATTTGCAGCCCGGTCGCGAACGTAGCCGCAATCAACAGGCAAACGACACAGGCGGCCAACGCCCGAATGGCGAACGTACAATGACGAACACCAACAAAACAAAACAAGGCCCGGAAGATAATCATCATACACAGAGCCAAACTAAACACGAACTCGCGGAAGAGCGTGGCGGGCATGGCCATTCGGGCCATAGCGGTAACCGAAATGGCAGCAGGTAAATTAAGTAGTGTAGTGAACAGAAAATGGTCAATGAGTAATGTTTTGCATCAATATGCTTCATTAGTCATTGACCATTTTCTATTCTACGTTTTCGTATGGATCTCGCTCAGCTTCAGGCCGAACTGCGGCAGGAACACAAAGATATTCTGGCTTACTGGCATCGGTATGCTCCTGACAATGAACACGGTGGTTTTTATGGACGAGTCGATTATCAGAACCAGCCTGACCCAAAAGCCGATAAAGGTATCGTATTGAATGCCCGTATTTTATGGACGTTTTCGGCCGCGCTACGCCATACCCACCACGAGGAATATCGCCCTGTTGCTGACCGCGCTTTTCAATATATTCAACAGCATTTTATTGACCCGCAATACGGCGGAGTTTATTGGTCAGTCGATGCTGGGGGTCAGCCTAAATACCCGCTCAAGCATCTATATGGACAGGCTTTTGCGCTTTATGGGCTAAGCGAATATGCGTTTGCTACGCGCTCTGCCCCTGCCCTTGAACTAGCCAAAAAGCAGTTTCAATTGATGGTGAAACATGCGTACGATCCTAAAAAGGGTGGCTACGTAGAAGCTCTTTCGCGTGATTGGTCACCAGCCACGGATTACATAATCAGTAAGTACGACAATCACGAAAGTAAGACCATGAACACGCACCTCCACATTCTGGAAGCATTCACAAGTCTGTATCGCGTTTGGCCCCACAAATCAGTAGCCGATCAGATACGTGGTATGCTACGTATGTTTCTGGACCATATCGTTGACCCAAAAACGTATCGCATGAATATGTTTCTTGATAACGATTGGAACGTGCGCCGAACGGCTATTTCTTACGGACACGATATTGAAGCATCATGGCTCCTACCCGAAGCCGCCGATGCACTTGCGGCTAAAAACCCTACAGATAAAGCGTTACAAAAAACGGTACGCGACTTATCGGTAAAAATGGCAAAAGCAGCCATAACTGGCATTGACCCTACCGACAATGGAATGAATTATGAACTGGAACCTAACGGACACCTCAATCAGGAACGCTCGTGGTGGGTGATGGCCGAAGCAATGGTTGGTTTCATGAATGCCTACCAGATCACGCATGAAAAACCATATCTTGAACGGTCGTCACAGAGTTGGGAATTCATAAAAAAATACCTGCTCGATTTGAAAAATGGCGAGTGGTATTCCGGTGTTACGGCCGATCACAAAATATTGGGAAAAGATAAAATCAGTATGTGGAAATGCCCGTATCACAACAGTAGGGCATGCCTTGAAATGCTGGAACGTATTGAACACCTTCGGTAAAATCGGCCTGTTTAGCAACACAATATCCACTTTATAGTCATTACGTTACCTCAGCGAACCCAGAGCCACTGCTCGACGTTACATTAGTAGCGCCTTTTCGGTTAACGTAACATCAGCAAATCCGAAGTGGCAATCATTTAGAATGCTTTACCCAAATACCTTAGAAAACAAATTAGGTTTCGATACAATCCGCGAACGACTAAAAGAAGCCTGCGTTAGTCCATTAGGGCAGGATTACGTAGACAAAATCCGTTTTGTCGACAACGTAACGCTTATCGACAAACTACTACGTCAAACAACTGAATTTAAGCAGATTGTTCAGTACGAAACCGATTTCCCCAATAGTAACTATATCGACGTCCGGCCTCACCTGGCTCGGGCTCGTGTAGAAGGACTGGCGCTAACAGAAGCCGAATTTTTCGACCTCAAGCTGGCGTTACGTACCATACAGGATTGCCTGCGTTTTTTGTCGCGTCATAGCGACACCCGCTCAGGCGAAGAAGATGCTACGTTCCCCTTTCTGCGTGAGCTGGCTGGTCCCGTAGGTGTCGACAAAAAGTTAACTGATGCCATTGAACGGGTTATTGATGATCGGGGTAACGTCCGCGATTCGGCTTCTCCCGAACTGGCCAGCATTCGACGACGGATCATCAGCGAACAGGCTAACCTTCGGAAACGACTCGATAGTATTCTGCGTCAGGCTAAGCAAAATGGCTGGATGCCCGACGACCTGTCGCTTACAGTACGGGGTGGTCGACTGGTTATACCGATTGCTGCCGAACATAAACGTAAGATTAAAGGCTTTGTTCACGACGAATCACAAACAGGGCAAACGGTTTTTCTGGAACCAGCCGAAGTCTTCGATGCTAATAACGAAATCCGGGAACTTGAATACGAAGAACGACGCGAAATTTACCGGATTCTGCTCGCACTGACCGATCAGATTCGGCCCCATCTGGAGGAGTTAAGGAAAGCTGTTAACTTTCTGGCACAGATTGATTTCATCCGTGCCAAAGCCCGACTTGCCGTTCAGTTAGAGGCTATCATGCCCAAACTCCACGAACGGCCTTTCGTAAACTGGATCAATGCGCGCCATCCATTATTGTTTCTGTCGTTTGCCAAACAGGGCAAACACGTAGTACCACTGAACGTTCGGCTCGATGAAAAAGCCCGGATTCTGGTTATTTCCGGACCTAATGCGGGTGGTAAGTCTGTTGCGTTGAAAACCATCGGTCTGGTTCAATATATGCTACAATGCGGGTTGCTGGTTCCGATGGATGATTATGCCGAAATGGGCGTTTTTCAGAATTTGTTTATCGACATTGGTGATGAGCAATCACTTGAAAATGACCTCAGTACGTATTCATCGCACCTGACAGCGATGAAAAAATTTCTGGTCGGGGCTAATAAACGAACGCTGTTTCTGATTGACGAATTTGGTACCGGAACTGAACCCGGTTTAGGCGGGGCCATTGCTGAATCGATACTGGAAGATCTCAATAAATCAGGTGCTTATGGCGTGGTGAATACACACTATACCAACCTGAAAGTGATGGCTAATAAAACACCGGGCCTGATTAACGGAGCGATGCGTTTCGATGGTGAGCATCTTGAGCCGCTTTATCAGTTAGAAATTGGCCGGCCGGGTTCGTCGTTTGCGTTTGAAATTGCGCAGAAAATCGGCCTTCCCAAAGGTGTAATTGACCGGGCAAAAGAGAAACTCGGCAATCAGCAGGTTAACTTCGAAAAACTCCTGAAAGAACTGGATATTGAAAAGAAAGTTTTCTCGGAGAAGAATCTGGAAATCAGCATCAATCAGCGAAAACTGGCACAACAGCTTGCCGAATATACAGCGCTGAAAAACCGGCTGGACAATGATCAGAAAAAGATTGTTAACGATGCCAAACAGAAGGCCAAAACGCTGATTCAGGAGGCTAACCAACGTATCGAAAGCACCATTCGGACAATTAAAGAAAATAAAGCCGAGCGTGATCCAACGAGGCAGATTCGGCAGGAACTCGAACAATTTACGCAGAAAGAGCTTGTTCCTGAAGCAATTGTAATCGAAACCCCAAAGCCCGCCGAAGAAGAGTTTGTAAACGATGGCGGAGCCATTGCAGTTGGTAGCTACGTTCGTATTCAAGGCCAGAACGCGATTGGCGAAGTGCTGTCGATACGTAACAAAGACGCTGAAATTCGAATTGGTGATCTTAAATCGAACGTTAAGTTGAATCGGCTCGAAAAGGTCAGCAAAAAAATATTTAAAGAAGCAACTGAAGTACGCGATGACCGGCCACGTACACAGGGAATGGACATTAATGAGAAAATGCAAAACTTCAGCTTCAACCTCGATATTCGTGGCCGACGTGGCGAAGAAGCCCTTGGTGAAGTAGACCGTTTTGTTGACGACGCATTAGTGCTGGGTTATCCCGAACTGCGCATTGTTCATGGGAAAGGCGACGGAATTTTGCGAACGCTGATACGTAATCATTTGCGTGGCTACAAGCAGGTAGCCCGTATGGAAGACGAACACGTTGACCGTGGTGGTGCTGGCGTTACGATTGTGAAAATGAAATAAATACGTATTTATATACTGAGCTTACATCCATAAAACCCAGTAGATAAACAGAAAATTACCCCTATGAAAGCAGCTATTTTTGATATGGATGGCGTGATTGTTGATACGAATCCGCATCATAAAACCGCCTGGCGCGAATACTACCAACGTAACGGCAAAACTCTCAACGATGATGATTTTGTGCAATACGTATCAGGCAAGCACAACAACGATATTGTAGCTCATTTATTTACGGGTCAGTCACTTGCAGCCGACGAGGTTTCACGGCTTGGGCATGAAAAAGAGCAGCTTTTTCGTGAGCTTTACGCCCCTCACGTTACGTTGGTAGCGGGATTACTCGATTTTCTAAAATCACTGAAAGAGGCCGGTATCCGTACGGCTGTTGCTACGTCGGCGCCGGTCGAAAATCTTGATTTTGTAATTGATACGTTAGGCATTCGCTCTTATTTCGACGTATTGCTGAACGAGAGCATGGTACGCCATCCTAAACCCAACCCGGAAATCTACGAAAAGGCAATGGCGATGCTGGGTGTTGAACCCTCAGAAAGTGTCATTTTTGAGGATTCCATGACTGGCATTCAAGCGGCTAAAGCCTCTGGAGCTACAGTAGTTGGTCTGGCAACAACCCAATCGGTAAATGAATTACGTCCCTTTGTTGATGATGCCGTCGTTGATTTTACTGAAATAAATCTGAATCGGATTCAAGCACTGCTTAAGGTTTTTTAACAGGTTTGAATCCACATAAACTGTATTTTTGTAAAACGCTGTCTTTCAGATAAGTCCATTTCGGACGTTTGGCCCAGATATAACCGCTAATAAACGTAACGATACGCTCTGTTCCGATGCTCAAAAAATTACTCTTCTCCATCATCTTCGTCGGCCTGATAAGCTGGTCGGGCACTACGTTGGCGCAGGGTAAATATATTATTGGCACTGTTATCGATCAAACTAGCAATCAACCTGTTGATAAAGTAACGGTTGTGAATCAGCGCACTCGCCAGCGTGCACGGACAAATACAAGCGGGCGATTCTTCATGACCATGCAACCGGGTGATTCGCTGATTTTGACCAGCCAGCTTTATGCCCGCATTGGCATTCGGTACGATGGTTCGGCAAATCCCACAATTGTTGCCCGTGCTCTCCCCCCTATGCCCTATCGCGTGGTTGACCTGGCCGAAGTAACCGTAACGGGGAAACGCTATGAAGAAGTGAAACGGGAAATTCAACAGATTCTCGATGAACCCGTGGCATCTAAGAAAGTAACCGGCGAACAGGCTTTCGACCGACTTGCCGATGGAGCTGGTGTTACGTTACTGTATGAGATGTTTGGAAAACGTCCCAAATCGGACCGAAAAGCGTATTACATTATCCAGCAGGACAGGCGGCACGCGCTGGCTTTGGAGCGGTTTCGGTTGCTGGTTGAGCAATCGACGAATCTGAAAGCCGACGAAATCAACCGTTTTTTCGAATTCTGTGATCTGGACGACGATTTTCTGCTCAAGTCAGAAGACTACGATCTCATCAATACCATTCAGCAACTCCGCAACCGCTATCGCGACGGTTTTAACCGTCCTAGTCGAATCTCACCAGACCCCGAGCAGTCAGCTACCAAACCACGTTAGCGCTGATTTTTCAGCAGACTAACAGGTCATACAAAGAAATGAGCTTACGGTCCATAAGAAAAAACCGGGACTCTGGAAGAAAAAAGGCCAGCCCGGTCAGACATATGTTGCGCTTCAAATAAGAAGTCTGCAACTTTGGTAGAGAACGCTTCTATCCTTACCATTTCTATGGTTTTTCACCAAATGCTTTTGTCGTTTGCTTCATCGATAGAAAAAGTATTTGATACCAAACACAAAGCCGTAATCACACTATCAGTCCATAGAAAATGGTCTGATAGTTCTATGGTTTGTGGTATCATTTATCTACCTGACGTCTTCAATTTTAAATTCTTAATCCGTTTCATGATGTCGATAGCCTAAATAGCTCCGGTTATGAGATAGATTCCTATGCCAATAGTGTAGCTTACTTTTTCTTCTTCAATTACTTCCACAACTATCTCAATCACTCTATGACGCTTCTCTACAGGATTATCAGGTACCGTCTTCTATTTACTGTACTTGCTGTGTTGTCCAGTTTTTTTTCGCTTGGAGCCATCCCAACCGACAGCGTGCAGCATGCTTCAGGGACGGAAACAGCTAGTGTTTTTGCCTGTCCATTGCCCTACAACCTAAGTACATATAGCGTTAATGCAACAAGTGCCACGCTATACTGGTATGCTTCTAGCTACACTTCACTTGAATATCGGTATAAAACTACCTCTTCGGCAACATGGATAACCGTTACTACAACACAGAATGGCTCTATCAATCTAACCGGATTAACGCCGAGTACTGCTTATGAATGGCAGGTTAGAAGTTTATGTACGGGAGGTGAAACATCAGGTTTTACAGCCTCGACCAACTTTACCACAACAGCCTGTAATGCCCCTACTTCGGCTAGTACAGATAATATAACCCATACATCGGCACGATTACGTTGGTATGATGTAGATCGTACGAACAACTATACTGTATCGTATCGGGTTGGTGCGGGAGCCTGGCAAACTATTCCAAATATTCCGGGAGATGGAACCAATACGACTATTTACTACACACTAACAGGGCTTACTAATGGCTCAACGTACCAATGGGCAGTTCAAAAGGCCTGCACCGGAACCATTTCTTCTCCTTTTAGCACAACCCAGAACTTCACGGCTGCCTGTAATACGCCCACCTCTGTATATCCAGGAACAGTCAGATACAATCAGGCCATCCTAAACTGGAGTAGTTATGGGCCTGCTACTACGTATAATATCCAGTATAAAGCGGGCCTTGCCGGAACATTCCAGACAATTTCAAACGTAGCAAGTACCACAACCGGTACAACCAGTTATACGCTTACTGGCCTTACGCCTAACACAACGTATTATTTTCAGGTGCAGACCAACTGCGGTGGCGGCACTACGTCTCCTTACTCTGCAACCAGCAGTTTCACAACCCAATGCTTTACGCCATCGACTTACGTAAATACGGTTGGCTCAGTTACGGCAGAGATACAACCCTATAACTCGTCTAATGATGCCAGTACGCTTTATAATATAGAATATACGCCACAGCCAGGCGGTACTCCAGTGATCGTATCAAACGTTACGTCGCCGTATACGTTAACAGCTTTAACCGCGAATGTTACCTATAGAGTGCGGTCACAGGCCGTTTGTGCACCGGGTGTTACCTCTGCTTATTCTACTACTACGTCGTTTTCTACCTCCTGTCGGGCGCTGGACAATAATACCAGCATATCTACCATTACCTCAAAATCGGCCGAATTGCGGTGGTATGATCCTGACAATACATCGACTTATGAGGTGCAGTATAGGACTACAAGCCCAACAGTAGGTACATTCCAGTCGGTAACCGGTATTGTGGGCAGTACGAGTAGTTATAAGGCTTACTCACTAACGGGCTTAACAAATAATACGGCCTATGAATGGATGGTCCGTAAGGTTTGTGGTAATGTAAGTAGTCTGACCTTCACTACGCCCAGAAGCTTTACTACGCAGTGCGGCACTACAAATTCAGCCTATGCGATTTATAATACGGTTACGTATAACTCGGCTGGTCTATCCTGGTATACAAACGAAATTGGTACGCCACATGAGTTGCAGTATAGACCCCAAAATTCGGGCACGTGGCAATCGGTTTCCAATATTACAGGCACCAGTTCACTCTATAGCTATACGCTAACAGGGCTGGATGCAGGCACTACGTATGTTACACAGGTACGAGCCGTATGTGGGGCAGGGGCTACGTCGCCATTCTCTTCTACTACGTCGTTTGCCACACAAAGCTGTGCAGGGCCAACATCATTAGCCGTTAGTAATATTACGTCTACTTCAGCCCTATTGAATTGGTACAGTGATTATTACAATCCTGCTGGCACCACCATGGAAGTGTCCTATACGCCTGCCAGTCAGAGTGCTACGGGGCCGTGGACGGTGGTTAGTAGCTTAACTGCTACGTATACTTCATTCTCTTATTCACTCACAGGACTTACGCCCAATACAGATTATGCCTGGCGGGTTCGGTCGTTTTGCACACCAACCGGCAGTTCAAGCTACGTAACAGGGCCTATTTTCCGGGTTGAATGCCGTATACCAGATAACCCAAGTACCTACAGCATTACGTTCAATTCAGCCTCCCTTGGCTGGAATGGTTCATCAGGCCAAACGTATGAGGTGCAATATCGTCAACAAGGCAGTACGTCGGCTTTTACATCAGTAACGACTACGTTTAGCAGCTATCAATTGCAGAATATATCCGGAAGTTACGAATGGAAAGTACGGACAATCTGTGGAGCTTATGGAACATCGGCATTTGCTCCCTTACAGATATTTTCTACCGTTTGCAGCCCGCCAAGTTCACGCTATACAAGCAATATCAGCTCGTATGGTGCTATTCTTCAATGGAATAACGCAGGCAATGGGACCCGATACACGATTCAATACCGTCAACAAGGCACTACTCCGTGGACTCAGGTTAGCGATATTGGTGGCACTATGTATGCGTTGCCGGGGCTGGCCAACGCAACTACCTACGAATTTCAGGTGCAAAGTGTATGCTCGCCTAGTGTTAGCTCCACGTTCAGTGCATCAACCCAGTTCACGACGTCGTGCCCAACGCCTACCGTTACGCTGAGCAGTGGCCTTAGCAATGGTAGTCCTCAAATTTACTGGACTCCAACCTATGGTGTTGGTTATGTTGTTGAATGGAAAACCCGCGCCAGCGCTACGTGGGATAATACTTCACCAGTATTGAATGAGCTTTCCTTTTCCAATAGCGGAAGTTCTATATCGGCAAACAGTGTTTTCTTTACCATTACGGGTTTGTCTCCCAGTACTACGTACGATTATCGGGTAAGAACAATTTGTGCCGATGGTAATACGAGTAACTATACGCCTGTACAAAGCCTGACTACCGTTAGTTGTAATCCGGCTGTTCCAACTACTCACAACAGTTCCCCGTCGTTTAATCTGGCTTCGCTGAGCTGGTCAACCAATGTAAGTACGTTCGGACTTTCGTGGGAACTACGCTGGCGGCCAACCGGTGCATCGACCTGGAATACTACTCAGGCTTTGTCATCTACTTCGCAAACGCTACGTGGTCTGAGAGGTAATACAGCTTATGAATGGCAGGTTAGAAGTTCCTGCGCAACAGGTTCTCCATCGGCCTATGGAGCTTTGCAGAGCTTTACAACGGTATGCGCCCAGCCTACCAATCTGTCGGCCCTATGTATCACCAATAGCAGTGTTAATTTAGACTGGACGGGTGTTAGTGGCGCTACGTATGAGCTACAATGGCGGGCCGTTGGGCAACCTACCTGGACAACGGTTAGCAGCCTGACCACAGACGCCTATCGACTAACGGGCCTGAGTGCAAATACGGCTTATGAATATCAGGTGCGCACAATCTGCGGAGCCAGTGAGAGTACAAATTTTGTTGGACCAGTAGCTTTTACAACGCTCAGCAGTTGTCCGGTTCCAACCTTCCTGAATGCCTATAATTATAACTCAGACTGTGGCGTATATTATCTGTCGTGGGGCGGCTGCACAAGTAGTGGAACAACCTATGAAGTGCAATATAAACTACAATCGTCGGGAACCTGGCAAACAGCAACAACGACAACAAATACAAATTATACGCTAGCAGGTTTGGTTAGTAGTACGGCGTATGATGTACGGGTACGAACTGTTTGTCCGGGCGGTAGTACATCTGATTTCGTTACAGCTCAGTTTGTTTCGGTTGGCTGCGTCTCTAACTGTTTACCACCGACTAGTTTAGCTACGCAAGACATTACCAATGCTGCTGCTACAGCAGTCTGGTTTGGTTCGAATAGCCAGAGTTATGAATTCCGCTGGCGCGCTGGTTACAGCACAAACTGGACTACGACAAGCACATTTAGCGGCTACCGGATGACGGGTCTGAACGGTGATACTCCTTATGAATGGCAGGTTCGTAACGTTTGTACAAATGGGCAATCGTCGGAATATTCGCTGATTAATTTCTTCCGCACGGTTTGTAATATTCCACTAAATCCAAACAGCTTTAATGTTGGTGCTACGTCGGCTACGTTGAGCTGGAATGGTTTTAGCTCGGGCGTTCAGTATGAAATTCGTTATCGTGTTGGCGCAGGAGCGTGGCAAACCGTTTCGTCGATTGGGACTGAAAATTATAATCTGGCGGGCCTTTCCAATAATACAACGTACGAATGGCAGGTTAAAACGTTGTGTAGTGGTGGTGGTGGTTCTAATTTCTCACATTCACTGTTCTTTACTACACAGTGTGCAATGCCGACGAATGCTTACTCGCAATTTATCGATTTAACATCGGCACAACTTGTCTGGAATGGCCCAACGGGTACAACGTATGAATTGCAATATAGGCCAGTCGGTGGTACGTATACTACTGTTTCGGTTGGCAACGTAACAAGTTATACGCTCACCGGTTTGAATAACGGTACGGCTTATGAGTGGCAGGTACGCACACTTTGCAGCGGAGGTAGCACATCGGGTTATCCAACGCAGCCACTTACTTTCCAGACAGTTAGTTCAGCTTGCGCGGCTATGTTTACTACACAACCCGGAAACTGGAATAATGCCTCAATCTGGTCGTGCGGGCGCGTTCCAAATGCAACCGATAACGTAGAAGTTCGCCATGCTGTGAACGTAACAGGAACCAGCAACAACGCCCTTATTATTCGTTTCACGGCTCAGGGAGGGCTAACTTATAGCGAAGGAGCCTCACTACGACTTGGATTCTGACGTATGCTACTTTTATGATAAAGCAAATGCGCCAACTACATTAGTTGGCGCATTTGCTTTATCAGACTAATCCGGTCAACGTTTATCGGTTCCCGGTTTAGTACGTACTACGGTCATTCGTTTTAAGAGTTCTTTACGACTCGTTGCCGGAATAGGAAGTATAGTCTGATTGTCGATCAGGAGAAGTTCGCCATCTTTCAGGCGTTTGATATAATCGAGATTTACGACGTGAAAGCGAGAAAGGCGAAAAAAGTTATTTACCCGGAAATACTGTTCCAGTTGGCCCAGATTTGTGCTAACGGTGTGAACAAATCTATCGGCCAGAATCACTTTCGCATAGGCTCCATCGGCTTCCAGATACATTACGTCGGCTAAGTCAATCTTTTCCAATCCTTTACCAACTGGCAGAAGGAGGTACTCCTGAGCAGACATATCGGCCGGTATCGAACGGGTATTCTGAAAGTTATGATAAGCTAGTTCTATCGTAAACAGAATTTCGTTGGCTTTAAACGGTTTAAGCAAATAAGCGGCCGGTTGTGTAGCCATCGCCGATTCGAACATGGCAGGTTCTGAATTAGCTGTCAGGTAAATAATTGGCATTGAATGAAGTATCAGCAACTCTTTTGCGGTATCGATACCGTTCGCTGTTGAGCTTTTCTCCAGTTCAATGTCAATCAACGCCAGATCAGGCGGGTTGGCAATAACTGACTTTCGGGCTGCATCAAAAGTTCGGGCAATTCCGGTGACTTTATGACCAGCTTTTTCCAGAATCTGGCGAAGATCCATCGCCGTAATAATTATATCCTCTACAATCAGAATTTTTAACGAAGTCATACCTGAATTCACACGTTAAATTCCATCGCAAACACTGTGCCTTTTCTCCGATTTGAGTCAAAAGATCCGCGTCCGTTGAGCTGAGCCACCTGCGTCTGTATCAGCGACATACCGAATGAGCCATTTTTGTCTACGAGCCAATCGTCGGCATCAAGAACAGGAACATTTGCGAAACCGGGGCCATTATCAGCCACTTCCAATTGAATACTACGTCCATTTCTACGGCAACTGATACGTAGTGTGGGACTGTTAGTAGCAGGAAAAGCATATTTACAGGCATTTGTAATCAGCTCGTTCAAAACTAACCCTACCGAAATGGCTTTATCTGCCGAAACATGAATCGAGTCAATCGTAAACTCAACTGGTACGTTGTCATAACCGAAAGCCTGCAAAACTCCACTGACCAGTTCCCGAATAAAATCATTCAGTTCTACTTTAGCCAGTTGTTCACCATCGTACAAGCGCCGGTGCACAATGGCCATTGCCTGTACACGAAGCTGACTTTCTTCTACGGCCCGTTTCGCCGTTTCGTCGGTTAGCCGTTCCGATTGAAGACTAAGCAGGCTGGAGACAACCTGTAAATTATTTTTGACCCGGTGATTCTGTTCTTTAACCAACTCTTCGTTTTGCCGACTGATACGTTGATTCTTTCGAGATAATCGAAAAAAGACAAACCCAACGCCCACAGCTACAACTAATAAGATAGCGACAGCAAACGTTCCTAATTGTTGTAATCGCAGATTTTGCTCATTCAGCTTTATTTCTTTGTTTTTGGCCTGTAGTAATGCCTCCTTTTTTTCGGTTTCATACTCCACATTCAAGCGGCTAATCGCACCGTCACGATCCGACAGGATTTGGCTTCGTTCGAGTGCGTTCAGCTCTTTGAGGTGCTCAAACGCTTTCGGCCATTGGCCTGTTTTTTCATAATACCGAACCAATTCATGTTCCAGAACCATACGAACATCGTATTCATTCAGTTTTCGATCAGAATAGAATTGTTCAGCCTGTCGAAGTATCTGATAGGCTGAATCTGGCTCGCCAAACGTCAGATAAGCCGCAGCTAATCTTGCCATAGCCCGTACCCGAATACCATCTTTATTCTTCAGTGTAAATAAATCAAGTGCTTGTTTTAAGTACGGAATAGAACGTCGATCATTTCCCTGAGTCAGAAATGTACCCATATTCATAACCGATTCGGCAATTCCGGATGTATCCTTAATCTTATAGCAAAGGCTTGTTTCTTTCCGGTAATAGGCCAGTATTGAATCATAGAGTGATTGCCGACGCGGCACCTGTTTACTCCATATGCTTTCATAAAGAAGCCCTAGCGTGCCGTAGCTACGTATCAGTGCTTTATCCTGATTTAGCCGAACGCGCTTTGCAATAGACAGGGCATTTTGAGCAAACTTCATGGCCTGTTCTGAGCGCCCCAGCATATTTTCGTTTTCACTTAGCCGTACATATAACCGACTTAGCTCGTCCGAATCTCCCCTGGTTTCCTGAATACGTAGTGCTTTTAGAAAGTATCGTTGTGCGGTGTGATAGTCGCCAGCAAAGGCGTAGGTTTTCCCGTATAGATACCAGGCTTCGGCCAACAATAGCGAATCGTTCTGAGCGATGGCCTGTGCTTCTACTTCACGGGCATTTTGCAACCGATCAGTACGTAATTTGAGATAAACCTGCTCCTGTGCCGTGCTTATACTGGGCGCAATTAGCCATAGTATAAACATGCAGTTTATGCATATAGCCAAACGAGAGAGCATAGTGGTTGTTAAAAGAGAGTGCAGACTGCAAACAAATATCAAATTTACTGTAACAATCACTATTTCTCCTACGGGCGTTCAGAAGAAAAAACTACTATCTGGAAAGAAAAAACAACGCATTTGCCAAACATTACCAGTAAGTAGGCCAAGAAAAGACTATGTACTAAGTCAAGTGGCTAACACTAGAGGCTGGTTTTAATGCTACGTATCATTTGACGGCAAAACCATAACGGCATCTCCCACTCGAATTGTGCCGCCTTTTATCACCTTGGCGGTCATGCCCCCATGTCCACGCATAGCATTGTAACCACCCGGACCAAGCGCCGTTTCCATTTGCGAACAAGGATGACACTGCCCGGTGATGAGCAGCACTACGTCGCCAAGTTGAATCTGAAGATCTTTAAGGGCCAGTAGATTCAGGCCCGACACAACAATATTCCGACGTAGTAAACCAGGATCAATGGTGTCGTGGTTCGATAGAGAAGCAATGGCGGGCAGGTGTTCGGCCTGAATCAGCGTTACGTGTCGATTACCGCTTTGTCCGCTATAATGATCGCCCAGAATTCCTTTTTTCTCCGAAACGTCGACCGAATCAACAACCTGTACAGACGTCTTTCGGGCCGGACGAATTCCAATCCAGTCGACACGGCCAGAACGCGAAAAAACCGTAAATAATTCTTTGATACTCTGCACCGGGATTACACAGATTTAAGGATTAAACAGATTTTGTTCTTAACTCCGTATGAACCCAATCTGTTTTAATCCATAAATCGCGTTCAGCTAGAAATAGCAAAATCCGATCAATCCCGCAGGGCTACCCGGCAGTTCAGACATAACTTACGTAGCGATTCTCGAGCGTACCATCATCATACAAATCAACGACGGCGTAACCGGCTCCGGTATGGTGGTATTTCCCAAACCACCAGGCACCACTAACAGCACCATTGCAGAAATACGATACGTTATTATAATCGACCCGGTCGACCAGATGAATATGACCACTGATGGCCGCTTTTACGTTCGGATACCGATGAAAAAGATTTGTAAGCCGAACCGTATCGCTATGCATCCAGCGGGCAGGAATGTTCCAGTTTCCGTCAGCAAATCGTTGTCCATCGAAGAAAACACAAGCCGCCAGAATCGGAACGTGCGACACGATCAGAATGGGTACGTTTTCGGGCGTAGCTTTCAAATCGGCTTCGAGCCAGTGGTATTGTTCCTCGTCCAGATGGGCGGTGTACCAACTGCCGTCGGCTTTGGGCTGAACACTATCTAACACCACAATATGCCAGCCGTTCTGGGTATGACTGTAATACGGTCGCGCGAGTTGCAGTTCATCCATCGCCCATTTACGACCATCGCTAAACGCGGCAGCGGTTTCCTGCTTACACCATATATCGTGATTGCCAACACAGCTCAGCAAAGGCAACGCATTTTCGCTACGTAACACATTCTGATACAACTCCCACTGACGCCGAACACTATCTCGGCCCCGGCCGTGGGCTTCCATAATGGCATCGCCCCCGTTGATAATCAGGTCAGGTTTCTCGGCCATTGCCTGAACGTGGTGCAGGCATTTTTCAAAGCCTTTGGCAGCCCCTACCAACGGCTGCATATGAACATCGGTAAGGTGAGCGATACGTACCACCCGCTGACGGGGCGGTGGTGCTACCTGGGCGGTAGCCAGATTAGTAACAGAAAGAGCCGCAAGGCCCGTACCCATTCGTCTAACTACGTCGCGACGATTCATGCACGGTGTATTGGTTTGCGCAAAATAAGGCTCTATCTGTTACGTATTGATTACAAGGATTTTATGAATTTATTAGCAAATCTACCTACTCTATTCAACTTGTTCACAAACAGGAAATGTAGCCGTGTTACGTTCCAATTATCGGCCAAATTTTAACGTAGTACCAATTCTAAAACCTAAACCCTGATACTTGGCATCCTGCCACTGCGAGATCACTTCTACCCGAAAGAAAGGCAACACCTGCGGAATCAGCCCATCCAGACCGTAACCGATTTCGGTATAATGCCGCGAATTGGGCGTGTTGAGGTAGTGAACAAACAGGTTTTCTTTCAGGCCAATCAGTCGCATTAAGGTTAACTGTGTAACAAAAAACTTACGAAACTCAGCCAGTACGTGTCCTTCCAGAAACCGTTTGCCCGTGCTGTATTGGTAGTATGGCAAAAGTCGATAACTCGACACTACGTCGCCCTGCTGAAAAAAGAACTCGTTGCCAGCAAAGTGTTTAAAATCGGGCAGATACAATTGACGATCGTTGAAAAACATACCCGCACTAAACTGATAATTCAACCGACTCCGGATTCCTGTTTCGAACGAATGGCTAATGGTTGCCTGCGCGAAATCATAGTCCAGATCGGCCATACCTTTTCGGTAGTTCAACGTTAGTAGAGGAGCATCGTTATCGCTTCGGGCAATTCGCCGACCATTACGAATGGTATATTCGGTTGCCCCAAGTTTTGCCGATGCCGTAAGATTTAAAATAAGTGCATTATGAGTTGGGAAAGCGGTTGTTTCCAGTTCTGCGTTATCGGGACGGTTCGCGGTAAACGACCGATTACGCCAGTTGAACCAAGGTTTTATATCTTCTTTAAAATTGGCCAGCTCTGTACGTTGTGCATATTCCAGGCTACCAATCAGCTTTAGCCGACTGTCGAAGGGAGCAGCACTAAACGTTACGTTCAGGTAATCTTTCTGATACAGTTTAATCAGATTCTGCTCGAAGAGCAACGTAGTAAACGTATTAAGGGCCGGACTGATCGGATTATCGGGATTAAACTGAAAGAAATAACGCCCACCCGATACGTTGATACGTGTCGATTTGTGCTGATAGCCAGCATGTCCATACCCAACAAACTGCTTTCGGCCAAACTGATACCGCAAATTTCCGCCCAATGTCCACTCACTCAACGGAATCTGAACAAACCGACTTACCGAATCTACTTTGGGACGATACCGCCAGGTCAAGCTACTTTCTACGCCGTATCCTTCCACCGTGTTGTATTCAATTCGGGTAAGCGGTCCACCGTATTGCAGTGTACTGTACTTCGAAAGACGCCAGTTATAATCGCCAAGTAACTGCCCCGGCTTAAACTTATTGCGGTTTTTCCGACGGTTAAGGCTATCGCTACGTGTACTATCGCCGGGTGCTTTTAGTTCACGTATCAAGCCCAGACTATCGGCCTTCCGATAACTTTTGGATTCGGCGGTAGTAAGTGGCACCGAACGTAGCGAATCCCAGAATACATTCGAGCGTTTTCGAGCCATCGAATCAACTACCATCGAGTCATCACGTATTACCGCTACGTCCTCTTTTCGTTTTTTACGAGCCTGTTTTTCCTGCTTCTCATATTCTTTGACCAATTGACGCAGGTTTTTTGTCGAAAATTCTTTTTGCTTTTTCACTACGTCCTCAAGCTGGCTATTCTTGATTTCGCCTTTGGAGAGCGTTGTTGCAGGAGGACCTTTCTTTTCGTCGGCCACTTCAATATCAGCGGCAAACGCAGGGTTTACGACAAATTCGCTGAATGTCAGGTTACGAACATAGTAGCCCGATGCACGCACTCCCAAATAAGAACCACTTCCGGTATAGCGCTGATTAACAGGCATCCAGACACCTTGAACTGGGCTACATATATGCCTGATTCCAATTGTAACGCCAATGTTATTTACTGTTTCGAGTTGTAGGCTATGGATGGCCCAGCTATTTTCGAGAATATAGATTGTTCCGCGAAAAACGCCTTCGCCATACTGGCGCGGAATAACCTGAATTTTACTGATTTCGACCGGTTGTCCGTCGGGCCCCGGCTCACGAAACGTGCCTTTATATTCGAATTTGTAATACGCAAACGCCTTAGGCGAAAGGGGCGATACCGTTCCGCCAATGGTTGGCGTATAGAAACTCGCGTTATAAAACCGGCTAGGGCTCAGAAAATCGCCCGACGAATTTCGATTAGCAACAATACGTTGTCGATACGTATTCGGCTGATTAAAAGCAACTTCAGCAACTGTTTCGTTTAATATCGGTACGCCTACTTTAAAATTAGCCTCCCGTTCGGCTTCTTTCAATTGCTTCCGAAACGTCATTTCGGCCAGCTTCGGAATATCGAGCACCGTAACCGACGATTTGGTATAAACTCGGGCTTTAAACCGGAGCACCTGCAACTGGTGATACCGACTCTTGGCAATGGCCCGACGCATGATGGTATAAGCCGGATCTTCGTTACCAGCTTTGGTTTGTACTTCGGCCAGTTTCAGGGCTTGTTCCTCCAGTGTAACCTCTAACGTAGTGAAGCCCGTTTGCACCTCAATTGGCTTTTGAATTGTCTGAAAACCCAGATACTGAAATACAATATCATATTTGCCCGGTGCCAGTGCGATTTCGTAACGGCCCTCGTCGTTAGAGATTGTGCCATTGGGCGTTCCCTTCACAATAATAGCCGCGTAAGGTAATGGATCTCCCTTGCTGTTTTTCACCGTACCACGCAACCCCGTAGTGTTTTGTGCAGTGGCGATACTAATATGACTTAAGAAGAATAGGCTAAGCAAAAAAATTTTCATGCACGAATGAAGTTGGATTCGGTATGGGACCAATAAGCTAACGAAACCGTAGCGTGATACCATACATAGTTAGGTTTGGCGGTTTATCAAAGCTATCACTTTGTAGATGCGAAACAACACCCCGACGTTGCCTGAGCACGCTGTTAAAATAATAAAACAGCTTCGTTCTTATTCTTCAGCCGCGCAGCATGTAAACGTTCGTTGCGCCAATTGGCGGGTTCGTCAAGAAAATACCGGGATTGGTAAAGTTGCCGAATCGCCCTGGGTAAGTGACAGTATATTCATTAAAAATAATGAAATCATTTACTCTATGAATTCAAAAGCTGGTTCACTTAAGCAATCTATTCCTATACTTTTAGCCCTAGTAATTCTCTCTAATGCTTGTACCGTTCGCGTTCCGATGGGTCAGATTATTCAGACATCGCATCACGGTGCGCAACGGATTCAACCGTCCTATCAAGTTTCTAAAAAAGGTGGTAAGCTAGCCGGTTATTTAGGTGTTACGGCAGGAGCGGCACTCCTGCTGGGTGGGTTAGGTTACGCGCAGAGTCAAGACAAGAATGGCAACCCATATTCCGACCAACAGCGTATAAATAATGCCAAATCGCTGGGACTAACAGGGCTTTATGTAGGAGGATTATATGGAATTTATGTGCTTGTTGGTAAAAGAAAACCTTCCAGAATTGAGCAAGTTGCAGCCAATAACTTCAACAATTGGCTTTCCGATTACAATCGGAAACAGAACCAGAATTTTGTTAAATACGACCAGAGTACATATCCCTATCTGTTGATTCCCCGAAACAACGTAGCAGCTTACGAATCTGAAGAGCAACGTACTAGAGATGAGCAAGAAAAGCAACGAGTACTAGCTGAGCAACGTCGTAAAGAACTGGAAGAAAAGGAACGGATTGCTAAGCAGGAGCAAGAAGCAAAGGAAAAAAAAGAGCGGGAGGAGCAAGAGCGTAAAGCTCGTGAGTACGCTGCATTAGTGGCCAAAAATCCGGATAAATTAGACTGGAAGCCACTTATTGAATTTAATGAGGATATTATATTCCCATCGTACGTATTAAGCCGCGCCAGTTCACGCTTAATTAAGCTTATTGGTTGCGAAGACCCCAGTTTTCACGAGGCTAATGATTGTGCTAGCGTATTGGGAATCGTAGTTACCAGCCCTAGCACTGATTTTGAATTTAGCCTCGAAATTAGCGATACTGATGGTCGATACATCGTACCTAATAAGCGGAATTATGTGCTTAAAGAGCGAGGAAAACGATATATATTATTTCCTACAATTGCCTGGAAAACTGAATCATTGCGTAATCAGGAGCAAGAGTTTGTAGTGAATCTGGAATATAAATTAGCAATGCCTATCTCCGGAATAACTTCCCAACGGTTTAAGACTGTTAAAATGAAAACTATCTACGATTGCATTTTTGGTTATCAGGCCAAAGGTGAGCCTTTCAAAAATCGTAGATTTATGTTCACTGCCTATGTAAATGAAAAAGACCCTACTGTAGATCTAATTACACAGGAAGCATTAAAGATGCGTGTAATCAAATCATTTGGAGGTTACCAAGGTGATCGTAGTGATGTAATCGATGAGGTAGCGGCCATTTGGGCATCTATGCAAAATCGAGGTATAAAATACTCCAGTTTAACAGGCTCCGATTTAAGTTTAACAACTGGAATTGTTAGTCAATATGTACAGCCACTAAGTAAAGTGTATCAATATGCCCAAGCAAACTGTATTGACGGGACTGTTGCCTTTGCATCTGTACTTAAAAAAATAGGCATAGACCCACTCATAGTTACAATTCCAGGCCACGCTTTTTTAGGGTTTTGTACTAAACCTAAAACCAGAGATGGTCAAACATGGAAGGAACGAGATCCAGTTTTTTTAGAAACGACACTAATCGGTTCAAAAAACCTTTCCCTGTATACTGATACGATGGATAAGATTCAGGTTTCGCGTGATTCTTTCGATAAAGCTCTTTCAATCGGAACCAAGCGATTTTCTGAAACAGTATTACCAAACCTAAGTAACGAACGAGCCTACTCTGTTCTGGACATCACATTTTATAGAGAGCTTATTGACCCAATTGGCAAATAAATACGTATGAAATCTCTATCCACACCATTCCTGTTTATCCTGTTAGGGATATTTACGCTAGTACTTTCCTGCAAAAAAGAAGAAAGCCAGCCAACACCAACTACGCCATTGGGCAATGCAATAACCGCGAACCCAGCCGTAACCGGGCTAGCCAGTGCAAGTGTTATTGCTGACGCCAGTGGTTCAGCCTATACCATTACCGTTCCGGCAGGAACTGATGTCAAGACTCTCAAAATCAGTATTCCGATTACAACGGGCAGTAAAATTGATCCTGACCCAACCATTGCCCGCGACTATACCAATCCTGTTACGTATACCATCACCAAAACCGATGGAACAAAACAAACAGTAACTGTTAAAGTGGTGGTACTGGCTGCACCTAAATCTTCTGAAAAACAGATTACAGCATTCAGCTTCGCGGCCCTGAGCCCTGTTGTTACGGCTTCAATAGATCAAAATACACGTAAGGTTGCAGCTATAGTCCCCTCCACCACCGACATTACTAAGCTTGTACCAACCATCACTACGTCGGCTAAAGCAAACCTAGCACCCGCATCAGGCGTAGTGCAGAATTATACCAATCCGGTTAGTTATACAGTAACAGCAGAAGATGGCAGTACACTGGTTTACGAAGTGAAGGTGGAGAAAAGTGCTGTAGTGCCGAATAGCACCCCTTGCCTTCTCACTCAATTTGAGGATACGTACACTACAAGCTCAGGCAGTTCCCGCACTGATATAACCAACTTTGGCTATGATCAAACGGGGCGCATCAATCAGATAAAACGTACATCTTCAGGAAGTAGTGCAAGCACATTGTCTATCAGTTATGATACAGACGGGAATGTAGTTCAGGTGATAGAAGCAGGTTCGGGAAGCAGCACCACCCGTTTCTCTTATCAGAATGGAAAAGTAACAAAGATGGAAATATATGATGCCAGTAATAAGCTTGTGGGCGATTACATTGCCTCTAGCCGGTTTAAATTTAACGACCAAAATGAGCCTATTGAATCGAATTCAAATCCCGGTCAGACTACCAATGAGAAAACAACATTTGGATACTTAAATGGGAATATTGTCAGAATCACTGGTTTATGGGGCGACAATCGAGAGCCGGATACGTTTGAATATAGTTATGATACTAAAAACAACCCATTGCTGGCCAGCAAACCTCAGCGAATTTTGTTAGTCTACCTTATTCGTTACAGTTCATTTGGCATGGCTAACAACATTGTTCAAGCTAAAAACACAAAGGGACAGACAGGCACAATTACATATACCTATAACAAAAACAACTACCCAATCGATGCTAAAGCTGTTGCTTTGGATGGCACAGTATCAACTTATAAATACACATACTCCAATTGCCAATAACTCACTAGGTATTTTATGCTATTTCTGGCAGAATTTCAGGATTTTTAGTAAGAAATCATTCATATATCCTATTGAAAATTCTGCCAGAAAACATTTTACGTATCTTGCCTGAAAACAACCTGTTTCAAGCAATTGTATGATACGTTACGTCTATCTGGCTTTTTTCCTCTTCATCACCCAACTTAGTACGCTGGCTCAGCCTTCCCCTTCCAACATCCTGCCCGAGCGCGAGCGGGCACGTATTGTCGACGAAATTCTGGAAGATCGATTTGCAAACTTGCTGCCACAATTGATGCGTCGCGAAGGTATCGATATGTGGGTTATCATTTCCCGCGAATACAACGAAGATCCGGTGCTACGTACCATGTTGCCCAGCACCTGGCTTTCGGCCCGTCGACGTACCATTATGGTCTTCTTCGATAATGGGAAAGAAATAGAGAAGTTAGCTATTGCCCGCTACGATGTTGGTAATCTGCTAAAAGGTGCGTGGGATATCGACGTACGCCCGAATCAGTGGGAAGCTTTGGCGAAGGTAATTGAAGATCGTAAGCCAAAGAAAATCGGCCTGAACGTATCACTCAACTATGGCCATGCCGATGGATTGTCGTTTACCGAACACGAAGAGTTTTTGAAAAAGCTACCTGCCGATTATCAGAAACGTATCGTATCGGCAGAGAAAGTGGCCGTTGGCTGGCTCGAGACACGTACCGAAAAAGAAATGGCGATTTATCCGCTTATCTGTCGGCTGTCGCACCAGATTATTCAGGAAGGCTTTTCGGAACAGGTTATCCAGCCGGGCGTGACCACTACCGACGACGTAGTATGGTGGTTCCGCCAACGTATCACCAGCCTTGGCCTCGATACGTGGTTTCATCCAACGGTTGACGTACAACGGGCCGACAATCAGCAGTTTGAACACCTTCGTACGTTCTCGAAACGTCCCGATAAACAGGTGATTATGCCCGGCGATTTACTCCACGTTGATTTTGGTATTACGTATCTACGTCTGAACACCGATCAGCAACAACATGCCTACGTGCTACGTCCTGGAGAAACCGACGTACCAGAAGCTATTAAAGCGGCTTTCAAACAGGGCAACCGTTTGCAGGATATTCTGACTGAGCAATTTAAGTCAGGCAAAACCGGAAATCAGATGCTGCTGGCCGCACTTGAACAGTCGAAAAAAGAAGGCATCAACGGCACAATTTACTCCCATCCGATTGGCGTACATGGTCATGCGGCAGGACCAACTAT
This sequence comes from Spirosoma daeguense, assembly GCF_054776875.1. Classification (NCBI taxonomy): domain Bacteria; kingdom Pseudomonadati; phylum Bacteroidota; class Cytophagia; order Cytophagales; family Cytophagaceae; genus Spirosoma; species Spirosoma daeguense. Next base: position 240,022 of record NZ_BAAHBF010000004.1, read on the forward strand.
TGGTTTGTGGGATCAGCAAAAAGGCGTTCCCGGCTCCGGCGATTATCCGTTGCTATCGAATACGGCTTATTCGATTGAATTGAATGCTGCTGTCGAAATTCCGGAGTGGAAGAAAGTGGTACGTATCATGCTCGAAGAAGACGGCTTTTTCGATGGACAAACCTTCCGTTATATTGACGGCCGCCAGACTGAGATTTATACCATTCCCCGCAAATTGGGGTATGTAAAATAGTTTTCGACAGGGTTAACAAGATGGACAGGATTTCAACAGTTCCATCTTGTTAATCCTGTCGAAAAAATCATTTCGTTTTAATGGCCGCGCCATCGCGCATTTCTTCAGAAGCGGTTTTCACCAGTTTATCATCATCGCTCAGTTGGCCGAAAACTTCAACTTTTTCGTCAGCTTCAAGACCTCTTTTTACCGGTACCCACTCCGCTTTCTCATCTTTAACCCGAATCACGAAAACGCCCGACGTAGCGTTTACGATGGCTGATTTAGGTACAATAAACGTATTGCTTTGCGTAGGCAACGGCAGGTTCACTTCGGCAATCATACCAGGCAACAGTTTTTTATCTGCATTCAGTACGTCAACTTCAACCCGTTCCGACCGTAGGCGTTTATCCAGTGCGCCCGATAGTCGTTTTACCGTACCTGTAAACTTCCGGTCTGGAAACGCTTTTACGGTGAAACTAACCTGACTATTCTGGTTAACGTAACCAGTATATGCTTCAGGAATAGAAATGACGAGACGAAGTTTTTTCTGCTCGGTCAGCACGAACAGCGGAAATTCTGAACCTTTCCCAGCCGGGCCAATATATGCTCCTGTGCTCGCGTTACGTGCACTGATAACCCCGCTAAACGGGGCTCTAATAGTCAGGTAATTTTTCAACGTAGCAACTTCCCGATAGGCTGATTTAGCGGCTTCCAGTTGCGCGAGATCTGCGTTACGTTTCGCTAGTGCCTGATCGACGTCGTTTTTCGATACGGCTCCCGAAAATTTGCTGGCTTCCAGAATCCGTTCGTAGTTGGCTTTGCTGGCAATCGAGAGCGCTTCCTGACCCTTTAATTTTGAATCGGCCGATGCTAATTGTGCGCTCAATTCGGGTGCTTCGGCCACGGCCAGCACCTGTCCTTGGCTCACCTCCGAACCAACGTCGACAGATAGCTTGCTGATAAAACCGCTCACCTTTGCATAAATATCGACATCCCGAAACGCAACCAGCTCACCCGGAATTTGTAGGGCGGATGATAATTTACCTCGTTTCAGATCGAAAACTTCGGTAGCCGCTGGTGCATCGGCCAGAGCATTTTCTTTCGATTTGGATTCCGCTTTGCTTTCTGGCGAGTGGCATTCTGTTGCTATAGCGACCAGCAGCAGGCAGCTTATTCCAACAAGCAGACTACGTACTGGTTTACTAATTGGCCGTTTCATAGGAACTAGATGTACTGGGGATGTAATATTTACTTTCTTTATCTTCAGGATCAAGCGATACCGATTCGGTTGTGGTTTTATTCTGTACCCAGGCAAAAACCAGTGGCAGAATAAACAGCGCGGCAAACGTCGACGCGATGAGTCCACCAATCACGGCCCGGCCCAGCGGAGCCGCTTGAGAGCCGCCCTCGCCAATTCCAGATGCCATCGGAATCATACCAACCACCATCGCTACGCTGGTCATCACAATTGGGCGCATACGTACCGATGCCGCTTCCCGAGCCGACAGTAATGCATTGCCGTTGCGTCGGCGAAGCTCTTCCGCATTGGTCACCATCAGTACCGCATTGGAAATTGATACGCCTACCGACATGATCATGCCCATGTACGATTGCAGGTTGAGTGTCGAGCCTGTCAGCATTAATAAAGCGAGCGAACCAACCAACACCGCCGGAACGGTACATAACACGACCAAGGATACTTTGAACGATTGGAAATTAGCCGCCAGCATCAGGAAAATAACCACAATGGCCGTAAGTAATCCGGTTTCCAGGCTATCGAGCGTATCGATCAATACCTGGGTTAATCCCTGCATTTTTATGGTCAGACCGCGCGGCAATTCGCCGAGTGAGTCAATAGCTTTCTGCACGTCTTTGGCGGCTGTTCCTAAATCGATATCGTTCAAATTAGCCGTTACCGACAGTACTGGAATAGCTCCGATGTTATCGTTTTCGCCATAGGTTGTGCCTTTTTTCAACGTAGCAACATCGCTCAAAATTGGTCGGTTGGCATTTGGCACTATCGGAATTTCGCCCAAATCGTTGATACTCGTCATCTGATTTTCCGGTACCTGAACCATCACCGTATAACTCTGGCTCGATTTCGGATCAATCCAGACACTCTTCTCCGTATAGCGTGACGACGACGTAGACGCGATCAATGAGCGAGAAATCGACGAAATATCTGTACCCAATTGTGCAGCACGTACCCGATCAATTTCAACGTTAATCGTAGGGTATTTTATCGCCTGACCAATCTGAACGTCGCGCAGATACGGTATTTGATTTAGCCGGGCAATTACTTTATTCGCATATTCTTCATTCTGTTTCTTGTTCTTTCCTGTAAGTTTCACCTCAATGGGCGTTGGCGAACCCTGACTTAGAATTTTGTCGGTCAGTTCAATTGGCTCGAAGGAGAGTTTGACATCGGGCATGGCCTTTTTCATACTTGCCCTGAATTTGTCTTTCAATACATCTAGGTCAACGTCATAATCTTCCTTCAAACTCACCTGTAGAACGCCCTCCTGCGGCCCCGCCATGAATAAGTAAATCGGGCTAGTCGAGAATTGAGAACCGTGCATACCCACCATCGCCGACGTAATCTCTACGTTCTCTTTTCCCACCATATCGTAAAGTACATCAATGGTTTTGAGCATAGTCGCTTCGGTTTTCTCCAGTCGGGTACCATCCGGGCTACGTAAACGTACCTGAAACTGACTTCCGTTCACCCGTGGCAATACGTCGCGGCCAATTATGGTAATTAATACGCCCGCAATTGCCATAGAGCCAAGCACATAAATCAATACGATAGGTCTGCGATACGGCAACGTCCGACCGATAAACCGGACAAATCGGGCACGAATACGTTCGAAGAAACTGATCGTGCCATCGTTATTGAGGTCTTTCCGATGAGCCAGTTTTTTCTTTTCTTCGATAGCATCTTCATGCTCCTTATGTCCATTTCCGTTCGATAGTGTTTTTCCGTTTTGGCCGTTGACTTTAGCAGATCCGTTGGCTATCAATTCCTGCTTTGCTACGTGTGCCTGCTGAGCCGGATGGTGTGCTTTCATCATCCAGTTTGCCAGCACAGGCACCAGCGTTTGCGCCATCAGATACGATGTAATCATCGAGAAACCAATCGCTAAGGCCAGCGGCAGAAACAGTGCGCCCGGAATGCCCGTCATAGTGAAGGCAGGAGCGAATACGGCCAGAATACAGAATAGAATCAGCAGTTTCGAGAACGCGATTTCCTTACAGGCATCCCAAATAGCCAACGCCTTGGGTTTGCCCATGTCGAGATGCTGGTGAATATTCTCTATTGTCACCGTACTCTCATCGACCAGAATACCGATAGCCAGCGAAAGTCCGCTCAGCGTCATAATATTGATCGTCTGCCCAAAGAGTGACAGAAACAATACACCCGAAATGATACAGGTCGGAATCGTGATAATTACAATCAAGGCACCACGCCAGTCGCCCAAAAAGAGCAGTACCATAAGCCCCGTCAAGATAGCCCCGATAGCCCCTTCGGTCATCAAACTCTCAACAGCATTGATTACATATACAGACTGGTCGAAGGTGTAGGTCAACGTAACGTCTTCGGGGAGTAACGACTGAAACCGAGGCAAAGCGGCTTTTAAGTTCTGTACAACTTCCCAGGTCGACGCATCTGCCGATTTGGTAATAGGCAGATAAACCGACCGTTTTCCATTTACCAGTACGTACCCCTGCGTAATGTCGGCTCCGTCTTCAATGGTTGCTACGTCTTTCAGATACAGGTTTTGAACTGTTCCGGTATAAAGAGGAATGTTGCCAAAGTCGGCAATGTCCCGAATTGTGGTGTTAGCTGGCGTAAAATAGTTCAGATCGCCGATACGTACATTACCGGCCGGAGTCGCCTGATTATTAATACGCAGCGCGGCCACCAACTGATCGGGGGTTAGATTATGGGCACGTAGCAGTTCAGGATTAGCTTTAATCACAATAGAGCGGGAGTTCCCGCCAAATGGCGCGGGCGATACCAGACCGGGAATCGACGTGAATCCCGATCGGATATACACGTTGGCCATATCCTGCAACTCATTGTTCGTTCGGCTCGGACTACTTAATACTAATTGCCCAACAGGTAACGTAGAGGCATCGAATCGGAGAATAAAGGGCGGTTGCGATCCGGGCGGAAAACTCGACTGCGCCCGGTTCGAATAAGCTGATACTTCGGCAGCCGCCTGCGCCATATTCGTGCCTTCGTAAAAAGTTAATTTTAGCAACGTAATACCCTGAATATTTTTGGATTCGATGCTTTTAACCCCCGATACGTAGAGGAGCAAGTTAACGTACTGTTTCCCAAAGAACGACTCCATCTGGTTAGGCGTGTACCCGCCAAATGGCTGCGAAATGTAAATGACCGGGAGGTTGAGGTTTGGGAAAATATCAATCTTGATATTACGAACTGCGCCCACGCCAAAATAAAACAAACTGGCCACGATCACCAGAATTGAAATAGGTTTACGTAAGGCGGCACGAATTAAATCCATAGTTTATTCAAAATCTTCTTAAATCCATCACTCACCCATTGCAAATACAGCTCATTTTTTTTGCTGTATTTGCAATGGGTGAGTGCCTTCCCATAAAAGCCAATTTTTTCCATGATCTATACTATCTCAGTATATATCATCCTGAAAGTTAATGAATTTGGTCGAAACTCCCACCCCGTTGGCTCGCGTCTTCATGGCATTTTAAGATACGTTGTTAAGCAATGAGAAACTTACTTAATGGTCGGTGTTTAAGTAAAAACCCTTATGCATATACGAGCTATTTATTCGTAAAATGTAGTATAAATCAGGTTGCACTACGGGTTTTATCACAGTTGCTACGTGTATCTTCTTTGTCTGGAATAAACCTGAAAAATACCCAGCGTAGTGCGTAGTAAAATTCATAAAAAAATGTCGATCTCGTTTGAGATCGACATTTCGTAAAAACAACGTAATGCGATATTAATTACTACGCAAGCCGGTTGATACAGTTCAAATCTTCGAAAGCTAGTTTCAAACGCGATACCATGCTTTCTTCGCCTTTACGCAGCCACACACGTGGATCGTAGTATTTTTTGTTTGGTGAATCGGCACCTTCGGGATTACCCAACTGCGATTGCAGATAGCCTTCTTTTGCTTTGTAGTATTTCAGAATACCTTCCCACATAGCCCATTGCATATCGGTATCGATGTTCATTTTGATCGCACCGTATTTGATGGCTTCGCGGATTTCTTCGCGGCTCGAGCCCGAACCACCGTGGAATACGAAATTCACTGGCAATGGCCCTGTGTTGTATTTCTCCTGAATATACTCCTGAGAATTGTGCAGGATAATCGGCGACAGTTTCACGTTACCGGGCTTATAAACACCGTGTACGTTTCCGAAAGCAGCCGCAATAGTGAAGTTCGGCGAAATCTTGCTCAGCTCTTCATACGCATACGCTACTTCAGAAGGCTGGGTATACAGTTTCGAATCGTCGACATCTGAGTTATCAACGCCGTCTTCTTCACCACCCGTTACCCCCAATTCAATTTCAAGCGTCATGCCAATTTTGGCCATCCGCTCGAAGTATTTCGCACAGATCTCGATGTTTTCTTCGATTGGCTCTTCCGACAGATCGAGCATGTGCGACGAGAACAGGGGTTTACCCGTTTCTTCGAAATGCTTTTCACCAGCCGTTAGCAGACCGTCGATCCAGGGCAATAATTTTTTAGCGCAGTGGTCGGTATGCAAAATAGCCGGAACGCCGTAAAGTTCAGCTACACGGTGCACGTGCAACGCTCCCGAAATAGAGCCAGCAATAGCCGCCTGTTGCTTATCGTTTGGAAGCGATTTACCAGCATAAAAAATGCCGCCCCCATTTGAGAACTGAATGATTACCGGCGAGTTAACGACTTTTGCCGTTTCAAGAACAGCATTTACCGAATCCGTTCCAACAACGTTGACGGCTGGTAACGCATAATCATTTTCATTGGCGTGACGAAAAAGTTCGCTAACGCCTTCACCGGTCACTACGCCGGGGGCAAATCGAGTGGCAGCTTCGCTCATAAGTTAGTCTATTTTTGTATTATTCTCAGAAAGAGTTTACCAGAAAGACTCTCAGCAACTCTATTTGATTTCGGAGGGTAAAGTTGGGGATATTAGACCAATTTTGCTACTATTGCTTTCCACTCAACTAATTTATAAACATGATATTCTCCAGATATTTAGTTCTCCTTTTTATCAGCCTAGGAAGATTATCAGCGCAAAATTACCCTGATCAAACATCTCATCCGTCACTACCCGATAAGGACTACATAGTTTTTAGTGCTATACTTAACCATTTTTCGAAATGCGGCAATGCAAAATATACTTATCTCCAGAATCGGGTATTGTTTATTAATCCGGTTACAGAAGTACAAACTCGTTACGGTTTCAGATTTGACTTTACAAAAGCACAAGAAAGCTTAACCTATCTACTTCCCAAGGAATTCACATTTTATAAAGATCCGGCATGGCAACAGTTTATCGCTTCGGTTGACAGTAGTAGGTTCCAAAAATTTTCTATTCAAAAACCACTTGATTTACAATGCAATAAGACTGCTGTCTGGTCATCAGAAATGCAGGAACATTATTTTGGTAAAGATTCTCGCTTTCGTGGTTATTATGCGCTGCAAGCAGACTATAGCAATTTTGGCGCTATCGTCAGTTTATCCAATGCTGTTTACTCTGGCGATACCAATAAGGCAATATGCTACTGTTCTAAAATCAGTGACTCAAAGGCCGGTTCGGGCAATTTGGTGTTCCTAGAATTGAAAAACGGGCACTGGATAATCGTAGGGTCGGCTCAATTATGGGTTGCATAATCCTAAAATCTCAGTAAAATTTCATTGCTTTCTATAAACCAAGCTCCTTATCCTTTTGAAAACGCTATTCTTCTGCCCAACGTGGGGCATGGAAAACCTGTCTTATTCTGATGCGGCAAAACGAATCAAAACCGCCGGATACGATGGTATGGAAATTGCCGCCGGTCGCGACAAACGTAAAGAAGCCATGCAGGTCACTCGTGACAATGGTCTTGAGGTAATTCTGATGGCTTTTGGCAGTGGTTCGAACTTCGCCGAACACAAGAAAAAATATCACGACGACCTGCTCGACATTACCTCGTATAAACCATTGTTTATCAATGCACACACGGGGCATGATTACTTCACGTTTGAGCAAAACGCAGAACTAATTCAGGTAGCTACAGATGTGCAAAAGCAAACTGGTGTTCGTATTCTGCACGAAACCCACCGGGGCCGATTTTCATATAGTGCTCCAGCTATTCAGTATTATCTATTGAAAATACCCGAATTGCGTCTTACTGCCGATTATTCGCACTGGGTCAACGTAGCAGAATCGTACATGGCCGATCAGGCCGATAATGTAAATCGCGCTATTGCGGTAAGCGATCATATTCATTGCCGGGTTGGCCATCCCGAAGGCCCGCAGGTAAACGATCCGCGCGCACCGGAATGGAAAGACGCCCTCGAAACTCATGCCAAATGGTGGGATGCGATTCGGGCACGGCTTCAAAAAGCAAACGTACCAACACTCACGGTTACGTGTGAATTTGGTCCAGCGGGTTATTTACCAACCTTACCGTTTACTCAGCAACCCGTTGCCAGTCAGTGGGATGTGAACATATTCATGAAGGATTTCCTAAAAAAACGCTGGCAATAACGTAACGCGGACATTCTGTCCGTCTGGTTTTAATAAACATCACAGCGAACAGAATGTCCGCGTTACGTAGTAATTGTAGTATGATTTTTGCTCTGAACAGTAAACCTGTTCGCAATTCAAAAGTCGTATTCGTAAATTTGACTCTATGCTCCGAAAGCTCTACATAATCTGGTTATTGCTCCTAATCTCCCACTGTTCGGTACGGGCACAGTTGGCGCATTCGCTACGGATCGAAATTCCGTCGGACCCAGATGAAGCAGAATCTTTCGACGTAACACCCCTTCAAGAACAAGGTATATTAGTCACAATTAGAACAGGCGGTTTTCTCGACAATCATTCTCCTAAGTTTAATTTCCAGAAATACGATGTTAACCTGAAACGTATCTGGCAAACTACTTTCGAACCAAACGCTACGTTCAAACCCGTAATGGGGTACAATACAAACCAGTTCGTTTATCATATTTTTCGCGAAGACGATTCCGATAAGTTTCAGTTTCTCCGCCTGCACCTCGACGATGGTACGTTAGAAACGTTTGAAGGTAAACTCATCGACCAGTTCGACGTACATGAATTTAAAGTGATGGGTAGTCAGGCCTATATTGGCGGTTATCGGCACGGCCGCCCTGTAGTAATGGCATTCTCCTTCTTCGACCACTCAGCGAAAGTACTACCGGGGATGTACGTCAATCGAATGGAAATCAGCAGCCTGGAAGTTGACGAAACACGACAGCAGGTTAACGTACTGGTTCATTCGCTGAAGCGTCATTGCAAATTTTCACTACGTACCTATGATTACGACAGCAAACTGCTACGTGTCACAGATTTTGATGGAGCGCAGAATAGCTTGATTTCGGGTAAGTTATTACCCCTCAATGATCAGGAGTCGTTGCTTGTAGGCAATTATTCGACGGATTGCACACCTTATTCACAAGGAATTTACGTAACACGTTTACGTCATGGTGAAACAACCGCTGAGCCAATCGATGCGATTCAATACATTGAGTTTTCGCAACTGGAGAACTTTTTCAATTTCCTAAAGCCACAACGTCAGCAGAAACTGCTGGCTAAAGCCCAGAAAAAGAAGGAAGAAGGTAAAGATTACAAATTCCATTATCGGTTGTTGGTCCACGATCTGCAACCTACGCCCGAAGGGCTGATATTGGTAGCAGAAGTATATTATCCTCAGTATCGCGGCAGTACGATTGCTTATGGTGGTTATGTACGTAATACCGATCGCTATGATGGCTATCGGTATACGCACGCCTTCATTTGCGAATTCAGCAAACAAGGAAAATTACTCTGGGATAATTGCCTGCCTATTAAAGAATTAATAAGCCGGGATTTAACAGAAATGGTGCAGGTTTCGCAGCAGGGCGACCGGATTGTGCTGGCGTATCCGAGCGATGGAGAAATCACCACAGAAGTGATTCAGCGGAATAAAATCCTGAAAGAAAGCGAGAGATTTAAACTTCACACGAATGCCGAAGAGGAAAAAGTTACCTTTTCGGCTCAGGATAACCTGATGGCTTGGTATGGGCAGCATTTTCTGGCCTGTGGATTCCAGAAAATTGCCCCATCGAAAAATGTGGCACAGCAACGAGAGGTGTTCTATCTCAATAAGCTAACGTATCAAGAGAACTCTGAAAACCAACCGGCGAAATCAACCAGTGTTAAGAACCGAAAAACCGACGGATCAGAACGATAATCAGATTTAGTAAGAGGCTGATAACAATACACGTAACGACGGGAAAATAAAAGCCTCCTCCCTCTTTACCCTCGATACGTATGTCGCCCGGTAAGCGGCCGAGCCAGTGCAGTTTATCGCCGAAATAGTAAACGACCAGCCCCACTAGTATTAGAGCAGCACCAATCAAAATAATATATTTGCCAACTGTAGGCTTCATAGCCTGTAAAACAAAAAGTAAATAATCCCGAATGAATGCTACGTAGCATTCAGGAGTTCCAAATATAGTTTGGTATTACGTTTCTCAGCACTCTTTTCACGAATGACCAACGTACTGGGCAATTACTAATTCTCGAATAAATACAATAATTACTAGCTTATACTTGCTTATTCAAGTATTTCTCCTTACTTTTGCACCAGATTTCACAAGCGACATCCGTCGCGTCTCTGTTTCTCTCCTTTTTGCACGCTGAGTTAGGTCTGACAGAGCCCAGTACGGATGTACAGATGGGTTTTCTGTGTGGACGCTCCCGGGTTGGAGCAATTGCGCGTGGGCTAATCGTCAATCGGTCGTAATCAGAACGTCGTGGGTCGACGTTGATACGTTGTCTTTTATCCTTGAAATAGTTGGCTGGGCCATCGATGCATATAACTAGGGCCTTGTTGGGTAGCATCGTTCGTTGGGCAATTTTAGCAATATCGCGCCGTTCACTGGCCAATACTCGTCTTCGCTTGGAGAGTTAATAACATTTATTTCCAAGTTACATGAAAACGAAAACAACTAAATCCGTTGATCAAAACGATCTTCTGGATATTGAAAAAGTGGCTCAGGACATGGCTAATAGTGCTGTCTCCTCGAAGGAAACCACAACTGAACCAAAACCAAAAACTTCCCGTAAAAAAACTGAAAAAGCTACTGCTGAATCAGTCGATACTACACCGTTTGATGTTGCTACTGAGACTGTAGTGGAAGGCATTGCTGATAAGGTCGTGATTGTTGCCGATGAACCGCATATACCTGCGGGTGAAGCAACCGCAACCGACGCAGAACCAGTTAAACCAGCCACGCCTAATCAGCTTCTATTTTCGGACCTGAATATTTCAGACGAAGTTCTTCAAGCGGTTACAGATATGGGCTTTGTTAGCCCATCCCCTATTCAGGCCGAAGCTATTCCTCCCATTCTGGATGGTCGTGACGTAATTGGTCAGGCACAGACAGGTACAGGAAAAACAGCAGCGTTTGGTATTCCAGCCCTCGAACTTGTTGATGTTCAGAGTCGTTCGGTGCAAACGCTTATCCTCTGCCCCACCCGTGAATTAGCCTTGCAGGTAGCCGACGAAATTCGGAAACTAGCGAAATATAAGCGAGGTGTTAAAGTCGAAGCGATTTATGGTGGCGATTCGATTGAGCGTCAGATTCGGTCGCTCAAGTCGGGCGTTCATATTGTGATTGGTACGCCGGGCCGGGTAATGGATCACATGGAGCGGAATACGCTTAAGCTCGACAATGTGAAAATGATGATTCTCGACGAAGCCGATGAAATGCTAGACATGGGCTTCCGCGAAGATATTGAAAGCATTCTCGACGATATGCCCGAAGATCGGCAGACGATTCTGTTCTCGGCAACCATGTCGAAGCCGATTATGCAGATTACCCAGAAATTCCAGCAAGATCCTGTACTGGTGAAGGTTGTCAAAAAAGAATTGACAAACACCAACATCGAACAGGTTTATTTCGAGGTAAAACCGAAAGCAAAAGTAGAAGTGATGTGTCGTCTTATTGACACCTATGACCTGAAACTGATGCTGGTATTCTGTAACACGAAGCGGAAAGTCGATGAGATTGTTGAAGATCTTCAGATTCGTGGTTATCAGGCAGAAGGCTTACACGGCGATTTACGGCAAGCTCAACGGAACAACGTAATGAGCAAATTCCGCTCAGGTACAACCAATATTCTGGTTGCTACCGACGTAGCAGCCCGTGGTATCGACGTAGATGACGTGGACGCTGTTATCAATTTCGACATTCCGCTCGATGAAGAGTACTACGTTCACCGTATTGGCCGCACAGGACGTGCTGGCAAATCGGGTCGTGCGTTCTCTATGGTTGGTCGCGATGAAAAATTTCGTTTCCGCGAAATTCAGAATTATACAAAAGTTCGGGTCGAAAAAGGTGTTATCCCATCGTTCGAAGATATTGTTGGCATCCGTAAAGCTCGGTTCATTGAGCAGTTGCAACAGACAATTGCCGAAAGCCGTGACTTGAATTTATACGATGACCTGCTCACCCAATTGCAACACGCTGGTTTTTCGACTGAGCAAATCGTATCGGCTCTGGTGAAACGTAGCATGGGCATCGAGAAAAACGAATTTGCTGATCAAAACCTTGGTCTGGAAGATGACCGTCGTCGTGAAGATCGTCGGGGTGGTCGCGATGACCGGGGTGGTCGTTTTGAGGATCGCCGTGGCGGTCGCGATGATCGGGGAGGCCGTTTTGAGGATCGCCGAGGTGGTGGTCGTTTCGAACGCGATGATCGTGGTAGTGCTGGTGGTAGTCGTTTTGGCGACCGAGATCGCAACGACCGTGGAAGCCGCTTTGGATCGGATCGTGACCGTAATTCAGGACCACGCGAAGGAGGACCGGGCCGTAACGGTTACTTCGAACGCGACGATAAACGTGTTCCTCGCGAACGAGAGGCCAATATGGCTCGATTAATGGTGAGCATTGGTCGTCGGGATTATGTAAGACCCGGCGATATTGTAGGGGCCATTGCGGGCGAAGCCAATATCCCAGGCAATAGTATCGGCAGCATCGATATATTCGACAAATTCACCTATGTCGACGTACCAAAAGACGTAGCAAACCGAGTGATTGATGCTATGGAAGGTAACACAATTAAAGGTCGCCGAGTGAATATTGAAATGGCACGCTAATTGCTAACATTAAATCAACAAAAAAGCCGAAATGGACTCACATTTCGGCTTTTTTGTTGATTTAATAGACAATACGAAAACAAATCATTGATTAAACGGCATTCGGTTAATCATATAATATCTAAAATACTATATTCCAATAAGGTACATTACACAATCAGACCGGATTGACTCAACTAATTTTCTATATCTAGTTCAAAGAAGTATATCTTCACTGAAAATCGCAATAAAACACCTTAAGTATGTATTTACTTTTTTCTACAAATTTACTACAAATAAGCAATATATTACTATTATACAACCAAAAAAGACAATAAAATTACTAATAAGAAGTTTTTTTAAGCTATTCTTTCTCTAGTTCTATTTTCTGGTGCACTTATTGCATACCTATTAAACGAGACAAATAGCAGATACAACTCCCTTAGTTAAGTATAAAATTTGCCATAATTGGTAACATTACAAGTTAGCGGAGAGGCTCGTGGCTATTAAAGAAGATTGGTTATTAACTATTACCATCGTCGGATAATCTAGCAGAACGGGTGGTTATTGTGTGCCATAGTTCATATAAGAAACTAGTCTCAACTTTATCAATACAGTTTAATAAGAAGCTCTAAATCAGAGCTATTTTTTCGGTAAGTCCATCCAGAATATGGGACTGAACGGGCGAAGCTGTAAAATATGTCTTTTAGTCTACTCTAAACAATTTAATACATTCTATACATTTAACTATATGACTCTCAGAAAACTAGCAGGATTCCTTGCTATCAAATTCTTAGTAGTAGTATTGTTGGGTTCGTGCGCGGTCGTGAAACCTTTACCCCCAGAGCTAGAGTATTTTCAAACTAGCGATTCATTATATCCAGCACAGATAAAAACAATTGCCCCGCTAGTATCCAGAATTGAGAAGAGAGATATTCTAGGAATAATGGTCAGTAGTTCGAGCAAAGAATATAATGACATACTAAACTTTAATAACGGAACATCCTTACCACAAGCTACATTTTCGCCCGGAGAAAACGGAGCGGGTAATCAAACGATAGGCTTCCCAGTCGATTCATTGGGCTATATAACATTACCCCTGATTGGTAAGCAGAAACTGGCCGGATTAACCTTACAGCAAGCGGAAGAAAAACTACGTGTTGAGCTCGAAAAAACGCTTAAGTTTCCCTCGGTAATTATACGATTTGTCAATCATAAATTTACTGTATTAGGAGAAGTCGGGCACGTTGGAACGTTCAGTTTATTGAATGATCAAACTACGCTTATTGACGCAATTGCAGCGGCTGGAGATTTATCAGTACATGCCAAACGCGACAGTATAAAAATCATCAGAACAGTAAATAATAGAAAAGAAATTGGTATCGTAAGTTTAAAAGGTACAGATGTGTTTTTATCGCCCTATTACTACGTTCATCATGACGATATAATTTATGTAGAACCAACAAAAGATAAAGCAGTACCAGCACCGCCAACTACAAATGGAATATTCCTTCAACGTGCTGTTCTTTACATGGGTCTCTTAAGTACACTTATTTCATTAGGAACCTTGATTTCAAGATTTTAGTCTTGAATCTGAATTCGGTAGTAATATATAAATCTGGATTAATAGATAATCTGGCGAATAAAAAAACGATTGTTACGGATGCTTCCAGCGTAATGAGCTGATCTCAGGCTGATTGCTGTGCTAATATTAATGCCATTATGACAATGAATAACGAGAATCTGACTATTGAGGACGAAGAAAGCAACACAGCTATCCTCGATTATCTATACAAATTCCTTAGATATTGGTATTGGATTATAATATCATTAATCGTTAGTATTTCGTTTGCGTATTTTTATCTAAAAAAATATACGCCAATCTATCAAATCAATGCTACGCTTTTGATCAAAGACGAAAAAAAAATGAATTCAGATGTAATTGAAAAATTAGATATGAATATCAAAAGTAAACTCGTTGAAAATGAAATTGAGGTACTAAAATCCAGAGCATTAATTGGCAGAGTAGTAGATAAATTAAATCTGGTAGTTACTTACTGGAAAGAAGGAAAATTTCGTAGTACAGAACTACACAAAGAAAGCCCTATTGATATTAAGGCTAAAGAGCTAACTATTTTCTCTCATAAAAACCCTATGTATGTACAAATAGGGCCAAACAAAAGTTATCAGTTACTCGACGAAGGCAGAAATGTTTTAGGAACGTTTGAATATGGAAAAGCAATAACCAATAAATATGGAGAATTTACGGTTTTCGATCGAGATAGTATATACGATCAGCCCGCTTCCGAAATTAAGGTTCTTTTTCGTAGTCGCGATGGGCTGGTTAATAGTTTAATTACTGAACTTCAGATTGCTTTACTTAACCCTCAAAGTACACTTATTTCATTAAGTCTCGAAAGCGCAATTCCAAAGAAAGGAAAAGACATTCTTAACCAGCTTCTTAACGAATATTCGTTAGCTTCCTTAGAAGATAAAAACAAAGAAGCAGCAAACACGCTACGTTTCATTGAAGAACGTCTAAAACTCATTACGACCGAATTAGGCGGTGTTGAGCAGAATATAGAACAATATCGCAAAGCACAGGGAGTCAATGATTTAAGCGCAGAAGCCGCTACGTTCTTAAAAAAAGTTGAAGAGAATGACTCAAAACTCAATGAACTCGATGTTCAGTTACAACTTCTGGATAGAGTCGAAGAGTATTTGAGCAGCTCGCAGGCTGGTGTAATTGCCCCCGCCACCATGATGGGTTTTAGCGACCATATTTTAAGTTCGTATATTAATCAGTTGTCGCAGTTAGAAACAGAGCGGAGCAAATTATCCCAAGCCGTCCAACCAGGAAACCCATCACTGGAAGCATTAAATACCCAGATACGTACTGTTAAGCAATCGATCCGAGAAAGTATAAGCAAACAACGGACTAGCTTATCAGCCAATAGATTAGGAATAGCTGGCGTCAATAAAGGCCTTGAGAGCGCCATGCAGAAAATTCCTAGAAAAGAGCGTGAATTTGTGGGTATCAAGCGGCAGGCAAATATTAAAGAGGATTTGTATCTTTTGCTGCTAAAAACACGGGAACAAACGTCGTTATCCTATGCCTCAACGGTTACAGATAGCCGAATTGTGGATGCTCCTTATTCATCAGAAGGACCTATTAGACCGGACAAGAACAATATTTATTTAATGGCTCTTTTATTGGGATTGGTCATTCCAATTGCATTAATAGCAACTAAAGAAGCACTAACTAATACTGTTCAATCGAAAAAAGAAATTGAAAAGAAAACCGGGCTAAAAGTTTTCGGAGAAGTAGGCTTGCAAACTAAGGTTGATAAGGGCGAAATAATTGATATTAAGAGTCGAAATTTTGTAAGTGAGCAAATACGAATGCTACGTTCAAATATGCGTTATTTATTTCTTGATACGCATGATAGTATTGGCAAATCTATTCTGATTACTTCTTCGATTAGTGGAGAAGGTAAAAGCTTTATGACATTAAATATCGCTGCTTCTCTAGCCTTATTGGGAAAAAAAGTAGTGATTATTGGTATGGATTTAAGAAAGCCTAAAATCCATGAACATTTGCAAGTAAGTAATAAGGTAGGCATGTCTAACTACTTGATTGGGCAATTAGGGTTAGCTGATATTATCATGTCGACTTATATAGACAATCTTTATATTATTCCAAGTGGGCCAGTTCCTCCTAATCCATCAGAATTAATTAGCAAAGGACGTATCAAAGAACTTATTACAACGCTACGTCAACCTTTCGATTATATTCTTATTGATACTCCTCCTGTAGGGCTAGTTACGGATGCGCTTCTTTTAGAATCATGCACGGACGTTTGTTTTTATCTGGTACGCCATGAAAAAACGCCCAAATTGAATTTATCGACTATTAAAGAATTGAGTGACAAAAAAGTATTTAAGTCGATAAATATAATTTTCAATGCTGTAAACTATAAAAATTCATCATCGTATGGATATGGTTATGGCTATACGAAAAACGAATATTACGCTGAAGAAGAAAAAAGGAGCTGGATTAAAACGTTAGTCACTAAAGAATAATACGTAAGGGCAAATTCAGGATTTAATTTCTGTAAAAGCTGAAACACATCTACTCAAGTGACAATAGCCATTCAATCTGAGTTATCGGAGCTTATTACTCCGATGGATTTCCCAATAGCAGACTTAATACCTTTGCCACCAGATAAAGTTGCAATAGGTATAATAGGTCTCGGTTATGTTGGGCTACCATTAGCCGTTGAGTTTGGAAAAAAATATGCAGTGGTAGGGTTCGACATCAACAAGAGTCGGGTAAAACAATTATCGGAAGGATATGACTCAACGCTTGAAATAAGTGATGAGCAAATAGCTTGCTCCTGTAACCTGACGTTTACGCACGAAACTGAGCAGCTCAAGGAATGTAATGTGTATATCATTACGGTGCCAACGCCCATTGATAATTTCAAAAAACCAGATTTAAGTTTTTTAATAAAAGCATCAACAACAGTCGGTAGGCTTTTAAAGAAAGGAGACATTGTTATTTATGAATCAACTGTGTATCCTGGCTGTACGGAAGAAGATTGTGTGCCTGTTTTAGAAAAGAGTAGTAAACTAGTTTATAACAAAGATTTTTTTTGCGGCTACTCCCCCGAACGTATTAATCCGGGAGATAAAGAACGAACACTGGCAAAAATTCTAAAAATTACGTCTGGTTCTACCCCCGAAATTGCTACATTCATTGATAAGCTCTATGGTTCAATCATTGAAGCCGGAACACATAAAGCCCCCTCTATTCGTGTAGCAGAGGCAGCCAAAGCTATCGAAAATGCGCAGCGAGACATTAATATTTCCTTTATCAACGAACTGGCGTTAATCTTTGATCGGATGGGAATCGATACAAACGATGTTCTTGAGGCTGCCAGTACAAAATGGAATTTTTTAAACTTTAAGCCCGGTCTGGTTGGCGGCCACTGCATTGGTGTTGATCCATATTATCTGGTTCATAAGGCACAAAGTTTAGGATATTATCCACAGGTAATATCATCAGGCCGTCTGGTAAATGATAGAATGGGCGTATTTATAGCAAAAAAAATCCTCAAACAATTAATTGCCAACGGCGTACAAATCCAACAAAGCAATGTGCTTTTGTTAGGCTTTACATTTAAAGAAAATTGCCCCGATACTCGTAATACAAAGGTTATAGATATTTATCACGAACTTAACGATTTTGGTATCGATGTCGATGTTTATGATCCTTGGGCTTCAACCAAAGATGTTTATGAAGAGTATAGCATTAAATTACTTGAAGAACTTAGCCATAAACAATATGACGGCATTATACTAGCGGTAGCTCATAAACAATTTTTCAGCTTAAATATAAATGCACTAAAAAAAGGGAGTAATTCTATAGTATTCGATGTAAAGTCAATTTTTGATAGAAGCCTAGTTGATATACGTTTATAACGTACTACTGATTATAACTATATCAACCTATAACATTCCGCAAAATGTCTTATAATCAGTATAATATATCTGGAGATAATACATTTAACTCTACGTTTTCAGATCGAGATTCGAACTTACTAGAATCCAGTGAAAACGCTATTTCAAATAAGCTACATGATTTTTTATCAAAGTTTAGTGGTATAGAATCATGGGATTTAACTTACCTGAAAGATCTTAATTCCGACAGTTCAAATAAACGTGTTAACAATATATTTATAGGGGATATTTTACTAAAAAAGCATGACCCTAACTTAGTATTTAACACTATACGACAAATAATAGAATCTGACAAATATTTTGCTTTTAGAACCACTACGTCTGAAAACATAAAAACAAAGCTTCAGCATAAATTCCCAACATTACTATTTTATTTCTATTATCCCTTCTATTTTTTAATACGTAGAGTGATTCCCCGAGTTAAGGGAATTAAAGAAATAGCTAGATTTCTCCACATGTATGCAGATATGCCGAGAGCTGAGGTTATTGGGCGGTTGATTTATAAAGGATTTGATATTGTTGATTTTATCGACACAGGCTATGAAACTGTCCTAATTACTAAAGTTAATCTTACCAAGAACCCAAGCATGACAAAAGATTTTGTATGTGAGGGATTCATATTTAAAATGGACAGGCTGGGCAAGGAGAAAGAAAATATTATTGTCTATAAAATACGTACAATGCATCCTTATGCAGAATATATATCAGATTACTTACACAAAACATATGGTTTAGACACAGGTGGAAAATTCAAAAATGATTTCAGAGTTAGCACCACCGGGCGCGTGCTACGTAAATACTGGATCGACGAATTTCCTATGTTTATCAATCTCTTAAAAGGGGATATAAAATTAGTAGGAGTAAGACCAATAAGTTCGTATTATTTTAGCTTATATCCACCAGAAGCTCAAGAAATTAGAAGTAAGCATAAACCGGGTTTGTTACCGCCTTTTTATGCCGACATGCCTAATACATTCAACGAAATTGTTCAGTCAGAGATAAATTATTTAAACCAATACGAAAAAGCGCCTTTTAAAACAGACGTTACTTATCTAATAAAAATCGCAAAGAATATTCTTATAAAGAAAGCACGTAGTAAATAGCTATATCGAAAGTGGTCCAGAGTAATCATAAACAAATACAGATGGTTGATTTAAAAAATCAATACCTGACTATTAAATCGACCATCGACGCAGCTATTCAGGAATGTATTGATACAACTGCCTTTATTAAAGGGCCACAAGTTGGCCAATTTGAACAGCAGCTAGGTCAATATCTGAACGTCAAACACGTAATAAGTTGCGGCAACGGGACAGATGCGCTGCAACTAGCCATGATGGCATTGAGCCTGCAACCCGGCGATGAGGTGATTGTTCCAGCATTTACCTACGTAGCAACCGCCGAAGTTATTGCCCTTTTGGGGCTTAAGCCCATTATCATCGATGTCGATCCCCGCACCTTCACGATTAATCAGGACTTAGTAGAAGCCGCCCTTACATATAAAACAAAACTGGTGGTTCCTGTTCATTTGTTTGGGCAATGCGCTGATATGGAAGGAATTCGGCAGGTTTGTGCAAAAAACAACATTGCGATTATTGAGGATAACGCACAGGCAATCGGTGCTACGTACAGGTTCAGTAATGGTACATCTGCTGCGGCTGGTGCCATCGGCGATCTGGGCACTACCTCGTTTTTTCCTTCGAAAAATTTAGGCTGCTTTGGCGATGGTGGAGCCGTATATACCAATAATGACGAGCTTGCCCATCGAGTTCAGATGATTGGTAATCATGGTCAGGTTCGGAAATACCAGCATGAGCTTATCGGCATCAACTCCCGGCTCGATACGATTCAGGCGGCTGTTCTGATTGAAAAGTTGAAATACCTGGATCGCTATACGCAGTCACGTCGGCAGGTTGCAGACCACTACGATGAAGCTTTTCGACATATTCCAGCGATCGAAATTCCTCACCGTCGGCAAAGCTCTACGCACGTTTTTCATCAGTATACTTTGAAAGTTCCAGCCACTGCCCGCGATGGCTTAAAAAACTATCTGGCACAAAAAGGTATTCCCAGTATGGTCTATTATCCTATTCCGCTAAACCATCAAAAGGCTTACCAGCATCTTGGGCGCGTAGTGGGCGATCTGGCAATTACTCAGGATTTGTGCAAGCGGGTTTTATCACTACCAATGCATACTGAACTATCCATTTCAGAGATAGACTATATAAGCGATACTGTTATTGACTACTTCTCCTGAGTCTATGGAAGCCATTTTTATTCATCCGACTGCGGTTGTCGATGAAGGTTGTACAATTGGCGAAGGCACCAAAGTATGGCACTTCTGCCATATAATGCCCGATAGTACAATTGGGAAACAATGTAACATCGGGCAGAACGTAGTGATTTCGCCCCAGGTCGTACTGGGCAATAATGTTAAAGTCCAGAACAACGTATCGATTTATACGGGTGTGACCTGTGCAGACGACGTATTTCTAGGCCCTTCAATGGTTTTTACGAACGTAACAAATCCACGTAGTGCCATAAACCGGCGTAATCAGTACGAAAAAACGTACGTGGGCAAAGGTGCCAGCATTGGAGCCAACGCCACTATTGTTTGCGGAAATGATATTGGCCAATACGCTTTCATCGGTGCGGGTGCAGTAGTAACTAAAAATGTTCCTCCCTATGCGCTGGTGGTCGGCAATCCGGCCAAACAGATAGGTTGGATCAGCGAATACGGTCACCGTTTGTCTTTCGATGAAACAGGTAAGGCCACCTGCCCTGAGAGCAGGGCTATTTATGAACTAAAAAACGGTGAGATTTCTCTCGTCGCTTCTTAATCAGCTTCCTCTATGAAAAAATTCGCCCTGATTGGTGCGGCAGGTTTCGTTGCCCCCCGGCATATGAAAGCTATAAACGAGACGGGTAACGTACTGGTAACGGCTTTCGATAAATTCGATTCGGTTGGCGTTCTGGACAGTTATTTCCCAAACGCTAATTTCTTCACAGAATTTGAGCGCTTCGACCGCCATATCGACAAGCTTCGGCGTCAGGCCAACCCAATCGACTACATCACAATTTGTAGCCCCAATTATTTACACGATGCGCATATCCGTTTCGGCTTGCGTAGCGATACGGATGTTATTTGCGAAAAACCGCTCGTGCTAAATCCATGGAATATCGACGCCCTCGCTGAGATGGAAAATGAAACGGGAAAGCATGTTTACAACATTCTTCAGCTCCGCTTACATCCAAGTATCATTGCGTTAAAGAACCGAATTGAAAATGGTCCGGCAGATAAAATTTATGATCTGGATCTGGCCTATATCACATCACGCGGCAAATGGTATAATATTAGCTGGAAGGGCGACGTAGCGAAATCGGGCGGTATTGCGACCAATATTGGGGTTCATTTTTTTGATATGCTGGCCTGGATTTTCGGAAAAGTGCAAAAGAACGTAGTACATATCCGGGAGCACAATACGGCATCTGGTTATCTGGAATTGAGCAAAGCGCGGGTTCGCTGGTTTTTAAGCACTGATCCCGAATCGCTACCAACAGCCGTCAAGCAAAAGAATAAACAGACGTATCGTTCGCTTCAGATTGAAGGCGAAGAGATTGAATTTAGCGACGGCTTCACCGACTTACATACAAAAAGTTACGAAGCGATTCTGGCTGGTAACGGCTTTGGATTGCAGGAAGCCTATCCGTCGATTGAGATTGTTCACGACATCAGAAATGCAAATTTGACACAGTTAAGTAGCGATTATCATCCATTGGTTCAACATTTACGCTATCGAATTGCTGCTTAAATAACCTTCTGGTTCATTTATGCTACGTTCCATTTTCAATATATTCTGACGTGATTGCCGAAGAAAAGCGCTATTCAAATTCGATTACGCACGAAAATAGCCTGCTCGATTTACGCCTAGCCGAAATCTGGCAATACCGCGATTTGCTAATGCTATTTGTTCGGCGCGATTTGGTTGCAAAGTACAAACAGACGATTCTGGGACCGATCTGGTTTTTTATCCAACCCATCTTCCAAACAATCGTATTAGCCATTGTTTTTGGGCGAATGGCTGGCCTTTCAACCGACGGAGTACCTCCTATTCTGTTCTATTTGGCTGGAATCACAGCCTGGAATTACTTTTCGAGTTGCCTTCGCTCAACCTCAAATACTTTTACGACCAACGCGTCTTTATTTGGCAAGGTTTATTTCCCAAGGGCCGTAGCTCCGTTATCGGTTGTGATTAGTAACCTGATTCAATTCGGAATTGGCTTACTACTTTTCCTAACCATTTTCACATTTTATAGCCTGACCAACAGCGATTTATGCCCTAATAGTGTACTGCTTTTACTGCCACTTTTAGTACTTATAATGGGGCTGATGGGCCTAGGTTTAGGGATGTTGATTTCGGCACTAACAACTCGCTATCGCGATTTACAGTATCTGGTTGAATTTGGCACACAGCTATTGATGTATGCAACGCCAATTATTATTCCGTTGTCGGCAGTTCCTGTAGCATACAAACCCATCATGCTGGCAAACCCAATGACGGGCGTTATCGAATTATTTAAATACGGTTTTTTTGGGGTTGGCACCTTCTCGTGGTCGCTACTTCTGTATTCAGCGAGCTTTACAATAGTAGTATTGTTAATAGGCTTGATAATATTCAATAGGACTGAAAAAAACTTTATGGATACTGTTTAGCAGCAATCTATTCAGATCATAAAACGCAACGTATCTATTATAAATCAAACTAAAAATTAGCTCAATACGTAGTAATGCTTGCCCAACTGTTCTCTTTTTTACTCTGTAGCTCCTGCTTTCTTCTCCTCGGGGCGCTAACCAAAAAGTTGACAAATTGGTCAATCTCGTACTATTATGATTTCTTACTTGGCTTTTGCATTTCAAACAGTATTTTCACATTTATATCTATCTTCTACCCAATAAATAACTTAGTAACCAGCACGTATTTAGTTGTATTAACTCTCCTTAGCATATTAAATAAAAATTGGCTAATCAGTTACGGAAAAGCTATTTACAAAAAACTAGCAATCGAACTAGTAGATCAACCAATTATATCCGGCATTACATTATTATTTATTGGTATCACGTATTTTCAATCATTGTATCCTCCCACTTTACATTATGACGCTGCTTTATATCATATTCCAAACATAAAATGGATATCAGAATATGCAACGATACGTGGATTAGCCAATTTAAACATTGTATTCGGATACAATTTCAATATATTCCCATTATATGCTGCATTTTCGTTTCGTAATCTATTCGGGCAAAATATTTATTCTATTAATTTGATAATTACTTGCGTATTCTTAGTGTGGATATTTTCGAATATCAAAAAAGCAATTGTAAATACAAATCACCTGTTAGGCATAAGCTATTTATTAGTCCTTTATTACTTGATAGTAAATTATTGGATTCACGTATCAACACCTTCTAACGATATTGTTGTTTTCATATTAGTTATAATCTTACTGCACTCTATCGCCGACATAAATGTTAATAAAGATGCTATTTTCCCGATTTTTATTCTTTCATTCTATAGCATTACTGTTAAACTCTCAGCAGGGCCAATACTATTATTAGCGTGTTACGTAGCATTTCTAAGATACTTTTGGTCATCTGGCTTAAGATTAGCCACAACTCTAATTTTAAGTAGTTTTACGTTAACACCTTGGCTTTTTAAGAATGCGATTATTTCTGGCTGGTTACTATTTCCTTTTCCAAATATGGACTTATTTTCTGTAGACTGGAAAGTACCTATTACAGATGTTATTACACGCAAAGAACTGATAAAAGGATTTTACATGCCTAATCGTGGAAACATAGAAGGTAATTGGCTACATACTTGGTTATTTAGTCAAGATAAAATAGATCTTTTCACAATAAGTTTCACAGCAACAGTGATTTTTATTGTGATTTTGAAGGCAATAAGAAATAAAAAGAATATATTTTTGTATGACAACGTGGCAATTTTCATATCTATAGTTGGTATAATTTATATGTTTCTGAATTCGCCTAGCCTTCGCTATTGCGTTGCTTTCTTTCTGATAGCTATTATATTTTCAATAAGAGTTATCAACAATAAATCTAGCGTCAGTAAATATTTATTCTATAGCTTAAGCTCATTATTAGTTATTTTTTTCCTAAAAGATAATTGGTTCCATCCATTACATTTTTTCAAGAATATTAGCAACAGGGCAGTTGTCCCTTATTCACATGTAAACTTAGATAGCAAAGAGTTTGCATATTTCCTGATCGACAATAAGGTAAAGTGTTACTACCCAATTGGTTCTGACCAATGCTATGATCAAAATCTACCTTGTGCTTCTATAAAATTAGAGGGACTACATCTAAGAGGTAAAACAATTCAGCAAGGATTTTATAAAAGCCTCGTAAGCGACCTTAAGTAATCTGCATAGATGAAACCCATTATTAAAGTCGAAAATATTTCCAAGCAGTATCGGTTAGGAACAGTTGGTACTCGCACGATCCGCGACGATTTTCAGCGATGGTGGCATCAGCTACGTGGTAAAGAAGATCCTTTTTTAAAAATCGGCGATGTAAATAATCGAGCTACAAAAGGCGAAAGCGAATATGTATGGGCACTGAAAGATATTAGCTTCGAAGTAATGCAGGGCGATATTTTGGGGATAATTGGCGAGAATGGCGCCGGCAAGTCAACATTACTGAAAATTCTCTCTAAAGTAACAGGGCCAACCACGGGACGTATTGATTTTAATGGCCGAATAAGCAGTTTACTGGAAGTAGGTACAGGTTTTCATCCCGATCTGACCGGACGGGAAAATATCTTCCTGAATGGAGCTATTTTAGGAATGAGCAAACGGGAAATACGTAGTAAACTCGACGAGATAATCGATTTTTCAGGCTGCGAGCGCTACATAGATACGCCAGTAAAGCGCTATTCGAGCGGCATGATTGTACGTTTAGGTTTTGCTGTTGCTGCCCATCTCAATCCAGAAATTTTAATTGTCGATGAAGTATTAGCCGTTGGTGATGCCGAATTCCAGAAGAAAGCCGTCGGAAAAATGCAGGATGTCAATCGAAACGACGGACGTACTGTTTTATTTGTGAGCCACAACATGTCAGTTATTAGTGATATGTGCACGAAAGGCTTGTTGATGGAGCAAGGAAAAATAAAAATGCACGATCAAATTAATAATGTATTACTTAACTATTTAGCCAGTGACAATTCAAAAACAGAAAAAGAATGGTCAGATTTAAATGCGCCAGGTAACAATACAATAAAACTAAGAAAAGCATACGTAGTAGATACAAATAATACGATAATTAGTCATGCATATATAAATGAATCTATCGGTTTTTGTGTAGAATATGAGTTGTTAGAGGATATTGATTTTTTCACACATGGAATAAATGTTTTTAATAGCATGGAAATGCATTTATTCTCTTCTCATGATAGTTTAAAATTTGACCGTAAAAAGAAATTAAATAAAGGATTATACAAAACAACTGCGTGGGTGCCAGCAAACTTGCTCCAGAATGATTTGATAGAGTTCAGTTTCGCCTGTATGCGTTACAATCCATTTGAGCTCCTATTCCATGAAGCAAACGTACTGAGATTTAACGTATTAGAGCCAGCTATTGCATTGACCCGTCCAGAAAGCTACAATGGCAAGTTACCGGGTTTAGTTAGGCCTCTTTTAAAATGGGATGAGAGGAGATTATTGGCCTGAATCCGCGATTAATAAACCACCTTATCAAGATGACAGTAAATCAAATGGAATTCACGGGAGAACGATATATTCCTGAAATGTCAGGAGAAATTGCCTATGAGCACATGAATAGGTATTATTTTGTAATTAACCAATTAGATATTACAAATAAAGTTGTTCTTGACATTGCTTCTGGCGAAGGTTACGGCACAAGATTATTATCAGATCACGCTGAACATGTTTACGGAGTTGATATCAGCGACGACGCGGTTAGTCACGCCAAGGTCAAATACAAGAAAAATAATTTAACTTTTTTAGTAGGAGACGCTATATCTATTCCTATACAAAGTAATTCTATTGATGTTGTTGTAAGTTTTGAAACCATAGAACATATAGATAAACATCAATCGATGATCGATGAAATAAAAAGAGTATTAAAAAAAGATGGTGTACTAATTATTTCTTCGCCCGACAAACTTCATTATACAGATTTAAATGATTCCGTAAATCACTTTCATGTCAAAGAATTATACTACGAGGAGTTCAAATCTTTAATGAATAACAATTTCAAAAAATCACTTTTTTTTAGTCAAAAAATATTTGCGGGGTCCGTAATTGCTTTAGACGAAGAACATAATCAATACCAAAAACCATTAATAATTGATAGAACGGGGACTAAAACATCGTTTGAACCAAAGTATAATATAGCAATCGGCACAAATGGTGAAAATCTATCTTTTAATTATACGATGGTAAATTATACAGATATAGAAAGGATCATTATTCCAGCCGAGCTTGCCCATGCCCATTATGAAGGTCAGTTGCACATTACCAAGTCCTTATCATATCGCATAGGCTCTATATTTGTAAAGCCACTTAGAAGTATAAGCCGCTTTCTAAAAAAGTAGTATTTACATAATGGATGTGCTCAAAAAATACATCCAATTATATGATTTCAATCGTCGTATCTTCTCATAATAAGTCCTACTTCAGAAAATTTATACAATCTGTTCAACAAACAATAGGTGTTGACTATGAAATCATACAAGTAAAAAATCCAGGCCTAATGGGCATTTGTGAAGCCTATAATCAGGGCGCTCAGCAAGCCCAATTTCCTTATATATGTTTCTCTCACGAGGACATTATTTTTCATACCGATAATTGGGGTAAAATATTAATCAATGATTTCGAGAGTGATCCGGCTATTGGTTTAATAGGAATAGCAGGTTCTGGATACAAATCCTGGACATTATCGGGCTGGCACACATCTCAAAAGTCACCTAACAGATTTCTGGCAGTCAATGTAGTACACGTTAGCCCAGAACAGTCGACCAGACATAATATAAATGAAAGCAATGACTTTTTAGTACCTGTAGCATCGATCGATGGCTGTTTCATGTTCACAAGCAGAAACGTAGCACAACAAATACACTTTGACCAAACACTGTTTACCAGTTATCACTGCTACGATATTGATTATTCATTACAGGTGAATCAGCATTTCAAAGTGGTTGTCGATTTCAACATCTTATTATCACATTTTTCAGGGGGGAGCTATGACGAAAAATGGTTTACTGAAACGATAAAACTTCACAAAAAATGGAAGAACAAACTCCCATATAAAATTGGAGAAGTTACAAAATCAGAAATAGCATCTGAAGAAGAAGCTGCCTTTTACGGTATACTTAGTGCTGTATTTAGAATTAACAAGAAATTGTTTATTAATTTTTTAAAGGAGTGTATATCTTTTAAATACATAAAATTAGTTGGCATAAAACGGATTCCTCAAATAGTAGTAACATCTTATAGAGTCATAAAAAATTACATATAATTATCAGAATGTCAAATGATTAATAAATTAAACTATTTAGTAAGTGTTAATGTAATAACTTTCAATCACGGAAGGTTTATCCGGGAATGTCTAGAAAGTATATTATCTCAAAAGACGGATTTCTTATACGAAATAGTAATATGTGACGATTTTAGCAATGATGATACAAGAAATATATTAGAAGATTATAAAGACAAGTTTCCAGAAATAATTAAACTAAGGTTTCGAAATAAAAATCTAGGATTAAAGTATAATTATTTCGATAATATTCAAGCATGTACAGGCAAATACGTAGCAATATGCGAAGGAGATGACTATTGGACCAGTGAAAATAAACTTCAAAAACAAATTGATATTCTAGAGAAGAACCCCGACTATAGTATGTGTTTCCATAGTGCATTGGAATTGCATCAGTACGATGGTGAAGAATCAAGGTCTAATATTTTCAGTAATTTACAAGACAGAACCTATTCAGGACAGGAAATTCTCTCTAAATGGTTAATTCCAACAGCTTCAGTTGTGTTTAGAAAAGATGTATCGACAAATTTTTCTTTTTTAGACAAATTTCTTTTTTATGATATTGTTTTATTCTTGAGATTATGTGAATATGGTAAATTATACTGTCTAAATGAGGTTATGTGTGTTTATCGTCGCCATTCTAAAAGCATAACAAATAGTAATTTAAGTTATAAATCTTATATAAATCATTTATTATTTATTAATATGGAGTTTCAGAAACGGTATGATAAATTAATCAAAGAATTGGTTGCAATTGAGTATTTCAAGCAGGCTAGGCATAGGTTTAAACAGAAATCACTGTCCTTCGTTATTTATTCATTAGCCTCCCTATCCTACAGTATACGTCCTTTTTATTTTATAGTATCGTCAAAATTAAAAAATGAAAAAAGGCCGTTTTAGTGTACCTATTTTATTTATTATATTTAATAGACTAAAAGAAACTCAAGCGGTTTTTAACGCAATACGCTTACTCCAGCCTGAACATTTATTTATAGCTGCCGACGGCCCACGCTATCATATTGTTGGTGAGCAAGTAAAGTGTACTATTGTTCGAGAATGGGTTGTTGATAATGTAGATTGGCCTTGTTCGATCCATACCTTATTTAGGGATCAGAACATTGGCTGTGGCAAAGGCCCGTCAGAAGCTATAAGCTGGTTTTTCGAGCATGTAGAAGAAGGTATTATTCTGGAAGATGATTGCCTGCCTAATTCTTCTTTCTTTGCATTCTGCGAAGAGCTTCTGACTAAGTATCGTAACGATGAACGAATTTCGGCTATTTCTGGGAATAACTTTCAGCCTGTACAGCCGATGCATCTTAGCTATGATTATTATTTTTCAATTTTTCCGTCAAGTTGGGGATGGGCAACCTGGCGAAGAGCTTGGAAAGGGTTTGACTTTACCATTAGTAGCTGGCCAACTATAAATAAAAAAGATGTATTGGTAAATCTTTTTGTAGATAAAAAATATGCATTGTGGTGGAAGCGTCAATTTGACTGGATGTATAAAAATCAACCGCAGGATATGTGGGATTTTCAGTTCCATTATCATTCAATACAAAAAAAACAGTTAGCTATAATTCCAAAGGCTAATCTAGTCTCTAATATCGGGCATAATAGCAATGGCACTCATTTCCAAGACCCTAACAGCCTGATTTCCAAATTACCTACTTACAATATAGAACCTCAGTTACGTCACCCAAATGAAGTTCTAAGAAATTATGAAGCCGATGTTTATATACAAGATCTATTGTTCGGGCAGGTTGAAATAGTTAGTAATGTCAAGAGAGTAAAAAGAGCTATAAAAAAAGCTATTCAATTCTTCGCTTAGCAATTTTTAACCAGACAAAGACAAACATATTTAGTTAGGTTATTTTTCAATATGGCGACTTTACAGGAAAAATTAAAGAAATTCATAGTGGACATATTGCCGAAATCACTAATCTACTTTATAGAAGAAGAATATAAAAATAAAGAAGATTTTTTATACAGAAATTTATCTTATTCACAGGAAGGTGAAGACCTGATTCTTAATCGATTATTATCGCACAAAGAGCGCGGTTTTTACATAGATATTGGAGCGCACCATCCTTTACGTTTTTCAAATACTCATTTATTTTATCTTAAAGGTTGGCGCGGTATAAACATCGATCCAATGTCTGGCAGTAAAAATATTTTCAATACAATCAGGCAAAGAGATAGGAATTTAGAAGTAGCCATTAGTAATAAAGAAGAAAAAATAAAGTATTACATCTTTTCAGAAGAAGCCTATAATACAATTTCAGAAAACATTGCACAGCAACATATTCAAAAAGGCGATTCTACGCTGGTTGCGGAAGAAGAGATTATTTGCTTACCATTAGCAAAAATTCTGGATACCTATATCGAAGAAGGTAACGAGATTGATTTTATTTCAATTGATGTAGAAGGACACGAATTACAAGTTCTGGAGTCAAATAATTGGCGCAAATACAAGCCTCAATATTTATTATTAGAAATGTATGCTACGTTAATTGAAGAAATATATCATACCAATATACATAAGTATTTATCCGATTTAGGTTATAAGCTAGTTGCTCGCACGCCAAATACATCTCTCTATAAATTATTCTTTTCATAAAATGCATATAGCTAAAGTAGATTTATTAAGAGGAGTTGCAATTATAACTGTATTCTTCTTCCATTGCTATTTGGAGCTTTTCACTAGTTATGTTATACCTAAATTTGAAGATGGATTTATTGTTATTGACAGTTTATCTTATCTTTTTGTCAGTTTTTCACCAATTAGTCTGGGATGGTCGGGAGTTGAGTTATTTTTTATTATAAGTGGGTTTCTTATTCATCTCAATTTTTTACAATCAGATAAATCATTTAATATCACTACGTTCTACAGTAAGCGTTTCTGGAGAATTTATCCGCCTTATTTGCTGGCTTTACTCTTTTTTAGTATCTCAACTCCAGATGCTATATCTTATTTGCGGTCTGGTTTTGGGCTCATCGACTTTTGTCTGCACGCCTTGCTGACCCATAATTTAACTCACCGCACATTTGCTAGCATAAATCCATCTTTTTGGAGTTTAGCACTAGAAGCCCAACTTTATCTTTTATATCCAATATTATTAATTTTACGTAACAAAATAGGCATCAAGAATGTAACGCTATTTTTTATTTTCTTATCGCTCTTATTTCTAATACTACAAAATACATTCGTTACAGAAAATACTAAAACACTGCCTATTGTTCGTTTATTTGTTCATCAATCTGTTTTATTTTACTGGTTTGTCTGGGCTTTAGGGGCTTATCTCGCTGAAGTCTACCACAAAAAGCAGCGTATTTTTGGAAACCACGCTTTTAGATTCGTTATATTCTTATTTATCTGTTTTACTTTTTGTAAGGTTAATATTTATACAGCTAAATTTTCTATTTACATCGCTACTATATTTTGGTTAAGTGTCTTTGAATGGATTCTTTACAGCGAAAAAGTCAACATTAATTCTTCCATTATAAAAAGTATAATTAGTGTTGGTTTATGCAGTTATAGTATTTACTTATTCCATCAACCATTTCTAGGTAAGTTACTCGGTATCTTCGACTTATCACACATAAATCCTTACCTAAAAATAGTAAGTATTTTACCTGTATTTTTGGTTATTTATATAATTGCTCAAGTTTTATATTGGTTTGTAGAATTGCCTTCAATTGAATTGGGAAAACGAATCAGGAGCAGAAAAAGCCAAAAAAAACGCCCTTCATCACATACAACCATTAGCAATAATGTCAGTGTTGAGTAAGCGTTTGTCGGTTATCACTATAAACCTTAATAATGCGTCAGGTTTAGAAAAGACGATCAATAGTGTACTAAGCCAGACGTATCAATCAATTGAATATCTAGTTATCGATGGCGGCTCTACTGATGGTAGCCTTGACGTACTAGAAAAATATAGTAATAAAATTACGTATTGGCTTTCCGAGAAAGATACTGGTATCTATAATGCCATGAATAAAGGAATCAGGCTCGCCAAAGGTGATTACTGCCTGTTTCTTAACTCTGGCGACTGGCTTGTCGATACCGACGTAGTGAGCAAGATATTTTCAGGAAACCCTATTACAGATATAATTTCTGGCGATGTTTATTACTTCGACACCCAATTAAATACAATCAAGTGGCTTGTTACTTCGCCAGAACATTTAACAGCAAAAGCATTGTTTCTCGGTACGCTTCCTCATCAGGCTACGTTCATCAAAAGGTCGTTATTTAATCGTATTGGATTATACAATGAACAGCTAAAAATTGCTTCCGACTGGCTTTTTTTTCTGGAAGCGCTATTGATCAATAGTGCTACGTATCAACACCATAAAGGCGTTGTTTCGTACTTTAACATGGATGGAATTAGCTGTAATCCAGTAAACAATTCATTACCACGTCGCGAACAGCTAAGCATACTTCAGCAGAAATACCCCTTGTTTCTGGCAGATTATGAACAGCTCGACACGCTGGAGAAACAAACTTATCAATGGCGCGAAAGTCGGGAATATAAAGTGTATAAATTTCTGGAACGTACTGGTGTGATTCGCGCGGGTGTTTTTTGCCGACGTGTAAAACGTAGCCTACAACGTACTGTTTTGCGGCTATTCTAAAAATGAGAAAAATCCTAAAAAATATAGCGCAGCAGTTTGGGTACGATATTCTGCATCTACCGACCGATCCTGTACTACGTCAACAGATCGACCTGTTTCAGAAATATGGTGTCAATCTGGTTTTCGATGTAGGTGCCAACACAGGCCAGTATGGCAAACGACTCCGAAAAATGGGCTATACGGGGCGCATTGTTTCGTTTGAGCCGCTTCCCGATGCGTTTCAGAAAATAAAGAAAAATGCGCAACAGGATGGCGACTGGACTGTTGTTCATACCGCCATCGGCGATGTTTTCGGTGAAATAGCCATAAACGTTGCCCAAAATTCATATAGCAGCTCAATACTCGACGTACTGCCAATACACGTAGCAAGTGCTCCGGAGTCGATTTCGATGTACAAAATCAACGTACCAATTCAGACTGTTGATTCGCTAATTGATCATTACTACGGCGAAAACTCCCGCCTGTACGTCAAAATAGATACGCAAGGTTATGAGAAACAGGTTTTTGACGGCTGCCTTCAATCGCTCGATAAGATTAGCGGATTTCAAATGGAATTGTCGCTATTACCACTCTACGAAGGAGAAACACTCATGTTCGACATGGTGAATCTGCTTCGCGATCATGGGTTTAAACTCATGCTTCTGGAAGGTGGCCATCGAAACTATGATACGGGCGAAATTCTGCAAGCCGAAGGATATTTCTTCCGGGATCAATTCCACTACGCATAAACGAATCTTACTTTGCTAAACAGCAACTTATAACGTATCACTGCCAAAAATCATGGTTCAATCGCTCAAAAAAGGCTTTCATTCGGCCGTCAATGGTTTAGGTTACGAGCTAAAAAAAATCAGCTCCAATAAATTCGCCAACCAAACCGACGAAGGCTTTTTTATTCCAACAAAAGGGCTGACCAAGATTCAGTATGGCTGTGGTACAAAGTTGTTGAAGCAGTGGGTAAATGTCGATTCGCTTCCGGTAGAATTATTGGCGGCCTGGCGCAAAAATCAACTGCCCGACTCCGATCAGAATCCGGTTGAGTTATTTTCCTATCATGCGCTCGACCTTACCTCTCGTCAGCCATTTGCCGACAATAGTTTTGACTATGGTTTCTGTGAAGATTTTATCGAGCACCTGACACAGGCCGATTCTATCAATTTTTTGAGCGAATGTTATCGCGTTTTGAAACCCGGCGGTGTGCTAAGAATGAGTTTTCCAGGTCTGGAGGGCGTTTTAAAAAATCATTATTTCAAACCAACGTCTTATAAATCAGCCAGCGAAGCCAAGCAGGATTGCTATGATCAATGGGAGCATATTCACTTCTATAGCCGCGAAGAACTTCGCCTGGTAGCCACACATCTGGGGTATTCCAACGTAGCATTTACTACGTATGGCGTATCGCAACATTCGGAGTTAAACGGCTTGGAAACTCGAGCAAATCAGGACAAAGTAAATACATACGTCGAGTTGCAGAAGTAGGCAACGCTACGTTGGTTCTCGCAACTTCATGCAGAAAAAAATTTCCATAATCACCATTAATTGGAATAATGCTGTAGGGCTAAAAAAAACCATTGAAAGCGTAATTTCTCAACTGAGTGATGATTGTGAATACATAGTGATTGACGGCGGCTCAGACGATGGTAGTCAGGAAGTTATCC
Source organism: Spirosoma daeguense (assembly GCF_054776875.1). Classification (NCBI taxonomy): domain Bacteria; kingdom Pseudomonadati; phylum Bacteroidota; class Cytophagia; order Cytophagales; family Cytophagaceae; genus Spirosoma; species Spirosoma daeguense. The sequence continues at coordinate 273,960 of NZ_BAAHBF010000004.1, forward strand.
GGAAATACGAGCCTAAAATTACCTACTGGCAATCAGAGCCCAAAGCCGGTATTTATGCCGATATGAATAAGGGAATCGTTAAAGCAACGGGCACGTATTGTCTGTTTCTTAACTCCGGCGACTGGCTCAATCAGAATATATTGTCAGCCGCCGTTAGCGAATGTACAGGCGAGGATGTCATTTACTTTAATACGTATCTCAGCTATAAGAATGGTCGTGTTGAGCCGGTAACATACTCGCCAACGCTGACGATGAAGAATTTCTTTAAAAGCACAATAGGGCATCAATCCACACTGATAAAAAAAGAGTTGTTTACCCGATTGGGTGCGTACAATGAATCCATGCACTTACACGCCGATTACGAGTTCTGGATTAAATCCATCATCTTCGAAAACGCTACGTGCAAATACGTCAACCAATTCCTTTCGTATTACGACATGAGCGGGCAAAGTTCGGAACCCAACCCGCATACCCTTCTCGAAGTCAGCTCTGTACTTAATAATAACCTCCCCAAACGCGTACTCGCCGATTATGAGTATTGGCACAAGCGTGAGCGAGAACTGGAAATATTGGTATGGTATAAAGATCAGAAAGTGCTCTACCCAGCACTGGTATTTCTGTATAAAGTCATAAAGAATTTCCGAAAGCTGGTTTCTAGACAGTAGATTCATTTTTCTGCCGAAAATATGTTTTTGAACGTAGGATGTGGTAGCAAGTTTCACAAGGATTGGGTCAATATCGATATGGTGGCCTCCCACCCTACCGTTATCGAACATGATATTCTAAGCGGCCTTCCCTTCCCGGAAAATCATTTCGACGTAGTGTATCATTCGCAGGTTCTGGAGCATATTCCGAAAGAAAAATCGGAAGATTTTATAGAAGAATGTTTTCGGGTTTTAAAACCCAACGGCATTATCAGAGTGGTGCTCCCCGATCTTGAGAATATCGTAAAGGAGTATCAGAAATACATGCAGTTGTGTGTTACTGAGAAAACCCAAATAGCAGAAGCCAACTACGACTGGATACTGCTCGAAATGTATGACCAGACGGTACGTAACAAGCCGGGCGGACAGATGGGGCCCTACTTTGCCAGTCCAGAATTACCCAACGAACACTACGTACTGGAACGTATTGGCTACGTAGGACGGGCACTGCGAAATTATTATCAGCAACCCAATCATACAAACGTAGCGCGTTCAGGTATTAAAAACACATTCACGAAAATTGCCCGGAACCTCAACTATAAAAAGATACGTAGCAAGCTTCTTTCGACGGTTCTGACTTCAGAAGAACGCGAATCTATTCGACTGGGACAATTCAGAAAAGGGGGCGAAATTCATTATTGGATGTATGATCGTTTCTCATTGTCGCGGTTGCTTTTGAAAGCTGGTTTCGAAAAATCCGTTCAAAAAACACCCTTCGAAAGCGATATTACGGGTTGGTCTGCTTACGAACTCGACGTGAAAGACGGTCTTGCATTCGACCCAACGGCTTTGTTTATCGAAGCCCGAAAACCTGTCAACAAGTAGTATTTCATGCTTGCGACGCCCGTTTTACTCATAATTTTTAATCGACCCGATGCTGCCCGTAAATCGTTCGAGCAGATTAGGAACGTTCAGCCTCGTCAGTTATTTATTGCCGCTGATGGCCCTCGCCCGAATAACTCTCAGGATGTTCTATCATGCGCGGCCAGTCGTGAAATCATCAATCTGATCGACTGGACTTGTGAGGTAAAAACGCTTTTTCGCGACGAAAACCGAGGATGCGGATACGGTCCTGCGGAAGCTATTACGTGGTTTTTTGAGCACGTAGAACAGGGCATTATTCTGGAAGATGACTGTCTGGCTCACAGCAGTTTCTTTGCATTTTGCGAAGAATTACTCCAGAAATACAAGGGCGATGATAGCGTATCTATGATTTGCGGAACAAACCCGGTTGTTGACTGGAAAATTGCCCGACATTCTTACCTATTCTCAAACATGGGCTTCAGTTGGGGGTGGGCAACGTGGCGCGAAGCCTGGCAAAAGTTCGACTACGTAGCAAGCCGATGGGCAACCGCCGAAGGAAAGGAAAAAGTGAAAAGCCATCTGAAAAATGACGCACTTTTCAAGCATTTGTCCAGCGAATTCGAGTACTATTTTTCAGAAGTCAGGTCCGACGTCTGGGATTTCCAATGGCTTTTCTGTCGGCTTTATCATAGCAGTTACAGCATCGTTCCAGCTGTAAATCTGATTGCAAACATCGGCTTCGACGAACATTCTACTCATACGTTCGATATCAATTCAAATTACGCTCATCTGCCCTTTTCGACCTTAAAATGGCCGTTGAAACATCCAACATTGAAAAAAGCAGATACGTATTTCGATTGGTACGTGTTCGAACGGTTTTTCAACCCCGGCAAACGGAGCTTTGCCAAGAAAGCCGTATTAAAACTGGTCAAATCATTCGTAACGAGTTAGTCAACATAGCGCCCTAAAAAGCTTTCAATTCATTGACTATCCTAAACTTGTCGGCACTCGACTACGGCGGAGCTGGAAAATTCTCGGTCGATTTCAATGACTTCCTAAGTCAGTCAGGTTACGATACGCACTTGGTTGTCATGGACAAAAAAGGCCAGTCGTCGAATGTCATTCAATACGCCGATAGCCCGTTAAGTAGTCCGTTTGCGAAGCTGGCACGAAAAGCCGCGAAGGCGAAATGGTCAAACGTTACGTTCAATTACGACTATTATTTCTATAACATTTACGAACGCTACTCAACTATATCGGCGAAGAAGATTCTCGAATCAATCCCCGCTAAACCCGACGTAATCTTTATCCATTGGGTAACCGATTTTATCAACGCAAAAGTTATAAACGAACTCCAGAGTCTGACCGGCGCCAAAATGTACTGGTTAATGATCGACAACGCGCCTATAACCGGTGGTTGTCATTATCCCTGGTCGTGTCAGGGCTATAAAACTGATTGCGGCACGTGTCTGGCCATTCCATCAGAAGCCGATCAATGGCTGGCAAAAGAAAATCTAAAGCAGAAGATTCAGTATTTGCCCGCTACGTTGGGAATAATGACCTTTTCGAACAGTGATTATGAACGGGCGCAGCAATCAAGGCTTTTTAGAGATAAGCCAATTGTTAAGCTGCTGGGATACGTAAACGAAGAGAAATTCAAACCGGGCGATAACGTAGCAGCCAAAGCATTTTTCGGCTTACCGTCCGATCATAAAATTATTTTTTTCGGTGCTACGTCCCTGAAAGAACGGCGTAAAGGCATGCAATTGTTACTAAATGCCATCGACGTAGTAAAGCTGGAGAACGTAACGCTACTCGTAGCTGGTGACTCTCCATTGTCGGTTCAGGATAAGCCGATTAAGCTTACCGGACACTTAAACGAGTCGGATTTAATTAAGGCGTATCAGGCTGCCGATCTGTTTGTTTGCCCATCGATTGAAGACTCCGGCCCACTAATGATTAACCAATCGATTATGTGTGGCACGCCAGTTGCTGCATTCAATACGGGAGTGGCGCAGGATTTAGTCATAAATGGCAAAACAGGCTATTGTGCTCAGCTTGGCAACTTCGATGATCTGGCAACTGGAATACAGAAAATCATGCAGTTGACTAGTCTCGATTACCGTAAAATGGCTCAAAACTGTCGAGATATGGCGGTTTCACTTTATGGTAAACAATCGTTTCAGCAGCAGATTGGCCAACTAATAGACACATAAGATTTAGCGATTCTGAAATTGCCCAAAATGGCGACTGTAGAGCACTTAAACTGGGATAGTGATTTCTTCGGGAAGAAGATCGGCAAGTGCGAATTACGTACCTCAGGGGACATTCAGGTAAGTGTTACGTTGTTAAGCGAAGCCCAGAAACAAGACTATGCGCTAGTCTATTTATTTGCTCCAGAGAACATCTCGCTCCCCGAAACCATTCATTCATTGTTTGATGCCCGATTGGTTGATACTCGTCTGATTTATACCCTTGAAACTGATCAATCAATGAGAGTATCAGACCCGAATGTGTTCTCACTTCAGGCTACTGACGATAAAAACAAACTGTATGAATTAGCCTATCAATCAGGCCATTACTCAAGATTTAAGCAGGATTCAAACTTTTCAGAAGCCGACTTTAAGCGGTTGTATCGGAACTGGATGGATAAATCGCTGGAGGGACAACTTGCCGACGAAGTATTTGTCTACAAACACGAAGAGGCTATTCTGGGAATGATTACGGTAAAAATCTCAGGAGACATAGGCACACCAGGGATTTTAGCAACTGATCAGGACCATCGCGGCAAAGGAATCGGAACCGCTTACTTTAATCACATGCTGGCTTATCTGCATAACAAAGGTGTTTCTCGGATGAACGTAGTGACCCAAAAAGCCAACCGTCAAGCTTGTCAATTTTATGAGAAAATAAACTGTCAGCAGCTATCGGCCACCGACATTTATCATGTTTGGTTATGAATTCGATTGAGATTCCATTCAATAAACCTTATTTAACCGGTAAGGAAACTCAATACATCATTGAAGCAGTCAACTCAGGCAAGCTATCGGGCAACGGGTTGTTTACGCAAAAATGCCAGCGTTTTTTTGAAAACAGATACGGTTTTCGGAAGGCGTTGCTGACAACTTCCTGCACCGATGCGCTTGAAATGGCGGCTTTATTGGCCAACATTCAACCCGATGACGAAGTCATTGTACCATCCTATACTTTTGTTTCAACCGCTTTACCCTTCATTCGGCAGGGTGCCAACGTAATATTTGCCGACAGCAGCGGCAGCAGTCCGCATATTGATGTCAATCAGCTGGAAGCACTCATCACGTCGCGCACGAAGGCGATTGTTCCTGTTCATTACGCAGGTACGGCTTGTGACATGGACAAGCTCATGCGGCTCGCCCAGCAATATAATCTGATTGTTATTGAAGATGCCGCTCAGGCTATTGAGTCATTTCATAAAGGCAAGGCGCTGGGTTCAATCGGTCATTTGGCCGCATTCTCGTTTCACGAAACCAAAAACATTATTTCGGGCGAAGGTGGCATGTTGGCCATAAACGACGAACGGTTTCTTCAACGGGCCGAAATTATCTGGGAAAAAGGCACGAACCGAAGCGAATTCTTCCGGGGCGAAGTCAACAAATACGGCTGGGTCGATATTGGTTCTTCGTTTTTGCCTTCTGAGGTTATTTCTGCCTTTTTATATGCTCAGTTAGAGAATATTGAGCAAATCCAGAATCGTCGAATGGACTTGTGGAGTTATTATTATGAAGCACTACGTCCACTGGCCGAAGAAGGATATTTTAAGTTGCCTTGCCTTCCAGAATATGCCAGTAACAATGCACACATGCTCTATCTGGTGTGCAACTCATTAGACGAACGTAACAAACTGATTTCAGCTCTGAAAAGTCAGGGCGTATTGGCCGTTTTTCATTATCTGAGTCTGCATAAAAGCGCCTACTATACGGATAAACACGACGGACGAGAATTGTATTATGCCGACCAATACTCGGATTGTCTGCTCCGTCTGCCTCTGTTTTATGAACTAACGTATCAACAAATCGATAAAATAGTTAACGTCATCTATAATGTATATGCTTACTCAAAAAACGCCAAAGCTATCCATTATAACTATTAATTATAATAATGCACAAGGCATAAAAAAAACGATAGAAAGCGTTGTTAATCAATCTTCTATCGACTTTGAGTATATCGTTATCGACGGCGGATCAACAGATGGTAGCGTAGAAATCATTCGACAACATCAGGACAAAATCACCTACTGGATCAGCGAATCCGACAACGGCATTTACCACGCCATGAATAAAGGCATTCTGAAAGCCCGTGGTGAGTATTGCCAATTTCTGAACTCTGGCGATTACTTACTAGCTCCTGACGTAACGGCACGAATGCTGGATGAATTTGAAGATTGCAGTATTTTATACGGAAATAAGGTACGAGAAATAGACGGAAAACGTACTGTTGAACGTAGTTACGCCGGGCGTCAGATTACGCTGATGGATATGTATTATTCAACTATTTTCCATTCCCCCGCCTACATAAAACGATCATTGTTCGATCAATATGGCCTGTATGACGAGTCTCTTAAAATAGTATCTGACTGGAAATTCTATCTAATAACTGTTGGTCTACACAATGAAAAGGTTCTTTATCGAGACATCAACGTAGTGTGGTTCGATACAAACGGAATAAGTAGCAATACCGAGCTAGATTTACAGGAACGAAAAGCCGTACTAAATGCTATCTTACCTAAAAGTATATTACTGGATTATCAGGAATTCTCACTTGATGGAAGAATTATAAAAAGATTAAAAAGAAATAAACTGGCGTGGTTTATGATACTGAATATATATAGGTTGCTTTTCAGGATAGATAAATATAAAAGTATAAGAAATCAGGATGAAAAAAGGAGTGATCAATCTTCTGGATAAGCTGGGATTTATCGTCTTTACAAAGAAAACAATAAAATCCTACAAAACTAACCAAATAGAAAGTATTCATCCATCTTTATTAGGCAAAGGTTCATATATAAAAGCCGGAGAAAATGGAGGACTTCGCGCAAAACTATTAATTGAAAATAAAAAAAGATGGTTGGAAGTAGGTTGTGGCGGTACATTCGATGATCATTTCACTTATATAGACCTCTTTCCTGAGACTCTCGTTAATAAAAAAGGAAAATACTATCGGATCGATATGACAACAGTTACGGATTCGATCTTAGAAAAATTAGGCAAATTTGATTTAATACGTATGCAGCACGTTTTCGAACATTTCACTCCTGAAACAGGCTTAACAGTCTTGAAAAATTGTGCAAAACTATTAAACAAAGATGGCTATATTCTTATTTCAACGCCTGATTTAAAAAAATATATAAACTTATACTTAACAGGTCAAATTCGACAAGAATCTGATTGGGCATTGAACAGGATTTCGAAAGAAAGTCCAGCCAGTTTTTATTTCTCTGTATTTTCACACAGTGTACCGACAGAGAAGCATGAATGGTGCTACGATGCAGAAGGATTGTTGTATCAACTAACAAGATCAGGAGAATTTAAAAATATGCAGGAAGTAACCCTCTCCGATGAGCTGGCTAACATTCCATTTACGCACAATAGACCTAATGAAGATGTTTGTGTAGTTGCACAGTTAAAATAAATTAATCCTAGAAATTGTGAAAGTATATATAGACCCTAATTCCAATATAGACTACACCTCCTTTTACATCAAAGGACTATATGACGTATTTGGAGAATCTAATATCAATTTTGCAAATCAATATTTCACAAAATTAAAGATAAGCAGAGCACTAAAATTTGTAGTTATTAATAATAAAATCATAAACAGGTATATAATTGACTGGAGTGACGATTCAGCAATTGAAGATTCAGATTATGAATGGTGTGATGTTTATGGGAAAATTAATTTAAACCCAGAATATACGTCTGAAAAATATAATCAAAAAATAATAAGTGTTGCTCCAAGTTTCGGTATAAAGATTTGGGACAATTCATTAGCTGGTTTTTATGGATTCCGAAATTTACTACAAACACAGAGAAGTTTTAGAGGAATAAAAAGTTTCCTATCCAGTTATTATAAACAAAGTAGACAAATATCTATAAATGCCTATAAACCAGGGAAAGCAAGATCAAATTACATATATTCTATAAATACGCTCTGGAGTAGTGATCAATGGATTAATAACGATAATACTGTAAATCAATATAGAGCAAATTTTATGAATGCCTGCAAAAGTATGAAAGAAGTACATTTTGAAGGTGGTTTTGTATATAGTAAAATAAAAAACACGAATATTCGCTTCCAAAATTTAGTGGTAAATGAGAAATGGGTGCCAAAGCAAATTTATATTAATAAGATTAAAGCATCTACGTTGGTGTTCAATACACCAGCGTGGGCTCTTTGCCACGGCTGGAAACTAGGCGAATACCTTGCATTAGGCAAAGCTATCATCTCTACGCCTTTAGTAAACGATCTTCCCGAACCCCTTGAACACGGAAAACATATTCATATAGTATCCGGAAAAGAAACTGAGATCAGAGAAGCGATTGAATTAATTAGAAGTAACGAGGATTATAGAAAAACGCTTGAGAAAAATGCGTACGAATATTACCTACGATACGTATCACCTAGCCAATCGATACGTATCGTGCTTAATAAGTGTGAGAATAATATATTACAAAGTGCATATTAAAAACTGAACTATGTTAAAAAATATAGCAATAGGTCTAATTAAGAAAGTAAGTGTATATATTAGTAAATTATTACTAATGAAGCCTTTCTACAAGACCTATAACATGTTATATGAATATAGTCCCAATTTTATTACTCACGTAGCAGGAAAATACATAACCTTACCAAACAGGAACGATAATTGGAAAATCGTTCTTAAAAATGGCAAAAAAGTAAATACTTCTATACTCAAAAATAATGATAAAACACGACAATTTGCTGTTTCATATAAATGGCATTCTCCTGAATTAAATTTCACTGAACATATTTTAAACAAATATTTTGACAAAGATATCCCATGGATAGATATTGGAGCAAATCTAGGCATGAGATCGTTGTTATCACTATCAGAAGGAAGACCCGTATTTTTCGTTGAGCCTAACAAAGAATTGAATTTAATAAACAAGGAACGATGTGTACTAAATAAATTCTCAAACTACACTTTTTTTGAAGTAGGAGCTTCTGACAAGGCCGGTTACAGTAGTTTCTTTATTGATACAACCTCCTATAATAGCACATTAAATAATCAACTTCTCACTAAACAGGAAATAGAGAAGGAGGAATTAATCAAGATCGAAACAATAGATAATTTATTTTTGGATTTATTAATCGATTCAAAAACGGCTTGTGTCAAAATAGACGTAGAAGGTCATGAATTACAGGTTTTATCAGGAGCAAAGGCTTTTATTAAAAAGTTTACACCCACAATGATTGTTGAGGTAAATAGTACTTCTGATAATTTTCTAGCTTTCAATCAGCTCACGAGAAGTTATGATTATGAGCTTTTCGCAATCGGTTCTATTAAACGTGGAAAATATTTTAAGCGAATAAATAATCAAGAAATTAAAACATACGAAGCATCGAATGATTTTCTGCTTACAAAAGATAAAGGGCTGATTAAGGAGATCGAAAAATATTCATGTTGATCATGCATAAAGATGTTTTCAGTAGTTATACCTCTTTATAATAAAGCACCATACATTGCCAAGGCAATCACATCTGTCTTAAATCAAACGTATGTAAATTTTGAACTTATAATTATTAATGATGGATCAACGGACAATAGTATTGAAGAAGTCTATAAATTTAATGATCAACGAATAAACTTTATAAGCCAGAAAAATGCGGGAGTTTCTGTAGCACGTAATATCGGCGTAAAGCATGCACGCTTCCAATACATTGCTTTTCTGGACGCTGATGATTGGTGGGGTTGTCATTTTTTAGAGGAAATGGCTACTCTAATAAACCAATATAATGAGGCTAACTTATTCGGAACAAGTTATTACTACGTAAAAAACGGCAAAAATCAATTACCTAACATTGGATTGCCTTCAGGTTTCGAAGCTGGTTATATCAACTATTTTGCTGTATATGCAAAAACATTCTGGGTCCCCATCAATTGCTCTTTTGTAGTTATTTCTAAATCAATTTTCGAGAAAGAAAGCGGATTTAATAGTAATATAAAATTTTCTGAAGATTTTGATCTTTGGGCAAGAGTCGCAATACAATCAAAGGTTGCGTACGTTAATAAATTCCTAGCCTATTCAAATCAAGATGTAGATATACATAATAGGGCACTTAATGGCAAGATTAGATCTAAAGAAACGCACATTATTTTTAACATAGAACATTTAGAGAGAGCCGCTAAAAATAATCGATCATTAAAAAAACTGCTAGACGGACTAAAGGTACGCTCCCTCTATAATTATTACCTAAAAGGATTATATACCGACGAAATAAATAAATTGTTAGAAACTGTCAACTGGTCACAGCAGCCGTTCATATACAAGTTCATTTATAAAGCTCCTAAAATCATCGTATACTTATTTACAGGAATCAAGCAGTTAGGTTCGGCAATAAAAACTAACCTGTATAATACGTTTGTCTCTGTCAAGTAATAAAATGATAAATAAAGTAATTTATCTGCCTGGTATAAACGGTTTAAGAGCTATTGCTGCATTATCAGTAGTAATGGGGCACACTATAGTAGGAGCCATCATGAACTTTGGATTAGCTGATGATATTGGTCTACCTATGTCACAATTTGCCGTTACGTTATTTTTTGTAATTAGTGGCTTTATAATTACCTATTTATTATTGATCGAGAAACAATCTAATCAGGTAAGTATAAAAAAATTTTATATTCGACGAGTATTACGAATATGGCCTTTATATTATTTATTTATATTAATCTGTTATTCTTTTTCTGATTTAGTGAGTATCCATACTAACCGGATTCACTCGAACCATCTTTATTGGTATATTCTACAACTAGCCGATGTGCCAGCAATTCTAAACTTACCTATTGATATACTAGCACATTTTTGGAGTCTTGCAGTCGAAGAACAGTTTTATTTAATATGGCCATGGCTGTTTACAATAAACCCTAAGAAGTATTTACCAGTCATTATTATAGGAATTTCTATTTTACTATCCTTAAAGTTTGGCAGTTACTTTTTTCTTGGCAAATCTTCTATTGCATATATTTCATTCAGCATCATACGATTCCCGTCAATGATGTTAGGCGGACTTGGGGCAATACTCTATTACAGAGGTAACGAACTATTTATAGACATATTATCAAAAGAATCTGTACAGATTCTAGCGTGGTCAATATTTATTTCAATAGGTTTTGGTATCATTTATTGCCCATCGCTTATTGCCCATGAATTAATATCACTGTCATCATTGACATTAATTATCGGGCAAGTAAGTACACGCAATAAATTAATTAATTTAGAAAGTAACCTATTAAATTTCCTCGGAAAAATTTCTTACGGCATGTATGTAATTCATCCGTTATGTATATTTCTCCTTATGCCATTATTAAAAGAATTACCAATAAATAGCCTAGCTAAATTTTTACTTGGCCTTATACTTGTTTTCTCATCAACTACAATATTCTCCTATTTATCTTATCAATATTTCGAAAAATTCTTTTTACAGTTAAAAGATAAATTCTCTACAGTTAATTCTAATGCTACTAAACCTCTGGAAGTGAGTAATCAGTATGTAACACGATGAAAAAAAGGATACTACTAACATTTGGAACTCGGCCAGAAGCTATAAAAATCGCTCCGTTAATTCGGGAATTCCAGCAGCATCAGCATCTTTTCGACGTACTGGTTTGTGTGACAGGTCAGCATCGGGAAATGCTTGATCAGGTTCTTGAGCTATTTGACATCGTGCCCGATTATGATCTAAATATCATGAAACAAGGGCAGGATTTACATGATATAACCGCACGCCTTCTGGTCGAGATGCGGGAAGTTTTTTTTAACAGTAGGCCTGATATAGTTTTCGTACATGGCGATACGGTTACGTCTATGGCTGTGTCACTGGCAGCATTTTATCAAAATATTCCCGTAGCTCATGTTGAAGCTGGACTTAGAACACACAACCGTTATAGTCCATGGCCTGAAGAAATGAACCGACAAATCACTGGTCGACTTGCTACGTATCATCTCGCTCCAACATATCAGGCTAAGAGTAACTTACTGAATGAAAAAATAACCGACACATCAATTATAATAACAGGAAATACAGTAATTGACTCACTAAAAAACATAATTAATAAAATAGTTAATAGTTCGGGCATGGAACTTGCTATCGTACAAGATATCCGAGGCAAGGGTTATTATAATCTTCGGCAGACCAATAATAAACGTATTGTACTTATAACCGGGCATCGACGAGAAAACTTTGGCGAAGGCTTTTCCAACATCTGCCTTGCAATAAAAAGTCTGGCAATCAGGCACCCAGATGTAGATTTTGTTTATCCTGTGCATTTAAATCCGAGTGTACAGGAGCCTGTAAACAGAATCTTGCATTCGGAACGTATCGACAACGTGTTTCTGATTTCTCCGTTAGAGTATTCGTCGTTCGTCTACCTGATGCAGGCTTCTTATCTTGTTTTAACAGATAGTGGTGGTATTCAGGAAGAAGCGCCAAGTCTAGGAAAGCCAGTTCTGGTTATGCGCGACACAACTGAACGACCGGAAGCAGTAGAAGCCGGAACCGTTAGGCTGGTTGGCACCGATCAGGACAGTATTGTTAACAATGTAAGTTTATTGCTCAACGACTGGGAAACATATAATGAAATGGCACAAGCTATTAATCCTTACGGCGACGGAAAAGCGTCGACCAGAATCGTAAATTATTTTATTGAAAAAAGCCATCCACACGTAGTAGCTGCCTGATGATTCCCAAAGTAATTCATTATTGCTGGTTTGGTAGAGGTGCAATGCCAGCAATGGCCTATAAATGTCTCGACTCCTGGAAGAAATTCCTACCCGATTACGAATTACAACTCTGGAATGAAGATACGTTCGATATATCGAGCGTTCGTTACGTTAGGGAAGCTCATGAAGCCCGAAAATTCGCATTTGTTACGGACTATGTGCGGTTATATGCGCTCTATAATTTCGGTGGTATTTATATGGATCTGGATGTTGAAATACTAAAAAATCTGGACAATCTTTTGCATTTACCAGCTTTCTCCGGCTTCGAAAGTGATACCGAAGTTCCAACTGGAATTATGGCGAGCGAGCAATATAACGAATGGGCCAAAGAGCAGTTAGACTACTATACGGGCAGGCCTTTTCGGCTTCCAGATGGTACGTATGATATTACAACCAACGTAGCAATTATATCGGATATAATGGCCGAAAATGGTTTTATTTTGAAGAACAGTTATCAGGTTTATAAGAACGTAATTCATATTTTCCCGAAAGACTATTTCTGTCCAAAATCGCATTCTGGTATAATCACGCTAACAGATAATACGTATTGCATTCATCATTTTGAAGGCTCTTGGCAGCCAAAACGCATAAAACTAAAGAAGTATATTTTCAGAAACATATTAGGCCCCAAAATTTCAGATTTTCTAGTCCGTATCAAACGTCGGTATTATTATACAATTTTCCCAAATCAGCATAGTTCGTAGCCAATGGTTATCCCAAGCAATACACCTTTTTCAAAGTATTATACCAATAAGGCAATTGCTTTTTTTAGCATTATTTTAGTCATTTGCTTTTTTGCTTTTTTCGAGAAATTCTTAAAAGCCGAATGGGTTGCATTTTGCTTTATCGAAGTAATTGGGTTTTTCTTTTTTGTTTATACAATTTCTAACAATTGGGCAAAAGTTATTCAGAAATCTTTTTCTAGTAAACTACTCTGGACTTCATTCTGGATTCGAATAGCTTGGGTATTTTTTAGCTATTTCTATTTTTTATCATCCACAGGTAAGCCATTTGAATACGAAACTGCCGATGCCCTTGGCTATCACAACGAAGCTATTTGGTTAACATTCCTTTTGAAGTATCACAAATTCGATCAGTATGTAGAATATGTTGGCAAAAACTACTCAGATGTTGGTTATCCCTTTTATCTGGGTATGATCTACTATAACCTGAGCGACCATGTTCTTATTCCACGTATCATTAAAGCTTATTTAGGGGCTCAAACCTGTGTATTTACTTACAAACTGGCAAGCAATAATTTTGGCGAGCCAATTGGCCGTTTAGCAGGTATTTTAACGATGCTTGTTCCTAATATGATTTATTATTGTGGGCTGCATGTTAAGGAAACAGAAATGGTTTTTTTAACGGTATGGTTCGTTTATCTGGCCGATAAAGTAATACGTACAAAGACGATAAAATCTCTCGACGTATTTCTATTAATTCTTGCAATCACATTGTCCTTCTTTTTTCGAACGGTTTTAGCCGGCTGCTTAATTGGGGCAGTGGCCGTGGCAACTGTTTTTTCATCGAGCCGAATTTCATCATTTAACAAGCGATTATTTCTTGTGCTTTTATTGATAGCGGGCGTTTTTGTGATTTCACTGACGCCCCTAGCCGATAACATCATGGACCATATCAACGAAAGTGCCGACAACCAATCCGCTCAGATGAAAAGTTACGCGACTCGTGGAGATGGCAATAACAAATACGCCAAGTACGGATCACGTAGTGTTTTTATGCCATTCATGATTATGGCACCCTTTCCCTCGCTTGTCGATACGTTACAGCCTAATGCTATGATGTTGGCCGGAGCTTATTTTACACGTAACGTCTATGCATTTTTTGTCTTTATTAGCCTCTGGGCACTTTATAAACGAAAACAGCTAAAGCATCATGTTCTGATTCTGGCCGTAACCTTCTCATACATATTCGTTTTGGCATCCAGCGGTTTTGCATTTTCTGAACGATTTCACTTGCCACTTCTACCTTTCCTGCTCACGTTTGCTGCTCATGGTGTTTCACAGATGAATCCCAAAAACAGGAAATATTATATTCCCTATCTGATATTAGTAACCGCCGTTGTGGTGGGCTGGAACTGGTTCAAACTGGCAGGCCGCTCCTAATACTATGCGAATTTTAATCGTTTGTAGCGGAAATGCGCCAGCGTTTGATTTCAGAAAGCATCAGGCTTTCGTTTACGATCAGGTAGAAGCCCTGAAGCGGCTCGATCTGACGCTTACATTCGATTACTTTTTTATTACTGGCAAAGGCGTCACAGGATACCTTTCGTGCCTGAAGCAACTGACCTCACAACTCAAAAATCAGGTTTACGACTGCATCCATGCCCACGTAGCTATGTCGGGTATGTTGGCCAATCTGCAACGCCAGGTACCCGTTATTACAACTTTTCATGGATCAGATATTAACCTGCCTTTCTCCAGAATAATTGCCGCTTTGGTTGATGCGCTGAGCAGCAAAACGATCTATATCAGCCACCAGCTTTCGCAAAAGGCGATGTATACCACTCCATCAAAACGGTCGGTTGTTCCTTGTGGAGTCGATTTTGATGTATTTGTACCAAGAGATAAAGCCCAAAGTCGACAACAATTAGGACTTTCACTAGATAAAAATTACGTTCTTTTTTCGGCTGGCTTTGACGTAGCAGTCAAGAATTACCCACTGGCAAAAGCAGCTCTTGAGCTTCTCAAGAACGAATCCATGGAATTACTCGAACTAAAGAATTATACTCGAGAAGAAGTTGCGCTATTATTCGGTGCAGTCGATGTAGCGTTAATGACGTCGTATTCTGAAGGGTCGCCCCAATTTGTGAAAGAGGCACTTGCCTGCAATTGCCCCGTCGTTTCGACCGATGTAGGCGATGTTCGCAGCATTATTGGAGATATAACTGGCTGCTACGTTACGTCTTACGAGCCTGCCGACGTAGCATCGAAAATTCACTACGTAGTAACGAATAAACAACCTATTTCGGCACGGGAGCACATGCGCCGATTCGATAACCGACTGATTGCCCAACAAATCTGGTCTGTTTATAATCAACTTTAAAATGAGCGCACAAACCGACATCGTTATCATCGATTATGGCATGGGAAATCTGCGCTCGGTCCAGAAAAAATTCGACCGCCTGAACGCGCGTGTACGTATTACGTCCGACAGTCAAGAAGTGGCAAATGCCCAAAAACTGGTTTTGCCGGGTGTCGGTCATTTTGCCAATGGTGTTAGAAATTTGAAAGAGTCGGGTATCTGGGATGTATTGAATCGTAAAGTTTTAGTTGAGCAAACACCCATTCTTGGCATATGTCTTGGTATGCAATTAATGGCGAAATCGAGCGAAGAAGGGAACGTAGCAGGGCTGGGTTGGTTCGATGCTAACGTAGTACGCTTTCAGGTAAATGACAAACTGGTTTACAAAGTCCCGCATATGGGCTGGAATACCGGGCATCGCACTCGAACCTCGCGTCTGTTTACGCAAATTCCCGATGAGGCACAGTTTTATTTTGTCCATTCGTATCATATGGTTTGCCAGAAACCAGAAGATGTACTGACCATGACAACCTACAGCTATCCGTTTGTATCGGCCATTGAGAAAGGAAATATATACGGCACCCAGTTTCACCCGGAAAAAAGCCACGACTGGGGCAAGCAGATGATTGCCAATTTCATAGCCCTATAATTAATTGACGTCTACGTAGCAACCTGTTGTATGTTCCGACCACGCGTTATTCCTGTTCTGTTATTAAAAAACAAAGGCTTGGTCAAGTCCGTACGATTCGATACGTATACTTATATCGGCGATCCGATTAACGCAGTTAAAATTTTCAACGATTTAAAAGCAGATGAGCTGCTACTACTCGACATTCTGGCAACGAAGGAAAACCGCTGCATTGATCTCGATCTGGTACGTACCATCGGCGACGAAGCCAACATGCCATTTGCCGTAGGGGGTGGTATTCAGACACTTCGGCAGATAAAAGAACTCATCAATGCCGGTGCCGAAAAAGTAGTAGTCAACTCATTTGCGGTAAAAGATCCGGCTTTTATAAAGGTAGCATCGGAAGAATTTGGCAGTTCGACCATTGTTGTTTCGATCGATATCAAAAAGAAATTTCTGGGCAAACAGCAGGTATATACCATCGGCGGAAGTCAGGCAACAGGGCTCAATCCTGTCCGCTGGGCGCAGCAAATGGAAGCTAATGGGGCTGGCGAGTTAGTCGTTACGTCTATCGAGCACGATGGTATGATGCAGGGCTATAATCTGGCATTGATTCAGGCTATCTCCGCAGCGGTCAGCATTCCGGTGGTAGCGGCTGGTGGCGCGGGCAATCTGCTCGATCTTAAAGCTGCCGTCAATACCGCTCATGCGTCGGCGGTTGCGGCTGGTTCCCTGTTTGTCTATCACGGTCCTCGCAAAGCGGTTCTGGTTAATTACCCCCAACGTAACGAACTACTAAACTTATTTACGCAGGTATGAGAATATGCACAAAAGGTGTCTGGGACGAAACCATTCCCGGCATTTCTTTCGACGAGCATGGCGTTTCAAATTTCTGCCGACTTCAGGAGACAATGATGGCCGACTATCCAAGGGGAGAAAAAGGCCTGACTGATTGGCAAAAGCTTGTTTCAACCATGAAAGAAGCTGGCCGTCATAAGCAGTACGATTGCCTTATTGGCGTTAGTGGCGGTGTCGATAGTTCTTATCTGTTGCATCTGGCGGTTCAGTATGGTTTGCGCCCGCTGGCGGTCAATTTAGACAATGGTTTCAGCAGTGAAATTGCCGTTCAAAACATCTTCAAAGTCACCTCGAAGCTGAATATCGACCTCGAAACCTACGTAATCAATTACGAAGAAATACAGGATCTGCTACGTGCCTACATGAAAGCCGGAATGCCCTGGATCGACACGCCAACCGATTTAGCCATTAAGGCAACCATGTATAAAGTAGCTCAGGCCGAGGGCATTCACTACATTCTGCGCGGCAACGATTTTCGCTCTGAAGGTAAGCAGCCTAAAGAATGGACATACGCCGACGACCGGCAATTGTTATTCATTCACAGAAAGTTCGGCTCTGGGGTTCAATTAAAAACATACCCACTGCTTACGTTGCCCAAAATGATTTATGCCGGGCTGCTGAAAGGTATTAAAGACATTCGGCCATACTACTACGTCGATTATAAAAAGCAGGAAGCCAAGCAGTTAATGATGGCGCTTTATGATTGGAAAGATTACGGTGGCCACCATCATGAAAACCTGTTCACAAAATTTTCGATGGCCTACTGGCTCCCTCGTAAGTTTGGAATCGACAAACGTAAGATTAATTTATCTGCACAAGTTCTGAGCAATGCTATAACGCGAGAGGAAGCATTGGCGCAATTAAACAGGCCATTTGCTACGCATAGCGAACTGGAGCAAACACGCGCTTACGTACAGAAAAAGCTGGCACTTTCAGATGATACGTATCAACAAATCTGGTCAGCAGCGCCCCGAAATACGTTCGACTATCCTTCTAATTATGAACTGACAATGACATTGTCGAGTAAGTTCAAACCGCTTCTAAAACGGTTATACGGATTTACGCCCATGACAATCACGGCAAATCAGGTATTGGACTCAACGGTAAGAAAATGAAATTCCTGTTTTATTTCGCTCATCCGGCACAATATCTGGCCCTTCGAGAAACGATTGTTCGTCTCTCAAGTAGGGAGAAACATACAATAACGATTTTAATCAAGACGAAAGATGTACTGGAAGAACTAATAAAAACCGATGGCCTGAGCTATACGAATATATTACCAAAAGAAAGGGGCGCTACCCGACTGGCTATGCTATTAAGCCTCTTTAAACGAATGCGGATTATTCTGCCAATTATCTTAAAACAGAAACCTGACTTACTAATTGGCACCGATGCGGCACTGGCTCAGCTTGGTAAGCTCCTGAACATCCACCGAATCACGATACTGGAAGACGATTACGCCGTTATTAAAAACCTCGCCGACTTAACGTTTCCATTTACTCAGACAATCTTATGCCCAGACGTATGCAATGTAGGAAGCTGGCAGTCGAAGAAAGTGGGCTATAAAGGCTATATGAAACTCGGCTATCTGCACCCCAACGTTTTCACAGCCGATAATACTATTCCGATAAAATATGGAATACCAAAAGATTACGTATTGATCCGACTCTCGCGATTAGCTGCTCACCACGATATTGGCGTACGGGGTCTTGACGAAAATTTGCTAGATCAAATTATACAAACAGCCAAAAAAAGAAACTATAGTATTCGAATATCTGCCGAAGGTCAAGTTGCCCCAAAATACAATCCGTATTTATTACAAATTGGTCCCAGCGATATTCATCACGTATTGGCCAACGCCAAATTACTTATTTCCGATAGCCAGAGCAT
Organism: Spirosoma daeguense; assembly: GCF_054776875.1. NCBI lineage: Bacteria > Pseudomonadati > Bacteroidota > Cytophagia > Cytophagales > Cytophagaceae > Spirosoma > Spirosoma daeguense. Next base: position 292,886 of record NZ_BAAHBF010000004.1, read on the forward strand.
GAGCGTAGAGGCATCCATGCTAGGTATACCATCTATTCGTTACAGTAGCTTAGTAAATAGAATTTCTGTTTTAACTGAGCTAGAGACAAAATACAATCTCACAATTGGCATACAAATTGGGGAAACAGAAATGTTGTTATCAAAAATAAATGAATTATTGTCCAGCACCGACTTATACGAACGATTTCAGAATAAACGTAGAAAGATGTTAGCGGACAAAATTGATGTTACTAGTTTTTGGGTCGATTTTTTTGAGAATTACCCCAAAAGTAAACAGTTATTAAAAGGTAGCAATGTAGCTATATCGTAAAGAGTAAAAATATAGTTTATGTACGAATACAGCATTTTAACTACTTTAACTGCTGAAGACGAAAAAAGCATAGAATCTTTTTTACAAATGAACGAAGGTGTTTATTACTTTCAATCACCAGCGTTTTTCTATATATGTATTGAAAGTAAAGAATTAACTCCGTACTACGTAATAGCTAAATCTAACAGTAAAATTATAGGTACATTATTAATATTTAAACAAGAATTTATCAATATACCTTTAATTTCTCCTTTTTTAGCACGGTCAGTTAGTATAGGTGGGCCTATTTCCAGAAATAAAGATGTAGTAAATGGTCTTCTGGAACGTAGTAGAAAAATAAAAAGTCTTTACACACAGATACGAAATTCTGGCAATACAATTGACTATATAGAAGAGTTTTGTCGTAATAAATTCAAATATGAAGGGCATTTGAATTTTATAGTCGACTTACGTAATAGCGAGGCAGATCTCTGGAAGAATATTCACACAAAACGACGTAATGAAATTCGACGTGCAGAGAAAGAAGGTAGTACGGTTACGATTCAAAATACGCCCGAAGCACTACGTAGTTGCTATGCTATTTTAAAAGAAGTTTACCAGCGTGCCAGACTTCCCCTACCCGATTTCAGTCATTTTAAGGCTCTTCTGGCTCACGCAAATGCAGAATCGGGACTACGGTTGTTCACCGTTATGTGGAATGAAAAAATTATTGGCTGTATGTTTTGTCTAGCCTATGGCAACACGCTATATGACTATTATGCAGGTGCTTACAGCCAGTATTACAACAAATACCCAAATGATTTACTCCCTTGGGAGGTCATGAAATGGGGGCAGAAAAACGGGTTTACCTACTTTGATTTTGGCGGTGCGGGCAAACCTAACGTTCCGTATGGTGTACGAGACTATAAAAAGAAATTCGGGGGCGCGTTGGTGAATTATGGCCGTTACGAACGTATTGAATTTCCAGTGGTTTATTCAATTGCCCAATTGGCCTTTAATTTAATTCGGGGTAAAAAGAAAGCGCCTTCGCTAACGTAGTAGCTAGTTCAATGTAACTAGATAAGTATATGTCAGATGTAGCCTATAACTGGGATTATTTATTTTCGAGCGCTTATAACAATAGAACAGGTCGTTATAAGTCTCGTACACAATTAAATTTCATCATCAAACATCTCAATGAAGCACCGCTACGTATCTTAGATGTAGCCGGTGGTTCAGGCCGGTTTGCAATTCCACTTTTAGAGAAATCTGATGATATTACAGTTGTTGATATAAACCAGAACGCTATAGATATTTTAAAATCGAGAAACGAAAAAATTATTGCTTTTTGCGCTGATTTTTTACAGGCAAAGTTTGAAGGAGATTATTCGTCTATTATCTGCATTGAGGCTTTATGTTATTTTGCAGACGTGAAAGAAGTGTTAGCAAAGATGAATTCTCTACTTCGAAAAAATGGAAAAGTAATTTTCACGTATACAAATATAGAAAGCTGGCGTTATTTTCTTAGACGAATAAAAAGTCTGTCGGGAGACGAAAGCACTTACTATGACGTTAAATTTTCGGAGTTAAAACAGATGCTAAGCGATTGTAATTTTGAAATTGAAGCCGTAGAGGGTATGAACTGGATACCTTTACCGCTCAGCTCAAACAATATTTTAGTAGATTTTTTTGCTTTTACCGAAGATAAATTAAATCTAAAAAATTGGCAATCGCAAAGCCCTTGGTTATTGATTTCGGCAAAAAAAACAGGTGATCTCTGAGTCAACACAAGCACTAGTTATGTAGTGATTTTCGCATGAAAAAAATCTTAATCGATATTAACCATCCGGCCCATGTCCATTTATTCAGGCATTTCATTCGTGAAGCCCAGAATGATGGTCATAAGGTTTGGGTTACGGCAAAAAATATCGATTCTATTACTAATCTGCTACGTCTGTATAAAATTGATTTTATCAACATTGGAAATCGGAAAGATAATATCCTTTTAAAATACATTTATGAGTTTTTTCACTTCGTTAAAGTATTCATTTTAGTACGTAGTAAAAAGATAGATTATGGGGTCGGCGTTTCGCTGGTATTGCCGCTTGTTTCCAGAGTAACGCGGATGAAATCGTTTGCGCTTGATGATGATGATTTATTGGCCGCTCCTATTTCCGGAAGGTTTATTTCGTATGCCAGTGTGATTCTGAATCCTAATGCTTTATCTCATGAGAAACGGGGGCCGCAACAGATTTGTCATCCTAGTTATCATGAGCTGGCTTATTTGCATCCGAATCGATTTACTCCTGATCCGAAAGTAGTACATGAGATAGGTATTAAGCCGGGAGAGCCATTTTTTGTGTTACGTTTTAATGCATTTAAAGCGCATCATGATGCGGGAGTACGAGGCTTTTCACTCGCCCAAAAACTTGAGCTGGTTCAATTACTTAATGCATTTGGTCAGGTATTCGTTACAACAGAACGCGCTATCGAGCCTGAATTAAGGTCGTACCAATTACCTGTTTCGCCGGAAAAAATACACTCCTTACTATATTATGCTACGTTGTTTGTCGGCGACAGTCAGACGATGACTACTGAGGCTGCACTACTAGGAACGCCAGCCATAAAAATGAATTCGTTTGCAGGCAGACTCTCAATTCCTAACGAACTGGAGAAGAAATACCAGTTGTGTTTTTCATTTCAGCCACAGCAGTTTGAGGCTATGATGTCAAAAATTAAGGAATTATTAACCGAAACTGATGTAAAAAGGGAGTGGTCGACAAGAAAAATGACCCTATTAAATGATAAAGTGGACTTAACTTCGTTTTTAACGCAACTGGTTCTGAATTATCCACAAAGTATTCATATTCAGAAACAAATTGTCTCTACAAATGAATTTTAGTTATAATTCCACCCATAAATGAAAAAGGATTTTACCATAGCTACTTATGTAAATCTGTTAAGTGAAATTGAAAAAAAAGAGTACTCCTTTTCAACATTCGAAAAATTTCTGAAGAATAACCCTCCTAAAAGCGTCATTCTACGTCATGATGTTGACTCAAAACCGCTGAATTCATTACAATTTGCCCGAATTCAACAAGAGCGTGGTATTACAGGCGTCTATTATTTCAGAGCCAATCCACCAAGCTGGAATGAGCGAGTGATTCGTGAAATTGCCGAAATGGGGCATGAAATTGGGTATCATTATGAATGCCTGACAACCTGTAAAGGAAATTTTGAACTCGCTATCAAGGATTTTGATCATAACCTGACGGCGCTACGTCGGCTAGTACCCGTATCGACCATTTGCATGCACGGAAGTCCCTTATCGAAATATGATTCCAGAGATCTGTGGAAAACTTATTCGTATCGGGATTTTGGTATAATTGGCGAACCTTACTTTGATATCGACTTTTCTAAAGTTGTTTACCTGACCGACACCGGGCGGCAATGGAATGGCAATAAAGTTAGCGTGCGCGATAAAGTTGAGTCGTCGCTTTCGCCTTCGTTTAAAAATACCGATAGCCTTATTACTACGTTAGCCAAAGGTGGACTTGCCCAGCAAATTATGTTCACGTTTCACCCACAACGCTGGAGTTCTAACCCCGTTTATTGGACACAGGAACTGATTTTGCAAAGTCTCAAGAACGTAGTAAAGCGTTATTTCTACGTCGAATAATTTGTAAGTTATTGATGCTTAAACTACTAACGTTAATTGGGGCTCGTCCGCAGATTATTAAAGCTTCGGCACTAAGCAGAGCCATACGGTTGCATTTTTCGGATAAGATTGACGAAGTAATTGTGCACACCGGCCAACATTACGATGAGAACATGTCGGCCGTATTTTTCAATGAACTTAACATACCCGCACCGAGCTATAATCTTCAGGTAGGTTCAGGAAAGCACGGCGAGCAAACGGCTCGAATGATCGCTGAAGTGGAGTTGATAATTGAACAGGAAAAGCCCGATTACGTAATCTTGTTTGGCGACACAAACTCCACATTGGCAGGCGCGATTGCTGCGTCGAAAATGCACGTACCGATTGCGCATATCGAAGCTGGCCTGCGATCATATAATAAAAAAATGCCGGAAGAGATCAATAGAATCTTAACCGACCACGTATCGACGTATCTATTTCCGCCCACACAAGCCGGTGTAACTAATCTGATAAAAGAAGGTTTTGCAATCACAAATCTTCCGCCCTATACGGTCGATAATCCTGGCATCTTTAATGTAGGCGATATTACTTACGATAACAGCTTATACTTTTCAGATTTGGCTGTTTCGAAAACAAATATTCTGGAAAGACTCCAACTTCAGGCAGAAGCGTATGTTTTGGTTACTATTCACAGAAATGCCAATACGGATGATGCCAACCGCCTAAATGCGATTTTTGATACGTTATTAACCATCGCGACAGATTACGTAAGCAAAATAATTATTCCGCTACATCCACGCACCGCAAAACAAATGGCCTCATTATTGAAGCCTGATATGTACGAGGCTATCAATGCCAATACGAATATTGTTTTGTTACCTCCCGTTTCGTTTTTAGAGATGATAACTCTTGAGCAAAACGCAACTCTGATCATAACCGATTCTGGAGGTGTGCAAAAAGAAGCTTATTACTACAAAAAGCCGTGTATTTTGCTACGTTCTGAAACAGAATGGGTCGAGATTGTGGAAAGTGGAGCCGCCATTTTATGCGATGCAAATCCTGAAGAAATTATCAATGCATTTATAAATTACCGGCAATCATCTGTTATAGAAAGTAAGGCACTTTACGGTCACGGAGAAACAGCAAAAAGTATCCTAAAAATATTATTAGAAAATGTTGCATAAACAAGCAGCTTATAGATAATAATTTTAATTACAAGACAGACAATAAATACCCATAGATGTTTACCTTAATTAATTCGTTTTATATTAATTACATACAATAAGTGATAAGAAAATTTGATTATATAGATTCTTTACGAGGTATTGCTATCCTTTGTGTATTAATAAACCATTATAGGCCAAATGGAATAGATCATTATTCCGTTGCTATAAAAAACTTAATACTAAACACTAGCAATGGTGTTCAATTATTTTACGTAGTAAGTGCCTTTACGCTCTTTCTATCATATAGCCGAAGAGCAGAAAAAGAAATAAACATTAATACTAATTTTTTTATTAGGCGCTATTTTAGAATAGCACCTATGTACTATGTTGCATGCAGTTATTACATAGTACATAGGTGCTATTTTTCTGATTCCTTATCAGCTAATACACTTAGCTCAATTACCGATTGGGGAATCATTTCAAATTTTTTATTAATTCATGGCTTTAGTCCAAACTGGATACACGCAGTGGTGCCAGTAGGTTGGTCTGTGGCTGTGGAAGTTCAATTTTATTTACTAATACCATTCTTTGTAAAACAGATAACAAATCTGAACCGAGCCATTATCTTTCTTTTAGGTAGCGTACTAGTAAATACGTTATTGAAATTACTCATAACTAAAGCTGGCTTAGTAGCATATGGGCTCAATTGGGAGAGTTACGTCTTGTTCTGGCTGCCCAATCAGTTGCCAGCATTTGCCTGTGGCTTAGTTCTTTTCTTTTTGATTACAGAATCAAGAAGAAAATGGAAAATTAGTCCGTTTATTATTTATACACTATTTATCATTGTTTTATTAGATTTAGGTTCTGGCAAGAAATTTCTTTTTTCAGATAGTTTATTTTTTTCCTTATTATTCGTTGTATTTACTTACACCCTTTCTAAAAATCCGACATATATTTTTGTCAATAAATTCACAAAATATATAGGACAACGTAGTTACAGTATGTATCTTTTGCACTTTCCCGTGCTTGGATTATTAATTAAACTAGATATTATTATTATTATACAAAATTATTTCCAATCAATTCCGATATTATCTTATTGTATACCTCTGCTCTCTTTTATTTCTATTACTACGTTCATATCTTCCTACTTTTATAAAATTATTGAAATTCCATTTCAGGAATTTGGTAGCCGATTAATCAGGAAAAGCGAAAATGATCTGGCTATTCCTACGGTCGCATCTTAGTATAAATCATAAATCAACGTAGCAACTTTGATAAACTTCAATGGCTCGCTTACTACGCATATGTCGTTATTTGCTTCTGGTTACAGTTGCCATTTTTTGGAGTTGCGGTTTATCAACTAAGGTGTCGTATTGGCTTTCTGGATTAGGAATTATTACTGATCAATCGCGATTTGGCGACTTATATCAATTTTCGGCTTTACCTCAATTCAAACAGAAATGGCCTGTTTATCCAACCTCGCACCGTTCGAACGATACGGCTTCAACTCATTTATACATCATTGGCGACAGTTTCACTCACCCACTTTTCCTGAGTCAATCCGATTTTCGGGTCAGTCATTACGAGCGATGGGATCAAGGTGCTCCAGCTCAATGTAAGCTCGACTCAACCAAACGTAACGTTCTGCTCATTGAATCCGTTGAACGTAACGTCCGGCAAAATTTCGCAATAAAATCCACACAAACTTTACCTACAATCACCTATAAATCAGAAAATTGGATTACAAAATTATCAAAACGCTTCGATAGAAACTTTCATCGAAGCCGCATCGAAAGCCGTCTTGAATCAGCCCTTTTTAACCACGATTGGGCTTTTTGTTTTAAGGAAATAAAAGCTGCTTTAACGCTGAATTGGTTCAACCGAACCGACATCCAGGTAACTCTATCAACAGATCAGCAACATTTGTTTTACTTCATGGATACCGATAAGCGGTTGCCACTTAATTCGTCTTTTGCTCCTATTTCCGATTCTGAGATTGACTCTTTGATTTTCACTATCAATGCCACTAGCGAGCACTACCGTCGTTTAGGTTTCGACGAAATCTTCTTATCGATCATTCCTAATAAAGCAAGTATACTCGACACAAATCGAACTGATTATAACCATCTTATCGAGCGAATTCAAGAAAGTCCCAAGCTAAAAATACCAATAATAAATACGTACGCAGCATATCGGCAATCGACGATATCACCCTATTTAAAAGGCGACACTCACTGGAATTGCGAAGGGAGAGAAATCTGGCTAAAGTTGATTTGGGAAAAACTTCGTATATGATATTAATTTATTATCACATTATAGTATTCGACAATATTTTCTCTACATCACACAAATTTCGGCAACATAATTGATAGAAATCAACTACCACAAATACAAATTAGTATCACTACGTATAAACACTAGTCAGTGCTATAATTCGCTAAACATATGGTTCTCCTTCAACGTATTAACCGTTTTCGCCATGTTTATAATCTACTGTATCATCAAACAGGATTAGGCTTCCCACCAGGCCACTACTATAGCCCTGTAGTTAACAAAAGCGAGTTAATACATCGAAATGAGTTATTCGCCAACTTTCCACGTTTGTTACCCAATATTAACTTACGTGAGGCAGAGCAAATGGAGTTACTTGAAGAATTCAGCAAATTGTACACTAGTATTCCATTTACAAAAGAACACACGCCAGAACGTCGATATCACTATGATGCACCTGGTAATCAGTACTGTTATTCTGATGCCATTATGTTGCACTGCATCATGCGGACCTTCCAGCCTAAGCAGGTTATCGAAGTAGGTTCAGGATTTTCATCGGCAGTTATGCTTGATACAAACCAACTATTCTTTAATAATAGCATTCAATTTACATTCATTGAGCCATTTCCAGATCGTCTTTATGGGTTACTCCGATTCGAAGATCGTACACGTACAGTAACTCACGAAAAAGGATTACAAGAAATTGAGTTGATAGAGTTTGATAAATTAAGGGAGAACGATGTGCTCTTCATTGACTCTACCCACGTTTCCAAAACAGGAAGCGATGTTAACCAGATAATTTTCAACATTCTGCCTCGTCTTCAAGAAGGAGTACTCATTCACTTTCACGATATATTTTATCCATTTGAATATCCAAAAGATTGGGTGGTGAACAGTAGCGGTTTTGGCTGGAATGAAGCCTATATAGTGCGAGCATTTTTAATGAATAATCCAGATTATGAGATAGTAATGTTTAACACATTCATGGAGCATTTCCATACAGAATGGTTTCAAAAAAATATGCCGCTCTGTTTAGAAAATATGGGTGGAAGTTTATGGTTACGAAAAATAAAATAGATATCTAAATTATTAATAAAGCAATAGATAATTCAGAAATGTTATGGTAGAATTTTTATCTGACCCTTTAAGCCCTTTTCCGGCCTTATGTATAATGGCAATTTCGCTATTAACTATTACAGTTATATCTAGACTTACAGGCTATAAGCTACAAAAGGTCAAGTACGTATCCTTTGATGGATTAAAAGGGTATTTATCAGTTATTGTTTTTATTAGTCATAGCTCAACTTGGTATTATTTTCTAAGAACAGATAAGTGGCTTTCTCCACCGTCAAACTTATTTGCCCAAGTGGGCTTTGCCAGTATCGCTATTTTTTTCATGATTACCAGTTTTTTATTTTGCAATAAGCTTATGATTAGCAAAACAAGCTGGATAAGTTTTTATGTTGGACGTATCGTTCGACTTTTTCCACTTTACTTCATTTCAATGCTTGTTTTATTCTTGATAGTCGCTTATTTGACCGATTTTACAATGAAGCAACATTGGTTCTCAATAGTAAGTCAGGCAAGAAGATGGCTTATGTTTACAGTAAAAAATGATCCAGATATTAATGGTTTAGAAAATACCTGGATAATCATTTGTAAAGTTGCTTGGACGCTACGTTATGAGTGGCTTTTCTATATATTATTACCCATAATTAGTCTTGTTATTTCAAAAGATAAACCCAACTATTATATTCTATTAGTATCTACCTGTACAGTGGCTTATATGATTTATTATTGGGGGTTTGCTTTCCCCTTCTTCAGCCCCTTTATAGGAGGTTTCGTTGCTACGTTATTATCAAAATCAGAGTCATTCTCTAAATTCTCTACTAGTTTAACAGGGTCGATTGTATTAATTTCTTTATTGATTCTTTTGCTAGGCATATTTGCCTTAACACCCAGCTCTCTTTTCAATTTGGTACCTCTGTCAATCACAACAATTATTTTTTCAATTATTGTTTCTGGCAATACCGTGTTTGGCATCTTATCAAACAGTTCGGCCCGAAAATTAGGACAAGTATCGTATGGAATATACTTATTTCATGGAATATTCTTTTTTACGCTTTTCAAATTAATACTTGGTTATGAAAAATCCGCAAGTCTGCCTACTTGGCAGCATTGGTCATTACTATTTATTATTACCCCTTTAATAATCACGTTTTCATATTTTCTACATATTTATATAGAAATGCCAGCTCTCAAATTTGCGCCATTAATCTCTCAAAAACTGAATGAGCGAGTTTGGGGATTAAGGCAAAAAATGCGAGTGTATTGGCGACAGGCTCTTAATTCCTGATGCAGTTACATTATATAAACCTGATCTTATCCAGCATAGACACAACAAAGTAAACTCATAAGTAACATTTTGTTATTTTATATTAATATAATTTTTTATTTGAAAACAAATTTCTGAAAATCAGGCACATACAAAAATAATGGTACACACTAATTTGTCACAGTAGTGAACTTGGCCCAATTTTTGAATTTCTAGTTTGTGTATGCTTGTGATTAATAAATCCCCAAAAGCTTAATGAACTAACCTCTATTTGTGACCACATAGCAGGAGTTTTGAAGTAATTATCAGGTATTTATTTATACTGATTATCAAGCGTATAGACTATTGACCCAACATTAATCAACTGTTGATCATGCCTTGGTTTGTAATCTATACAAAATCCAGATCTGAGAAACTGGCGGCCGAAAAACTTCATCAAAAAGGGATTGAAGTCTATTGCCCGCTCAGAAAAGTTAAACGTAGATGGTCAGACCGCATAAAGATGATTGAAGAACCTTTGTTCAGATCTTATTGCTTTGTGCATCTTGAAGAACATGAACGTAGCGCTGTTTATGGTGTACCTGGTGTTGTCGGGTATCTGCATTGGTTAAACAAACCTGCTGTTGTAAAACAACGGGAGATTGATTTGATCAAAACGATGCTTAACGATTTTGAGCATGATTCACTTGAAATACTTGACTTTCAAAACTCAGATCGCCTTCGGATTACATCAGGAGCTTTTATGAATCAGGAAGGTGAAGTGATTGGCAAACAAGGTAAAAAGGTTGTTGTTCAACTCGAATCCCTGAACATTTCAGTGTCTATTGACATGAGTAAAAATAAGGTTGAAAAGCTAAAAAAACTCAATTCTCCATTCTAGTATTTATAATAGAATTACTATTACAATCATGTATACACATTTACGAATATATTACTGCTTAATATTGAATTTATTAGGCAGTCACTTTATACTAGCTCAATCTCCATCAAAAAAAATTCGTTACGAAGTAGAAGCTGGTACATTCTTATCTACTACAAGCACAAATCCTTTCTGGATACGTTCAAATCAATTCGGTGAAATTCCATTAGAATCACAGGGATTTACTTTAAGAGCACAGATAAAAAAGGAGTACGAACCTTTGCTAGCAAAAAAACATGGAAAAGGAAAGTTTTCGTATGGTTATGGCATAAGGGCGGTTGTAAATACAGGGAAAATAAATCAGGTTCTTCTTTCAGAATTATATGGAAAAGTGCGCTATGGAGCTGTAGAAATTTCAGCCGGGCGACGAAGAGAAATTATTGGTCTGGTCGACACTACGTTAAGTTCAGGTTCGTATATCTGGTCGGGAAATGCATTACCAGTGCCAAAAATAGAAATATCTATCCCTCATTACACGCCATTATTTAAAGGGGGATTAATTTCAGTAAAAGGTAACTATGCACACGGTTGGCTTGGCAGAAGTGATTCGATTGATAATTATTATCTGCACCAGAAAAGTTTTTACATCCGTTTAGGAAAACCTAGCTGGCGATTTAAAATTCATGGCGGCTTTAATCATCAGGTTCAATGGGGCGGTACGTTGCTTTATCCGCGAGTCGATAATGGAGTAAAAATTACGCGTTACGGTTCCGATTTCGAAACCTACCTCTACGTAGTGAACGGAAAATCGCTGTATACGCTCGATACGTTAGTGGTTCAGAATGGAGGTGCGACGGCTGAAGGTGGTAACCGGGTTGGTAATCACTTAGGTTCTATTGACGTTGGCGTTGAATATGACAGTGATACGTATAAATGGTTCTTATACCGCCAAAATATCTACGAAGCAGGTGCTTTGTTCTATTTAAATAATATTGCAGACGGTCTTAATGGTATTGCTATCACTCGAAAAAAAGCACAGAATGGAATCTTAAAAATAGTTTTCGAATATCTGCAAACTTCAAGCCAGGGTGGGCCTATTGCTTCAGGAAGAACTACTATTTCACAGGTGCGTGGTGCAGAAGATTATTTTAATAATGGCCGGTATATTGATGGGTGGGTTTACAAAGGGCAAACTATTGGTACACCTTTTATTATGCCGCTACGTTATACAAGTGGTTTACCGCAGAATTTAGACCCGAACCCAAATCGTCTTGTCAATAATCGAATCGAAGCGTATACCGTTGGGATAATGAGTCGCATTGGTCGGGTTGATTTATTAACTCGCTTTACGTCGAGTCAGAACTTCGGTAATTATTTCTATCCTCCTTTCAGCATTTCTCAACGTTCGGTTCAGCAGCAATTTATTTTTCCCATCAATAAATACGTATTCACGGCCAATATTGCGTATGACAATGCTGGTATTTTACAAGAAAATTATGGGCTTAATTTTTTAATTAAGCGTACCTTTTGATAGTTCATTTCATCGAAAGTTCGAATAAATAAAAGCTTATTTGTAAACATACATTATTACTATTTTCTGACGTACATTAACTATGTTACTCATGAAAAAAATAATACTTTATCTCTTCCTGTTTATGCCACTATCGCTATTGGCTCAGACACCTGAGTCTGTTGGTGTGATACATACAGAAAGTGATTCTCTGAAAACCTCGGACAACTCCGAAGAAGAAAAAATTGCTCCTACTTTATCTGATAAACCGGCGGTTACGTCACAGGCAAGAGCCAGAGATACGATTGCGATAAAGCGAAGGTTGTTAACTACTGGGCTTTATTTTAAAGGCAAACGTTTGTCGATGGCCGGGGCACTTTATACGTTTCAGAAGGCGCCTAAGTCGATGCCCAAATCGCTCAATCTATATCAATGGGGAAGCGGGTTAAAACCTTTTGGCCCACTTATGGTATTGACTGGCGTATATGTTGGTTATATAGCTGTAAAAGGGAAAACCGCTACGGCAAACGTTCGAGGGCTTGGCGGTACGTTATCTAATCCGGTGGTTCCAGACGTACCTGTCAATTATACCGTACGTAATTTACCTCATTTGCTGGCCGGTGTTGGCTTAGTTATTGGTGGGATTTCGTTGATTGAACTTTCGAATGAACTTATAGCAAAAGCCGCAAGAAACTATAATTCTAAGGTTTGGCGACCTCGCAAAGTTGCGTTAATTTACAATACCAAATTTGGTATAACCCCCGACGGTAACGTCGGTTTATTGGCTCGTTTTTAATAATACAACTTTCTTTACCCATGTCTTATCCATCTATTTGGGAACGATTTGTCTCTCCGTTTAAAGGAGCTTCACAGTCAGATGGAAACTGTTTTTGGTCGGTCGATATTCATTCCCACTTATTGCCAGGTCTTGACGATGGGGTTAAAGACACCGATCAGGCATTGACCTGTCTGACGCAACTGGCAGAATGGGGTATTCAGAAAATCATCACCACTCCTCACATTAGTGGCGACTGGTATCCGAATTCTACGAGTACGATTCGACAAATGCGTGCTACGTTAGAAATACTTATTGATAAGCACCAATTACCGCTTAGTGTTGAGGTAGCCGCCGAATATTTAATCGACGATTTCTTTTTCGACCTGCTTCAGGCAGGTGACTTGTTAACGTTTGGTGATAAACGGTATTTGCTTATCGAAGCGGGTTGGGCATGGGGACCAAACAATATCGATGATTTGATATTCCGGATTCAAACCCACGGTTATACCCCTATTCTGGCCCATCCCGAACGCTATAAATATTACCATAACGACAAACAAACTCTGCCTCATTTGCACGAAAATGCCTGTCTGTTTCAGTTAAACTGGATGTCGCTGGTGGGGCGTTACGGTGCCGACATTCAGAAGCAGGCGCGTTATCTGTTGCAGGAAGGACTCGTCGATTTTATTGGCAGCGATCTGCATCACCCCCGCGATTTGAAAGACATGGCCCGGTTGTTCAGTTCCGACGATTTAAAGCTACTTCAGCAACAGACGCTTCTAAACGATACGTTGCTTTAAAACATATTTACTACGTTACTTCACTACGCCAGCTTTGTCTGGCGTTTTTTGTTTCATCTGTTTCTGTACCAATAATTTTCAGCAATATTAACAACATCCAATAATCACATTGCCCGACGTGGTGATTATACGTAACAGGCTCGTTATTTCCTGTTCATAAACGGACGTAATTTGTACGATTTCGGACAAGCTTCACTACGTAAAACATGCATAAACTGCCTAAAAACAGGCTTATATGGTCGTGGCACAGTAGTTGACCATTTATAGGTCTCAATGGTTTGTAGCTGTCAAATTAGGCTATTAATTGCGAAAAGCAACGTTTTTATACGTAAGTCTGTCTTTGGCGGAACAAACCCTGGAGGTATCGAAAATTCCTCCTAAACCCTTAGCCCCATGTTCCGCAACTACCTTAAAATTGCCCTCAGAAATCTTTCTAAAAACAAGGTATACTCGGCTATCAACATTATCGGCCTCGCGGTAGGTATGTCGGTAGCGATGCTAATTGGTTTGTGGATTTACGACGAAGTGTCATTCAACAAATTCCACAAAAATTACGACCAACTGGCGCAACTTTACATTAACCAGACATTCAACGGAGTTACGGGAACCAGTCGGGCTGTATCATTACCGTCGGCCAACGAGGTTAAAACCAAATATGCAGGCGACTTCAAAGCGGTTGCCCTGGCATCGTGGAATTTTGGGCATCTGTTGGTAAACGGCGATAAGAAAATCAACAAAGAAGGCATGTATGCCGACCCCACGCTTCCGCAGATGCTTTCGCTCAACATGCTCAAAGGCGATTATGCAACCGCCCTGAAAGAGCCGGGGTCGATTCTACTATCTGAATCGCTGGCCAATACGTTGTTCGGCAATACCGACCCGCTCAACAAAATCATTAAAATCGACGCCAAGGAAAACGTAAAAGTAACCGGCGTTTTTAAAGATCTACCTTTCAATTCTGAGTTTCATCAGGTTAATTTCTACCTTCCTTGGAGTGCTTATCTGGCCAGTCAGCCCTGGGTTAAAGAGTCTTTACAGCAATGGGGAAACCACTCCTTTCAGTGCTTTGCCCAGATTACAGAAAAGGGCGATTTCAAAGCCGTTTCAGCCAAGATTCGTGACGTAGAGAAAAAACACTCGCTTGGGAGCGAAAAGCCAGAGTATTTCCTGCATCCGATGCGCATGTGGCATCTTCATTCTGACTACAAAGACGGTAGAAACATTGGTGGAGGCATTCAGTTTGTCTGGCTCTTTAGCCTGATCGGCTCTTTTGTGCTGCTTCTAGCCTGTATCAATTTCATGAACCTCAGCACAGCACGTTCCGAAAAACGGGCCAAAGAAGTCGGTATTAGGAAGGCGGTTGGTTCACTACGTCAGCAGCTCATTATGCAGTTCATGAGCGAATCGATGCTGGTGGTAGGTATGTCGTTAATGTTAGCTCTGCTGATTGTTTTGGTTGCTTTACCTGCTTTCAATGACCTGTCTGGCAAAAAGGTCGAGTTCCCGTATGCCAATCCGATTTTCTGGTTGTTAATTCTAGGTTTTTCGCTGATAACTGGGCTTTTGGCAGGTAGTTACCCAGCCCTTTATTTATCCTCGTTCAATCCGTTGAGTGTACTGAAAGGTACGTTTAAAGTTGGTCGATGGGCGGCTATTCCACGTAAAGTGCTGGTAGTGGTTCAGTTTACGGTTTCTATTACGCTGATTATCGGCACTATTATCGTATTTCAGCAGGTTCAGTATGCCAAAAATCGACCCGTTGGTTATGATCGGTCGAGTTTACTTCAGATTTCGATTAGTCCGGGCCTTCATGGAAAATATGATCCGCTACGTGACGATTTGCTGAAATCGGGAGCCGTTTATGAAATGAGTCAATCGTCGAGCCCAACAACGGGAGTCTGGTCGAATCAGGTTGGTTTCGATTGGGAAGGTAAAGACCCGAAAAGTCTGCCCTTGTTTGGTATCGTAGCCTGTACGCACCATTTCGGAAAAACGATTGGCTGGAAAATTCTCGAAGGTCGCGATTTCTCGAAAGATTTTTCTACTGATACGTCGGCGTTCGTACTAAACGAAGCGGCCGTTAAACTAACCGGTCTTCAGAATATTGTGGGCAAAACCATTCGGTATAATGACAAACCGATGCATGTAGTGGGCGTTGTGAAAAACATGGTGATGGAATCGCCCTACGAACCCATTAAGCCGACCATTTTTCTGGTACGTTACGATTGGGCAAACGTTCTCAACATAAAGCTCAAACCGAACGTATTACGAGAAGATGCATTGAAGAAAGTAGAAGCCGTCTTCAAAAAATACGATTCTGAAAGTCCGTTCGATTTCAAGTTTACCGACGATGAATACGACGCCAAGTTCCGTTCCGAAGAGCGGGTTGGTAAGCTGGCGCGCGTATTTGCCGTACTCGCCATTTTCATTTCCTGTCTGGGCTTGTTTGGACTGGCTTCGTTTATGGCAGAGCAACGTATCAAAGAAATTGGTGTTCGGAAAGTATTAGGCGCTTCAGTATTCAGCTTATGGGGTTTGCTCTCTAAAGATTTTGTGCGGTTGGTTCTTATTTCGTTCCTGATTTCCGCACCTATCGCCTGGTATTATCTGGATAGCTGGCTTCAACAGTATGAATACCGTACCACTATTTCCTGGGCAATTTTTGTACTGTCGGGGCTGGGAGCCACTGTCATTACGCTTCTTACAGTAAGTTATCAGGCTATCCGGGCGGCTTTACTTAATCCTGTTAAATCACTACGTTCAGAATAATGGCAAAGGGCAGGGAGCTAGGGGCAAAGGGTTCAAATAGCTTTTACCCCGCCCACCGCTCTATGCCCCAAGCCCTATACAACTATGCTACGCAACTACATTAAAATCGCCTGGAGAAATCTCTGGAAGAACAAAACGTTCTCGTTCATCAACATTCTGGGTCTGGCATTGGGGATGGCCTGTAGCCTGCTGATTATGATTTGGGTACGTGACGAACGTAGCATAGACCGATTTCATGCGAATGACAGCCAGCTTTATCGGGTGATGGAAAACCAGCATTACACGGGTGTTATCAATACGTATCCATCGACTCCCGGTATTCTGGCCGAAAACATAGTTAAAGACATTCCCGAAATCAAACTAGCCAGCCAGGCACTCTGGGAAGAATCATTGTTGTTTACCGTGGGCAATACGTTCGAAAAGGAAAAAGGACGTGCTGTTCAGGGCGATTTTCTGAGCATGTTTTCGTTTCCGCTGAAAGAAGGTGACCCCAAAACAGCACTCAAACGACCCGATGGGCTGGTAATCACTCAGAAGTTAGCCGATAAATACTTCAAAGGGAAGGACCCAATGGGAAAAACCGTCCGGATCGATAACCGCGACGACGTAATGATAACGGGTATACTGGCCGATGTTCCGGAGACATCGTCGCTGAAATTCGATTACCTGATTAGCTACGAACGCTGGTTGAAAACCAACAACTGGGCGAAAGAATGGGGTAACAATGGCCCTCGGTGCTACGTCATGCTAGCTCCCAACGTATCGATCGACAAGGTTAATGCCAAGATTAAAAATTACATCAAGACCAAAAATAAAGACAGTAACGTAGAGCTGTTTTTGCAGGGATACGGCGAGTCGTATCTGTACTCAAACTGGGACGGTGGTAAACAGAATGGTGGTCGGATTGAGTATGTACGTATTTTCTCTATTGTTGCCATCATAATTCTGGTGATTGCCTGCATCAACTTCATGAATCTGGCCACGGCTCGCTCAGTAAAACGGGCCAAGGAAGTGGGCGTTCGGAAAGTTGTGGGCGCTTACCGAAATAGCTTAATTGGGCAATTTCTTGGCGAATCGATGCTTATTACGTTGTTATCGCTTGCCTTCGCCATACTGATTGTACTACTTATTTTGCCTGTTTTTAACGAACTGACGGGTAAAAAACTATTCCTTGATTTCACGAATCCTACCTTTCTGCTTCTGTTATTAGGACTGTCGATTCTTACCGGAATGCTGTCGGGAAGCTATCCGGCTCTGTTTATGTCGTCGCTTAAGCCAGTCGTTATCCTGAAAGGAACATTAAAGTTAAAATCGAGTGCTACGTATTTCCGAAAAGGGCTGGTGGTTCTTCAGTTTGGCTTATCAATCATTCTGATTCTGTGCACATTGGTTGTTTATCGGCAACTCAATTATATCCAGAATAAAAACCTTGGCTACAATCGTGAAAATCTGCTTTATATGCCGTTAGAGGGTAATCTGGAGAAGAATTTTCAGACGTTTAAACAAGAGCTGGAACGGCAACCGGGTATTAAATCGGTAACCTGCGCACAATCTGACCCACTCGAAGTAGGCAGTTCAACGCAGGGAGTATCATGGCCGGGTAAAGACACTACGCAACTGATGCTCTTCAGCCAGAATGCGGTGTCTTTTGATTATATCCAAACAATGGGAATCAAACTGGTTGATGGACGGGATTTCTCAAAAGAGTTTTCAACCGATACGAGCAGTTACCTGATCAACGAAGCTTCGGCCCGGAAGATGGGGTATAAAAATCCTGTTGGTAAGGAAATGACTATGTGGAATAAAAAAGGTAAAATCGTTGGCCTGATGAAAGACTTCCACTACAACTCACTGCACACAGCCATTGAACCGTTGATTCTGCGGCTACAACGGGGAATTGCTGATACCACCAACAACTGGGGTAGTGTGCTGGTACGTACCAATGCAGGTGAAACAAAACAGGCCATAGCCAGCATGGAGACTGCTTTCAAGAAATTCAATCCGACTTTCCCGTTTAAATACTCTTTTACCGATCAGGAGTTTGGCAACCTCTATAAGGCCGAAAACACGGTGAGCAAGCTAGCAACTTACTTTGCTTTTCTGGCAATTTTCATTTCCTGTCTGGGCCTGTTTGGACTGGCTGCTTTTACCGCCGAACAACGTACCAAAGAAATTGGCATCCGGAAAGTACTGGGCGCCAGTGTTACCAATTTGGTAGGTATGCTCTCGAAGGAGTTTATACAGCTTGTGTTAGTAGCAGCGTTAATTGCCTTCCCAATCGGAGGTTACTTCCTCAGCGGATGGCTCGAAAAGTACCCGTATCGAATCGATCTGGAATGGTGGTATTTTGTGGCAGCCCTTTTCATGGCAATGTTTATTGCGTTAATCACGGTTAGTTTTCAAAGCATCAAAGCCGCACTGATTAATCCAGTAAAATCACTGAAAACCGAATAACAAAAAATGGCGGGGCAACTAAAAAGTTGCCCCGCCATTTTTTGTTACCTACGTACTCAATCGTTTAAGGTTCCTCGTAATAATAACCGAAGATAATACCCATCTCGTCGTCGCTGGTTAAGCCAAAATTGACAGTTTTAGAAGTCGTATTCTTATAGGTAATTTCTGACGTAAGCCCCTGCCCTTTTTCGAGCGAAATTGGTGTTCGGAACGTAACAATATCGGGATGCTCCCAGTCTGTCGATGTGTAAACGACTTCACCATCGCGGGCGCCACCTTTAATTTTGATAGCAAACAACGTACCGAGCTTGTGCATGTGCGAGGTCAGGGCCAGCACTTTACGTGGCTTATCGAACGTAAATGTCTTGGTGAACGTAGTGGTTTTCCCAGGCTCAATTTTTAGACTGTTATTCCCCAGATCCAGTGTCCGCACCACACGTTGTACTTTCGATTTGTCGATTGTGTAAAGGTTGATTTGCGCTTCGCCCTTCATTACCGACGTTGTTTTATTCACAAAATGCGAATTCAGATCAAGCGACGCACTAGCAGGAATTAATAAAGCTGCCCCTTCTGGAAACGTATAGTCCACATATTGTGCCTGCGAACCTGCCAGAAAAATATGGTTCGACATCGACAGGGCGGTGAGGAGATTAAGTGAATTATCAGGATTACGCAAATCGCGAATATCGTTCAGATTAGGCAGCAGGCTTTTATTCTGAAAATCGTAAGCAATAAAATGGTGACTTCCCGAACGTAATTTGACTTCGTAACGGCTCACATAAATATCTTCCGAATTACCCACCATTCGCCGGGTAAACAGTTCACGTTCGAAATTCGGTTGAATATCGAATGTTGGAATGGCCAACTGGTAACCTGTTCCTGCTGTAGGAATAGCCAATGGCGTATAGTTCACAACGGGCGTCTGCGTATCGGCTAGCAACGTAGCATCCGCTACGTTCCCGGTTTTGGGAGCACCCGCTTCAATCCATCGACGGATAAATTCAATCTGTCCATTGGGCAGTTCGCTGCTTCCCAACGGCATCAGATTACCGTACTGTTTACCACTGTGATGGCTCGCCGATAAATTCAGCTTGTGATAGAGTAAGCTTTCCAGCGACGCAAAGGGTTTTACCCGTTTCAATCCGTCGGCTTTGGCGTTGGTATTTTTCGGATCGACATTTACCAGATTTTCGTAAGCAACACCTGCTGCCAATACCAGACCGTGCTGCACAAACGAAGCGTCGCTTTGCGAGGCATGGCAACCCGACGTAGCACAGGATGGCGTCAATATTTTTTGCTGAATCAGGTTAAACGTCGACTCCTCACTTGGGTCTGGCGAATCTACATTGGTTTTGCTACAGGCCACCATATTCAGCAATATGGCCGTGGCCCCAACCGAAAGGCCTAAACGAGTATAAGTCAGGAAGTTCATAGGAGATTTAACGCCTAAAAGCGTCTTGAAAGATAACGTTATTCCGTGACTTTTCTGTTAAAATCGTAACACAAAGTGCTGCTTTGGTTGTTCTTTTCGAAAAAAGACTAACCCAACCCAGAACAGATCGACCGTAACAATTACTCTCGGATGCGCTTTAATCACTTCCCAAGCCTGCTCCATTTCGGCCGACCAGTGAATGTCATCAAATACAAAAACGGTGTCGTTATGAATGTTCGTCAGGCAGGTTTCGAAATAATAGACAGTAGGTTCATAGCGATGATTGGCGTCAAAAAAAACGAAATCTATAGGCGCTGAAGCGTTGATATGCGTTCCCAACGTTTCGTCGATATTTCCGACAATGATATTGACATTATCAACGCCTAGTTTCTCAAAATTCTGCTGTGCAATGGTAGCCGTTTCCGGGCATCCTTCGAACGTAGTAACCTTTCCTGAAAATGACTTGGCGGCATCGGCAAGATAAGCGGTGGTAAGTCCGAATGACGTTCCTAGATCAACGATGTTTTTAGCCTCAAACCGCTGAATCAATCGAAACAAGAGCCGGCCAAATCGGTCGGGTTTCTGTGAATGTCGGGCAATATCGCCCACGGTGCGTTGCCGGGCTGAATTTATCCGGGAGCCAGCCCCCAAATCAGTTACCGTAATCTGTTGTCTGCTGCTACGTAGTGTTTTACGCAAACGCCGAATATCCGAAAAAATAGGCTGTGGCGTCTTTTTGGCCCGAATTATTTGCGTGTAAAGCGAAAAAAGAAACGGAGAATGAAGCGAATGTTCGTCGCGGGCGCGACTCAAATACCGAAAATAAGCGGCAATCAAAATGAAAGGTGGTTAATGGAATATCTATAATGAATGGAAATCATTACTCATTGTACCGCACGAGCGGCTCCGACTTTCCATTATGAATTAATTTAATTTATACGGAACAACCATCGTAAACTCGGGAATATTGACCCGGAGTTGTTTACCATCAATGATACGTTCGACAAGGTAGGTACCTACCATTTTCCCAATGCTCGACCGCAGATTACAACCCGAAACATATTCGTGAACTTCGCCCGGTTCAAGCACGGGCTGCAAGCCCACTACGCCCTCGCCTTCTACTTCGCGAACAGTACCGTTTGAGTCATAAATTAACCAGTGACGACGTAGTAATTGAATGGTAGAGTCGCTGGTGTTTTCGATGGTGATGCGATAGGTGAATACGTAGTGCGCCTGAAGCGGACTCGAGTAATCAGACTGATACTCGGTCTTCACGCTAACCCTTACGCCTTCTGTGATGCACGAAACCATAAAATTCCTGACGTTTGCAACCTTAGAACGAAAATTAAGTTGATTAGTTTTGTTACGCAAGAACCGCTCTCAAAAAATTTCAGGAGAACCGTCTTTTGTTTATGTAGAGCCATAATGCGGATTAACCCTTATCAGTTCCCAACTTATGAATGTATCCATCGCCGAATCGTGGAAAAGTCATTTGCAACTCGAATTCGACAAGCCTTATTTTGTTACGTTGGCAGAGTTTCTTCGCCACGAATACAGCACTCAACGCATTTTTCCGCCGGGCCGTCTGATTTTCAACGCTTTCGATAAATGTAGTTTCGACGATACCCGCGTCGTGATTTTAGGCCAAGACCCTTATCATGGCGAAGGTCAGGCCAATGGGCTGGCTTTTTCGGTAGCAGATGGTATCACAAAACCACCATCGCTGGTCAATATTTTTAAGGAAATTCAGGATGATCTCGGCAAACCAGTCCCTAAATCGGGTAACCTCGAGCGCTGGGCAAGTCAGGGGGTTATGTTGCTAAACTCTACGTTAACCGTTCGGGCGGGTCAGGCGGGTTCGCATCAGGGCAAAGGCTGGGAAACGTTTACCGACGCCGTTATTAAACTGATTTCCGACGAAAAGCGCGACGTAGTATTTATGCTTTGGGGTGCATATGCACAGAAAAAAGGGGCCATTATTGACGGGAAGAAACATTTAATTCTGAAGTCGAAACACCCCTCTCCCATGGCCGCACAATGGGGTGGATGGTTCGGCAACAAACACTTTAGCCAGGCCAATACCTATCTGGAAAGCAAAGGTTTAGCGCCTATCGAATGGTAAAATTCTATTCGCCAGATCGGTTCAAGTCTTTCTGTAGACCAGCGCAAATCCAGTTGGCCAACGCCTGCCGATTATCGGCGATCAAAAAACGACGTTGATCTTTGGTGTTCCGGATATTACCCAGTTCAATGAAAACGGTGGGCGGATGGCTGTTTTTTACTACGTATAAACTACTTCTGTCCGACACCGTTCCCAAATAATTACGATTCGGCTGGCTACGTCTATAACCCGATTTGAAACTCTTATGAATGTGTTTCGCCAGTTTTTGGCCTGCCTTGCTATTTTCGTGATGATAAAAGAATACGTCGATATTTTCACCTTCGCTACGGCTGTCGACATGAATAGTTACTAACCGCTGATAAGCTCCTTTGTGTTTTCGATGGAGTTTGTTTACCGCATCGGTACACTGCCGCAAACGTAGCGTCTGATTAAGTGGGATTTTCTGGTTTGGATAAGCCACTTCGTCATGGTCTATTTTCAAGATGCTATCATCACGTATGCCATCGTTTGGGTCACGTACCATCATGTAAACGGTTGCTCCGTGTTCCATTAATGCGCGCGCTAAGCGAACTGTTACGTCGTAAGCATATTCATCTTCAGCCAATAACTGTTTTCCGTAATGGCCAATAGCGCCTGGGTCAGGCCCTCCATGACCAGATGCCAGATAATATACAGCCCCTCTAAGTTTGTGATCTTTAATTAGTACCCGAGCGTGTTTTTTTCCCAGAAACGACGCCGTTATGGCAGCAGATTCCTTCTTATCAGCAACCGCTTTAGAAGTAGTTAAACGTTTGCTTTTGTCAGTTAACGAACGAGAATTGCCCGCAGCTTTCTTACTATTAGCGGAAGTACGGCCTTTTCCCTGATCTAAGGCGATTACCCTATTTAGACTACTCTGAATTAATACTAAAGCCAGGCAAATGAACCACCCAACACAACACTTTCCTTTCGTTTTTTGCACTAGCTTCATAATTCAAACAGGTAACTCGCTTCAAATATCGACTTAAAACGGCAAAATCGGCCACAAATCACCTTGAGCTGTCCCGATAAAACTCGAAAAGCCTCTTTACTTAAGGAGGCTTTTCGAGTTTTATCGGGACAGCTCAAGGTGTATCAATCTAAGTTTTTATCGACATCCAAAGCTATATTTGGCCGTTCATAGCACGGTGGCCGAGCGCCTAAGCTCACACTTACTTTCGGAGCTATTGCACTCTCTTCAGGTCGTTGTTACATTTAGCCGAAATTTCCAATCCTAGTCAGGCAGATTCAGTTTAGGTTGTAATGGCTGGAATTTACCCAGAAAGAGGGCTGTAATTTGGCCTCCCGATCGTGTATGATAGCCACCAGTTGTTCGACATACTGATACATAAACCAATGCATAGCCTGCCTATTTTGGGATAGTTTCTCAAATTCGATCCACAGTTGTTCGTTTATAATAGTATTGGTCGGAGTCGACAAAAGGAGCGTTTGTAAACCCAGATAAATCGCTTCATACTCCTCCAAACTAAACTCATATCCCCATGGACGGGCAATGGTTTGCGGTAATACAGCTAGTCGTCCACACAAGGTTTTCAGATACACTTTTACTAAATCAATGGTATAATCGGAATTAGACATGTTTATTTTTTTCAGTTGGGCTGGAGAAGTCCGCAAACTTAAGTAAACAAATTTATATTTATAGAATATTTAAAACAACACCTAATATGATATTTATTATAAAAAGTATGCGTAGATTTTCACGCCACTTACTTTAATGGATTCGTTTTTCAAAAATCATCTATTCATGTAAGGCAACGCATTCCGAACATACCAACAAAAGCCCTCAAATTTGCTAGTCAATTGTGCAAATTTGAGGGCTTTTGTTAATTCTGCCTGCGGGCTTTAGTCGATAGTTCTGAACAGGCGATTCCAACGAATTTTGTTCCAGATATTAGCCGGATTCGGGTCAATAGACATCCAGACAAACACAGCTTTACCAACAATGTGATCTTCAGGAACGAAACCCCAGAAACGAGAATCCAGCGAGTTGTCCCGATTGTCGCCCATCATAAAGTAATAGTCCTGCTTAAAGGTATATGACGTAATGGCTTTACCATCAATTTTAACAGCATTGGGCGTCAGCTCTACTTTTTCATTACCTTCATATAGTTCAATTACTGGCCCATAAACAGCAAGAGTTTGCGGGGTAATTTGGATCGTAGCTCCTTTTTTCGGGATGGTCAACGGGCCGAAATTGTCATGATTCCATTTAAACGTTGGCGTACCATATACTGAAGGCATCATTTCGCCGGGTTTATCGGCCATAGGTTCAATACCCTTCACCCAATCGAACCCACGGAACGTAGCAATAACGGCCTCCGTAGTATTTATACTATAACCAACCAGCGCCGATGTTTTGGTAGAATCATTATATTCTTCAAGCGGCTTCCAGTTTTCGGTAGGTTGGCCCGGATCGCGGTAATCATTCACGATATCGTGTTTACGGAAGAAATTCGCGTCAAGGACTTCGGTAGTCTTCACAAAATATTTTTGTTCCGAACGGGGCGGTTTCGCAAATGGTTTTCCGTTTACGAATACCTCACGCTGGCGAATTTCCAGTACGTCGCCCGGAATACCGATGCAACGTTTGATATAGTTGGTTTTCAGATCGACGGGGTAATCGATATTGTCGTTCAGGTATTTTGGCGGTACGTTAAACACCACTACGTCGCCATTCTTAACATGCGTAAAACCGGGTAGCCGATACGATGGCAACTGAATAGCTGTGCTATAAGATGGAATGTCGGTCCCCCATATTTTCTGGTGCGTAAGTGGCACCTGTAAAGGCGTGCGTGGTGTACGTGTACCATAGTGCAGCTTACTAACAAACAGAAAATCGCCAACCATCAAACTGTTTTCCATCGAAGGCGTTGGAATGGTAAACGCTTCCATAAACAGCCAACGAATAAGCGTAGCTGCCACAACGGCAAACAAGATAGAGTCGAACCACTCGCGGAGGGGCGATTTCTTAGCGTTGGCCGGCTTAGCTTCGGCTCTGGTTTTTACTTCAGACACAGATTTTTCGGGTTTCAAGTTTCAAGTTTTCCTGTTTCAGTTGCCACGAACTGGCTAAAACAGAAGAATTTGCAACAAAATTAAACATTTCCTAGCAAGTCGTCCATACCAAATATGCCCTGACGGCCAACAAGCCACTCGGCAGCAACCACCGCTCCCAGTGCAAATCCTAATCGATTGTGTGCTACGTGTTGTATCTCGATTCGGTCAACCTCCGATTCGTAGCGCACGGTATGCGTACCCGGTACAGTACCTTCACGAAGCGACTCTATTTCAATTGCGTCTTTATCAACCGCAACAAGCTCAGAACCAGGCTCATTATTTACCCAACGTTGTTTATGTGGCAAATGCTCCAGAGCACCTTCAGCCAACGTAATAGCAGTACCGCTTGGCGCATCTTTCTTTTCGGTATGATGAATTTCGGTCATTGATACGTGATACGACGGATAATCACGCATAAACTTCGCCAGCACTTTATTCAGACGAAAAAACAGATTGACGCCAATGCTGTAGTTCGAGGCATAAAAGAAAGCACCTTTATTTTCCTGACAAAGCTTTTCTATTTCTGTCCGATGGCTTAACCAACCCGTCGTTCCACAAACTACGGGCCAGCTACGTTCAAGGCAATACGTTATATTTTTAACCGCTGATTCAGGGGAGCTGAACTCAATGACAACATCAACATCGTCAGGTTCGAGGTTAGCTAAATCTGTCTGATTGTTGACATCAATCCGACCGGCAATCTGATGTCCCCGTTCGAGTGCAATCTGCTCAATGGTTTTACCCATTTTGCCGTAGCCAAGGAGAAGAATTTTCATAAGAAACTAGTTGGTATGTAATATATAAAGTATGGTACATGATGTAGATTCATTCCAAGTACACTATACATCATACTTCATACATTTTATTTAAAACTAAGCGCAATTCTTACCCCCGGCACCGGCCCTGTTCCGGGTATTGGTAATACGTTGGGTTCGATGCGCATCGAAATATCATCCGATAAATCAAATGTTTTCAGGTGTGCCGCTACGTTCGCTTCTACCGCATTTAGCGCATATAACACCACCGAAAGAATTACGTTCAAATCGCGATAGCGCCGATACGTATCATAGGCATTTTTTGCCGTAGCAACCGAATAGACTTTGTATCCGCTTATTTCAACATATTCGGGTTTCTGCCCAAGTACGGCTGGAATAGTAAACGTAGTTGAAGAAATCAACGTCTCGATTCCTGTGGGGTATTTTTCCAATGATGCGGGTTGAGCTGGCTGGATAACCGGTGCAAACAATAGCTGCTTATAGCCCCGGGCGGCTTCATTAGCCAGTCCGCTATATTGAACAAATAAATATCCCATTACTGCATACCCTGCGTAGATAAATGGAATTTTATAGTACTGGCGATTGTAAGCCTGCCCCAGACCCGGCAACATAAGCGAACGGATCGTAGCCTGCTTAGGTATGATTCGATGCTTCGATACTTTTTTCGCCACACGAACCGTATCTGGTTTATCAAGTGAAGACGAATCGCCGGGGATAACAGCCGTTCGAATACCAGCCGGTTCGGTCGGAACTAGTATACCATTCCGACGTATCATGGCCGGAAGCGTATCAGAGATCGAACGAATCAGCCTAGTCGAATCGATGGACGCTGGCGTAGGAGCAGGAACAAGAATTGGATTTTGCGCCATCAGTGAACCCACCGATGAAACAAGTAGCACTACTAGAGTTCCGAAGAAGCGACCAAGTGAATTCATGCATAAGTAACGCCCGATTCGCCAGGCTCTGCCCCGATTCGTTACCCTTTTAAGGTAATTTAACACGGATAATCTACGAGCTTAGCTCTGCGAGTTCAGCACCTCCAGAATTTTGGTTAGCTCTTCCTGCGAGGTAAATGGAATTTTGATTTCTCCCTTATGTTTTTCGTCGGCCTTTATTGATACGCGCGTACCGAACATGGAAGACAATTTAAACTGAAGGCTACGCATTTCCTGTTTAGGCAACGTAACACGTCGCGTAACTTCCAGATCAGGTGTTTCGTCGGAGAGATTCCGAACAGCTTCTTCTACCTTACGTACCGACCATTCTTCATCAACTACTTTGTTGAAAAGCCGGATCTGGGTATCGGGGTTCTCTATATTGATAATAGCGCGGGCATGGCCCATCGAAATTTTATTATCACGTAACGATGCCTGAATAACAGGCGGCAATTTCAGCAGTCGAATGTAGTTATTTACCGTAGTCCGATTTTTACCAACGCGTTCACCCAGTTCTTCCTGCTTCAGGCTACATTCGGTTATGAGCCGCTGGTAGCTTAGGGCAATTTCTATCGCGTTCAGGTTTTCACGCTGAATATTCTCAATCAGGGCCATTTCCAGCATTTGCTGGTCGTTGGCAGTACGTATGTAAGCCGGAATATGCGTTAGACCAGCAATTTTCGATGCCTGTAAACGACGTTCACCCGCAATTAACTGGTATCGATCTTTACCTAACTGACGTACGGTTATCGGCTGAATAATACCCTGTGTCCGGATGGAATCGGCCAAATCCTGAAGGGCTTCTTCGTCGAAACGGGTACGTGGCTGAAACGGGTTTGTTTCTATTTGCGACAAACCAATTTCGGTCATCGTACTAATTGACTCATAAGGCGAAGGCTTCGTCTGCCGATTAACCGATTCGGTATCTTGCAGCAATGCGCCCAGGCCACGGCCCAATCCAATCATCTTCTTATTTGGTGCTTTGGCGTTTGTGTTCTCCATGATTAAGATGTAGGATGTAGGATGTACGCTATAGAATGCACGACTGTCTGGCAACAATCATACAATATACCTCATACATCATACACGTTTTAAGCTTCCTGCGGCATCATGCCGTTTTTAATCAGAATCTCACGGGCCAGGTTAAGGTAGCTGACAGCGCCTTTGCTATCGGCGTCCTGCGCCAATGCGGGTACGCCAAAGCTGGGCGATTCACTCAGCCGGATATTACGTGGAATAATGGTATTAAATACCATCTGCTGAAAATGGGTTGTTACTTCACTAACGACCTGATTCGATAACCGAACACGTAAGTCATACATGGTTAGCAGAATACCCTCTATTGCCAGATGCGTATTGAGCCGCGACTGAATAATTTTAATGGTATTCAACAGCTTGCCCAACCCTTCAAGCGCAAAATATTCGCACTGAACCGGGATAATAACCGAATCGGCAGCGGTCAGGCTGTTAATGGTTATCAACCCCAGCGATGGCGAACAATCGATGATAACGAAATCGTATTCATCACGTAGCCCATCGAGCGTCTGTTTCATTTTGTCCTCCCGATTCTGGAGGTTAATCATCTCAATTTCAGCCCCTACAAGGTCGATATGAGAGGGTAACAAATCCAGATTCGGGAAATCAGTCTGAATAATTGCATCGTGTGGGCGTACGCCTTCCACCATACACTCATAAATACTATTTTCGATTTCTTTAGGATTGTAACCCAGACCCGAGGTGGAGTTCGCCTGAGGGTCTGCATCAACAATGAGCGTCTGAAATTCGAGTGCGGCCAAACTGGCAGCTAAATTGATCGTTGTCGTAGTTTTACCGACGCCACCTTTTTGGTTGGCGATAGCAATCACTTTACCCATGGGTCTGTACGTTGCAGATTCAAATATGCCAGATAGTTTCCACGAATCCAAGAATGTTCCACGGAATGTTTCACAAAAGTATCAAACAGATTGGTTGCGCAAAGCCAGTAGCCTGAGTCATAAAGATTTGTTTAAATTCGTTTCTTTACTTCCGACTACATAGATATAGCAACTAACGTACCAAAACTGAACTACGTAACGGCAAATAATTTTGCCAGCAAACGGGACAAAGGCAGAAGACAAAATACCAGCATGGCTAACGGGAACGACGCAAAAGCAGCCACCCATGCGGCATTCATAACAATAAGCGATAATACGCCTGCTTTTACAGCAATTCCTATATTACGGCCAACAGGTTCTTTAACAGCCCGCCAGAGAGGAGGAAAAATATAATAGCCAAACAGAGCCAGAAAAGGAAAAGCTGTGCCCAATTGCTGTTGTTGTTGCGCCAGCGCTGCTACACAGCCAATCACAAGGGCGTATAATAAACCCGCCATCCGTAACGTAGTGGAACTTCCACCATGCACTTCACCCCGGCTAATCATGGTAATAGCAGCAATATAGATTACCGGAACAAGACCTACCCATGCCCAGGGCATCACCTGATCAGGAAGAATGCTTACGCCCAGTAACAAATTCAGACCACGACACAGGCCCATATTTAAAGGCCCAAGCCAATTGTGGTGCTTCCCGAATCGGTCGTATACGACAGACGCTACGGCAATCGCAATCGCCAGAAAGCCAGCCGTCTGGTTCACAAAAAATGAGCAAAGAATACCCACCGCTAACAAAGCCAACCCCAAACCTATTGCTGTTGATTTCGAAACTACACCGCTGGGAATTGGGCGCTCTGGGCGTTCTACAGCGTCTAACTCGGCATCAAATACGTCGTTAAAAACAACACCACCGCCGTATAAACCCACCGTTGCCAGAGAAAGCCAGCCTACAGGGGCCGGAGCCGCATGCATATCCAAAAAATAACCTGCAATCGCCATTCCCGCCAGTACGTCGGCAATTGCTGTAACCAGATTTGCCGGACGTGTGAGGGAAAGAAGTGCTTTTATCATAGAGTGTGAAAGAGTGAAAGAACGAAAGAGTGAAAGAGCGATTTCACACAGATTTTTTCGCTCTTTCACTCTTTCTCGCTTTCGCTCTTTTATTTAATAATCGTTGATTCTTTATCTACCCGAGGAGCCTGTCCACCACGTAGTACCGAACTGCCGTTATACCGCTGGCTCTGATCGATTGTTAATGGCTGGGTAAGTTCTTCGATGCTGAGCTGGCCACTTTGCGCGAAGGCCGTAACAGCGTTTGTAAACGTAACGAGCCGGATAGCTTCATCTGAAATACCGTTCTGTTTCATTAATGCAGCCGTTTTTGGTACAGCCAGCGGATCGCTGATGCCCCAGTCGGCGGCCGAATTAATCATGATACGTTCCGGCCCGTATTGCTTCACAATTTCTACCATACGTTCGTTACCCATTTTGGTAAATGGATAGATGGTGAAGCCTGCCCAGAAACCCCGGTCGAGCACTTCACGTACGGTTTCTTCATTGTTGTGATCAACGATAACCATGCCCGGAGCAATACCGTGTTCAATCGCAATATCCATACTTCGGCTGGTACCCTGTTTTTTATCGCGGTGGGGCGTATGAATCTGCACAGGCAGGTTTGCTTCCTTTGCCAGTTCAAGTTGCGCCCGATAGTATTTGTCTTCGGCAGCCGTCTGATCGTCGAAACCAATTTCGCCAACACCTACCACACCTTCTTTATAGATGAAAAGCGGAAGAATTTCCATAACCTGCTCAGCAAGTTCTTCCTGATTGGCTTCTTTAGAATTTAATCCGATGGTGCAATAATGCCGAATGCCAAACTGCGACGCCCGGAATCGCTCCCAGCCGACCAGACTAGCAAAATAATCCCGAAACGAATCGACACCAGTACGTGGTTGGCCCAACCAGAAAGCGGGTTCAATCATAGCCACTACGCCGGCATCGGCCATAGCCTGGTAATCATCGGTAGTACGGGATGTCATGTGGACATGCATATCGAAAAACGACATGCCCCGAATTGAATCCATAAAATCCATACGCTCTGCGAAAAAAATAAACGGAATGCGCTTCCGTCGATAAAGGAACAAAGTTCTTAAAATTTTTGGCCGTTGCAGGTCATTTTTCACATGATTTTAAGCAACTCTGTACAAACTTCGGCGCCTTCTGTTCGTTCTATAAATAGTACTCGACAAATGCACTTATGAAAACGCTTCAACAATGCTGGTCAGGAAAAGCCCCCGTTTGGGCAATACTACTCCTAACTATTGGCAGTGTGCTAACAGCCTGCCGCGACAACGCTATCAACGACTTGAGCCCGGCGGATAGCCCCGTTTATATTACCAACTACGATCGTTCTGTTAATTTCGGTCAGTATAAAACGTTTAGCCTGCCCGATTCGGTCCTTATTGAGTCGAACGAAGGCTACGCTACGGCCCAAAATGCGGTTTCGGATCGGTTGGTGAATAACGTAGCAACTGCGCTAACCTCGCGAGGTTTTCAGCGTGTCAACAAAGGTGAAAAAGCTGATTTGGGCGTTGCCGTTATTCTGGTTAATAATCAGTATACAGGCGTTGCTTCGAACCCGTATGGTTACTATTCGAACTATTGGGGCTACGGTGGATTAGGCGGCTGGGGAATGCCTTATTACCCCAGTTATTATACGTATCAGGTTACAGACCGATACTGGGAAGTTCAGATGGTCGATTTAAAAAATAGCTCGGCCACTACGTCCGGTCAGCAACAGTTGACGGTCATTTATAGTGCTACCATTCGCGGTAGCGAAATCACAGATACACAGTCGGCTGATGCGGCTACTACGTCTATTTTTAGTCAATCGCCTTATTTACAAGCAACTCGTTAATACGTTATGAAACGCCTAATTGCTTTAGTTGCGCTGGTGAGCCTGACAACAGTGGCCAGTGCACAATATAAAAATGAATACGAATCGTCGCTCTATGATCGCTACGTAACGTTCAACATTTCGGCCCGCTACGCTTTAAGTATGCCGATGGGTGGTCAGAAGGGATACATCAACAAGATCTCTCCTACCAACTTCGCCCTCGACGGTGAATGGTTGTTTCCGCAACGGTTTTCGCTTGGCCTAAAAACCGGCTATCAATATACGAAACAACGACTCGACAGGCAGGTATATCAGTATGATGACCAAACTATTTCGGCTGTACAAACGCGCACGTTGACGATGATTCCCGCAATGGCGTCGCTGTCTTATTATTTCGCTGATAATGCAGCCGCTATTCGTCCGTACATACAGATGGCGGGTGGCGGTGCTTTTGTCGATTACACGAACTATTTCGGCCCACTGGCCGATCAGGTTACGGGATTTAAAGGAGCCATTGCCCCAGCCGTTGGACTCAAGTTCTACAGTGGGCGCGAACAAGGACTTGGCGCCGAAATTCAAGCCCAATACCAGAACGTATTTTTCAACTACGATTTTTTGAAGAACAGCGCGCCTTCACTTATGATCTCAGCCGGTATTTCATATCGCTGGTATTAGGGTAATGAATAATGTAAAATGGATAATGTATAAGTTAGGCGACAGTCCCGATTATGCATTATCCATTTTACATTATTCATTATCAATCACATAAGCGACTCAATATTCGGAGGTAAACTACGGCCAGCCGCTCTACGTTCATCCGCATAATCAGCGAGAACACGGGCGAGTTGGTCGTTTTTACGGTCGAGTAACCCCGTAATTTGCGTTACGTCCTTATCGGTAAAAAACGCCTTCATAATCAGTTGATTCCAGGCCGGTTCATCCAGATAATCAGCCGGGTATGGGTTGTGTAGCATGATGGCCGACTGTACATCGGCAATGTTATTCCGAACTCCTTCCGTAGCCTGAAAACGCCACGCTTCCGGAAAAGCCAGCACCGGCAGGGCCGAATAAAGTGCAACTAATTCATTCAATTCAGCCGCTTTAAAAAGCTGACTGATCGTTTTTACATACGTAGTCTCCTCATCGACCGGCAGTTGCAGGAGCCACCATACCCGCGCCAGTCGGTCGAGCGTCCAGCCTTCTATCGTAAACTTCGGTCGGATACGTTCAAGCGCAAACGCCATGTCAGCCGGTACGTTCACCACCTGTTTTCCGACAAATCGGGGCAATGCCGTAAACACACGGTAAAACACTGGCACCTGCGGATTCGACTGAAACGCATCGGCCTGCTGCCGCAGATAATCAACCGCTTTTTGTGAATCAGGTTGCTGTTCGATCAGATAGAACAGCGTTTGGCTCATCTGGGAAATATTCATGATGCAAAAGTACCTAAGAAGCCGTTTACGTTTGTTTACACCAAACCGCTCCTTACAAGAATCATACTCTTTTTTGTAAAAACACATTAGCCTGCCGCCTTACTCACCTTTATAGATAATACGTCCGGCCCCGACAGCCCTACGTCTGTCCTTTGTTTCCTACCATGAAAAAACTGCTATCTGCTACGTTCGTTTCTTTCTTTTTCCTTTATAATGCCGCCATCGGCCAATCGTCAACCGATTATACGTGGTGGAATCCTGTCCAGAATAGTTTCCCGGTTATTGAAGGACAGGGATGGTCGGGTGAAGCCTTACAAAATCCATACGACCGATTACCGGCTAAAGCCGAAAAAAATGTTCGGCAACCTGTCTGGAATTTATCGCACAACGCAGCCGGTTTGCTCATTCGGTTCCGGGCCAGCACCAACCAGATTGTGGTTCGCTATGGCATGACAGCTAAAAAAGAAATGCCACACATGCCGTCAACAGGTGTCAATGGCGTTGATTTATACGGAATTAACAGCGATGGCGATGCGCTCTGGTGTGGCGGAAAATATACATTTGGTGATACAATTCAGTACCGATTTACTGACCTTGAACCGAATGATACGTATCATCAGAAAGGACGCGAATACCGGCTATATCTGCCACTCTACAACTCCGTAAAATGGCTCGAAATTGGGGTGCCTTCTGGTGCTACGTTCACTCCCCTACCCGTGCGTATTGATAAACCAATTGTGATTTATGGCACGTCAATAGCGCAGGGAGCCTGTGCTTCTCGACCCGGCATGGCATGGACATCTATTTTAGGCCGTAAGCTCGACCGACCAATCATCAATCTGGCTTTCTCTGGGAATGGACGTTTGGAGAAAGAAATCATCGATTTGTTGCCCGAAATCAATACCAACCTATACGTACTTGATTGTCTGCCGAACCTGATTGCATCGGCCGGCACAAAACCCGACGAACTAAAAACCAAGATTATTGAATCGGTAAAAGCACTACGTCAACGGAAGTCCGATACGCCGATTTTACTGGTCGAACATGCGGGCTATACGGATGGCGGTTTTAATACAACCCGCCGTCAACTCTACACAGATGCCAACGCTGTGATGGAACAGGCCTTTTCTGAATTAAAAAGCCAGGGAATAAAGCAGTTGTATTTGTTGCCAAAATCGGCTATCAACCTCGACAACGATGCGATGGTCGACGGTACGCACCCGAATGATTTAGGTATGCAACAATATGCAGACGCCTATGAACGTAGCATCCGAAAAATCCTGAACGAACCTGTTGGTGATATTTCGACTACAAAACCCCGCACGCAATACCGCGATGCGCGCGTCTACGACTGGGAAACCCGCCACCGCGACGTCATGGCGCGTGTACAAAATAAACCACCCCGCATTCTATTCATCGGTAATTCGATTACGCATTTCTGGGGTGGCGAATCGACGGGGGCTAAATTGAACGGAAGCGATAGCTGGAATGCCATTATGGAACCGCTCGGTGTGCTTAATCTGGGCTACGGATGGGATCGTATCGAAAACGTATTATGGCGGGTTTATCACGGTGAACTCGATGGTTATCAGGCCAGTCAGATTGCCATAATGATTGGCACTAATAATCTTCAGCTTAATTCAGATAACGAAATCAGTAATGGGCTTTCCTTTCTGGTACGTGCCATACAAACGCGCCAACCTAACGCCGACATTCTGCTGATCGGTATTCTCCCACGACGTAATGAAGAAGTACGTATTGCCGGTCTAAATCAACGTATTGCGCAGGCAGCGGGCGAGTTGAACGTAACGTTTATTCAACCCGGCACGGTTTTTCTAAAACCAGATGGCAAAATTGATGAAGCCATGTTTAGCGACGGACTTCACCCAAACGCCGAAGGCTACCGTCAACTGTTAACGAAGCTTCAGCCTCATCTGAAACCAGTTGAACCTGCTCCGAAACGGAAGAAATAATGGATAATGGATAACAAACTATTCTTCACTATTCGTTTTTCATTATTCACTAATCCTTTTTAGCCTTTGGATGGGCTTGATCGTAGGTCTTTTTGAGTTGTTCCAGACTTGTATGTGTGTAAATCTGCGTAGCGGCCAGACTGCTATGACCCAGTAAATCTTTAATAGCGTTCAGATCGGCACCCCGATTGAGCAGATGCGTAGCGAACGAATGACGTAATACGTGCGGACTCTTCTTCTCTAACGTAGTAATAAGTTCCAGATGTCGCTTTACAATACGCTGAATAAGAACCGGATAAGCGGGCACTCCCTTATCGCTTACAATTAACATTCCTTCATCTACAGAAGTCGGAAATTCTATTTTTTTCTGTTTCTCATACTGCTGAATCAGTTCAAAAAGCGGTTGTGTCAAAGGCACAATCCGGTGTTTGTTTCGTTTACCCAGTACGGTGATGGTTTTATTGTACAGATTAACATCAGCGGTTTTCAGCCCGATTAATTCGCTCAGACGAATACCCGTTCCGTAGAGCAACTCAAGTACCAGTTTATCGCGAACGCCTTCAAACGTATCAGGAAAATCAATGTCGGTCAGCAGGGTTTCCATTGGTTTTTCCTCTACGTAAACCGGCAGTTTCCGACTGGCTTTCAACGCCTGAATTTTCGTCATCGGGTCAATATCAATCACTTTCCGACGTAGCAAAAAACCGTAGTAACTCCGCAACGTAGCAATCTTTCGATTCACCGATGATTTATCCATTTCGCCTTCCACTAGACTCACAATCCACGACCGAATATGCCGAAAATCGGCTCGTTCTGGTGATTCGACAGCGCACTCGGAAGTCAGGAACGTAGTGAACTGCTCCAGATCATTACCATAAGCCGTAAGCGTATGATGGCTCAGCCGTTTCTCAAACCGAATGTATTGCAGGAAATCGGAACCGCCGGGCGGCCCCGCGGGATTTAGCGGATTCATGGATTAAACAGATTT
Organism: Spirosoma daeguense; assembly: GCF_054776875.1. Taxonomy (NCBI): domain Bacteria; kingdom Pseudomonadati; phylum Bacteroidota; class Cytophagia; order Cytophagales; family Cytophagaceae; genus Spirosoma; species Spirosoma daeguense. Next base: position 329,302 of record NZ_BAAHBF010000004.1, read on the forward strand.
TAGTCTAACAAACTTACCGACTTTCTGATTTTAGGACAACATAGAAAAGTGCGCGAGAGTATTTCTCAACTATGACATATCATTGTACAGTAAACAAAATCCCGGTTAAACAAAAAGCAGCAAACATTGCTGCTTGCTGCTTTGTATTCTGATGAAGAATCTGGTCGTCATTGACTGCGCATTCAAGGCGGCCAAACTCTACTCACAACCGACTATTGCTCGGTGTGATTGCCGTACATTCTTTCTTTGTAAGCGGCTTTGATGACTTCGGTACGACGTTTTACCGACGGTTTTTGGAAAGCCGTCCGCGACCGCAACTGCCGTAACACGCCCGTTTTCTCAAACTTCTTTTTGAAGCGTTTGAGGGCCTTGTCAATCGACTCGTTGTCTTTTACGTTAATAATAAGCATGTTTTAAAATATTGTGTTTTAGCTAAAATCGGACGGCAAAGGTAATAGTTTTGCATCTATGAAACAAGCAATTATCGATTTAGGCACCAATACGTTCCACTTATTTATAGCCGAGAAAAACGGGACCTCTTATTCAACGCTCTTTCGCGAGAGTCGACCTGCCAAAATCGGGCTGGCTGGTATTAATCAGGGAGTTATTACAGAAGAAGCCATTGGCCGCGCCCTGAACATACTGACCTATTTTCGGAGCGTACTCGACCAGCATAACGTAGCACCCGAACACGTAGTGGCCATTGGTACCAGCGCTATCCGGGTGGCTCAGAATCAGGCTGAGTTCATAGAACGCGTTCGGGAGGCAACGGGTATCCAGATTCAGGTTATTTCGGGCAATCAGGAAGCTGATTATATTTATCAGGGCGTCCGAGCCGCTGGTGCTCTCGATGAGAATACCGCATTGATCATCGACATTGGTGGCGGTAGCGTTGAGTTTATTCTGGGCAATCAGAACCGGGTTTTCTGGAAACAGAGTTTCGAAATAGGCGGGCAACGGCTTATGGAAAAATTTATGTCGACCGACCCCATCAGTTCAGGGAGTATTCAACGGCTGCGTAGTTATTTTCAGGAACAACTGCTGCCATTAGCAAATGCTATTCATCAATATGAGCCAACCGTATTGGTCGGTTCATCCGGTTCGTTCGATACGTTGGTTGATTTGTGGTTTATGCACGAACGGGGTCACTTACCAGCCCCGGAGCAAGCCGCATTTACGCTGCCCATTTCCGAGTTTTATCGGGCTCACGAGCAGCTTATTAGTCGTAATCGCGACGAGCGTATGGCGCTTCCCGGCATGATTTCGCTACGTGTCGATATGATCGTAGTGGGTGTTTGCTTAATTGATTATGTGCTGAAAACCTATGGCCTATCAGTGATCAAAACCTCAACATATTCGCTAAAAGAAGGGGTTCTGGCATCGATGTAGGAATAATGTAGAATAAACAATGGATAATGAGAATAGGCAATGTAACAGGTAATTTTTGGGGGCAATAGGCTTTTACAACAAACCTGAAAACTGGTTTTCTTCCTATAGATTCCATCCTTCATTATACATTATTCATTCTCCATTTTTTTCTCTGGTAATGAAAGCCGAAACTAACGCCCGTTCTTCCTACAACAACCTGATTTACACGGCCTGTATTATCCTTGCTGTAACGTTAGCACTGATTTTTCCGGGGCCATTTACCCAATTTGGCGATTTTCCGCTGAAGAAATTGATTGTACCGTTGTTGCAAATCATTATGCTGGGAATGGGAACCACCATGTCGATCAAGGATTTTGAGGGCGTTATTCAGCAACCACGGGCCGTGCTTGTAGGCGTAGTATGCCACTTTCTTATTATGCCATTATTAGGCTATACGCTGGCGAATACGTTCAAATTTCCGCCCGAAATTGCCGCTGGCGTAGTTCTTATCGGTTGCTCACCAAGCGGGCTGGCTTCGAACGTAATGTGTTTCATTGCCAAGGCCAATGTACCACTTTCCATAACCGTCACTACGTTATCGACGCTGCTGGCTCCGTTTCTAATGCCTGCGCTGATGAAACTTCTGGCGGGCCAGTTTATCGAAATTTCGCTGTGGGATATGATGATACATATCACCGAAATTGTGATTTTACCCGTTATTGTTGGGCTTATATTGAATCGTATTTTTCATAAATCGACCGTTGTTATCAACCGGATTATGCCACTTGTTTCGATGGTTGGTATTGTGCTGATTGTAGCTATTATCACCGCTGCCGGTCGCGACAGTATGCTGGCTGTAGGCTGGACCTTAGCACTTTGTGTACTGATTCACAACCTAACAGGGTTCACACTAGGCTATTGGGTAGCCCGATTGTTTGGTATGGATGAACAAAGCTGCCGTACTGTGGCCATTGAAGTGGGTTTACAAAACGGTGGACTGGCATCGGGCATTGCCGTACAGATGGGAAAAGTTGCCACGGTTGGGCTTGCTCCCGCCCTATTCGGCCCAATTATGAACACCACAGGTTCGCTTCTTGCTACGTACTGGAGCCAACGCCCACCAAAAGAAAGCGTTACGTCTGATACGTCGTCACAACCATTGCCTTCCTAAAGGAGTCTTTGTACAGGGCTGATTTACTCAACGATAATTGACTATGAAAAATCTATTCGTCTTTGTACTCATTGCGCTTATCTTATCCTGCAAACCCGAATCGGATACGGTATCTCCCAGAAATGATACTGTATTAGCTGACTACAAAGATTGGTACGTTCTGAAATCTCCCATCGACAAATCCATTGAAGGAGTCTGGGGCGATTGGGATAAAACGCTATTAATTTCTACAAGTTTTGCCATTTTTCGGTCGACCGATCAGGGGAAGCACTGGCAACAGGTTCACCAACAGTCGATTGGTATGTTTGGTGTTGTTCAATACCGGGATACGCTATTCACGATGAATGGTTTGCTCGGCTATAGAGCGCTTATCCACGCTGATAATTACAGCGTCGACGATGGTAAAACATGGCAGCCTTATCAACGAAAAGGCAATCTGGCATTCGATTATATTCCTTCGTTGGGCTATAATGGATTCCCGATTAACCCTGTCAATACATCGACGGGAAAAACGTATAAAATATATCAGGCATTTCTCGATGGACCAACAGCTACAACTGGTATTTTCGAAACGCCGGGCATCATCACGTCGGAAGGTCGCCGAATTGATCTGCCGCAACTCCACCAGTTACAAAGCCTGTATCTCGATAGCCAGCAGCGACTCTACATCGCCGGTACTGATGCCGTGTGTGGGCGGGGCCATTCTGGTGAGAAATTCTCATTCTGCAACAGTAAGCAAGGCCGGGGTATTGTCTATATATCCAAAAAGCCTTTGCCCTAAACCACGCCCTGTATCCACCTGATTCGTTTGCTATTGCCCTAATTGTAGTGAACTTCCGATCGCATAAACAATTTTCCCGCCTTGTGTAAACGTTACGTTCTGCGTATTCCCGACAAAACCGGCTGGAATATTTACTACGTGCCGAATTTCTATTGTATCGCCAGCCATTGGTATCCGGCCACACGACCATAAAGTTGGATCATTCCAGTTACCAGCCCGTAACGAAAACAGGAGTGGGCAGGTATTCATAGGCGTTAGTATGCCCGTTGCAAAAGCCGATTGCTGACCCACTCCGCAAACGGTCTGAACCTGCCAATCGTGTATCTGCCCAGTTGTCAGGCCAGTTAATGAAACAGACGTAGCTCCGGCGGGTACATTAACCGTTGTCCAAGAACCGCCCTGAACGCGCCAGCGGGCTACGTAACTGAGACTCGTTGGCCCACTCCATTGCACAACTGCCGATGTTGGCGTAATAGCCGCTACCCGTAGCTCTGCCGGCGCACCACAAATCGCCGTAAATGACCGAAGTTCGCTATCAGCCGATGCAGATCCATCGGCACACTGGCTTTTCACTACGTAATTATAAGCCGTACCTGAGGTTAACCCGTTAATATCATAACTCGAAGCCCCTGCCACGGTGGTTGCACTCTGCGACAACGGAGAACCACTAACTCCCCAACGAACAACGTACTGAACACCCGGAATTCCTGTCCAGCCAATGCGTGTTGCCGTACTGGCAATCATCACCTCCCGCACATCGATTGGCGATTGGCAGGACGTAGTAAATAATCGAATTGAGGTAAACGGTCCCGGACTTCCGCTACAATTACGTTGTACTTGCCATTGATACGTTGTCTGATTAGCCAGATTCGTAAGTCGATATAACGAGTCTGTTACGTTAGAAATCGTAATCCAGTTCGTGCTACCCAAAGCCCGGTAACGTAGCGTATATTGTTCGCCCGCTTCTCTGGCCGACCAGCGAAGACGCGCACTTGTACCACTCATCTGTTCAGAATACGGCCGGTCAGGAGCAATGCAGTACGTATAAAACAGGCTCACTCCCGTTGTGCCAGCGTTGGCCGGATCGCCTGCACAGGGATTAGTCAATCGCCATTCATAGGGTATACCGGCGGTCAATCCGCTTAGTGCATAGGTCGTGCTGGTAATGCCCGTTACGGTATTCCAGTTAGAAGCTCCCACAGCCCGCCATTGCAGCGTGTATTCAGGAGCATAGCCCATGTTATAATCGGCATTGCCGTCGACATTACCACCCATATTAATGATTCCATTCCAACGTAGCAACGCCCCTGTCGATGACACAGTTGTGGTACGCAACGCAAAAGGCAGTGTGCACTGAGTTATAAATGTTGTTGTGTATGGGCTACCGACAAAAGCAGTTGTTACTCCGCCCCCGCATACCGTCCGAACCTGCCATTCATACCTACTTCCCGGTACTAATCCTGAGAGTGAACATTCGGACGTAGTAACCCCATTTACAGCCGTCCACGATGTTGGCGTGTTGCCAACGTAGCGCCGATACTGCACATCGTATGACATCAGGTTTGTATACCATACCAGCCGAGCCGATGTAGCAGTCAGATCACGAGCAACCAGACCATTCGGTACCAGACAGGACGTACTAAACGTTTGAACATCCGAATAAGGCGAATCGCCATTGGGCAATTGTCCTTTAATCTGCCATTGATACGTCTGGTTTGGCTGTAAATTACGGAGCGGGTAATAAGTTGGTTCGAAATTGGTAATCTCTTCCCAATTGGCAGCGTTCGAGAGTTTCCACCGAACGGCTACCGGCGGCTCTTTCTGCTCGGTATTGGGCGGGTTATAAAACCAGGCAATATTGGTAGCTGTTGGGTTGGTAAAATCGGCCCGATAAGCATACGGCACCGGAAGTCGGGCTTTGAATGTTACCATGTTCGAATATTGCTCCTGCCCATTAGGGCACGTAGCAAACACCTGAATCTGATAATTCTGATCGGTAGTCAGATTTTTCAATGTATACGAACTTCCGGTTAGCCCGGTAATCGTATTCCAGGTACCAGTTTGCGCAACTCGCCACATTAATGTTATTGGCGCACTGCTCAACGAGCGCCATCTGACCCGAATCGTCGTATTTGTCAGTTCGTCCGAATCCGTATATAAATATGGCGTACTATACGAACAATCGCCCAAAAATATCGAGTTCGAATTTGAATATTCTGACGTATCACCAGCCGGACAAACAGAGCGTAATTGATAAGCGTAGGAAGCTCCAGAAGCTAATTCGTTCAATCCCTGAATTACATACTGGCGGTCACGAACGGGAATATTCTGTTCTACAGTAAAGGCTGGTGTTTGACCAAATGGGCCTACTTTCCACCAGCGAACATTCACTTTCATATCTTCCGAAAAACTGGTAGCATCCCAGGTAACTACCCCCGACGTAGCCGACTGAACGCCACTGCCTAATGGAAATGGCGCTATACAAACCGTAGTAAACGAACTAACCGGCGAAAACACAGATACGTCGCTCGGTTGGCAAACTCCCCGCACCTGCCATTCGTAAGCGGTATTACCCGCCAAACCAGTAAGCGGATAATCGGTACGTACCAAATTAGGAATCAGATTCCAGTTGGCCGAACCAGCCACACGCCATTGCAGGTCGTATGTTGCACTTGAGCCTCCCCAACGTAAAATAGCTGAATTGGCGCTCGCATAAGAATTTAGCCCGCCAGGTGTTGAGCAGGCAAAGCTCGAAGGTTCTTCATTAATCGGAGCCGACGTAACATGGAGAGCAACCGCTATAACGAAAAGAAAAGATAGTACGAATCGGTAGAAAGTTGTCATTGATTAAACGAGGAGATGTTAAAAAAAAAACGGGATGCACCCGAAGCAGATAGAATTCTAAATTTCGTTAGGGTTCCCGATGATGCCAAACTAAACAACAAGTATTTTAGAGATAAACAGCGTCTCTGCACGACTATAAGCCGCTTTGCCGCTAAAGTTGCATATACAACTTTTTCGTTTAAACTTTGCTAAATGAACACAGAAACGTATTGCATTGCGGGTCGATTACGGATGCTGGCACGTGTGATCTATACACGCTATAACGATGCCTTTGCTGGTGAGGACGTGACGTTTGCACAGGCCGGATTGCTGATGCACATTTTTGCCCAGCCGGGTATCCGTCAGGCTGCATTATCAAAACGATTACAGATCGAAAAATCAGCGATGAGTCGCGATGTGCAGCTTCTGCAAAAAAAAGGTTGGCTTACCGACAATATACGTAGTGGTCTTTTCCTGACTGAAGAAGGTCGACTACTGGCCAAACGATGTCACAAAATCTGGAAAGTTCTGAATCAGCAGGTATGGACTGAACTTGGTCCAGATGCTACCGATGGATTAACCGCATTCTCCAATAATGTACTAACCCGACTTGCCTCCTGACAAGCCATTTCCCAACCAGATTATGACTACTGAAAGTATTTTGCAGATGTGGCAGATGAGCCAGGGCCCATCGTTAGGGCCAACCCGTAAACTATCTGACGCTACGTATCACAACCGACTCACGCCCGAAACCGCGTCGGCAGGTTTCATTGCCTTACATACAGCCGAAGTGATGCACCGTTTTGCTTCGATGTTATTCGGTCGGCCAGTTACGATTCCACTACAAACAGTTGGTGGTGCTATAGACGAAGGCATTTCTCTTGATCTGGAATCAGTAAAACAGTCGGTTGAAGATGCGTTTGCTATGATTGCCGGCCATATTCCCCAACTGACCGATTCGCAATGGGCCGAGCCGATACCGTCGCCGTTTGGCGAGTGGCCGCGTGTGCAGGTGCTCCTTTTTCTGATGCATCACAACTCTTACCATGCCGGACAGATTGCTCAGGCCGCAAAAAAAGGGAAAGAATTTGTATTGCAAACAAGCCTTTAAAGGCTCAACAACAGTTCATTATGAAACCTTCTTTTCTGCAAACCTCCCGAACCGAATCCGTAAAAATGTGGTGGTTTCGCCAGTTTATGAACTGGTATCCGATGTATTTCGGAACGGGCGGAAAAATCCTTTTCTGGTCGGGCGATTCACGCGAAGTACACATCCGGCTACGGTTAAATCTCTGGACTTACAATTACGTCGGCACAATCTTTGGCGGCAGCTTATTTTCAGCTACCGATCCATTTTACATGGTAATGCTTCTTCGAATTCTGGGCAATCAGTACGTTGTCTGGGACAAATCAGCTTCGATTCGATTTCGCAAACCGGGACGCCAAACGCTTTACGCCCGCTTCGAAATCACCGACGAACAACTCGAAACAATACGTCAGGAAGTGGCCTTGAATGGACAAACCGAAAAAACATTCGTAGTACAATGGCTCGATAAGGATGGCACTGTTTATGCCGAACTCGAACGGTTGTGCTACGTTGCCGACAAAAGTCATTACGAGCAACGGAAGAGAGATAAACAACAATCACGGTTTCATCGCTAAGCATCTATGGTTCAGGAACATCATCTGGCGGTTCAGCGTACGGCCAGATATTTCACGTTAGGAAACTTGACTCCTCAGACAAAAAATATTTGGTTCTGTTTGCACGGTTACGGACAATTGGCCCAATATTTCAGTCGCAAATTTACCAACATTGTCGACGATCAGACGCTAGTGATTGTACCGGAAGGCTTGTCGCGGCTTTATCTCAACGGCGAATTCAAACGTGTAGGTGCATCATGGCTTACTCGTGAAGATAAAGAACAGGAAGTCAGCGATTTATTGGCTTATCTAAATTCGCTTTACAACCATATTTTGCAGGGTAACGATCCCCATTCGTTTCATGTTACCCTGCTAGGCTTTTCGCAGGGAGCGGCTACAGCCTGCCGCTGGCTGAATTATGGACATATCCGCGCCGACCGGCTTATTCTCTGGGCCGGCTTCTTCCCCGACGGCCTGACCGACCTGATACAGCCGTCAAAACTCGATAACGTAGAAACGCACTACGTATATGGCGAGCAGGATGAATATTTCCAGCTTCTGGGCGACATTGATACGTATTTGCTACGTATGCAAACCGACGTTCCGAACCTTCAGTTAACCAAATTCGACGGTGGGCATCGGGTTGAACCGGCCATTTTAGAACAGGTCTTGACGCTAACCAGATGAAGCAGTAGTCGAAGCAGTAGTCACTACGTTATCATTTCCAGTTTGTGTTACCGCATTCAGCACCCTTTCGCCCAAACAGGTTTACGTTGTTGATGCTATATAGACAAATACCTCCATATAGATTATTAATCATTAAAAATCAGTTAATTAAGTATTCATAACTAAACGATTTCAGCCATTTTCTGTCGATATTATAGTGCTTTATCTAAACACCTACAATCGATTATGGTATGGCTCTACTCGATGCGTATACAAAGCCATTAACATCGGAGCAAGTTTTGTATTTGCTTAGACGTTCTACGTTTGGCCCAACGCCAGATCAGGCGAAAACGCTAGCTGGGCAAACGGCAACCCAAATAGTAGCCAAACTGCTCACCGATCAGCCCACCCCTGCCCCTCCGCTTGATCTAACTACTGCAAAAGCGTTTCACGATCAGGCATTTGACCAGACAAATGCGGGTAAGTATAATGTATATCTGAAGCATTGGTGGAGCAACCTGATGCTGAATCAGCCGCTGTCGCTGCTCGAAAAAATGACCTTGTTCTGGTCGAACCACTTCGTTACAAACGATTCGACGGTGAACGATTATCGGTTCATGTATCGCTACAATGCGTTGCTACGTCAGCACGCGCTGGGAAATTTCAAATCATTTACCATTGCCATTACGCAGGACCCGGCCATGCTTCGGTTTTTGAACGGAAACCAGAACGTAGCAGGAACTCCCAACGAAAACTACGCTCGGGAACTTCAGGAACTGTTTACAACCGGACGTAATGGCGGATATTCGGAAGCGGATATTCGGGAAGCCGCCAGAGTACTGACCGGCTGGGCCGATACAAATTACCGGGATGTGGCCACGGCAACCATTGGCAGTACGTTCCGGGCGAATCGGCATGATACAACCGACAAGAAATTTTCGGCAGCGTATCAAAATACGGTTATCAAAGGCCGTTCCGGTGCCGACGCTGGTCTGGCTGAGTTGAACGATCTGGTTAACATGTTGCTGGCAAATGCCGAAACGCCACGCTATATATGCCGGAAACTATATCGCTGGTTTGTCAATTACGACATTCCCGATACCATAGAAACCAATGTTATTCAGCCGTTGGCGGAGTTGTTTCGCAAAAGCAATTTTGAGATCAAGCCTGTACTGTCAACGCTTTTACAAAGTCAGCTTTTTTTCGATGAAACGGTACGAGGGGCAATTATTAAATCACCGACCGATTTGGTGGTTGGCACGTTTCGGTTCTGGGGTCTTCAGGCACCCGACCCTACGCAGAATCTGACGGGTTATTATCAGATTGGTAATTACATCTACAGTCGGGTGAAAGAGCAACAACAGGATTTGCTCAATCCGCCAACGGTATTCGGCTGGACGGCCTATTATCAGAACGATTATTACCAGCAGTGGATCAATTCTACTACGCTCGGTCTGCGCGGTTTTTTTGGCGATGCGCTGACCACCAACGCGTTAAAGCTGAATGGTAAACAAACCGTAGACGTACTGGCCTACGCAAAAACCCTCTCCGACCCGACCGATCCGGCAAAGTTGGTAAACGACGTGACAGCTCAGTTGCTGGGCATCCCCCTCGATCAGGCACAGAGAGATTTCCTGACCGATACGGTTCTGCTCAGTTCAATTCCGCGTTACGAGTGGATTATTGAGTGGAACGATTACATAAAATCGCCAAACGATGCAGCAAAGCGTCAGGCTGTTCAGATGAAACTCACTACGTTCCTGCAATACATATTCCGAATGGCTGAATATCAGGTAAGCTAATCTTATAAAGAGCGAAAGAATGAATGAGTGAAAGAGCGAAAACATGCTCGTCCGCTCACTTCGCTCATTCATTCTTTCGCTCTTTCACTCTTTACCCCTTATGAAACGTCGAAATTTTCTTCAACTGGCCGCTTCATCGCTGGCGTTACCCGTTCTGGTCGACGGATTTGGCGCAAAAGCGATGGCTGGCCCGTCGTTTATCCAGTCGCTGGTCAATCTGGCCGATCAAACAGATCGCGTGTTGGTTATCATTCAGTTACAGGGAGGAAATGATGGGCTAAATACCGTGATTCCACTCGATCAGATGAGTACGTACACCAGCGCGACGTTTCGGAAAAATATTGCCATTCCCGAAGCAAAAGCACTGGCACTGAAAAATTATGCAGGAACGGGTCTACACCCATCTATGACGGGAATGCAGCAGCTCTTCAACGAGGGAAAACTGAGCATTGTACAGGGCGTATCATATCCGACACCCAACTTCTCCCACTTTCGGGCTAGCGATATATGGATGACGGCTGTCGATTCAAATCAAACCTCACTTTCGGGCTGGGCAGGTCGGTATCTTGACAAACGATTTCCCGACTTTCCGGATAAATATCCAACAACGCAAATGCCTGACCCACCGGCTATTCAGATCGGCTACGTAACGGCCACTACGTTGCTTAGCCCGACCGATTCGATGGCTATTGTGTTGCAGGACCCCGATACGTTTGCCCGGCTGGTAGGCGACAAACCCAATGCGCCTTCTACTACGTTGACTGGTTATGTGGGCAAACAAATTGAGTTTATCCGGCAGCAACAGGCCAGTTCGGTAAGCTATGCGGGACAAATAAAAACGGCGGCTGGAAAAGGCAAAAATCTTGCTACGTATCCGGCATCGAATGCGCTGGCGGCACAGCTCAAAATTATTGCCCGACTCATTCACGGAGGTATGCAAACCAAAGTGTATTACCTGACGCTGGGCGGATTCGACACACACGCGACGCAGGTAAGCACAACAGATACAACCGTTGGCGCACACGCGAATCTGCTAAAAACGCTCTCCGACGCCATCCTCGCTTTCCAGACCGATCTGGCTCAGTTGAAACTGGAAGATCGGGTTGTAGGCATGACGTTCTCCGAATTTGGAAGACGGGCTATCTCCAACAGCAGTTATGGTACTGACCACGGTACGTCTGCCCCGATGTTTTTATTTGGATCGGCAATTAAAACGCCAATAGTCGGTAAAAACCCTAATCTGAGCGATCTGGACAATAACAACCTGAAAATGCAAACCGATTTCCGACAGGTGTATGCCGCCATTCTGACCGATTGGTTCGGCACGGATAATACCACAGAAGCAGCCGCGCTGTTTAAGGATTTCTCGGTAGCACCCGTATTCCGCCAAACTGTTACTGCTACTGAGCCTGTTGTGTCGGACGCAGTACTTTACCCGAATCCAGCTTCTACAGAAGTAATTCTCGAATCGTCGATGCTCAGGCAGGGGATTACGTCGATACAGGTAGCCGATATACAGGGGCGCTACGTAGCAGTAAACGCAACCCGGCCAACCGCTACGTCTGTCCGGCTTGACGTAAATCATTTGCCTACAGGAAGTTACGTGCTACGTCTCGAAACCGGGCAAGGTTTATTAACAAAACGGATGGTTGTAGCAAGATAACGCATTACGTTGCTGTAACCAAGAGAAAGTCAGACAATTGCTTTTTTACCGACGAATGGCAACGGCTGTTGTGCGCGGCCGCATGATACGTCGTTCTATTAAATCGAGCCGTTGGCGTTGATCTGCGGTTTCTCGTTCGCTACGTTCGATACGTGCTTTTAACTCCTGATTTTGACTTTTTAGCGTTTCATTCTCCCGAATCAATGCCTGCACGGCTGTTAACGTAATACCGGCCATATCGTGACTGTAAATAAGCGTATCGCACCCAATCTGACCCAGTCCATCGTTACCGAAAGCGGCATAAAAATCCTGCGCCATCGGCCCGTAATGCCGAATACTCGTTTGGCCTTTGTAATTCCAGGAAGTAAGTTTCAGAGCCCCAATTTTACGAAGCAAATCTGCGTGATTGATGGCCTGAAAACGCTCTTTTTTGGTGGAGTCGGAAATGGTAGCCCAGGAACTTTGCCCTCGCCCAATTTGAACACCTGTTATTACCGACCCGTAACCCGGTCCAGGACTAATATTGCCACAGGTCAGCAGAAAATATCCATTCAAAAAACGGGCGATAAACTGGTTACTGGTACCTGCCATCGTATGTCCCTGCTGGAGAGGGTCTGAATCGCCAAGTACTGTTGAGCCACTAACACTAGAAAGAGAGCCAACGTAAGAACCTATAGCAATAGATTTAGCCCCTTCAATGGTATTATTAAATCCTATAGCTATTCCTAGCCTATTTTTGAGGACGTTTGTATTGCCAAAAGCAAAATTGTCTTTCTTATAATTTATTATTGCAGGTTCTGACAAGACGTTATTGCTCCCCAGAGCGAAAGAGTTGTTTTGATGTACAACATTGCCTTCGCCTAAACTGAATGAATAGTCGCCATCAGTGACGTTGTTATAACCCAAAGCAAAAGCACTAGAACTGAAACCATCAACTTGATTGTTGTTCCCTGCGGCAAAACTAGTTGATCCAGCAGCATTATTTTCAAGCCCGAAACTAGCGGCTGCATAACCACTTGCATAGTTTTTGTGTCCAAAGTTAGCCGACGCATGACCACCTATATAGTTTGGGCTAATTACCCCTGCTACAGTGTTACCTCTGACTGCATCAAAATAAAAAGCGTAGCGGGCAGATGAGTTGACAGCTAGTGGTGTTTCATTAAATTTAATGGCACGCCATTGTAAGCGAAAACCCGCCCCAACCGTAGAGTTCCCGTTGGATACTAATTGAATGTCTACACGATTTCCTGGTATATAAATAACCTCAGGAATCGTGTTGCCCGACAGCGTATGGGTAAACGAGTATGGACTAATAACATTGATATAATCGCCGTAGGCTTCTGTATCTAGCTCTAGAAATTTGATTTCAACACCTCCATCACTTCCAATTCCACCTACTATAATGGACTGTGTACAATTTTGGTTTGCCTGATAGTTGCTATCACCGCCAGGGTCTTTGAGTATTCCGTTGGCTGCATAAAAATACGGTGGATTCGTTGCACAATCCATTGTTTGTACATAGCTAGATGCGTTGTTAGTTGGGTTGACGTATTCAAATTTATTTTGCACCAGAAAACCATTCCGGGTATATACCTCAAAATCCCGCGTCGGTTTTACACCTGCGGGCGAGTTGAAGCCAATCTGCGCCTGAACTCCATTTATCAACAGCAGCAGGAACGTAGCGGTTAGGAGTACTAAATGACGTAGCATAGTATTTCTTTATTAGGTGGGTGTATCGATACGTTTATCGATTGGCTATTTTGTTTCGACGTAGTGATTTTTCTACTCAGGTATCAACGTGTATTCGTTTATGGTCTGGCCCGTTTTGGGGTTGGCGGTTTTACTACGTAGCACTACCAGCCCCGACTCTACCCGTTCGACAGCATAAATCAGATCACCAGCGGCTGGCTTTGGTGAGAGATTCGTTAGCGAGAGTGTTTGACTTTTTTCGTCATACGTCCATTTCCCGTCGAAGGTTTCGCCCGAATATTCGATTAATTGTGCTTTAAAAACGCCCATATCGGGGGTTGAAAGCCGAAGTCGAAACTTTGCGTAACCCGGAATCACGTTTGCTGTTTCGGTTTCTTTATAAACCGTCTGGCTACCTTCTTTCACTTCTCTGGCTTTAAATGAGCCTTTCAATATACTCGATGAACTGGGTGCCGGGTCCTGCGGCTTACTACACGAAACAATAACCAGCAGTATAAAAAACAGAGAATATAGACTGATTTTCATGATCTTATCGCTTTAAAAGTCTGAATGTTTTTGAATAATTAGCGGTCTTGATCTGCATCAGATAAAGACCGGCTGGCCAATCGGCTATACGTAACGTAGTGTTGTTGCGTATCGTGGTTCGGCAAACCTCCTGCCCCAGCGCATTCACCACCGCCAGCGTATGCATGGCTGTCGAATTCAAATCAATCTGAACCGTTTCAACAACAGGATTCGGATATACCTGCCAGTTCGCTATTTCTTCGGGCAACGTAGCACTAACCACCGGAGCAACCGTTTCCAATACGTTCGAGTAATCCGAGAAATCGGAGGTACGTAGTGCCCGTATTCGATAGAAATATTTGCTTCCTGACCGAACCGGCGTATCTGTAAACTCTTTTGTATTGGCAGGCAAATCAGCTTTGAGTACCTGCCAGTTGGTAGGCGAGTCGGTAGCGCGGGAGAGTTCATAAGCCGTCTCGTCGGTAGCGTTATCGTCCCACTCAATGGAAATCTGATTAGCTACAGTAGCCGTTTTAAGACGAAGATTGCTAGGTGCAACAGGTTTCAGAATGGGCAGAGCGGACGTAGTAGCTTCGGCCACATTCGACCAGTCGGACGTAGCAGTACCCAATTTTGCCCGTGCCCGGAAATAGTATTTTGTGCTGGCTGTCAGCCCAGATACCAGATAGGCAATTGTATTGGCAGCTACAGTAGCCGGATTTCCCCACGTAGTATTATCTGTACTACGTTCAATTTCGAAACCTTCTTCGTTCGAGGATGCATCGGTCCAGATTAAACTCACCTGCGTAGTGCTGACGGGCGTTGCCACCAGATTCAACGGCGTAGCGGGCTTAACAACCGGAGCCGCTGGTGTAGTGGCCTCTGCTACGTTCGACCAATCGGACGGCGTTGCGCCGAGTCTGGCTCTTACACGGAAATAGTATTTCGTACTGGCTGTCAGCCCCATAGCAGAATACGTAACGGTATTGGCAGGTAAAGTCACCGGATTCCCCCACGTAGCGTTATCCGTGCTACGTTCTATATCAAAGCCCTCTTCGTTCGAGGACGCATCGGTCCAACTTAAATCGATCTGCGCGCTGTTGCTGGCTGTGGCTTTCAGATTAGTTGGTGTAGCAGGCTTGGTAATGGGCGCTGCCTGTGTAGTTGCTTCGGCTACGTTCGACCAATCGGATTGACCTGCACCGTTTTTTGCCCGTACCCGGAAATAGTATTTCGTATTGGCAGTCAACCCCGTTACTGAATACGTTGTGACATTCGCAGCTACAGTAGCGGGGTTTACCCACGTAGCGTTGTCGGTGCTACGTTCAATGTCAAAACCTTCTTCATTTCCCGAAGCGTCGGTCCAACTCAGGTTTATCTGGGTACTACTGGTAGCCACAGCCGCCAGATTGGTTGGTTTATCGGGCTTGGCTGGAGTTGGCGCTTGCGTGGTAGCTTCTGCTACGTTCGAATAATCGGAATTACCTCCATTATTTCGGGCAAATACTCTGAAATAATATTTGGTATTCGGCGACAGATTATTGACGGTAAACGCCTTCGTATCAGACCCTATATCTCCTGCTGTTGTCCAATTACTCTGGTCGGTGCTACGTTCAATGTTAAAGCCTACTTCGTCGGTTGCATTGTCGGTCCAGCTCAGGTTTACCTGCGTACTATTTATGGCCGTAGCTACTAAATTGGTGGGTGCTTTTGGCTTCGAAACCGTAGGGGCGGCTGGCGTTTTGGCAGCTACCAGATTGCTCCACTCCGAATTACCAGCACAGTTTTTGGCTATCATCGACACAAAAAACTGGGTGTTGGCTGCCACGTCGATAATTTTAGAATCCGTGTTTGCGTCGGCCTTGTACGTAGGGTCTCCTCCGCCCAGGTAATTGTTATTACACCGAATCAGAAACTCGCTTTCCCGACTATAGGATTCATTGGCTCCTTCCCAGCTTACCTTGATCTGATTATGCGACAATACTTCCGCTTTTACATTCAATGGCCGTTCGGGTATAGCAATAGAGGTGGTTAGGGTTGTTGCACTCCAGCCCGATTCCGTACCGTTGCCCTTCGCCCGTACCCGTATGTATACCTTATGCCCACATCCCGGCCAGGAACCATCGACGTCATAATTCGTGATATTGGCACCTACACTAGCCGAACCGCCTGTATATTGCTCATCATTGCCCCACTGAATCTCAAAACCGGTTTCGTTATTCGATTTATCGGTCCATTCGGCTTTAATAACCGTAACACGGTCGGAGTTTTTAGTCCAATTCTGCGACAGGTTTTTAGTGATTTCGGGAGCTGTAGGCACAGGCCCGGCTGCCGTAGTGGCATTAGCGGTATTGCTCCAGTCGGAGTTCGTATTACAGTTATTGGCCCGTACCCGCACATAATAAGCCTGCGATCCGGTCAGCCCCGAAATAGCGTAAACGCCCTCATTGGCTGGTCGTGTAACTGATGCAGCTCCGTTAAAATCGGCAGTTTTAGCATACTCAATCGTGAATCCACTTTCAACACTTTCTGCCTGATTAAAGCCATCCCAATTTACCGTAATTGTTGTGCCAGCTACGCTTGTCCGTACATTCTGAGGTGCATCGGGCTTACGGACGGTGGCTGCTATTGTTTTGACCGCATCGGGCGATTGAAGGCTAACAGCAAAACCTCCACCGAGCACAGCTCTTACCTTTACTTCGTAGTTGGCCTTACAGCCCGGCCAGGTCTGTGCATTTCCCTTTCTGATAGTGAACTCAGTCAGGTTTTTATTAAAACCCTGATCCGAAGAGCCTTGCGAAACGCCATTCAACGCCCAGCTAATAACATAACCTGCATGATCGGCAGTTTTTGGCTCCCATTTTACTTTTAGCGCCGACACCTGTTCGCTATTGCCATCCCATATTGGTTCGATGGATGTAATAAGCGGGGCATCTAATTTCTGGGGGGGCGTGGTAATCGTTACCTCTGGTGTCGTGTAGTCGGTAGTTGACCCACTTCCTTTACAAATCAACTGGAAACTATACGTTGTTTTTTCGGTTAGCCCCGTTACGGTATAAGTACGTATTGAAGAGCCAATTGCGTTAGACAGAAAGGCTACTGCTGCTCCTTTTGCCTTCCGGCTTACCGTAAATGAAGAATATGTCTTTCCTGCGGGTACCGACCACGTCAATAAAACTTCTGAATATGAAGTTGGGAGAACAGATAGCTGAACGTTTTGGCCAGAAGCAACTAAACAGCTAAGCCAGAGTAAACAGGCCGTAAATAACGATTTCATAAGGAGATGGGTAAAGTGTGAATAGCGAATTTGATGGCTCAAATTTCCAATACAAACCAACGCCTGTAAATCGCATAAATTCATGATTTTCATACCCGATCAGCTAAAGCAAAACCCCATTGAATACCACATCTGCTGTGGTATTCAATGGGGTTTTGCTACGTAGCGTAGAATAATCCAGCAGTTTAGTTAGACAAGCCGCTGTCGGATGGCTTTCGAAATGGCTTCCTGAGAGGAGTTGACGTGCAGTTTTTCGTAAACTTTTCGGATGTGCGAATTGACCGTATTGACGCTAATGCAACACGTATCGGCAATCATTTTGTAGCTCTGCCCCTCTACCAGACAGCGCAAAATATCTTTTTCCCGTTTCGAAAGGTCATAAAACTCAGGTTCGGGCTGGTGAACGGTCTGAAAAAACGACAGCACTTTTCGGGCAATGGGCGGGCTCATGGGCGAGCCACCCGTATAGACTTCGGCAATGGCTTCCAGAACATCGTCGGGCGATGTACCTTTCAGAATATAGCCCGATGCACCCGCGCAAATAGCGGCAAATACCTTATCATCGTCCTCAAAAACGGTCTGCATCAAGATCTGAATAGCCGGATAGTCGGCTTTTATACTTTTGACGGCCTCAATACCCGATACGTCGGGCATTTTAATATCCATTATCACTACGTCGGGCCGGGCTTTGGCTACCTTTTGTAGTACGTTTATGGCATTCGGGAAAACGCCCGTCAGCAGATAATCTTCGCTTCCTTCGAACAAAAGCGACAGGTTATCCGTGAAGGTTTTGTTATCATCGAAAATGGTTACCCGAATCATACGTATCAATGCTTAAATGGGTGGATAGAACAGCTACAAAGCTCGGCTTCTATCAAACGCCTGTCAATCATGAATTTATGTGATCGGAATCACCATTTTCACGTCTGTTCCCTGCCCTACTATGGACGTTATGTCCAGATTCCCTCCAATTTGAATAGCTCGTTTTTTCAGATTCCGCAAGCCGTTCCCATCATTAGTTGATTGATAATCAAAACCTTTCCCGTTATCCTGAATTTGCACCCATAGATACGTTTTTTCGATTTTGATGTGAATCAACACCTCGGTGGCCTCAGCGTGTTTGGCAATATTCACAATCGACTCCTTAAAAATCAGGAATAGATTTCGCTGAACCTCCAGCCCCATCGGCAGGTCGGTGGCTCCCATAACCCGGAACGTAACGCTTATCCTACGACTACTCAAAACAGCTTCGGCAAACGCTTTCACCTTGTCGAAAAAATCGATAGAGCTGTCGTTCTGAGGATTAATGACCCACACGACGCCCCGCATGGTTTGCATCATCTCGCGCGACTCGTTCATCATACGGTCAAGGATTGGGCGCACGTCGTCGGGCTTTTTATCGAAGCGGGATTTGGCCATTTCGCCCAGAAACGTAATGCTACTCAGGGCAGTTCCTACATCGTCGTGTAAGTCGGCCGCGATTTCGTTACGTATCTGTTGCAGGCGAATCTGGCCCCGATATCGATACATTCGAATGAAATACAGACCCATACCGACCGCCAATAGCCCGAAAGCAGTCAGTATGGGTACAAACCAGGGACGTTGCCAGAAGGCTTCGTCCAGATAAAATTTCAAGCTTGCTACGTTGTTGGGATAATTGAGGTTTTTTACCTGTAATTCGTAATTTCCCCCAAACAGATTGATGTAATTAACGTAGTTCAATCGCCCGTTTTCGTGCCAGCGATTATCAAAACCAACTAGCCGATATACGTAGCGTGCCTGAGCAGAATCGGGCCGATCAATAAATCCCACAACGATGTGTGTTTTTTTATAATCCAGCACAATTGGCCGATGGAGGTGATACGTAGAATCGGTCTGTTCGTTGGTTGCTTTGAAGGATATAAACTGAATCTGTTGTGCGTGGCAATTATGGCTGAACGTGAGCCCGCCTAATAATAAGATAAACGAAAGAGCCAGTTTGTTACTTTTCGAAAACCGGAATCTTATCAAGGCTGGGCAGTTTGGGTTTAACCGAAAGAATGATCCAGTTGATAGCCAGACAACGGAAAACATTATAAACAGGCAGTATACCCTTCCAAAGCAACGTCATAAAACTATCTGACAAATAAGACTTCAGAAAATTACTGATTACATCCAGAAACAGGTTAACAAAGAACTCTATCAACAAGTACAGAATCAGCAGAAAAACAGCCGAATTCATAGGGTCTGGTTTTTGCAGGCAGTGCAGTATATAGATGCTGCAAAAGGTAATCATGAACAAATCATATGGGATGATCACAAAGAGCTGAAATCCCTGAACGCCATTGCGAATCATGTACCAGCCAACAATTACCCAGATTATTGCTGCAGCTCCCCAGATAATTCGGGTATCGATTACCCGTTTCAAAATGATATGAAAAATTCCTCCGTATACCGTAACGCCCAGCAACGCACTAATGTAAAACCCAGCATGACCCATTGCCACTTTCGATCTTACCAAAGCCAGCAGAATCATTACGCAAGCTGTCAGTATATAGATCCGAAAAGGCATTTCCAAGTCTCTCCATTTGTAGAAACTAGCCAGCAAAAACGGAATAACCAGGTAGTTACCTAGCTCTTGTATGATCTGGAGCACGGCTTCGCTCTTACGTGGTTTGTCCTATTTTGGCGGTTGTTTCATCCTGACACGACGAGCCTGAGGTCAGTATCACTGGATTCTCGGTCCATGTATCTAGTGTAGGACTTTCTGTTGGTGCCAAAAATTGAGTAAAGCCCTCTATTTTAGCCGGTGTCGTTTGATCCTGCGTGCTCCAAACATCTTCCAGAGGATAGCCTTCTATTCTGGCTCTGACTGAATCGGCCGCAATGGCTACTATATGAAAACACCGGGCAGATTCTGGATTCAGCGTTTTTGTTCCATAGCCCAGAAATAATTTTACTCCCTTTTTCCTATCGTCAACCTCTTTTCTAATTTGTTGGAGGGTTCCCCAGCCTATGTAATATCCGGTAATCAGGTACCGAAGTGAATAAGTAACAGGCCGTTCTGTATCAAGCTCAAGCGCCTGTAGCACCGATTTGGCCGAAATTTTATAGGTTCTCAGCGCATTATCGTTTTCAAAACGTTCCTCAAAGTTTAAGCGAAGCTGGCGGTAGTTATCTCCATCCCGATCGACACGAACGAACTCAGTCCTCTCAACCGTATTTGACGTTAATGACGCATATTCAATTAATTCATACTCTCCACTTGTATTGATAATCGACATAGTTTGCGCCACATCCGTAAATTTTCTGACGCCCTTCTTAAAGTCTTCATCCTCAACCTTTGCCCGATCCATTAGTAGCACCATTTTCCCGTCAGTATCCACGCCAAACATCATGCGAATAGCATCGAAAAGACCATTCATTGATCGTTCCCCCCTAAGGAGGTCATCCAACGTGTCGGAATCGATATAAAACGAGCCTTGTGATAGATCAAGTTGGCGATCAGGACTAAGGGTTTGAAAGCCATCAATGAGTGAAATGGCGGCCGCTTTAGACAACGGATCAAAACCATGCATGTTAGTCTCTATCTGCTCATCGGATTCTATAATAGGGTGTGCCATGAAGATGTGGTAAAAAGTAAATGGTGAATTTGTGAGTAAAATGAATCAACATATAGGCGCAAAACTATAGACTAGGTCTAACCCATAAAATCGCATAAACTCATGGTTTTCCGGTACGGGAGCTTATAAAGCCATCCCGTACCGGTTATCTGGATAGAAGGTAAAAACGTCAAATTAACAACAAACCTGCTACGGCAGAGACTACCGCAATAAAGGATATAATAAGCCAGACAAGGGCGGTTTTATCTTTTTCTGGCCGCATACCGCACACAGAGGAAAGGTTCATAAACTCACTCAAAAGTGAGTAAAAAGATGCTCGTTGTAAATACCAAGATTTTGGTATTTCACTACGTAGCAGGTGACAAATCGATCCAAGAAAACAGTGGTTCAGGAAACCAGCGGGACGTTAATCGCTACGATTGTACCCCGATGCGGCTCCGATGTAAATGTGCAGGAGCCACCCAGTAACTTGATACGTTCGTTTATATTGACCAGCCCATTGCCTGCCAACCGTTTGGCTAATTCAGGGCTGAAGCCTTCGCCGTTATCACGATATGATACGCGTAGGAAATTATTTTCTACACGCATCTGTAACCATACCGAATCTGCTTTCGAGTGCTTCAGGGCATTCTGAAGAAGTTCCTGCACAACCCGAAACAGATTGATTTCGATAGCCGACGGTAGTTTTTGGGGAACATCAACCGCATCGAACGTAACATGTATACGTTGACCATCGGTAAAAAGCTGCACCATTTCCCGAATCGTGTAAACCAGCCCAAATTCATTCAGACTACGCGGGTGCATATCGTGAATAATACTCCGGATATCCTCAATGGACGATTTCAATACGTCTAACGAGCGGCTTCTGATTTCATCGATCGGCACACTGAGCGAGCCTAGCGACGATAGATACATTTTCAGAACGGCCAGATTGGCACCTACCCCATCGTGGAGTTCTTTGGCAAACCGCTGCCGTTCCAGTTCCTGCGTCCGAATCGACCCGCTCAGAATATCGGCCTGCCGCGTTTTGATTTCGTGAATTCGATATCGATAAATGCCATACATGCCACCAATAAGCAACCCGATTAGCAATACCCGAAACCACCACGTAATCCAGAATGGTGGCCTGATCGATACGTTCACAGTGGTCACCTCGTTGCTCCAAACCCCATCGTCGTTGCTGCCTTTCACCTGAAATACGTAGTCGCCGGGAGGCAGTTTGGTATAGTCGGCATAACGCCGATATTGTGCCTGTACCCAATCCGGATCAATTCCGTCGAGCTTGTATTGGTATTGATTTTTTTCAGTATTCGTAAAATTGAGAGCCGCAAATTCAAAACGCACAAAATTCTGATCGTAACGTAGCGTTAGCTGCTTCTGCTCTGGGGCATACGTACTATCGAGCACGGCAATGCGGGTAATACGAACGGGAGGTATAAACGTATTCCTGTTCAGCCGGTCGGGACGAAAAAAGTTAATGCCGTTGATACCACCAAAAAATAGCGTACCGTCTGGGTGTCGATAACAAACATTGGTATTGAACTCGTCGCTCTGCAAGCCGTCGTTACGGTCAAAATTTTTAACAATTCCCAGCTTTGGTGAAAACCGCGAAAGCCCTTTGTTACTGCTTACCCAGAGATACCCCTGATCATCGTTTAGGATGCCATAAATAACATCATTGGGAAAACGAAACGATGCCGCTGAAGATTGGCTGGAGTAATGGTGCGTAATTTTATAAGTTTCCAGGTCAAGGCTGAACAGGCCGCAATCGGTGCCAATCCAAAGTGTTTTATCAACGGCCAGCATCGACCGAATGTTGGCACACGGAAGTCCATTTGCTTTATCGAACGTAGTAACCGAATGCGTAACCCGATTATACCGAATCAGACCATGCCCCAATGTGCCAAGCCAAAGATTCTGGCAATCGTCGGCATACATAAGCCGGATTGTTCGTTGGGCAATTGTCTTCAGTGTTGGCAAATCATCCCAGTTTTTCCAACGCTTTGTCAGTACGTCGAATCGCGCCAGCCCCGACCCTCCGCCGGTCCAGATTTCGGTTGTCCGGCCGGCAGAATCGCGTACCGGATAAGCTGCATAAGCATAAAGCTGCCGGTATTGATCTGGGGCTTTATACGAAGCATGCGTTCGCCCAACAGGGTTGTACAGAATAAGCCCACGACCATTGGCTAGCCAGAGTTTCTTATCATCGGGCACAATAACCCGGACTTCATTGCTGATAATCTGATTCGTATCCTGAGCCGCCAGCATCGTTCGGCTTAGCAAAGGCACAACCTGTTGGCTCGCCAGCGAAAACTGCGCCAGTC
Organism: Spirosoma daeguense; assembly: GCF_054776875.1. NCBI lineage: Bacteria > Pseudomonadati > Bacteroidota > Cytophagia > Cytophagales > Cytophagaceae > Spirosoma > Spirosoma daeguense. The sequence goes on from NZ_BAAHBF010000004.1 coordinate 352,634, forward strand.
CGCCTGTTCCTGTACCGATATAAACCATATTACCTTCACCCGTTAATCGAAAAATCATATTATCGGGCACTGAAACCGCCGGAGCATCAACGTCGCGCTGAATCAACTGGAACGGAAATCTATTGGGGTCATACTTATCGACTCCATGACTATTCAAACCAATCCAGATGATTCCGCGCTGGTCTTCGAACAAACTCCAGATACCATTTTCGGCCAGACTTCTGGCATTATTTCGGGAATGTTTTAGATAGGTGAATGTTCCCGAAGCCGGATTGAAAAGCGAGATTCCTCCCGTACGCGACCCGATCCATACCCGCCCCAGCCGATCACATAACAAGGCGGTGCTTTCGTTGCTGCTCAGATCTCTGTTGGTATTTCCCTGCCTGAAATGAATGAATTTCGAACGTAGCGATGCCTTAGGCACCATAAATATGCCATCGTCGCGAGTGCCAATCCAGAGGTTATTCTGTTTATCAACCAGCAACGTACTAAGTAGCGAAGGTGTGCCTAGTTGCTTTTTCGTCAGAAACACCCGAAACGTATCACTCACGCTATCATATCGATACGTAGCCTGATAATCAGATACCCATAGATCGCCAGCCGATGATAGGCACAAGCTGGTTAGTGCATTATTATCGGGAAAGTAACTGCGAATTTTTCGCGTAACCGGATTGAGGCAGAACAGCCCTTTTTCGTCGGTCATGATCCAGATATTGCCCTGTCTGTCTTCCAGTAGTTTTTCGATAGAGACACTGTCAACAGCATGTGCAACACCTATAACTGCCGCAAATCGACTAAATCGCTGATTTTCTTTGTTGTAGATATTTAATCCTCCCCCCGTGCCGATCCAGAAGCGTTTTTTTGAATCGACCAGCAACGTCTGTACAATGCTGTTATTCAAACCATTTCTGCCCGAGGGCCTGAATACCTTAAATTCATAACCATCGAACCGATTGAGTCCATCCTGCGTGGCAAACCACATGAAATCGTCGTATTGCGTAATGGCATAGCCCGTTCCCTGCGAAAGCCCATTTTCCTGAGCAAAATGCTCTAGAAAATTAGGAGTTGCCGACTCAGTGACGCCCCCTGTCTGCGCCCACGACAGCCTTACACAAAAAAGACCGATAATAAACGCCAGACGAGCCATTTGTATATCAGGTTAGGTCATTAGTCCGCGTAAATAAAGACAGCTCTACATTAGTATGAACACCCAGCTTACGATAGATATTTTTCCGATGCGTTTCTACCGTTCGTATGCTCAGGAAAAGCTTGCTGGCAATTTGTTTCGAGCTTTCGCCAGCAACAATAAGTTGAATAATTTCGGCTTCCCGTTCGGTGAGGTCGTATCGTTTTCGTTGTTTGTCAAGTGCTTCCTCAAGCTCCTCAAATTCACTAGGGGCATACTGTTTTCCTTCGCAGACGAATTGGATTGCTCGAAATAGTTCTTCCTGCCCGGCAGTTTTTAGGCAATAGCCAATAGCCCCCGCTTCGAACGCGCGACGAATAGATTGTGCATCGTTCAGCATCGATAATATCAGAACTTTTATATCGGGAAAAAGCGGACGAATGGCTTTAAGAACATCCAGACCTGTCATATCGGGCAAGTCAATATCGAGCAGAAGTATGTGAGCCGGATGTTTGCCAAGAAATGGAATTACTTCACGCCCAGTCTCCACAATACCGATCACATCATACGCCACTGTCTGCTCCAGCAAAAACCGGATACCATCTGCAAACATCCGATGATCGTCTACAATCAGCAGTTTATGCATGGCACTCAAAGCGTATTATCGTGGATAGAAAATCAGTCTGTTATTCTGAACGAATATATTTCTAACTGACTGCTAATGAATTGTAAAAATGCGACATTCTGAACATATCTCACTACGTAGCATCTAAAATTTACGTTTTCGACCAGGATAATTGTCAAAATACGTATTAACGGAAACGGAAGCCTCGAAAACGATTTTAGAAGTCAATTATTTTTTCAGTTTTTTAAAGTCATCCAGTGTGCCCGTTATCGTTGCCATAAACTTGCTGTCCTGCACCATTGGATTATCGTTTTTATCGACCAGCTTACAACTGAAATTCACTACGTAGGGCGTATCTTTTTTGTCGAACAGCATTTTGGGCAATACACTAAGCGTTTTTCCCGGTCGGGCCGTCACCGGAAAAATAACGGGTGTAGTTGCTTGAGCCTTGATCAAAATCGGATCTGTCTGCTGCCCGTCGGCAATTTCCTTTCCGTCGATTTTAACCGTGTAACGCGCATCAGTGATGTTGAATGGAATCTTATTTTTATTCGTTACCAGTACTTTTGTTGCTACGTCGGTACGTTTCAAACCGAGTGGGCCAAAGTCAATATCGTCGATTTTTATCTTCGGAATATAGAACGTTGGCAACCGTCGTTCAATCGTTACAGAAAACGTTTTCTCACCCAGTATCGGAATATCGAGCGCGAACGTCGATCTGACTTTATAGGTAGTGCTGTCTATACCTTTCGCTTCGAGCGTTTTCAATACGTTGGTTGCTTTTTCGGCTTTTATTTTCACTGGCAGTTTCAACAACGTACTATCACCAGCTTCTATCGCAATTGGTTTTCGGTACGCATCCTGCACCACAGGCGTATCGGCAATGTATACGGTATAATCCATCTGGTGCGCTTCAAAACCAATCGGCAATGGATTGTCGATCAGCATATACATATTGACCGTCATCGACTCTTCGCTTATGTCCGTAATCGTCATACGGGTTAGTTCCAGCCGAGGTTTAAGCGTGTTATCGTAGGGGCCTTCTTCCTGCGCTGCTTTATTTTTCAGTTGGCTATACCATACGTAGCCACCGATAACAACCAGAAATAGTACACTCAATGCAATAATCCATCCCTTTTTCATAACGTATTGTTCTGCTTAGCGTAAGCATATCAACCAACGTAGCAACGTACTGTTTTTTAGAACTGCCAAACGGTTTATTTACTACGTATTGATTAAACTTTTCCGGCGCCAGGAAGTCTTACAAATACACTGAATTCAGCAATTTGCCATGCGCGCGCTTTTGTTTGGCCTTATCTTTTTGAGTATTGCCTGCCGTCGCCCGTCGACCCAGTTTGCAGCTATGCTTACCCCTGTTCCAACTCCGGCCGATTATAGCCGTTATCTCAAATCGGGTGATGAACTGGTCGCTATTGGCCATGACCCTAGTTGGTCGTTGACAATAAATTCATCGAAGGGAATGCTACGTTTCGCTGCTCCCGGAAAAGATAGCCTTGAGGTAACTGTTCCCGAACGCCAGAACGATCCAGACGGTGTAATTCGCTATAACATACCTGTCGACGCGGGGCACATGAGCGTATTGTTCAGACCCGATAGTTGTGTTGACAAAAAAACGGGGCATCGGCTCGATTATCGGGTTGAAGTAAGTTTGCGAGGCAAAAACTACGTTGGTTGTGGCGTATCGTTACGGCAGCTTGCTACGTTGCAGGACATTTGGGTACTGACCGAATTTCAGGGCAAACCTGTTAGCGCCGGGGGACTACGCAATGAATTACCACGACTCGAAATTTCGCTGACAGAAGGTCGTGTAACAGGTACCACGGGTTGCAATCGGCTCAGTGGCTCCATCATCGCCGATACGCACCAGATTCTGTTTGGGCCATTAATTACGACCAAAATGGCTTGTGCAGGTTCCGTTGGTGATTTTGAGAAAAACTTTCTGAATGCGCTCAGCACACCCGTAACGTATCGAATCGGTCAGGGAAAGCTTGTTCTGCTACGTAGCGGTACGTCGGTGATGACCTTCAAGAAAGTAGATTAGCCTTATTTTAATCTTTGTATAAAGCGAACGATCACCCGATGGCGTTCGCTTTTTTGTTAGTTTTGCTTCTTACTAAAAGTCAATTGTATCGTCGAATAAGTTAAGCTTTCACTACGTCGTCGATACCTCCAACCAATCTGTATAAATCGTTAATCTCTATGAAAAACCTACGGCTCCCCTCGCGTGTCATGCTGCTGACGGGTGCATTGGCAGTTGCTACCGCTGGCATTTCGGAAACAGCCTGGGCGCAAACAATGGCGAAACGCGCTGCGGCTGCAAAACCAGCAACAAGCTCGGTTTCGGCTCCGCTGGCTCTGAATAAGGTGCTGGTTTTTTCAAAAACTAAGGGCTTCCGGCATTCATCGATTCCGGCCGGGAAACGAGCCATAATGAAACTTGGTCAGGAAAACGGATTTGCTGTCGACACAACCGAAGATGCCTCTAAATTTAACGAAGCTAACCTCAAGCAATACGGGGCGGTTATCTGGCTGAGCACAACAGGCAACGTATTGGACGATGCGCAACAGGCTGCTTTTGAGCGATATATTCAGGCAGGTGGTGGCTTTGCGGGTATTCACGCAGCCGCCGATACGGAGTATGACTGGCCCTGGTACAACAAACTGGTGGGCGCGTATTTCCTACACCACCCGAAGCAACAGAACGCAGAAATAGAAATCGTCGATAAAAATCACCCATCAACCAAAATGCTGCCCGACCGCTGGAAGCGTTGGGACGAATGGTATAGCTACAAAAGCATCCAGCCCGAACTAAAAGTATTGGGTAAGCTAGACGAAAAAACTTACGAAGGCGGCAAAAACGGCGATAATCACCCGTTTATCTGGCATCACGACTTCGATGGCGGAAAAGCATTCTATACGGGTGGCGGGCATACCGATGAATCGTATGCTGACCCACTTTTTTTACAGCATCTGCTGGGTGGAATCAAATCGGTGATGGCAACCAGCCTGAAGTTTGGTCAGGCAAAAACGCAGCCGTTTCCCGAAGAAAATCGCTTCGAACAGCACGTACTGATTTCGGGTATGGACGAGCCAACCGAGCTGGCGGTACTCGACAACGGCAAAGTTCTTTATGCACAACGTAAAGGCGAATTGCGCGTCTACGATCCTAAAAAAAAAACAGTAAAAACGGTCGCTAACTTCCCGGTATTCACCAAGTTCGAGTATGGATTGATGGGATTAAACATCGACCCAAATTTTAAACAGAACAAATGGATTTATGCGTTTTATTCACCCCTGACGGGACAGAGTGTGGCCGATACGGCGCAACACCTGTCCCGTTTTGTGTATGACGACGTAAAGGACACCGTTCTGCTGAATACGGAGAAAGTGCTGCTGACGATTCCGGTTAAGCGTGACGGCTGTTGCCACACGGGCGGTTCGATTGCGTGGGATAAAAAAGGGAACCTCTATCTCTCTACCGGCGACGATACTAACCCGTTTAACTCTAACGGTTATGCGCCCATCGATGAACGCGCAGGACGTAGCGGCTGGGACGCTCGTCTGACTTCGAGCAATACCAACGATTTACGGGGAAAAATCATCCGTATCCATCCCGAAGCTGACGGTACGTACACCATTCCCGAAGGAAACCTGTTCCCGAAAGGCAATCCCAAAGCACGTCCAGAAATCTACGTAATGGGAAACCGGAATCCATACCGCATTTCGGTCGATCAGCGTACCGGCTTTTTATACTGGGGTGAAGTTGGTCCTGACGCGGGCGAAAACAGCGAAAAATACGGCCCTCGCGGTCACGATGAGGTAAATCAGGCGCGTCAGGCAGGTTATTTTGGCTGGCCGTTGTTTGTGGCCGATAATCGTCCGTATCGCACACGCACCTTTGCCGACAGCACTACTGGCGCGCTTTTCGACCCAATGAAACCAATTAACGATTCGCCCAACAACACGGGTCTGCGCGAATTGCCACCAGCTCAAAAAGCGTACATTTATTACCCCTACGCCGATTCGCCCGAGTTTGGCGAGATTGTGGGCAAAGGTGGCCGTAACGCCATGGGTGGCCCTGTTTATTACTACGACGACTATGCCGAAAGTAGTGTCAAATTTCCCCGCCATTACGACGGAAAATTCTTCGCTTATGATTGGATTCGCGACTGGATTCATCCGGTTACGATGAAAGAAAACGGCGATTTCGTGAAGATGGAAACCTTCATGCCCAGCACGAAATTTTCGCACGTAATCGATATGCAGTTTGCCAATGATGGTTCATTGTATACAATTGAGTACGGACAGAAATGGTTTGGAGCCAATGATGATGCCCGTTTGTCACGCATTACGTATAACGCCGGAAACCGTAAGCCTGTAGCGATAGCATCGGCCAATAAAACAGTAGGTGCGGCTCCGCTAACGGTAAAATTTGACGGTAAAAAATCCATTGATTATGACGGCGACGCGCTGAAATACGAATGGTTGTTCGGGAAAGCGATGCCTAAGCAAACGACCGCTTCGCCCACTGTTACGTTCACCAAACCCGGCGTTTATCCTACTACGTTAAAAATCACCGACGCAGTCGGGAACGTAGCGACAAAAACGATGGAAATTAAAGTCGGTAACGACGAGCCGAAAGTTGAAGTAAGTGTTGCGGGCAACAAAACCTTCTATTTCCCGAACAAGCCGGTTAAATATGCCGTCAAAGTGGTTGATAAAGAAGACGGTACGTTACAGAAAGGCATTAGCCCCGACGACGTAACAATGACCATCGATTACCTCGAAGGCTTCGACAAAACGATGCTCGCGCAAGGTCATCAGGCTAATACGGGTTTCTCAACCGGCAAACGGCTGATTGACCTGAGCGACTGCAAAGCTTGCCACACCGTCGATCAGAAATCGATTGGGCCAGCTTACATCGACGTAGCGAAAAAGTATAAAGGCACGGGTTCAGAGAGCAAACTGGTTCGTAAAATCATTACGGGCGGTGGCGGTGTCTGGGGCGAACAGGCCATGAGCGCGCACCCACAGTTGAAAGAAAGCGAAGTGACCGACATGGTTAAATATATTCTGGCACTGGCCGACGAAAAAGCGGCTAACCGTAAGCCCATCAGTGGCGATTACGTTCCGGCTCAGCAGAAAAAAGATGGCTCGTATATCCTGACCGCTACGTATACCGATAAGGGTAACGGCATTATCGGACCGCTGACGGGCGCTACGTCGCTGGCGCTACGTTCGCCGTCGATCAAAGCGGTTTCGGCTGATATGAAGCAAGACATCTTCCAGTACGATATTCCGAAAGTTGGCCCTGCTGCTATTGGCACAAAGTCAGGAAGTTACATTGCGTTTAAAGACATTGACCTGACCGGAATCGAGCAGATTTCACCAACGGTTTTTGCCTCGACTACACAAACCGCAGGTGGTAAGCTGGAAGCCCGGCTTAACTCACCAACAGGCCCATTGATTGGCGAAGCCGAAGTGAAACAGGGAACAATGGGTCCAGTGAAACTACCGATTCGGCAACCGATTCAGGGCGTACACAAACTCTACCTCGTTTTTGTGAATCCCAACGCAGGACAGAACGCTTTGTTCGCTGTCGATAAAGTCGAATTTGACACACAGGGCATGTAGTTACTATAGTGTGTTTTTTGGACAAACGCCCCAACCAATTTTGGTCGGGGCGTTTCTGTTTTATACTAATGTCAATTCATTCATAAAAAACGACCGTTTACGCGGAAAGTCGCTTCTCGAAATTTACTTTTCTGGTTATTTGCTACGTTATCAGGCACTTTAGCAACCAAATCTAATTTACCAAAAACACGTAGCGGTTATGAAAAGCATTTCTATTTTTCTATTGACACTAAACTTATGTTTGGCCTATAAAGGCTGGTCGCAAAATCCGGTAAACGGTACGGGCAGTATTACGTCGGGCGGGCGCACACGAACCTTCTCCTATCACTTGCCTGCTACGTCGCCATCGGCTAATCTTCCGCTTGTTATTGCGTTTCATGGCGATGGCGGAAATGGGGCAGGTTTGCAGGCTTATGCCGGTCTGGATAACGTAGCGAATAGTCAGAATTTTATTGTCGTTTACCCGAATGCGGTTACGGTAGGCGGTGGAATTCAGTTTAATAAATACGCCGATACGTCGCCGGGATTTGGTTCGGCTGACGATACCAACGGCCCAAATCCACCCGATCCTAATGCACCCGACGATGTTTTATTTACCTCCGATCTGATCGATTATTTCGCCCAAACGTATAAGATCAATCGGAATCGGGTATATGCTACGGGGCATTCGGGGGGTGGATTTATGTGCTATTTTCTAAGTATGGCACTGCCGAACAAAATCGCGGCCATTGCCCCTGTAGCGGCTAGTTTATGGGGAAATAATACGTATCAGAGCAATTACTTTACCGCTGGAAATTACATACCTATTCCGGTGATGCACGTTCATAGTGCTGGTGATAATACTGTGACGCCACCGATTCAGCCTTATCCAAAAACACCTGCCTACGTCTGGCCTTTATCATCTTACGCGGGACTTGGTTGCAATAACTGGGGGACTTATTCGACTAGTACACTCAACCCAACCGTCGATTCGCTGACTTTTTGCGGTTCGGGAAAGAAAGTGGTGCTGATTATGACCAAAGACGCTACGCATGGCTGGCCATCGACGTTCAACGCAGCGCAAACCATGTGGAATTTCTTTAAGGGTTATCAGTTAGCCATACCGACAGAACCAACGGCAGCTGGTAATCCGATTAAAGTCGATCAGTTCGGCTACGTGCCTTTAGCGAAGAAAATTGCCGTCATCAGTAATCCGCAGACGGGCTATAACGCGAGCCAGCCGTTTACGCCATCTGCTACGTATCAACTTAGAAATGCCACTACCAACGCGGTTGTTTTTCAGGGCGCACCTACCGTCTGGAACGGTGGCGCCACACACGCACAATCGGGCGATAAAGTGTGGTGGTTCGATTTCTCAAGCGTGCAAACGCCCGGTACGTACTACGTTTACGACGTCGGTAAAGACAGGAAATCCTATCCGTTTGTGATTGGTAATACGGTTTATCAGGACGTACTAAAACAGGCCACGCGCGTTTTTTATTACCAACGTAGCGGGCTCGCCAAACAAACGCCCTACGCTGAAAGTCCGTGGACCGATGGCGCAGCCTTTCTCGGAACCCAACAGGATACCGACTGTCGATTGGTAAGCAATACGTCAGCCGCTACGTCGAAAGATTTGCGGGGCGGGTGGTTCGATGCGGGTGATTACAACAAATACGTTCCGTTTACCTATGGCCCGATGGTCGATATGTTATTGGCGTATCAGGAAAATCCGACGGTCTGGACCGATGATTTCAACATTCCCGAATCAGGAAACAGCGTCCCGGATTTGCTGGACGAGTTGAAATGGGAACTCGACTGGCTACTTCGGATGCAACAAACCAACGGATCGTTACTGCATAAAGTGTCGGTAACAGATTTCAGTGCCACGTCGCCCCCGAGTGCCGATAGCAATTTCCGCCGATATGGAGCCGCTAGTACCGATGCTACGGCTACCGGAGCCGCTGTATTTGCGTTGGCGGCTATTCAGTTTAAATCATTGGCTGATCCTACTATGCAGGCTTATGGTACTACGTTACAAACAGCGGCCATAAACGCCTATAACTGGGCCAACACCAACCCGTCGGTCGCCTTCAGTAACGCTGGATTTCAAAGCGCATCTGCTATCGGTACGGATCACGACCGGCTTGCCCGGCGCGTAGCAGCGGCTGCTTTTTTATACGTATTGACCGGGAATACTACGTATCGAACCTTTTTCGACGCGAATTATAACCAAATTCATCTGGTGCAATGGGGATTTGCTTATCCGTTCGAAGCTACGTATCAGGATGCGCTGCTGTATTATACCAAAGCATCGGGCGCTACTACGTCGGTCAAAAACAATATCTTATCGACCTATGCGGGCAGTCTAAAAACGAATAATTCAGATAACCTTCCTTCCTATCTGAATCAGTCGGATGCGTATCGGGCTTTCCTGAAAAATGACAATTATACCTGGGGGAGTAACGAGACCAAAGCGCATCAGGGCAATATGTTTTTCGCGATGAATGCCTACGCGCAGGATACTGTCAACAAAGCGAATTACCGCGATGCCGCGATGGGTTTTGTACATTATCTGCATGGCGTAAACCCCACGGATTATGCTTATCTGACCAACATGGAAGAACACGGTGGCGAGTTTACGGCACCAACCATGTATCACTCCTGGTTCGGCGATGGAACGGCTTTCGACACCAATCCGCCACCGGGCTACGTAATGGGTGGCGCCAATCCGACGTATACGAATGAAGCCGGAATAATCATTTCTCCTCCTCAGAATCAGCCCATTCAGAAATCGTACAAAGCCTGGAATACAAGTTATCCGGAAAATTCGTGGCAAATCAATGAACCGGCCATTTACTCGCAGGGTGCTTACGTTCGTTTGATTTCGCAAGCTATGAAATACATCGACGTAGCACCGTGTGGCACCGACATAATGGCGAGCATAAAATCGGGTAACTGGAACGACCCAACCACTTGGGCTTGCGGACGAATACCAACCAGTTCGGAGAACGTACTGATTCAGCCGACGCACAACGTAACGATTGACGCAGTGACAGTGAATGCTAAAAACGTAGACCTAAGAGGAAAACTCAACTATGTAAACGGAGGCAAATTGCAGTTAGCCAACTAGCTATGCGGACAGAATGTCCGCGTTACGTTCGACCTGTAACGCGGACATTCTGTCCGCACATTAATACGATAAATAGATCACATCTTAATCAGCAAGTTCGATAATCAGTTTGCTTTCGGAGCCGGTTACGGCTTTTTCGAATGCTTCCTGTAGATGATCGATTGGGTAATAACCCGAAATAATGGTTGAAGGCGAAATCTGTTTTCGGCGGATAAGTTCGATGGTTCGGCGGAAATCGGTGGGGTGCTGATAAATAATCGACGGAACGATGGTAATGCCTTCGCGGGCAATTTTGAGAGGAGTAAACTGAGCCGGTTTTTCTGACAAACCAACCAGAACAATTTCAGACCCACGCGGTGCCGCAGCCGCTACCATCGATGCAGCTCCGGCCGATCCTGCACATTCAAAAACAGCCGCCACCTGATACGCTTCCCAACTTGCATTTACTGTTGCAACGTCGCCCTGAACGGCAATGGCTCCTTCTCCCAAAGCTTTTTGCAACTTTACTTCGTTGACCTCACTGACCAGTACCCGATAGCCTAGCCGCAGTGCAATATGTGTCAACAACAAACCGATTGCACCTAATCCAACAACAGCAATGGTATCGCCCGAGCGTGCCGACGATGAGAAAAGGGCGTGCACACTCACTGCCGTTGGTTCAATACAAACTGCATCGGCGGCATCAATTTCGTCAGGAATAGCCCAGCAGAACGTCGATGGCAGACAAACATACTCCGCAAAACAGCCGTTTTCGGTTAAACCAATTACACGCTTATTCGGACAGATGTATTCTTTTCCAGTATAACAGAACCGGCAATTCATACACGGAATATTCGGTTCGATCACAACCCGTTCACCAACGATTCTACTAATAACTCCCTCGCCCACTTTGTCGATAAATCCGTAACCCTCGTGACCAATAACCGTTGGTTTGGCAAGTAGTCGGTGCCCTAGAAACAGGTGCACATCGGAGCCACAAATACCTACTTTTGTCAGTTTAACCCGCACTTCACCCGGTTTCGGTTCCGGAACAGGAATGTTTCGAACGGATAATTGATGTGGGTTTTCTAAAAAAAAGGCTTTCATCTAAACACGAAGGAATAAAGAACTTAGAGTCGATCCGATTTTATCGACCAGATGCAGACCCCCATAATGAGCAGGGGCACAGAAAAGAGAACAAACAGAGACTGTACACTTAGGCCGCCATCAGAAAGATAACCAAACAAAAGCGGCCCCAGAATGGCTCCCAATCGTCCGATACCAACCGTATAACCCACACCCGTTGCCCGAATAGACGCTGAATATAAGCGGGATAGGGTGGGCCAGATGCCATTAAACCCGCCCTGTACAAAAAAACCAATCAGCAACACCAAGCCGAAAATCAGTACAGTTGTCAACGGCACAAATGCATACAGTTGCATGATGACAAACGCAGTCAGCATAAACGTCAGAATACTTTGCCGCAGACCGAATCGGCTGCCAATCGCACCAATTGAAGCGGAACCCAGAGCCGCACCAATATTCAGCATAATACCCACACCCGTTGCCAGTTCGAACGGCAGTCCTGCATCTTTGGCGATGGTCGGTACCCAACTCATTAACGTATAAAGCGTCATAAACCCAAAGAAAGTACCTATCCATACTGTTAACGTACTACGTTGATAGTGTGGACTAAACAAAGCCGATACACCTGGCTGTGTACTTTCTTGCTGCGGAATTGGCAACGTAGTAATTGGCTTAGCATTCATACGCACAAGCAATGTATTTACCGACGTCAACGTAGCAGTTGTTTGACCATCGGTCGAGCGCTTATTAAGCATAAACTCAAGTGAGTCGGTCATAAAGAGTGCCGTGAGTACCCACATGACCAGCGCAATACAACCTGCCACTAGAAAGGCACTGTGCCAGCCGTAGACAGGCATATATTTAGCACTGAAAAAACCCGTCAGAATAGCACCGATGGGCCAACCCGCCTGCACCAGCCCGACGTTAAAGTCGCGGTATTTCCTGTTAGAAAACTCAGCCGCCGTAGCCGCCATTGTTGGCAAAATTCCGCCGATACCAAGGCCCGTCAGGAAACGTAGTGCGAGCATCTGGCCGTATTTTGTGCACACCCCTACCCCCAACATTCCAATAGCAATCATTCCGACTGAAACCAGAAAAATATTCCGTCGACCCACTCGGTCGGCCAGCGGAGCAATCAGAAAACAACCGAGTGTCATTCCTGCCAATCCGGCACTAAAAATGTACCCCATTTCAATTTTCGACAGATCCCACTCGGCCATGATGGCTGTACTGGAAAACGAGACAATCAGTACGTCAATCCCGTCGTTGAAATTCAGGATAAAACACATAAAGACCATCAGCCATTGAAATGACGACATAGGCCGATGCAACAGATCGACAGAAGACGTAGTAGATGGTGAAGTTTCGATTGCGGGAGAAGCCATTCAGTCAAACAATCGGGTTAAAAGAAAGGATTAGGGGTCAAACTATCTCCGGCTTTCGCTTTTTGATCGTAATTCCAATGGAAATCTACGTATCGTTAAACGTATTGACAGAGCTTTTACAAAGCTCTGCAATAACGTAACAGACATTTTTTAGTCAATAACGCCGGTTTCTTCCCAACGCTTTAACCAATCTTTCTTTTCGCCATGTATCTGCGAGAAGAATTCATAGATGAAGGTCATATCACGCTGATAATCACCTGTTACGTAGAATGGATTACTAAAGATGACAACTTTACGGGGCCAATCGAAGCCGGTTAGAATAAGTGGTACATTGGCTTTTAGCGCAATGTAATAAAACCCGGTTTTGAGTTTGGTAACGTTACTACGTGTACCCTCGGGCGCGATGCAGATGTGGAGACGTTCATTCTGGTTAAACATCGTAACAATTGTGTCGACCAGATTGTGCGACTTATCACGATATACGGGTCTCCCGCCCGTAGCCCGAAAAAACCAACCTGAATACCAATTGAATAACGAACTTTTAGCGAGGTATTGAATCCAGATTCTGGTAGTGGCCCGTGACCCTAAACCAATCAGAAAATCCCAGTTGGTTGTATGCGGAGCTACTACCCAAATTGCTTTAGGAATCTGATGAATAGAGTTCACAGATCGCCATCCAGCAATATGAAATAACCAGCGGAGAATGGCGCTGAGCATATACGTTGGTAGTTAACAGGTAGTGTTTAGGAACGAATAACAAAGATACGATTCCCTAAGCACTACCTGTTGCATTAGTACTTCCGGTCGTTGCGCTCCAGCCAACGGCCCGTAACAAACGAAGCTGCCAGCAGAACAACATAGAACAGAATGGTTAACGGAGTCGATAAATCCATGTTAATATTCAGTTGAATTCAGATGCAAAAGTAAACAGAAAAAGTTCACAGTCGTCAGGAATTAGTCAATTGTCGTTAGTTTATAATTGGCTCCAATAAGCTCTGGCTATCACGATTCCGACAGTCAGAGCTTGTTGGGGTCAACTATAAACCAATAACGAATGCTTTCTTACAATACACCTTTTGTGCTTGGGAGATTGTCGAGTTCTTTAATGTCGCGCCGAACCGCCATTTTGATCGATTTGGCAAAGGCTTTAAAAATCGCTTCGATTTTATGATGCTCGTTATCACCTTCGACCTTGATATTCAGATTGCATTGTGCTGTATCTGAAAACGATTTGAAGAAGTGATAAAACATTTCGGTAGGCATATCACCGATTTTCTCCCGCCGGAATTCAGCATCCCAAACCAGCCACGGACGACCCGAAAAATCAATACCAACCTGCGCCAGTGCTTCGTCCATCGGCAATAAAAATCCATACCGACTAATACCCTTCTTATCGCCAAGTGCACGCCGATAGGCTTCGCCAAGTGCCAGTGCCGTATCTTCAATGGTATGATGTTCGTCGATATGCAGATCGCCATTTACCCGAATCGATAGATCAGCACCCGAATGTTTTGCCACCTGATCGAGCATGTGATCGAAGAATCCTAATCCTGTATGAATGTCGGCCCGCCCCTGTCCATCGAGGTTCAGTTCTACACGAATCTGCGTCTCTTTGGTGTTACGTTCAACCGTAGCTGTTCGAGCGGGAAGTCGCAGAAATTCGTAAATCTTGTTCCAGTCGTCGGTTTTAAACGCAATGGCGCTACGTAGATCGTCGGTCAGGCCACCGATATCGGCGGTTTGCACGGTATCGAGGCCATTGGGCGGCAAAAATAGAATGGCTTTAGCTCCCAGATTTATAGCCAACTGAACATCGGTCAGGCGGTCGCCGATAACATAGCTGTTTTTCAGGTCATAATCCCCATTCATGTATTCGGTCAACATCCCAATTCCGGGCTTACGCGTTGACGAATTATCGCGTGGAAAATGTCGGTCGATATGCACACCGGGAAAGTGTATATTTTCGCCAGCGAACGTAGCCATCATCTTATTGTGCGCGGGCCAGAACGTATCTTCCGGAAACGAATCGGTACCCAACCCATCCTGATTGGTCACCATCACGAGTCTAAAATCGGTTTCTTCGGCAATTTTTCGCAGCGCCGACAATACGTTCGGAATATAGTCGAGTTTAGCTAGTGAGTCGACCTGCTGGTCGGGTTGAGGTTCAACGATAAGCGTACCGTCGCGGTCTATAAACAGGATTTTTTGCATAATCGGCAGTTATGAGCCGACAAAGATACTATTCCGCTGTGTTTCCCACGAAAATGTATTATGTTTGCATAACACCTATCCATCGTAATACGTCTCTATACCAACCATATTCTACCTTTCTCTTTAGGTTTGTAGTAATTTTTCATACCGTAGTAACTAAAACTTGTACATTTTTTATCCCTAAAAATAGTTCAGCCTCTAGCACCTAATCCATATCCATAGTAAAGGAAAATCGTAAACACATTAGTATTACACTTTCATACAGTTAAGGTAAAACATGCCAGCAGAATCAAGACTAACCCGCATTGGGGTTTTCTATGACGGTAATTATTTTCTACACGTAAGTAATTATTACAACTACTCCCACGAACGTCGCAGCCGTATTAGCATCTCAGGATTACACGCATTTATCAGACGCCAGGTAGCTGAGGAAGAAGGCGTTAATGAGCGATTGTGCCAGATTGTTGATGCTCACTATTTTCGGGGTCGGCTAAATGCACACGAGGCCAATCAACGCGGAAACCAACTTTTCTACGACCGTCTTTTCGATGATATCCTCATGTCGGAAGGGGTAGTTACGCACTATCTTCCCGTCAAAACGTATCAGGGATTCCGGCAGGAAAAAGGCATAGATGTTTGGCTGGCGCTGGAAGCCTTCGAACTGGCTCAATATAAAAAGTTCGACGTAGTGGTGCTCATCACATCCGATGGCGATTACGTTCCGCTTATTCGCAAGCTCAATACGCTGGGGTCGCGGATCATGGTGCTAAGTTGGGATTTTGAATTTCTGAATGAACAGGGCGAAAAGCAGGTAACACGTACCTCACAGGATTTGCTGGAAGAAGTGTCGTATCCGGTGGGTATGCACGGCGTTATTGACGACCGTAGCCGACGTAACGATCTCATTATTCAGAATTTGTTTGTAAAACCACAGTCGACCCGTCCTACTTTTTCACATACCGCTAACGGAAGCAATTACAGCAGTGGCAACAATTATGTGAACGACGAATACAATTATCCTTCAGATGAGCCGAATTATAATGTTGCCGATATTGAAGGAGCAGAAGGTCGTAAAGTAAGCACAATACGTAGCCTAAAAACGGGATATGGCTTTGTGAATTTCCCACCCAACAACCTGTTTTTTCATTACACAAGCCTCATTGATACGGACTTTAACGAATTGCAGGTTGATGATCCCGTCGAATTTTCGATTGGCCAGAACTCCGAAGGAAAAGATATTGCCGTAGATGTGCGGTTACTGCACGGCCAATGATACGTAGCGTCTGTGTACCCCTCCCCGATTCACTACGCTGGCGCTGGCAAGCTGTAGAATGGGCACTGGCGCAGCAGACGCATGAAACCGGCTTTGTAGCTTTTCTGAATAACAATACTATTTCTTATCCAAATAACCCGTTTCCTAACCGACTTTATGTAGGTGCGAAACGGGTTGTTTCGTTTTCTGGCCCCGATGCGTTTCAGGAATTATATAACGCCCACGCAGAACGGCCATCATTTTTGGTAGGTTTTTTAGGCTACGATTTAAAAAATCAGCTCGAACACCTAACCAGCCGCAACCCGAACCGACTCGAATTTCCTGACATTTATTTTGCTGAACCAGAATGGATTATTGATTTCGAAGATGATGCGGTAATTATTCAGGGCGACGGTGACGTAGCAGAACTTTTGAGCCAAATCAACAAGTACGTATTACCAACTGAATCAGTTGCTCCTGCTCCTTGCTACGTTCAGAAACGTGTGAACCAGGAAACGTATTTAAGCAACGTACGGCGCATTCAGCAGTATATCTATTCGGGCGATGTGTATGAGTTGAACTACTGCATTGAGTTTTTTGCCGAGAATGTCAGTTCATTTGAACCCTTTGCTACGTATCGCGCGCTTAATGAACGTTCGCCGATGCCATTTTCGAGTTTCCTGAAAATTGGCGATCACTACGTTATGGGTGCTTCGCCGGAACGTTTTCTAAAAAAAGACGGCCAAACAATCTTATCGCAACCTATAAAGGGCACCATCCGCCGGGGGCAAACGCCCGACGAAGATGCTACGTTACGTTCGCAGCTTCTTAACTCCGAAAAAGAACGGGCTGAGAATCTGATGATTGTCGATCTGGTACGTAACGATCTGGCACGTAGTGCTCAGACCGGCTCCGTTCACGTCGATGAATTGTTTGGCATTTACGGTTTTAGGCAGGTCTACCAGATGATTTCAACCATTTCTGCTACGTTACGTCCTAACATAACGTGGGCCGAGGCCATACGCAACGCTTTCCCGATGGGCAGCATGACGGGCGCACCAAAGATACGTAGCATGCAATTGATTGATGAACTGGAAGTTAGTCGACGTGGTGTTTATTCGGGTGCTATCGGATTTATAACCCCAACCGGCGATTTCGACTTTAACGTTGTTATTCGAACACTGCTTTACAATGCTCAAAATCAATACCTTTCCTTCTCGGTTGGCAGTGCTATTACGTATGATTCAGACCCAGTTCAGGAATGGGAAGAGTGCTTGCTAAAAGCGAAAGCCATTCGAGAGGTATTGGAACGTAACAATTCTGAATAATAAGCAATTGGTACGTTCCAAACTAAACTACCCCACCCTAAATCCCACCCCCGTAGGGATTTAGGGTGGGGTTAGAATGCAATCAGATCGTCTGCGAAAACAAACGGGTTTGTGGTTGCGCAAAATTGAGCCGCTCATCGAAAGCCATGCAGATATTTCGCAGAAACGGTCGTCCTTCAGGCCGAACTTCCAGCCCTTCACTATCATAGTCGAGTAAACCATCGAGCCAGAACGTTTCCAGACGTGCGCTTAATTGCTCCCACTCTCGCTTCGACCAGCTACCCAGATGCCAGCTTGTTTTTCCCTGACAGATAATGTTTAAAATCTGACGCCGTAAGAACAAATCCTGATCATCGAGCACATGTCCACGTAGTAACGGAAGTTTGCCTGACAAAGCATGTTTTACATACGTATCGACATCTTTTTCATTTTGTGCAAATGCCGTCCAGACATCGCTGATCGATGATGCGCCCAAGCCGATTAACACCTTCGTTTGAGTGGTAGTATAGCCCATAAAATTGCGGTGCAAGGTTCCGGCTAACAAGGTTTTACAAAGCGAATCGTGCGGAAGGGCAAAATGGTCCATTCCTATTTCAACGTACCCTGCCTGTTCCAGCAAATCACGTCCGGTTTCGTAGAGAATCCGCTTCTGTTCGCCCGATGGTAAGTCTTCATCCCGAAATCCGCGTTGCCCGTTTCCTTTCAGCCACGGTACATGTGCATAGGAATAAAAGGCAATCCGGTCCGGACGTAGCGTTAGAGTTTGGTAAATTGTGTCGATGATAGAGTCCGGCGTTTGGAAAGGCAATCCGAACACCAGATCATGACTTATGGATATATACCCAATTTCACGCGCCAGATTGGTTACCTCTTTTACATTCTCAAGAGGTTGTATACGATGAATGGCCCGTTGCACCACCGGATCATAATCCTGCACGCCAAAACTTACCCGTCGAAAACCAAAATCGTATAACGTTTGCAGGTGCTCGCGAGTAGTATTGTTGGGGTGACCTTCCCAACTATAATCTGGCGATTCGCCATGTATTGCCCGACTAAAAATACCTGACAGTAGCCGTTGAAGTTGTTCTGGCGCGAAAAAACTGGGTGTTCCTCCTCCCAGATGCAACTCAGCAATACGAGGTTTTTCAGGAAGCAAATCCACATACGTACTCCACTCGGTCAGAAGCGCATCAATGTATTGTACTTCAACGCCGTGGTTTCGGGTAATCCGTTTATTACAGCCGCAAAACGTACACAGGCTTTCGCAATACGGTAAATGGATGTACAAACTTATACCATCTGTGGCATTACTGACCGAAAAAGCCCGACGCAAGTTATGCACCCAGGCTTTCTCGCTGAACGTAGCATTGTCCCAAAAAGGAACAGTTGGGTAGCTGGTATATCGCGGACCCGGAACGTTATATTTTTGAATGAGCTGCATACTAAAATCAGGCAACGTAGCGCAGCAAAACAGGTCGCTTTGCTACGTTGATCTATTAATTGATAGCGTAAAAGTGAGCAAACAATAACTCCCAAAACATAAGCTACGTCAATCAACTACCTGATGATTATCAGTGCATTTCATTTACATATACACTTCGTCGCGCCCACGCCGTAACTTAATTATATGCAACGAATCAAGTACTTTCAATAACGGATAAGCCGGGTCGAACTCGTGCCAGCGGAAACCACCGAAGTTGGCCCGGCCACCAAATTTGTGGTGGTTATTATGATAGGATTCGCCCATCATCAGGAAATCGAACGGTAACAGATTTTTGGCCGTATCGTTTACTTGAAAATTGATGTAGCCATACCGATGCGCGTACCAGTTAATGATAGCGCCATGAACCGGCCCCATCAGAAAATGGACGGGCAAAAGAAGAAATAACCAGGGCGATGCCGCAAACTGAATGTAAAACAGCGTATAGATCGTGCCCCAAGCCAGTCGCACTGGCCAACGATCACCAAAACGCTCCATCCATTCCCAGTTGGGCACCCCCTTTTTGAACTTTGCCGGAATACTATCCCGGTTGTTCAGGATGTCGTTGTAGTACGTCCTCGTTTTCCACATCATATCGAACAGGTTCTTGGAAAACTCCGGAGAGTGCGGGTCCTGATCCGTATCGGCGTGGGCGTGGTGCAATCGGTGCATAATTCCATAGGCACGTGGGCTTAAAAACGACGAACCTTGTGCAATGAACGTAATAACATAGAAAAATTTTTCCCAGCCTTTGCTCATGGTAAACATTTGATGAGCTGCGTAGCGATGAAGAAAGAGCGTTTGCATGAGCACTGACAGATACCAGTGCGCCAGAAAGAAAGCGAGGATAATCATAGAGGAATTTTTCGCAAAATTGGACAACCCAGTTTTGCGACTTCCTGATGCATGTTAACCCACCACCTGATGTTTGTCAACCAGTGATACACTACTGGAAAACCTTCTGTTGTGAATTGCCAGAAAAATATTGGTTGATCTGTGTGGAATTTTCAGAAATTTCTTCTCTTATAGTATGATCTATGCAACATCTATCAACAAAATTCACTCATTATGAGTGGAGTTAGCCGTTTACGAAATTAACTACTATAAATTTAGTTAAAAATCGTTAACGAGATAAATAGTTTGCATTGCTCGAATACATTTGTGTTCATATTCTATTCCCTTACAATCGCCTTTTATGAAAAACCTTTCCCTGCTGGCCGTACTGTGTCTGCTTACGGCTGCGCTCTATGCTCAAAGTCCGGCCACACCAACTCGTTTCACCATTCAGGGAAAGGCTGTTGATACGTCGGCAGCGCCACTGCCTTCCTCAACGGTAATGCTACTGAATCCAAAAGATTCATCATTAGTTAACTTCGGTCGTGCCAGCGAAACTGGCGCGTTTACGTTTAAAAACATCAAATCTGGCTCCTATCTGCTTAAAATTTCCTTTGTAGGTTATATTCCGTATAACCTGCTTATCAAGACAGCAACCGACGCTACTATAGAGTTGGGAGCGCTGAAACTGAAGCCGATTACCAAAGAATTGTTTGAAGTGGTCGTAAAAACGGCCCGTGCTCCGCTCACCATCAAAGGCGATACGATTGAATATAATGCGGCATCATTTAAAGTGCCACCCGGCTCAACGGTCGAGGATTTACTACGTAAGTTGCCGGGCGTGCAGGTCGATCAGGACGGTAATATCCGGGCACAGGGCGAAGAGGTGAAAAAAGTGACCGTTGACGGCAAAAACTTCTTTGGCAACGACCCTAAGCTTGCTACCAAAAACCTACAGGCTGAAGCCATTACCAAAGTTCAGGTTTTTAATGACAAAAGCGAACAGTCTAAACTCACGGGTGTTGAGGATGGCAAAAAAGAGAAAACGGTTAACCTCGAACTAAAAGAAGAATTCAAAAAAGGGGGATTTGGGAAAGTAACCGCCGGCGTTGGGCCTGCTTCCAACGATTTACCCGCTCGTGCCGAAATCAAAGGCAATTACAACAAATTTGACTCGAAACAACAATTCTCGCTCATTGGGCTAGGCAATAACACCAATCAGCAGGGCATCTCCTGGAATGATTATCAGGACTTTAGAGGTAGCAATTCGTTCAACTGGAACGATAATGCTGACTTTGGTTTTAGCGGAGGTGGTCGCTTTTCTTTTGGCGACGATGAAGAAAATCTGGGTATTCCTGTAACGGGTGGTAGTGGTCGCGGTTTTTCGAACAACGCGGCTGGTGGTGCCAATTACAATTACGACACCAAGAAAACGAAACTGAGCAGCAGCTACTATTACAACCAGACCCGGCTCGAACTCGACGCGCTTCGCAACCGGAAAAACTTTCTGGAATCGGGCTCATTCCGCACGCAGGAAAATAGCAACCAGATCAATTTCAACGGAAATCACCGGGTAAGCATTCGGTTCGAAAAACAGCTCGACTCACTCAACAAAATAGTTTTCCTGAATAATAGCCGACTCAACAATGGTAATGGAAATCTCGGCACCACACAGGATCTTTACCGAATTGCGGGTTTAACCGAGACACTTTCGACACGTAACGCAACGACGAACTTAAGCGACACGAGACAGTTTGGATCGGCTAACTCACTCATATATAGCCACAAATTCAAGAAAAAAGGGCGTTCATTTGCAGCCAGTGCTACGTATCAGATTAACACCAACGATGGCGATCTGGCGCTTCGGGCACGTAACGATTTCTTTCAGGCCACCAACATCAACGATCAGCTACGTATCATTCGTCAGGATCAGAATACCAACAGCCTACGGAACGAATACCGGTCCAGCTTGCAGTATATTGAACCATTTGCCAAAAAATTCTTCTGGGAAACCTTCTATAACTTCAGCCTTCGCTACGATGAGGTTGACCGGAATGTGCTCAATGTGGGCGACGTAACCAATGTTCGGAACGATTCACTGAGCCGTTATTACAAAAACAATTACCTGTTTAATCGACTCGGAAGCAGCATTCGCTATACATTTAAAGGGCTTAATATATCGGCGGGTGTAGCTGGGCAGAATTTTACCTTGAACGGTCAATTTGCTCCCGACCAGACTTCGCCTGTTTTCAATAAGATTAATCGAATATTTACTACATTAATACCAAGTGCTTCGCTGAGCTACAGCATGAAAAACAACCGGCATCTTTCGACCAACTACAGTGTTGATGTGCGGGTTCCTTCATCGCGCGATTTACAGCCAATCGTCAACAATAGTAACCCACTGTTTATCAGCGAAGGTAACCCTGATTTACTGCCACAGCTTGGGCATAATATGAACGCTTATTTTGGCTTTTTCAATCCGGCTAACTTCTCTAACTTTTTCGTGAATGTATACGGTACGTACTACGTCAACCAGATTGTGTACAGCCAGTTTGTCGATTCGCAAACGTTCATTACCCGTACCAAACCTGAAAACCTGTCGGGAGGTAAAAATCTGGGGTCTTATCTAAGTTTTGGATTCCCATTAAAGAAAACCAAAGCTACGCTGAACCTGAATACGCAGTTGAATTTCGGCGAAAATCCAACCAACATCAACGGTATACGGAATGAGACATACAATCAAAACTATACTGTTGGCGCCCGTCTGGAACTGACACCAACAGACTGGCTTACGTTCTATGGAAACGCCAACATTGGCCGGACCAACACGCGATATTCGATCAATTCGGGGCAGAATCAGGCCATTGTGAACAATACGTTCAACGGCGACCTGACGCTTAAATTACCGGGAGGTTTTTATACCAATTCGACACTGAATTACCGGATTTACAAAAACGACCGATTTGGTTTCGACCAGCGTATTCCGATCTGGAACGCATCGATTTACCGAGTTATGGGCAAAGCAAAAAAGGCCGAAATACGTTTGTCGGGCGTCGATATGCTGAATCGCAACCTGAACGTATCGCAGTATGCCGGACAGAACTACGTGCAGGAAGAACGCATACAAACACTAGCTCGCTATTTTATGCTTAGCTTCACGTATAATATGCGTGGTGTTCAGGCCAAAATGCGCCGTGATGGTGGCTTTTAACGCATTTACGTTCCAGAAATCGAACAGTCAAAATCTGAAGCAAAAAACAAATGAAACCTTACCTGCTTGGCTTTTTTCTCTTGTTGAGTGCAGCTACATGGGCGCAGAAAACGGAGGGTGTTGTTACGTACGAACGAAAAACGTACTGGTCTAAAATCATTGCTCGAATGACGTTCCTGAGTCAGGAACAAAAAGATCGGGCGGCTCAAACGTGGAAAAACGACGATGAGTCGAAAGAAAAAATGAAGCTGGCTTTTACCGAAAACGAAAGCCTTTATGCCTATGGTGGTCAAGGCGAAACAGAAGATGGTCGGTACTCGTGGCGAAATGCGGATTTGTTCTTATACCGCAACTTCGAAAAAGATAAAAAAACGGACATCATCGAAATGCTGGGTAAGACCTACGTAGTAGACGATTCGCTGCACACGCCAACCTGGAAAATCGGCAACCAGATCAAAGACGTAGCAGGGTACATTTGCATGAAAGCGGAAACTGAAGATCCGATCAAAAAGCAGAAAATTACAGCCTGGTTTGCTCAGGATATTCCAGTTCCGGCCGGCCCAGAACGCTACAGTGGCCTGCCCGGTGTAATTCTGGAACTGAGCCTGAACGACGGTGACGTAGTGATTGAAGCCACGAAAGTAGAGTTGCGAAAAGTGACTCCCGACGAGCTGAAGCTGCCCAAAGCAAAAGGCAAAAAAATTAACGATGCCACTTACGACAGCATGATTAAGGATCATATTGCCGAAAGCATGAAAGCCTACCGAAACCCTTATTGGGCCGTTCGGTATTAGCCAACGTTCTAGTGATATAAGGAGAAAGGTCGGGTTGATGCCCGACCTTTCTTTTTTAACGTAGTATTTTAATCATTACCGATACGTATCGGCGTTAGGTGTTCCAATTCGTTTTCGTCGAACAAACGTGAACGTATCAGAAAGCGTACTCCCATTGGGATTTCGAGCGAGAAACTGGCACCACGACCGGGCGTTACGTCGATAGTCAGGTGCGTGTGTTTCCAGTACTCAAACTGATCTGACGACATCCAGAAATCACAGCCATCGATCTGCCCCAGCCACACATCCGATGCGCCAATAATAAAATCGCCCTGCGCATAACACATGGGCGATGATCCATCGCAACAACCACCACTCTGATGAAACATCAGCGGGCCATGCTGTGCTCGTAGTTTGTCGATTACGTCTTTTGCGGCAGGTGTTACGTCGACACGGGAAACGGTTTGCGTAGTCATATGGAAAGGGCCAATAGGTAAAAGCAAATAAGGGAGGAAAGCAACTAAGTAGTCACTCCCTCCCCTCACCTTCACTGTCTAATTGTTAAAAGAATCCTAATTTGCTTTTACTGTATGAAATCAGCAGGTTTTTCGTCTGCCGATAATGGTTCAGCATCATATGGTGGTTTTCGCGGCCAAAGCCCGACTTCTTGTAGCCACCAAACGGCGCGTGAGCCGGATAATTATGGTAGCAGTTTACCCAAACGCGACCCGCCTGAATCTGACGCGGAATCTGATACAGCTCATGCGCATCGCGTGTCCAGACTCCTGCCCCAAGTCCATACAACGTATCGTTGGCCATAGCAATGGCTTCATCCTGCGTTTTGAACGTAGCAACCGACACGACTGGCCCAAAAATTTCTTCCTGAAAAATCCGCATCTTGTTGTTGCCTTTGAAGATGGTCGGCTCAATGTAGTAGCCCGAATCAAGGCCATTGCCAACCAAACCGGCTGGTCCACCGCCTGTTAATACTTCAGCACCTTCCTGTTTACCGATGTCGATGTAAGACAGAATTTTCTCGTATTGGTCATTGCTGGCCTGTGCACCCATCATCGTGTCGGGGTCGAGCGGATGGCCCATTTTTATGGCTTTGGTACGTTCGATAACCCGCTCGATAAAGCGATCATACGCTTTTTCATGAATCAGCAGACGCGACGGACACGTACAAATTTCGCCCTGATTCAAGGCAAACATCACCGCTCCTTCCACGCACTTATCGAAAAACTCATCGTCGGCTTCGGCAATCGACTCCATGAACACGTTTGGCGATTTTCCTCCTAATTCCATCGTAACCGGAATCAGGTTTTCTGAAGCATATTGCATAATCAATCGGCCGGTGGTGGTTTCACCCGTAAAGGCAACTTTCGCAATCCGCTTCGATTGAGCCAGTGGTTTACCTGCTTCTGGCCCAAATCCGTTTACGATATTGACAATACCCGGCGGAATCAATCCTTCCAGAATTTCCATCAACACCAGAATCGACGTTGGCGTTTGCTCGGCGGGTTTCATCACCACGCAACAACCAGCAGCCAGTGCCGGAGCCAGTTTCCAGGTGGCCATTAGCAGCGGAAAATTCCACGGAATAATCTGACCAACAACACCAATCGGCTCTTTAATAATCATCGAAACGGTATCGGGGTCGAGTTCGGCAATAGAACCTTCTTCGGCCCGAATCACACCAGCAAAATAGCGGAAGTGATCAACAACAAGTGGCAAGTCGGCGGCCATTGTTTCGCGAACAGCTTTTCCGTTTTCAACGGTTTCGACCCGCGCCAGAAACTCTAGATTTTGTTCAATTCGGTCGGCAATTCGAATCAGCATATTGCTACGTTCGGTAGCGGTTGTGCGCGACCAGCTCGGAAATGCTTTGTGAGCCGCATCGATAGCCAGCTCGATATCGGCGGCTTTCGAACGAGGTACTCGGGCAATCAGACTATCATCAACTGGCGACGTATTGTTAAAGTATTCGCCATCGACCGGTGCTACCCATTTTCCACCAATGTAGTTTTCGTACTGGGTTTTAAACTGCGGACGTGGCAGTATCTTACTAGGCGCTTCTAAGACTTCCATGAGTAGTACAGAAAATTTAAAATTGGATTTGTCACAAAGTTTGATGGAATTAGTCAATGAATGATTGAGCAATCGTATCATTCCCTTGAACGATTCTATCAAAATTGAACGTATCACTCATTGAGCCGGGTAACATTCGACAGACTATTTGTTTTAAACTATACGTAGCATCGCCAATAGCGCGGGTTTACGATTTTTTAACCTTAGCCGGGTACGTAGTACAACCGTTACGTCGTTGTCTTTCTAGGGCAAAATATCATTATACCAATTTTTATTTGCCAATAAATACGTACATTTAGCTACCTAAGCAGTTATTTATCAGGCAATTCCTAGCCATTCATACGCATGAAAAGTGGACAAACTCCTTCTTTCAATGTTTCCCGTCATTTACAAACCCGACGACTGGAGCAGGAAGTAGAAAATCGTACAGCCTATACTATCGACACTGCCGAGCTGAACATTTATGAGACGCAGCACGTCGCCGAAAAAGTAGAGCTTACGTTTGGGAATCCGGTACTGGCCAGCATGATACGTGGCAAGAAAGTGATGCACTTGCCCGATGCGCCTTCATTCGATTTTCTACCCGGCGAATCAGTGATTGTTCCGAGCGATGAAACCATGCGGATTGATTTTCCAGAAGCGCAATCGCAGAATCCGACCCAGTGTCTGGCTCTCGCTTTTGCACCCGATAAGGTGCGTCAGGTAACCGACCTGCTCAACGATCAGGCTCCGCTGGTCGATACGCCCGAAGGCTGGCAATTTGGTCAGCAAAATTTCTTTCTGACAAATGACGGCCCTATTCATCACCTCATATCCCGACTGATTTATATTTTCACGGAAAACAATAAGGCCAAAGACGTTTTTGCCAATCTGGTATTGCAGGAGCTAGTTGTCCGTCTCATGCAAACGCAGGCACGCACGTTGTTGCTCAGCCCGGCTACCTCGCTGGCCAATGTGAATCGACTGGCGCACGTAGCGCAATACATTAATAAATACCTGCACCGGAGTTTGCAAATCAGAGAGCTGGCCGAAGAAGCCTGTATGAGCGAACCTAATTTTTACCGGACGTTCAAGCAAACGTTTGGTCTGACACCCGTCGATTACATTAATCAGCAACGTATTACGCAAGCTTCTAAACTGCTACGTACCACCAACCAGTGTCTGGCCGACATTAGCCTCAAATGTGGTTTCAACAACCTAACCTATTTTATGAAGTTGTTTCGCCGGGAGATGGGTCAGTCACCCGCGCAGTATCGGAAACAGTTGATTGCTTCTTAAGCTTTTGCCTTCTATTCTCTTTATTGGATAAAGATCAGTTCGAGAACTGACTTCGGTCATGTACGTAGCGATGAGCGTAGTGTTGTTTTGTAACATCATTTAAACGCTTACAATCATGGCAACGCTCGCTCAATCAACCGCCACATATACAACTGAAAGCAACTGGCTCACTCGTTATAAAAACTACGTAGAAAAGGCCGAGTTCAATCGGTATGGCTGGGCCGCAACCGCCGTAGCCATTCAGGGTTGCATTTTGTCACCAGCTTTATTGCTGATAATGGCCGAGTTCGGCGGTGGAGATTGGCAGTTTCTGACCAGCATGCTTTGTTTTCTGCTCGTACTGGTTCCTGTTTTGTCTGCTCTGCCAGTCAAATATATTTTCCCAACATTCACGATTAGTCTCATCATTCATATACTCATGATTGCAATAGACTTAGTGTAGGTTAAGACCACATAAATAGGTCTGATAGAAGAATAGCTTGCCCTTGGCAGGCTATTTCTTTTTATATACGTAACCAACGGCTAAGTGCAGCCTATGACGTATATTTGGATGGCAGTTCTACCGGTACGCTGGCCGATGGGCTGTATCAAAATGGCGTGTATTCGGGGGTAACCAAAACACCAGTTTCACGATTTCCAGCGTCGCCACGAAAGTCGGCAATTCCCGGTAATACCCTGTGATTGATTAATCGGTAAAAAGCACCATTGGAGAGTGGTGCTTTTTTGTTGGATATATCTTAACCTTCGATACGTAGCGCACTAACAAACAATTATGTACATTTGATTTTCGCAAATTCAACGCGCCATGGCTATTACATCGCTGGAAGAGTTTTACAAAGAAACAGCGGCCCTGATTCCCGAAGGAATCAATAAGGAAATTGGCCACTTCAACGTGTTCAGTATACAGGAAACGGTAGCGAACCTCAGGAAGAAAAACGCGATGCCGTATAACCGGCGGGCGTACTATAAGATCAGCCTGATCATTGGCCGCAATAAGGCCGAATACGCCGACAAGGTTATCGACATTGAGAAAAGCGCACTGCTGTTTGCTACGCCCCGCATTCCATATCACTACGTTCCGATAGACGAAAACCAGTCGGGAAACTTTTGCATTTTCACGCCCGATTTTCTGATTCAGAATAAAAGTGGCGTAGTGTTGGACGATTTACCGATTTTCAAACCGGGTGGCTTCCCGATTTTTCAGCTTACCGACGAAGAAGTTGAGGAACTCCAGTACATCTTCCGAAAAATGCATAAAGAGCTGTCATCCAGCTACTTATACAAGTATGATTTACTACGTAACTACGTTCTCGAACTGATTCATTACGGCCAGAAATTGCAGCCAGCCACGGCTTTATACCCAACACATACCGCTTCGGCACGAGTTTCTTCGTTGTTTATTGAGCTACTAGAACGCCAGTTCCCGATTGAATCACCTCAACAAAAACTGAATCTTCGCACGGCTAAAGATTTTGCCGATCAGCTTTCCGTACACGTTAATCACCTGAACAAGGTTCTGAAAGAAAATACCGGCAAAACCACCACCGATCTCATCAGCCACCGTATTGTACAGGAAGCTAAAATCCTGCTAAAACAAACCGACTGGAACATCTCTGAAATTGCCTACAGTCTGGGATTTGAAGAGGTGGCTCACTTCTCTAATTTTTTCAAGAAACAGACGATGCTGGCTCCGGTCGCTTTTCGGTCGTAAGCTTAGATTTGATTTTTGCAAACTTCGGATTGATATGTGCAAACGGCTACGCTGCTGTTAGGTCTACCTTTGTTCCGTCAATTTAATCAATGACGGCAGCAGACGTAGCATTACGTAGCTGCAGTAACGAATCAACAATCCGATACAATGACAAGCAATCGTAAAATCGCGTTACTCACTGGCGGAAGCCGTGGTTTAGGCAAAAACATGGCCATTCGTCTGGCCCAAAAAGGCATCGACGTAGTATTAACCTATAACAGCCAACAGGAAGAAGCTCAATCTGTTGTGGCCGAAATCGAGCAGATTGGCCAGAAAGCAGCAGCCATTCAACTCAACACAGGTGACATAAAAAGTTTTGACCTATTTTTCGGTCAATTAAAGACTGTGCTGAATGATACGTTCCACACAGACCGTTTTGATTTTCTGATCAACAATGCCGGAATCGGTATCAACAGCCCATTTTCCGAAACCAGTGAAGAAGACTTTGATCTGCTGATGAATGTCCATTTCAAAGGCGTCTTCTTTCTCACTCAGAAAGCCTTACCGCTTCTAAACGAAGGCGGACGTATCATCAACTTATCGACAGGATTGGCTCGCTTCACCGCCCCCGGTTATTCGGCCTATGCATCTATGAAAGGGGCTATCGAAGTATTGACCCGGTATATGGCCAAAGAACTTGGCACTCGTGGTATTGCCGTCAACACCGTAGCGCCGGGCGCTATTGAAACGGACTTTGGCGGTGGCGTTGTCCGCGATAATCCAAACTATAATAAAGCTGTAGCCGATTTAACGGCTCTAGGTCGTGTGGGCTTACCCGACGACATCGGTGGCGTAGTAGCATTCCTGTGTACGGAAGATGCCCGTTGGGTAAATGCACAACGGCTTGAAGTTTCCGGCGGACAAGGGATTTAAAGCTAGGATAGGGCAAAGGGGGAAGGGCGTGGGGTGAATAAAACCCCACGCCCTTCCCCCTTTGCCCTATCCTAGCTTCACCGAAGTCATCGTCAGCGAACCGGCCACGGCGCGGTCGTTGAAAAAAGAAACCGAATCGTTAGTGCCTTTCAGTCCGAGTATATAGAGCAACGGCAGATAATGTTCGGGGGTTGGAATGGCGAGTGCGGCATCACGACCCAAGAGATTGTAATTGATCAGCGGTTTCGTATCGCCATCACTGATCAGTTGTTTAAAGCGTCCATTCAATTCATGCGCCCAATCGTAGCCAAAATTGGGTTCATTCATTTTATCCCAGGCCACCATCCGCAGATTATGCACCATATTGCCACTTCCCATAATCAAAACCCCTTTCCGACGTAGCGTATACAATTCTTTCGCCAGATCGTAGTGATATTGCGGCCCTTTTGTAAAGTCGATGCTTAATTGCAGGACCGGAATTTTCGCATCCGGGTACATGTGCCGCACAACCGTCCAGGTGCCGTGATCCAATCCCCAATCATGGGCAAGTTCTACATGAGCTGACTTGATTAATGAAGCTGTTTCTTTGGCCAACGTAGGATTACCCGGCGCCGGATACTGCACATCAAACAAGGCTTTTGGAAAGCCCCCAAAATCGTGAATCGTTTCCGGAAAGTCCATCGCAGTAATTTTCGTTCCGCGTGTAAACCAGTGCGCCGACACGACAAGCACAGCCGTTGGCGTCGGAATTTCCTTCGCCATATTCGTCCAGCGACGGCTAAACTCATTGTCCTCAATCCCATTCATGGGAGAGCCATGACCAACAAACAGAATCGGCATCAACGTACCGTTCTCGTTCAGGTCATCCGTATATTTCTTAAAAGCAGATAACGTATTCATGGTAAGTATTCCTACCGAAAACGTTTTTAGAAACTCCTTCCGTTCCATTACCAATTGGTTCCTGAAGCGTTGTCAGCCTTGTACTATTTTCGCTATCCAGATAACTACGTAGTACCGATAATCGTGCCGGCAAATCTGGAAGAAAAGTAGTCTCGTTTCAATCGTGAGCAGCTTAGGTAAATACCAACAAGTATTCGCTTTTACAGATAGGGTTTGCAGGATTTTTTCTCTGAACCTATTTCAGCTCATTTCTTAAACACGTTTGTGGTATGCCATCGAATAGACGTACGTTCATAAAAAGCCTGTCAGCAGCAGCAGCATTGGTTGCTACGCAGGGAATTGCCCGGCCACTAGTACACGCTCCTGCCTATATTCCGAACCTGAAAAAGATTAGTCCGAACGATAAGATACGTATCGCCACCATCGGAATGGGAATTCAGGGAAATTTCGATACGCGGGCTGCACTACGTAATCCTGATGTAGAACTGGTTGCTGTTGCCGATCTATACAACGGTCGACTGGAGCACGCCAAATCAGAATACGGAAAAGATAAAAACCTGTTTACCACCCGCGATCACCGGGAAATCCTTACCCGTTCGGATGTTGATGCCGTACTTGTTGTGACGCCCGACCACTGGCACGACCACATTACCATTGCCGCCCTTAAAGCCGGTAAGCACGTTTACTGCGAAAAGCCAATGGTACAGCATCTCAACGAAGGGAAAGCAGTTATCGATGCCTGGAAAAAGTCGGGAAAAACGATGCAGGTAGGTAGTCAACGTATCAGCAGCGCGGCCTTTCAGGAAGCTAGGCGGCTGGTTCAGGCGGGCGAAATTGGTGCGATCAATTACATCGAATCCAACAGCGACCGGTTCAACGCTATCGGGGCATGGCAATATTCGATTCCACCCGATGCCTCAACCCAAACCCTCGACTGGGATCGTTTCCTCGGCGATGCGCCCAAACGTCCGTTCGACGCAACGCGATTTTTCCGCTGGCGGAATTATAAAGATTATGGCACAGGCGTAGCGGGTGATTTGTTCATTCACCTCATTACGGGTGTTCACTACGTAACGAATACGTTGGGGCCAACCCGTATTTTCTCGTCAGGCAATCTGGCTTACTGGAAAGATGGACGTGATGTGCCCGATGTGATGTCGTGCATCATGGATTATCCGAAAACCGACCAGCACGAAGCCTTCCAGATGGTGCTACGTGTCAACTTTGCCAACGCCGGTAAAATCAGCAACGTAACGCGCATTATTGGCAACGAAGGCCAAATTGAGTTTTCGGAGAATAACCTGATCATGACTAAAAAGAGACTTCCGATTGCACCCGGCTATGGGGGCTACGACAGTTTCTTTACATTTACCGAGCCTGTGCAACAGGAGTTTACGAAACAGTACGACGCTAAATATCCACCCGATACCCGTAAAGCCGAGCCAGTTCTGGAAACAAAATTTGATGCTCCAAAAGAAGACGACGCCCATGCCAAACACTTTGCCGACTTCTTTGATAACGTTCGCAAAGGCAGTCAGGGTACTATCGAAGATCCTGTTTTTGGTTTCCGGGCTGCAGCACCCGTACTAGCTTGTAACGAAAGTTATTTCGACCAGAAAGTTGTGTATTGGGACCCTGTTACGATGACACAGAAAACGCCCGGAGCTACAAAATCTCCTAAAAAGAAGCCAGCAAGCTCGGCAAAAGCAGTAGCTAAAAAATAAATGAATTAGTAAACCTTAGCTTATAAAACACAAAAAGCCCGGCTCAATGCCGGGCAATTCCTTTTTCATGACGTTGAGTATGTTTGTTCCTTAGGAACAGATAAAGATATATGTAGAAGCTACCAATGTAGCGAACACCTGAATCCAAAGGCCTAAGCCTGCTATCTATATATCTGAAATTGTGCCAAAATAGCAAACATAGACACAAATATCTAATAATCAGTCATTTACATACATATAAAGTAAAAATAGAAATGCCAACATACTTCTTTACTGTGGTGTTTTTGCCACTTTTTGTGGGGAGTTAAACACATATTCCACACATTTCTACTACACACGGATATTCATTTTCATATACAATTAGCAACCATTTCCCTAAGTCGATACACTTCAATCAATCAGAGCAATATTTAACCATAAACTAAAGAATGGGCTCAGGTTCGTTGCGTATCTTTATGGTTTTTATACTATCCTATGAAATACAAAAAGCACGTTTTTATCTGTAACAACACAAAGCCTGCACCCAAAAAATCGTGTGGTGAAGCGCATGGTAACGAACTGGTCGATGCTTTTAAAGCAGCTCTCGCTGAACGAGGTTTGCTGAAAGAAATGCGGGCCCAGCGTACAGGCTGCCTCGACGCCTGTGCTTTTGGCCCAACACTCGTTGTTTATCCAGAAGGTACGTATTACGGCAACGTACAACTGTCCGACGTCAACGAAATCGTTGATAGCCACCTTATTAACGACCAACCTGTAGAACGATTAAAATTGCCGTTTTAAAGTTATAGGGTTGTATAGTTATAAGATTATAGAGTTTAAATCTTATAACTATACAACCATACAACTCACTATTTATGAAATACCGTCATCTTTTCTTTGATCTGGATCACACGCTTTGGGATTTCGATAGAAACTCGGCCGAATGTCTGAACGAACTATTCGATACGTTCCATCTGGCCGATCTGGGGATTGCCTCAGCAGATATATTTAGCCAGCATTTTATTAACATAAATAAGAAGTTGTGGGCCGATTACGACAAAAATATCATTGAGCACGCTTATATCAGACAACATCGTTTTCCTCTAGTATTTCAGGCACTTGGTATCGACGAATCGACCTTAAAGGCCGATTTGAACGCTGAGTACCTAAAACTTTTACCGTATAAACCGCACTTGCTGGAGTCGGCCCGTGAGATCCTGGATTATCTGAAAGATCGCTACATAATGCATATCATTACCAATGGTTTTGCTGAAATTCAGGCTATTAAGATGGACAGCTCCGAAATTGCACATTACTTTACCCACGTAATTACCAGCGAAAAAGCTAATGCTAAAAAGCCAGACCCAATGGTGTTTCAATATGCTATGGAAATTAGTGGAACAAACGCATCGGAAAGCATCATGATTGGTGATAATTACGAGGCTGATATTCTCGGGGCAAAAAGCGTGGGATTAGATACCGTTTTTTATAACCCACAAGGTCAGCATTTCGACGATAACG
Source organism: Spirosoma daeguense (assembly GCF_054776875.1). NCBI lineage: Bacteria > Pseudomonadati > Bacteroidota > Cytophagia > Cytophagales > Cytophagaceae > Spirosoma > Spirosoma daeguense. Next base: position 386,807 of record NZ_BAAHBF010000004.1, read on the forward strand.
CTACGTACGATATTCGGCATTGGAACGAACTTAAGGCGATTTTATAACTTGATTATGTAAATCATGTACTGAAACGTCAGTAGCCGATTCCGCTCAGAACGAGCAAATGGCTAACTAATCGTTTTAGTTTTTCTCAAGCTTTCAGGTTAATATTAACGGCTAACCAGAACGTAGAAACCTCAACAACAAACAACTTCCTATGCAACTAAAAAATGCAACGGCCATTGTTACCGGAGGAGCTTCCGGGCTGGGCGAAGCAACAACCCGACTTCTGGCAACTAACGGTGCTAACGTAGTGATTCTGGATTTAAACGCTGAGCGCGGCAATGCGCTGGCCGAAGAATTAGGCAGCACGGTACGTTTTCACCACACGAACGTAACAGATGAAATCAACGTACAGGAGGCTATTAACGTAGCTGTTGAAACATTCGGTAGTTTGCATATCAACGTCAACTGTGCAGGAGTTGCTGAAGCTCGCAAAACGGTTGGCAAAGTTGATGGCGTTTATGGTGCCCATTCATTAGCCGTTTTCCAGAAAGTGGTTGCTATTAACCTGATCGGTACGTTTAACGTAATTCGGCTGGCCGCGCTGGCAATGGAACGTAACGAACCTAATGAAGAAGGAGAACGGGGAATAATCATCAACACAGCATCAGTAGCGGCTTACGATGGCCAAATTGGTCAGGCTGCTTATTCAGCTTCAAAAGGTGGCATCGTCGGTATGACCTTACCCATCGCCCGGGATCTTTCCCGCTCAGGTATTCGCGTAATGACTATAGCACCGGGGCTTTTTGAAACTCCTTTACTAGCTGGCTTACCCGAAGAAGCCCGTTTATCGCTGGGCCAACAGGTACCATTTCCTTCCCGTCTTGGCCGCCCATCGGAATATGCGCAATTAGCGAAAAGTATTATAGAAAATCCGATGCTGAATGGTGAAGTTATCCGGCTGGATGGAGCTATCCGTATGGCTCCCAAATGAGCTTTTACTACGTTATTTTTCAAAACGTAATATTCAGACGAGCAAACAAAAAACGTCCGTTCATACCGAATTGAGACGTATTACGAGAATATACAAACTGGTTTACGTTCGAAAAATCGACCGTTTTGGGCGTAGTGGCTTATCCATTCACTACAATGGCACTAAGCATACCATCACCTTCTACGTTAACTATCCTGGAGTTGAAACAGACATTACGGAGGAAAAAATCAAATTTGTTTATGATCTGACTTTTATCCCGATTCATTATCTGGTAAAGTGCTTCAACTACTATGTGAAGTATAAAAAAAGCGATCTACATATAAATGCAGATCGCTATAGTACTCAGCCTAAAATAATGTCTTATTGAGCAGAAACTACTTCTAAATCAAATGCAATAGGCGAATATGGCGGAATGACATACGTACCATTCTGAGCAGCGCCATTAGCTCCATAACCAAGTGTCGAGGGAAATATAACGGTTGCTTTTTCACCAACTTTTAGCTTCGATAAGCCCTCTTCAAAACCAGGTACATATTTATTTACACCTACCGTTTTGGTATCGGTACCTGTTCCTCCGGCAAATCCAGTGGTAGCGCGCAATAGCTTACCGGCAAACTTGATTGTTAATGTCTTACCAGCCGTTGGAGTTTCTCCCGTTGCGTTCGTTACTGTCTTGATAATTCGAACGCCATTGGTAGTTAATTCGGTGACCGTTAGCTTATTGGCAGCAATATAATCATCAATCTGCTGATTTTCCGTCCGCACACGATTCAGTTTTATGTCGACCCGAATAGATGAGTTGGCAGGAATATCACCAGTGGCTGCGCTACCATAAGCCAGAATAGATGGAATCAGCAGAACGGCCTGTTCTCCTTCCTTCATTCGTCTGATACCCTCTTCAAAACCGGGCAGCAACGCATTCGGAAAAAGTGCGAAATAGGCAGGCGTATTAAATTTGGTGGTATCGATCAGTTTTTCGGTCACCACCGCCGTATTGCTCGTGCTCCGTGTCAATACGTACATCCGGTAATTGAAATCTACTTCCTGCCCATCTGTAGGCGTTACCGTTGACGTACTGGGCTTTGAGGTAACGTAGTACATTCCTGAGCTTGTCAATGTACCCGACAATCCTTTACTAACTCTATAGTTTTCAATATCTACCTGATTTGCGGCAAATATCGCAGAGGTATCCAGACCTGGATCAACACTTTGTTGGCAGGAAACCAGTCCACCGAGCAGCAGTGCAATGAGGACGGTTATAGCAATATGGAGTTTATGCATGAAAATAAATTAATGAACTACTAAATACTACGCTAATAGACACTCCTTCGTGGCAAAGCGTTGGAATCAGTCATAAATTTTACGGTAGCAAAACCTGATCAATAACATGAATGACCCCATTGGCCGTTACTAAATCCGAACTTCTGACAACAGCAAAACCTGTATTTTTATTCCCTCTCAGCGCAATCTGATTCGACGTAACGGTAGCGGTTACCTTGTTTCCGCTCAGCATGGTATTATAACTTGTCGACTGGAACTGATTTGAAAACAATACACCAGACAATACATGATATAATAACGTATTGGTTAATGTTTGCAGATTTGCTGAGTTGATCGCTGCTACGTCCCGATAGCCGGCTGCCTGAAAAGCCGCATCGTTTGGTGCCAGTATCGTTACAGCACTGCTTGTTGAGGTATTGTTTATAATACCGGCAACAGTCGTGTTACTTGTACTGATCCGTTTCAAAGCTGCTGTAAGCAAGGTCAGACTTGAATTTCCCTGGATAGTTGCCAGCAGACTACCCGCCGAAGGGTTCAGTACTTTATCAATCACATGCACCGTACCGTTTGCCACCGAAATATCGGCTTGTGTTATTTGCGCCTGATTGATGTAGATGGTACCGTTATTGTTTTTGTTGAGAAACGCTACGCCCTTGTTAGCCGTTTCAACAGAATTAAGGCCCGACGGAATGGCAGATGTTGAAACAGGTGAATACAATACGTGATACAGTACTAATGCCTTCACCTGCTCTTTGGGTAATGCTTTGATAACTGCTTCACTAGCAATACCTGATGCCTGCACAGCAGCGTCATTTGGGGCAAACAAAGTTAGGTTAGTTGCTTTGAGTGCATCGGCAAGGCCTGCGTGAGCAATAGCCGCCCGAATTAGACTGAACTGACTATTTTCCTGAATATAGTCGGTAATCGTTTTTGGTGCCGCTACGGCATCGTCGGCCTTTTTACAGCTTACCCCTACCATCATCAGCAACAGAAATCCAACAAATTGCTTCAGAAACATTGGAAAAGAAGTAGTCATACCCAGTATTTAATAAAAGGTGATGTTTATAACAGTGAAACGTATGAGGTCGGGCCGTGGTATCTGTATACAAAGATACGCATAGTTCATTAGTTAGAACGGTTACGCCAAACAGAAAGGTCGTTGTCGTTAGTTTTCAGACCCTACCAAAAAAGTAGGAGCAAAGAAAGGCAATCAAAAAAGTCGAACTCAGATTAACAACCTATCTTTAACGTAGCGTTAAATAGAATACACAGGTATTCATAGGAATTAGGTAGATTTGTAGTCTTGATTCTTAAATTACGTTAAAACTCCCCTACTGGGATGAAGGAACACATTGACCCGAGCAATCTGCCTCAGCATATAGCCGTTATCATGGATGGAAACGGACGCTGGGCCAAAAAGCAGGGAGCCGCCCGGGTATTTGGCCATCACAACGCGATTAAAGCGGTACGTGAAGTAACAGAAGGCTGTGCAGAATTAGGTGTAAAATTCCTGACGCTCTATGCCTTTTCCACCGAAAACTGGAACCGTCCGAAGTTTGAAGTAGATGCCCTGATGACCTTGCTGGTGCATACCATTCGGGGCGAAATCAAAACATTGATGGACAATAATGTACGGTTAGCCACAATTGGAAACACACAAACCTTACCTGGTGATTGTCAGCGTGAACTAGCAGAAGCTATTCGCGAAACAGCCCAAAACACGGGGCTAACGCTGGTTCTGGCGCTTAGTTATAGTGGTCGTTGGGAAATTCTGGAAGCAACTCGCCAATTGGTTGCGGCTGCGCAGTCAGGACAAATCACTCCCGATCAAATCAACGAAAGCCTTTTTGCGGAGCATCTGACAACCAAAGGTATACCCGACCCCGAGCTGATGATTCGGACTAGCGGTGAGATGCGTATCAGCAACTTTATGCTCTGGCAACTGGCCTATTCCGAGCTGTACATGCCCGAAGTACTGTGGCCCGATTTCCGGAAAAAACATTTACACGAAGCCATTCTCAATTACCAGCAACGGGAACGTCGGTTTGGCAAAACCAGCGAACAATTAGTGAAGTAAGGGAGCAAGCCGTTAAAGTAGGAAATAAATCGTGAAGCAAACAACCTTCCTGTCTTTAATTGGGTCTTGACAATCAATAATATAACACGTACCACAACTTGGAACACCGTATAAAAATCATACTCAGTGCCTTATTATTACTGGGCAGTTGGTTACCCGCTCAGGTTCAGGCGCAAGTACGCGTTGGCGTTGCCCGACCGACCACCGAAACTCAGCTTAGCAGTGACGATCTGCTGAATTACGCCAACCCTAAAGAATACGAAATTACGGGCCTGACCGTAACGGGAACCCGTTACCTTGACCCGAACTCACTGGTTTCGCTGGCAGGTCTGAAAGTAGGCGATAAAATTCGGATTCCCGGAGAAGGCGTTGGTTCAGCAGTACGGAAACTCATGGAATCAGGACTTCTTGATAACGTCGAAATGTTTGCCACTGATGCCAGTGACGGTAAAGTTTCTCTGATGTTCCGCGTTCAGGAACGCCCCCGACTCTATCGGGTTAATTTCATGGGCGTCAAAAAAGGTGAACAAGATCAGTTGAAAGATAAGGTAAAACTGAATCTTGGTAAAATTGTAACGAACACCATCACCAAAAATACTCAGATGGCTGTTCGGAAATTCTTCGTCGATAAGGGCTATCTGAATACTAAAGTTAAGATAACCACGATTCCGGATAGTGCCCGGAATAACGCAACAATGCGTGTGTTGGTCGATAAAGGGCAGAAAGTCAAAATTGCCAAAATTAATTTCGAAGGCATCGACGAGGTTGAAGAGTCGGCCGTTCGGATGAAAATGAAAGGTACGAAAGAAATGCGTTTCGGTCGGTTATTTACACCCTCGAAATTCATTCCTAAAAAGTATGAAGAAGATAAGCAGAAACTGATAGAGTATTATAACAAGCTGGGCTATCGGGATGCTACCATAGAAGAAGATACAGTTATAAATAATGGAGGTAACACGATCAGCATCAACATGAAGCTGAACGAAGGCAGTAAATATTATTACCGCAACGTAACGTTCTCCGGCAATTATCTTTATACAGCCGACCGTCTGCGCGAAGTACTTGGCGTTGCCAAAGGCGATGTGTATAACCCCGAAGATTTAGAGAAGAAGCTGAATGGTAATCCCGGTCAGGATTTAAGTTCGCTTTATATGGACGACGGCTATCTGTATTACAACGCTCAGCCAATTGAAAAGTCGATTGATGGCGATTCTATTGATCTGGAAATTCGTGTTTTCGAAGGAAAACAAGCTACCATTAACCGCGTGATCCTCAATGGCAACTCAAAAACCAGCGACCACGTAGTGATGCGTACAATTCGGACGCTTCCCGGCCAGAAGTTCTCAAAAACGAACCTGATCCGGACACAGCGTGAATTAGCAACGCTTGGTTATTTTGACCCCGAAAAAATCGGTATCAACCCTGTTCCGCAAAACGACGGTACGGTAGATATTGAGTATAGTGTTGAAGAAAAACCATCTGATCAGATTGAGCTATCAGGCGGTTGGGGCGGTTACGTAGGCTTCGTTGGTACGTTAGGTCTTACGTTCAATAACTTCTCGGCACGTAACATTCCGAACTTCGGCGCATGGCGGCCATTACCAGCCGGTGATGGGCAACGCGTACAGTTACGTTTCCAGGCCAACGGTTCTCAGTATCAGGTTTATTCGCTGTCGTTCACCGAACCTTGGCTAGGTGGTCGTAAGCCCAATGCACTATCGGTAAGTGCCAGCCATACGGTTTATCGTACGTTCTATGATCCGCTGAATCCGTATAGTATCTACCAAAGTCTGAAAGGTCGTACACCAACAGGTTCGTATACCAATACAGCCATAACAATTGGTTTAGGTCGTCAGTTGAAAGTACCCGATGATTACTTCTCGCTCAGTCATTCGCTGTCTTATCAGCGTTATGACCTGAACAATCTTGACTTGTTCTACATTGGTTATCGGAACGGTATTTCGAACAACATTACGTTCAACACTACGCTGTCTCGTAACAGTATCGACAATCCACAATTCCCACGTAACGGTTCATCGTTTACGTTAAGCGGATCGTTTACGCCACCTTATTCGGCGTTTAAAACAACGACTGAAGCCACTACGCCTGAGAATAAATATAAGTTTGTAGAATACCACAAATGGATGTTCGATGCGAGCTGGTTCCAGACGGTATTTGGCAAACTGGTGCTTAATACGCGTGCTCACTTAGGCTTCCTCGGCAGCTATAACAGCCGAACTGAAATCGGTCCTTTCGAACGGTTTGTATTGGGTGGATCAGGTTTAGCAGGTCAAGGACAATTTGCACTAGCTCAGGACATTATCGGTCTTCGTGGTTATGACGACCGTAGTGTTTATACGGCAGATTATAACCGAGCTGTAGATGCGCAGGCACGTAGTCAGGGAGGGGTTGTTTACAACAAATTTGTGGCAGAACTACGTTATCCTGTTTCTCTGAATCCATCGGCTACCATTTTCGTACTGGGCTTTCTGGAAGCGGGTAATAACTGGGGAAGTTATAAACAATATAACCCGTTCGATCTGAAGCGGTCTGTTGGTTTTGGTGCCCGTATTTTCATGCCAGCGTTTGGTCTAATTGGTATCGACTATGGGTATGGATTCGACAAAATCCCGGGTGTGAAAGAGCAGGCAGCGGGCCAGTTCCACTTCACAATTGGTCAACAATTCAGATAAGATTTCAGACTGGCAAACGTTTTGTAAGAAGGAAATCTATACATACTCTAGGGTTGATTAGGATTCCTGAAAATCAATTACTTCCCGTAAAATTTAAACGGTCAGTCATGAAAAGAGCCTTGTTTTTTGTACTTTTGTGTTCTGTTTGGCTCGGGTCAAAGGCTCAGGCACAAAAGTTCGGTTATATTGATAGCGAGTACATCTTAGGCAAGATGCCCGAATATCAGAAAGCCCTGACGGAAATTGACAAATTTGCCGACAAGTGGTCGAAAGACATTCAGGATAAATATGTCGAAATTGAGAAACTGCAAAAGGCTTATCAGGCAGAAGAAATTCTGCTAACCGAAGATATGAAACGCGACCGGCAACGCATCATTAGTGATAAAGAGCGGGAAGCCCGGGAGTATAACAACAAAGTATTTGGCTATCAAGGACTTCTTTATGACAAAAAGAAGGAATTGATGAAAGCTCCACTAGAATTAATCAATCGGGCTCTCGAGAAAATATGTGCTCAGAAAAAACTGGATTTCATTTTCGATAAAGCCTCTGATTTTGTGATGCTTTATACCAATCCAAGGCACGATTATTCAGACTATGTGATGGAAGAACTTGGGCTAGATACTAAACCAACAGCAACCAATACCAATCCAACAAACAAATCAACCACAAAACCGAAGTAATACAAACAACTAATTTGAAATGAAGAAAAATCTTGTCATAGCGTTTGCAGCAGCCCTGCTGATGGGTGGTTTAAACGCACAGGCACAAGCGCCCGCTGCAACACCAACTACGACCACAGCAGGCCCTCTGAAGTTAGGCTATACGAACATTGACTACGTATTGGCCCAGACGCCTGAAGCAAAAGATATTCAGAATCAATTGACTATTCAGCGGACGCAATCAGAAAACGAACTGAAGCGGATGCAAAAAGAACTTCAGGATAAATACGAAGCCTACGAAAAAGGTGCCGCTCAGATGTCGGATGTCATTCGTAAAGATCGTGAAACCGAATTGCAAGGATTAAATGGTCGCATTCAGGAGTTCGGTCGTACGGCTGAGCAATCGTTGCAAGCTAAATATCAGCAGTTGGTGAATCCAGTTGTTCAGAAAATTCAGAAAGCTATTGATGCCGTTGCCAAAGAAGCTGGTTATCAGTATGTTTTCAACCTTGACGCTGGCGCGAATACCATCCCCATTTTGTTGGTAGCTCCAGAAGAAAATAACATCACTGAATTGGTGTTGAAGAAATTAGGTATTGATCCGGCTAAAGCTGCTGCTGCCGCTGCTGCAAAACCTGCTACAACAGGTGGTAGTGCTCCAGCCACGACGAAGCCAGCTACTACTACTGCACCTAAGAAATAAGGAAACCTAGTAGCCGTTACGTATTAAAGTCCCTTCTGGATAAGAAGGGACTTTTTTTATGCTCACCAATACAAGGCACCCTTTCTAAACGGGGCCGTTACATAACTAGATACACTATAAAAGCCTAACTATCAGATATTTAAAAAATAGTTTAAACTAATTTAAATCCAAAAGTCACCGTTACCGCGTAAGTCTTCACGTTGATCGACACAAAGTAAAGCATACAATACACATTCAAACAACGTCAAAAACAACGACAATGAAGACGCTCAAATTCACATTTGCATTACTCAGCTTATTAGCTATCGGTCAGGTTTCATTTGCTCAGGAAAAAACCGTGATGGTTGGCGGTGCGCCAATGTATCCATCAAAAAATATTGTTGAGAACGCGGTTAATTCGAAAGATCACACTACGTTGGTAGCAGCTGTTAAAGCGGCTGGTCTTGTTGAAACACTTTCTGGCCCCGGCCCTTTCACGGTGTTTGCTCCGACTAACAAAGCTTTTGAAAAACTGCCTAAAGGTACTGTTGAAACGCTGGTTAAGCCCGAAAACAAACAAACGCTAACCGGTATACTAACGTATCACGTAGTATCTGGTCGGATGAGTGCAGAAGACCTGATGAAAGCTATTAAAGATGGTGGCGGCAAAGCTACGTTGACAACTGTAGCAGGTGGTACGTTAACAGCCATGCAGAAAGGCAAAAAAATCGAATTGACTGATGCCAAGGGAGGTATGTCAACCGTTACGATTCCCGATGTGTTTCAGTCGAACGGCGTTATTCACGTGATTGATACGGTACTAATGCCATAAACTAATCACCACCTCTCCATAAAGTAAAACACCCCGCAGAAGCTTCTGCGGGGTGTTTTACTTTATAAACTATTTTTTCACTTACGCGTCATAACTCAACACAGGCGACAGCCAACGCTCGATCTCTTCAACCGGCATATCTTTTCGCTGGGCATAATCATATACCTGATCTTTGTTGATTTTGCCAACGGCAAAATACTTCGACTCAGGATGTGAGAAGTAAAATCCACTTACTGACGAAGCTGGATACATAGCGTAACTCTCGGTAAGTTCGATGCCGATTTTGTTTGCATCAAGCAGATTAAACAACGTACCTTTTTCAGTATGGTCGGGACAAGCCGGATAACCTGGGGCCGGACGAATACCTTGATATTCTTCCTTAATAAGCTGTTCGTTCGTAAACGTTTCACTCGTTACGTATGGCCAGAATTCAGTACGTACCCGCTCGTGCATCCGTTCGGCAAAAGCTTCGGCCAAACGGTCGGCTATGGCTTTTACCATGATGCTGTTATAATCGTCGTGGTCGCGCTCATATTTTTCCAGCAATGCTTCAATACCGATACCCGCCGTTACTGCAAACCCACCGATATAATCTTCACGACCACTTTCAAGTGGAGCGATGAAATCTGAAAGGCAGAAATTCGGTAATCCCGGTGCTTTCTGATTTTGTTGACGGAGAAAATGCAAGACCGATTTGGTGTCGTAAATTAACTCGCCCACTGCACTAACCGACGACTGCGACTGGGCGCGACTGATTTTGTATTCGATATGCCGATGCGAGCCGTGACGTTCGCAGGGAATGTCCCGAACCTGTTCTTCAAAATCGTGTAGCAATACATCGTCGTCGGCTGAGTTAGCGGGAAAGAAACCAACCACAGCTTTGGCTTTTAATAGCTTACCATCGATGATTTCCTGCAAGAGTTTGTTTGCATCATCGAATAATTGTTGGGCTTCTTTACCTACCGTAGCATCGTTGAAAATGGCGGGGTATTTCCCGTGCAACTGCCAGGTCTGGAAAAAAGGAGTCCAGTCAATATAGCTTGCCAACTCGGCAATATCGTAATCTTCAAAGTATCGGTTTCCGAGGAAAGTTGGTTTCGTTGGCACAAACTCCTGCCAGTTTATTGGTGCACGATTTTCACGAGCCTTATCAATAGTCAAACTCGCTTTTTCCTGCCGACGACGTGCGTGGTCATCACGAAGTTTGCTATACTCAGCTTTGATATTGGTAAAAATAGTGTCTCTCGTTGCCTGTTCCTCGCTAGTTAAACGTCCGGCAACAGGTACACTTCGGCTCGCATCCAATACGTGAACAACCGGCCCTTCATAGTGCGGATCAATCTTCACCGCTGTGTGCATCCGCGACGTAGTAGCTCCACCTATTAACAAAGGTGTTGTAAATCCCTGACGTTGCATCTCCTTCGCTACGCCAACCATTTCGTCGAGTGAGGGAGTAATCAGGCCACTCAGACCGATTATGTCTACGTTATGTTCGCGGGCAGCGTCCAGAATTTTCTGCGTTGGCACCATAACTCCCAGATCAATGATCTCGTAGTTATTACAACCAAGTACAACACCTACAATATTTTTCCCGATATCGTGAACATCACCTTTAACGGTAGCCAGCAGTATTTTCCCGGCAGAAGAAGAACCTGTTCCCGATTTTTCTGCCTCAATAAACGGGGTAAGATAGGCTACGGCTTTTTTCATTACCCGCGCTGATTTTACCACCTGTGGCAAAAACATTTTACCCTCGCCAAACAGGTCGCCTACTACGTTCATGCCATCCATAAGAGGGCCCTCAATAACGTGCAGTGGCCGTTCGACCTGCGTACGGATTTCCTCTACGTCCTGATCGATATAATCGGTGATACCTTTTACAAGCGCATGTTTTAGTCGTTCACGAACAGGTTCATTACGCCAGCTTTCGTCCTGAACAACGGCTTTGCCTTTGGCTTTTACTGTTTCAGCGAAATCAACCAAGCGTTCAGTGCTATCAGGCCGACGATTTAGCAGTACGTCTTCGCAACGCTCCAGTAATTCTTTCGGTATGTTGTCGTACACTTCTAACTGTCCCGCATTCACAATACCCATGTCCATACCGGCACGAATGGCGTGATACAGGAATGCAGAGTGCATCGCTTCACGTACTACGTCGTTCCCACGGAAACTGAACGAAATGTTGGAAACGCCCCCGCTTACTTTCGCTAATGGTAGATTTTCTTTAATCCAGCGCGTAGCATTGATAAAGTCGACAGCGTAATTATTATGCTCTTCAATACCAGTGGCTACAGTCAGAATATTCGGATCGAAAATGATGTCTTGTGGCGCAAAACCTACTTTATCGACCAGAATCCGGTACGCTCGTTCACAAATTTCGATACGTCGCTCGTAGGAATCTGCCTGGCCGGTTTCATCAAATGCCATTACAACAGCGGCAGCACCATATCGTCTAACTAAGTTTGCCCGCTCGATAAATGCTTCTTCGCCCTCTTTCAGTGAGATTGAGTTGACAATAGCCTTACCCTGCACGCATTTCAGTCCTGCTTCAATAACTTCCCACTTCGACGAGTCGACCATGATAGGAACACGGGCAATATCGGGTTCAGAGGCAATCAGATTCAGGAACGTAGTCATTGCTTCGACCGAATCGAGCATCCCTTCGTCCATGTTAACATCGATTACTTGTGCTCCGCCTTCTACCTGCCCTCTGGCAATGCTCAATGCTTCGTCGTAATTTCCTTCCTTAATAAGCCGGGCAAACTTTTTCGAACCCGTTACGTTCGTCCGTTCACCAACGTTCAGAAAATTAGTCTGTTCTGTAACTTTCAGGGGTTCAAGTCCGCTGAGTTTCTGGTATGGCTCGGCCGGAGGTAATTGCCGGGGTGCGTATCTAGCCGCCACTTGAGCAATAGCCTGAATGTGATCAGGAGTCGATCCGCAACAACCGCCAACTATATTTACAAAGCCATCCCGGATAAATCCTTCAATCTGAGCCGCCATCATCTCTGGCGTTTCATCATATTCACCAAATTCATTAGGCAAACCCGCATTTGGATAAGCTGACGTAAAGAATGGCGCTTCTTTGGCAAGTGTCTGAATATAAGGCCGCATTGGTTCGGCTCCCAGGGCGCAGTTAAGCCCTACGCTTAACAGAGGCAGGTGCGAAACAGAGTATAGAAAAGCTTCCGTTGTTTGTCCAGACAGGGTTCTACCACTCGCATCAGTGATTGTGCCCGAAATCATAACGGGCAATGGCGTCAGTTGTGGGTTGAGATTGAAATACTTATCGATAGCGAACATAGCCGCTTTGGCATTGAGCGTATCGAAAATAGTTTCTACCAGCAGTAAATCAGCTCCACCGTCAACTAAACCACTCACTTGCTCATAATACGCATCAACGAGTTCATCGAACGTAACAGCCCGATAAGCCGGGTTATTAACATCTGGCGAAAGCGAAGCTGTACGGTTGGTAGGGCCCATTGCTCCAGCTACAAACCGTGGTTTATCAGGATTTGCGCGGGTAAACTCATTCGTAATTTCTTTGGCAATGCGGGCCGATTCGAAGTTAAGTTCATAAGCAAGTTCCTCCATTCGGTAATCGGCCATGGCAATGGTTGTGCCACTGAAGGTATTTGTCTCAATAATATCCGAACCGGCTTCCAGATACTGGCGGTGAATTTCCTGAATTACTTCCGGTTTCGTGATGGAAAGCAAATCATTGTTTCCTTTCAGGTCATGTGACCAATCACGGAAGCGCTCCCCTCGATAATCGGCTTCAGTCAGATCATACCGTTGAATCATGGAACCCATCGCCCCATCAAGGACGAGGATACGTTCGCTAAGAAGTTCGTGTATAGTTTTCAATGGCAATTACGTCGTACGATTGTTAGTACGTCTAACAATCAATATCCTTAAAAAAGTCCAAATTAGACCGAAGCTTAGCAGCAAAAGACAGATAGCGAGTGTTCAACTTATCTGTCCCGGCGATGTTTGCCGGGAGGAAATTGGCACCAATTTTCAACAAGTTGCTACGTAGCGTTGGGGTAGTTAGCTGGTTATTAGCTTCTTGCTACGTTCTTATTAAACGGTTGCCAAGACATCATTGGGTCCATTCCCTCCGTCTTTCGGGATAAGCTTTTGCAAAAATAAATAAAAAAAGGGCACGTCAACAAGTGATGTGCCCTTCATAAAGTCAAATTGGTAATGTACTACCAGCTTTGTTCCAAGTCTTCTTTGGTATACAGATGATTTCGGTCATTATAGAACGAGGCATCCTGTGTACGTTTGATAGCCAGTGGATTCTTGCTCGACATGCGATACAGTAACGCTATCGGAAACAAAAACACGTAGAACATCACCGATAGAATTATTTTACCGTTGATGTTTCCGAGAATTTCGGCCAGCTTAAACCAGGCTTTAACAATCAAATCGCCAACGGCCGGAATTGCTAAACTCAGCACACCAACGGCTCCGGCAGCATAAAGCCACCAAGGCGATTTGAATATGAAATACAAAACGACCAAGCCCGTTACGATAACCAACTGGGCTTTTACTTTTTCAGTTACATCCATCCTCTAGAATAACGTATAAATGAAAGGCGCAACGGCTGAACCGCCACCAATAACAATCAAAACACCAATAAGTAACAGTAAAATAATCATTGGTGCTAACCACCATTTTTTGCGTTGTTGCAGAAATTTGAAGATATCCTGTAAGAATTCCATGACAATATATGTGTGTGTGTTTATTTATTTGGTACTGGTTGTTCGTGTGGAAGACCCGTATTTGTTTCCATCAGTTGGAAAAGAGCCTCACCAACGCGCTGATTAACTATCGCGCTAGCATGCCCATCGTTCCGGCCAACCACACGGTCGTTTGGTTCGATGTTTCCAACCAGATTTCCTACTTCTAACACAGGGACGTTATTTTGTTTAAAAAAGTCAACTACAGGCTTAACGTACTCTTTTGTCTTCTCTAAATTATGTGAAAATGGAAATAAAACCACATAAAGTTGAGCATTATTCTGTTTTGCGTAAGTTATAAATTGATTAAGGTCGCTCAAATGGTCATTTATAATGGCTGGTGTACCATACGCTTTACGCGCATACACATCGAAAGGCGAGAAATTACCATGTGGAAACTGCCAGTATAAGTAGTTCAACAGATACGACTTAATAAACAACGATTGAAACGCCCGTGGTACATCGGAATAAGGCCGGAAAGCATCAGGAACCAAACCATGATCACGCGCCACCTTTTCGATATCATTCGGAAAATACTGTAAAACCAGTACGTCAGGTTTCACCCCAAACTTGGTTAGTCTCGCAAATTCGTCGCGCGTATCAGAGCCAGATATACCCAGATTGTACGTAACGTATTGCTTTGTTCCCAACTTCTCGGCCACTACGTTGCCGTAACGTTCTTCTGCCCGTTTCAGGCCGTGCCCTGCCGTGAACGAATCCCCAACAATGAGCACTTTTTTCTTACCAACCGTATCTGTTTTCACGTCGTCCCGATAGTCGCCAGTCATTGGCGGCCAATAACGCTCGAACCAGATTTTAGAAGCGAGTGTAATACCGCCTTCCTGACTTTGCGACACAAACATGAAGCCGATTTCAATGAAAACCAGCAACACAATCAGAGGAATCAGTAACGTAGCAACATTACTGACCAGTTTAGGCAATCTGGTATTTTTAATGATGCCATAGTAAAATACACGTAGCGTTTCTACTAATAGCAACAGAAGCATCGCTGCTTTTGCCAGCCGAACATAAATGTTATCGAACAACCCTTTGTGTGGGAAGTCGAACGTAACCCCAAAATGGTCGCCATAGAACAGAATAAAGGCCAGAAAGCCCAGCAGTACTAATCGGACCGCACTAGAAACAAGTTTTGAACCCATTAAAATTGATTCGTTGACTTAACAACGATTAGTCTAACACAAATTCTTCTTTCCAGTTGTCGGTATCCTGCCATTCGGGCTGCTTATGCTTGTCGAAGAGGAAGTTTCCAACAACCAGATAATCCATTTCCGTACGCATGAAGCAACGGTAAGCATCATCGGGCGTCGACACAATCGGTTCACCCCGTACGTTGAAACTGGTATTTACGATTACGCCATAGCCCGTGAGGTCTTTAAAGGCACTAATCAGATCGTAGTAACGAGGATTGGTGTCTTTGTGAACTGTCTGAATACGAGCGGAATAATCGATGTGCGTAATTGACGGCAAATCAGATCGCTGGTAATACAGTTTCTCACGTAATGGAAAACTCGCATAATCGGCAGGTACGGGCGTACGACGACTTTGGGCAACCGGATGCACCAGCAACATATACGGAGAAATACCATTGTAATCGAAGTACTCGGCGCAATCTTCGGCCAATACCGAAGGAGCAAATGGGCGGAACGACTCCCGATATTTGATTTTTAGATTGAGCTTTTTCTGCATTTCTGCATTCCGAGGGTCGCCCAGAATGCTACGTCCACCTAGAGCACGCGGACCAAATTCCATCCGTCCCTGAACCCAACCTACTACGTTACCTTCGGCTAATAAACGGGCTGATTCCTTAGCCAATTCCTCAAAGTTGTCGTAATGTGTGGCTACACCTTTATACTTGAGCGCCATCAACTCAACATCAAGATCGGAGAAGGTTGGCCCCAGATAGGAACCCCGCATAGCATCGCGCTCCTTCGTCACTTCCCGCTCTTTTCCGAAATAAATATGATACGCTGCCAGCGCAGCACCCAGTGCTCCACCCGCATCACCAGCCGCTGGTTGAATGAAAATATCTTTGAACAGGTTAGCTGCCTGAAGTTTTCCGTTCGATACACAGTTCAAGGCCACACCACCCGCCAGTACCAGATTATCGGCATTGGTCAGACGTTTGGCTTCGCGTGCCATGTTCAGCACAACCTCTTCGGTCAGGTATTGAATTGCCAGACCAAGATTGCAATGATGAGCTTGCAATTCATCTTCCGGCTGACGTTTCGGGAAACCAAATAACTCAGCCCATTTGGTTTCGTTTACCATTTTAAGGCCGGTAGCATAATCAAAATATTCCTGATTCAGCCAGACAGAACCATCTGGACGAAGATCAGCCAGTTTTTCTTTGATTAATTCCATATAGCGCTTCACATCGGGCGATGTTGGATCACCATAGGGCGCTAATCCCATCAGTTTATATTCACCTGAGTTAACCCGGAAACCAAGGAAATACGTAAAGGCAGAATAAAGCAACCCAAGTGAGTGCGGAAAACGCAGTTCTTTCAGGATAGAGATATTTTTACCTTCACCGAGGCAAATCGACGCGGTAGCCCATTCGCCAACGCCATCAATCGTCAGAATAGCCGCCCGTTCGAAAGGAGATGGATAAAACGCACTGGCTCCGTGCGAAAGATGGTGTTCGGGAAACAACAATTTCACTTTGCTGGCCTTTTTGTAGCCTATTTTTTCCAGCTCTTCCCGAATGAGCCGCTTCAGAAATAATTTTTCTTTCAGCCAAACGGGAATCGACATCAGGAAAGATCGAAGGCCTTGCGGAGCAAACGCATAATAGGTTTCCAGAAGCCGTTCAAATTTAAGCAGAGGCTTGTCGTAGAAGACAATCGCATCTAACTTATTAAGATCTGCACCGCTATACTGAAGACAGTATTTAATGGCTTGAGCGGGGAAACCAGGGTCGTGTTTTTTACGAGTAAATCGCTCTTCCTGAGCGGCTGCAATAATTTTTCCATCCTCAATCAGCGCAGCCGCTGAGTCGTGATAGAAAGCAGAAATGCCTAATATGGTCATTGAACGAAGGGTACGTATTAAACGGGCACAAAAATAACGGAATTTCTAGCAAACAGACATTTATCGTTCGCTTGACTTACTTAGCGGCTTAATGATAATGTTAGGGTAATGAAGCCTACAGTCTTAAAAAGCCTAACTTTGCTTTATTATAATCGATAATTTTATTTTTAATAGCGTGAAACTGGCAGCTATCGATATCGGATCAAACGCAGCCCGGCTACAAATCTCGACAATCTTACATAACGACAATTCGGTTAGCTTTAAACGAGTCGAATATGTACGATTTCCGCTTCGGCTGGGTCACGATGTGTTTAACTTCGGCGCACTTACTCCTGAAAGTGAGCTACGTACCACTAAACTCATGCAGGCCTACAAACTACTGATGGAACTGCATGAAGTAGAAGATTATATGGCTTGTGCTACGTCGGCCATGCGTGAATCCGAAAATGGGCATGAAGTAGCCAAACGTATTGAAGCATCAACCGGCATCAAAATTCATATTATCGACGGACGAAAAGAAGCCGAATTAATTAATAACGTAGTGGTTCAGGCTTTAGATGACCGTCAATACCTTCATATTGACGTAGGTGGCGGCAGTACCGAATTGAATTTTTACCGAAATCGAGAAAAAATCAATTCAAAATCGTTCAAAATCGGTTCGGTACGTCTGCTCGAAGGAAAGGAAAACAAAGGTGCCTGGCGAAAAATTGAAGACTGGGTCGAAGAAAATATTGACACGTCTCAGGAAATTACTGCCGTAGGCACGGGTGGCAACATCAGTAAATTATTCAATCTGGCGTCTAAAATCTCAGAGCTTGAAACCACCCGCGATGAAATCGAACGAATTCGCAACTACATTTCAGGATTCAGTCAGGAAGATCGTATCAATAAGCTTCGCCTGAACGCCGACCGGGCCGATGTGATCGTACCAGCCGCCGACATTTATATTTCGGTGATGAAATGGGCCGGAGCAGATCGAATCATTGTTCCTGATCTGGGTCTGAAAGATGGGATTATGCAATTAGTTTATAATCATCTTGGTAAGAAAAAGTAGTTTCTTACCAAGATGATTATAAGTAAAAAGCCGTCAGGAATTAATTTTTGACGGCTTTTTATATTTCACTAAGTTACGTAGCTATTCGGCTCGCTGAATAGCTATGGGTATGCATTTAGCAGGTGGGCAATCGCAATTTCGATTCAATACCGTAGCATAGCGATCTACGTAGCAGCCTTGTGCATTATAAATTCGTACGCTATAAACGACTGCAGTACCCGTACGACTTAATCCACTTACAATAATACCATTGGCCGGAATTGCCTGTCCTAGCCCCGTAAACGTACCATTGCTCGATACTTCATACGTATCGGTTGGCGCATAGCCGCTCAGTGATAGTTCACCGTCAGCCTGCGATACTGTTCCAAAGCACGTTGCTTCTTTAACCACTACGTTTGCCACCGAATTTGGCCTGACCGTAACCGTAATCAATGCCCAGGGAGCACAGTTGGTATCAGATGGCATCGGCTTCACGCAGGCATATACGTAGTACACACGATCGGTGGTGCCACTCTGCGCCGGAAAACTGATGTTGTATTGGGTAGCTTTTCCATTTATGGGAACGAATTCTCCCAAATGAACCCCACCGTGACCCTTATACGGATTGGTATACATCGTATCGAAACGCACAAACTCAACACGATCAGGCAGGACAATGCTTGTATTTACTTCCAGACTGTCGACAACCTGCCCGGTGCAAATCGTCAGTGAAGTCATGGCCGTGTTCGTAATTGTTGGGCAAATCGTTTGGGCACGTAGTGGCGACAAATCAGCGAGACAGCATATAGTCAGAAAAACAGCAAAATAGATCGGCTTAAGCCGGGAGAAAAAAAGTTGTTCAGGACGAAAAATATTCCGGCACAGACTTTGCAAGGAATAAGATACCGTAGCAGTATGCTCCATACAATTCATTGACTAGTAAACAGTTAGATTGGGTTTTCATGAATTTATGGGCTGGCGGTATAATCCGGTTATAAAGATAATTAATTCCTCGTATTTCTTAATTGATCGCTACTTCCAGTACATGAATCCGTCTTTACATATGAAATAGGGATTATATGGTGACTTATACGATGCTTTTACAGCAGAAACCACAACTGGCCGATATACCGCAGTTTTGCCAATCGGGTTTCTTCTTCAACGAGCTTTCTCATCTGCAACAGCAACAGGACGGGCAATTTCATTTGCTGACAGCCCTGAACCAGACTACCCATAAGGCCGAAGCCCGTTGTGCGTTTTTTATCCGCGCCGATGAAGCCGTTAGCCCTTGTGCAGCACCGTTTGGCTCGATCGAGTTTGCAGAAACATTGCCTGATACCGTTCTGGACGATTTTCTGGACACGCTCACGGAGTCGGTACGTTCCACAGCGATCAATACGTTGCGGGTTGTCAATTATCCAAACTGTTACGCGCCACGACAGGCCCGTCGTCTGAATCTGAAACTACGGCGGCATGGCTTCCGCATCGTTGAATCGAATCCTAATTTCTTTATACCAGTCAGCCAATCGTCGTTTGAGCAAATCATTGAACCCGAACAACGTAGAAGGCTCAATAAATGCCGAAAAGCTGATTTTAAATGTCAGTATATAGAAAATCCATCTATTCTGGAAATCGTTGATTTTCTAAAAGAAACCCGGCAACAACAAGGTTATCGGCTCACCTTAAGTCCTGAACGTCTGACAGAGTTGTTACAAAATTTCCCGCAGCATTTTCTGGTATTTACAATTACGGATGGCGCTACGTTGGCAGCATTAACCGTTGCTGTTCGCGTACGACACGACATTCTGTATAATTTCATGCCAGCCTCACACCCCAACTACAGCACATTTAGCCCCATGGTGATGCTTACCGATGGTCTATACACGTACTGTCAGCAACAGGAAATTCGCTTACTTGATCTGGGCGTTTCGCTCGATAGTAATCATTGCCCTAAACCCAGTCTGATGCGTTTCAAACGAAATTTGGGTGCTCAGGAATCGCCCAAGATTATTTTCGAAAAACAGTTTTAGCCCCTTATTACGTAGCGAATGGTTGGGTCTGTCCGGATAAACTATTGCAAAAAACCTTTCAGGATTAGCTAATTTTGCACGTATTTCTTCCAATACGTATCGAATGCTCGAAAAGGTTTTTAACAGGATTTCCGGTTTTTTTTCCAATCTGCTGGCGTCATTCCTTTCATTAGCGAAAGTGTTATTACGTTCACGCTGGGGTGTTCAGTTGCCCGCTCCTCAAAAAAAGCGATGCTCGGTACTGGGCAATGGGCCATCCTTGAACGATTCATTGACGAATCACATGGATTTTCTGCTGGAAACCGAATTGATTTGCGTCAACGGATTTGCTACGTCCGAGTATTTTGAGAAACTACGCCCTGCCAATTACATTATTGTCGATCCAAATGCGTTTACGTTTAATACCGCTACGTCAGGTCGTCAGGATCTGCATGATCTCCTAAAAGCTCTTATCGAAAAAGTGGACTGGCCAATGCGTTTTTTTCTGCCCAACGTAGCAAAAGGCTCTTATTTCGTTCAGACGCTCGAAGCGGGCAATTCCAGCATCGAACTGGTTTATATTAACACTACTGTTGTTCAGGGATTTAGCTGGTTCCGAAACTGGCTATATACTACAAATCTGGGCATGATTCAGCCGCAGACGGTTATAGTGGCCGCTCTGTTTCTGATGATCAATCGGAAATTCGATGAAATTTTTCTGTTTGGAGCCGATACGTCCTGGCATGAGCAAATTCGTATTAGCGACACCAATCAACTGGAAATCAAGCAAATTCACTTCTACGACAAATCGAAAGACGTAGCACATCTGCCCGTTTACAGCGACGCGCAACGTACCAAAACGTTCTCGATGGCGAGTCAGTTTCTGTCGTTACACAAGGTTTTCCGGGGCTATGAACTCCTTCGCGACTACGCCAATTACCGGAACGTTCGGGTACTGAATGCCAGCGCCAAAAGCTATATTGATGCGCTCGAACGAGTCGTCATAAAACCATAGCAAACACAATCGGAACGTAGTACGTACTACGTTGAATCAATTCTTCAGCAAGACTCGCACGGTTGCACTTTGCTCACCAGCAACTGCACGTAACAATACCATTTCTGTTTGCTTGTCATTGAGCTTGAACACCTGTCGCTGAATCTGTGGAGTGGGTTCAAGTTGACGAGTTTCAAGAATATGTCCCTGCATATCAGTCAGATGAAGGCTTACGGGTTGTCCGTTGGGTTCATTAATTTCAACAGTCAGCGATTCGCGAACCGGATTTTCGAGCACACGTAGCTGTAAACCAGTTGTGATTTCGTCTACCCCTTCGCGCCCAGAATTAACGGGGCAGTACGTGCAGGGTACGTATTTATAAAGCTCGTATCCAGTCGACGCATTGCCCAACGCGCCAAAAAAGACGCGCGACCCAACTCCGACAAACCGTATCGATGCCACCAAAGAGCCATCACTGGGATTAATATTTTTAAGTAATCGGGTTCCTTCGGTTGTCCCATCCGACCGCCAGGGCTCGCCATTGCCACAGAAAAACAAGTTGCCATTAACTTCGCTTAGAAACCCAATCCAAACTTCTTTCACAACAACAGTATTCGCCGACGTACCATCAGTTTTCCAGAGACAGGTTTGATTACTGGCATTTTTTGCCCCGAAAAAGACGTTCGAACCAAACGTCTTCAGGTTATAAACGGCATCTTCACCATTCGGATTCGTATTTTTCACCCGCACTGTTCCCGACTCTGTACCGTTCGATTTCCAGATTTCCATCGGCGATCCATCGCCCGGGGTTCGTACGCTAAAAAATAACGTGTTATTCAATACCGCTGGGGTGTCACCATAGATTTCGGTTCCATTGCCAAATGATTTGACAAGGCTTGTTCCAGCCGTGGTACCCGTTGATTTATAAAGTAGCGACAGGTATGAATTCGGATTTTCGTAATAGCCGTAACTGTAATAAAGCTGCCCGCCAGCTACACCTAACAAATCTGGATACAATGTTTGAATGCCGTACGGAGTTGTATTTACTGAAATCGAATACACCAGCGATGTGCCATTTGACGTACCGTCCGATTTCCACAATCCCCATTTTACCCCCAAAGGCGTATTGTCCAGAGCGGCAAAGTACAGGTAGTTTCCCATCACCATGAGTTTATTATAGGTGTTAGCCTGTCCACTTTCGGTTCCATTCAGATTTTTCACGAGCACCGTTCCCGCCGACGTACCATCTGTCCGCCAAAGTTCCCTGCCATTCGTCCCGTCATCTGCCGTAAAATAGAGTATATTATTCATCACAACTAACGCCTTTGGATCGGCATCGCCCGAGGGGTTGATGTTTTTCACGAGTACTGTTCCCGCCGACGTACCATCCGATTTCCACAACTCACGCCCATTGGTTGTATTTGTGGCCGAGAAAAACAGCGTACCGTTATAATTGATTAAACTTTGGGGCGATGCGTTACCCGTGAGATTAATATTTTTTACCAGTTGCGTGCCCGATTCCGAACCATCTGACTTCCAGAGTTCATGGCCACTCAGACCATTATCGGCGGTGAAGTACAACGTACCATTCATTTCGATTAAATTGTTTGGCGAGCTAAAATCTGTCCCCGGATTTATATCTTTTACCAAGTCGATATAAAACGATGTTGGCACCTGATTCACCGTCCCTATTTGCGCCCAGACTATATGCTGCGTTACAAATAGGACAATTAGCAGCGAAAGAAGACTATGTTTTTTCATTGAGCAGTGTGTCTGATTGAGAAGATAGAAACTAAAGCTATTGATAATCAGCGCATCTTTATCCAAAGTTTGAGCAAACGGCAAAGTCGCATCCTACAATGCTACGTAGTTCGTTAGTACGTATAGGCAAAGCGAGAAGATGCATAAACAAGCGGTTCGTGTTGACGCAATTGTTTTTGATGCGATGCAGATAAACTAACTTTGCCAATCCCAAACAATTACGAGTTGGGTTTACCAGCATTTCAGTATCATCCGCTACGGCTGACTACCGAATAATTACCAGATTCATGCTTGACCTCAGTAATAAATCCATTCTGATTACGGGCGGCACCGGCTCCTTCGGCAAAAAATTTGTTGAGATGGTGTATCAGCGATATCCAAACCTGAAACGCCTGGTTATCTATTCCCGCGATGAACTGAAGCAGTTCGAAATGGCGCAATATTACCCCCAATCGAAATACAAATCGATTCGGTTTTTTATTGGCGACGTGCGCGATGGTGATCGGCTAAAACGTGCCTGTGAAGGTGTCGATATCATTATTCACGCGGCTGCGCTCAAGCAGGTTCCGGCGGCCGAATACAATCCGATGGAGTGTATCAAAACCAACGTATTTGGGGCCGAAAACGTAATCAATGCTGCTCTCGACAATGGCGTACAGCGCGTAGTGGCCCTCTCGACCGATAAAGCGGCTGCACCAATTAACCTCTACGGCGCCACTAAACTTTGTTCCGACAAATTATTTGTAGCGGCCAACAACATGCGCGGTAGCCGCGATCTACAGTTTTCGGTAGTACGGTATGGAAACGTAATCGGCTCACGCGGCTCAGTGGTTCCATTTTTTCTGGATAAGCGAAAAGACGGCGTATTGCCCATTACCCACCCCGATATGACGCGCTTCAATATTTCGCTCGAAGAAGGGGTTGAGATGGTTCTTTATGCGCTCGAACATGCCTGGGGCGGAGAGATTTTTGTTCCGAAAATTCCATCGTATCGCATCACCGACGTAGCAGAAGCCATTGCACCCAACGCCGAGCAACGTATCGTTGGCGTTCGTCCGGGCGAGAAGCTTCATGAAGAAATGATTACCGAAACCGATTCACTTAATACGGTCGAAACGGAGCGGTACTACGTCATTACGCCCTCAACCCCAACCTGGAATGTTGATGACTATATGAAAGCCTTCAATGGCCGGGCGGTTGAGATGGGCTTTAAATACAATTCCGGCACCAACACCGACTGGCTCACCGTTGAGCAACTCCGCGACCAGATTCGTCAGCACGTAGACGCTGATTTTTAACTATAAGGCGGCTATTCTGATTTAACATCAGAAAGTCACCTTATAAAATAAACTACCTCAACTGTTTAGCTAGAACTAAACTTTTATGAGTACATTTACATTAAAGAAAGTAGAAGCTGTACGTGCAAAGCAAGAGCTGGATGAGTTAGTAGTTGATGGAATTGGGCAATTAGAAGCTTTTGAACGTTTACTTAAGGAAACTGATATGCGTTTTCTATCAGAGTTTAAGACGTTACTTTCCTATATGGAATATGCGGCCAACGGCAACTCATTGCCTGATACTAAGTTCAAAGACGTAACAGCAACTGGTGCACTCGTTAAAGAGTACGAATTCAAGTCTAAACACTTACGCGTTTATGCCATTAAGAAAACAAATGGTAAAATCATTATTCTAGGTGGATTTAAGACTAATCAAAAAGCTGATTTCAAGCGTTTTCGCTCGCTGAAAGAGCAATATCTAAACTCGCTTTAAGAATGGAACGAGATGAATTGATTACTAGTCGTGAATACTGGATTACTAAAATCCAGCTTGATCTTTACAATCAAGTAGAGCAATACATGAAAGATCATGAGCTATCTCGTACCCAATTAGCCAATCAATTGAATGTAACGAAAGGATACATCTCGCAATTATTGAATGGAGATTTTGATCACAAAATCAGCAAGTTAGTAGATTTAGCTTTAGTAATGGGGAAAGCACCTCAAATCAATTATGTAGACTTACAGGATGTAATCAGCCAGGAAAACCAAGGACATAAAAATGATTTATTTCCTTTCGAAAAAATAATTAGGGGCGATCAAATTCAAACCTTAGACTATCAGCGTAACGAAGAGTTAATGCACATTAAGGCACAAAGTACCCAACTGCGTAACGCATAATCATGAAAGAGCATGTTGAGTTAAGAGTAGATTCTATACGTGATATAGAATTTTTCTTATCTAATACTTTAGATGTAGATCCCGAAAAATTGGGTATTAAAATTGAAGGAAAAGACATGGTTGCTTATGGTGATACCAAGACTGTCGCCATTACAACCGAAGTGAGATATGTCCATAATTACGAAAGTACTAACCCGCAGGAAGTCTTAAAATACATCAACGAGATGGTATTTTACATTGACAATTTCAATGAGATTTTTAGACTGGAAAATACAAAGTATGTTTTCAGTAAAAATCTGGCACGCTTTCTTCTCGATATAATTACCCCAACAATTCGAGGTATTCTGTTTGCAAAAACCTCTGGCACTAGTTTAGCCAAATACTACCTTCCTATCATACAGGCAGATAAAATAATTAACTGGGACAGTGAATCTGCATAAACCTATTCCATACGGTCGTCAGCACATTACCGACGAGGACATTGCCGCTGTAAACGACGTGCTACGTTCGCCCTATCTGACACAGGGGCCAACCATTGCGGCATTTGAACAAGCGTTTGCCAGCTACATCGGTGCTACGTATGCAGTGGCTATTGCGAACGGAACGGCCGCTTTGCATTTGTGCTGCATGGCGTTGGGCGTCGGCCCCGGAACGCGCGTCATCACAACACCCATTACGTTCTCGGCTTCGGCCAATTGTGTGCGTTATTGCGGTGGCGAAGTTTTCTTTGCTGATATCGATCCCGAAACGGTATTGCTTGATCCAAAGGCGGTACGGGCTTTATTGGAAAGTCATCCGAAAGGCTATTTCTCGGGTATTATTCCAGTCGATTTTGCAGGCTACCCGATTGATTTAGTGGCTTTTCGGGAGTTAGCCGATGAATTTGGATTGTGGATTATTGAAGATGCCTGTCATGCTCCTGGCGCTTCATTTACCGATGCAACTGGCACCGAAACGTCGGACCGTACGTATCGTAGTGGCGATGGGTCGCTGGCGGAGCTGGCTATTTTTAGTTTTCACCCCGTAAAGCACATCGCGGCTGGCGAAGGCGGTATGATTACCACCAACGACGAAGCGTTGTACAAACATCTGCTACGTCTGCGCACACATGGCATTACCAACAAACCCGACGAGTTTACGACGCCCTACGATGGTGAACCCGAACGCGGAGGCTGGTACATGGAATTGCAGCAACTCGGCTATAACTACCGCCTGACCGATATACAGGCGGCACTGGCGATGAGTCAGTTGAGCCGGGCCGATGCCATGCTGGCTCGTCGACGGGAACTAGCTGCTCAATATGATACGGCTTTTGCCGAAGCTTCGGCCAATGGTCTGCCTGTCCAGATTATTGTTCCGCCAGCAGAAGTCGGTCATGCGTATCACCTTTATGTGATTCAGACGCCGAAGCGTAAAGAATTGTACGACTACTTACGGACAAAAAACATTCTGGCGCAGGTGCATTACATTCCAGTTCATCTAATGCCTTACTATCGGCAATTTGGCTGGAACCCCGGCGATTTCCCGAATGCCGAGACGTACTACGCCCAATGCCTGAGCCTACCGCTGTTTCCGACACTGACGAATGCCGAGCAGGATTACGTTATTGAACAAGTAAAAACGTTTCTGACAGGATTAACAGCCAGTTGACGTTCTGTCGAAAAAACTCTGACTTATGCGTTCATACCAAAGTCATCTTCAGGCTACTCAAAGTGCGGGAGAGACGTTAGCAGCCAACCGGAAACCCGTGCTACGTTCATCGGCTATTTTTCCGGTGATGCACACCAATACGTTTTCCAGTAAGGTGATTTTCATGGGCTACTGGCTCTTGAAACGAAACATCAGGGAAGTCGGCTTGCTCTATACGCTACGTAACGCGGGCGGTACGTTGCTCTCCCGGAAATACGTACTGATCGATTCGGCCAAAGCCTGGTCGGTGCAGATGAGCGAATTCGCCGATTTGCTTAACGAAGCCGATGAGCCGGACGATTTTACCGGCTCGCTTGAACTGGAGGTATTTTCGACACAGGATCTGGTGTTCCCGTATCCGGCGTTTGTGTTGGTTTATTTCAATGACAATGCGAGTAGCGTTGTCCATACCGTCGGGCGGATTTATAACGACATCGAAGACCTTCAGCAAAACAATGAGTATCAGGTCAGTGAGTCGGGTTTCGACATTTACGGTCGCGATGGGCTGAGTCCTTTTCTGAGTTTCACCAACGGGCCACTCCCCGCCGAAAACCCAACCGTCACGTACGAAGTTGTCGATGCGAACCATTGTGCTACGTCAGGTACGTTTACGCTGGCTACACTAAAACCTTACGAAACCGTTTTCCTGCACCTGAACGAGCACATCGACTTAAAAAAGCTTTTAGGCGATGACCCCGGCATGATTCGATTCGGACATAATTTTTCGGGTTTCTTTCCGCGCTTTCTGGTAGGCAACTTCGACCATAAGGCCCAGAGTGTCAGCATTACGCATTCGTATTACGATAGCTCTGGTGTGGCCGACAAACGGGCGTACTGGCCCCGTCAGGATGAGCGTTTTGTGGATTCGTCCACGTCGATTCCGCTATATCTGACCAACGACTTTTTTACGCGGCTGGTTGTTTACCCAATTTTTTCGCCCTCCGATTTTACGTTGTCGTTCCGGTTTTTCGATGCCGACGGTACGTTTCTGGGCGAAGCTCCTGACGCGCACCACTTCCGGGCAACGGATAATCAATACGTTCATATTGATCTGGGCGAACTAGCCGCAAAATCAGGTGTATCGACCGAAGACGCGAAAACGGCTCAATTGATTGCGCACTGGAACGATGCCACGCGTATTCCAACCCGGTTGAAATTCGGACTTAACGTTGGCTTGCATAATCGGCCGTCGGCTTTGCCTTCCAATGTTTGCTTTGCCCCACAAGTAGGTAACCCCAACGTATTGAACAAACCCGGTACGTTTAAATGGGCACCGTTCGTGAACGTGGGCGACTCTGAAATCGCGCTGACAAATTCGGCGCCATTGCATGCCTATGATCGACCCGCCAACGTAGCGTTGTCCTTTTTTCGGGAAGCCGACAACAATGTTCTCGAACGTAGCTGCGTGGTGCCGCCCAATGGTTTATTTACCATTCGAATCAGCGAGGACGACGAACTCCGCCAGTTTTTGGGTTATGCGAGTGGTTGGGTAACTGCCAAGGCCGACAATCCATTTTTGAACGGTTATTATTTCGATTTTCACACAAGCGGTTCCATAGCCGCCGATCACCTATTTTAAGCTTTGTGGTGTCGGGTTCTCAAACCCGACACCACAGTAACAGCCAAACCAATGATTCAACTTCCCGATTTTTCACGTTCGTTTGAGTACGAGAACAATTATTACTGGGCTTCGGATGTGAACCGGATGGCCAAAGTGATGGCGCATTATGAGTTGTATAAACTCACGCTCGACATTCCCGGTGCAATTGTTGAATGCGGTGTTTTTAAGGGCGCGTCGCTCATTCGATTTGCTACGTTCCGGCAGTTGATGAGCAATCCAACCGCTAAAAAAATTATCGGATTTGATGCCTTTGGTCGTTTTCCCGAAACCGAATTTACCGCCGATAAAGCCTGGCGGGAGAAATTCATCAGCGATTCGGGCGAGGAAGGCATCAGCATTGACCAGCTAAAAACAGTGCTGGAACACAAAG
Source organism: Spirosoma daeguense (assembly GCF_054776875.1). Classification (NCBI taxonomy): domain Bacteria; kingdom Pseudomonadati; phylum Bacteroidota; class Cytophagia; order Cytophagales; family Cytophagaceae; genus Spirosoma; species Spirosoma daeguense. Next base: position 415,460 of record NZ_BAAHBF010000004.1, read on the forward strand.
GCGTTGCGCAACATGTTGAGCTGATTCAGGGCGATGTTTGCCAGACGATTCCGGCGTATCTGGAAAAACACCCGGAACTACGTATCAGCCTGCTTAATATTGATGTAGACGTATACGAACCTACACTGGCAGCTTTGACGCATCTTTACGACCGGGTTGTTAAAGGCGGAGTTATTATTCTTGACGATTATGCCAACGTATTTCCGGGTGCGAATGCGGCTGTTGAAGAGTTTCTGGCCGATAAAAACGTAACGATAAAACGATTTCCATTTGCCGTAACACCCTGCTACATTGTAAAATAAATTATTTTTTTTTGATGAAAACGACCCAACAGGAAGAATTCTGGAGTGGCGAATTTGGCCAGCAATACACCGACCGTAACACCCGCGACCGCGAAGAATGGGACGATTTTTATCGCCAGAACTGGGGTCTCACCAAAACCGAAATGAACGCTCGTTTTGCTACTGGCTGGACTCCTGAAACACGGATTCTGGAGGTGGGTTGCAATACGGGTATGCAGCTACGTGGTTTGCAGGATGCAGGTTTTACTAACTTATACGGCGTTGAACTTCAACCGTATGCTGTTGAAAAAGCCAAACAAACCACGCAGAACATCAACATTATTCAGGGTTCGGGGTTTGAACTTCCATTCCGCGACGCCTTTTTCGACGTAGTGTGCACAAATGGCGTACTGATTCACATTTCTCCTGATGATTTGCCCAAAATTATGGACGAAATGGTTCGCTGTAGCCGCCGGTATATCTGGGGTTTTGAATACTATAGTCCTGATTTAAAAGCAATTCCGTACCGAGGCAATGAAGGATTTCTCTGGAAAGCCGATTATGCCGCTTTGTTTCTGGAACGGCATCCGTCGCTACGTCTGGTTAAACAGGAATTGTATCCGTATATAAACGCCAATGAAAGCGGCAATGTCGATTATATGTATTTGCTCGAAAAAACGGCTGAATGAGCAACGTAGCAATCATTACGGCGCGGGGCGGTAGCAAACGGATTCCACGGAAAAATATCCGGCCGTTTCTTGGTAAACCCATCATTGCGTATGTGATTGAAACCGCCATTGCATCGGAGCTATTTACCGACGTAATGGTATCGACCGACGATGCCGAAATTGCGGACGTAGCGCGTCACTACGGTGCATCGGTTCCGTTTTTGCGCAATTCCGCTACGTCTGATGACTTTGCCACTACCGCCGACGTACTAAACGAAGTACTGACGCAATATGAGCAGCAAGGGCAGCTTTTTGAAACGGCCTGCTGCCTCTACCCTACTGCTCCATTCGTTACGTCGGACTTACTGCAACAAGCTTATTTATTGCTTACTGATAAGCAGTTCGATACCGTTTATCCGATTCAGCCGTTTAGCTTTCCGATTCAGCGGGCAGTGCGACTACGTGATGAAACCGTTACGTGGTTTCAGCCCGAACACGCGCTCACGCGCTCGCAGGATTTGGAGCCAGCGTATCATGACGCTGGTCAGTTTTATTTTTTCAACGTAGCGGCTTTTCAGAAAAAGCAACGGCTCATCACGGATAATTCGGGCGGTATTATCATCTCGGAAATGGCCGCCCACGACATCGACACAGAGACCGACTGGCAGCTCGCAGAATTGAAATTTAAAATGAACGATAGGCCATGAATCAACTTTGTTTTCGAGCCGATGGTAACGCGCAAATCGGAATGGGTCACGTAATGCGTTGTCTGGCGCTGGCCGACATGCTGAAAAGTGACTTTTCGATGCGTTTTGCCATTATAGAACCCAATCCGGAAGTTATTTCTCTGATTGAAAAATCGGGTTTATCGGTTTGCAAACTCTCCGCGACGGACAGCGAAAATGTTTTTCTGGAGCAGATTCATAGTGATGATATTGTCGTTCTAGATGGCTATTCATTTGCGGAATCGTTTCAGCTTGATGTTCGGAATCGGGCAAAAAAGCTGGTCTATATTGACGATTTACTAGCCAGTCGTCAGGTTGCCGACGTAGTGATTAATCATGCCGGTGGAATTTCGGAACAGGATTACGAAAAGGAATCTTATATGCAACTTTATTTAGGCCCGCATTACGCGCTGCTACGTCCTGAATTTTTTCGTACCGAAGGTTTTGGAACCCCTCCCGATGATGGGTATGTTTTCGTAAGTCTGGGTGGTGCTGACCCGCAAAATGTATCGCTTACTGTGTTGGAAGCGATTGAAAAAGCTAACGCCGATTTGCCCGTACATCTGGTTCTGGGACCTTTTCATCCGAATCGGCCAGCGATTGAAGCGTTTCAACGTCAGTTGCCAAATCTGAGAATTTTGCAAAACCTTTCGGCCAGCCAGATGGTGGACGAATTACAAAACTGTCGATTGGCGATTACGTCCTGTAGCACGATCAGTTACGAAGTTTGTGCTGTAAATCGTCCGCTTATCGGCATCGTTACCGCTAACAATCAGGATCGGCTGGCGCAATTTCTGTCAGAAGAGAAGCTCGCTCTTTCGGTTAATTTCCCGACGTTGCTTACCCGCCTGACACCCGTTCTGGCGCTTGATCAGATGCTCAAACTGGCGATTCAGTCATTTGAATTTTCGCCTGAGATCACCGCCGAAACAGTAACGAACCAACAACGTTTTTTTGACGGTCGCTCTCCCCAACGCTTCCGCGACTTATTTCAAAAATTAAGTGCTTAATTAGTCAGGTCAACCTGCTACGTCCCTGTCATGCTTGCCTACCGAACCGCCCAAACCGCAGATTCCCAGCTTTATTTCGACTGGGCCAATGACCCCGTTACGAGACAGCAATCGTTCAACTCAACACCTATTTCGCTAGAGACGCACACGGCTTGGTTTACCCGGAAACTGGCCGATCCGAATGCGTTGCTCTTAGTGTTCTTCGACGAAGCGAAGCAACCCGTTGGTCAGGTACGTTTCGAACGTAAACCCGTGGCCGATATGCCCGATGAAATCATTATCAGTACGTCGGTTGATGCGAACCATCGCGGTAAAGGACTGGCATCTCAACTTATTGCGCAAGGCTGTGCTATCTGCCAGAAACGCTGGGAAGCCGTCAGCATTCATGCGTATATTAAACCCGACAATCAGGCTTCGATACGTTCCTTCGAACGAGCCGGTTTCAGATTGTCGGGCGAAAGCGGTAATTTTGGGATGGCCGGTCAGGAAATACCAAGCTTACTATATATAAAAACCGTATTGAACTGAACACGAGAATGAACGTGTTCGGCTATCAGACAGGTTTCGTTTATTATGATGCATACCCAACCGATTCAGGTTGCCCAATTTACGATAGGTCCGGCGCATCGGCCTTTTGTTATTGCCGAAATGTCGGGAAATCACAACCAGTCGCTGGAGCGGGCGCTGGAAATTGTAGATGCTGTTGCCGATACCGGTGCTCACGCGCTCAAATTGCAAACCTACACGCCCGATACCATTACGTTCAACGGCGCTACGGAAGAGTTTTACATTCGAGATACCAAGTCGCTTTGGGCCGATAAAAATCTATACAAGCTTTATCAGGAAGCGTATACGCCCTGGGAGTGGCACGAGCCAATTTTTGAGCACGCCAAGAAGCGGGGAATGATTGCCTTCAGCTCCCCTTTCGATACTACAGCGGTCGATTTTCTGGAATCGCTCGACGTGCCGCTTTACAAGATTGCGTCCTTCGAAAACACCGATCACATCCTGCTCAAAAAGGTCGCACAAACGGGCAAACCAGTAATTATGAGTACTGGCGTAGCGTCGGTAGCCGACCTCGACGAATCGGTGAAGGTGCTACGTGCCAACGGCTGCAAAGACCTTATTCTGCTCAAATGTACGAGTACGTATCCGGCCACGCCCGAAACGACAAATCTGCTCACCATTCCACACATGCGGCAGTTGTTCGACGTACCGGTTGGCCTTTCCGATCACACGATGGGCATTGGCGCAGCCGTAGCCGCCGTAGCACTGGGAGCCGTTGTCCTCGAAAAACACGTAACGCTACGTCGGGCCGATGGTGGCGTTGATTCTGCTTTCTCGCTCGAACCCGACGAGTTAAAGAATCTGGTTATCGAAACCGAACGGGCGCATCTGGCTATGGGGCAGGTTAGTTATACGCTCACGCCCAAAGAAGAAAAAAGTCTGCAATTCAAACGGTCGCTCTACGTAGTGCGCGACATGAAAGCGGGTGATCCGTTCACGCCCGAAACGGTACGTAGCATTCGCCCAGCCAACGGCCTCCACACACGTTATTACGACACAATTCTCGGCAAAACTGCCACTCAAGACATTTCCGCAGGCACTGCACTGGATTGGAATCTAATTGCGAATGAGTGAATGAGTGAATGAGTAAATAGAGCTGGCGCAAGAATTTCTGCCGGATGGTATTCACTCATTCACCCATTCACTCATTCGCTCATTGTAACAAATGGGTATAATCAAACGGCAAACGATACAGAGTTCGGTTTACACCTACGCGGGTGTAGCTGTGGGGTTTCTGACGCAGGGAATTTTCTTTCCAAATCTGTTCAGCAAGTCTCAGGTGGGTCTGTTGAGTTTGCTTATTTCACTGGCACAGGTACTGTCGCAACTCTCTAATCTGGGCACAAACGGGGCTGGTGGGCGGTATTTTCCGTATTTCCGCAACGCAGAGCGGCAACATAACGGGTACCTGCTCCTCACCAGCCTCATTACGTTGGCTGGTTTCAGTTTGTGCGTGCTGGTGCTCTGGCTTGCCCGTCCGTGGATTGTCGAACAGAATCAGGCGCAATCACCTTTGTTTGTCGAGTACTACTTCCTGCTGATTCCGTTAACGCTCTTTACAGTTTATTTCACCGTTTTTGACAATTACGCCCGATTGCTCTACGATCCTGTTACGGGTACGTTGCTTCAGCAGTTTGTGCAGCGATTACTGATTTTGCTGGCGGGTGTTACGTATTGGTTAGGCTGGGTCACGTTTCCTCAATTTCTGGGCTTGTGGCTCATCGCGTTTTTCTTGCAAACGATTTTAATGGTGCTCAGCGTCGTTCGCGACAAAGCCTTGTTTTTCAGTCGCCGTTTCGTGTCAATGAGTCCTGAATTGCGACGTGATATAACCCGTTACGCAGCTTTGACGCTAACCACTGCGTTATCATCACAAATCATTTTAACGATAGATAAAGTGATGATTAACAACGCTAAAGAACTCGGTCTTTCGGCAACGGGCGTCTATAGTATTGCGGCCAATTTTGCTACGGTGATTGCAGTTCCGGCAACGGCACTTTATAAAGTTTCGGGTACGCTTATTGCCGAATCATGGAAAAGTAACGACCTCCCGAACATCGAGAAAATTTACAGCAAAAGCTGTCTAAATCAGCTAATTGCCGGTTGTCTGGTGTTTGTAGGCGTAGCGGCTAATTTGCCCAACGTATTCCGGTTTTTGCCAGCCGGATACGAGGCAGGGTACTACGTTATTTTGTGGCTCGGTTTAGGTAAACTGATCGATATGGCTACAGGAATTAATGGCATTATTCTGAACACGTCGCGGCATTATATCTATGACTCGGTGTTTTTTGTTGCCTTAACGTTCTTTACCATCGGTATCAACTATTACCTGATTCCCAAATACGGCATCAACGGAGCAGCCATTGGTGGCGCGCTCGCTACGTTACTATATAATCTCGCTCGTACATTGTTTGTAGGTTTCGCCTTTAAAATGCAGCCTTATACGTGGCGTAACGTAGCGGTTATACTTATCGGGCTGGCGGTTTGGTGGATTTCGGTTCAGTTTGATTATCCTGCTCCCAAAGCCGAAAAATGGCGATTTATTGTTGATATTGGCTGGCGTTCGACGCTTATTACAGTTCTATTTTGTGGATTAATCGTAGGACTGAAGTTATCGGCGGAAGTGAATCAGACGATAACGGGGTTACAGAAACGCTTTTTGAAAAAATAATTGAGCCACACAGATGCGCTAGGACTCACGGAGTAGTTAAATCTCTATGAATCTCCGTGAGTCCTGGCGCATCTCCGTGGCTAACAAAAATTATGTGGTTTTTTAAATTTTTATTCACCGAAACAGCCCGGCTGCTACGTTCAGCACAAGGCCGTCGATTATTGGACTTATCGATACGGTATGGTGGCAGTCCACGAAATCAACCTGTCGACGTAGCATTTGGGCAATATCGGCTTCGGGTACCCGATGCACTGTCGTTCATCTGGCAGTTTCGGGAGATTTTTGTCGATGAATTTTATCGGTTCACGTCATCTAACACAAACCCGGTCATTTTCGATTGTGGGGCGAACATCGGTACAAGTGTTATCTATTTCCGGGAAACGTATCCGCAGGCACGTATCGTAGCGTTTGAAGCTGACGAACAGATAAGCGCCATTTTGCAGCAAAACTTACAACAGAACCAGATTACAGGCGTAGATATTATCACTAAAGCCGTCTGGACGAATGAAGAGGGTATTTGGTTTGGGAGCGATCAGGCCGATTCAGCGTCAATTTATTCGCAAACCGACCGTAAGCTGGTACCATCAGTTCGGTTACGGGATCATCTGCTTCGGGAAGTTCGTATCGATATGCTCAAAATGGATATTGAAGGAGCCGAAACTGCCGTTTTAAGTGACTGTCAGGATGCGCTGGCGCACGTCCAGAATATGTTTGTTGAGTTTCATGCTTATCTCAACCATCCGCAAACCTTAGCTGAGGTAATAACGGTTCTGGAAAAAAGTGGCTTTCGCTACTACATCAATACCAGCCAGCACCGTCAGGCGCCCTTATCGAACCATCGTTACAAAGGCAACGATACTATGGACCTGCAATTGAATATCTTTGCGTATAGAAACTAGTCGACAGTCGTGGTAGGCTCTGACAGGCTCCGGCTGTCGGAGTCGCGATAGCGACTAACTTGGTGACTACTACGTAGCTGACAGCCGGAGCCTGTCAGAGCCTACCACGACTCTTTTTATGATTGATAAAATTCTTTCTCGCCCTGAATTTCAACACGAACCGCCTGTTTTGGTCGATATTGGCGCTTCGGGGCAACTTCATAATCGCTGGAAAACGTTTGCCAAATACGCCGTTTGCATCGCCTTCGATGCCGACGATCGCGACTTTGGTTACGTTGAAAGCGAATCAAGTCATTTCCGGAAACTCTATACGTTCAACCATATCGTTACGGGTATCGAAACGGAAACCGATACGTCGGATTTTTACCTGACAGCATCGCCCCACTGCTCCAGTCTGTTACGTCCCCGACCCGATTTGATCGAAGAATACGCGTTTGCGCCAAAATTTGAGCCGACCAAAGTGGTTCAATTGAAAACGCGTAGCCTTCGCTCAACGCTCGATAGCCTGAATATTAGCCATGTCGACTGGTTCAAAACAGATTCGCAGGGCACCGATCTTCGCCTGTTCCGCAACCTCGGCGACGCTCGAATGAAACGTGTGCTGACAGCCGAATTTGAACCGGGTATTGCGTCGATTTACGACGGTGAAGATAAATTATACACCCTGTTGCAGTTTATGGAAGAAACGGGCAGTCATTGGCTGGCCGAATTGCTCCCAAAAGGCTCACCCCGGATAACCCCCGCTTTGCTGGATAGTTTTACGGGGAATCCGTTGCTCAAGAAATTCGTGCTATTCTCGTTGAAAAACAGTGCGGTATGGGGCGAAATGACGTACCTGAACCGGTTTGCCGACGATGCTACGCTCTCACAACGTAACGTACTGCTGGGTTGGGTGTTTGCCACTACGTTAAAGCAGCATGGCTTTGCCCTCATTCTGACGCAAAAAGCTAAAAGCCGTTTTTCGGACCCGATTTTTGCCGAAATGGAAGCGTATTCGCGTCGGCGCATCTGGGGGCGTGTATTTGGGTTAGGCTTCTGGCCCGAAGTGGTAAAGAAATTTGATAAACTGTTTGGGCGGTGAGAGTTACGCATTTAAGCACGTATCATCTGTTTGGTGGCGCTGCCGTTGCGGCCAATCGACTCCATCGTGCCCTGCAAAAACAAATCTGGACACATCCATCGGTCGAAAGTACGATGTTGGTTGGGGTTGCTAACCGGCTTGAAAAACACCGACCGGCTCCGGGTGTTACGTATCTGGCCAACAATTTCTTAGCCGAAAACACAGCATTCGGACGTTTTGTAGCTGAACGGCTTTATTTTCTTCCCCACGAACGCGATTTCTCGGTACGATTTCAGTTTTCGCCAGCTCAGTTTGGAGCCAATCTGAGCTTTCATCCAGCCGTTCAACAGGCCGACATACTACATCTGCACTGGATTAATTTCGGTTTTTTGTCTATTAAAGGACTTCGTTCATTATTCGAACTTGGCAAACCGATTGTCTGGACGCTACACGACCAATGGGCGTTTACCGGCGGGTGTCATTATGCACGTGGCTGCGATCATTATCTGACCCATTGCCAACGCTGCCCATACCTGAAAAAGCCTGACGAAAAAGATCTTTCCTATCAGGTTTTTGAGAAAAAAATACGTGCTTTCGAGAACGCCAATGTTCATTTTACGCCACCAAGTCAGTGGTTAGCCAGCGAAGGCCAACGTAGCGCTTTGTTACGTAATTTTCCGTTCACGGTGATTCCCTACGCCATCGATCAGTCCGTTTTTCAGCCTATCGAACGTAGCAACGCCAACACCCGATTTGATTTACCGAACACTACTCAGCCACGAATTTTGTTTGGTAGTGCCAACGTAACGGATGCTCGTAAAGGATTCCGATATTTCGCAGAAGCACTGACCCTGCTCAATCAGCAATATCCCGATCTGAAACCGGAAATTCTAGTATTTGGCAAAGGCCGATCTTATCTGTTCGATGAGCTTCCTTACCCGATTCAGCATTTAGGCGTGTTAACCTCAGAAGACGATATTGTTGCCGCCTACAATGCCGCCGATGCAATGGTGGTGCCATCTTTGGAAGATAATCTGCCTAATACCGTTATCGAATCATTAGCCTGCGGCACACCTGTGGTTGGGTTCAGAACGGGGGGAATTCCTGAAATGATTGACCATAAAGAAAACGGCTATCTGGCCGATATTAAATCTGCTCAACAATTGGCCGATGGCCTGGCGTTTATTCTCATGCACGAAAATCCGGATAGCCTACGAAAAAACGCCCGTCAATCGGCCGAAAATCGTTTTGCCGAAGCCGTCGTAGCGAAACAGCATATTGACTTGTACGAACTATTAATGAGCGAAAGAGCGAAAGAGTGAAAGAGCGGTTAGTTTACCCCATTCACTCTTTCGCTCTTTCGCTCTTTCGCTCTTTAAATAGAATGCCTACCATTTCCATCATTACTATTACGTATAATGCCGAGCAGTTTCTGGAACGTACTATTCAGAGTATTGTAGCGCAGGATGCAACTGATTATGAGTACATTATTATTGATGGGGCATCAAAAGACGGTACGTTAGGTATTGCCAAACAATATGAGCATTATGTTACTCGTCTGATTTCGGAACCGGATAAAGGGCTTTACGATGCCATGAACAAGGGCCAGTACGTAGCAACAGGCGAGTATATCTGGTTTATGAATGCGGGCGACGAATTGCATGATGCTAAAACACTTTCCAACCTTCTGAATCGTATTAAAGCAACTCAGGCCGATGTATATTATAGCGACGCTTTGTTTGTTCAGAACGATGGCGGCCGGCGCTCCGGTACGGCAGTGGGACTACGTAGTCAGGTAACACCACATACGTTACCTCATACGCTAACCTGGCGTGATATGGCACTCGGCATGAAAGTTTGCCATCAGGCGTTTGTTGCCAGACGTAGCATTGCGCCCGATTACCCAATCAACAACCTTAGCGCTGACCTCGACTGGGAGATACGTTGTCTGAAAGCAGCAAAAGCTATTGAATTTCTGCCGTTTGTTTTGTGTAAATACCTTGTCGGTGGCTTATCCGTTCAACAACATCGCCGATCACTACAGGACCGATTTAAAGTGCTTGTTAACCATTTTGGTTTAGTGAGAACCCTTTGGAATCACGGACGAATTTTATGGCGAGTCAGTCGTTTCAATCGCGTTTGACCGTTTTCTGGCAAAAATGACGCTAGGCTAGTTGCTACTTACTTTCGGATATTTTGCAAAAGACCCTGCTACCACACGACCTATATTGTGTAATTTTTAAATTTTGTATGAAATAGAAGGGATAATTGCGAAACAAATACCTTTAGATTGTGAAATGCGGATAAATTTGCGGGGTTTATTTCGGTTTCCCACTGGCCTTTTTGTGATATTTCTTTAAAAAATTGTCTTGACCTATGAAACGTATAGCTGTTTTTACCTCAGGTGGTGATGCGCCTGGTATGAACGCCTGCATCCGGGCGGTTGTCCGGGGGGCTGTCTACCACGGCGTCGAAGTATTCGGCATCCGCCGGGGGTACAGCGGAATGATAAATGGTGATATTTTTCAGATGACTTCGCATTCGGTGAGCAACATCGTTCAGCGTGGAGGAACGATTCTGAAATCAGCACGTAGCAAGGAGTTTATGACGCCCGAAGGCCGCGCAAAGGCGTATGAACAACTTAAAAAATTCGAAATCGAAGGACTGGTAGCTATCGGTGGTAACGGTACGTTTACGGGTGCAACTCTTTTCTTTGATGAATACGGCATTCCTACCGTAGGCGCACCCGGCACAATCGACAATGATTTATATGGCACTGACTATACAATTGGGTTTGATACGGCCGTAAATACAGCCCTTGAAGCCATCGATAAAATCCGCGATACGGCCGACTCACACGATCGGATTTTTTTCATCGAAGTAATGGGGCGCGACTCCGGTTATATTGCGATTCAGTCGGGTATTGCCGGTGGTGCCGAAATGGTTATGGTTCCTGAAGTACTGACACCCATTTCAGAAGTTGTTGAAGCCTTGAAGTCAGGCTGGAGCCGTCAGAAATCATCCTCTATTGTTGTTATTGCTGAAGGCGAAGAAGCCGGTAACGCTGCCGTTATTTCGGAAAAAATACGCCAGCAGGTTCAAACCGAAATAGACATGCGTGTTACTACGCTGGGCCACATTCAGCGCGGAGGGGTTCCTACTGCCTACGACCGAATTCTAGCTAGTCGCTTAGGGCTGGGTGCGCTGGAAGGTTTGATGAATGGCGAGAAAAACGTAATGGCTGGAATTGTCAACAACGAACTCGTTTACACCGCATTCCGCGATACCATCCGATTGCCTAAACCCATCAACGAAGATTTACTTCGGATGGTAAAAATTCTGAGTGTGTAATCAATTTTGAATGATTGAGTGATAGAATGATTGAATAGACTCGCATCAGCAATTTTTATTCTATCACTCAATCATTCAAAATTAAACGTACCCCACCACCCAATATGTAACGTAGCCGACCATTTCCCGAACGAGGTAATATGCATCGAAAAATGGTTCTTCATGCGGAAGCAACCACTCGCCAGGCGAAAATGATCGTCGGTTACTTATAAAGCTGGCGGGAAAAGGAGTTGCTTTAACACCTGCTTTCTGAAAGCAACCCACTGCCCGACGCATGTGCCAGGCCGACGTAACAAGAATACATCGTTCGGTCTGAAACCGTTGCTTCAGCATTTTCGCCGAAAACAGAGCATTCTCGCGGGTATTTACAGACTTATTTTCCAGCACAATATCGCCGGGCGATACACCTGCCGTTTCCAGAAACGTAGCGGTCATTTTCCCTTCATCGCTCACAATTTCGGTCTGGAACGGCAGCGACCCATTGCCGCCACTTATCAGTATTTTTTGCACTACGCCCGTTTTATAAAGAAACAACGCCTGTGCAGCCCGGTCGGCCTCACGACCTAATAGAAATCGATTACTGCTACGTCCTTTTTCAGTGGGAATTTCCTTCCTGGTATTGATCATACCGCCCGTCAGCAAAACTGCTACGTGTACGGTTGAATCATTCTGAGTGTCTGGAACCACCGAAATTGGATATTCCCACCAGAGAGCCAGTTCGTTTGTAAGAAACGGATTGCCAAATAGCCAGAAAATAGCCAGTGCAATACCAATTAGTCGACGGCGGTATTGAGTTTTTTTTAGAAAGAAAGCTAGTAGTAAAGCGGTTATAAGCCAGCCTCCCGGCGTCGACAGGTAAGAAAACGTCTTGGAAAAGAAATAAAACATAGACTAGATCAGGTGTGGCAAGCGTTTTGTAGTCGGTTGTAGTATTTAGTATGGTCTGTTTCAAATTTCAATTTGTTAACGACCCTATTTCAGAACCTGAAACCTGAAACAATACGTACCTTTGTCTTTATTATTCTGTAAAGATACATACCCTCCAGTATGAAAAATCTACTCCTTACTGTTCTATTCTGTTACGTAGTAACCCCGCTCCTATGGGCACAATCGGCCACGGAAGGCTTTAAAATTACGGGGCATATTAAAGGCGTTAAAGACACCACTTGCATACTAGCCCACTACTTTGGCTCTACTCAGTATATTCCGAAAGATACGGCCCGTGTAGACGCCAACGGAAATATGACGTTTGAAGGCAAGAAATCGCTGCCCGAAGGATTGTACATGGTTGTTGCGCCGATTAAAAATCCCTACATCCAGTTTCTGATGACCGACGATCAGCAGTTTTCGTTCGACACCGATACGGCTAATGTTGTTCAGGCAATGAAAGTGACAGGCTCGAAGGACAACGAACAGTTTTACGCTTATCAGCAGGAGTTGGGGAAATTTTACGAGGAAGCTCAGGCTATTAATGCGCAGAAAAAACTACGTAACGATGCTACGTCGACGGCCATGTTTAACAAACAACTGGCCGATTTGCAGAAAAAAGCTAACGATTATCGGACCAAGTTTATCAGTGAAAACCCAAACTCGTTTGCGGTAAAGTTATTTAAGGCTAGTTCCGACCCTGAAGTGCCACCGGCTCCGAAAGCGGCAAACGGTCGGCCCGACTCAACATGGACATTCAATTACTATAAAAAGCACTATTGGGACGACTTCGATTTTGCAGACGAGCGATTTGTTAGAACCCAGCTTTTGCAATCGAAAATTGAGCGTTACATCAAAGAACTGACCGTTCAGGTTCCTGACTCGCTTATTAAAGAGGCCGATTTTCTGGTGAATAAAGCCATTGCAGGCAAAAATAAAGAGGTTAAATATTACACCATTTATTACATCACGAGCCAGTATGAACAGCCCAAAGTAATGGGTACCGACGGTCTGTTCGTACACATGTTTGAGAAGTATTATCTGACAGGCGTAATGACCGTTTCGGACTCATCGACGCTAAAAAACATCGGCGAACGGGTTGCTACGTTAAAACCAAATCTGGTGGGCAAAACGCTGGTAACGCCCGTTGTGAGTGATACGCTACGTCGCCCGATCAACCTTCAGGCACTTAAGAGCGATTACACGGTTTATGTTTTTTATTCGCCAACCTGCGGACATTGCCGCGAAAGCGCACCTAAGCTTCAGAAATTTACCGATGCTTATAAAGGCAAAGGCATCGACGTAGTGGCTATTTCGATAGATCAGAGCCCGGAAGAATGGAAAAAATTCATCAAGGAATTTAAATTGAAAAACGCCATCAACGGATACGACTACTCGTATCGCACTGACTTCCGGCACAAATACGATGTCTGGACTACACCCACTACGTATATTCTGGATAAGAATAAAAAAATCATTGCCCGTAAACTACCTGTTGAGCAAATCGAAGACTTTATTTTATTCCACAAACGACAAAACGCAACGGCCAAACCAGCAACCGCTCCGGTCAACGCAAAGGCCAGCGTAAAGAAGTAGAAAACAACAAGAAGCCTCAAAACGATAAGTTTTGAGGCTTCTTCATTATAAGTACACTTAGCCAGTAATCTCAAAGTCTATACCCTGCGCTAAATCCTAAAGAAAACAAAGTGCCAAGTAAGCTAGCACTTGCATCAGGTGTTAGAAAGTTAGTAGCCACTCCAGTTCTGACGCCTAAAACTAATTTATCTGTGATTCTATATTCATAATCAGCTTTAAGGTTTAAGCCAAAATTGAATTCGCCACTGTAGTGTCTCGAAAACGTAATCTTTTCAATTTGCTGTCCATTAACAATTGCTGACAAATCAGTAACTCTTCCATTTCGCTGATGCCAAATTCCCGGCCCTGCTCCAATTCTCAACGTATTTCTATTAGTACTAATTAAATTGTATAAGAAAGTTAAATCTACGCCTATTCGCTGAGAACGATTCCCTTTGTAGTAATAGTTATATGGCGAAAACTGCTCCCTGCGATAATAATTTATATAACCCAGACTTACTTCTGAATCCCATCGGCTCAGTTTGATCTGTCTACTTTTAATTAATGAATATCTTATCGCATTCGACTGCATAACATTACTAGAACTAGCTTCAATGGCGATTCGGACCGACTCTACAGGTTTCTGTAACTGAGCAACTGTATTCTCAGATACTATGCAAAACAAAAGGATAAGGATAGCATTTTTCATCGCTCAATCAATAAAGTGTGTGCCCTACTCTATTACATTAACGCATCAAGTATACAGTAATTAATTTTATAAATACAAATTCTTATCTATAAAAATATAGAAATACCACATAGTAGTAGAGGGATCTGTCTGATTGAAAATCAGACAGATCCCTCTACTACTAGTTTCGACTAAAATATATCGACTTATGAAAAGGCCTTGTTCTCGCTTTTTTATGGAATCAAACTGAAACTTTACGACCTAGTTCTATGGATTATAGACTACTTTTCCTTCCCGAATTACCGCTTTTACATCAAAAAGAGCTGTACTAAAATTTTTCTCTAAATCACCGCCAAAAGCGACCAGATTCGCTTTCATTCCTTTCTTAATACTCCCTACATTAGACGAAATACCCAGAACTTTAGCTGCGTTATACGTACCAAAACGGATTACGTCGGCCACAGGTATGTCTGCTTCCTGATAGCCGAGCAATACGCTGGTCGCTCCTTTTCCCCGTTCAATTCCGTTGATATCATTATAATAGTCAGACCCGGCCACAATCATAACTCCGTGCTGAACGGCCCTTCTCAGGCGATCATGGAAAGCATTTAAACTACTATTCAGATAATCTTCAGCTTCTTTACCACGCATCCCAATACCTTCTACCAGTATCTTCCCCTGTTGTCGTGACACATCCGTTGGAACCAGATAAACGTTACGTTTGGCCATCAGGGTTAACGTACTATCGGATAAGCTGTAACCATGTTCGATTCCATCGACGCCAGCCAGAACAGCATCCCGAGCCGATTCATCAAACGTAGCGTGGGCAGTTACCGGAACTCCCTTTTCATGAGCCGTTTTAACAATTGCTTTGATTTCTTCGGGAGCAAGCACTCCCTTGTCGGTGTTCATGCACACCTTTATTACGTTTACTCCTTGCTTTACATGTTCCAGCACAGCGTTACGTGCATCATCGGCTCCCCGAATCACTCTGTATTCCTGATCGATAACAAAACTATCGGCTGGAAACAATTTTCCGAACTGGCCACCCGGCGGGCTTAGAATGGGGCCAGAAGCATATAGTTCGGGCCCAAGTGCTACGTCGGAAGCCAGTTTTTTCTGCAACTGAATATCCAGAAACTGACCCGAGTTTCCGACATCGCGAACGGTGGTGATACCGGCTTCCAAATTCTGCCGGGCAAAGACAAGTGCCTGTCTCATGCGTTCCTCAGCAGCAACTTTAGACGCATCTTCCAGCCCTGTTTTAGTTTGCTTCTGACTAATCAGTAAATGCGTATGTGCGTCAATTAAACCCGGCGTTATGGTATGCTGGCTGAGGTCTAGAACAACTGCCCCTTTAGGTCGGGATAGTTTTGTACCAACATCCGTAATGATACCATTTTGAATAACGATTTCCTGATTCTTTAGAAATACGTTCTTTTCACTGTCATACAGCTTACCCGCTCGAATGAAAATCGGCTTTTGATTTTGCGATTGGGCGTATAACGTTGAGGCAAGACAGAATAAAACCAGAACTCCAGTAAAAAACTTTGTACTACGTAATTGCATGATATGATCATCTCAGCTTTGTCTACGTAGTAAAGCAGAAACGGTTAATTCCATAATTGGTTGGCTGCCGTCAGAATGATAGGTTTCTGATCGGTAACAACAATCGTGTGCTCATGCTGCACAGCAAAACTATCTTTAGCAATCAGTGTCCAGCCATCGCCCTTAGGATGCGCAAACGTAGCTTTGGTCGATATAAACGTTTCGATTGCCACTACCGAATTCTTCCGAAACCGAGCCTTGTTCGTTTTATCGTAATAACACAGAATTTCGTGCGGTTCTTCATGTAAGCTCCGACCTACGCCATGCCCCGCCAGATTTTTAATGACCCGATAACCAGACCGTTTCGCTTCGGTTTCAATTAGTAGGCCAATATCCGCGATACGTACTCCACCCCTAATCTGACTAATGGCTTTCGCCAGAATACGCTTCGAAGCTTCTACCAAATCACTATGCTTATGTATATCCTTACCAACAATAAAAGAACCGCCATTATCTGCCCAATAGCCATCCAACTCGGCCGATACGTCGATATTGATCAGATCACCTTCCTGAATAATACGTCGCGCCGAAGGAATGCCGTGACAGACTTCGTCATTCAGGCTAATACATGTCCAGCCCGGAAAACCATAGGTAAGTTTAGGTGCTGATTTGGCCCCGTTTTTCTCCAAAAGATGCTTTCCAAACAGGTCTAATTCGAGAGTCGACATACCGGGCTTGGCGTATTCCTGCATACGTTTAAGCGTTGAGCCAACAATCTGGCTGATACGTTGCATTCCCAGCAGTTCTTCCTGTGATTTTAGCGACATAATTTTAGGTCAAAAAAGGTGTGTACAAAAATTGACACGTTTATTAGTTCGAGCTAATCCAATCGATTACTTCATCTTCGTTCGCTTCACCAGATAAGCGGTCAGAATCTGGTCGAAACCCTGTGCAATGTCGGCTTCGATAAAGTCGATTTTGTATTGGCCGCAACGCATTTTCAACTCCTGAAAATACGATTTCACCGCCTGTTGATACGTTTCCCGCACCTGTCCGGGCTGGAGTTTTACTTTTTCACCGGTTTCAAGGTCGATGAATTCGTACGGGCGTTCGTCGAATGCAAATTCTTCTTCGGTTTTTTTATCCGTTACGTGGAAAACTAATACTTCGTGCAAATTGTGCCGCAAATGCTGTAAAGCCGAAAATAGCGCATCTGCTTTCTCAGAATTGTCGAACATATCGCTAAAAATTACAACCAGCGACCGCTTGTTGATTTTCTCTGCAACTTGGTGAATCACATCAGCAGCCGATGTTCGACGTAGCGGTTTTGGCTGCTGCATGAGCAGGTCTAACTGCGTAAATAACTTGTGCACATGCGATGGCGTGGATTTCACTGGCGTCTGCACATCGATGGTATCCGCAAAGGTTGTCAGACTCACCGCATCTTTCTGACGCTGAAGCATATACGCCAGACAAGCAGCCGCCATAACGCTGAATGTCATCTTACCATAGTTGGCTTCCGGATAATACATCGACGACGACGTATCGATCAGCAGATGGCAGCGTAAGTTCGTTTCTTCTTCGTACCGTTTTACAAACAGTTTTTCGGTTTTCCCGTATACTTTCCAGTCGATATGTCGCGTTGTTTCGCCGGTATTATAAAGCCGGTGCTCGGCAAATTCGACGGAAAAACCGTGGAAAGGTGATTTATGAAGACCTGTGATAAAGCCTTCGACCAGTTGACGGGCCAGAAACTCTACGTTGCCAAACGAACGTACCTGACCCAGATTAAGGGATTGCTTCATATAAAGAGCGAAAGAGTGAAAATGTCGCAACAGCAATTCGCCCTTTCGCTTTTTCACTCTTTGTATAGATAACGCAAAAAACGCACCGTTCGACAT
This sequence comes from Spirosoma daeguense, assembly GCF_054776875.1. Taxonomy (NCBI): domain Bacteria; kingdom Pseudomonadati; phylum Bacteroidota; class Cytophagia; order Cytophagales; family Cytophagaceae; genus Spirosoma; species Spirosoma daeguense. Next base: position 433,331 of record NZ_BAAHBF010000004.1, read on the forward strand.
TTTCGGCAGGAATTGCACAACAAAATGTCAAACGGTGCGCGGGTTAGTTAGAAAGTCAGCCTACAAAACAGGTTGCAGCATGGGCTGATAGTCAATAGGATTGGCGAAAGGTGCAAGCGCTAGAGCCTGACCTTTACCAACAACCCGAAGCGATACGTTAGCGATTCCTTTCGAAACCATGCCAAGTGCTTCGGCGGCTGCATGAGTCAGATCAATAATACGTCCCTTCGAGAAAGGGCCTCGATCATTGATTCGTACAATTACTGACCGTTGGTTGTCGAGGTTTGTTACTTCAACCAACGTATTGAGTGGGAAATGACGGTGAGCCCCTGCCAGAACTTCGGCACTAACGCGCTCGCCATATGCGGTCTTACGACCATTGAACTTCTTGGAATAAAAAGACGCTTTGCCTTTCTGTATGAGGCCAGGAATGGCCTCCGCCGTTTTTATGTTGCTGAAAAACAACATAAGAGACACGATTAAACTCATACAGCTCTTGGTTACGTGAAAAAAAATAGACGGAGAGTACGCTAAAAGAACCTTCTGCATACCGCCCGCCCCCAAAAAGTGCAATTCCTGAAAAACAAATATATGATAACCTTATCTAATAACCAAGCTTTTACGCCAAAATCTGTAGAATAACTTCTACAGAAACACTATAGTTTTGAGGTAAAACTACCCCAAAATATATTTATACACTTTCTTTTTGTTCTTTCACTAATGCCCGTACTTTAGCAGTTGAGAATTGCTAAACCAATTTAACTGTGGACGAAAGAGACCGGGAGAAAATCTATTCAAGACGCGTTCGGGCCGGAAAACGGACTTATTTTTTTGACGTTAAATCAACCCGAACCAACGACTATTACCTGACCATTACCGAAAGCAGACGCCATCCGCAAGGTGACGGATTCGTGTACGAAAAACATAAAATGTTTCTCTACAAAGAGGATTTCGACAAATTCGTAGAAGCATTACAGGAAACAGTTAGTCACGTGAAATCAGAACTTATGCCTGATGTAGACTTCGCTCAGTTCGCTCACCGCGAACGCGATGAACAGGACGATTTTGCCAGCGAACTGAAATGGGAATAAACTACAACTAACGAGTTACTAGTTACTGAATGATCTAGACTTTACTTCATTATTCTTTTCGCGAACTCACCGAATGGCATCTCCATTCCCACTAGCCTTTGGCACTATGCCGAAGGCTTTTTTTGCGGTCCGCCGTTGGGGTTGTATTTTTACAGAAAAACTAAAGAGTGAAAGAGCGAAAGGGTGAAAGAACGGTCCGCCGTAGCGGTGAAAGCCATCCGGCAAATTCGCTCTTTCGTTCTTTCACTCTTTCGCATTTAAACTATGGGTTTACAATGTGGAATCGTGGGTTTACCAAACGTAGGTAAATCGACGCTGTTTAATGCTATTTCGAGCGGCAAGGCTGAAGCAGCCAATTATCCGTTCTGTACGATAGAACCGAATGTGGGCGTAGTAACGGTGCCCGACGAACGGTTGAACTCTCTTGAAGAACTGGTGAAACCGCAGAAGGTCGTACCAACCATTATCGAGTTTGTCGATATTGCTGGGCTGGTGAAAGGTGCCAGTCAAGGCGCAGGGTTGGGCAATAAATTTCTGGCAAACATTCGTGAGGTCGATGCTATTGTCCACGTAATACGTTGCTTCGAAGACGACAACATCGTGCACGTAGAAGGTCAAGTTAATCCGGTATCAGATAAGGAAATTATCGACGCTGAATTGCAGTTGAAAGATCTTGAATCGGTCGATAAAAAAATTCAGCGTATCGCTAAAGCTGCTCAGGTGGGTGATGCCAAAGCAAAGGCTGAACTTGCTACGTTAAAGCTCTATAAAACCGCTCTTGAAGCTGGCAAAAGCGCCCGTACAGTTCAGGTATCGCCCGAAGAACAGGAAGCCGCCATTGGCGATATTGCCTTGTTGACGATCAAACCGGTTATCTACGTAGCAAACGTCGATGAAGGCTCTCTACCCAACGGAAACGCTTATTCCGATACGCTTCGGGAAGCTGTGAAAGACGAAGGTGCCGAAGTGATTATCATCAGCGCCAGCATCGAATCGCAGATTTCCGAGATGGAAGATCCTGAAGAACGGGAGCTATTTCTAAGTGAATACAGCCTGACCGAATCGGGACTTAGCAAACTGATCAAAGCGTCGTACAAACTCCTCGGCCTTATTACGTATTTCACCGCTGGTGTTAAAGAAGTTCGCGCCTGGACAATTCACCGGGGCTGGAAAGCACCACAGGCAGCAGGCGTTATCCACTCCGATTTCGAGAAGAAATTCATTCGGGCGCAGGTGATGAAATTGCCTGACTTTCAGCAATTCAAAACGGAGTCAGCCGTTCGCGATGCGGGTAAACTAGCTGTTGAAGGAAAAGAATACGTAGTACAGGACGGCGACATCATGGAATTCCTGCATGGAGCATAGTAACAAACAAACGTAACGCGGCCGTACTACTTGCGTTTATTCAAGCCGAACCGCCGGTACGCGATCAATTGATCAGCACGCGAAGCGGGTGGGCGGTGATAAACGAATACTTCATAATCATTCTCGGTCGATGAGTAACTACCTTCAATGTAGTTCTCATCGACTTTTGGTTTCGGATCGGTTGTCTGAACTATGTAGTCATAATTGTAAATACCCTGTTTCAGCATAATTGATGCCCGATATGCGTTCAGGATCGGATCATAAGTCATCAGATTACGCTCGTTACGCTCCCATAAATTAAACGCGCCATTCACATAAACTGCTACGTTCGGAACTTCGGGAATACGTAGCGTAAATACCGTTTCAATGTAATCGCCATACGTAGCGCCATCGCCCGTTTCACGATGGTCGATGACAAACATGCCATTAAAATCATCACTTTGCAAGTAAGCCCCTTTGCTACGTGGCTGATCGACCTGTACATACGCAATATTTCGATCAGCAGGTCGGTCGATACGTTCGATGTAGTTAGCGCGGGAGAGAACAGTTCGCGTATCGAAAAACCGAAATTCATTACCGCCCGGCATAGTATTACTTAAATCAATAAGTCGGTAATCCAGCACCTGATCAAAGGCCTGCACATTGGTTGGCCGAAGCCCACGGATTTCGCGATCGTCACGATAATTCTGACGTATCACAACCTTAAAATCATCCTGTGGTGAAATCACCTGATACCCTTTATACGTAATCGTAAAGTCGATTTGCTGGTCGATAAACTGCCGGTCAGGGGCCGATGAAAAATGTGCTCCAGCACCTACATTTACCCGATTCTGATACGTCATAAACCGACGGGTAAAGGCGATGTTATTCCGATTGCGTTCGTCATAAACCACCAATACGTAGTTACCCGGTAATTTCACCCGTGGCAATGTGAACCGATAGTGATAATAGGGAACTTTCGTATTGATCGCAATCTGGTACTCGGTAATCGGATTATCGTTGTATTCGTATGTAAACTCGATATCACTCAAAACAGAGCGCTGCCAATCGGCGTTGCAATGAATGAATCGGGCACGAAACGATCGGTAGTTGGTTGTTAGCTCATCGAATTCAAGCTGAAGCGGCACCTGTTCATCGAGCGAGATTACGGGTGGGTTCAACGTACGGGTTGGGTCGTTTGGATTCGCGTTGAGTTGCGGATACAGTAGCACGGTCTGCACCTTTGGGTCATAAATATGATCGATGTTCGGAAGCTGTTGCGATTGCGCTACCGAAAACGTAACAGAGATCCAGAAAAACAGAAACGCAAATAGACTGGCCGAAACACGCATGAAATCTGAATTTTAACGTACTGAAACGGCTACATAACGTAGCGGAACCAGCACAAGTATACAAGCTATAAGAAAGAAACGTTGCTAATTTTGTCAAAAGCTTTCTCAATCAGACTCATTTATGGTCAATTATAACCCGAAAGAGTGGTTTCGGTTTCTGATAACATTCAACCGGGCTGACACTGTCCGTCAGTTAACGCCTGCCTTACTTGGCATTGGATTTTACTCGTTTATCATTGTTCACGTTATAGAACTGCTTGATTTAAGCGAGAATCCGCACCTGAAGAATTTCTCGTTCATGCACACGCTGCTGAGCTTTGTAATTTCGATGCTGCTCGTGTTTCGTACCAATACAGCTTATGATCGCTGGTGGGAAGGGCGGAAGTTATGGGGTAGTTTGGTGAATAACACCCGGAATATGGCCCTGAAGATAGACCAGTTACTGGGTACAGCAAATACCGAAGATCGGGCATTTTTCCGGGCCATGATTCCCAATTTCGCCTTTGCGCTCAAAAATCATCTGCGCGGAAAACCCGTTGAACCTGAGTTTACCGAATCCACCACGTTTGGTTTGAAAAATCTGCGGATGAACGAACACGTACCACAGCAGATTGCAATGGCTATTTTCGGAAAACTTCACGAACTTCAACGGCGTGACGTTCTTATTCCGGAGCATCTGGTGATTCTGAACCCCGAGATTGATTCGCTGATGGACGTTTGTGGAGCCTGTGAACGAATAAAAAATACACCTATTCCATTTTCGTATAGCTCGTTCATCAAGAAATTTATCACCATGTATTGCCTGACGTTGCCGCTTGGTTATATATCGTCACTGCATTATCTGGTGATACCGCTCGTCATTTTCGTCTTCTACGTACTGGCCAGTCTGGAAGTGATTGCGGAAGAAATTGAGAATCCTTTCGGGAACGACGCCAACGACCTTCCGCTCGACACCATCTGCAAAGGCATTCACAAAACCGTCACCCAATCGTTCGATCACATGCTCACTTTCGAACAGGCCGAACCAACCGGAACTCCCCAAAAAGGCTTCCGTTACGACGGTTAAAAAGGAGTTATAGGGTTGTAGAGTTAACGTGAATAATGGGCGCCGAAGTAACCCCACCCTAAATCCCTCCCCCGTAGGGAGACGGTCGGCCGCTGCCGGACTTCAAAAAGTGACAAGTAAAGTCCCTCCCTACGGGGGAGGGATTTAGGGTGGGGTAATAAAGTTGGCTTTAACGAATTGAGGTCGGGTTTGAGAACCCGACCTCAATTCGTTAAACTAGTTTCACTATAGTATTAATACCCTGGATTTTGCTTGATTTTGCTGGGGTTAATATCGATTTGACTTTGCGGAATCGGGAACAACAGCAGGTTTTCACTGAGTGCCGTTTTGATACCGATAGCCGTTGCTTTTGCCTGCAAAACGGGTAACGCGCGCCCGGTACGTACCAGATCGAACCAGCGATGGCCTTCAAATGCTAGCTCCACGCGACGCTCCTGTTCAATCGCTAAGCGCATGTCAGCCTGCGACGTAATGGCTTTATCGGCCAGACCAACCCGTTTGCGAACCTGATTCAGATAGGGTAACGCTTCGGCAGTTTTTGCAGTTTCGTTCAGCGCTTCGGCATACATCAGCAATACGTCGGCATAACGTAGTACGTACCAGTTATCATCCGCATCACCGCTCACAGTAGGCGGATCGAGGTATTTGCGAATGTAATTATAATCTACCCGTGCACCGCTTGTGTTGGTGTAACTGGTTGCCATCGAGACAGCTCTGCGCGGATCGGTGGTTTCGTAGCTATTAACCAGATCGGTTGTTGGCTGATTATTACCGCCACCCCCAAACTGAATCACTGCATTACCGGAGTTTTCGGGCGCATAGGCATTAGCAAACGGACTACCTTCGCCCAGATTACCCTTTTTGTATTGCACCTCAAACACTGATTCCCGACTGTTTTTGTTAGCCGCTTTAAACAGATCAGCATAGCTCGGCAACAGCGAATACGTATTGGCGTCGACCACTTCTTTCAGTTTTGTAGCCGCTTCAGCGTATTTCTTCTGAGTCAGGTATACTTTTCCTAGTAGACTTCTGGCAGCCCCTTTGGTTGCCCGGCCAATATCCGCTCCTGTATAACTAACCGCCAAAGCCGTCTCCGCTTCGGTCAGGTCTTTTACGATCTGGGTGTATACATCGGCCACTGGTGAGCGACCATAATCATACCCCTGCAATGGGTCAGTAATTTCGGTCAGAACAAGTGGTACGTCGCCGAAAATACGGACCAGATTGAAATACATCAGCGCGCGCAGAAATTTCGCTTCGCCGATAACACGCGCCTTAATGGTCTCATTCATCGATACGCCACCAGCGCGCTCAATAAGCGCGTTGCAGCGATAAATACCCCGATAACCATCATTCCAGCGAGCCAGCGTAAACGGATTTGTTGTCCGGATATAAAACTTGTCGAACTCGTCCTGATCGGTAACCGAACCCGATAGTACTGGGCGTGTATCGTCGGAAGGAATTTCGGACACTACGTAAAACTGACCATACTGACCGTTGGCCTGAAGTGCGCCATACGCTCCATTCAGTGCCGTCAATACGTCAGACTGCGACTTATAGAAGGACGTAGTACCAACCGCTGAGATTGGATTTAAGTCCAGAAATTTTTCTTTACAGGCTGTCAGGCTGATTGCAACTAACCCAACAAGAATATAAATACGTTTCATAAGAATCAAGAGATTAGAAGCCCAGATTTAAACCAATCGTGTAGGTACGTGCCAGCGGATAAGAACCATAGTCAACGCCCCCCGTCAGCGGGCCTTCGTAGCCACTCACTTCTGGATTGTAACCCAGATATTTCGAAACGGTAAGCGGGTTCTGCACACCTGCATAGATACGTACCGACTGTACTTTTATCTTCTGCGTCAGCGTGTTTGGTACGTTATAACCCAACGTAATGTTTCGGATACGGAAATACGAACCATCTTCAACCCACCGCGTCGACACTACGTTGTTGCTACCCGTTGTACGCGAATTGGCGCGGGGTGTTATGCCATCGCCGGGATCTTGTGGCGACCGCCAGCGCGTGAGAATCGTACTCAACTGATTAGCATTACCTTCCAGATTCTCGTAGAAACGACGCGACAGGTTCAGGATTTTACCACCCTGTACACCTTGAATCACTACGTTCAAATCGAAGCCCTTGAACGAAAATGAGTTGGTGATGCCGTACGTAAAATCAGGTTGGTTGTTACCGATAAGCGTACGGTCATCGGCAGTGATTTTTCCGTCGCCATTCACATCGGCATATTTTACGTCGCCGGGGCGGCTGTCAGACCAGTGTGGGTAACTATCCAGATCGGCCTGATCGCGGAAAACGCCCAGTTGCTGATAGCCGTAGAAACTACCCAGTGGCTGACCGATCATCGAAATATTGGTTTCGCCTACGCCCGTTCCGCTCCGGATAGGGTCGCCCGTGGGCCCGAGTGCCAGTACTTTGTTGCGGTTGAACGACAAGTTCAAATCGGTTGTCCAGCTAAAGCCTTTTGTACCAGATGCTTCAAGGTTACGCGTCGAGAGCGAGAATTCCCAGCCTTTGTTTTCGACCTGACCAATGTTACGTACAGCCGTAGTGAAACCCGTTAGCGAAGGCACTTGTACCGAAAGCAGCAAATCGGTCGTGATACGTTTGTAGTAATCGACAGTCAGGAAAATCCGGTTCTGGAATAAGCCCAGATCAACCCCAACATCCGTTTGCTGGCTTTTTTCCCAGCTCAGCCGTTCATTACTAATACCACTCGTTGCCAGACCATTCGCCAGCGCATTGCCCAATACGTAGTTGTCTTTGCTCAGCACGCCAATTGCCGGATAGTTATTTTGCGTACCATCGCTATTCTGGAACGCATTGTTGCCCGACAAACCGTAGCTGGCCCGTACTTTCAATTCCGAAACCGTCGGAACGGTTTTCATAAACGACTCTTCACTAACCCGCCAGCCCACAGAAGCCGATGGGAACGTACCAAATCGGCTGGTCGTACCAAAACGCGACGAACCATCGCGCCGAACTGAGGCATTGAACAGGTAACGATCTTTGTAATTATACGTAACGCGGGCAAAATATGAAGCCAGCGACCATTGCGTCTGAAACGACGTACCACCAATGATTGTACCTGCGCTTGCGGTACGTACCAGATCATTCGGGAAGTTATTGGCATTGACCCGGCTTTCCTGATAGTCGTTATTCTGAGATTCCATACCGATCAAGGCATCGAAATGATGTTCGGTACCGATGTCGTGTGTATAGTTCAGCGTATGGTTCGTTACCCAGTTGATATTCTGCGACGTATAAGCCGACCCGGTCGATACGTTTGGCGGTAGCAACTGGTTAAGTACCATTGCCGAAGTCTGGTACTGATTCTGACGGAGGTAGTTCAAATCGGCGCCAATTGTTCCGCGATAACGTAGCGTTTTCCAGATGGCGAACTCAGCGTACGCATTACCCAGCAAACGAAGTTGACTCACTTTATTATCTGCTTCTGTGATGTTGGCAACAGGGTTGGTAATACCCGGCCAATCGTAGGGAGCTGCGTAAAAAGCCTGTGAATTATACGTAATACCATCCGCCTGAAAAATCGGAATGAACGGCGGCAACGACAGGGCCGAGTTGATAATACCGTTACTTGCCCAGTGGCCATCGGTAGCGGTTCGGTTCTCGTCCATAAACGACGGGCTGAAATTCACGCCAACTTTCAATTTAGATGACAATTGCGCGTCGATGTTGGAACGTACCGTGTAGCGGTTTATACCCGACCGCTTAATGATTCCGTCCTGTTTCAGATAATTTCCCGACACGAAATACTGCACCTTCTCCGAGCCACCCGATGCCGAAAGCTGGTAGTTACTCATGGGCGCTTTCTGGAAAATCATGTCCTGATAATCGTAATACGCCAGACTGTTCGGATCGTCGAAGTTAACCCCGGCAAATTCTCCTCTCGGATACCGATACCGTTGTCCGGCTGCACGAGCACTGTTCGGGTCGTTGATCGAAGCACCCGGAACCCGTTCGAGATAAGCCGCATTGAACGCATCTTTCACAAACTCGGCAAACTGCTGTGAGTTGAGCAGATTCATTTTTTTGCTGACCTGCTGCGTACCCGTATAATAATCGAAGTTGATTCGACTCTGCCCTGACTTACCGCGCTTGGTCGTTACCATGATAACGCCGTTTGCTCCGCGCGATCCGTAAATAGCCGTTGCCGACGCATCTTTCAGGATGTCGATTTTATCAATATCGTTTGGGTTAAGCTGGTTCAGTCCACCAGCATTAGTCAAACCACCCGAATTTAGCGGCTGTCCGTCGATCACAACTAACGGCCCATTACCGGCACTAATCGACCCTAATCCACGCACTTTGATGGATGGCGCATTGCCGGGAGCGCCCGTATTCTGCTGAATCACTACGCCCGGCATCCGCCCAGTTAAGCCTTCCACTACGTTCGTAACGGGCTGATCTTTAATCGTCTGTGTTTTTAACGAAGAAATAGAGCCGGTCAGATCTTTACGGTTTTGCGTTCCGTAACCAACCACAACTACCTCGTTCAGCGTTTTATCGTCGCCAGTGAGTGCTACGTTCACCGACGTCCGATTACCGACTACAACTTCCTGCGTAGCGTAGCCAATGAACGAAAATACCAGCGTCAGATTAGCCGTCTGATCGAGCGCGTTGACCCGGTAATTACCGTCGGAATCGGTGGTTGTGCCACGGGTTGTACCTTTCACCACAACGCTTACGCCCGGCAATCCGCCACCGTTCGCTTCGTCGGTTACCCGCCCGCTAATGGTCTGGTCTACTGCGGTCTGCATTTCGCGCGAAGCTACCTGATGCAGCGTACTGGTTTCTAGAGGTTCAGCACCAACGGGGGTCGATAACGTATTGACGCTCTCCAGCAGCGTTACTTTCGACGACTTATTGACGGCCAGCACTACGTAGACCCCCGTTTTCACTTTAGCGTAGCGAAGTCCCTGCGGCTTCAACACTTTCGTCAGATTCTTTTCCAGCGAAGCACCGGGTTCAATCACCGCCGGACTCACCAGATGATCGCTCACCAATTTGTCTTCAAACAAAATGTCGACCTGATAGCGCGTTTTCAACTGACCCAGCGCATCGCGAAGCTGAATCATCTGCGTTGATGCGAGTTGATAATGGGTTCGGGGCAGGGCTTTGGCCGTAGCCAGAAACTGCGCCAGACTGGGTTGCCCTCCCAACAAAGGCAACATCACCAGCCCAAAACGGAATATACGTATAGCGTACATCATGAGGGGTTTATAGATAATAGTCGTTAATGGTTAATCGGTGAATGAAACGTGATTATTCTCGCGGCTGTAATTAATTTGAAGCAGTTGCGCTACCAGTTGCAGAACTTCATTGGCATCGTGCGCCGGAAACGATCCTGAAATAGTTCGATCAGCCAGTTGATCGTGTTTAATCGAAACCATCAGGCCGTAATTTTCGTGAAGCATATCGGCAATTTCCCGTAGCGACGTTTGCTCGAACGTAAAGCGTTGATGTTTCCAGGAAGCCATCGCTTCAGGATGCGCCGTCCGAACCATTGCTAGTTTCCCTTTCCGGTCGAGGGTAGCCAAATCGCCGGGGTTCATCAAAAATGGCTGTTTTGCTTTGGGTATTGTAAGCTGAACTCTGCCCGAACGTAGTACCACGCGGGTATTACGTTCGCGGCTGAACACTGTAAACTGCGTACCTAAAACCGTTACGTTCAACCCTTTAGGTGTAAGAACGACAAAGCGTTGTTGATCGGGCAGGTGACGTACCGAAAAATCAGCTTCGCCAGTCAGTTCAACAGTACGTGTGGGCTGCTCTTTTCCCATCCAGTATCGGCCAAACCAGCGTGCATAACGTAGCGATGAGTTAGCGTTGAGCGTAACGGCCGAACCGTCGGGAAGTGTTACGTTTCGGGTTTCGCCAAAACCAGTCTGAACTGTCTGATAGAGCAACTGTTCCTGAAAAAGCCAACCTCCCACAGCCAGCACCACCAGAATTGAGGCAACCGCCAGCCAGATACGTCCAAGCCAGCTTTGTCGAACTATGGTTGGCCGCTCTTCGGCATTTACTACGTCTGTTACGTTCCGGCTTGCCTTACTGAACGCCTGTTGCCAGTTTGCATCCATCTGAAGCTGCCCCAATTCCCATTCGTGCAACCATTCATAATAGCGTTCCCGATTGCCCGGCTCAGCCAGCCATTTTTCGACGGATTTCTTTTGTAGTGGACTCACCCGACTCGAAAAATAGTCGAACAGCACCGCTTTGTTGACGATATCTTCCATAACCAACGTTTGCAGGTTTTGACACAAACCCGCGCGTTTACCCTGAGTAGATTAATAAAAAAGCAGTGGAGTCAGCCAGATAAACAGCTTGCGAAGTTGCTGAAGTGCCCGTGCCATATGGGCCTCAACGGTCTTGAGCGATAGGCCCAGTTCATCAGCGATTTCCTGATTTTTCCGATTCTCGAACCGACTCATCAGAAAAACCCGTTGACATTGGGGCGGCAAGTCCTGAATGATTTTTTCGAGCCGCTGAAACGTCTCGTCGTATTCGATCATGGTTTGCGGTGTTTCCGGCTGAAGAACTTCCTGCACGCTATCGAGCGATGCGGGCGTGCGATTTCCTGTCAGTTCGTCGCGCAGGTAGTTATAGGCCCGATGCCGTACGGCTGCGTATAGATACGTCCGGTACGTATGCTGAACAGACACGTAAGCACCTGTTTTCCAGAGCTGATAAAAGACCTCCCCTACCAGATCTTCGGCTACCTCACGGGTATACACGAAACGTAGTGCATGACTGCAAAGTGGCCGGTAATAGAGCCGGAATAATGCTTCGAAGCCTTGTTCGGGCGATTGAATAAACGCCGTTCGGATAAGGTGTTCATTGTCGACAATCGATACGTGAGTATCCGCCGAATGGAGCGGACGTAGCGAATTCGACGGATTATGTAGTGGTAAACCTTCAGCGTCATTCATCGGTGGGGCAGTCAGATACCGGAATGACACAAAGAAACCGGTTTACCCTTAGTCCCTACTAAGGAATTATCAAGAAATTTCTTGCTAAAATTAAATAGTGTCATTTGCAGGCATCTGAAGCTAGAAAATAAATTTTAGTAACTCTGAGATTACATAGTCTTTTACGATACAGGAAATTATTATCATTTTTGTCAATTCTATTGGTATCAAATCGCTTGATTCAACACATTCATTTACACCATTCCGTAACATCTTTCTATGATCCGAACAACTACATTCTTCGTAAAACTAGTTATTTTCCTTTTCTGCCTAAGCGCACACGTAGCATACGCACAAGTTGTCACAACCATAGCCTCTGGCACCAACATCGGTGATGGGCAACCAGCTCTCAACTCAGGTTTAAGTGGCCCTACAGGCATTGCCTTCGACCATTTGGGAAATTCGTTTATCGTTGATACAGATGTTAATAGAGTTCGTAAAATAAATGCAAGCGGTATTATTAGCACGTTTTCAGGAAATGGAGAGTTGGGCTCGACCGGTGACAATGGCCCGGCTATTAGTGCTCAACTTTTCTTACCTCGTGGAATTGCTACTGATGCAACGGGACGTGTGTACATAGCCGACTCGCAGAATCATCGTATTCGACGAATAAATACTGATGGAATTATCACTACTGTAGCTGGTAATGGAACTGCAGGGTTTAGTGGTGACGGAGGACAGGCACTAAATGCTCAACTTAACTATCCCAGTGAGGTAACTGTTGATAACAATGGAAATCTATACATTGTCGATTCAGCAAATAATCGTGTTAGAAAAGTAGATACTAATGGTGTTATCACCACCATAGCTGGAACTAGCACGGTAGGGTTTAGTGGCGATGGAGGACAAGCTAGTGTTGCCCAACTGAATGGACCTAGCGCTGTTACAGTATATAACAATGCTATATATATTGTAGATTCTCGCAATTGCCGTATTCGTAAAATAGATATAAATGGCATCATTACGACTATAGCAGGCAATGGCAATATACAATCTAGTGGCGATGGTGGACTAGCACAAAATGCAACATTATACTTTCCTACAGATATTGCTACTAGTACAACAGGCGTCTTATATATTTCTCAACGTGACGCACGTATTCGGAAAATAGATACAAATAGTATAATTACTACGTTAGTCGGCAACGGTACAAGTGGATTTAGTGGTGATGGCAATTTAGCTATTAACGCCCTGATTGGCAGTGGATCGGGAGTTGATGTAGACGCTTCTGGCAACATCTATATTTCTGATAAGGAAAACTATCGGGTACGTCGTATAACTAACGACGGGATCATCAACACAATAGCAGGCGACTTTACCGGCGATGGAGGGCCAGCTACTAATGCATTTATTCGAAGAAATTACTTATTTTCTTCGCCTAGTAATCTTACCGTCGACAAGTTAGGAAATATATACATATCTGATCGCTTTGGGAACCGCATTCGCAAAGTTAGCCCTGCCGGTATTATTACTACAGTTGTGGGCACAGGTATTAAAGGGTATACAGGAGATGGAGGTCCGGCTTCAGTAGCCCGCATAACTCATCCACGCGGTGTTGGCCTTGACTCATTAGGTAATTTGTACGTTGTAGATCAATATAATACGCGCCTGCGGAAAGTTGACCTCAATGGCAATACCACCACAACAGCGGGCGACGGAACTCCTGGTTTTATTGAAAACAGGCCATTTCCTTCGAGTGCAGACATTTATAATTCGAATGGGATGGCGGTTTCAAAAAACGGAACAGTTTACGTTCCTACCAGTAGTCACATTCTCAAAATTACGCCGGAGGGCATCATTTCAACAGTAACTGGAACAACTGCCGGCCCCGGTTATAGCGGTGATGGCGGTTTGGCAATTAATGCCCAAATAAGTAACCCATCTAGTGTAGCACTTGACAGAGAGGACAATCTCTACATCGCTGATCGTTCCAACAACCGTGTAAGAAAAATAGATAGTAATGGTATAATCACTACAATAGCGGGAAATGGTACATTAGGTTATAGTGGCGAAAATGTCCAGGCAATTAATAGCTCTCTAGTTTCCCCTTACGAAGTTGTCGTAAATCATGCAGGCATCATTTACATTTCTGAATCAGAATACTCTCGAATTCGCCGAGTTGACAATAATGGAATGGTGACTACCATATTAGGAGGCAATATTGGAGAATTAAGAAATCAAAACGGTATTACGATTGATGTAGCCGGAAACCTTTATATAGCGGATACAGGAAACCAACGCATTAGAAAAATTACCTATCCAATTCTGCCCACATTAACTATTAACAGACCAGCAAATTGCGCCCCAACCTCACTCACCATTTCGGCGCAACCTGCTGGAGAAGGATTTACGTATCAGTTTAGTCCCGGTGCTACGCAAATCGGCAACTCAAATCAAGCGGTTGTCACTACGTCCGGTACGTATTCGGTTACGGTTTCTACGTCGATATTTGGTTCACCCGCTGGTTCGGCATCGCTGAGCGTAATGACCGGTTATGCATATACCGTTAAAGACGGAAATTGGAACGATCCAACTGTTTGGTCATGTGGAGCCGTACCCAATGCAACACAAAACGTTCAATTGCTGCATCCCATAAACCTTCCTCAAAATTATCAGGCGCAAGCGCAACGTATCAAATACGAGTCTGGAAGCCGTCTGAACGTAGCATCAGGGGCGAAACTGAACTTAACTCCTGCTCCTTAATAGAACCAGTTCGATACGTAGCATAAAGCCTACGCTACGTATCGAACAATCCAATCTGTCCGGCAGGGCGAAATAGGGAAGTTGTTAACGTAGCGGGTTTTCGACCACTCAAATGTCTCTGGCAGGCGATTCGGTGGAGTTGCGCAATGTTCTGGGCATAAATACCTTCACCCGACATTCGTGTCTTGAATCGTGAGTCATTTAATTGACCGCCGTGGCAATCAGCAATCTGATTCAGAATTCGTTCGGCACGGTCGGGGAAGGTTTGCTGGAGCCAGTCAGTAAAGAGCGGGCCAAGTGCGCCGTTTAAACGAACAATCGTATAGGCCGACCAGCACGCGCCATTATCGGCAGCCTGTTCAATCAGTTTTGGAATTTCGTGGTCGGTCAGGCTTGGAATAATGGGGGCGGTCATGATGCCAACCGGTACGCCCGCCTGATGCAGTGTTCGCATGGTTCTGAATCGCTGCGATGCCGTAACGGTACGTGGTTCCATGAGTAGCCGCAAGCTTTCTTCGAGCGTTGTTATGGAGATAGCCACACTCACCAGATTGAGTTTAGCCATTGGTTCAAGAATGTCCAAATCGCGGAGAATAAGGGCATTTTTGGTGATAATTCCGACCGGGTTTCGATAGCGCAGGCAAAGTGCAAGCATCTGGCGCGTTAGCTGATACGTTCGCTCGGCGGGTTGATAACAGTCGGTGTTTCCCGAAAAATGAATCACGTCAGGCTTGTACGAACGTGATTGAAACTGCTTTTCGAGCAGGGCAGGTGCGTTTTTCTTCACCATAATCTTACTCTCAAAATCGAGTCCCGCCGAAAAACCCCAATACTCATGTGACGGCCGTGCGTAGCAATAAATACAGCCGTGCTCACAACCCTGATATGGATTAATTGACGCTACAAAACCAATATCCGGACTTTTCGGCCGACTGATGATCTGCTTTGGCGTTTCTTCGAAAAACTGGGTCTTTATGGTAGGTTCAGGAAAATCTTCATCAGCAAACGACGGTTCTTCATCAAGTTCGTACCGATGCTGTGCGTATTTGTTTGCCGTATTAAACTGCGCTCCTCGCCCTTTTTTATAATCGCCCATAGCAATACAAATAAAACGTAATTATATTTTACTTATATTATATAGTCAATTATTTTTCAGAACATTTTAATACGTTTATCACACCAATCAACTAACTCATTAATTTACCGACAATTACGAAAAACATCGGGCTTATCAGCAAACCTATTCTTTATGGAGAAGTGCCCCAATTGTTCAACTGAAGTAGACGGTCATTTTAACTACTGCCCATACTGTGGACAGACAACCGGCTTACCGCGCTTCAAAATCCTCCATATTCTTGACGAGTTTTTTCAGGCGTTTGTCAGCGTTGATCGCGGTGTGCTTTTTCTTACTAAAAACCTAGCGACACAACCGGGTGTAACGGCTCGCGAATACGTAGTAGAAAAGAAACGCAAAAAATACTTCAATCCGTTCTCGTTTCTACTACTTGTGCTAGGGCTCAATTTATCCGTCAATCTTCTGGTCAAACCATACACCATTCGGTTTAATCCGGCTAAAAATGCAAGCCAGAACGTAGCACCAAACGTTCCTAAAGATATTCTTCCTTATGTAGAGCGCCGACGCGCGGCAACGCTTTTCATCGAAGAGAACATCAACATCGTTGGGCTTGCGGCAATTCCTGTGTTTGCCTTTGCGTTCTGGCTATGCTTCCGCCGAAGTGGGCTTAATTATGCCGAACATCTGGTGGCGCAGGTATTCTTTTCCAGCTTTTTCTCGCTGGTCAGCATTGTGTTAACGCTGGCACTAGGATTTCTTCTCAAGGGATACCTGCCGTTTCTGAATAGAGGGCTATTACTTTTCCAACTGGTTTATCTGTCGATTGCCTATTATCAGTTTCTGGATTACAGCAAACTTATTGGTTATGTCAAGACGGCAGCCGCTACGATTCTTGCACTCCTAAGCTGGATCGCGGTATCAGGCGGAGCGGTTTTTCTTTACATTCAGCTCGGCTGAAGATTGTATTAATGTAAAAAGCCGGAGCTGATTAAGCGTCCGGCTTTCGTATATCTCTGCGTGTTACGTTGCTATTAAGCTAGCTTCTTTTCCCACTTTTCGGCTTCGAGCATGACGTTTTCCCAGTCGTCCTGAAGCTGATTAATTTCATTTTTAACACGGTGGTATTCATCATTTTTCGCCTGCATCAGTTTGCTGTCTCCATACGTAGCAGGATCAGCTAGTTCGGCTTCAAGACGTTTTTTACGTTCTTCCAGCAAACTAATCTTTGATTCGGATTCTTCAGCCTGTTGTGTCAGTTTTTTCAACGTACGCTGCCACTCTTTCCGCTCATCGTCGGTCGACGTAGTGCGCGGTTCTGGCGACGTAGCAACGGGGGTTTTGGGAGCCGATTGTGGTTTACTTCCAGACGTACCAGTAATCTTCTCCTGCTCTTTCCGCTCTTCCATCCACCATTCGTATTCATCATACGTACCGGGATATTCTTTAATTTGCTCGTCTTCGATATACCAGATTTTATTGGCAATCTGCGATACAAAATACCGGTCGTGCGAAACCACTACGTAGGTTCCTTCATATTGCTCCAGCGCCTGAATCAGGATATTTACCGACTGCATATCGAGGTGGTTGGTCGGCTCATCGAGCAGCAGGAAGTTGGCTTGCGAAAGCAACACCTTGGCCAGCGCCACCCGCGATTTTTCGCCCCCAGATAGCACCTTGATTTTCTTAAATACCTCGTCGTTCGAGAAAAGGAAACAGCCTAACACCCCACGTAACTCGCCTTCGCTTTTGGTTGGATTGGCTTGCTTTAATTCTTCGAGCAAAGTATCCTCTACACTCAGCGATTCGAGTTGGTGCTGTGCATAAAAACTAAACGATACGTTATGACCCAGTTGCCGATTACCCTCATTAAGGGGTTCGGAACCCGAAATGATACGTAGCAAGGTCGATTTCCCGCGTCCGTTGGCACCGATCAAAGCCACTTTATCACCACGTTCTAGTCGAATATCGGCACGTGTCAGAATTCGTTTGGGGCCATAGTGCTTGGTAATATCGTCGAGGTGAAGTATATGGCGGCCGGGTTGAGTCGAGAACTGGAATTTGAAATTCACCCGCGCCGATTCGTCAATCACCGCGTCGACCAGTTCCATACGGGCGAGCTGTTTCACCCGACTCTGCGCCTGTTTGGCTTTGGTCGCTTTGGCTTTGAATCGTTCGATAAACCGTTCGGTTTGTCGGATTTTAGCCTGCTGGTTCTCGTAAGCGCCTTTCTGAATTTCGTTACGTAACGCTTTCTCTTCCAGATAGAACGAATAATTACCTGTGTAGGAGTTCAGTTTAGACCCCGAAACTTCAACCGTTACATCGATAACGTTATCCAGAAATTCGCGGTCGTGCGATACCACAATAACAGCGCCTTCGTAGGTCTGAATATATTTTTCAACCCACTGAATCGATGGTAAGTCAAGGTGGTTGGTCGGCTCATCAAGCATGAGCAGCGACGGCTTCTGTAACAGCAGTTTGGCCAGAATAACCCGCATCCGCCAGCCTCCCGAAAAGGTACGTAGCGGTTTTTGCAGATCATCCGTAGAGAAGCCAAGTCCTTCCAGAATTTCTTCGGCCTTCGACTGAACAGTGTACCCATCGAGCGCATCAAACTCTTCCTGCACTTTGCCGAGTTTATCGACCAGCTCATCACGATAATTGGTTTCCATTTCGTGAAGCAACTCGTCGATCTGTTTTTGCAGTTGGTTTTGCCGCTCAAAAGCCTGCATGGCTACCGACAGAATCGACTCATCGGTCTGATACGACAATAAGTCCTGATTGAGAAAACCGATTGTTACGTCTCCGGCTTTCGATATGCTTCCGCCATCGATCTGGTATTCGCCGTTGATAATACGTAGCAACGTCGATTTACCGGTTCCATTTAGCCCAATAAGGCCAATTTTCTGACTTGGTTTGATATGTAGCGAGGCATTTTCGTAGAGCGCCCGGCTACCGAGGTAGTACGAGAGATTGGTAATCGAAATCATGGATACAAAGGTACGAAGTACGCGTTACGAACTACGATTTACAAGTAGTGAATCTTGCAGAACTATCGAGCGTACTTCTCCCTGTTAACTTCGTATCACTCAGTAGCGTTCGTTTCCTTCGTCTTCTTCCTCTGCCAGTTCAATAATTTCCTCGTCAATTTCATCATCCGACAGATCGGAATCGGCTAAATCGTTCGAAAATTCATCCGACTCTTCATCGTTTGATACGGCATCAGTGGCATGGCGAGCGGTCATCGTGTCGGTATATAACAACGTATCAGACGCTTCTTCGGAGCCGGGATTCATAATGTCGGGCTCATTGTTTACACCCAGCCCGGCATAGACCACCGACTCGTCGTCGCTGTTGTTAGCAGGCAAATCATTATTCTGTGGTGAAAGACCTTTTAACGAACTGCCCTGTGTTTGGTCGGGGCTTTGATTATCGGCGTTTGTGGTATTTTCCATAGTTGAAAAGCTGTTTGGACGTTTGCTGGATCGTTAGAAAACCAATTCTGACGCTACGATGCCACCCCACCCTAAATCCCTCCCCGTAGGGAGACGGTCGGCCGCTGCCGGATTTAAAAAGTGAACTCTGGAAAGTCCCTCCCTACGGGGGAGGGATTTAGGGTGGAGTATTAATGTACTCGCAAACGCTGTAAACTTATATGAGAAATAACCCTTCTTACCGTAAAGTGTTTTCGCTATGTATTACTTCCAGACAACCACCTTCTGAACCAGCGGAGTACGATTATCATAAATCAGCCGTAGCAGATACGTAGCATCGGTTAGATTTCCAAGGTCAAGCGTTGTTTCTACGCCCGCCTGAACGGTTTGGGTTGGTAATACGCTTTGGCCAGAAATCGATATTAATTCAATACGTCCATCGTAAGGTGGGCGAATAGTCAGGAAACGGTCAGTCGGGTTCGGAAATGCCCACGGACCAATCGGCTCTTCGGGGATGGCTGTAACGATTCGCTGCGATGTATTTTTCAGATAACGTAGCCCACCCGACCTACTACCCAACATTAAATCAGGCAATTGGTCTCCATCGAGATCAGCCGTTGCCGCCATAAGTCCCGCACCGGGAACCCCAATCGACTTTAGCGAATCGAGCAAGGTTAGTGGCTGATTGGGTGAGTCTGGAAACTGATAGACATATACTGTACCGTTCTCGGCAGCGGCAATGAGTTCATTTTTCTGGTCGCCATTTACATCGACCACCACCAGCGAGCGAGCCTTTGCATAGATATAATCGTCGGTTGTGATGCCACCAAACGTTTGATTTTGCAGTTGTAATACGGGCGCGGTAGCGGTTCCGGTATTGCGGTAATACAGAATTGTTCCGAAACTATAGCGGCTAATCAGGGCGTCTGGTTTTCCGTCGCGATCAACGTCGGTGATGGTGTATAGATCGCCAGCAGCCGCTAAATCAGGAATTGGCCAGCGTACGGCTTTTGTCAGATCATATTGCACGGCTGCTCCCTTTGCGGCTGTGTTGTAAAACACACGTACCTCAATTGATCCGGCAACGGTGCTGGTCAATACCAGATCCATACTTCCATTATTATCGACATCAGCAAACGAAGGCACCGTATTACTCATTACCAGCGATTTACCCAACCCTAAATAGTCGGTAGTGACGAGCACAAAAGCCGGATTCTGAAGGGTACCCTTATTCTCGAAATGCCAAAGGCTTGCCTTGTAATCTTTCCCGACCCCTACGCCCCCATAGCCCACGAGCATATCCATATCGCCATCGCCGTCTAGATCAACTAAAGCCGGAGCCGCTCGTTCGCCCAAATCCAGCATGTCGTTCTGTAGAAAATCTTTCTGCACAAACTGAAAATCAGGCTTCTGATTGGTGCCTTTGTTTTTATAAAACCAGCCCGATGCCCGAAAATCGAAAACCAGATTATCGTTTGCACCAACGTTGGGTGAAGCCAGCAAATCTTTAACGCCATCGCCGTCAACATCTTCCCAGAACGTAGCGGGAAAGGCCGGAAAGAGAATCGGTTTCTGGATTGGAAAGAGGCTATCGTAACTTGTATAGTCAGCTTTATACGTATTGGGGCCGGTGTTACGTATTCGGGCAATGTTTTCGCAATCGACAAACCCAAACAGCAAATCTTTATGCCCATCGCCATCGGTATCAACTACGGTCAACGTATTACCTGTGTGCATCGGGCGGCCTCCAGCCGAATTCCCAGTAATTGAGGCTGGTTCCGTTACGTTCTGTTCCTGATCGCACTGAATCCCAAACACAAAATCGTTGCAGAATTCTTTATGAAAGTGCCCCCAACATAAACCACCCCCGCGCTTGAAATCCAAGCCTCTTTTGCCAGTACGTTCAACGCTCATATTCTGCTGATATGCTATTACGTTACCCGACGCATCGAAGGTAATGATGTCTATATCACCATCATCATCGAAATCGGTTATGGCTGGAATGTCGGTTGGGGCCACAAAAATTGCCAGTGTATAGCCGCTAAGCCCCTGCGTTTGTAGTGCGTCGGAAGTGAGCGAGAACTTTACCTGCCCATTCTGCGAATCGTTGTGAAAAACCTGAACTCCTGACTTATACGTGAATATGTCTTTACGACCATCGAGATCGTAATCGACCAGCAGCAGCCAGCCCGACAGATCTTTTGGAAAAGCCGATTCGTATTCAGGCGCGTACCGCCAGGATGTTCCGCTACCAGTTGGATTATCTATTGCAACGAATGTGCTAACTTTTCGCGTGGTTCGGTCAAACACAACAAGGTCGTCGCGGGTATCGTCGTTGAGCCGCATGGTTGAGTACTGCGTTGCATTAAGTCCACCCGCCCAGGGGTTTAACAGTGCGTGACCATCGACCGTAACAGTGGGGGTCTGATCATACCGAAACGAAATTTTTCCGGCCGATTGAGCAAAAGCTCCTATAGTGGCCAGACAGAACAGAAGCGTAAACGCCTTTTTCATCTAATTTTGGGCTTCGTGAATTCGTCTGGAAACTCAATCGTTCCTCCGGCGATTCAAAAAGAAGAACGAACAGAGCCTTCATTTATGTCTATGAATTTGCTGTCAACTGCCCAACTCTATCAGAAATATCAGGAATGCACCAGTGTCTCAACCGATACGCGACGGATTACGCCCGATTGTCTCTACGTAGCACTAAATGGAGCGAGTTTTGATGGGAATCAGTTTGCCGCTCAGGCGCTGGCTTCGGGCGCACGCTACGTTCTCATCGACGACGTAACAGTGGCCGAACAAAGTCAGCCTGCCGACTCCGAACGGTATCTGCTCGTAGCCGATTGTCTGACAGCGCTTCAGGATCTAGCCCGTCATCACCGCCAAACGTTTACATTTCCAGTTATCGGCCTGACGGGTTCAAACGGCAAGACCACAACCAAAGAACTGATTGCAGCTGTTCTGTCGAAAAAATACCGTACCTACGCTACGTTCGGCAATCTGAATAATCACATCGGCGTACCCCTTACACTGCTGGCAATACGTAATGACTCGCCCGGCGTGGATTCGCCCGGCGAACCGTATGAAATGGCGGTGGTTGAAATGGGAGCCAATCACCAGAAAGAAATTGAGTTGCTTTGTTCGATTGCCCAGCCTACACACGGCCTGATTACCAACGTAGGAAAAGCGCATTTGGAAGGTTTTGGCGGTATTGAAGGGGTTCGGAAAGGCAAGGGTGAACTGTATGATTACCTGATTCAAACCGGCGGTGCGGCCTTTATCAACTCCCGCGATAAAACCCTGACAGCCATGTATCGGGAGCGATTGAAATCGTATGGCCCTGATGCAGAAACCGGGCGAGTCATTTTTTACCCCGCCGTTGCGTCCAACGAACAGCCGATTCAACTGCTTCAGGAATCGCCCGTTGTTACGTATCGCGATCCGCTGGGCGAAACCATTGCAACCCATTTACCCGGTCAGTACAATTTTGAGAATATGTTGGCGGCACTTACCATCGGCGATTACTTTGGCGTTACGTTAGCCGAAGCCAATCGGGCCGTAGCCGATTATAATCCCACCAATAACCGCTCGCAGGTAGTTACCAAAGGAACAAACACCGTATTGCTGGACGCGTACAACGCCAACCCGAGTTCGATGGCGGCAGCAATCCGACAATTTGCGGCCATGCCTGCCAAACGAAAAGCGGTTATTCTGGGCGATATGTACGAACTCGGCCCCGAAAGCGAAGCCGAGCACGCAGCCTTGGGCCAATTAATTGCCGATGGAAAATTCGATCTGGTAATTCTGGCCGGAAAAGACATGAAATATGCGCTGGCTTCGCTCCCTAAGGCGTATTATTTCCCCGACAAATTTTCGCTCCACAACTGGATCATGGACAACCCCATGACCGATACGCACATACTGGTAAAAGGGTCGCGGGGCATGAGTCTGGAATCAGTGGTGCCGTTTATTTAGCATAGCTTTCCACTACGACCTAAGCTATTTGAGAAAACAAATCTGATTTGTATTTTTTTTAGATAATATTACCTCTTTGTCTGTTTAAAAAATAACATAGGAGCCTTTTCGGTCGATCCTACTCTTTCCCTATCACAAATTTCAGCTTATCATCCATGCCATTTTCTTTACGTACCGTGTTCCAATCAAATCAACGCGCATACCTAAGCTTACTTCTCCTACTATTGACTATTCCGCTTCAAGCTCAAGTCATTACCACTATAGCGGGATCAAATTTCAATGATGATGGAGGTCCTGCAACTAATGCGTTTCTAAGACTTGCAACCGGCGTGTCAGTAGACGAAAATGGAAATATTTTTATTTCTGATCAAACCAACCATCTTGTCCGCAAGGTATCGCCTAATGGTATTATATCTACAATAGCAGGTAATGGCACTGCCGGTTTCAGCGGTGATGGAGGATTAGCAACTAACGCGCAATTAAATAACCCTGGCGAGTTAGTGATGGACAGGTCAGGGAATTTATACATTCCTGACTTTATTAATCACAGGATTCGTAAAATCTCCCCAGATGGTATTATATCTACAATAGCAGGTAATGGCACTGCTGGTTCCAGCGGTGATGGAGGACCTGCTATTGCAGCTCAGATAAATGGTCCAAGTTCTATGCTAGTTGATGTTGACAATAACTTATTTATTGTAGAATACTATGGGAACCGTATTCGAAAGGTATCATCTGATGGTATAATCACCACATTGGCAGGCAATGGTACGGCCGGCTTTAGTGGTGATGGAGGTCTTGCTACCAGCGCACAATTGAATTCACCAATCGCTATTGCTCTTGATGAATCCGGAAACTTCTTTGTTTCCGATAGGTATAATCAGCGTATTCGTAAAATAACCAGCAGTGGTATTATTTCTACAGTCGCAGGTACTGGCTCGGCTGGTTTCAATGGAGATGGGAATCTTGCTATTGATACTCGAATAAACTATCCAAATGATTTAGATTTTGACAGAAATGGCAACCTTTATATAACAGATTCGAACAATCATCGTATCCGAAAAATGAGTTCTGACGGTGTCATCTCTACTGTGGCAGGTACAGGAATTTATGATTATAATGGAGATGGAGGCCTTGCCATCAATGCACAATTGAACGTTCCGACTGCTTTAGCAACAGACCATAATGGTAATCTTTTTATTACTGACACATATAATTTCCGTGTTCGTAAAGTGAGTTCTGATGGTATCATTTCTACAGTGGCAGGTAATGGTATGGCAAGTTTTTATGGTGATGGACAACCTGCGGTTAATGCACTTTTCTATAACCCAAGTGGCATAGCGGTTGATTTGGTTGGTAACTGTTTTATTGTTGATGGATTTAATCATCGGGTTCGAAAAGTGGACACTAACGGCATCATCTCCACAATTGCAGGAAATGGAGTGTATGGTTATAGTGGGGATGGAGGAGCTGCGACTAATGCCCAATTAGGTTTTCCTCATGGTATAGCTGTTGATAGAATAGGCAATATTTTTATTGCAGATCGCCAAAGTCAACGCATCCGTAAAGTCTCTTCAGACGGAATCATCTCGACTATAGCAGGAAATGGTCAGTTTGGTTTCAATGGTGATGGTGGATTAGCAATTAATGCCAGCCTACTTGAGCCTTTTGGTGTAGCCGTCGATAGTATTGGGAATATTTTTATCGCAGACAGGAGTAATGCTCGTATACGTAAAGTATCAACAAATGGCATTATTACTACCGTCGCCGGAAACGGTCAGACAGGGTTCAATGGTGATGGTGGATTAGCAATTAATGCCCAATTAGGTTTCCCTCATGATGTTGCTGTCGACAATAAAGGCAATCTTTTTTTCAATGACCTCGCTAACAAACGGATTCGAAAAGTATCTCCCGCAGGAATCATTTCCACAGTGGCAGGTAACGGCACATCAGGTTTTAGTGGCGATGGAGATTTAGCCATCAATGCTTCATTGAATAGCCCTAGTGGTATAAGTGTCGACGTGCATGGCAACCTTTATATTTCCGATTCTAACAATAACCGTATCCGTAAGGTCTCTCCTGAAGGAATCATCTCTACAGTAGTAGGCAATGGTGCAGGGGGGTTCAGTGGCGATGGAGGACTGTCCACGAATGCATCGTTGTATTATCCCACCGATGTTGTAGCAGATCAATTTGGAAATATATTTATCACTGACACAAAAAACCAACGTATCCGTAAAGTCAGAGGAACTATAGTCAGCAAACAGAGTGGAGATTGGTCAGCAGTCAATACATGGAACTGCAACTGCATACCAACCGCTTACGATACTGTTACAATTTCCGCTGGGCAAAACGTAACAGTTAATGAAGCCGTTCAGATCAAGGGCCTGAAACAGCTTGGCAATTTGATATTCTCAGCCAGCGGCAGGCTTTCATTTTGAGCTAAGCTCTATATCAAATTTTCGCTCCACAACTGGATCATGGACAACCCCATGACCGACACGCATATACTGGTAAAAGGTTCGCGGGGCATGAGTCTGGAATCAGTGGTGCCGTTTATTTAGACCATTAGTATAGAAACGGCGGACAGAATGTCCGCCGTTTTTGCAACATTTATTCCCATCACAATTTCCAAACAAAGGCGATGCTATCGACGTAGTAGCAGCATTATTTCTATTTCGGATAAAGTAGGATTCCCAAGTCGTTCCGTATACTCAGTAGTTATGAACAATGTGTGACTTTTTACCGTAAAAATACTCCGAACCATATAGTAATAACTAACTGACAATTAGAGTTTTTATCAAAAACAAGCTCAGAATATCTACGGATCGTTTAACACGCTACGTTTATCAATCGCTCTATCGCTCTTTATCCTGCTATCCATGAAAAAAACGCTACGTATCTCCTTTGTCGCAAAGCTTATTCTGAGCACGACTTTTCTGTTTTTACTACGTATCGTATCAGTCTCTGCACAACTCATCACAACGGCTGTAGGATCTAATTCAAGGGGCGATGGCAACGTAGCAACAGCCGCCAGTCTGGCTTATCCAATCGGTGTGGTAGCTGATAGTAGCGGCAATATTTTTATTGTCGATTCAGATAACAATCGAATCCGGAAAGTATCAACGACAGGTATTATCACAACAGTTGCAGGCAATGGTACACCCGGTTTTTCAGGTGATGGCGGATTGGCTACCAACGCCATGCTGGATAACCCGAATAGCGTAGCGGTCGATAGTGTTGGCAATCTTTATATCGCTGATTTTAAGAATCATCGCATCCGCAAAGTCAATACGTCGGGAATTATTACGACCATAGCAGGTAACGGTACGTTTGGTTTCGGGGGCGACGGCGGGCTTGCTACGTCGGCTAATCTTTATTATCCAAGGGGCGTAGCGATTGATAGAACTGGGAATCTATACATTGCTGATTTTTATAACTACCGAGTCCGGAAAGTTTCAACAGCAGGAATCATTACTACGGTTGCGGGAAATGGTACGTTTGGTTTTGGGGGCGATGGAGGTCCAGCAACATCGGCCAGCCTGAGCTATCCCTACGGCGTATCAGTCGACGGCAGTGGAAATCTCTATGTTGCTGATCGCGAAAACCAGCGAATTCGCAAAGTCACTACATTGGGCGTTATCTCAACGGTGGCTGGCAGCGGTAATCTGGGTTTTAGTGGCGATGGAGGTCCAGCAACATCGGCCAGTCTGGCCTACCCAACCGACGTAGTTGCTGATAGTTTAGGAAATCTGTACATCGCAGATCCTAATAATCAGCGTATTCGCAAAGTCAGTACATCAGGCGTTATTAGCACCATAGCCGGAACTGGTCTACCCACATTTGGTGGCGACGGCGGCCCGGCGTTAAACGCAAATATGGCTTACCCGAGTGGCGTAGCGGTCGATGCATTGGGCAATGTTTTCGTTGCTGATCAGGGAAACAACCGAATTCGCAAGGTCAATACGTCCGGTATTATCAATACTATTGCGGGCAACGGCACACTTGGTTTTGGCGGAGATAACGGACCCGCTCCTAACGCCAACCTTTATTACCCAACCGACGTAGTGACCGACAAAGCGGGGAATCTGTTCATTGCCGATCAGGGAAACAATCGAATTCGGAAAGTTACTACGTCTGGAATCATCACGACTATAGCCGGAAATGGCTCGTATGGTTTTAGTGGCGATGGCGGTAACGCTACCAGTGCTACGTTGGCAAATCCGTATGGAGTAGCCATAGACGGTAGTGGTAATCTATACATCGCCGACCAAAAAAATCAGCGAATTCGGAAAGTTAGTACATCAGGTATTATTACCACCATAGCCGGTAATGGCAACATTGGTTTCGGGGGTGATGGTGGACTTGCTACGTTGGCAAATCTTGATAATCCGAGTGCTGTTTCTATTGATGGCAACGGAAATTTGTTCATTACTGACCTCGGTAATCAGCGCATTCGCAAGGTTAATACGTCGGGCGTCATCACAACTGTAGCTGGTAATGGTTCTTCTGGCTTCGGGGGCGATGGTGGCAATGCCACGTTAGCAAGTCTCAACAATCCTGATGGTATAGCTGTGGATGAAAGTGGCAATTTATACGTTGCTGACCGATACAATGATCGTATCCGAAAAGTGAGCAGTGCAGGAATTATTAGCACGATAGCCGGTAATGGATTTGGCGGATTTGATGCTGATAGCGGATTGGCCGTTAACGCCCGGCTGAATAACCCAACCGATATAACCCTTGATAGTCTGGGTAATCTTTACATTACCGATTTATTCAACAACCGCCTACGGAAAGTTAATCCGCAGGGAATCATTACAACAACCGCCGGAAATGGTATGTATGGTTTTGGGGGCGATGGAGCCGATGCTGGCAGTGCCAACTTAGCTAGTCCTACAGGCGTATCCGTCGATAATCTTGGGAATTTGTATATCGCAGATTTATTGAACAACCGTATTCGCAAAGTAAGGGGAACTGTTGTGAGTAAACAAACTGGAAACTGGTCGAATATCATGACCTGGAAATGTAACTGTTTGCCAACGGCTTACGATACCGTGGTGATTATGGCTGGTCATAGCGTAACGGTCAGTGAAAACGTTCGGGCACATTTGCTACGTCACTATGGCGCGTTGTTATTTACCGCTGGTGGTAGCCTTTCTTTTTAACTTCTATGGATTAAATTGTAAAGAATTAACTTTTTTGATAATTCAATAAACTCTGAATAATTACAATTTAACATAGAAAAATTAACAAATACTCAATGATATCAAACGTATATATATTAATAAAAAACATTGGACACATAATATTTTCAATAACGACCGTTAGATAATTATAACAACTAAATATTAGAATTCTACAAATAGGATATAACAATAATTATACATTTGTCCATTCCCATAAATAGTATAACTTAATCATATGAGAAATATATACCTAACACACCTTATGAGTTACAATAAATACAGATTCGATTATACGCCGATTACAAGAGCGGGTATACTCTCACTAATGTCTCCTGAAAGTTAGCTAACTGATCTATTTCATTCAGATAACTTTCTCATAGTTAATCTTCTCCTACTTCGTAACTACTACTTCTTAAACGTATCACATCCAGCGTAAGCTGGTTGCTGGTGTAGTATAGTTTTGGGCTATACTAATTTTACTTTTTTATTACAATTATTTCTCAATCAATTAACCCCCTCTCCCAATGCGCGTAAATTTACAACGTTCGTTGAGGTGGAAACTTCCATTGATTCGATGGATTTCATCTCATACCCTCAAAAGCTTTTCTGGGATACCCTCCCAAACAAACTCAGCCCCGGCAGCCTCCCGTCGAGTCCTAGTTATGCTAGCCAGCTTGTTTGGCTTACTTGCATTTAGCCAAACAAGCTGGGCGCAAGTCACGGTTACTGGAGGTGGCGCGGGTTCGTACCCCACTATTCAGGCAGCTGTGAATGCTGCCCTTGCTGGCGACGTCATTACGGTGCCAACCGGTACGTACACAGAACAGGTACTTATCACAAAATCGCTGACTATCAACGGAGCTGGTGTCACTAACACCATTGTTCAGGCTCCTGCCAGTATGGTACCAGGGCAACTGGCTGCGGATCATCGGAATATCATCGAGGTACGTAATGGTGCAACGGTAATAATAACAGGTATAAATGTTAACGGCCCATTAGCGCCTGCCAATGGATGTAATGATTTGTTTCATGGTATCAATGTAAACCAGGGAGCGAGTTTAAATCTGAGCTCATCATCAGTAACGAATATTTACCTGACCCCAAAGGCATCATTCTTTGGTTGCCAAACGGGCCATGCGATTCGGGTTGGGTTTGGTCTACTCAGTTCTCCGGGTAGCCTGACGGCAACCAACGTAACGGTCTCCGGCTATCAGAAAACCGGTATTTATGTTGATGGCACTGGCTCAAACGGCGACATTCAGAATGCCGTTGTTACGGGCGAAGGTTCTACGCCACTTATTGCGCAGAACGGCATTCTGTTTATTCGGGGGGCAACTGGTAATGTTCAGAGCTCGACGATCACAGGTAACAACTACGGTCCCAATACTACTACGTCGACCGGGCTGTTAGCTTTCAACAGCGGAGCCGTAACTGCATCCGGTAATACGTTCACAGGGAACGATGCTGGTCTTTATGGGTATGCAGATGTTGTAACACCGGGGCTGGTGACGGCCAACAACAATACGTTCAGCAACCAGGATTATGCCGGTATGTATTCTGAGCCAACTGGTTTAGTTGTAGGTTCGGGTAATACGTTCGACAAATCCGTTACGAACAATAGTAAACCAGGCAATATATATTCTACGATTCAGACAGCTATAGATGAAGCAACAGCGGGCGATGTACTCACGGCCAGTGCCGGGCTTTTCGATGAGCAGGTACTCGTCAACAAAGGGGTAACCATTGTTGGGCAGGGTGCTAGTACGACTGTTTCTTTATCGGGCACTCCATCGGGTGGCAAACGAACACTCTTTGATATATCGGCCGACGGTGTTACTGTTGAAAAGATCCACTTCATTGTTGATCTGTCGAAACTTAGCAGTGCTATTGTAGCTACAGCAGCCGGCATCGACAATATTACGATCAAAGACAATATTGTTGATGCTACGGGCACTCCTCCCGATCCTGCTGGCGTATTAACTTATGGACTTAGAAACGCCATCAGTATCAACTACGGTACTTATCGGGTAGCTTCTGGCGGAGTTAACAGTATTATCGCTACCGGCAACACGGTTAACGGAGTCGGCCCTGCCAGTTATTTCCGGTCGGGCATCGCGGTTGATGAAGGTGGTGGTACATTCACAGGAAACAGCATCCAGTCGATCAATCAGGATATTCAGGTCCGTTTCGGCAGCAATGGCGATGTCAATGTTTCCAACAACACCATTCGGGGTGGCGGTATCGAACTGGCCGAGCACAATAGCGGAGCGGGTAACTATACCGTTAATAACAACACCTTCGATGGTACGTTTGGCAGTGGCTATACGTCGTTGCTGCGGCTCAAGAACAACAATGCCGCCAAGACAACAACCGTATCGGGCAATACGTTTACGGGGCATACCTGGGGTATCAGTCTGGAAAATTATCAGGCGGTTACTGTTTCTAACAACCAGTTCACCCCGCTTTCAACGCCAACATCAGCTACCACTACGTATCGTCACGTTACGTTCAACACGAAGGAGTTTAGCTCGTCTAGTGGCCTCCCAACTGTACCCGCTCCGGTGGTTTCGCTGAACCTTACAGGCAACACGTTCAATGGACCGTCGACACCTTACAGTGGTACGGCTGTCGTTTTCCTGAATCAGGACAACGACAATCCAACGTTCGGTCCGATCGTGCTGGGCACGGCTGGTGCGGAGAACAACTTCAACGCCGGTCTGCAAAACTTCATTGTATTGGATGGCAGCACGGGAACAGTTGATCCGAACGCTACGCAGGCCGCTCCATTTGCGGTTAATCTGGCAGCAGCCAACAACCGCTTCGATGTTGGTAGTGGTTTACAATTGCCTTCAGCTATGAATTCATCGCAACGAGCAGCGCTGGAGACCAAGCTATTCCATAAACCTGACAACGCGGCACTGGGATTGATTAGCTACTTCAACCCAGTACAGAACCTGACGCAGAACCAGTTCTATCCAACCATCCAGCAGGCTGTTGATGCCGCTAATGCGAACGATGTGATTCAACTGGCCGAGTATACGTTTAATGAGCACGTGAACGTAACGAAGCCTCTGAACATTACGGGCGTAAGTCAGACCGGTACGATTATCGACGGCACAGGTGCAGGACAAGGAAACGGCTTCACGCTGACAGATAACGTAGCAGGAATCACGATCCAGAATCTGACGATTAAGAATCAGATTGGCGCTGGCAACAATGCCCTTGGTAATGGTATCCGTGGTCAGACAAATAATAACCTGACTATTTCGGGTGTGATTTCGGCAAGCAATGGTACACATGGCGTAATTCTTGAAACTTCAGGAACACTGACCAACGTATCGGTGACGAACTCTACGCTGGCTAGCAACGGAATTGGTGCTGGTGGACGTGGTTTCATCATTTTCAATCAGCTCAAGCAGAACATCACCCTAACCAACAACCTAGTAATAAACAACGGGCTATCAGGTATCGATATTAACGAAGGTACGGCAACAGGTTTGACCATTACCGGAAACACTATGTCGGGAAATGCGGATGGCGGTTTATCGGTTCTGGGCGCGATTGCTACGGGCGGTGCCAACCTGATTTCGGGCAATACGATAAACAACAGTGGTCGCTACGGTATGGAGGTTAAATCCTCTATCGGTACTGGAGCCGCATCAGGGCCAGGTAGTCTGGTTATTGAGAATAACACCATTGCAGGTGCCACCAACCTAGCGGGAACTCGCGACGTGGCGGGTATTTCAGTAACACGTCGGGCTGCGGCTGTTAGCGTAAATAATCAGGAGACGCCTAAAGGCACTATTGTTCGCAACAATACGGTATCAGGCTTTGTACAACCTAACGATGGCGAGGGTTTTGGTATCGTTGTGGAAGGTATCAACTATCTGGTCGAAGGCAACACGGTAAGCGACAATGATATTGGTATTCAGGAGCAACAGACCCCTACCGGACAACGTGGTCGCACGAATGGCACTCCTACCGACGGTGATTCGCCTTATGACGTATCGAACTACTTCGACCGGGGTAACTCGCTTTATGCCTGCGGTGTAATTGGCACGAATAACTTGAGTAACAACGCGATTCCAACCCGTCAGGTAGGAACTGTGGGCAACCCACCTATTACGTTAACGGCAAGCAGCCCAATAAGCTGTACGGCACCAAGCGTAACACTAACCGCTACCGCTGGTTTCTCTAGCTATACCTTCAGCGCGGGCACAAGCCAGCCAGATGGACCAACAAGCAATACAGCTTCTGTAAGTACAGTTGGTACGTATAGTGTAACCGCTACAAATGCAGTAGGTTGCGTATCCACTACGGCAGTAACCGTGGTAGGCAGTACGACCGCTACACCAGTTAATCTGACGGCAAGCGGCCCAATTAGCTGTACGGCAGCAAATGTAACACTGACCGCTACCGCTGGTTTCTCTAGCTATACCTTCAGCGCGGGTGCAACTCAGCAAAATGGTTCTACAGGAAACACCGCTACCGTTACTACCGCAGGAACTTACACCGTAAGTGCGGCTAACGAATCCGGTTGTATTTCTACAACGACGATAAGCGTAACGGGTAGCACAACCCCTACGCCAGTTGACCTGACCACAAGCGGTACGTTAAGCTGCTCATCGGCCAGCGTTACGTTGACCGCTACGGCTGGTTTCACTACGTATATCTTCAGCGCGGGGGCAGCTCAACAAGGTGGCTCAACGGGTAATACGGCCACGGTGAACGTAGCAGGTGCGTATTCAGTGACCGCGATCAACGCATCGAGCTGTCAATCGACAACTATGGTAACTGTTACAGGTAGTACGACTGCTACACCGGTTAGTCTGACCACAAGCGGTACGTTAAGCTGCTCCACTACGAGTGTAACGCTAACGGCTACGGCAGGTTTCACTACGTATGCTTTCAGTGCGGGCGCGGCTCAGCAAGGCGGTTCTACGGGTAACACTGCTACCGTTAACGTGGCTGGTACCTACTCGGTAACAGCCACTAACGCTTCGGGTTGCCAGTCGACAACGACGATAACGGTAACAGGCAGCACCACTGCAACACCAGTTGATCTGGTAGCGAGTGGTTCGATAAGCTGTACGGCAGCAACCGTGACGCTGACCGCAACCGCAGGTTTCACCAGCTACACATTTAGTACTGGCGCAACTCAGCAAGGCGGTTCGAGTGGCAACACCGCTACTGTAACAACGGCGGGTATGTATTCGGTAAGTGCGACGAATGCATCGGGTTGTATATCGTCAACGATGATAACCGTAGCAGGCAGCACCACCGCTACACCAGTTACGCTGGCAACCAGTGGCACGTTGAGCTGTTCAACACCAAGCGTTACGTTAACTGCTACGCCCGGTTTCACTACGTATATCTTCAGCGCGGGTGCAGCTCAACAAGGCGGTTCGAGCGGAAATACAGCTACCGTTAATGTAGCCGGTATATATTCGGTAACGGCAATCAACGCATCGAGTTGCCAGTCTACGACAACCGTAACCGTGACAGGCAGTACGACCGCTACACAGGTTAGCCTGACCACAAGCGGTACGTTAAGCTGCTCCACTACGAGTGTAACGCTAACGGCTACGGCAGGTTTCACTACGTATGCCTTTAGCGCGGGCGCAACTCAGCAAGGTGGTGCAAGCGGAAACACGGCAACAGTGAACGTAGCCGGTACATATTCAGTAACAGCGACTAACGCATCGGGTTGTTCGTCAATGACAATGGTTACGGTGACAGGTAGCACAACTGCAACACCAGTTGGTCTGGTGGCCAGCGGTCCGATAAGCTGTTCTGCACCGAGCGTTACGCTGACCGCGACAGCTGGTTTTACTACGTATGCCTTCAGCGCGGGTGCGACTCAGCAAGGTGGTTCAAGTGGTAACACCGCTACTGTTAATCTAGCCGGTACGTACTCAGTAACAGCAACCAATGCATCAGGTTGTCAATCAACCACAATAGTGACCGTGGTTGGCAGCTCTACCGCAACACCAGTAGGTCTGGCGTCTAGCGGTTCTATTAGCTGTTCGACACCAAATGCTACGTTGACTGCAACTCCGGGCTTCACTACGTATATCTTTAGCGCAGGAGCGACCCAACAGGGCGGTTCGAGCGGAAATACGGCAACGGTAAACGTAGCCGGTACGTATTCGGTAACCGCTACGAATGCGTCAGGTTGTCAATCGACTACTAATATCACCGTTGCAGGTAGCACAACCGCATCTTCGGTTAGCTTGACTGCAAGTGGTACGTTAAGCTGTTCAGTTGCTACCGTAACCCTGACGGCAACATCTGGCTTCACTAGCTACGCATTCAGTGCGGGTGCAGCGCAGCAGGGTAGTTCGGCAGGAAGCACGGCAACGGTTAGCATGACTGGCGTTTACTCGGTAACGGCTACGAATGGGGATGGTTGCTCGTCGACAGCTTCGGTTACTGTAGGCTATCAGAACTGCCCGCCAACAGTTGCGAATCCGATTGGTCCACAATCAGCTACGGTGAATCAATTCTATAGCTTTGTGATTCCGGCTAACACGTTCACTGATTCCGAGACGCCTGCCAACCTGACGCTATCCGTAAATGGTTTACCAGCAGGTCTTGGCTTCACGCCACCAGCAACAATCTCAGGTACGCCATCTACTACGTTAGGATCACCCTTCTCGGTGACGGTAACGGCAACAGACCCAGGTGGTTTGGCAGCTAACACCACCTTCACGCTGACGGTAAATCCGGCCAGCACTACAGGTACGGGCGGCAGCTTTGCCATCACGAGTGTGAATCTGTTGAGCTGTAGCCAACTGGATCAGAATCGTCGTTCGATTAGCTTCAATCCGGTTTACAGTGGTCTGACAGGTCAGCCGATCAGTTTCTCGGTAGTGAATGAACTACCAGCTACTACGGTGGCAGGTCCGTATCAACTGAATCTGTATAACGACAATCCGGTGATTACGTTGAAGGCGACTCAGCAAGGCACCCCAGGCGAAGCAACATTCAGCTATAACTGGATGGCGGCTTGTATGGGCATGCCTGCTCAAAATACTCCGCCAACTGTGGTAGCGCCGATCAGTCCTCAGACAGCTACAGTTAACCAGACGTATAGCTTTGTGATTCCAGCTGGTACATTCACCGACGCCGAAACTCCTGCCAGCTTAACACTGGCTGTAACGGGTCTGCCAGCGGGTATTAGCTTCTTCGAGCCTAACTTTATTTCGGGAACACCAACAACGAGCACGGGATCACCCTTCTCGGTAACGGTAACGGCAACGGATAAAGGCGGCTTATCGACCAGTACAACCTTTACGTTGACGGTTAATCCGGCCAGCACAACGGCTACGTTCGGTATTACCAGCGTAAACCTGATTAGCTGTACTACGTTGAGCCCGAATCGCAAAGCGATTAGCTTCAATCCGGTTTATAGCGGTGTAACAGGTCAGCCGATCAGTTTCTCAGTTGTGAACGAACTGGCTCCAACCACAGCGGCAGGTCCATACCAATTGAACCTGTATACCGATAATCCGACGATTATCCTGAAAGCGACCCAGCAGAATACGCCTGGCGAAGTTTCTTATAGCTACAACTGGTTAGCGGCCTGTAACAACACGCCATCGACCAATACACAGCCTACAGTAGCAAACTCAATTGCTCCACAGTCGGCTACGGTTAATCAGGGCTATAGCTTCGAGATTCCTGCCAATACGTTCACCGATGCCGAAACGCCAAACAACCTGGCGCTAACAGTAAATGGTTTACCAGCGGGTCTAATGTTCACGGCTCCTGCTACCATTTCAGGTACACCGTCAACTTCCGCAGGGTCGCCTTACTCGGTAACGGTAACGGCAACAGATCCGGGTGGTCTGGCAGCTAGCACAACCTTTACGTTGACGGTTAATCCGCCAAGCTCTACACCTGGCAGCAATTTCGCTATCACGGGAGCTACGCTGGTGAACTGTTCATCGTTGAGCCCGAACCGCAGAGCCATCAGCTTTAGCCCGGTTTATAGCGGTCTGAATGGTCAGCAGATTACGTTCTCTGTGGTTAATGAACTGGCTCCAACCACGGCGGCAGGTCCATACCAGTTGAATCTGTATACTGATAATCCGGTGATTACGCTGAAAGCAACTCAGCAAGGTTCGGCAGGTGAAGCTACGTACAGCTATAACTGGTTAGAGGCTTGTAATACTGTTCCGTCGACCAATACGCCACCAACCGTGGCGAACCCAATTGGTCCTCAATCGGCTACAGTTAATTTCGCCTATAACTTCACGATTCCGGCGAATACGTTCAACGATGCGGAGACACCTTCTAGCCTCGCGCTGTCGGTAAGTGGTCTGCCAGCAGGACTGAGCTTCACGCCACCGGCTACGATCTCAGGAGCACCATCTACTTCGGCAGGATCGCCCTACACGATCACGGTGACCGCGACAGATCCAGGTGGATTGACAGCTACGACCAGCTTCCAACTGACGGTAAATTCGAACGCGGGTACTCCAGCGTTTATGATCACAGGTGCAAACCTAGTGAACTGTACTACGTTAAGCCCGAACCGCAGAGCGATTAGCTTCAACCCGGTTTATAGCGGTGTAACAGGTCAGCCGATCAGTTTCTCAGTTGTGAACGAACTGGCTCCAACCACGGCGGCAGGTCCATACCAATTGAATCTGTATACTGACAATCCGACGATTGTGTTGAAAGCAACGCAACAAGGTTCGGCGGGTGAAGCTACCTTCAACTACAACTGGTTGGCGGCTTGTTCTACACCAGGTCGGTCGGGCGTAGCAGAAAATCAGTTACGTGTAGTGGTACTTGGCAACCCAGTTGTTGGCGAGAGCGTCGACGTAGAAGTTAAAGGAGCTGAGAATGCTACGTTACGTCTGAATGTCGTTAATGCACAAGGTCAGCCAATTCATGGGCAAACAATTGAGCAACCGAACTCAGTTGAGCGCGTACGGATGAACGTTGGTACAACAAGCGGTATCTACCTGCTTGAAGTACAGATTCCAGGCCAGCGGCAAATCATCAAGCTGATGAAGCCTTAATTAAATTCCACTGGCTATAAATGAAACAGGGCTCCCAATCGGGAGCCCTGTTTTTTTAATCTGAACTATTGGCAGAAAAAACCTACAATGTCAGAAAAATCTAAATGCTCATTGTGGCAAAGTGGGCTTTTACCACCCCTAGCCCCTCCTAAAACAGGAGGGGAATGTGCAGAAGTGACCCTTTTTACATCCCCCTCCTGTTAGGAGGGGCTAGGGGTGGTAAAATCAAATATTTATAATTTCATCACCCATTATTCTCATTACGGATTAGCCTCAAACTTCCGCTGACTAACGGCCTTTTCCGTCGGAAAGTCGGCGGGAATGGGAATATCTACTTTGCCCGTTGCGGCCCATTGAGTACCTCGTTGCAGACACGTAATAAAACCTACACACTCAACTGAATAATCGACGTGGCCTAGTGGCGTATGGAAAATCCGGCCTTTCCCCATTTTGATGGTCATCAGCATTGGCTCATGCCGACCAGTACCGCGATTATCTTTCGACGAATAAGCGGTGGCTAATACGTCCATTTCTTCGGCGGGACCGCGCAAACGATCATACATTTCGTCTTTGGCGTGCATCCAGTTGAGCGGCATACCTTTGGTGATCGGATGCCTGGCGTTACGCACGGTTATCAAAAACTCCTTCTGTGCGCCGTGTGAACCGGCTTTTCCTACGCTATTGTCGCGCACCAGTTTTCCGCTTTCATCATAATATACATAGGGGCCGTCTTTTTCAGTGCGATCACCCCAGCCGCCCAAACCGATCATTCGATTATAGGCAGGCCATTGCTGAAACGAGTTATCAGCCGCATGGATAACCACTAAGCCTCCTCCGTTTTTGATAAACTTTTCAAAATCGGCCTGGGTTGCGTCGGACCAGGGTGCAGCATTCCATCCGAAGTTGTTGATCACTACGTCGTACTTTGAAAAATCGGGATGAAAAGCCGAGTCTGCTTTAGGCTTGGGCAACGATTGAGTGGCCGGAACACCATTGATTTTGTATTTTTCGACCAGATCACCGCCGTTCCAGGTGTAGTACGAACGTTGCACATCTACGGTAAATTTCCCCGTTTCTTCAAGGTACTTTTTCATCATGTAGGTGATCTTGGGCCATTGATCATGGTTATTTTGACCATCCACGATCAGCACCTTTATGGGCGACTTTTTTGCCTGCGCAAACGAATGCGGAGCAGTACCAATTCCCAACAATAAACCCAGCAATAAATAGGTTAATCTCTTCATAAGTATGGTTTTAAGGTAAGTGTGCGTTGTATGTTATGACAACCAAAGCTCGAAATGGCATAGAACTATTCATCAGCACCAACGATTTCTTGACAGCCGTTGGTCAACAAGTCCGTCACGGATTTAGCCGTTCCAGCCGCAGGATATAATCGACCTGATCGTTGAACTGGAGCCCTTTACGTAGCGAACCCGTCGTAGGGTCGTAAATCCAGACGTAGTTGCCACCTTTGTTCGGATTTACGGTAATATATACCAATCCATTTTCGACCAATACGCAGTTGCGAGCCGTTCCTTTGTCGAGCGGCAGATCGAGACGTTGCGTCGTTTGTTTGGCCAAATTCACTACGTAGAAATCGAAATGTGGGACTAAATAATGGTCCTGCATTCCCTTGAAAAGCCCTTTTCGTTCGGTTCGTACTATGGCTTTACCATTGCCAATGTACCAGAATCCGTACCCGTGATTATGAATCGGTGAAGCCGACAGATTAAAGAAATACGTCGGGTCGAGTAAGCCGTCTGATTTTCGGATGCGGAAAATACCCGTAGGTTTAGATGGATTATCGCCCAGCGCAATGCCCGGACACGAGATAAAATAAAAATCGCCGTTTTCGTCGGTGAAGAAATGCGACTGGCGTGTATTGATACCGCCGGGGTAGGTTGAGCGAGTGTCTTTAACTGTACGGGTGGTTTTCAGACCGGGATACGTCAACTGAGTAACATACATCGTATCACTGGTAACGTAGCTGTTGAGCGCCATTTTATGATACGTATACCCCAGATACAGGTTTCTGTTGATGAACGTAGTGAAACCAATTGTCATGGAATTAAAGCCGTTGGCGGGAGCTGGTAAGTCGATAATTCCCTCGTTAGCTTTAAGTGGGGCAAAGGTAATTTTGGCGTAATGAACTTTCTCGTTTTTGGAGTCGTGGCCCATGATCATCAACGTATCACCCAGCCAGCTTTGGTTATCAACGCCCCATGCGCCAGTAAGTTGGATTGAATCAATCGGGGTAAGCTTTTTATTATCAAGAGTATACTGGATAAATCGCTGCGTTTTCCAGTCGAGCCGATAATAGCGATTGTTATGTGCAATCAGTTCGTAAAAGATTCGGGACGGAGTCACTTTGGCCCCCAGCGCAATCGGATCGATATAACCCGATGTTAACGTATCGGTTTGGACGATGTATTCTGCATCGTCCTTCATCATCACATAAAAGCTATATTTTTTCTTAATTTCCAGATCGTTACTGGATTTTTCGGGTGTACACCCTGCCAGAAAAAACATACTATAGAGACAACCTAACGTAACAAAGCAGTCCCAAAACGTTACCTTCATACCTACTTTCTAAATATTGAACTGCATCATGAGGTTCCGCTGCATCAGAGGGGGCAAACCCGTAAGCGAACTTTGCGGAAGTATGAGAACCTCGTCGACATTGGCCGTATTGCCATAATGCAGGGCAATGTAATTCTGTCCTTTTTTCAGAATCATTTTTTCGCTGGCCTTATCCGGTCTGGCACAAATGCCCTGAATGGTTAATTCAATATCACGTTTGGGGTTGATCATCATGGCGCCACAAAATTCAATACGTCCGGTTTCATTATTAATCTGGACATTACTCTTGGGGCCAACGGATAAAGAATATGCGCTTTCGTGGAGTTGTTTATTGGCCGTACCGGAAAGGTTATTGACAACAATAATTTCGTTATTGGCCCGCTGATCGATCAGGTAAAAAAGAGCTGCGCCAAACAGCGAAACCAGTAAAACAGCAGCCGCTTGCTGCCAGAGTGGTTTGAAAGTGACCAGAATACCGGACTTTTTATTTTGTGGAAGAATGCTTGCGATTTCGTTCCACATCTCTTCCTGTAGTTTCGCTTTACTTTCACCATCAGGAAACGATAATGGCGACTCTATACTAGGTTCTTCATCGAAAAGCCAGGCTTCAACCGCCCTTTTTTCAGCGAGCGTGCATTGGCCATTGTGATATTTTTCGATTAGCTCCTTACTGATCTTCATGAATGCGCTTTCAGCAGATTGGCTGCTTTAGGTAAAAGTAGCATAAATAAGGAAGAACCGTAAGTCGTGTCTGGAAACTAGATGAAGTATTCAGAAAGATTTGTTTTGAGTGTCGATAGGGCGCGGGTGATATGGTATTCGACAGCCCGTTCTGAAATGAGTAGTAACGAAGCAATTTCTTTATTCGACAAACCTTGCTCACGACTGAGCTTAAATACATTCCGGCACTGCGATGGTAGCGTATTGACAAGGCTGCTGACTTGTTCTTTCAGGCTGTTATATAGTACGTCGTTTTCGGTACTATTCGATGATATACACCTGTTAGCCACCGCATCTTCGGCGTAAACCTGCCGAATTTTACTGTTTCGAAGGTGTTCAAAGACCTTAAATTTGGCCGAACGTACCAGATAACGTTCAACCGACGTAGTGATTTCAAGTTCATCGCGCCGTTCCCACAATGATTTGAAAATGTCCTGAACCATGCCTTTAGCTACTTCGGCATCGTTCAGATTACTGTAACATACGCTGAATACCTGTTCCCAATGGGCTAAATACACCGCTCGAAACGATTGTTCGTCAATTGTAAAGGGTGCAGTATGCGTCATTGTTTCTGGCATATTCGGCAAAGCGTGCACAAATATAACAGGTATTATTGGTTAATATAGACTAGTTCTAAATAGTAAGATATATAAAAAATTCTCTTTTCGGCATGATTAACAGGTTTTCAGGGTTTAGCTGTCTAAACTTGTCATCATCCTAAATTTCTATTGTCGATTTGAGTACTATTATTTATACAACCTATGTAGAATATACGCTCTTTATGAAATTTGTACACAAACGTAGTGCATTGGTTTTACCAAGAGTGAACGAAACCGCAATAACAATAACCTGTTGATTATGAAGCCCGTTTTTTTTGCAGACCAGTCCGAATTTCGTCAGTGGCTGACCGAGAACTATGCTAAAGCCACCGAACTGGTTGTCGGTTATTATAAAGTAGGGTCGGGTAAACCCAGCATGACCTGGTCGCAATCGGTTGATCAGGCACTGTGTTTTGGTTGGATTGATGGCATACGCCGTTCGGTCGATGAGCAGAGTTATTGCATCCGATTTACGCCCCGAAAGCCTAAAAGTATCTGGAGTGCGGTTAATGTTCAGAAAGTTGCCGACCTCACCGAACAGGGACTTATGCAACCTGCCGGACTGGCGGCCTTTGAGAAACTAGACGAAAACAAATCGAAAATCTATGCCTATGAACAAAAAGCCGAAACAGGGCTATCGGCTGAGTACGAGCAGATGTTTAAAGCAAACGAAAAAGCCTGGGACTTTTTTCAGAAGCAGGCTCCGTGGTACCGTAAACAGGCAAATAACTGGGTAATGTCGGCCAAGCAGGAAGCGACCCGGCTCAGCCGACTAGAAAAACTGATCAAAGCCAGCGAAGCCAGCCAACGACATGGTACCTATTGACGGCTAAAAACCGATTTCGACGTAGCAGGCTGCGCTTTTTTAGCCAGAGAAAGCGCCTGATTCAGAACCGGATCGTTATTCTTGAGTACATCTTCAATTGTTGGCACTACGGTATGATCGGGCAGAATACCCCGGTTATTGGGCAACGTAGCATCGACATTTGCCATCTGAAAATTCATCAGCGGAATTCCTAAATCTATTTTAGAATTGGGCAGGTTCGTAACTGCGAAAAAACCGCTACTGTTACTGACATATCCCCCACCTGTTTCTTCACCGATAAAAACCGCGCGCTTATCGGAACGTAGCCGACTTGCCAACTCGGTTGTCACAGAGAAACTATACCCATTGAGTAATACGTATAATTGGCCACGATACGTATCGGTTTTTGGTTTTACGGTTTTCAGACCACGTTGCCAGGTCCACTGATAAACACCATCCCGTTTCTTCACGGCCAACCCTCTCGCCAGCCGATAAATTTTGGGAGTCCAGGCCGGAAACGATGGTTTATTTTTCTGGCGCATCACAATACGTTCGTAATAAGGCGACGATTTACTGATCAGGTATGAATACAGCAGTACACCCAGCGATTCTTCGCCCCCTTCGTTATTACGTAGGTCGAGAACCAGATTGGTTGTTTTCTTATTCTGAATCTGCCGGAACGCATCTTTCAGAAATTGCTTGAATTTTATTTCGCCATTCTCCGACCAGAACCGTTCGATGGTAAGAATAGCCGTATTGCTTTCTGATTGCGACGTTGAATCGCGAATAAACGTGATCCGATGCGCTTTTTTGGCTGTTGGTTTATGCGTCTCTTTGAACGTAGTAATAGCTTGTTTAGTTACGGCTGGTAACGTAACAGCCACATCACGTCCGTTCTGGCGATACATAACGTTGAACGTGTCCGGCGCTGCGATATACGTAGCGTAATAGCCAGAGAAAAAGTTGTTTAAATCGCCATACTTAGCGGTCTGAGCAAACCCATCGGCAAAGGTCATATCAGGAAGCAACGTAGTAATTATATCTGCCATTGATTGACCATTGATTTGTAGAATTTCGGCACCGTTTGGCACTGAAACTCTACCGTAATTATCTCTAATCCAGGCCCGATTACCCACTACGTATAGCTGCAATGGAAAAAGTTTATCGGTAGCGAATGGGTAATGTTCATCCTGTTGGGCCGGAATCCATTTGGTATGACCATCACGTAGAGCGGCCACTAAAGGCGTCATCGTTACGTAAAATTCCTGCTGCGTCATGGATCGATTAATTCGGGCAGACGTAGCGCTAAAAAGTGAATCGAACGTAGGTTTGGGTGTGTAGCGATACATCGCCGGATGTACTTCTTCAAGCGCCTTTCGGAAGTAAATAAGGTCGTTTTTGAGTTCCTCAGCCGGAATAGTCTGGGCGAAAGTTGATACACGTAGCAAAAGAAAAAACAAGAGACAGGGCGATTTCATAACAGATTGGCGAGATTGAAATTGATGAAGCAAAGATCTTGTGAACGAAGAGTTTACCCAACAGACTAATACGTCAACCGCCTCGCTTTTGTCCCGAATCGTCGGGATTTCGACCCGAAACTAATTTATATCAATTCAAACAGCTTTTACGTCGGCCAGTGCCAGCCATTTCAATGTCCCTCTGTTTAGTAATCGCTAACCAATCTGCTTATTTTCAAAATACATCACGATAAGATTTGTCATTTCTGTCTGCGGTCGAAATGACAAATCTCCCATTGTAAACAACTATCAGATAAATACTTGACTTCTTTTCTCATTCATAATTCACGTTATTTAATAGCTAATCGTGCAGGGTGTTATTTATCCTAACTTAGTTACCAAAATAATGCCCCATTTTCAAGTCTTCGATCAGGCCGGGGTGGGTAGGTTGCCAGCCCAGCGCTTCTTTCGTTTTGATGTTGGATGCCGGACTATCGAACGTAATGAATCGGCCCATCCAATCGAAATGGCTGGAGGCTTCTTCGGGAGTTATCGACACAACGGGTATGTTCAGATGCTGCCCAATTACTTCCGCAATTTCCCGAACGGGTATTCCTTCATCGGCCACCCCGTTATAACGTACCCCGATTCCGCCTTTCTCCAGTGCCAGTCGGTAAAGGCGAGCCGCATCGATTCGATGCACAGCGGGCCAGCGGTTGCTTCCATTGCCCACATAAGCCGATACACCTTTTTGCCTTGCTGTGTTAATAATAAACGGCACAAAACCCTGATCACCTGCATCATGAACCGAAGGCGATAACCGAATAACTGATGCATGAACACCAGCTTCTGCCAACATAAAAGCCGTGGACTCGGAAGCCCGTGGAAAGCCGGGAGCTGCATCATCTTCGGTAGCCGGAATTCCATCGGTTCGCAATCCTAATATCCCACCCGTAACAATTAGCGGACGGGTTGACCCCTTCAATACGGAGCCGATAGCTTCAATAGCCCGTTTATCGGTTTCGGCGGCTGCTACGTAGTTCGAAAAGTCGTGAATAAAAGCGGCATGAATAACCCCGTCGGCATCTGAGGCCCCCTTTTTTAAACTATCGAGATCATCCAGATT
Source organism: Spirosoma daeguense (assembly GCF_054776875.1). Lineage (NCBI taxonomy): Bacteria > Pseudomonadati > Bacteroidota > Cytophagia > Cytophagales > Cytophagaceae > Spirosoma > Spirosoma daeguense. The sequence continues at coordinate 477,896 of NZ_BAAHBF010000004.1, forward strand.
TCCTTTCAATACGTCGGCCCCAGCCTCGGCCAGTGCTTTAGCCGAAGCATCTGAACGAGCAAGGCCAACCACCTGATGCCCAGCACGTAGTAATTCCTGCACAATGGCGGAGCCAATGAAACCCGAGGCCCCTGTTACAAATACACGCATAGTTTTACTGATTAGGTTTTACGCTGCCGTTGCCCAATCTGGCATCTATAATTCAGGCCAAAGATTAACTGACACCAACAGATTCGTCCGGCAAAATTGAGGAATGTTGATGTGGCAAAAGAAGACATTTGTCCTCATTTTCACTGACGCGGTATGTCAGCCTGCCTGATCCGGGTCAGAGTTTTGACCGAAACGCCCAGATAAGAAGCCACCATACGTAACGGTATACGTAGCAGAATACCGGGATTGGCACTAATAAAATCCTCATATTTCTCCGAGGGCGTAGCGCTGATCGCCTTGTAAAGACGATTGCGACTGGCATAAAGATTTCGGGAAATCAGCTGCTCCGAAAAATCTTTGAGTGCTGGAATCTGCTCAAATAACGCATCAAAACGGTCCTTGCTCCACATCACAACTTGGCTATCTTCCAACGCATCGATATTATAAACAGATGGTATTCGGCTGGCATAACTTTCGCCATCGGTAGTCCAGGAAAGCTCCGGCGAAAACTGAATGATATGCTCACTCCCATCTTCGCCAATACGATACGTTCGCAAAAAACCGTTGATAATGAAGATTTTGTAATGACATACTTCGCCAGCCTTTAGTAAGGATTGTTTTCGAGGAATAGTCTTTTCAATAGAAACCGCTTTCATCAACCTGATGTCATCATCGGACAAATTGGGAATCTGGGTTCTGATATATTTTTCGAAAACGGTAAACATTTCTGATCAGAAAATTAACGGTACAGGGCTAGCTGGTTCGAGAACAGAATAAATTTAATAGTAGTGCGCTTCTTGCTCATTTACGACAAAGCTATCACTCAACAATCGTTTGTAGTTGGTTTCTCAGGCTAATGGTACGCCCGCTTTTTCGGCCTGACTGATTACGTACTGCCGTGCTTCGTCATATTCTTCAGGCGTCCGCAAGTGTTCCAGCAACAATGGTATGTTCTGGGGTAACGATGTTACGTTCCGAATGTAAGCAACGTAATCCATACCACCCCGACCGGGCATGGTTTCGGCAAAATGAACATCGCGTCCCACTACGTCTTTCGCATGAGATGAGACAATCCAGCGGCCTAATTTTTTGAAGGTTTCGTTGATCAGCTCCGTATTGTTGTAATAGCGCGTTGGCGTATTTATGATGTTAGCAATGTCGATATGCGCGCCAAAGGCAGGCCGGTCAATGGCCTTGATAAATTTAAGGTACGAATCGGGGCCATCGGGAAGACTCCAGCCCATCATTTCGAGCGCAAATTTTGCTCGTTTAGGTTTTACAGCGTCAATCACTTTCCGGCAATTTTCGACGGTCGCGTCAACGTATTCCTGCGTCAGATTTCGCGCATCGGGGCCATCCCAGCGAGTTGGATTGTAGGAGCCGCCGATGTTCACACAGGTTAGTGCGCCAACGGCTTCGGCTAGTGCCAAACGCTCCGTTACGTAGTTCAGATTTTTTCGTCGTTTTTCGGCGTCCTGATCCAGCATATTTACCCACGCACCTACTTCAGCAATCACTACGTTCTGAGCGGCAAACGCTTTTCGGATAGCCGCAATTTTTGACGTATCGTTTAATTCTACAACTGGTACGTAAGCTGCGCTGTAACGCAGTCGGCGGTGTTCACGCGCCAGCTCGTCGGGGTCGTCGCTTTTCAAAAAGATGGGCCCACCCAACCAAAGTGGCTTTTGTGCTACGGCAGTGGCCATTGCAGATGGTAGAAACGTAGCACCTGCCAACGTAGCAGATGCCTGTAGGAAATTCCGACGTGAAACGGTATGCATAACGTAGTGATTATTACTTCTTGCTGTATAAAGCAGAACATCCTGAAATTATGCTCATCCCCCAACGATTTATCAGCCCGGTTATCTACGTTGAGATTAACTCAATCTATCATATATTGTACTATTTGGCTAAAAAACATAAATAAACAGTATAATCTATCAACACTTTCCTTCTATAAGGAAACTCTTACATCATGAAACAAAGTTACCCTATTCTTCTCTTAGCTCGACCCAGCATAAAGTTACCTCCATTGCTGGCAGTAGTAATTACCCTCATCGCAGGAACGGCACATGCCAATGATAAACCATTGTTTACCGCGAGCCGAAATACGCCCGAAATCGTTGTCAATGCCGACGAAACCATCACGGGAGTTGTGACCGACGAAACCGGGGCCACAATTCCGGGCGTAAGCGTTGTGGTGAAGGGAACCCAGCGCGGAGCTACCACAAATTCGCAGGGGCAGTATACGCTTAGTGTTCCGAATAGCTCCGCCGTACTGGTGTTCTCCTTTGTGGGGTATTTAACGCAGGAAGTCGCTGTTGGGAAACAGAGTTCGATAAACGTATCGCTGAAAGCCGATCTGAAAACACTTACCGAAGTGGTGGTGGTGGGCTATGGCGTTCAGAAAAAAGCGAACCTGACCGGCGCTGTCGATATGGTTACCAGCGAGGTGTTTGACAACCGACCGATGACGAACCTGAACCAGGGGCTTCAGGGCGTTCTCCCAAACCTGAACATTAAAATGGGTGACGGAAAACCCAATCAGGCACCTTCGTTCAATATTAGAGGTACTACGTCTATCGGGCAGGGCGGCAGCGCACTGGTGCTGATCGACAACGTAGAGGGCGATCCAAGTTTGCTAAACCCGAATGACATTGCCAGTATTACGTTGCTGAAAGATGCAGCTTCGGCATCGATCTACGGTGCCCGAGGAGTATTTGGCGTTGTGCTTATTACCACAAAAACACCAACGGTTGGTAAAGTAAGCGTGAACTATTCCAGTAACTACTCCTTCAAAAGCCCGATTGCCAAACCTGATTTAGTAACCGACGGTGCTACGTGGGCCACTATGTTCGCCGAATCGTTTGTCAATTTTGGTGGTACGTTCCCACAGAACGCGAATAAAACACTGAAGTTTTCGCAGGCTTATCTGAATGAAGTAAAACGCCGGGCAACAGTCGGCGGATTGCCCGAAGTTGAAATCGATCCAGCCACAGGTGAATACGTCTATTATGGCAATACGGCATATTACGATTTGCTGTACAAACCCGTTACGTTCGCCAATGAGCAAAACCTGAGTATTTCGGGAAGTACCGAAAAAGCAAGCTATTTACTTACGGGTCGCTATTATGGGCAGGATGGGTTATTTCGCTATAATTCGGATAAGTATCGGGTATTTAACCTGATGGGCAAAGGTTCGATTCAGATAGCGCCCTGGCTGAGAATCAACAACATGTCGCAATACTCCGATATGTTTTACCATAATCCGTCGAACGTGGGCGAAGGGGGTGGTATCTGGCGGAATATTGCCGACGAAGGGCACCCGTTATCACCTTTGCTGAATCCCGATGGTACACTTACCGCGTCAGCGGCTTATACCGTTGGTGACTTTTATTACGGTAAAAACGGAATCGACAACAACAAGCGGATTTTCCGGAATACGAGCGGATTTGCGACTAATTTCTTTAACGATAAGTTTAGAATCAAAGGCGATTTCACGATTCAGCAAACCGACAATAATGACAAAGCCAAAGCGGTGCCGGTACCCTACAGCATCAAACCCGGAACCATTGCCTACGTCGGCACAACAACCAATTACATCGGTGATACGTATCGGGAAACGGCTTACATGACCACGAACCTGTATACCGAGTACGAAAACACGTTCAATACCAATCACTACGTGAAAGTACTGGCGGGTTACAACTATGAGCAATCGACCTACAAACGACTGATTGCGCAACGTAACGGATTGATTTTTGAAGATGCCAACGACATCAGTTTAGCCCTCGGCCAGGCCATAACCACTACAGGCGGCTGGGAACGCTGGAAAATCCAGGGCGGTTTCGCCCGACTCAACTACTCGTTTGGTGATCGGTACCTGATTGAAGTGAATGGCCGTTACGATGGCTCGTCGAAGTTTCCGGCTAATCAGCGATTTGCCTTTTTTCCATCTTATTCGCTGGGCTGGCGGGTTTCCAAAGAACCCTTCTGGAAAGTATCTGATCAGATTGTTTCTGACTTGAAATTCAGAGCGTCGTATGGTTCGTTAGGAAACGGAAATATCAATTCATACGCCTATCTGGAGCAGTTCAACATCTCACAATCGTCGATGGTGCTGAACGGGCAGCGGCCGCAGCAGACCCGGAACCCAACCGTAATTCCGGAAGGACTCACCTGGGAAACGGCCACCACCAAAAACATCGGTATCGATTTATCGATGCTTTCGAACCGACTGAATTTTGTGGCCGATGCCTACATCCGTACCACTACAGATATGTTCACAGTTGGTCTAACGCTTCCCGCCGTTTTCGGTGCCACTGCCCCAAAAGGGAATTATGCTAACCTGGAAACCAAAGGATTTGAAGCAGCGCTGACGTATCGGGATAAATTTTCGCTTGGTTCTAAACCGTTCAACTTCGACCTCCGGCTCACCCTCGCCGATTATACGTCTACCATTACCAAGTACAACAATCCGCAGAAATTATTGAGTGATTATTACGAAGGGCAGCGACTGGGTGAAATCTGGGGCTATACAACGGCCGGTTTCTATACGTCGGCCGAAGACGTGAAAAATAGCGCCAGCCAAAGTCTGTTCCGTACAGCTTCCAGCGGTCTCTGGTTTCCGGGCGACATTAAGTTTACCGACACAAACGGCGATGGTGCTATTACACCGGGGACGGGTCGGGTAGAAAACCCCGGCGACCGCTCGATCATTGGCAATTCTACCCCTCGCTATACCTACGGAGCCATGCTGGGCGCCGACTGGAACAACTTCTTTTTCTCGGCTTTCTTTCAAGGAGTTGGCAGCCAGCAATGGTATCCGAGTGGTGAAGCAAGCCTGTTCTGGGGGCAATATAACCGGCCATACGGTGGTATTCCCAAAGCACAGCTAGGCAACATCTGGACGGAGCAAAATACGGACGCTTATTTCCCTCGCTACGTATCACGGCTGGCCAGTAACGCCAACGGCACGCTGATTGCACCGCAAACCCGTTACCTGCAAAGTGTGGCTTACCTGCGGCTGAAAAACATTCAGATTGGCTATAATTTACCCAAGTCAATCGCATCCAAGATTGGTTCGTCTGCCGCACGCGTCTACGTATCAGCCGAGAATGTATGGACGTTGTCTCCATTGCTTAAGCGTACCAAAGATTTCGACGTAGAGAGTGCAGTTGCTTCTGATCAGGTATTCAATCCGAACGGCAATTCGGGAGATGCCTACAATTACCCACTGATGAAAAGCATCACCTGCGGACTGTCCATTACGTTCTAATTACCCAACAATCGACATCATGAAACTGAACTATATTCTTATTCTGCTTACCACGGTCTTATTCATAAGCTGTGACCTTGAAGAAGTGCCGGAAGCAACTACGGCCAAAGGCCCCATATTTAGCAACGAAAGCGGGCTGGTGCTGTATACGAACTCATTTTACACGATGTTCAACGGCAAAAACCTGCACCGGGCCGATGCCATGTCCGACTATCTGGCGCGCAAAGACACGCCCCCGTTTATTACCGAAGGCAACTATAGCGCACAGGTAAGTACCGACTGGACATGGACTGATTTACGGAATATCAACTATTTCATTCAGAACTGTAATGATCCTCGTGTGCCGTTAACCGTCCGAAAAAACTACCTGGGTATTGCCCGGTTTTTCAGAGCCTGGTTTTATTTCGCCAAGGTAAAACGGTTTGGCGACGTACCGTGGATTGGGAAAGCTATCGATGTAACCGAAACTGACCTGCTTTACAAAACCCGCGATTCCCGTACAATGGTAATGGATTCGGTCATCGCCGATCTGGATTACGCCAGCCAGAATATTACGACCGCCAGCGAACCTACCCGTAGTCTGGTGACCAAATACGTAGCATACGCGTTCAAAGCCCGCGTCTGTCTGCACGAAGGTACATTCCGAAAATACCATACCAATTTAGGGATGCAGGGTTCGGTAGAAAACCTGTTGAATCAAGCTGCCGTAGCGGCTAAAAAGGTAATGGATGAAGGCGGATACAAATTGAACGATGGTGCCGGAACCGATAAATCGTATCGGCAGGTATTTACCAACGGTACGCCAGTAGCTACCGAAGTAATGCTCTCGGCCGTCTGCGATCTGGCACTGAACAACCTCAACGACGCCAACTGGTATTGGACAAGTGGTACGTATGGCGATAAGGCCAGCTTTATCCGAACATTTATCAATACGTATCTGAATATCGACGGCACACCTTATACCAACAATCCGGCTTACAAAACCATGTTGTTTAAAGATGAGGTAAAGAATCGGGATAAACGACTTCAGCAAACCATTCGGGTGGGCGATTACAAACGAACAAACAATGGCGTGCTGGTGGCTTCTCCCCCGCTCTTCTCCTACACCTACACCGGCTATATGCCCATCAAATGGACGCTGGACGATATGTATTACGATACGCGGGATTTGAATATCAATTCTGTCAGCATCTTTCGCTACGCCGAAGTTTTGTTGAATTATGCCGAAGCAAAGGCCGAACTCAATACGCTCACCGATGCCGACTGGGCACTAACCATCGGCACGTTACGTAAACGGGCGGGTATTACGGGCGGCCTCACCGCCAAACCCGTAACCGTTGATCCGTATCTGCAATCGAAATATTTTCCCGGCATTACCAGCCCGGTTATTCTGGAAGTACGTCGGGAAAGAGGTATTGAGTTGTGTCTGGAAGGATTTCGCTTCGACGACATCGTTCGCTGGAAACGGGGCGAGTTGATGCAAATGGAATGGAACGGTATGTATGTGCCCGAACTGAATACGCCTATGGATCTTAACGAAGATGGCGTACCGGACGTAGCGTTTTATAAAACTACGTTGCCAGCCAATCGGCCTGCTGGTGTTACGTATGTAGACGTATCGCCAACGGTGAGCGGGAAACCCAATTCGCAGCTTCTGGCGGGTGATTCGTCGGGCGAACTAACCTGGCTGAACAACATTCCCCGGAAGTTCAACGACAAGAATTATTACTACCCTATTCCGACCGGCGACATTATCACCAATCCTAAACTAACTCAAAATCCCGGCTGGTAACCAGATTTTACCACCCCCAACCGAGCGTCGGCCCGGCCCCTCCTGTTTTAGGAGGGGACTATGCAGAGAATTAATTGCTTCCTTATTTCAAAATTGTTTAAACGACTAACAATCGTCTTTGGTAAAGCCCCCTCCTGTTTTAGGAGGGGGTTGGGGGTGGTAAATGCAAAACGTCGTAAAGTGGGGTAATATCTATTTACCCCAGAACTCATCTTCCTGGGCAACGTCTTCCGAGTAAATCGTAGCTTCAACAATCTTCCCATTCTCAACAGTATACACGTCGATATTGTGAACATCCAATACACCGCCACCGGGCATCACGGCTTTCCAATGGACCAGACAGGCCACTTTATTGCCGTTGACAGTCAGTTGTTTTATGTCAGCCAGACGTAGCGTCTGCGACGATGCCTGAATCATGCCGCCAACCATCTGCACAACAGCATCACTCGACTTCTTAAGACCCGAAAAACGATTCGTACCCGGTTGATTCCATTGGATATTTGGATGAATCAATGCCACCGAAGTCTGGTGATCACCTTGTTGTATAGACGTCAGGAAGGTTTTGATAACTTGAGCAGGCTGGTCGGTCAATACGTCAGATGGATTCATGGTTGATAAACTGGTTTTGTTTAAGGTTGATTTAAGACTGGTTTGTGCCTGTGCGGGCTGGTTAGTAAGCAGCACTGCCGATAGGGCAAGAGCCGAAAACAACGTAGTAACTGACTGATTCTTCATGGCATTTCGATTGATTATCAGTGTTTGACTGATGCAAAACTAGGGTTACCAACCGGGCTAAAGCTTACCCCATTCCGCCAATCAGTTACCATTTCACGCCAGCGAATCAATCTGGCGACGTATTCCGTTTACCTTCGCAAAAACTTCTATCATGGACGATTTTCAACTACGATTTGTTGGCACGTTGCTGGCCTATGCTGCCCAACGCAATCTCTCGCCAGAGCATCTCTGTCAGCTTTCGGACATCGATTGGGAAGGCATTAAACAACGTAGCGGCTCTACCATAACAGCCCAGCAGTTTAATACGCTATGGCAAAATGCCAGTCAACTCAGTAACGATGCACTTTTTGGATTGCATTTTGGGGAATCGCTCCAACTGGCAGCTTTAGGAATTGTAGGGCAAATCGTTCAGACCAGCCAGACCGTTGGGAGTGCGCTCACGCAAGCGGCAGACTTTATACCCCTGTTAACCAATCTGTTTGACATGGACGTAGTGCAGCGCAACGATTCATTCACCGTTCGATTCATTCCTTATCCCGACCGGTCGGCTGAGGCTCCTTTTGCCCTTCGCCAAATGCTTGACTTGGCGATGGTGTTCGTGCTGCATGAAGTTAACGGACTGATGCTGACCAAACTGAAACCAGAAGCGGTTTCTCTGCCCTACGCAACGGAATATGAATTGGAATACGCTCGCGTGCTACGTTGCTCACCTGGCCAAACCGACGCTACGTATAGTCTGACGTTTGCCGGCCACTACTGGAACGTACCGATTCTAACGGCTAATTATGATATGCAACAATTTTTAGTACAGCAGGCAACTGCGCTGATCAATACCGTTGGTAAGGAGCCGTCACTGAAAGAACGTATTTGCAATCACCTGATTTCTAATGCTTATTTGGGAATTCCAACCCTCGAAGGAATAGCTGCTAATTTCAACACCAGCGCCCGTAGTTTACAGCGCAAACTTCAGGATGAGGGTGTTACGTATCAGCAACTTGCCGACTCAATCCGAAAATCGCTGGCCATGACGTATCTGGAGTCCGGCAAATATCCGCTCAAAGAAATTTCTTATCTCCTAGGTTATAATGAGTTAAGCGCCTTTAGTCGGGCGTTTAAACGATGGACTGGCGCAACACCAGTAACACACCGAAAAGCCTGAAAAGTGGTTTGTTTATCACCTCACTCAAACCGCCAAAGCCGAACATAAAAAATCGGCCTTGACGGTTTGAGATTTCACTACGCTAATTAGTACCAAGTCTCAATCGGCTACTGATAGCAAATTGAAGTCGCCCGGTTGATGTGTAAATCACTCGCTGCGCCTGACCCACGTAACTCGCCGGTAAGCTTACCGTATGATTCAAGGTCACTACGTCCGTTACCAACGGTACTCGGCCACACGACCACACACTCGCATCACTCCAAGCGCCCCCCTTCACACTGTACATGCTCCCACAACCACTCCCATTCTCCACACTCAACGGCCATAACGTACTCACTCTACCTCCACTCGCATCAGTGGCAATCACCGTCACACTGTAGAACGTACTCGCTGAAGCCGACACCACACCCGTAATCACATTCGGCGAGACCAAACTTAACCCCGCCGGTAAACCCAACACCGATAAACTCAAACTACTCGGCGTCTCCGCATCGGTGAACGTAGTGGTCGGTATCGGATAACTGAATGCCTGACCTACCGTGGCCGACTGGGGAGGTATCGGATTCTCCACTCTCGGATTCCCATTCGAACAGTAAGACAGCCAGTTATAAGAAAAACTAGCTTCACCCGGGGTCCCCTGCTGACTCGCTTTAAACACAATCACAGGGTTGTCAGTAAACACCGTCAGTTGATAAGGCTCGTTGATGGTAATCGACAAAGTCTCATTAACCACCGACAGACTAATGGGCTGACCGTTGGTCTGCTCAAAACTAACCGTGAAGTTTATACGTCGTTCGTAATAGCTCACATGATTACAATCCAGCATGGTGATTCCGGAAATGGCGAAGCTACGCGATTGAACACTCAGGCCAAACGTAGTACTCACCGACAAGCCCCCCGGATCAGTCGCCACCACCGTCACGCTGAAGGGAGAACCCACCGTGGTGGAAGGCACGCCCGTAATCAGATTCGGTGCAACAAAGCTCAACCCCGCTGGCAATCCTACTACCGACAAGGTCAGGCTATTGGGTGTTTCGGCATCGGTGAAGGTGTTGGCGGGAAGGGTGTAGCTAAAGGCATTGCCCAACGTAGTGGATTGAGGAGGAAGCACATTAGCGACCGTCGGGGCACAATTCTGATAGCCAACACTGACACTAGCCGTTCTCGAACACCCATTGGCGCCCGTCAGTGTTACCGAATACGTATTGGCCGACGTAACGCTAATGGCGGACGTAGTGGCCCCCGTACTCCACCGATACGTGCCCACACCTACAGCACTCAAACTCACTGACGTAGTGGCGCAACTTAAGGTAGCACTACTGGAGACAATCGTGAGCGAAGGGGGTGTTTGGTCAACACTAACATTGGCTGATGCTGTGCTTGAACACCCATTGGCTCCCGTCAACGTAACCGAATACGCTCCCGACAACGTAGTACTAATCACCGACGTAGTGCCCCCATTACTCCACCGATACGTACCAGCGCCCACCGCCGACAGGCTAACGACTGGATTCGTACAAGTCAGCGTTCCTATAGATGGGCTAATGGTTAAGGATGGCGGAGTTTGGTCCTGACTTATGCTGACCGTAGCAGTACTCGAACAGCCGTTGGCTCCCGTCAACGTAACCGAGTAAGCCCCCGCCAACGTAGTACTAATCACCTGAGTTGTAGCTCCCGTACTCCACCGATATGTACCAACACCCACCGCACTTAAACTGACTGCTGTTGTGGCACAGGTCAACGTAGCATTCGTTGGGGCAATGCTTACCGACGGGGGCGTATTGTTCAGACTAATAGACGTAGTAGCCGTAGCGCTACAGCCATTCGCCCCTGTCAACGTAATGGAATACGTACCTGCCGACGTAGCTGAGATGACCGCAGAAGTAGCACCTGTGCTCCACCGATACGTTCCCATACCCACCGCTGTTAAACTCACCGCTGTATTGGTGCAAGTCAACGTAGCACTCTGAGGGTTAAGCAGTAAGGAGGGAGATGTTTGATCGGCACTCACGTTGATTGTAGCCGTACCTGAGCAGCCGTTCGCACTCGTTACCGTAACTGAATACGTATTGGCCGACGTAACGCTAATGGCGGACGTAGTAGCCCCCGTACTCCACCGATACGTACCAACACCCACCGCACTCAAGTTCACCACCGGAGTGGTGCAGGTCAACGTAACACCGCTTGGCGTTCCGATTGATGGGGCAATGCTGATTGACGGGGGAGTTTGATCGATACTCACACTAGCAATAGCTGTACTCGAACAACCATTGGCTCCTGTCAACGTAACCGAATACGTATCAGCCATACTCACCGAGATGGCAGACGTAGTAGCTCCGTTACTCCATCGATACGTGCCCATACCCACCGCTGTTAAACTCACCGCTGTGGTGGTGCAAGTCAACGTAGTACTCTGAGGGTTAAGCAGTAAGGAGGGAGACGTTTGATCGGCACTCACGTTGATTGTAGCCGTACCTGAGCAGCCGTTCGCACTCGTTACCGTAACTGAATACGTATTGGCCGACGTAACACTAATGGCGGACGTAGTGCCCTCATTACTCCACCGATACGTACCAACACCCACCGCACTCAAGTTCACCACCGGAGTGGTACAGGTTAACGTAGCGGATGCGGGCTGAATACTAGCCACAGGCGGTGTTTGATCGACAGTGACCGTAGTCGAGGCAACGGCAGAACAACCGGCAGCATTCAATACGGTTACCGAGTAAACACCCCCCAGACTCACCGTAGCCGTATTATTGGCCGGATCATAATGGGTAGCTCCAGCGCTGAACTGATACGTACTGCCTCCGCTTGCCGTCAAAATCGCCATTGGTTGATCGCAGGTAAGCGGACCGTTATTAGAGAGCGAGGCAACAGGTGAGCTATTAACGGTCAAACTAAACGCTGTAGACGTCACACTGTTACAGGCTCCCGTCACCACTACCGAGTAACTTCCCCCAGCTACCGTCTGCACATTGGTCAGCGACAACGTAGCACTCGTTTGCCCATTGACATCCAAGCCATCTTTATACCATTGATAGGTAAATGGACCGGTTCCCGATACGTTTACAGAGGTCGATACTGGGCTGCCGACACAAACGGCCGTACCCGCTGTCGGTTGGGTAATCAGGGTCGGACTGGCGGGCATGGTGAGGGTAGCCGACAGTGGAAGGGTTTGCGCTACACAACTGCCACTCAAAGCCAGACTGTATACACCCGCTCCCCGATTGCCGACCACAAACTGTCCATTAGCATCACTAACAGGAGCCGGACTAACGGTAGTGGCGTTCCCATCGACGGTGTAGCTGAGTGCATAGGTCGTGTTGGCGTGCAGGCCCGAGATGGTCAATGAGCCATTAGAGGGCGTGCAGGTGGTGGGATTGGTGGCACTCACACTCAGGGGTTGATTCCCTGTTCCAACGGTGAAGACCCCCCCGTTGAGGTTCTGGATAATACCGGTGTTGGTGGAGATGCTGCTGTTGCCAATGGCGTTCTCGATGATCGTACCGCTGTTGGAGAAGCTTTCTTTGTTCTCAATGACGGCATTAGCTACTATGTTGAGCAAGGCCCCACAACCCGAGTTGTTAAAGGTGGCCACGTTCCAAATGCCAAGGACACCCACCGGAGTGATGGCTCCAATGGTAATTTGAGCTGAATTGGTGAAGGTGCCACTATAATTATACAAACCAGAAACACTTGCTCGGTCGATGGCAATGCTCCCCCCAGGATTATTGTTGAACGTAGTCCAGTTCCAAAGACCAAAGGAGCCCACCGAAGCGTTGGCGCCAATCGCTAGCTGACCCGAATTGGTGAAGGTGCCACTATAATTATACAAACTGCTATGAGTTGCTCGGTCGATGGTGATGTGCCCCTGCGGATTATTGGTGAAGGTAGATCGGTTCTCAAGGCCATATTGTCCCCCCGAAGCAATGGCGCCAATCGTTAGCTGACCCGAATTGGTGAAGGTGCCACTATAATTATACAAACCGCTACTAAATGCCCGGTCGATGGAGATGATGCCCCCCGGATTATTGGTGAAGGTAGAATAGTTAGACAAACCATAATACCCCACCGAAGCGATGGTACCAATGGCCAACTGCCCGCTGTTGCTGACCGTGCCGTTGTTACAAAAGGCCATCGTAGTGCCGTTGATACTTTTTGAGCCGTTGATACTTAAACTGCCCCCAGCGGTGATGGAGAGCGAAACTCCGCTCTGCACCTCCACCGAGTTGGTCACCACCGTCATGCTCAGAACCGGCTGATTAGTGGGTGAAGAGGGAATCACCACGTCGTCGGTGGTTAGGGGTACCCGTCCAGCCGACCAGTTAGCAGGCGTGTTCCAATCGGTGGAGGTGCAACCCGTCCACAGAACACCCGAAGAGGTGGTCACTACGCCCGTGTTCGTACCGCTGACCGAGAACGTACCCCCGTTGAGGTTCTGGATAATACCGGTGTTGGTAGAGATGCTGCTGTTGCCACTGGCGTTCTTGATGATCGTACCGCTGTTGGAGAAGCTGCTGAAGTTGGTAATATTAGCTACTACGTTGAGCAAGGCCCCACATCCCGAGTTATTGAAGGTAGCTAGATTCCGAACGCCCTCACTGCCTACCGAAGCGATGGCGCCAATCGTTAGCTGAGCCGAATTGGTGAACGTGCCAGTTTGATTCAACAAGCCCGTAAGATTTACCCGGTCAATGGCGATGCTGCCTCCGAAATTATTAGTAAAGGTAGCTCGATTAGAAATACCATAGTCCCCTACTGAAGCGTTGGCACCAATCATTAGCTGACCCAAATTGGTGAAGTTATTATAATTAAATAAACCACTACTACTTGTATGGTCGATGGCGATGCTGCCCCCTGAGTTATTAATAAAGGGACCATAGTTATTCAAACCAATGCTGCCCCCTGAAACAATGGCACCGATCGTAATTTGAGCCGAATTGGTGAAGGTGCCATCTTGGTTCAACAATCCCACAAAATTCGCCCGATCGATGGAAATGCTGCTCCCCGGATTGTTGTTGAACGTAGCCCGGTTCACAAGCCCAAATTGTCCCACCGAAGCCGTGTTGCCCAGCACCAACTGCCCGTTGTTATTGACCGAGCCGTTGTTATAAAAGCCTGTTATAGTGCCGCCTATGCTTTTCGAGCCGTTGATGGTCAAACTGCCCTCAGCCGTGATACTCAGCGAGGACCCACTCTGCACCTCTACCGACTTAGCCACCGCCGTCGTGCTCAGAACCGGCTGATTAGTGGGTGAAGATGGAATCACCACGTCGTCGGTGGTCAGCGGTACGCGGGCCGGACACCAGTTGTTCGCTACGTTCCAGTTGGTACTGGTTTGCCCCGTCCAGGTGAGGGTAGAGGTCATCTCATTGACTACCGTCGAACTGGCCGAAGCCGTACAGCCGCTGGCATTGGCAACGATGACCGAATAGGTGCCCGGCTGGTTGACCACGGCCTGATTCGACGTACCGATCTGGATGGCTCCAGCACTAAACGTATAGGTGCTTCCATTGGTAGCCAAGGCCGTCAACGTAACGCTGGTATTGGCGCAGGTGAGCACACCACTGGTCAGGCTGGCGTTGGTCGGGACAGCATTCACCGATACCGTGACCAGACTGGTGCTCGTAGGTGAGCCGCCCGATGACGCTGCGGTAAGGGTAAAGGTTTGGAGGCCACTCACAGCCGTACCCACACTGGCCGATACGGCACTGGTTGAGGTCGCCGAGAGGATGATACCGGCGGGAGCTGCCCAGGTGTAGGAGTAGGGGGCGGTTCCACCAGACGCGGTGACCGACAGGGTGGTTGTAGTTCCTGCACAAACGGGGTTGGGGGTGGCTGAAGTAACCAGGTTCGGTGGAAATACCGTGCAGTTCAGCCGAACCGATGCGTTGTCGGTGTTAAAATTGGCGGTTGTCAGGTCAGTTTTGCCATCGCTATTGAAGTCCCCCACTGCCACTGAATTGGGGCCACCCCCCACCGGAAAGTCGGTTTTGGACCCAAAGGTACCCGTGCCCGTACCCAGCAGCACTGATACGTTGTTGACAGAAAAATTGGCAGTGACCAGATCGGTTTTGCCATCGCCATTAAAATCTCCCACTGCCACCGAATTTGGTGTATTCCCTACCGGAAAGTCGGTTTTGGCCCCAAAGCTGCCTGTGCCCGTACCCAACAGCACCGAGACGGAGCTACCCCAATAATTGGCGGTTACCAGATCGGTTTTGCCATCGCCATTGAAGTCCCCCACCGCCACCGAACCGGAGGCATTCCCTGCGGGAAAGTCGGTTTTGGATTCAAAGGTGCCGTTGCCTGTGCCCAGTAGCACCGATATGTTCGATCCGTTGTTTTGGAAATCGGCGACGGCCAGATCGGTTTTGCCATCGCCATTGAAGTCCCCTACTGCCACCGAATTGGGGGCCGCCCCCACCGTAACGTCAGCTTTGGGTTCAAAGGTGCCATTGCCCGTACCCAGTAGCACCGATATGTTGTTGCTGTTATAATTGCCGGTGACCAAATCGGTTTTTCCATCCCCATTGAAGTCCCCCACTGCCACCGACATAGGTCTAGTGCCTACCGTAAAGTCGGCCTTATTGCCAAAAGAGCCTGTGCCTGTACCCAACCGCACCGATATGTTGCTGCCATCAGAATTAGTGGTGACCACATCGGTTTTGCCATCGCCATTAAAGTCCCCTACCGCCACCGCCCAGGGCTCCCCCGTCATCGAAAAGTCGGTTTTGGCGGCAAAGGTGGTCGCGCCTGTCCTCAGCAACACTGATACACTGCCATTAACAGCATTATTGGCAGTAACCACATCGGGGCGACCATCGCCATTGAAGTCCGCCACCGCTACTGAAGAGGGATAATTCCCCACCCGAGTATTGGTGACTGTTTGAAAACACAGTGCCTGTGCCTGTACTTGACGGCTCAATCCGGTAAGTAAAACGATCACCACCCCCAACCTCAGTAAACAGTATCTATCCCGGTCAGATTGTCGGAAAAACGGATTCGCTTGAGAACGAGCTGATCGAAGTGCAGTCGGTAAAAAAGAGGTATAAAAAGGCTTCATATGTCGTGGGAATGGAGGAAAAGTCACCGGCAAGAGGCCGAATCAGGAGAGATTGGTAAGTAAAAAGAAGGCATAAACGAAAGGTATAGGCGACAGCGAGTTGGCCGTCAATAGCTGTATTGTCGGGAAATCTGATGTTGATAGTCGTCAGCAGTCCGATCAACACCATCAGCCACAGCCGGTGTCCGGTCAGTAATGGTGTAAATAAAAGCATACCGGGTAGGGAGATTTTGAACCGATTAGCCGCCGGGAGAATGGTAAAAAACGGTCAATTGTTGGCCACAAACTTACCCCATCAGGCGTTGGCGGACTTAGTGTATTGTGTCAAAAACTTAGTCTATTGTGTCAGTACTTAGTCTATTATCCCAAATTTGGGAGTTTGACTTGCTCATCGTCTGATTGAGGTGGAGGTCAGGCAACGTAGTGAAAATAAACTAGAAAGGGTGCTCTATTTCTCGTCAGAAAGTGACCCTCAAAACGTCCATTCATGGAGATAGGAAACGAACAAACTACTTGCTATTTGGAAAGACATGTTTAGCGAATTTACTTATCACCGTTGAGCCTGCTTAATACCTGTTTCACCTGACTGATACGACGACGGGACACCGTAACGACCTGTTCCCTTACCCCGCCCTGCAAAATGACCACAAACTGATTGCGACCGGGAATGTGCCAATCCACAATCAAAGCCGGATCAACCGCCAGCCCTTTGTTGAGCCGCACCAGATACGGGTACCGTTGGCATACTTTACCCAACGTAAGGGCCGACAGATAATGACCGCCGTCGTGAAAATAGAGGTGCGTGTAGTTGCCTTCGGCCACCAGACAGCTCACCTGAGGGACACCTGTGGCCGGATGGGTTGGTAAGCGGGGTGTGGGTTTCATTGGCAAAAGAGAGAACGTTTCCCGCTTCCTGAAATAGTGTTCATGGCAACTGTGGAGGTGATCATTGAGCCATGCCCGCTCGTTGGTACGTTCAATGATCACCTGACAGAAGTGGATTATTAATTACCCCCCAGCCTTAACCGACTGCTGGTCCCAAAAAGCAATCGCCCGGTGGCTGAGTACATCACCCGTAAGGCTTGTCCCTGATAAGTAGGTGGTAAACTCACCCCATGATGCAGCGTTATAGCATCGGTAATCAATGGGATACGACCACACGACCACACACTGGCCTCATTCCAATTGCCCGCTTTCAGCGTAAACATACTCCCGCAACTTCCTGGGTTCACGACAATCAGGGTCAGAATTGTGGCCACAGACCCACCTGCTGGATCAGTAGCAATCACGGTCACACTATAGAAAGTACTGACAGATGCCGAAGCGGTCCCGGTAATCGTAACTGGTGCGACAAAACTCAATCCGGCCGGTAGTCCCACCATCGACAAACTCAGATTGTTTGGCGTTTCGGCATCGGTGAACGTAGTGGCGAGGATGGTGTAGCTAAACGCCTGTCCCGCTGTCACCGACAGCGGTGGAATCACATTGGCTACTGTTGGCACACAGTTCTGATACGTAACGGAAGCTGAAGCCATTGCACTACAGCCATTGGAACCGGTCAAGGTAACCGAATACGTACCCACCGATGTAGCACTGATAGTAGACGTAGTGGCGCCCGTACTCCACCGATACGTGCCAACACCCACCGCACTTAAATTTACCGACGTAGTGGTGCAACTCAACGTAGTACCGGTCGGATTGATACTGATCGAAGGGGGCGTTCGATCGGCAGCCACACCAATAGACGCCATACTCGAGCAACCATTCGCCCCCGTCAGCGTAACGGAATACGTACCAGCCACACTCACCGAGACGGCCGACGTAGTAGCGCCCGTACTCCATCGATACGTTCCCGTTCCTACTGCGGTTAAACTCACCACCGGCGTGGCGCAGGTCAACGTAGCACCAGCCGGCGTTCCGGTACTTGGGTTAATACTGAATACAGGCGGGTTGGTATCCTGACTAATGGTGATGGTTGCCGAAGAACTACAGCCATTGGCGCCTGTCAACGTAACGGAATAGGTTCCTGCCAACGTAGCACTGATCGAGGACGTAGTAGCACCTGTGCTCCACTGATACGTGCTACCACCCACCGCGCTTAAACTCACCATCGGGTTGGCACAGCTCAACGTAGCAGAGGAGAGAAGAATAACGACCGATGGTGGGGTTTGATCCACCGTAACCGTCGTCGATGCAATCGCCGAACAACCTGCCGAACTCACTACCGTTACCGAGTAAACTCCCGCCTGACTCACCGTAGCCGTATGGCTGCCCGGCCCAGAATGAGTAGTCCCTGTGCTGAACTGATACGTACTACCCCCACTGGCGGTCAACACCACCGTTGGGGTATCGCAGGTGAGTGGACCACTCGCCGAGAGCGAGGCAACAGGTGCGCTATTGACCGTCAAACTAAACGCCGTAGAGGTCACACTGTTACAGGCGCCCGTCACCACCACCGAGTAACTACCCTCATCGCTGGTTTGTACATTGTTCAGCGACAACGTAGCGGCTGTCTGACTGCTAACGGGTGTGCTAAAAGAGTCTTTGTACCACTGATACGTAAAAGGACCTGTTCCCGACACGCTGATGCTGGCCGTTACGTTAGCCCCTACACAAACAGCGGAGTTGGCCACGGGTTGGGCCGTAAAAACTAGTTGAAGATTGGGTGCACCCTGATACTCAACAGCACCTATGTCGATAGTACCGTTGTTGTAGTAGCGATTTTGCCCACTCAGATCGGTAGCGGGGCCACTGGCCGACGTATAGGCATCATTACTACCCGAGTTAATAGCCAGAGCGCAGGCATTGATCGCTACAGTGGCGGTGCTGGCAAAGGGCGAAGAGAGCGTCGTCAGGTTCCCCGGCCCGCTCACATTCATCCCGATTACCGTTACCGACGAGGGTTCGAACAAACTGTATGTAGCCGTAAATTCACTGGGAGTGCCGTCATTAACCTCCCTGGTGAACGTATTGCTGCCTCCGTTGCCAAAGGCTACACAATTGGTCAAAGTGGCTCCGCCGTTGAAGGTATGAATAGCTCCTCCCAATGAAGCGGTATTGTTCTGAAAGGTACAGTTGATTACCCGAAGCACCGACCTAAAGTTCTGAATGGCCCCACCAGTGCCAGTAGACTGATTATTCAGGAAAGCACAGTTGATCAGCGTAACTGTACCATCCTGATTGTCGATGGCACCACCCTCCTGCGAAGCACTGTTAGCCTGAAAGACGCAGTTGGTCACTGTCGGATTGCTATTCTCTTTGTTGTACAACGCCCCGCCCCGACCGGCGAAATTGTTCTGAAAGCTTAAGTTGGTCAGCGTTGGACTGCTGCCAACGTTGTTTATCCCTCCACCGTAATCATTAGACCCACCATTGCCGCCGGTTATGACAAAGCCATTAAGGATGGCGGTGGCATTTAGACCATTGTTATTAATAATCTGAAAACTATTGCCCGTTTGGGTGCCATCATTATCGATGTCGCCCGAAAGGGTGGTGCTGGAAGGCTGCCCACTTACCGGATTAATCGTCGGACGCTGGCTCAGGCTGGTTTCTGTGCCCACAAAGCCTCCATAAATGGCCACTCCGTTCTTCATCGAGATGCTGCCCCCCCTATAATAGGGATCGCCCGTGGGCTTGTAAGTACCAGCCGACACCCAAACCTGTCTGGCATTGGTAATATTGATCTGACCCTGTAAATCGCCCGATGCCTCGGCCCAGGAGTTTCCATTACCGCTGGCTCCCGATTTAACGTAGCGAATGGGCGAATAGGTCGTCAGGCTATAAACGCTACTCAGGGCTATGCAACCCGTGGCATCGGTAACCCGAACCGTCATAGAATAACTACCGACCTGGGTGGGTGTGCCAGAAAGTACCCCCGTGCTGGACAGAGTCAAACCAGCGGGCAAACTTCCCCGGATCAGACTAAAGCTGTGGGGAGCCGTGCCGCCCGATGCCGTAAATGGCTGACTGAACAGACTATCAATCGGAGCGATATTTACTGTAGGAATGCTCAGGCTAATCGTAGGCGTGGTCTGATATTCGATAGCACCCATATCGATAGTGCCGTTATTGTAAGTACGAAGCTGCCCATTTAAGTCGGTAGAAGGTCCGCTGGCCGAGGTGTAGGCCGCATTGTTGCCTGCGTTAATGGCGAGGGAACAACCATGAAGGGCTACGGTGGCCGTACTGGTAAAGGGCGACGTGGTAGTAGTCAGGTTATTGCCTGCGTTGGTGTAGCCTGTTACCCCAGGTTCGAACAAACTGTAGCTAACTGTAATTCCAGTGTTACCCGTATAAAAGAATGTTTTGCTGCCCCCGTTGCCGAAGGCCACACTGTTGGTCAGGATGGACATACCACTACCGGTAAAAATGCCGGCCCCCAGCGAAGCGGTATTGTTCTGCAAGGAACTGTTGATCGCCCGAAGCGTACCCCCATAGTTATTAATCGCACCACCGTAGTTAGTAGCCTGATTGTTCAGAAAAGCACAGTTGATCAGAGTACTATTCGTACTGTTTTCGCTGTTAATAGCTCCCCCCTCCTGCGTAGCGGTGTTTCTCTGGAACGTACAGTTGGTCAGCAACAGGTTGATACTAGTAAAGATGAACACCGCCCCACCTCGCGTAGCAGTGTTTCTCTGGAACGTACAGTTGGTCACCGATGGGCTGCTGTTATTGTTATACATCGCTCCACCGCCATCGTAGGCTGAATTATCCAGGAAAGAGCAGTTTGTCAGCATCGGGCTGCTGCCCAAATTGTGCATCCCCGCACCCTGAAGCGCGTAATTGTTCAGGAACGTACAGTTGGTCACTGTAGGAGTGCCGCTGTAGTAGTTATACATCGCCCCACCAAAACTAGTTTGATTATTGGCGCCGGCAATGACGAATCCATTGAGGAGAGCCGTACCATTAAGATATAAGTCGTTGTAGATCAGAGTGTACGTATTACCAGTCAGCGTTCCATCATTGTCGATGTCGCCTGAGAGGGTGGTGCTGGAGGGCTGACCACTCACCGGATTGACCACCGGACGCTGATTCAGACTGGTTTCGGTGCCCGCGAAGCCGCCATAAATAGCCACCCCATTCTTCATCGAGAAACGGGCACTCCGATTGGTGGTGGATGTAGTGGGCTTGTAAGTACCAGCGGCCACCCAGACCTGATCGCCCGATGCGCTGGCATTGATGGCTCCTTGTAAATCAGACGTACTGTTGGTCCAACTCGTGGCCGTACTCGCAGCCTGCGTCCCACTGAGTTTCACATAGCGGATGGTTTGCCCCTGACTCAGCAGGGGGAAAATTAGAAGTAAAACGTAAAAAAGAGGGAGAATTGATTTCATCGTGGTTTTGTATGCGGTAAGAGTTAGTGGGATTGGTTCAGTACGTAGTGACCGGTTTCGTTAATACGTGTATTGTCGGGTAATCTGGGCCTGTTCGATGGTGTAAATCACACATACCGGACCCTTACCCCGCAACCACCCTTCGGCCACCACCTGATGCTGGCTTGCTACGTATAGCTGGGTGATTTCCAGAAACGGAACAGACGTACCCGGGGGATGATACATGCTAAGCACCTGCTGGCGCGGACGCATCACTTCGTCGTATTGAGTCGTGGCATCTTTACACCGTACCTCATCGGCAAATAGCCGACTCAGCCCCTGTCGATCCTGTTGATTGAGGCATCGCTGTAGTTGTTTCACCAACTGGGTATTGGCCAACTGAAGCGCTTCAAGAGCCGCCTGATCGGTTTGCCGACAAGTCGTCAGCAGGCCGATCAGCACCAGCAGCCACAGCCGGTGCGAAGGCAGAAATGGTGGAGATAAAAGCATACCGGGTAGGGAGATTCGGAACCAACTGACCATGGGGAGAAGGCTACTAAAACGGTCAATTGTTAATCACAAACTTACCCCATCAGGCGTTGGCGGACTTAGTGTATTGTGTCAAAAACTTAGTCTATTGTGTCAGCACTTAGTCTATTGTCCCAAATTTGGTTTTGGCCAGCTCATCGTCTGATTGAGGTGGGGTCGGGAAGGTTATACTGGCGCAGGATAGCGCGAAAAATCGGATCGCGGTGATAGGGCCGAAAGACAGGAAATGCCAGCAGGTCGCGATAGATAAATCCAGCATCGGCGGCTTGTCGGAGGTAACGCAGGCAATTGGCATGATCACCCAGACCGGCGTAGACAACCGCTTTATTATAACAGACCTGTGGTGTCTCGGGCAACGTAGTGAGATACGAGCGGGCACGGGCAGGTTGTCCCAAACGGGCTTCGCAATAATACAGAGAGGGTAATTGGGTCGTAAAACTGGGGTTCAGACGTAGTGCCTCCTGATAGGCGCGTGCTGCGTTAGCATAGTCGTTTTTAGCCAGCCCGTTAATGGCCTGTACCAATGCATACAGAAACGAATCTCCGAAAAGCAGCTTGCTATCAGCCAGACTTTGGTCGGCCAGATCGAAACGCCCTGCATAGACACAGTTTAGTGCATGGCCGGTCGAAATAACCGGATACAGTGGATCAAGCGTACGTGCTTTAGTACTATAGGTCAACGCTTCGTTGAACCGGCCTACCGAACGTAGCAGCAGGCTATACCAGTAATTAGCCTGCGCATCGTTGGTATTGTACCGTAGTGCCTGCCGGAAGGCCGTTTCAGCCTGCTTCCACTGAAAAACGATTGCATACAAACTACCCAACGTAGCATAGGCGGTGCTGTTGGTACTGTCGAATTGAATAGCCGTCAAGGCGTTTTGCTTTCCCAGATTCCAGTTTGCCTGCCCCGTTGCGTAGCCCATGTCGATCAGTAACTGGTAGCATACCGCTTTGTAGGCATAGGCATCGGCAAAACGAGCATCGAGTTGAATCGCATCATCAAATTGGTCAATCGCAGCCCGAAGTTTATCCTCCGAGCGTGTAAGCATGAGCTGACGCCCCTGCAAAAACGCATTATAAGCAAGCGTATTGGTGGTGGGTACAGGGCGTACAACAGCGTGCGTATGCAGCCCTACAGCCGGATTGAGTTGTTGTAAGACTTCCCGCCCCATCTGGTCGGTCAGCCGAAAAATATCTGTGTATGGCCCCCGGTATGTTTTCGTCCAGAGTCGGATATCGTCGTTGGTTCGAATCAGTTCGAGTTTAATCTGAAGCTGATTTCCATTTTTCAACACACTACCTTTCAGCAGGTTAGCTACTTCCAATTCATCGCCAATCTGCCAAACCGTCTTTTTGGTATTCTGATACTGGTCTGACGAGGTGCGGGCAATGACTTTGAGTGAATCCATCAACGACAATACCGTGTGCAAATCATCAGTGATACCTTCCACCAGCGGTTCCGCTTCGGCCAACCCCATGTTTTTGAAAGGAAGAACGGCAATGGATCGGCTTGCTTTCAATGACGTTTGCTCACCATGCGCCTGGCTACTAACCTGTAGCCAGATAAACAGTGCCAAACCAGCCACAACCGCTATGACCATCCCCGGCACTACGTAACGATTCCGACGTTTTTGATACGTTACCGGCCGAGAATCTGCTGGCTGGGTTGTGGACTCTGGTTCTGTTAGTGCTACGTCATCGGCAACTACCCGTTCAGCATCAGGTGTCAGAGAGTCAGCATCAGGCTTCTGTTTTCTGAATTCGCTAGGGCTAACGGCAAATGTTTCGGTGAAATACTTGCTAAAATTTTGCGGATTCGAAATACCAACCTGCTCAGCAATTTCTGCCATGCGTAAATCGGTCGTTTTAATCAGATATTTGGCTTTTTCCAGCCGATACTGGCGAATAAACAAACTGACCGGAAGCCCTGTATGGTCTTTAACCAACCGATGTAGTTTGGACCGACTGACGCCCATTTCCCGACAAATAGCATCCGTTGACAAAGACGAATCTGATAAATCTCTGTCAATCAGCTCCTGCAATTTATCAATGAATGCCTCGTCAGAATTTACCATACGCTACGTACAAGTTACCCCAATAGATCAAACACCTATTTCTTGTTTTCTATGGGTTACAACCTGTAAAAATACAAATAAGAATGATTGTCAGTAGTCATGTTCTACCAAGCATCTACGAAACAAATGCTATGCCGTAGCATTACGTAGCATCTACTTTTTCCGGCCCCCCAGCCATAGAAGCGCGTTGATTAGAAGTTTATTCTGGGGCTCACTCGAAAATGAAGACGATAATTCTTTATTGGTTTTACCTTCATAGTCAATATCGTTGTGCCCCATATTCACGTAAAGCATCCGGTATTTTTTGTTTGTCCAGACCACTGGATAATCGCCACTGTGCCAGATTTCATGCGGTTTAGGGCCTGTTCCGAGCGGAAAACTGGACGAGTCGATTGATGCCAGAACGGTTATATCCGGATTTTTTCGCAAATCGTTCACCCACCGATACCACTCGTTTGGCGCCGTTTTAAACGTAACGGGAACATGCTTCATAACCGGGTGTTTCCGATCCTCGATGCGTAAGATGGCCGATGTGGGCCGCCACGTATTGCTTTTATACGAACCAGATCCCAAAAATTCGTTGTGATACCAATCCCAGTTTTGCGGGTATTTTGAGGGCGTTAAGGCGAAAGCGGCAAAATGGCAACCCAACCAGCCGCCCCCAGTTTCCATATATTTCTGGAACGCTTCGCGTTGTGCTGGCTCTTCAGGGCGCGTATCCAGAAAAATAACAACCTGATAGTTAGCCAGAAAATCCGCATTCAGATTATTCCAGTTGCTGGTCGAATCGTATAAGAAATTATACCGCGCGGCCATTTTCGGAAACCACCGATTAGCCTCCTGAACGTAGCTGATATGTGCTCGGTCGTTCTGCGCCGTGTAAAACGCAATGACCCGAAATTTTGGCGGCTTTGCCTGCGCATACAGGCTATAAACCAGACTCAACACAAAAAAAATGAGGAGTTGCAGAACTTGCTTACGGGCCCTATTCATAGACAGATGATACGTAGTGACTACCCATACCAGAAGCAAAAGCGGTAATAAGTATCGGCATACTACGTTCACTACGTATGCCCAAACGTTTTTTTACTCTATACCTATTTTCAGCACGCGCCCCACTTCCTTATGATACAGTCGGCCAATCGGTAATTCCTGCCCGGCAATGTCGATAGAATTGGGCGTGAAAGCCGCGATTTTATCAACGGCGACGATATACGAACGGTGAATACGGAGGAAACCCGTTTCGGGTAACATTTCTTCGAGCGAGCTGATACTTTGCTTCACAACCAGCGGGCGCCCCTGCGACGTAACGATTTTGACGTAATCTTTCAAACTTTCGACGTACAGAATATCGTGAAGAAATACCTTCACCATTTTCCGATCGACCCGAAAGTAAAGAAACGCCTGTTCGGACGTAGCACCGGGTTTATCAGTCGTTCCGTGGAGCGATTCAGGTTGGCTCTGAAAAACAGGAAGTTGCTCAACACGCATCACTTTAGAAACTGCCCGCAAAAACCGCTCGAACGAAATTGGTTTCAGCAGATAATCCACTACGTCGAGTTCGAAACCGTCGAGCGCGAATTCACGGTAGGCCGTTGTGAAGATGACTTTCGGCGGGTTACGCAGGCTGCGAACAAAATCGGTACCGAGCAGTTTCGGCATTTTAATGTCAAGAAACATCAGGTCAACAGAAGTAGCCTGCAATACACTGAACGCCTGAATAGCATTGTGGCATTTCCCAACAATTTCCAGATGATCGATATTACTGATGTGCGACTCAATAACCTCCAGCGCGGGCGGTTCATCATCAACAAGGAGGCAACGTAGCGCCATATACGTAACGGTTAAGCAGCTTCGATAAGCTCAGTTTTGGGTGAACTAGTCAGCGTAATTTCCGGAATCAATTCCATCGTCAAGCTTACCATATACGTTTCAGCTTCTACCGTAATTCGCAAGTCATGGCGGTTTGGATACAGTAATTGCAGACGTTTCTTCACATTCTGCAAGCCGATACCGCCAACCGACGTATCGCTGGGTTCAAGCTCTTCGCGGCTATTGATCACCTTGAATTTCAACGTATTATCCTGCAACAGCAGTTCGACGTGCATCCAGGCCTGCTCAAGCTGTTCACTTACACCGTGCTTGAAAGCGTTTTCGAGAAATGGAATCAGCAATAGCGGTGCAATCTGCTTATCACCATAATCGCCCGACATATTCACCGAAATATCGAGCCGTTCGGCATAACGCATCTGCTCCAGTGAAATGTAATTCCGCATAAACGCAATTTCTTTCTGAAGCGAAACTTCGGCAGCATTGCAGTCGTAGAGCATATAACTGAGTAGTTCCGATAGTTTCAGCACAACCGTTGGCGAGTGGTCTGATTTACGTAATGTGAGCCCATAGAGATTATTCAGCGTATTGAATAAAAAATGCGGATGCACCTGCGATTTCAGCAACTGCAGTTCGGCCTGTAATTTCTCCCGATCAATCTGTAAATACGCTTCCTGTTTCAGATACCAGGCTTTCACCAGTTTGATAGCCCCCGCAAATCCCCCAATCGTTAAAGCTCCCCGAAGACCGGCCATCATGGCAAAAAAGAAGCTATTTCCCGACGGGCGAAGTCCTAACCGAATATGCAGCGGATCGACCACAAACGTAGTAAGTGTGGCTGAAAACAAAGACGTCAGAACAATCAGCAACACCACCGCCGGAACCGCCCAACCGTATCGGCCTTTCAGCAAGAATGTTGGCACAAGCCAGTAAGCAATACTATACGCGAAAAACATATGGGCGGGCATAAACAGCGTTGAATCGAGAGCTGACCAACCAAACCCACGCACGAGTGCCTGTGGCCAGTCTAACCCTTGTCGCATCAGGTAATTTGCCGGTAGAAAACCGTACATAAACGCAAAAAACAGCATCCAGGTCAGCCAGAACAAACCATGTCTGGCCAGCCGATAACGCGGCTGATTAGAGAAGACAAATTCTTTGTTCAGACGTTGCATACGTTTGGTCATTACCTACCCGAAAATAGCTAAACAGAGCGTGTTTGCCTATTAAGCGGCCACATTATCGACAAACAACAAAATACCATCGCTAAACAGCCGCTTTTACCCCAAAATAGCCGTTTGTCGACCATTTGTTGTCGTATACCGGTTAACCCTTATCGCTGGACGATTATTCTGGCGGCCTATTTTATAAGCACCTACTTTTGAATCGGTTCTGGAACTCAGACCTCTTTATAAAACAACAACTACGATGAACACTACCTCAAAATTCCGGCTGGCCCTATTGGCCTTATTCATGACTGCCACTACGTTTACCACGCATGCTCAAAAACCAACCAACAAACTGGCTCCACGCGAAGGATTCTGGGTTGTTGAAACATCTCCGAAAAGCAAACAAAGTACCGTGCGTTTTTACGATGATCGCCAGAAACTGATTTACGAAGAAACGATGGACTATCGACTAAACATTGCTCGTACACGTATCAAACAACAATTAAATGCGGCTCTGGAACAGGCAATTTTTGTCTGGAACAACACACAGAAAATGCCAACCGACCGTCAATGGGTTGCTGTTCAGCTTGCTAGAAAGTAAATAGAACGATACGTATTAAACCAGCAAAGTCCGGACGTAGCATCCGGACTTTGCTGGTTTAATACGTATCGTTCTACGGCTAAATGGTACATTTACTGGGCTGATGCCGTGAACTTACCTGCAGGTATCATATTGATTTTCAAGCCAAAATCTTTCCCTTTCGATACGTCTTTCAGGCTTATCTTAACGCCTTGCTGACCCGTCCAGACAGTTCCGGCTTTTTCTGTTTTGGCCGTACCATAGCGAGCCGTGAAATAGCCGTTCAGCTCTTTCTGATAATCAGTTACCGACTGTCGGCTGTTTAGAAACAGATCGACATCGATACCCGAAATCTTCTGATCCATCTGAAAATAGAGCATATCGGCTGTTTCCAGATTTTTAAGTTCAATGGTGTAGCCTACGTGTTGCGCATCGCTCTCGAACGACTCTCCTTTTTCGACCAATTTTACTTTCGAGAAATCATCGCCCAGATTAACACCCCGCCAGTCGCTATTGGCGGTTAAACCCAGCTCGGCCAACCGCCCCGTAATCGGTATGTTCGACGTAGTGGACGGGTTTGCGTCAGTTGAAATAGCCGTCGAATCAACGGTTCTGCCATCGGTTTTCTGGCTATTGCCGCAAGATTGCAACGTAGTAAACGAAACGCCAATGATGCAGAGAATATAGATTTGTTTCATAAAATTCAGGTGTTGCTGGCAAAGGTAAATACAGATAACCGAAACTACGTATCAGCTAACACGCTTACCATGCAGCAACATATCGACAGCATCGTTCAGAGAACCCGCTCGCGTAACCTGCCCGGCATTAACAAAGAAGATTTCGTCGGCGCTTTCGATGGTATTCAGTCGGTGTGCAATCAGAATTCGGGTGGTGGATGCGGGCAGTTTTTGTAGAATTTCGCTCAGCAACTGCTCTGTTATCGTATCAATATTAGCCGTGGCTTCGTCTAGAATAAGTAGCTCTGGGTTACGTAACACCGCCCGCATAAAGGCGATGAGTTGTTTTTGCCCCAAACTGACCGTATCGCCCGTTGTCTGTACGTTTGTATCCAGCCCATCGTCGAATCGTTCCAGCAATCCTTCCAGCCCAGCTTGCTCAATAACTTCCGTCAGTTGCTCATTGGTATACTGGTGATAACGCTCGTTACCATACAGAATATTCTCGCGAACGGTGCCGGTAAAAAGAAACGGTTCCTGCAAAATGAAGCCGATTTTCTGCGTTCGTTCGGTGGCACTATACGAGCGAATATCTTTTCCATCGAGCAAAACGGTTCCGCTAGTAGGGTCATACAAACGGGCAATCAACGAAGCGGTAGTGGTTTTTCCGCCCCCGGTTGGGCCAACCAGCGCGTAGGTTTTACCCCGTTCTAGTGTAAAGCTGATGTTGTGCAACACTTCATGCCCGTTTGGATAACTGAACGATACGTTCTGAAATGCCAGCAGCGACGACGACGGTACACTCAACGGATTTTCGACAGTTGTCAGATTCGTTTGCATGATCAGCATGTGCGAAATCCGATCCCAACCGGCCAGCGCAACCTGAAAGCTGGCCCATAACGTAGCGAGCTGACGTAGCGGATTATAAAATTGCGTTACGTACGATAAAAAACTGATTAGTAAGCCAATCGTAAATCGATCTATCGAGATCAGGTAAATGCCGAACGTAAGCACAATAAGTTGACCGATACTAGCCGCCAGACTGAAAACGGGCAGATAAACGTTACCGGCCAAACCGGCACCAATAGCGGTTTTGTAATTCTGTTCGTTGGCTTCGTTGAATCGTTTCCGAAAATAATCGCGTCGGTTAAAGGCAATGATAACTTTGAAATTGGTGAGGCTTTCCTGAATTTCGGCGCTCATATTGCCCACGCTTTTCAGATTCTCGGCGTTTTTACGCTTCACCCAGGCAGACGTCAGTGTGATAAAAAGCCAAATCAAAATACCCGGCGACAAGGCCGCTGCTCCCAATGGCAGGTCGATAAAGAGCAGAAACAAGCCCGATCCAATCATGGTGACAATACTCCCCACGAAATTCATGAGCGATTGCGAAAAAAACTGATTCAGCTTATCGGTATCGTTATTAATCCGCGAAATCAGATCACCCGCTTTGTTCTGATTGAAAAACGCGACGGGCAATTCCTGCACTTTATTGAATACGGCGTTACGTAATTTAAAGAGTGTTCGCTGGCCAACGCCCCCCATCAGTCGCGATTGCAGATAGCCCACACCAATCGTACAGACGTACATGGCTAATAAAATACTTCCGTATACGAGCAGGCCGTGAAACTGTTTCGCCTGTATGTAGTTGTCTACCGCGCGACCAATAAGCACCGGGCCGAGCAAATTGAGGGTCGAATTGGTAAAAATGGCACCAAACGCCAGCATCAACGTCCGATGTTCGTCGCTGATCAGGGCCAGCAGTTTACGCAGGGCTTTATACGTAGCGTTTTTCTCTTCTTTCTGCCCAACAAACTGATTAAGATCGTAATTCATACTGGTTAGTGCTCCGCTGCGATTGATAGATCTGAACGTATTCGGGGCTGATAGCCAGCAACTCATGATGGGTGCCTTTGTCGATAATTTCGCCTTCCATGAGCAGAATAATCTGCTCGTACTGTTCGACAGAGGCAATTTTCTGCGTAACCGAAATCACGGTCATACCCGGATAATTCGCTCGAACGTTTGCCAGAATTTTCGTTTCGGTATTCGCATCGACCCGCGCCGTAAAATCGTCGAGCAGCAATACTTTTGGGTTCAACGCCAGCGCCCGCGCCAGCATAATCCGTTGCTTCTGCCCACCCGATAGGCTACTCCCCCGCTCCGACACAATGGTATTGAGTTTATCTGGCAATGCGTTTATAAAATCACCCAGCTCGGCGGTTTCGATAGCTCGGTTTAACGATTCTTCGGTTACGTTTTCGTTGAACGCAATATTTTCGCGTACACTCAGATTGAAAATTATACTGTCCTGAAATACAAATCCAACCTGCTGATGGAATATGTCTTCGTCGTACTCACCAATCGATTTCCCATCGTATGTCACACGCCCTGACGTGGGTTGCATTAATCCAGTCAGCACAAACAATAGCTGACTTTTACCGGCGGCCGTTGGCCCCACAATGGCCGTTTGCGTACCCGCTTTTACCGAGAACGTAACGTCTTTCAACACAGGCTTTTCGCCGTAAGAAAGTGATACGTTCTCAAGTGCTACGTTGCCGTTGAGCGTTGTGTTTAACGTACCACTTTTCGCCGTTTCAGGTGCCTGCAATACCTGATTGACACGCGTGTAGGAAGCCGATGCCTGTGCTATTACATTGCTCATAAAACCGATCACGATGATCGGAAAAATCAGCATCGACAGATAACTGTTAAAAGCGGTAAAATCCCCCAGCGACATCTGGTCGGTAATAACAAAATGGCCGCCCAGCACCAGAATCGTCAGCGCAGCCAGATTGGCCGTGAACGTAATAATCGGGATAAGTCCGGCAAACAATCGAAGAATAGAAATACCCAAATCTCTGGCTTCGGCATTGGCAGCCAGAAACTTATCGTATTCAAGCTGTTGCGAGTTGATGACCCGAATCAGCGCCGACCCAAGAATGCTTTCATTGATGACTTTATTGAGCCAATCGATCACTTCCCGGCTTTTGGTAAACAGCACGCGAACCTTTTTCAGCACCCAGAAAAACGTACCGCCAATAATCGGAATAATGGCCAGTACGGGCAGTGCCAGTTTCCAGTTTATGTTGATGAGCAAAATACTGGCTCCGATAATGATACACAGCGATGAAACAATGGATACGACAGCCTGTGATACAAACGTTTTGACCGAATCGATATCTGATGTGAGGTTGGTAAGCAGCCGGGCGGGGTTGGTCTGCTGGATGTACGTAAAGCTTTGACGCGAAATTTTATCGGCCAGTTGCGTCCGTAAATCTTTGGCCACCCGCTCCGATGCGTACGTCTGAACGATGCTTTGCAGGTACGAAAACACGAAGATGACCAACGTAGCACCTATAAACTGAATAACGGTAGTTTTGAGCACAAACTGTCCGGTACTGTAGCTGTCGATACCCCGTGAAATAATAATGGGTAAGATCAGGTTGATTCCATTACTGAGTAAAGCGAATAAAATCAACCAGAGAATCATGCCTGTGTAGGGCTTCAACAGGCCAAGCAACGGCGAAGAAGGCCTTTTGGCCGCCGGTTTCTGCGGAGCAGCTTTGTCCATAAGAGCGAGGGATGAGGACAAAGGTAACAAAATGAGCGACGTAACAGATTAAATCGCGGTTAGCAAATGAACGTAACGCGGACAGAATGTCCGCGTTACGTGTGCTGTTGTCTTTGACAGCATCTTGCTGTCGGGGCGCACTAGCGACCAAGAAACGATCAATAACGAAATTAGTTGGCCTCAATAGAGGCCCGACAGCAGGATGCTGTCGAAGACAACCGTATTTACTACGTTATTTTTTATCCGGCTTGCTTTCTACAGGTTTTGCTACGTCGACAATTTTGATGGGCTGCCCGGTTTTACGTTCCTCAATCTGTTCGAGCAATTTCAGTCCCATCAACCCATTGAGTGATCCTTCTGAACCACCACCAGTTCCGTTGATAACAATGTCGGGAATGACCCGAATCTGACCTTTACCAATTTCTTCGGTGATTTTGAAACGGGTAAAGTTTTCGTCACCCATCGCACGCACCTGCAACTCATACGCTTCAGCCGTCGAACGACCGATGGCAAGAATTTTCTCGGCTTCGGCATTACCCGTTTTGGCGATACGTTCAGCTTCCGCATCAGCAGTCAATTTGGTAGCTTCCGCATCAGCAGCCGCCTGACGACGACGGGCTTCGGCATTGGCTTCGGCGCGTATTTTTGTGGCTTCCGATTCGGCGGCAACCTGCAATTTCAAACTACGGGCTTCGCCTTCCGATTTTTTAACAGCCGCATCAGCGGTACGTTGGGCGATTTCAACGCTTTGCTGAGCTTTTACTACTTCGCGCTGAATATCGGCCAGTGCGGTTTCTCGCTCCATGCCCTGCCGTTTTTCCTGTGCCATCCGCTGCGTTTCGTAGGTTTTCTCTTCCTCCTGCGCAATTTTCCGGTCAGTAAGGGTTTTCATCAGGCTGTCGGGCGGTACAATATCCCCAATCAACGTATCAACGGCATTTACGTTGTAGATTTCCAATACGGTACGTATGTGTTCGCGGGCCGCTTCCTGACGCTCTTTCCGCGTACTCAGGAAGGCGATTACGTCGGAATCCTGCGCTGAGTTACGGAAATAGTTACCGATGGTCGGTTCGAGCACCTGCGACACCAGATTGTCCATGCTACCAAATCGGGCAATCACTTTCGGTGCTTCGGCCGATGGAATGTGAATAATCTGCGCTACGTCGAGATTGAACGGGAAACCATCTTTCGAACGTACCGTAATGGTCGATAAATTGCGGTCGAGGTCGTGTGATTCCGAACGAGCATTGGCCCAGTTGAGTACTAGGTTGGTTGTGGGCACACCTTCCACTTTCATCGTATACGTATTGATTGGGTACTTACCCGGTCCCAGCGGTTCCATCCAGACACCCCGAAATCCCCGCCGAACGATATTACCGTGTTTGAACGTATCGCCAGTAATATCTTCTCCATCTTCGCCGATGTACGAAATCACGACACCGACATGCCCAATCGGCACCGTTGTCATCGGGATCTCTTCAATCTGAACCGCCCACGGATTAATGTAATACGAACCAGCCAGCACAATCTGCGGCTGAAGCCCCCGATTACCGCCATTTTGCAGAAATGAGTCTATATTCTGAAAGTTGTTATGCCCCTCAACCTGTTTACCCGCAATTTGACCAGATTGTAATGGCGCGCCATCGAGCGTGGTAATAATGCCGACCATATTTTCTTTGATAACGGTCATATCGGCAATGGTTACCGTAAAGGCGAACGTATTGATCCGATACGTACCGGGTGTCAACACCGCCGTCTGACGACCTTTCTGGCCAGCACTGCTCAGGAAACGTTCGGTATCCTGAAAATTGTCGCAATCGACCCGACGAGCCAGAATATTACCCGTTGGCAGTTCGGTACCGTCGTTCGATAATACCAGACCGATTTTTCCTTCGGGCACTACTGTAAACGGCTGCATGGTGATACCATATTGCCAGGGCCACATCCACCAGTATAGGCCCGGTGCCAGTGTTTGCGCCTGAAAACCAGCTTCGCCTTTGGTGGCAATAATCCGGCCATCGGGCAAGCCCCGGTCGGTGCCTACGAGTACGTATTTTTTTGTAACAAGTCCAATCCGGTCTTCGGGCACAATCACCATCCCGAACAGGAAACGTAGCACCCATTTATAGAGTACAATAGCCAAGAAAACCAGAAAAACCCAGCCCCAGGCTGAGACAAGCGATAAAAGTTCCATGAATGAAACAAGGTTAAATGGTTAAGAAAACGAAATGTACGCGGAAGAGAACTAGAGTTGGTTAACTCACTTACTAAGCGGAAAATGAAGCAGATACGTCTACATTGGCGTAGCTAAAGATTGTCTGATTGACGTATCAAAAGTAGCGAACACCTGACGCTACGTACTGAAATTAGGATGATTGGTTACGTAACACCAGAATTGTGCACGTGCATTGATGAATGGAATTAACGTTTTTGTTTTTAACCGCGAAGAGCCCTAAAGTATACGCA
Organism: Spirosoma daeguense; assembly: GCF_054776875.1. Lineage (NCBI taxonomy): Bacteria > Pseudomonadati > Bacteroidota > Cytophagia > Cytophagales > Cytophagaceae > Spirosoma > Spirosoma daeguense. The sequence continues at coordinate 512,311 of NZ_BAAHBF010000004.1, forward strand.
AAGGTTGTGAAGTTCTACTCCGTGTTTCTTTGCGGTTAGCTTAATGCTCTTTTGCGGTTAAAACTCGGCTGTTTGAGGCTATAGCTCCTGAACGAGGTTGAAGAAGAAACCAGTTTTGCCCTGTCCGTTGATGGTGCCGCTGAAACGCATTACGAGATTGTAGAACGTAACAACATCCAGACTCAAGCCCGTACCAACCAATAGTTTATTGGCGAGTAAACTCTGGTATTGTTCTGCTACGTTACTGCTCACGTAACCCGCATCGCCAAAAGCCGATACGTAAGCGGCAATGGGCAACGTATTGAACTGCCGGATGTGAAGCCAGTTAAGTTGTTTGCGGACGTTGAAAAGCTGATACCGCAAACTGTTCCGAAAGAAGGCGGTACGTTGTCCATCGACCACAAAAAGTTCGTAGCCACGTACCATATCGTTGCCACTACCTAAACCACGAAGGTTAAAATACGGCTGTCGTCCCGGCCATGAAACACGACCACGCAGGCTCGTTGCACCGTAAAAACGTCCGCCCAGCGGCAAATACCGGGTGACAGAAGCCGACATCTCCAGAAAACGAAAATTATCGCTGGGCAATAAGCCTGACACGCTAATTCCTGCATTGAATAACGTACCCTGCAACGGATATGCTACGTTATCCCGACGGTCGTAACGGTAGCCGTAGCCCATCGACAAATATTGCTGTTCGGTACGGCCGTCCAGAAAATAATCCGGATTCAGGCGGGCAACGGTATCGGCAATGGTATTTCGATTATAGCGAGTTTCGAAGACGTGGTAATGATATAAACCCCGGCGGTGGGTTAGAATGACACCAGCATACAGCCGCTCACGCAGCCGTTCTTCCGACTTCGTGAAAACCAGTTTATCGGCCAGTGTCCGATACGGCATTTCGTTGTTTGTTATATACCCAACATCGACACGTAGTCCGATTTTCTGGGATTTATCGATATACGGTTTTAAATACGAAACGACGGTACGTTGTAGAAAACCGCGTACAATTTCAACCTGAAGCCGGTCATTGGTACCCGTTACGTTACGATAGCTAAGCCGTCCGCCGTAGATGACCCGTCGTAAGTCGCGCCCCCGGTCATACCACCACTCGTTCAAATTCCGGTCGGCAATGTCGAATACAGGATACGCAATGAAATACCAGCGTTCCTTCATCGTCACGGTAAGGTCGAGCTGGGCAAGTTGAGTAGTATCGGCGGGCTGGGTCAACTGCGTTCCCATATCGACCGTTACAAACAGGTTGGTATTGTTGATGTTACGTTGATCCCAGGCCGTACGAGCGGGTAAATCGGCCAGACGAATAGAGTCACCAACATGAATGGTCATTTCGCGCAGAATGATCCGATCGCGGGTTTTGAAGTTCCCTTTGAGGGCAATGGACCGGACAATAACTTTCTGTGCCGAGTCGACCAAAATAGAGGCAAAGACGGTTTGTGAGCAGCAAATAAATACCGTCAACAGCGTACTAACGGTCAGGCACTTTTTGGGAAACATGCTCAAAAATACGTCGTTTCAAAAAAATAAGCCAACAATATCTCTATATCCTACAAATCGGTAGTATAATTGTTAGCAAGAGTATAAAACCTATGATGACCTTTTAAAGATACAACAATCAATGCAAACAGATAGTATACCAAAATCCGGGAAAGGGGTAAAACCAAGCCTCAGCTTCTGGCAAATCTGGAACATGAGCTTCGGTTTTTTGGGTATTCAGTACGGCTTTGGGCTTCAACAAGCGAACATGAGTCCTATTTATCGGTATCTGGGTGCCGATGAAGCCTCCATTCCCGGTCTCTGGCTCGCTGGCCCCTTAACAGGCTTATTACTACAGCCCATTATTGGTGCTGTTTCTGACCGAAGTTGGTCGCCACGCTGGGGGCGACGCAAGCCCTTTATTTTGGTGGGTGCCTTGTTAGGCAGTATTGCAATGGTATTCATGCCGAACTCTTCCTACGTCTGGATGGCTGCGGGTTTGATGTGGATGCTGGATGCCGGATTGAACTCAGCGATGGAGCCATTTCGAGCTTTTGTGGGCGATATGCTTAACGAAAAACAGCGCCCAACGGGTTTTGCCGTACAATCGTTTATGGTGGGTTTTGGGCAGACGCTGGCGAATCTGATGCCTTATTTGCTACCACTGCTTGGCATATCGATGGTTATGTCGGACGATCAATTGGCGAATGGAATCCCTAATTCGGTACGTTATCCGTTTTACATCGGGGCAGGCGCTATTTTAATCTCTGTATTCTGGACGATACGTACCACTAAAGAATACCCGCCCGTCAACGACAGTTACAAAGATGCGCACATTTTTACCGAAGAAGAGAAAAAGTCGATTTCGTTCTGGCATCTGGCCTTATCGGTAGGAGCCGCTATTCTGGCTTTCTTTTTTGCCGCTCGTATTGGTGGTTCAGTAACTGGCTTAGTCTGGGGGTTAGGTGTATTGGCAGGTAGTTATCTGTTGCTGATGCTTCCGATTTTTAAAGAAATATTAGCATCACTGTCGGCAATGCCAACGGTGATGAAACAACTCTGGTGGGTCAAATTTTTTACGTGGTACGGGCTTCCGCTCATGTGGCAATATCTGTCGCTGGCAGCCGCCCGACATGCTTTCAATGCGCCGGATACGATCTCAAATAAAGCTGGTTTTGAAGAAGGCACCAAGTGGGGCGGACTTTGTTTTGCCATGTTCAGCATTTCCTGTGCTGTCATCTCCATCTTTATTCCACGCATCGCGAAAGCCATCGGCAGCGCACGCGCTACGCACGCAGTATTTCTTACCATAGGCGCAATGGGCTTCTTTATGACGCTCACCTCCAACGATAAAATGATTTACCTCATCGGTATGACAATTATCGGCCTTGCCTGGGGTTCTATTATGTCGATGCCGTATCTGATGCTGGCCAGCGCTGTTCCCAAAGAGCGTATGGGGGTTTATATGGGTATTTTCAACGGGTTTATCTGTGTTCCTCAATTTATCGGAATGCTCACCGTACCACTTTACTACAAACCTCTGCTTGGCGATGACCCTCGCAATGCGCTGGTGCTGGCTGGTATTTGCCTATTGCTGGCGGCTGGTTCCTGTTTTCTGGTGAAAGAACGTAAGACAGGTAATGACGTTCCGTTAGAAATAGCACCGGGCGGACATTAATTTTCCTATTCTAAAACAACTCTTTTTGCCATTCCGGTTGTATTCTTTGCTTCGTTGGCATAGTTTATACCCGGAATAGCTTTTTGTATATGAATTCACCATCTCCCCGGCCTTACGCGCTACTTTCTGTTGGCGAATTATTAGCCGATTTTATTGGACACCACGTAGCAAGCAGTTTGGTTGACACACAGGATTTTCGCCGTTATCAGGGCGGCAGCCCGGCCAATATGGCTACTAACATGGCTCGACTGGGCAACCAGTGTGCGCTGGTTGCCTGCGTTGGGCACGACAGCATTGGCCGTTATTTAATTCGGGAGATTGCCGAATCAGGTGTTGATACGCAGTACGTTACCGCCGATTTACTGGAGCCAACTACCATTGTGGTTGTGTCGCGAACAGCAGGTACGCCCGATTTTGTAGCCTACCGTCACGCCGATTCCCTTATCAGTACCGAACAACTACCCGATTCCTTACTGGCAAAAGCACAATTATTCCATACTACCTGTTTTGCACTCAGTCGCCAACCGGCTCAGGATGTGATTGTTGAAGCTGCCCAACGAGCAAAGGCAATGGGTTGTCAGGTGACGATTGATGCGAATTACGCACCTAGTATCTGGCCCGATCGGGAACAGGCATGGCGTGTGCTGCGTGGCTACGTAGCGGCTGGTGCGATGGTCAAACTAAGTTCTGACGACGTAGAGCGGCTATACGGCGAACCACAAACTACAGAACGCGTTCTGAGCGATTTTCATCAGATGGGCGCCACCATCATCTGTTTAACGCTCGGTTCCGATGGTAGTCTGGTGTCGTATGACAAGGGGGCGAAACAGTCGCGTATTCCCGGAAAAAAAATCGACGTAGTCGACGTAACGGGCGCTGGCGATGCATATTGGGCTGGTTTCCTAACGGCCCATCTCGACGGCTATGCTCCCGGCAACTGTGCCCGCGCCGGATCGGCAATGGCCAAACTCAAACTCACTCGGCAAGGCCCGCTACCAAATACTGTTGATCGAAAAGAGCTTTACGCTGATTTTGAATAAAATAAATGTCTCGATAAAACAGAAACTTCCCGAAAATCTAGATTTTCGGGAAGTTTCTGTTTTATCGAGACATTTATTTTTCCTCTTTCAACTCCGTCAGTTTATCTAAATCTATATCGTCGAAGGCCGCTTTGATTTTATCCATACTAACTCCTTTGCCTTTTGCCGAAACAATAAATCGTTTGTTGACCAATACGTCAATTTCACCTTCTTTTCTATTGTTGTCGTATTTTTCAAAAGCTTTATTATCACCGATTTTGGTCGTTTTTTCATAACCGTTTGCGGTTTCTTTGTCTACTTCAATCATCGACCAGGCAGCTATTCCGATTGTCATGGCTGAGCCACCACCGTCGATAATCGACAGTTCGATTGTTTCACTGCCATCTTCGTTTCCGTATTTACCCTCCGCCGTCGAGATGGTAAATCCAACAGCTCCATCTTTCTCGCCCGTGGCTTCTTTTCGGGGAAGTCCGTCGGCATCTCCAGGCAGAAGTTCTTTCAATTTGCGAAAATCGAGCACTTCTACCGATGAACCACCGGCGGCTTTACTGGCAATGTCTTTCAATGCGCTTACTGCGCCCAATGCCGATACCGATTCGTTGTCTTTTTTCGCTTCTTCTTCTTTCTCTTCCTGAGTCTTTCCACAACTCATCATGAGCATGGCCGGAATCAGTAACGTCCAGAGTACACTTCGATTTGCTTGCATAATCATTATGAGGGTAAGTGTTTTTTGCCGATTGAGAAAGGAGAACAAACTAACTTTTCCTATCGATACGATACGTAGTATTTTGAGTAAACGTTACGCTAACCGTCTGATTTTAACCGCGTTTTAAGCCGACATAACATTCCTACGCATTATATAGAAAGCCCGCTTTTAACGTTACATGTTACCAACTAATTTACTCAATACGTAGTAGTTCGGATCAATTGTTAACGTAGTAGCTCCTTTTGCAGATACGGTTTTCCATTGCGCCGTCGGTTGAATCTGCTGATACGGCCCGGTTTCGTTAAAACAAATCTTAACCGGCATATCGAAACCAGTAACGCAGTTTGCCCAGCGATATTGAAAACCTCCCGCAACCGGACGATACTCCAGCACTGGAATCCGTACATCGCGCAAATACTGGTCGAAAACGGGTTTCAGATTCAGGCGGGTTTCACGAATCATGTACTGTTCGATCTGCTGCGTCGTCACGGTCTGATGATAAAAGGTTTTGTTCATCCCACGTAGAACCTCACGCCAACGCTCATCGTTATTGACCAGTTGGCGAATGGTATGCAGCATATTTCCGCCTTTGTAATACATATCGCCCGAACCTGAGTGGTTCACATTATAAATACCAATAATAGGCTTGTCATTACGTATCAGCGCCCGACAACCGATAACGTACTGTGCTCCAGCCGTTTTTCCCCAGTAATATTCCGTAAACAGATTCTCTGAGTAGTTTGTAAAACTCTCGTGAATCCACATATCAGCAATATCCTTGTAGGTAATGTTGTTGGCAAACCACTCGTGACCCGATTCGTGGACAATAATAAAATCCCATCGAAGTCCCCAGCCCGTACTCGACAGATCGCGACCTAGGTAGCCATTCCGGTAGTGGTTTCCATACGTAACAGAACTCTGATGCTCCATGCCGAGGTAAGGCGTTTCGACCAGTTTGTACCCATCTTCGTAAAATGGATACGGGCCAAACCAGTGCTCAAATGCTTTTAGCATCATTGGCACCTGCTTAAACTGCCGCCGGGCAGAATCCAGATTTTCGGGAAGCACGTAGTAGTTCAGTGCCAGCGCCCCTTTTTCGCCGGGATAGGTTTCTTCCCAATGTTCGTATCGGGCAATGTTCAGGTTTACACCGTAGTTATTGATCGGATTTGCTACGTACCAGTTGAAGGTGCGGGTATGATCGGGATTTTGTTTGACACTACGTAGCTTACCGTTCGATACGTCGGTCAAATCTTCGGGAACCGTCACGCTGATGGCCATCGAGTCGGGCTCGTCGTACATGTGATCTTTGCAAGGCCACCACGCGCTGGCTCCCAATCCCTGACAAGCCGTGGCAATGAACCAGTTTCCGGCCTTATCGCGCGACCAAACCATACCGCCATCCCAGGGCGGGCGTTTGGCGACACGGGGTTTTCCGGCATATTGTACCGTAATTGAATCCGTTTGGCCGGGCTGCTGGAGTTTGTCGAGTTTTACAAAATAGGCGTTCCCATCCTGCCGAAACGTTAACGGCTGCCCGTTCTGCTCCACCCGAATTACCCGAAGCGGTCGCTGTAAATCGACCTGCATAGTTTGCCCCGGTTTCACCACCCGATAGCGTATCATGGTCGATCCGCTCAACGTACTGTCGGTGGGCTGTACCCGAACGCGCAGGTGATAAAACGTCAGATCCCACCACGCTCGCTCCGGTGTAATTGAGCCCCGCAACGTATCGTCGTGCGTGAATTCATACTGTTGCGCCGACGCCAGCAATGGCATTAGGAATGCGCAGAATAGCAGTAATCGAGTCATAGGCTAGCGGGCGCCGGGCGGGCAATTCTTCAGCAAATAGTTCGTGTATAAAGTCTGTAAGTGCTTCGTGGTTCCGGCTCCTTCCGAAATGCCATGCGTACGGTTTGGATACGGCATCACCTGAAACTGTTTATTATGTTTCACCAGCTCATTAATCAGCACTTCGGCATTGTCGTAATGTACGTTATCGTCGCCGGTTCCGTGAATATACAACAGATTACCTCTCAGATTTTGGGCATACGTAACAGGTGAACCGGCTACGAAATCTTCGCGATTTTCCTGCGGCAATCCCATATAACGTTCCTGATAGATATTATCGTAAAACAGTTGGTTACCAACGGCAGCAATCGAAATACCCGTTTTATAAATATCGGGATACTGAAACAGCAGGTGCAACGTAGTAGAACCTCCCCCACTCCAGCCCCACACAGCCACCCGGCTGGTATCGATATACGAATGCTGAGCGAATAATTTCTTCGCGCCCATCGCCTGATCACGAACGTTTATCCGACCGATTTGGCGGTAAATGGATTTGCGCCAGCCAGCTCCTTTCAGGTTCGGCGTGCCCCGGTTGTCGAGTGCTACGTAGAGATAACCCGCTTTCGCCATATCGCCCGCAAAAAGTCGGTTTAAGCCCACGGCAAAACCATCATTTACAGTGCAGTTAGCCGGTTCGCCGTAGACGTAAAAAACAATCGGGTATTTTTTGGTGCTGTCGAAATCAGTTGGCTTCGCCATCCAGCCATCCAATGTAACGCCATCGTCGGTCGTCACGCTGAAAAAACTGACATTCGGTTTGGCAATCGTGTTGGCTTTCATGGCTTCGCCCGTACCAACCAGCTTATGCTCTGGCAAACTCACCCATTCACGAGCCATTGGCGTCTGATAATTGGTGAACGTATGCTGCGCCAGCCGACCATTCGGCGAAACAACATAGCTGTGCGTTCCGGCCAGTCCTTCAGGTGTTACGCGTTCCGCCTTGCCTTTACCATCGAGCCGAACGCGGTACAGATAACGCTGGTTGGTTTTCTGGGGCGATGCGATGAAATAAATCTGGTTCGTCGCTTCGTCGATATGCGTGATCGATGCTACATCATAAGCTCCCGGCGTCAGCAGAGTTTCTTTTTTTCCGTCGGCGCTCAGCAGGTACAGGTGTTGCCAGCCATCTTTTTCCGACATCCAGACAAACGACTTCCCATTGTTCATCCATTCCCAGTTCATCGGATCATCTTTGGCATCGATCCAGGCTTTGTCGGTTTCGGTGTAAATGGGCGTAACAGACTGATTGGCTACGGTATAAACCAGCAGTTTGCTTTCGTTCTGTTTCCGATTCAATTGTTGAATCATCAGCGCACTCCCGTTTGGAAACCAGGCCATACGCGGTAAATAATTCTGCTGCGGATCGCCGGGGATATTCAACCACGTAGTAGATGGCACGGCATCCCGGCCCCCCCCTACGTTCACCAGACCGATACGTGTTGGGGATGGATTTTCACCGACTTTGGGATATTCGACGGGCACTACGTGTGAGTAAATCGAATCGGTGGTATTGAGCATCAGATAATCCCGAATCTTGGTCGCGTCGACCTGCCAATACGCAATCTGTTTGCTGTCGGGGCTCCACCGAAACCCATCACGACAGCCAAACTCCTCTTCATACGCCCAGTCGAACGTACCATTAATCCGCTTGCGGGTGCCGTCGGTGGTTAACTGGCGAACTTGGCCCGATGCTACGTCCTCGACAAATAGATTATGTTCGCTAACATAGGCCACGCTACGTCCATCGGGAGACAGTTTGGCATACATGAGCGATTGCGATGGCCGCGCTTTTCCCAACTGACGAGCCTCGCCCGATGCGCGGTTAATCAGGTAGTAATCGCCACGGGTATTCAGCCGCCATACTTTAGCCGTATTAGTAAAAATCAATACGTTACTACTATCAGCCGAAAAGGTAAAATCAGCAACAGCCATCGACTGGGTTTTACCCGGTTGCTGAAGTTTCGCTTTGGGTAGCAACGCCGTTTTTTGACCGCTCCGAACGTCAGTCCGAACGATTTCGCCCTGTTCAACCGACGCATACGCGTTGCCATCGGCCGACCAGCGCATTTGCCGACCCGGCCCCTGCGCCATTGCTGAGGCCATGACCAGATTCAGTGCTATAATGGGCAAAACCCAGCGGGTAGTCCCAAAAGACATGTTCATAAAGTGGGTTTGTGTGAAGTGTAGGGTAAGGTAAAGATATACAGATTCTAGCTCTCTAAATTTACTAAAGTAAAGAGTCAGAATCTTTTACGGTTCAAGCGTAGGTGATTTCTCGGGGTTGGAAACAGGCACTGGCGTACGATAGCTACGTACTACAAAATAGATACCCATCAACACAGCCGGAATACTCAGCCACTGGCCCATATTTAGGGGTAATTCGTTTTCGAAGGCCACCTGATTTTCTTTCAGGTACTCGTAGAAGAACCGAAGACCGAATACCCAAATCAGGAAGATACCTAACATGCTTCCGCGAGGAGTTTTTTCGCGAGTCCGATTCCAGAACCATAACAAAATGAAAAAGATAACCAGACATGACAACGATTCATATAACTGAGCCGGGTGACGCGGAATTTTGGCGTATTCGTTGTTATTCATGAACACAAATGCCCAGGGCACATCGGTTGGGCGACCCACAATTTCCGAGTTCATCAGGTTGCCAAAACGAATACAGGCTCCGGCCAGTGCTACAACAATTACAATACGGTCGGTTACCCACAGGAATGACTGCCCGGTTAAACGGCTTTCTTTCCGACGCGAATAGAGCCATAAACTCAGCAGAATACCAATAGTTGCCCCGTGGCTTGCCAGACCAGCAAAGGGTGGGGTTATGACTACTAAGGGATTGTGAAGCAAAACTTCGGGTTCGTAGAACAGAAAATGGCCGATACGTGCTCCCAGAATAGTGGATACGACCATGTAAATCAGCAGTGTATCGGTATCGGCAGCGGGTTTGCCTTCCTGCTTAAAAATGTAGGTCATTATCTGCATCCCGATGAGAAAACCCAGCGCGAAAAGCAACCCATACCAACGTACTGAAAAGGAACCTACGTGAAAGATTTCGGGATTAACCTCCCAGATAATGTATTGCAGCATATAAATGATAAAATATGTTTTCTGCCGGGCCGCCGGTACGGTTTAAGGTTTCTGTTTTACGGATGTGGCTATAAAACCGAGTCCTGACTTTACTAATTAACGACAACAGGCAAAGATACAGATAGATTGCGGGAAAGTTTTTGACCGTTTTCGTGTTTACAATTTTATGATGAAAACAATTCTGATTGGGCTGGTGAAAGGGTATCAGGGTATTGTATCGCCTTATTTCCCGAATGCCTGCCGTTATACGCCCACCTGTTCGCAATATACCATCGAAGCGATACGTAAACATGGCGCTCTGAGGGGTGGCTGGCTTGGTTTGAAACGTATTGGTCGCTGTCATCCGTGGGGTGGGCATGGCTATGACCCGGTTCCGTAAGGTTCCGTTTAAAGTCGATTATCAATCAGTTGCCCTTATCTGCTACGGAGTTCTATGACATTTTGACGTTAGTACTACGTTTTGCCCGATTTTTGCCAACACGCTCTTACGAGTAAAAGACTATTGACTACCGACTGTTATGCTTGGAATTACGTCTGATAATAAACTGAAACACCTGATCGTAGTAGGCGACCGCGTATTGATTAAACCTAAAGACCCTACCGACCGCACTTCGAGCGGCTTATACCTACCTCCTACCGTTCAGGAAAAAGAGCAGGTACAATCGGGCTATGTAATTAAGGTGGGGCCGGGTTATCCGATTCCAACTCCCGTAGACGATGAGCCGTGGAAAGAAACCGAAGAAAAAGTAAAATACATGCCGCTTCAGGCACAAGAAGGCGACGTAGCATTGTATCTGCAACGTAACGCGATTGAGTTGCAATACGAAGGCGAGCAATTTGTGATTGTTCCTCAAGCATCGATTCTCATGCTTGAGCGGCTGGAAGATTTGTAACAATGAGCTTCAACTACTGTTTGTAGTATCAGCACCGCGACTTGCCGATGGTGCTGCGTATCGATGAAAAACCATTGGTCGGTTGCCCCATTCCTGATGTCGGTGGGTGTTATGTTTATGCTACAAAGCCTGACAAATCAGCAGAAGCCGCTTAGCGCAATACTGTCCGAAAAGAAAGACCAGCGTCGGGTGTTGTTGCTCTACGCTAGCGATAAAAATCAGCCCGATTTGGTGGCCCAGCAAACAATTTTCAGCAAAGTAAAAGCTGATTTAGACGAACGTGAACTAGACGTAGTACAGGTTGAAAATACTACGTTATCGGAAAGCGACCGTCAGTTTCTAATCCGCAACTATAAACTCAAACCATCTGCTACGTTTATAGGCTGGCTTATTGGTAAAGATGGGGGCGTAAAACAGACGTATCAAAAACCAGTGAGTTCCGCCGAACTCTTTCGCCTAATCGACAGTATGCCCATGCGCAAGCTGGAAATGAGAAATTGACATAAGTGGACTTTATGAAAACCACCTCTTATAATAAATTGTCATTTCGACCGAAGGGAGAAATCTCAAACTCCTCAATGAGTAAGCTTAAGATTTCTCCCTTCGGTCGAAATGACAAAGTTTCTAGTAACAGAAGTTGAATTGGGGTTATCGGTCGCCGAATTTCACGGCTTCAGTGATTCCTTTCCACGTATCAGAACGGAACGGAACAGCCGGGAAACCCGCCTGATTATAGAGGTTTACATCGCCATTGTCATCAGCCCAACCATAGCGAACCGCTACGGGTGTTGCTACAGAGTCGGTATGAACAACAACCGTATTGCCCTGAATTTCAGCCTTCGCGTAGTGAAATATCTGGTCAGCACCCGCTACTTCAAATCCTTTTACGTAACCGTATTTATCTTTCACCCAGATACCTCCGTCTGCATTCCGGAACGTAACGCTTGCCTGATTGCCCGTAACCGTCATTTTGTCAAACATAGGCCCCCGCGAAATCTCACCTGCAAGCGTACTCGTTTGCGGATAGGAGATACGCATGGCTTCGGCGGCTAAACGCTTGCCAACATCCTGTTTATTTTTCGGGTGAATATCGTTCCGCTCCCCTATGTCCGACGTAACGGCCATACCCGTGTTGGGCAGTTTGAGCGTCATCGTCTGCGCTTCCCGAAGTTCAGCCCAGGAGCTTCCGTGCTTACTGTCGCCGTCAGACGCTTTGAAGCTGGCCAGTTGCACAAACAAAAACGGAAAATCATACCCCCAGCGTTGTCGCCAATCCTGAATCATGAGCGGAAACGATTTGCGGTACTGATACGCCCGGCCCGCGTTCGATTCACCCTGATACCAGATAGTTCCGGCTATGGCGTACGGAATCAGCGGATTCAGCATGGCATTATACAGCAATGTACCGTACGCATTCGGACCATTTCCTACTGGAGGTATTTGCACCTGCCCAATTCGGTAACGCCAATCGCCAGCCAGCGACAGATTTCCTCCAGTAGTTGCTATAGCCAGTTTATCACTTTCGCCGGTAAAGCCGCCAGTACTGCCCGTATCCTTTACCCGAACCGCAATTATGTTACGTCCTGGCTTCAGAATACCATCGGCTAGTTTATATTGCCGGGGCACATTATAACCATCTGTCGTGCCAACGAACTGGCCGTTTACAAATGTTGAATCAGCATCGTCGATGGTACCAAGCAATAATGTGGCATTTTTTAGATCGGCATCGCTCGGAATAATTATTTCATGGCGAAACCAGACAATGCCGTCGAAATTGGGTAGTCCTCCCTGAAAATCCCAGTTTTTGGGCAAGCCCATTTTAAGCCATTCGGAATCGTTAAAATCGCTGTTTGCCCACGTTTTTTCCTCGGCAGCCGTTGGCAGAATACCACCCTGTTTTTCCTGAACCAGCACTTTTAAACGGCCTCTCAGTTTCTGATCGGTAACAGACAAGCTGGATGGTAAATCGACCACCATCGGATTTAAATCTGGATCACGTAGCATGGCTTCGCGGCTGGTCCAGGTTTCGGAATGAGTACCGCCCCACGACGTATTGATCAGACCAATCGGTACGTTCAACTCCTGCTGAAGCTGACGAGCGAAGAAATACCCAACAGCCGTGAATTTAGGAGCCGTTTCGGGGGAGCAAACCGTCCAACTTCCTTCTATATCCTCTTTTGGCGTCAGGCTAACGACTTTTTTTACCAATAACTGGCGAATATTCGGGTAGTTAGCGGCTGCTATTTCGGTTTTGGCATTGGCAGCCGCGCTGAGCGGCCACTCCATATTCGACTGGCCGGAGCAAACCCAGACCTCGCCCATGAGAATATCATCGAACGTAACGGTATTGGTTTTGCCTTTCACCAGCATCTGATACGGGCCACCCGCTTCCATCGGATCGAGCATAACCTGCCATTTCCCATCTTTAGCTGCTTTGACCGTTTTGGTCTGGTTATTTAGCGAAACTGTAACTTTCTCACCAGAATCGGCCCACCCCCAGACAGGTACGGGTCTTCGACGTTGCAGAACCATATGTGAGCCAAACGTATTGGGGAGTTTTACCTCAGCTAAAGCCGTTTGGGCTGTTAGTATAGATAGGAAAAGGAGCCGTTTAGCGAGCCGCTTCATACGTAGTAAGTGAGTTGCGAATGAATCAAATTAATGGCTTTTGCCAGTTTATTCCATAAAAAAGGCGGTTGAACAAACCGCCTACTTTCTGTATGAAGTAAAATTTGAAATCAAATAGTCGTGAGTTTTATAGTTAACGAATACGTGGCTTCTTGCCCTGCACATCCAATACGTTGGTCAGACTGCGTTGTATTGAGAAGTTATAACGTAGCGTTATGCCGTAACTCATACCTGAACCAGTTCCCTGAAGTTGCGTCTCTTTCGGTGCCATCCGACCGGCCAGATACGTTACGTTGGTGGTAGAAGCCTCCCCCAATCCCCAGTATTTGCGAACGGCAATACCTAAATCAAGCGCATTATTCAACCGAATATTGTATTCAGCACCTAGCTCTGCAACTGTGGTCGTTTCAGGATTACTACGTGACTGGCTAACCAGTTTAAAGGACTCCATGGCTTCCCAACGTCCCTGATAACGATAACCAGCCAATGTGTAACGATTATCCAGATGATCTTTACCGGGCACAACCCACATACCGCCACTGAGCCAGAAACCAGACCGTAGCCAGGGTTTACTTGTAGAAATGAGCAGCCGTTTTCCACGTAGCACAAATGTATTTCGGGTATCGGTGTTGCGGAAGTATAGCGGAGTAGCTGTGTTACTGACCGACACCTGCGTGTGAATCGGCGTGCGAGCATAGCCTGCTTCAACGGCCCAACGTTCGCGGTAAACCCAGCCTAACGTAGCGCCGAGGCTCACTTTACCAACTACATCACTGGTAATAAGATCATCAAATGAATTATCAATCTGCGCGTTGTCGGTACGTAGATAACTATCGAGCGATACGTACCAGCGATTACGTATCGAAGGCCCTCCATAACGCGACAGCAATCGGTTATAGGCCGGGTTTTGTTCGGGGAGCCGGTAGTAGTCAGAACCACCTTGCCCAAAGGCAGGCAGTCCGGCTAAACCAAGCAGTATATACAATAAGTAATGTTTCATCATACGGAGTTGGTTAGGCGTTGTACAAATAACGCGATAAACGTTTGTTTGTTAACCACTTACACTAATTTTATTTAAGAAAATGCCAATAGAATTACCCTACGGTTTTATTTCAAGACTCCGATTCGCTATAATTCGTTGCAAACAGTGAATAAATAATGATTTACTGGCTTTTGGTTTCCAATTTAAACTAAAATGTAAACTCTTATTCACCTACCAATATAATTTTTCCAAAGGCGTCGTAGGCGAGTCTACTGCCAGCCTGAATCAACAGTTTACGAGCCGTAACAGAACCATTCACCGAGATCAACTGACCTGTTTGTACCGTAACACCATCGCATGGGTATGGTACCCGATTCCCTTGCCAGCTGGCTGGCGTTGTCCAGCTTCCATTCTGCTGGCTAACTACGGTTCCACATGAAATAAATCCAGCCTGTTTGGTTTGCGTATTGGCATAAATTCGGCCTGTATTTGTAAAGCGAAAATGTTCGTTTCCATTGCGCGCAAACTCCGTCAGAAACCGATTGCCCGGATTGGGAGCATCCGTCGGTGGTTCTCGAAAAGGTGCTTTGTTTGGCGACGTATTATTAGGTGCATCTGAACTGTAATTGTACTCGCTCCACCCGGTCGCTTCGTGCCCCCAGAGCCAGGCACAGTACCAGGCAAAGCGGTATTTAGCTGAATCATAATCACTTGCATAATTAGGCGTAGTAACAGAGAAAACCTTGAAATTAAGTTGTTTCTGAAACTGACGTAGCGTATCGGACTTGGCGCGCCAGAAATCCCAATCGTCGTAGGGACTGCCATCTTCGCCTTGAAACCGAAAATAATTGCCGCCTATAACAACGTGACTCTCAAACAGGTAGCCATCCTGACTCGTAAAAGGTGTTGGTTTGCTCGATGGATTATACGTAGCATTATAGACATTATCATACAGGCAGGTCGAATACAACGTATTAGCCATTACTGCCAGTCCTCTTTCGTGAGCATACGTAACAGCAGCCGTAAGCCGATCCCGCGTAACACTATCTACGTAGCCGCACTCATCAAACAGAACGCCCTTAAAGCCAAAATCCTTAATTCGCTGGAGTTTCGCTTCTATGGTTGACAGTGACAAGGGCGAGGGAATTTTCATCGACAAACTCACGTAACCATACACTTTTGTAGCCGGATTCATTTGCGTGAGAATCGTATGGCTTTTGCCACTCTCAACCGGATTTATCGTAGCATTTTCAATATTGTCGGGCCACACTACGTATTCGTACCGGCTAAATTCATTGGCCGCCGATTGCGTATTGACGGTCAGACTATTGATTTTCGATGGAAACCCGTAATAGATGAGCAGCTTTTTAGGAGCAACGTTCTGGCTATTTCCAATTAGTATGCTACCGAATAACAACGAGAACAAGAAAGTAAATCGTAGAAACATAGCCGTTGCAGAGTTTTGGGTGGGTTTTGTTACATAAGATCACAGTTTACTCATTACTACGCTAAAAACAAATAGTCTCCGGCAAAAGAAGATTTACCGGAGACTATTTGTTTATTAAGAACTGAAAACCAGCGGTTTTCTATAGACTAGGTACCATGTTTCATAACAGGCACCGAAATCGTCATATTATCCCAGGCAATAGCAACGCTACTGTTAGATGGCGTAATCGTCAGTTTTTCGATTGGCGTTTTGTTCATCGACACCGGCACTTTAATCGAAGCAACATCAGTGCCTTTTATTTTCTCGTAATCGTAAGCGCCCCACTGACCCAGTGTGCTATTCAGAATAACGCTCCACTCTTTTTCGCCGGGAATGGTGAAAAGCGTATACGTACCCGCTTTTACCATTTTGCCGCCAAACATTACGTCGTTTTTAAACGTAATTTCGGTAGCCTCATTGGCTCCTGTGCGCCAGACTTTGCCATATTTTTCGAGGCTGCTCGAACTCTCTGGACCAAAAACGACCCGACCTTTTTTTGAAGGCTGACCATACACGACTTTAATCGATTTATCCGGGCTTTCGGATGTCATTTTGGGGCTCGCCGGTTTTTTGTCCTGTGCCTGTGTCAAAGACACGAGCGACAACAGGAAAACAAGTACTAAAACTGGGGTTTTCATGTGTAGAAAGTTGGTTGTTTTGTTACGTCTATTAACGACGAAATCGGAATGATAGTTTTTTTGTCCAAAACAAATCAAAATACGTACCAATTTTTAGGACCTGTCATGAATAAAAATAGTGGATGAAATAAGTAACCAGACAACCCCAAAAGAGACAAAAACCTAATTTTTCGAATTTATAAAGCTTGTAAGCCAGAGAACTCTTACCTTTGCGGCTTCAATCGACCGCGTCTGGAATGCCGCTGATTGCCCAATCGAGTTACGAGCCGCCTACCCGTTTATGGAACGGCCATTTGCAAACCATTATTCCCTCGCTGTTTCGCAAGGTAACAACCGCCTACGTGCGTGAACGTATCGAAACGCCGGACGATGATTTTCTGGATCTGGATTGGGCAAAAGCAGTTGTTAGGAGCGAGGAGCGGGGAGTGAGAAGCCATCCGGCCGAAGATCATTCCCGAGTCAGCCCTCCTCACTCCCCGCTCCTCGCTCCTAACAACTGTTTAGTCATTCTATCGCACGGCCTGGAAGGCAGCTCAACGAGTCCGTATCTGGCAGGTATGGTACGGCATCTGACCCAAAACGGCTTCGATTGTCTGGCATGGCACTACCGGTCGTGCAGTGGCGAAATGAATCGTCAGGAGCGGTTTTATCATATCGGCGAAACATCCGATCTACACTTTGTCATCAACTATGCGCTCACCAAAGGCTATCAGAGCATTTATCTGATGGGGTTCAGCGCAGGCGGTAACGTCACCCTGAAATATTTAGGCGAACAAGGGGCAACCATAAATCCGGCTATCAAAAAAGCGGTCGTTTTCTCGGTACCTCTCGATCTGATGGGATCGGCCCGTCGACTCGAACGCTGGGACAGTCTGGTGTATAATTATCGATTCAACCGAACACTAAAACGAAAAGTCATGCAGAAAGCTGCGGTGATGCCGGGTGTTTTCCCAACCGAAGCCGTGACCAGAGCACGTAGTATTCGCGAATTTGATAATTCATTCACGGCGCCCATGAATGGTTTTCGGGACGTAACGGATTACTATACACGTAGCAGTTCGTTACAATTCATACCGCGCATAGCGATTCCAACCCTGATTGTCAATGCAAAGAATGACCCGTTTCTGTCGCCCGAATGTCTGCCTGCTACGTTGGCCCGGGAACTACCGAACGTCTGGATGGAGTTTCCAGAGAACGGCGGGCACTGTGGCTTTCCATCGAAAAGCGGAGGCATTCAGGGTACGTACTGGTCGGAAGAGCGGGCGCTGGCGTTTTTCAATAAAACAGAATAAGCTATGATTCTACAACAAGCAGCCATACAGCAATATTTTGGCACGCAGCCTGTAAAAAAAGCTTATTTGTTTGGCTCTCAGGCACGTGGCGAAGCAACAGACAGCAGCGATCTGGATATTTTAGTTGAGCTGGAGCCAAAAGTTTCGTTATTCGATTTTATCAGAATGAAACTTCAACTGGAAGCTCTACTTCATCAAACCGTTGATCTTGTTTCCGCAAACGGGCTTTCTCCTCATGTAAAGCCCTACATCGATCAGGATAAACAACTGATTTATGAAAAAGCGGATAAGTGAACAGGCACGCATAAAACACATGCTTGACGCTATTACTGAAATTCAGGAATTTGTAGAAGGTACTGTATATGAAGATTATCTGGCTGACCGAAAACTTCAGCTTGCCGTAACCCGGCTAATTGAGATTATTGGCGAAGCTTCCAATCACGTATCTGAAGACATCAGAAACCGCTTTACCAATATAGAGTGGCACATATTGACTGGTATCCGTAACGTAATAGTCCATGAATATTTTGGCATTGATTACGATATAATCTGGACTGTGATCCAGCAGGATATACCTCAGCTACGTACCAAACTGGAATATTTACTAGAACACATAACTAAAGAGTCTGAATAAGCTCTTCAATCATGCTCACCAAACCACTGGAACAGACTTATTACATTATCGATTTCGATAGCACTTTCACCAAAGTGGAAGCCCTCGACGTACTGGGCGAAATCTCACTCGTTGGCCGGCCCGACCGCGACGACGTATTGAACCAGATTAAGACCATTACCGACCGGGGTATGTCGGGCGAAATTTCGTTTACTGAATCGCTGATCTTACGTCTGAATCTGCTGAAAGCACACCGGAATCAGTTGCCTGCGCTTATCGAAAATCTGATGGGTAAAATTTCAGATTCGTTTACGAGAAATAAACAGTTTCTGACCGAGAATGCCGAGCATATTTTCATCGTATCGAACGGATTCAAAGAGTTCATTGTACCCATCGTTACGTCGCTGGGCATTCGGGCCGAAAATGTATTTGCTAATACGTTTCTATTCGACGAAGACGGTGCTGTTACAGGATTTGACCCGAAGAATCCACTATCGGCCAACGGTGGGAAATCGCAGGTAATCCGAAACCTCAACCTCGACGGCGAAGTCTACGTAATTGGTGACGGATATACCGATTACGAAATCAAAGCATCGGGGCTGGCCAACCGTTTTTATGCTTTCACGGAGAACGTAATGCGTCCGCGCGTTGTCGAAAAAGCCGACCACGTAGCACCTTCGCTCGATGAATTTTTATATCACAATAACTTGAGCCGCAGCCAGTCTTACCCGAAAAGCCGCATCAAAGTATTACTGCTGGAGAATGTTCACCCGGTGGCCGTACAATTGTTTGAGCAGGAAGGTTTTAACGTAGAGATTCGAAAAGGCGCACTCGACGAAGACGAACTGATCGAAGCCATCCGCGACGTATCGATTCTGGGTATTCGCTCAAAAACAAACGTAACGCCCCGCGTGCTCGAACATGCGAATAAGCTAATGACCATCGGTGCGTTCTGCATCGGCACGAACCAGATTGATCTCGACGCTTGTACTCAGAAAGGCATCGCGGTTTTCAACGCGCCTTACAGCAACACGCGTTCGGTTGTTGAGCTAGCTATCGGCGAAATCATTATGTTGATTCGCTCTATTGTGCCGAAAAGCAATCTGATGCACAAAGGTGGCTGGGACAAATCGGCCAAGAATAGCTTTGAAGTTCGGGGTAAAAAACTCGGTCTGGTAGGTTACGGCAACATCGGTACGCAATTATCGGTAGTAGCCGAAGCGCTGGGCATGGAAGTTTACTTCTACGATATTGTCGATAAACTGGCGCTGGGTAATGCCCGGAAATGTAAATCGCTGGACGAGCTGCTGGCAGTTTCCGATATCATCAGCCTGCATACCGATGGACGGAAGGAGAACAAAAACCTGATCAGCTACCGGGAGTTCTCGCTGATGAAAAACGGAGTGATTTTTCTGAATCTGTCGCGCGGCCACATTGTCGATATTCCGGCCCTGGTCGATGCATTAGAGCGTGGTAAAGTATACGGTGCAGGTGTCGACGTTTTCCCACACGAACCCAAAACGAACAACGAAGAATTTGTAAACGCACTACGTACCATTCCTAACGTAATTCTGACGCCCCACATTGGTGGAAGCACCGAAGAAGCGCAGGCAAATATTGGTAGTTTTGTGCCCGGCAAATTGCTCGAATACATCAACAATGGCAGTACGTACGGCAGCGTAAACTTCCCCGAACTGCAATTGCCGCTGTTGAAAGGCGCACACCGCCTGTTGCACATTCACGACAACGTACCGGGTATTCTGGCTAAAATGAACAACATCTTCGCCAAGTACCACATCAATATTCACGGTCAGTACCTCAAAACCAACGAAACAGTTGGTTATGTAATCACCGACGTAGCGAAAGAATATGCTGACGAGGTGGTGAAGGAACTAAAGGAAATTGACAACACAATTAAGTTTAGATTACTTTATTAAAGAGCGAAAGAGTGAAAGAATGAAACCGGGCCGCCGGAGCGAATACCATCCGGCAGGCTCTTTCATTCTTTCATTCTTTCACTCTTTCACTCATTAATTATGAAAAATACCTACTTCACGCCCGGACCGGCCGAACTTTACCCGACGTTTTATCAGCATCTCCAGCAAGCAATGGATGAGCAGATTGGGTCGATTTCGCACCGGAGCCAGCGGTTTCGGGATATTTATAAGTTTACCGATGAACAGCTTCGCACGTTGCTCAACATCCCGGACACCCACGGTATTTTCTTCACCGGATCGGCATCGGAGGTTTGGGAGCGAATGCTGCTGAACTGCGTAGAATTCGAAAGTTTCCACCTCGTCAACGGATCGTTTTCGCAGAAATTTTACGACTACGCCAATGCGCTCCATAAGCATACGCACGTACTGGAAAAGCCATTCGGCGAAGGGTTCGACGCGGCTGACGTTCAGGTTCCGGAGTATGCCGAAGTCGTTTGTCTGGCGCATAACGAAACGTCGTCGGGTGTACAGATGAAAACGTCGGAGATTCATAAATTAAAGCGTAAATACCCGAAAAAGCTTTTCTGTGTCGATATGGTGTCGTCGGCACCTTATCCTGATCTCGATTTCGGTATCATTGACTCTGCGTTTTTCTCCGTGCAAAAAGCGTTTGGTATGCCAGCCGGATTAGGCGTATGGATTGCCAGTCAGGGGTGCCTCGAAAAAGCGGAGCAATTGCAAGGTAATGACTCGCTTACCATTGGTGCGCACCATACATTACCAACGCTTTGGAAACATTACAAAACGTTTGAAACACCTGCCACGCCTAACGTACTGTTTATCTATTTGTTAGGGAAAATCGCAGAAGATTTTAACCAGATTGGTATCGAAAACATTCGTAAGCAAACCGAAGAAAAAGCGAAGGCTATCTATAAATTTCTGGATAGCTCTGATGCTTATTCGGCTTTCGTGCAACAGGAACGTCATCGTTCACAAACGGTTGTGGTAGCCACCACGCAAAAACCATCTGCTGACGTAATAGCAGCCGCTAAAAGCCAACAAATGATTGTTGGTAGTGGCTATGGCAAATTCAAAGAATCACAGATTCGGATTGCCAATTTCCCCGCTACGTCTACCGAGCAGGTTTCGGCATTGATTGAGCAATTGAAGAAGTAAGATTAGAGTGTAATTTATAGAACAAGGGTCATATGGGAAACGAGATTTCCTGTATGACCCTTGTCTCATTATGTTGATATATTTGATCCAATAAGGATTATCTGGTATACGCTAATACTGAAAAAACAGACAACGTACTAATTACACGACAAACTTTATAGGTCTTTGACGGTTACTATGAAAGTGTTTGTTTTTAGAATTACAACTCAACGATGATGAAAAATTTATGGATCACGATAGCGTTACTCATCGGCATATCGGCTGTGAGTATAGCGCAGAACCAGCCCGATTCAGGAGCTAACTCCCGACCGCTGGTTAATGAACAAACGAAGCAGGACATTCGTCAGGAAGCGGCTCGTACCGAAGAGAAGCTTGAAGAAGAGGTTGACCGATCGCGTAGTTATCAGGAAACACACCAGCTAAACTGGTTTCAGCCAAACACTATTTTCGGCGGTGGAGGTCTGGGCTTTGGCGCAGCCAGTGGGCAGGTTTATCTGGGCGCCAATCTAAGGGCTGGTTATTTTTTTCAACCGGGCTTTGCGGCTGGCTTGCGTTACGACGCCGACCGGCTCATTGGCAACAAATATCGTTCCCGGCAAATCGGTGCGTTTGTTCGTTATTACCCTTTCCGAACCCGTATTAGCAGTTTCGTTGGCGCGAGTTTAAACAGTGGCCGCGAGTTTTCAGAAAATATTCCAACCGATGTTAAAGCTCGTTATACCAGCGTTGGCCTCGAATTGGGCCTTATGGCCTGGATTTTTCCTCGTCTGGGTGCTGAACTAGCTTATGAAAGTAGTTTTTATAACAAACTTGATCCAACTGCCAGTCGTGGAAAAGGCAACCGGCTGAAGCTTGGCGTCAATTACTATTTCGGGCGCGTTGGTCGTTCATCACGTTAATAGTTTAATTGTTGCAGGTGATGTTGTGTGTGTAAACAGGTGAAAAGCAACATTTCGCGCATACTCAACTTACCTAATGCTGGATGGGGCAGACAATACGTATCAAGTTCCTGCTCCGTCCAGCCAGATGCTGCATCTACAAGTGCCTGATAAATACCGGTAAAGCGTTCCAGCAACGCAGCTTTGCCAATCTGGGTATCGTCTGGACGGGGCGACATTGTAGCAGGAGCTTTCACACCCGTTGCCAATACGTTCCGATACATTGCCTCCATCTGTTGATACGTTCGCGATGGAACCTCGGGGCTACCCCATTGTAGAAGCACATCGCGCGGCCCTGTCATCAGCCGAACAACGGGCTTTGCCGACAGATATAGATGCTGCGTTACGTCGGCAACTGACCACTTTTCGCCCGACTGTTCATAAAACGCTACGTCGGATAGCGGGCTTACTACGTCCACGAATTGCTGACAATCAGACAATAAGCGTTTCTGTAACTTGGCTTTAGTGTGCACTATTTTCAAAGAGAAATGTTTATTTTTGACGGTGTAGAACGTACCAGTTCGGTACGAACGTTAACAAACGCATACTATACCAGAGATCCGAATGAAAAAGTTCCTGTTTTTCAGCCTGTTCATTGCTGCTTCGTGGAGTGCTTCTGCGCAGCACGAAGTTAGCTATCATGGCAAAAAAATCACCGAAACCGATGCTATTCCGGCCACACAGTTAGCAACAAAGATGGGTGATAAGGATAAGATGAACGCCAAAGTTGAAGGAACCGTTGAATCGGTTTGCAAGGTAAAAGGCTGCTGGATGAAAGTAAAAACTGCCGACGGTCAAACCATGCGGGTCATGTTTAAAGACTATGCTTTCTTTGTTCCGAAAGATATTGAAGGCAAAACGGTTGTAGTTGAAGGTATAGCAGAAACCACTACTACGTCGGTAGCCAAACTGCGTCACTATGCTGAAGACGGTGGCAAATCGAAGGAAGAGATTGAAAAAATCACCGAGCCCGAAAAAGCACTGACTTTCATGGCTGACGGCGTTATCGTAAAAAAATAACGTATCGATTTGCAACTGTTGTTACGTTATCAGAGTCTTCGTTAAAAAAATCACCAATGCTAATGATACCGTTCTCAACACAGTTAATCAGTTTTCTGACTGCAGGAATGCTGCTCGCGGCTTCCTGCAATTCGACCGATACGCCCCCAACCGACCGAGTGTCGCTAAAAATGAACCAATCAGCCAGATTGGGTTCAGAGGTAGTGGTTCGGGTCGATTCAATTGAGGATAACCGTTGCCCTATGAATGCCAATTGCATTTGGGCTGGTCAGGCAAAAGTAAAATTGCAGATAGCGAAAGATCAGGATAGTAAAAACTTACAGTTGATGCTGGGTCAGGATATCCAAAATAAGGAAAACAAACGCCCTGACTCAACAGGCGTTACGTTAGCAAACGAAATCTATAAAGTTATTTTGCGCGAGGTTACTCCTTATCCGGAAACAACATCCAGCAAACCACAGCAAACGGCTGTAATTCAGGTAACGAAGTTGTAATTTTGTCCGTTCTTTTCCGTATTTTCAGGGCCGTAACGTACTGCGTTACGGCTTTTTTTATGTCAAATTGCTTCCTTCTATGATAAAAAAACTTTACCTATTCGCTGGTTTATCGTTACTAACATCTCCCCTATTCGCCCAACGAACGCTGCTCCATTGCGGTAATCTTTTCGACGGTGTCGGCAATACACTCCAGCCTCAGATGACCATTGTGGTGGAAGGGAATAAAATCACAGCTTTACAGAAAGGCTACACTTCTCCTACCGGAAAAGATCAGGTTATTGACCTGAAATCAAAAACGGTATTACCCGGCCTCATCGACATGCACGTGCATCTGGAGAGCGAAACCCGGCGGGGAGGTGTTATTGATCGATTCACACAAAATGTACCCGACGTAGCGTTTCAAGCGGCTAAATACGCCAAAACGACCTTGCTGGCGGGTTTTACTACGGTGCGTGATCTGGGAGGAAGTGGTATTAACATTGCGCTACGTAACGCTATTAACCGTGGTCTGGTAGATGGTCCTCGTGTTTTTACCGCCGGAAAATCAATTGCCACCACGGGTGGTCATGCCGACCCAACCAATGGTTATCGGAAAGATTTAATGGGCGATCCGGGCCCGGAAGAAGGTGTTATCAACAGCCCTGACGAAGCTCGGAAAGCCGTGCGGCAGCGATACAAAGACGGCTCTGATCTGATTAAAATAACGGCAACGGGTGGCGTGTTGAGTAATGCCAAAGATGGTTCGGGACCACAATTTACCGAAGAAGAAGCGAAAGCGATTGTGGATGCGGCCAAAGATTATGGCTTTTCGGTGGCGGCTCACGCGCACGGAGCAGAAGGTATGAAACGTGCCATACGAGCTGGTGTTCAGACGGTTGAACACG
The DNA here is from genome assembly GCF_054776875.1 of Spirosoma daeguense. NCBI lineage: Bacteria > Pseudomonadati > Bacteroidota > Cytophagia > Cytophagales > Cytophagaceae > Spirosoma > Spirosoma daeguense. Next base: position 537,160 of record NZ_BAAHBF010000004.1, read on the forward strand.
GTACGTATATGGACGACGAAACGATTGAGCTATTTAAAAAGCACGGCACCTACTTCGTACCGACGATCATTGCCGGGAAAACCGTAGCCGATTCGGCCAAACATTTCGGGTATTATACGGCCTTGGTAACACCCAAAGCACTGGCTATTGGACCGAAAATTCAGGCAACATTTGCCAAGGCGTATAAAGCCGGGGTGAAGATCGCTTTTGGTACGGATGCAGGCGTGTTTATTCATGGCTACAATGCCAAAGAATTTGAGTACATGGTAGAAGCCGGGATGCCAGCCATAGAAGCCATCAAGTCGGCACTGCTGAATAATGCCAAATTGTTAGGAATGGATGCGCAAATTGGCTCGCTTGAGACGGGGAAACTAGCCGATATTATTGCGGTAGATGAAAACCCTATTCAAACCATCAAAACGTTACAGACTGTTCGCTTTGTTATGAAAGATGGTAAGGTTTATAAACAGTAAACAGCTTGTTATAACTGTCATGACAGACTGTAAACTTTCCGTCAAAAGTTCTTTATCAAACTCACCAATAGGTAATTATAAAGACTTTATATTTATAGCAAATATCCAGATTTGCCTATAACAAGGTTAATCAACACCATCGTTTACTGCTTAAAGAATCTTGTTTGTGGATAAACCAGAACGTATAGCTTCTTATACCCTTAAACACGAAATCGGCAAGGGCGGCATGTCGAAAGTGTATTTTGCGGTCAACAGCATTAACGATCCCTTCGCCGTCAAAATCCTTAATATCGATTTAGCACAGAACGAAAACATTCGCCGGCGTTTCCGCAACGAAATGGAAGCACTTAAATCGTTGCGCGACATTGAACAGGTATGCCAGATTAAAGATTATTACGAAGACAATCATCAGATGGCCATTGTGATGGAGTACCTCACAGGCATCAATCTGCTGAGTCATATAAAACGTAATGGTCCGGCTTCCACCGAATTGCTTATCGACTGGTTGCGGCAGTTGCTTCCGCCATTTGCCATTTGTCACAATCGGAAAATTGTTCACCGCGACGTAAAGCCAAGTAATTTTCTTCTGACTACCGACGGAAAAATAAAAATTCTGGATTTTGGCATTGCTAAAGCACTGAATCAGAACGATGAACAACTAAACAGTATGTCGTTGGGTCTGACCAGTATACAGGAAGTGTTGGGCTCGCCGATGTACATGAGTCCTGAACAAGTACGTGGGTTGCAGGAGATTGATCACCGTAGCGATATTTATTCGCTGGGTGTAATGATGTATACGCTACTGATTGGCAACAATCCTTACGAAGGCCTGAGCACACGTAGTTATTTCGATATTCAGGAATCTATTGTCAAAAAACCACTGCCCCCTCTGTCGGGCGAGGCCGCGGTTTTCAATCCGATTATCCAGAAATCGACCCGGAAAGAGCCTATTGATCGGCATCAATCGATTCAGGAGATGCTAGATGAGGTCAATGCGATAGCGATCAGACGTAACGACCAGCCTAAACCAACCATTTCTGAGGAACAACCAACAGTTGCTATCATAAGGCCATCGGTTATCGTGCCACTACCCACCGAAAAACCAGATCCGCATCAAGTTACTCCAGAACAACCATCTGCTCGGCCTCTGGCTGTCGTAACGAAACCGGACGTAGCAGTTTATCCACAACCAGCAACGCCTTCGCCCAGAGTCAGTGCCAAGAAACAACCAGCTCCTCAGACAAAACCAATCCCGGCTCCAGCGCCTAAGGCACCACAACCAGCCCCCTCAAACACACCTACTGCAACACCCTGGTTTTTGATTGGGTTAGGTATTTTGCTGCTGATGGCTGTGATTGCTATCATCTTTATCGACCAAAATGACGCTCCTAAAGAAAACGCAGCCGCTACGTTCGAGCGTGCTACGTCGGCATTAACTACTACGTCTTCGTCGAACTCTTCCAAACTTTCCTTGCTACGTACCACCCGGTTATTAAGTCGGTTATATCAGATTCCACGCGAGAACCAGCCCGCTGTTTTTAAATCGGCCCGGCGAACGCTTACCGAACTCAAGGCAACGCCCGGCAACGAACATACCATTGATTCCCTTTTTAGAGCTTTTGAGTCAAATGGCGCACAGTCGGAGCTGTCGTATCACAAAACCGGAAGTGCATCGGCCAGACAAACAGCAATCGAGTGGTATCAGACGGCCTATACGTTGAAAGCCAATCCTGCTCTGTTACAGTCTATTCAAGGTCTACATGCGCCATCCGTAAAAACGCAGCCTACTCCTAGATGGTCAAAGCCAAAACCTGCCAAGAAATCTTCCGATTCACGCAGTGTCGACTTTATAGAATTCTAATCTCCACTCCAAATCAATTATGCAAAAAACAGCTATCAAGCACCTCTTTCTCATCTCTTTATCTTTATTATTTGCCTTAAGTATAACAAGCTGTTCACGAAATTCGAGCGCCATCCGTCGGTCGTCGCTGACTTTACGAAACTCAATGCAGGCACAGGACAACAGTATAAAAAAACTGGACAGAGCAGCAGAACAGGCAAAGAAATCGTCAGGCGAAGGGAAAATTGCGACCTCATCGAATGACGAAATCCAGACAAACGTAACGTCGGATAAGGCAACTATTGAGAATAATAAAAAGGAGATACAGGGTGCTTTATCGGATATAGAGAACTACAAGAGTGGGAAAAGTCAGCAGCGAGAACGGGATATCATATTTTCGGCTAATGCTACCGTTTCAAAAACGAATGAGAGTCTGCGGATTATCGAAAAAAAGACCGAAATCCTCATCGACTTTCTAGGCAACGAAACCTATAGTCGTTCGGAAATTGGTGCGGTTTTCAAGCCAGGCGTGTTTTGGCTCACACCTGAATCAACGAAAGAAGCTCAGCGGCTCTTTAGTCCCGTTGTTAACAAGCTTTTCACGTTTGCCGACAAATACCGTGGTGGCTTTAAAAAGCTTAGGGGCGAAATTATTGTAACAGGCTATGCCGACGCAACTCCTGTGGAGCCGGGCACAAAACTGTACACCGATTTATCGCAACGTCTTCAAAAAGAAGACAATATAACTCAACCAACTAGCAAGGATCTCAACAGAAAGCTTTCGCAGTTGCGTGCGAATGTGATTAAAGACTTGCTGGAAAACGTAATAGTTGCCAGAAAAAAGGCAGATTCAAATCCAATGAATGTTACGGTAAATGCGATTGGACGGGGTGAACAGATTCCGCTGGAACAGCAATCGGCTACCTTATCGGCCGATGACCGACGCCGACGTATCGTTACGTTCTACTGGGTTGTGCTTCCACTACAAGGCACCTAACGTATCAACCCCACGGCATCGGCCGTGGGGTATTTCACTACATCCTCTCAGAACGTAGCGTTTGGCGTTACTACATAAAACTCGACAAACCTAGCATTAGCCCGCGCAGTTCGGCAAGGCCACGTAAGCGCCCAATGGCCGTATAACCCGGATTGCTACGTTTGGCTGATGTCAAATCATCGAGCATCCGGTGGCCGTGGTCGGGTCGGAAAGGCATTCGTGCATCGGTGCGTCCTTCGTTCTGCCGACGTTTTTGTTCATTCAGTAACGCCTGCATTACGTGTACCATCGGTACGTCGCCTTCGAGGTGATTCGCTTCCTGAAAACTTCCGTCGGTATCCCGTTGGGTGCTACGTAGGTGAATGAAATGAATCTTTGGTCCCAACCGCTCAGCCATACCCGCCAGGTCGTTATCGGCCCGAACACCATACGAACCCGTACAAAAACAAATTCCGTTAGCCGGTGATTCTGCTGCAGCCAGCAAGGCCCGCGCATCAGCTTCCGTACTAACCACTCGCGGTAAGCCCAGAATTGGGTATGGCGGATCATCGGGGTGAATGGCGAGCCTAACACCAACTGACTCAGCCACTGGCACGATTTCGCGCAGAAAAGCATACAGATTCTGCCGCAACTCATGGTCGCCCGTATCTTTATAGGCTGCCAGCGCATCGCGAAACCGCTCTACAGTGTAACTCTCTTCCGAACCGGGCAACCCCGCAATGATGGTACGTGTCAGGCGTTTTACCTGCGCATCGGTCATGCTATCGAGTTTAGTACGTGCCTGTTTTTTCTGCTCATCCGAGTAAAGATACTCCGCTCCCGGCCGTTGAAGAATATAGAGTTCGAAGGCCGCAAATTCGGTGGCATCGAACCGGAGCCCCGTTGAGCCATCAGGCATCGGGAAATCCAGATCAGTACGTGTCCAGTCGAGCACGGGCATGAAATTATAACAGACCGTATCAATGCCTGCCTGCGCCAGATTAACGATAGACTCTTTGTAATTCTCGATATACTGCCGATACTCACCCGTTTGGGTTTTGATGGCTTCATGAACCGGAATACTCTCGACCACCGACCAGCTTAACTGATTGGCTTCGATTTCGTTTTTCCGATGCAGAATTTCCTCTACAGACCACACTTGTCCATTCGGAATGTGATGCAGAGCCGTGACAATTCCGGTGGCACCTGCCTGCCGGACGTCATTAAGCGATACGGGGTCGTTTGGACCGAACCACCGCCAGGTTTGTTCAAGCATATAAGTAACTAGTTGTCAATCAGTAGTCAATGGTCGTCAGTCAATCAGCATTGTTGTTTGTAAGCCTCATACTGAGCATCGGTTCGTAAAATAACGGCCTGCCGATGAGAGTAAGAAACTAATCGGCTCTTGACTGTTTACTTTTTTTCAGGTAAATAAGCATCGACTTATGCTTTTCTCCCCAAAAGTCGACTGCTTGTTTTGCAAACGCAAACTACTTCTGGGCGCTTTCGCTGGCGCATTGTTGCTTTATTGTTTCTGGCAACAACCATTAATTACATAGATCGGCAGATTCTGTCGTTTACTATGACCGATGAACTGTTTCGGAAAGAAATGCTCGACATGGCTCCCGACGCCGTGCTCACGGAAGAAGCCACTGATCGGTTCAAAGTACTGTATGGCGATGTAGATGCCGCCTTCAAATTTGCCTATGCCATTGGTTTTCTGGTAGCTGGCTGGCTCATTGATCGGATTGGTACCCGCCGGGGTTTTGCGTTGGGCATCTTTGTCTGGAGTATTGCTGCCGTGTTGTCGGCTTTTGTCAAAAACATTGCTGATTTGCGCTGGGCACGGGCTGCGTTGGGGTTGGGCGAGTCGGCAAATTTTCCGTCGTCCATTAAAACCATAGCCGATTGGTTCCCGCGCAACGAACGCTCATTTGCAAACGGTATTTTCAACGCGGGCACCAACGTAGGCATTATTCTGACGGCTTTGTTTGCCCCTTACCTGATTCTGCAATTAGGCTGGCGAAGCTCATTTCTGGTTACGGGTCTGCTAAGTTTCGGGCTCTTGGCTTTATGGGGACTCACCTATAGCAAACCCGAGCGGCATCCGAAACTTACTCGTCAGGAGCTCGACTACATACGTAGCGATCAGGAGCGAATACCACCGATAAAGGTTTCCTGGGGTCATTTACTGGGCTATAAACAAACCTGGGCATTTGCCGTTGGTAAATTCATGGCCGACCCAATCTGGTTGTTTTATATGTCGTGGTTACCCGATTTTTTCAACTCCAACGATGCTTTTAGCGAAACCCTCGACCTCAAAACATTTGGCGTGCCTTTCCTGATTATTTATATGGTGTCTGACGCAGGCAGTATCTTTTTCGGCTGGCTCAGCACGCAGTTTATGAACTGGGGCTGGTCGGCCAACCGCGCCCGAAAAACAACCATGCTTATTTGTGCTTTGTGCGTAGTACCTATTTTCTTTGCCGCCAAAACCAGCAGCCTACCAGTGGCCATTGCGTTGCTTTCGCTGGCCACAGCCGCGCATCAGGGCTGGTCGGCCAACATGTATACGTTTGCCTCAGATCTGTTCCCCAGAAACGTAGTAGCTTCTGTGACCGGAATTGGCGGCATGTTTGGCGCAGTAGGCAGTATTATACTAGCCTTGCTTTCGGGACGTATCATCACATCGTTGGGGTATCTGCCTATGTTTGCCATTGCCGGTTGCTCTTATTTGGTAGCTTTGGTAATTATTCATTTGATATTACCCAAATTAGAACCCGTTAGGCCCGAAGAACTAGAACAAAGTAGCCGGTGGTCAGTAATTGGCCGCTCCTGACGCTCAGCGTTGAGCTATGTGTTTACTACTTATTAACCTGAACAAATGAAAATTGTCACTTTTGGCGAAGTTATGCTTCGGCTCAGTCCGCCGGGCGTTGAGCGATTTACACAAACCAATTCGCTAACCATGCACTTTGGCGGAACCGAGGCCAACGTAGCGGTGTCGATGGCGCAATTTGGCTTTCAGGCCACGCACGTAACGCGGTTTCCAGACCATACGCTCGGCAAAGCGGCTGCGGGTTATCTTCGTAAATATGGTGTTGATACGCAGCACGTTCGGTATGGCGACGGACGGCTGGGGCTCTATTTTCTGGAAACAGGAGCCGGAAGTCGGGCCAGTCAGATTATTTACGATAGGGTCGATTCAGCCTTTGCCCGTATTCAGCCTTCTGATATCGACTGGGAGCCTATTTTGCAGGGAGCCGACTGGTTTCACTGGACAGGCATTACGCCTGCTCTTTCGCAGGGAGCTGCCGATTGCTTGCTGGCAGGTATCCAAACTGCTAATCGCCTTGGCGTTCCGGTCTCTGCCGATATTGTTTATCGCAGTAATCTCTGGCAGTACGGTCGGCGCCCGCAGGAAATTATGCCCGCCCTAACCGAAGGTTGCACACTAATTTTGGGAAGCAAAGGGCTCTTCTCTGATCTTTACAACGTAGTAGGAAGTACGTTTCAGGAAGCGGGCCGGGCCATGATGCAGCGGTTTCCTAACATCCGCTACGTTACCGACACCAAACGCAATTCGGTAAGTGCATCCCATAATCAACTGTCGGCCAAGATTTTCGACGGCAACAGCGTTTTCAAATCAAGGTTGTATGACATTCGTCCCATCACCGATCGAATTGGTACGGGCGACGCTTACATAGCTGGTTTGATTTACGGCCTGCTCACCTTCAATGATCTGCAACGTGCTGTTGAGTTCGGTGCTGCGGCATCGGCGCTGAAACATACGATTCCCGGCGATGTGAATCTAACAACCATTGCGGAGGTAGAAACCCTGGCGAGTGGTGATACATCTGGTAAATTAAAACGATAGATTCCCCTCCTATCTGCCTTATAACCCCGCAATATGTAGACAAATACCGAATGACCTCTTGAAATCGAAGCCGAATACTGGGTTTTGATAAAATAGGTACGCTGGTTAGACGAGTAGTTTGTAATATTGCTAAAATATGACAAAAACTCGGTTCAACTTTATTTATAGTTAATACGTATCATGCTGGCTGAGCAAACAGTACCCCCTTCTACCATGACCAAGTTAAGCCGTTCGACGCATCAGGCCGCTGTATTTCCTGAAAAAATCCTTCAATTTGGTACAGGTGTTTTACTGCGAGGTTTACCCGATTATTTAGTTCAAAAAGCTAATGCAGCCGGGCGGTTTGGTGGTTCTATCGTTGTCGTAAAATCAACCGATAGCCAGACCGATGAATTTACGCAACAGGATAATCTATATACCGTTGCCGTTCGGGGCGTTCAGCAGGGGCAGAATATCTCTGAAACATCTGTAGTATCAGCTATAAGCCGGGTTTTGGCCGCCCAAACGCAGTGGAAAGAGATATTGATGCTGGCGCGGAATCCTAAGCTTCAGATTGTTATTTCAAACACCACCGAAGTTGGGCTTAATTATGTAGAGGAGAGCATTTTCCAGCAGCCGCCAGTTTCTTTTCCAGCTAAGTTAACGGCTTTTCTGTATGAGCGTTTTCGGAGTGTGGGCGGTTCTCGGGCAAAAGGGCTGGTTGTTATTCCAACCGAATTGGTTACCGATAACGGGCTGAAACTGCGCGACGCGGTTGAAAAACTATCGGAATTCAACGAACTCGGTAAGCTATTTAGCAAATGGCTCAAGTTCCACGTTCGTTTCTGTAATTCGCTGGTCGACCGGATTGTGACTCGACCTACCGACGAAGCCCGTCAGGCACTGGAGCAGGAAACAGGACTTGAAGATGAGCTATTGACCTTCACCGAGCCGTATCATTTGTGGGCTATTGAAGGCGATGACCGGGTTCGGCAAATGTTAACCTTTGCGGATGCATCGACTCCGCAGATTATCATCGACGAAGACATTAATTTTTACCGCGAGCGTAAACTTCGCGTACTCAATGGTACTCACTCGTTCACGATGCCGCTTGGTTATCTACTTGGATTAGAGACCGTTGCCGACGAAATGCGTCACCCAGACATGAGTCGTTTTATTGAATCGCTCATGCTCACCGAAATCGTGCCAACTGTGCCCGATTATGGCACTCCAGGTATGGACAAAGCCGCCGTTGAACAGTTTGCGCATGACGTACTGGACCGGTTCCGCAACCCGCACCTCGACCACCTGTTGCTCAATATTTCGCTTCAGGAAACGGCCAAAATGCAGGCACGTAACGTAGCAACCATTCAGCGGTATTACGACAAGTTCAACAGTGTGCCAAAATTCATGGCGTTGGGCTTTGCCGCTTATCTGCTGTTCATGAAGGCGGTTCGGGAAGAAAAAGGGCAGTTTTTTGGCGAAATCAACGTAGCAAACGGGGGAGTGCTTACCTATCCGATCCGCGATGATAAAGCCGGTTATTTTTACGGCGACTGGAAAACCGTAAAGAAAAGCACACCCACTACGGTAGAGGCCTTTGTAAAAAGCGTTCTGTCCGACAAAAACCTGTGGCAAACCGATCTGACGGCGCTTCCCGGTTTTAGTGAGGCCGTTGCCCAAAAGCTAAACGCAATGTTAGCGACAGGCGTTGAAAAAACGCTCCAGAGCGAACTTTCATAAGCCATTCCAATAAATCAATACGTTATCCCGACTCATGCTACGTATAAAGCGGCTGCTTATACTACGTAGCATGAGTCGGGATTTTCTGTAAAAACAATTCAGCTTTCCGAACGGGGAATACAGATTCGTTTAGTTCCACAAGCAGCCAAACGGTCGGGAGCCGCTGCCATTTCCCTTCTCCTTACTCACGCCATTTTTCTATAGGCAAAGGAAGTTTGTCAGCCTCATATTTGGGCGATTTTACCTTCCCGAATATGGTTGGCTACAATCTTGAAGTCAGATTGAGACTTACCCACCCTATCAGAGATTTTTTACCCCGGCAGTTTTTGCCAAACAAAGTTCTCCGGTACTTGATCATTGCTTATTCTGACTGATTAGCAAGATCAACACGCCACAAAAGCGCCACTTTTAGCTTTCTTTATACTAACTGTCTTTAATGGTTTAGTTAGTCAAGAAGGGTTGTATAACCTTGTTACGTAGCACCTTTTAGTTACCACATTATCAGTCTAATAAACTCTTTTGTAATGGTAACGATATTCCGTATCTTGCTGCATTATCCTTAACCTAAACACCCATGTTCACGATTTCCTACTACCCACTCGCAGTGGCTGTCTGCTTTATTACCATGCTCTGTTGGGGTTCATGGGCCAATATGCAGAAACTCACGGCATCGAAAGTTCCAACCACCATCTTTTATCGCGACTATACCTACGGAATTCTTGTATTAAGCCTGCTTCTGGCTTTTACCTTAGGTAGCTTTGGCCAAAAAGGACGCTCCTTTCTAGCCGATTTTAGTCAGGCTAGTACGTTGAGTTTGGGCTATGCTATCGTTGGCGGTATCCTATTCAATATTGCAAATATTCTGATTGTTGTTGGTATTGAGCTTGCAGGGTTGTCGGTGGCCATGCCCGTGGGAATTGGGTTAGCTTTGATTCTGGGCGTTGTTGTCAATTATGTTTTTGTACCTGTTGGCGATGTTCCTCTGTTGGCAACGGGCGTTTTCTCGGTTTTTCTGGCGGTGGTATTCAGCGCATTGGCTTATCGATCAAAAGCAACTTCCAGTCAGGCCGTAAACACAACCGGACTGATTATATCGCTGGCAGGTGGCTTTCTGATGAGCTTTTTCTTCTATTTTGTTGCAAAAGCAATGGCTACCGATTTCGTGAATCCTGCTCCTGGGTCACTAACGCCTTATACCGCACTCGTGTTGTTTGCCATAGGCGTTGTGGCCAGCACGCCCTTGTTTATTCCGCTTCTCCGCCGTTTTGCCAGCCGACCTGCCGACGATGAAATTGAGTACTTCGACGTAGCAGGACGTTATCATCGGTTTGGTATGCTGGGGGGTATGATCTGGTGTTTGGGCATGGCTTCCAGTCTGCTGGCTTCGGGAGCTGCCGGATACGCAATTAGTTACGGGCTAGGGCAAGGTGCTACCATTATTGCCGTTTTATGGGGCATCTTTATCTGGCACGAATTTCAGGGAGCACCCAAAACGTCGAATCGCTACCTGATGTTGATGGGGCTTTGTTACGTATTGGGGCTTGTGCTGATTATTTCGGCTAAATAACGTAACGGGTTATCAGGACGGCGTTCAAACTTTGCTACGTTTGCAAGCTAACGCGCTTGGTGCCTAAAATACGCTACGTATGAAACCCATCTATATCCTCACGAGTCTATTCTGTCTACTTCTGTCTGGACTTTCTTCCTGCACTACGTCCCAGAAACAGCCATCCCGTCCGAATATTCTATTTATTCTGGCCGATGACTGGAGTTATCCCTATGCGAGTATATATGGCGATACTACGTTAAAAACGCCCAACCTCGACCGACTGGCCAAACACGGAACTGTATTTACAAATGCCTACTGCGCTTCGCCTTCCTGTACACCTTCGCGAGCTGGTATACTAACCGGGCGGTATCCGCATAATCTAGGCGAAGGCGTCAATCTGGTGGGGCGACTCGACAGTAGCATTCCTACTTATGTGCAATTGCTACGTAAGGCTGGCTATTCTGTTGGTTTTGAGCGTAAAGGGTGGTCGCCGGGCGATTATAAACAAATGGGTTATACCCAAAATCCATCTGGAGATTCGCTGGCGTTTACTCCTTTTCTGAAAAAACTACCCAAAAATCAGCCCTTTTTCTTCTGGTTTGGCACTAACGACCCACACCGACCATTCAATCTGGGCGACGGTAAGAAGACAGGTATAAACCCCGCTAAAATCCATCTGCCCGCTTTTCTTCCCAACGTAGCAGAAGTTAGAAACGACGTAGCAGACTATCTATCGGAGGTAGAACACCTTGATCGTGAAATTGGTGATTTGCTGAAGCAACTGGAAGAAACCGGCCAGTTAGCCAATACCGTTATTGTGGTTGCCTCTGACAACGGTATGCCTTTTCCGCACGCGAAAGCCAATTTATACGATTATGGAACCCGGGTTCCGTTACTTATCAGCCAATTTTCGGAGAATGAGAAGCAACCCGAACGTAACGATTCATTCGTGAATTTGATCGACCTGATGCCAACGTTTCTGGATTGGGCCAACGTAACGGAACGTCCTGAATTAGACGGTATTAGTCTGGTACCAATATTGACCGGACAAAAAACCGTTCACCGAAACGAGGTTTTTCTTGAGCGTGAACGGCATTGTTTGTGTCGCCCACAGTTCAATTACGGTGCGGGTTATCCGATGCGGGCTATTCGAACTAAAGACTATTTGTACATCCGCAATTTCCGCCCCGAACGAATGCCGGCTGGCGACGAATCGATACCCGACACACCGTCAATATTTGGTGACGTAGATGGCGGACCTACCAAAGTGTATATGATGGATCACCGTACTGATTCTGTTGTAAAACCACTCTTTACGGCTGGTTTTGCCCGTCGGCCTGCCGAAGAATTATACGTACTGAAAAATGATCCCTATAATCTGACCAACCGTGCTAATGACGCTACGTATGCTACAGTAAAAAAAGACTTGGAGCAACGGCTAAATGACTGGATGAAACAGGAAAACGACCCTCGTCAGAACAGTGGTGGTGACCAGATTGACCGATACGAAGCCACAACCCATGCCTGGATAACCCGCACAGGAATCATTTTCGTGGATAAAGCAAAATAAGCTGATCACCAGCTTTTAGGTAACACTAAAGTTTAAGCTATTTGGCAGCCTTGATGTAGTTGTTAACTAACTGTTCCAGAATGGGCATCGTTACGGTGCCCTGACTCAACAACAGGTCATGAAAGGCACGTACATCAAATTTGTCGCCCATTGCATCTTGCGCTTTACGGCGTAACTCTCTAATTTTCAATTCACCAATTTTGTAGGCCAACGCCTGCCCCGGCCAGGAAATATAACGGTCGGTTTCGGTGGTGCAGTCGTGTACCGACAAAGCCGTATGCTCGGTCAGGTAATCGATCACCTGCTGACGCGACCAGCCTTTGGCATGAATACCCGTATCAACAACCAATCGGCAGGCCCGCCACATTTCAAATGTTAGTCGTCCGAAATCGCTGTAGGGGTCTTTATAAAAGCCCATTTCTTTCCCCAACCATTCACAATACAGACCCCACCCTTCGCCAAATGAATCGACATACAAACTTCTTCTGAACGAAGGCAGGCCGGTCAATTCTTTCGACAGAGCCGATTGAAGGTGATGCCCCGGCACGGCTTCATGGAGTGTGAGTGACTCCAGCGTGTAAAGAGGTCGGCTGTTCAGATTGTATGTATTTACCCAGTAATAACCCGGCGTTTTACTGCTCAACGGCGCACCTACGTAACGACCACTAGTATATTTTGGAGCCAGCGCGTCGGGCACCGGCGCTACGCCATAAGGCTGTCGCGGAAGCTTACCAAAATAGGCGGGTAACTTATCATCGGCCTGCTTGGCAATAAAACTGGCTTCTTTTAACAACTGAATCGGTGTTTTAGCATAAAACTGCGAATCAGTCCGTAGAAACTTCAGAAAATCCTGAAATGAGCCTTTAAAGCCTGTTTTATCAATAATGGACTGCATATCGTCCTGAATCCGCTTCACTTCCTGCAAGCCCATCTGATGAACGGCTTCTGGGGTTAAGTCGAGGGTTGTATAGTAGCGAACTCGTTGCTCGTAAAACGCGACTCCGTTTGGCAAATCCTTCGCGGCAACAGTCTGACGAGCCCCCGGAATATATTCCTTGTCCATAAAATCACCGAAAAGCATATAGGCTTTCACGGCACCCTCCAACACGGCTTCCTTTCCGGCCTGCTGCAACTGGCTGCGCTCGGATTCGGTGAACGTAGCGGGCATTTGCAGAAAAGGAGCGTAGAAAACGCTACGTGTAGGATCGGTAACAATATGGTTCTGATACGTTATTTCATATCCTTTCAGAATAACTTTAGGGGCAGTTATGCCAGCTTTCAACCCCTGACGCATTACGTTGATTACATTTCCAAGATAGTTCGGAAGTGTGTTCAGGAAACGGGTGTAGGTCTCATAATCGGCAACCGTCCGAAATGTCAGGTAATTTGGCACAAACGACAAACCAATATGTGGGCCATAATCTGACGTGAGCGGATTATAGTAGGCTTTCATCTCATGTTCATCAATGGCTTCCTGCAATGTATACAGGAGTAGTTCTTTATTCACCAAATCGACCGCCGAAAGCGATTCATTTGGGATAACCTTCAACTGACTTAACTGCTGTCGATAAAAAGACGTTTGCCGCGCAAATGCAGCTTCTGTATATTCGCCCATCGATTCAATTTGGGTTTTACTACCAGCAAATACCTCTTTCAGGGGCGACTGTCGGAGTTGAAAAGCCCACGTGCTATCGATAACTCGATGCAATTGCTGCGTGGGCGACTGAGCCTTAGCAGCAGTAAAGGCCCAAAACAGCAGTACGTTAAGTTGAATCAGTTGGCGAATAGAGAAAGGCATAGGTACGTAGCGAATTGGCTGAAATTGTTAAAATAAGAGAAAATCGCCAATAAAACGTGTCGAATTTCAATACGTATTGCAACGCATCTTTACAATTAAGGGTATATATAATACGTATGTACTAGTAAGTAGATCATCAAACAAAACCGCGACAATCACTCAAATATTTCTTTTCATGCGAAAATTGTTCTTTGCTTTATTAATCTGCATTCCCTCTCTTGTTAACGCTCAGAATTTTACTGCCCTCAAACTGAATGCTACGGCGGGTTACGCGCTTCCGCTCTATCAGGGAGCCAGTAAAGGTGGTTTTGTATATAGTGTAGAACCCCGATACCACGTAACGCGCCAAATTGCCGTTGGACTACGTTTTGAACAGGCCTTTATTAGCCGAACCGAAATTCTGAACAACAACCTCGAATATACCAGTCAGGCCAAGTCTACCTTATCGGGCCTTGCAACAGTCAATTATTTGTTTGGCAAAAAAACCGTGCAGCCGTTTATTGGCATTGGAGCAGGTTTATATCATATTGAACCTAGTGCGCAACTGCTGAATGGACCAAGCAGCACGATCTACCGTTTCTCATTACCAGCCACAAATCAGTTTGGCGGTATGGTCAGAATTGGCGTCAACTATTCGGCAATAACGGCCGAAGTTGCAGCTAACCTAATGGATGACAGCAGTATTAGCTACGTAAATATGAACAGTGTTTTAACTGGAAAAAACTCATATTTCACCGCAAAAATAGGTTATACGTTAGGAGGTAAACAGCGCTAACACAGAACATATAAAAAAAAGTCCTCACAGCAGCGACCATTCCTCATAAGCTCCTCCTGTTTTAGCTAATCTTGGAGAGCTGCGTTGGTAAAAATGATTTTCTGCGTTTTTTCCTTAAATCCCCTATCGGTGACTCGCTCTTAGATGGAGTCACCGATAAGGGATTTAAGGAATTTTTAGCTAGTTAAAATACGATCTGTTTCTTCTCCATGACTAAAACAGGAAGGTAATAACAAAAGTAAATTCACTTTATTCGCCTAGCCAGATTTTGAATTCAGCGGCTTTCTCACGGCTAACCATAACCTCTTCGTCGAAAGCAGGACGCAGACTGATTTTTAGCTTTCCGTTGAAATGAATCTGCACTTTTTCGATGGCCCGCAGCTCTGCAATAACCTGTCGATTGAGCCGTATGAATCGCTTCGTATCGAGCATGTTGGCCAGTTCGTCCATCGTATAATCGAGCATCCATTCCTGCTGATGATGCGTTCGTGCAAACGACAGTCGATTTCGGGTAAAGAAATAAGCAATTTCGTCGGTTTCCAGCGGAATGAGCCGTTGCCCTTGTTTAACCAGAAAACGGGAACGTACTGGCAATGGGTCACTTACGGCAGGCTCTATCCGATTCGATTGACCAGCTAGTTGTGTGAGCAGACTGGTTAGCTGTTGTTGTAGAGCATCGGGACGATTTGCAAATAAGGCTGCCAGTGTTTGTAACTTGGCAAATGCCCGACGAAGATCTTCAGCTTTGATCGGTTTCAGCAAATAATCAATGCTGTTGACTTTAAACGCCTGAATAGCAAATTCATCATAAGCCGTTGTGAAAATGACCGGACACTGTACCGTTGTCTGATTAAAAATCGCAAAACTCTGGCCGTCAGCGAGTTCAATATCCATCAGAATTACATCGGGACGTAATGCTGGATTTATACCGTTCTGCCGAAGCCAGGCTACCGATTCTTCTACGCTGCCAGTTTGCCCTACCAGATTCGCAGTCGGCTCTATTTCCTGAACAAGCCGCTTTAATTTACGAGCTGTCGGTTCTTCATCCTCAATAATTAAAATGTTCATGGTAATATGTTGTCGGCAGGATGCGTAATAGCTGGATTGTCGGTCAACGTAGTGCTTAAAGGCGAAATCAATGGAAGCGTTACCTGAAAAGAATCGTCGGTTTGTTCAATAATTACCGATGACCGATTGAGCAAATGATACTTAGCCTGAATATTAGCCAGCCCCGTCCGGTTCGATAGAATTGTCTGCTGCTTTTTATGCAACGTATTCACAATGAACAGATTATTGTTATGCTCGGTAAAAATACGTATCTGAAGCGGGCGACTCGGCAAAACGGTGTTATGCTTCACCGCATTTTCGACCAGAAGTTGTAGGGTTAGCGGAGGGAGCAGAAACGCGGTGTATTCTTCATCAACAGCTACGTCAAGCGTAATGCCTTTCCCAAAACGAGTTTGTAGCAAGTGAAAATAAGCTTCAATGAATTGTAATTCTGTAGCTAGTGTGGTTAAAGGCTGGTTGTTAGTCTGAAGTACGTAGCGATACACCGATGCAAGCTCATCGATAAACGCTTCGGCCCTGGGCGGATCTTCCGTAACCAGCGACGATAACGTACTGAGACTATTAAATAAAAAATGCGGATTAATCTGTGCCTTAAGCGAATTAAGCTGACTTTGCAGATTTTCCTGTTTGAGCCGTTCAGCTTCGTAATACGTTGCCCACCATTGCCGATATAGATAACGGCCTTCATAAATGGCAACTACTGGAACCAGAAACACAAATGGAATCAGAACCGACAGCCAGTAAGATCGCTCTGGAAGCGAATACCCCCAGAATTCGGTTTTGTCGTACAGATACGTAATGGCTAAGCGCTGAATCGTCACTGTAACAACCAGCCATGCAACCTGATACAGAATTCGGGGCGTGGTTTGATTTAATCGCGGATACGTCCGTCGGGCCAAAACGATACCAAGCCGACCAAGCTCCCACACCAGTATGCATTCAATAATACTTAGTCCGATTGTTTCGAACAGGCCATGATGATGTGCATCGTTATCGGGTCGATAAAAAATAAAATTGGACACAATAGCTACCATAGGAATACCTATCAGACGTAACCATTTGTCGTTCAGTTTTTTCATGTTTGCCATCACTGTGTATCAAATATGCCGAAAAGCGAAAATGAGCACAAACACGTTTGTCTGAAACGTTGAAAAAGTAGCACAGAAACACGCAAATCCGTACTGAAGTGTGTAACGTAATTGAATAGAATATTGAGGTTAGTCTCAGACAGCATCTTGCTGTCTGAGACTAACCTCAATACGTAGTGAGTAAGTGAAATCACCTCGTTGCCTTTTCTGAATTCGATCCTAATCGTATGAAAAATTCTGGTTGGAATTTGGGCATTGCTACGTTTATTCTTCCGCTTCTGTTATGGATAAACACGTCAGCTTTGGGGCAAACGAAACAATCTTCGTTTCGGGTAGTAGTCATGGCCGAACCCGCCAGTATGCACGCACCATTTGTTGCTGCGGGCAAAATCTGGCTTGGCCAATTGGCTACTGAAAAGGGGTTTACAGTTGATTACATTGAGGATGCAAAGCCGATAAATGAAAAATTTCTGGCTCAATATCAGTTATTTATTCAGCTCGATTATCCGCCCTACCGATGGAGCGATACAGCAAAAGCAGCTTTTCAGCAATATATCACCGAAGGTAAAGGCGGCTGGATTGGGTTTCACCATGCCAGTCTGTTGGGTGAGTTCGATGGGTTTCCGATATGGCCATGGTTTTCGGATTTTCTGGGTGGTATTCGGTATAAAAACTATATCGCTACGTTCGCCAAAGCCACTGTTCGGGTCGAAGCAAAAGACCATCCGTGCATGAAAGGTGTTCCCGCTACATTCGATGTGGCGAAAGAAGAATGGTACACGTATAACAAAAGTCCGCGCCCGAACGTATTGGTACTGGCTTCGGTCGATGAATCAACCTATTCGCCCGACAGCAACATCAAAATGGGCGATCATCCCGTTATCTGGTCAAACGAGCGGTTCAAGGCGCGGAATATTTATATTTTCATGGGGCATCATCCCGATTTATTCAAGAACAATGCCTTTGTAAAAATCTTCGGCAATGCCATTGATTGGGCATCTCAGAAAGAGAAAAAATAAGATTGTATGCAAAAACGTTACGTCGACGGTATGTTCTGCCAATTGAAAAAATGCATACATCTGGGCGAAATCTGAGCCCGTGCGCTCTCTAGTAACAATTTTCTGGCAACTGCGCATTGAACACACTACGTTATTGTTGGCGAAGTAGCAGGGTCGACTATTCAATTGTCTTCCGCTACACTACGTAGTGCTGCTATTGAGTTGTATAGTGCAGATGGTGGTAGGGTTCCGAAAGACGTAATGCAAAAAAGTACCAACTGAGATTCTGCCGCAACTTTTCGATCTGGCCATATCGGGTAAGTTAACGATAGATGTAGAACCCGTACCACTTAGCCACGTGGAGCACGCTTGGAAACAGAGTGAAACAGCCGGAAAACGCTACGTGTTAGTGCCTTGATTTTGTTGATTTGATAGGTATTAAATCTGTTTGTAGCAGGTTTTGACTTTAGTTTACCAACCTTCTTGTTGGGGTTTTAGAAGTGTGGTAAACTAAAAACAAAACTCTGACACGATTAGCCCAAAACGGGAGAGATTTGGGGGTGATAACGAATCGTTTTCGCTAACTCAAATAGCTGAAGCTAGTATCAGAACAGTTTCACAATACGTGCTAATCCGGCCGAAATCAGGAGAACGATTCCGACGAAGGCCAAACCGTAGGCCAGACCAAAAGCCTCAGCCACAAACCCAATAACGGGTGGGCCAGCCAGAAAGCCGATAAAACTGAACGTAGCAAACGTAGCAAGTCCGGCGGCTGGCGGAATACCCGGCACGCGCATCGAAGCGCTATATAAAATTGGAGCACCCAGCGAGCAACCAATTCCCAGAAGAGCAAAACCAATCAAGGCCGTTATTGGATACGGTATTGCAATGGCAACTAAAATACCGGCTGCTGCCACAATAGCTCCAATTTGCAGCCATCGTTTTGCGCCAATTTTCGGAATTATTGTGTCGCCAAAGAAACGGAATGTGGTCATTGTTAACGAGAATGCACCAAAGCCAAGCGCGGCAATCTGGTTGCTGGCTCCCAGCGTTTCGTGGAGGTAAACCGCGCTCCAGTCGAGGGCTACACCTTCACCCATAGCCACGGCCAGCCCGATCAGAATCATCAGCAATAAATCGAGATTCGGTACTACAAAAGACGAGTTTGATTTTTCAACCGACTCCGCTAACTGCTCAGCCGGGCGGCTGCTCGATGGAATCTGGAGCAATGTGGGCTGAAGCAGGAACGTAGCAATTAAAACCAGCCCCGACATAATAGCCATGTGAATCGTTGGCGATACGTGGAGCGCAATAACCGCGCCCGCAATTCCCGAACCGATCAGTCCGCCCAAGCTCCACATGCCGTGGCACGACGACATTATGGCGATTCCTTCTGAACGCTCTACGTTGGTAGCACAGGTGTTCATCGCTACATTCAGTAGCGCGCTGCTCAGACCCAGCAGAAACAGCCCGGCAGCCATAATCAACGTAGTAGGTGCATTGATAGTTACACAAACGGCTAACGCCACACCCACCGCCGACCATAGACAGGCTTTCGCTTCGCCCAACCGGGCAACGATCCAACCTGTTAACGGATTCATAATCAGCAAGCCAACGGGCATGGCAAATAGTGTGAGGCCCAGCTCGGCGTCGGAGAGATGCAGGTTTGCTTTTACGTGTGGAATATGTGCGACCCAGCTACCAAACAAAAGACTGTCCGACGCAAATACCAGTCCAACAGCCAGCGCCTGTCGGTTGAGGAAAAATGTCAACAAATTGCGCAGAAACACGTTTCTGTTCGTCTTATTTAGTGAGATGGTCGTATTCATATTGCAAAAATAGCCGCTCCGAAGCGGCTATTTTTGCAATCTATTAGCTAATACTAATGCTGTATTGACTTAATAAGCTTGAAACTTATTGTTCCATTGTTAACGCTGTATTATTTTTGAGATGGCCAGCCATCGCTTTACGTAGTTTTTCGACCTTTGGCAGCGATACACGCTGGATGTAAGGCTGGTTGGGATGAAGCGCAAAATAGTTCTGATGATAGTTTTCGGCTGGGTAGAAAGCCGTAATGGGTGTTACTTCCGTTACTACCCGATTCGGGTAATGTTTCGACTCGTTGGTACGTTTAATAGCGGCCTCTATCTCTTCTTTTTCAGCAGGAGTACGGTAGAATGCAACCGACCGGTAATCACGACCAACGTCGGGCCCCTGCCGATTCAACGTAGTGGGATCATGTCCGGCAAAAAAAGCGTCGAGCAGTTGCGGGTAGCTAATCACTTTAGGGTCGTAATAAACCTGCACAGATTCGGCATGGCCAGTTTTATCGGTTCCTACCTGTTCGTAAGACGGGTTTTTAACGTTACCCCCAGCATAACCTGAAACAACTTCGCGCACACCTTTAAGCTGGTTCATACCTTCTTCAAGTGCCCAGAAACATCCGCCTGCAAACGTAGCAACCGCTTCGCCAGATTTGGGTGCGGGAAGTTTAGCAGGTTGATAATCAACCGATTGACCTTGTGCGCAGCCAGTCATCAATAACAAGCTAAGCGCATATAAATGAATTCGTTTCATTAGTAAGTTGGCGTATATTGTGTTGGTATATAAACGTTTAAAACGGAATAGCAGTTTTCTATGAAGCTTCAGTTTGAAAAAATAGAGCCCGAAGCGGGTAGCTCATTCCGGGTCATTCACAGTACAGAACCCGAAACCTGCCGGGTCTACTGGCATTATCATCCAGAATACGAAATTGTGTATCTGCCATTTGGCAATGGTCAGCGCCGGGTCGGCACGAACGTATCTCATTATGAGGAAGGTGAGCTGGTGTTTATTGGCCCCAATTTACCCCACCTTAATTTTAGTTATGGTCGAGAGGGTAATTTTGAAGAAATTGTGGTGCAGTTGCGGGACGATTTTATGGGTGAAGCGTTTTTGCTACGTCCTGAGCTGGCAACCGTACGGCGTTTGTTTGAACGGGCGCATATGGGTGTAATGTTCGGTGTCGATACCAAACGGAAGGTTGGACCTTTACTGGCACAGTTGCCTAAATCAGCTCCGTTTAACCGATTTTTGACGTTGATACAGATTCTGGAATTACTGGCCAATGCGCCAGATGCCGAACTGTTACATAATCCGGGCGTTCGGTTCGACCTGAATCCAAAAGAGCAGGAACGTATCAATCACATTTGCCAGTACGTTGAAGCGCATTATGCTGAACCTGTTGATATTCGAGACGTAGCAGATCTGGTTAGTTTGACAGTTCCGGCTTTCTGTCGCTATTTTAAACGGATGATGCATCTGACCTTCACCGATTTTCTGAATGAATACCGCGTCAATCAGGCCCGTCGATTACTACACTCGTCCCGAACAGTTGCCGATGTTGGTTTTGCAGTCGGCTTCAATAACCTGTCTCATTTCAACAAAACGTTCCGGAACGTAACAGGACAGACACCCAGTACGTATCGAAAGGCATTTACTGGTTAATAACGGTGACTCATGCTACGTCCTTAACGTAGTGAAAAGGATAAAATAAAAGCGCAAACCCAGACTGAGTTCGCGCTTTTGATCTTACGGCGACAAAATGTCGCCGTAATAGAAATCTATACTAGTAACGATACATTTCCGATTTGAACGGACCTTCAACCGATACACCGATGTAATCAGCTTGCTCCTGCTCCAGAGGCTCAAGTTTAGCACCCACGTGAGCAAGGTGAAGAGCAGCAACTTTCTCGTCAAGTTTCTTCGGCAGTACGTATACTTTGTTCTCGTATTTATCCGAATTCGCCCATAGCTCAAGTTGAGCCAGTGTCTGGTTCGAGAACGAGCACGACATTACGAAGCTAGGGTGACCCATAGCACAGCCAAGGTTTACCAGACGACCTTCGGCCAGAATGATAATTTCTTTGCCGTCAATCTCGTACATGTCGACCTGTGGTTTGATCTGGCTCTTGGCATGACCGTAATTTTCGTTCAACCACGCCATATCAATCTCATTGTCGAAGTGGCCAATGTTACAAACAACAGCCTTGTCTTTCATCGCTTTGAAATGACGACCCTTGATGATATTAACGTTACCCGTTGCCGTTACGAAAATCTGAGCGCGGGTAGCGGCTTCATCCATCGTAATCACTTCGAAACCGTCCATTGCAGCTTGCAACGCGCAGATTGGGTCAATTTCGGTAACCAGTACACGGCAGCCTGCGCCACGTAGTGATTCAGCCGAACCTTTACCTACATCGCCATAACCAGCAACAACCGCTACTTTACCAGCCAACATCAAATCAGTTGCCCGACGGATCGCATCGACCAGCGACTCACGGCAGCCGTATTTGTTATCAAATTTCGACTTCGTTACCGAATCATTTACGTTGATCGATGGAAGGTGCAACGTACCATTTTTCATCCGCTCATACAGGCGGTGAACACCTGTTGTGGTTTCTTCCGATAGACCTTTGATGCCTTGAATCAACTCAGGATATACGTCGAAAACCATGTTGGTCAGGTCGCCACCATCATCAAGAATCATGTTCAGTGGCTGACGGTCTTCGCCGAAGAACAGCGTTTGCTCGATACACCAGTTGAATTCTTCTTCGTTCATACCTTTCCAGGCATAAACCGGAATACCCGCTGCAGCAATAGCAGCCGCAGCGTGATCCTGTGTAGAGAAAATATTACACGACGACCAGGTTACATCAGCACCTAGCTCAACCAGCGTTTCAATCAAAACGGCGGTCTGGATCGTCATATGAAGACAGCCAGCAATACGAGCGCCCTGAAGCGGTTTTGATGGACCATATTCGGCCCGGAGTGCCATCAGACCTGGCATTTCGGCTTCAGCAAGCCGGATTTCCTTGCGGCCCCACTCGGCCAACGCGATGTCCTTAACCTTGTAGGGGACGTAAGTTGAGGTTTGCATAATTTACAGTTTTTCGGTTTACAACTAAGTAAATATCTTCTCAGAAGATATTATAAACCCGGTCGAATTCTTAGTAAAGTACAAAAATAGGCGACATTCCTCAGAAAGTCTAGCAATAATTGATAGTTTATTTAATGGCCACAATTGCCTCTATTTCAATCAGCACATCTTTATCGTATAATCCCTGCACGCCAACATAGGTTCTGGCAGGCGGATTGAAGGTAACGTATTGTTTTCTTGTTTCTCTGGCAATCCGTTCAACATCGGTATTCACTATATAAGCGGTTAGTTTTATAACATCTGAAAAAGTAGTGCCTATTACAGCAGGTACCGTTTTCAAATTTTTCGTGTACTAGTTGCGCTGCGCCCTGAAATCAACTCTGTGAATGGTTTCTCCTCTCTCAATAGTAGAGCCGCAGGTAGAGAAAGTTTTTTGAAAGACTTTATAAAAAGCTAGTTTTGACGCAAAACTAGTTAAACCAAACCTGGCAAATTAACGCTACGGATATGATTTCTATTGTTCCTTACTCATCTGCCTATCAACCTGATTTTAAGCGTCTTAATATCGATTGGATTTCGAAATATTTTAACGTTGAACCCCACGACCTCGAACAGCTAGACCATCCCGAAGAACACGTATTACCGAACAACGGCCAGATATTTTTTGCGAAAGTTGACGACGACGTAGTAGGCTGCGTAGCTGTTGTCAATACCGGAAAATCGGGCTTCGAACTGGCAAAAATGGCCGTTTCGCCAGCCGCACAGGGAATGGGAGTCGGCAAAAAACTTTGTGTGGCCGCCATTGATTACGCCCGACAGATAAGAGCCAAAACTCTCTGGCTCGAATCAAATCGCATATTGACGCCCGCACTGACAATGTATGCCAGCGTTGGTTTTCAGGAGGTGCCTAGTGTGCCAACGCCTTACGCTCGTGCGGATATTCGGATGGAGATGTATTTCTGATGCTACGTATCAACGTGAATCAACGTAGCGGAGTCGGGCAATTTTTCCGTCCATCGTGGTCACCAATACGTCATGGTTACTGAGCGGCCAAATCCGATTTACCATAGCGTTGGATAGTTTATGCGCCCAACTGATCTGGTGCGTTTGTCGGTCAATAGCGTATAAAACACCCTCGTCGGTCGGAACGAAGACGGTTCCACTACGTTCGATGATTGGCGAAGGACTTATCTCGGAACCGTAGTGGCAATTCACGTACCATTCGGGCTGCGCTACGTCGGAGCGGGTCGACAAAGCCCACACACTGTCGGCCATGCATTTAACGTACATCAGCGAGCCATCTTCCGATAAACCGCTGGCTTCAAATCCTTTGTGCAGGTTCGATTTCCAGATCTCTTTCCCTGTTTTGGCATCGAGTGCGGTAACCGTACGGTCGGGCGTTTGCAGGAAAATTCGTCCGTTGGTGAGCAGAGGGACACAGGCCGCTGGCGAAAAATTCCTGACTTTGTTGTTGGTCCAGCTCCAGGCGAGTTGTCCATTTTTTTTGTCCAGCGCGTAAAACGTCGAGCCCCAAGAGCCAAAGTAAATGTGTTCTTTATCGGCCACTGGCACCGATTCGACAAAGCCTTTTACATCGCTGAACGCCCATTTTTCAGACCCATCCTTTAGCGATAAAGCGCGGAATTTCCCTTCCGAACTACCAATGTAAACCGTATTACCATCAATGAGCGGACAGGCAACAATGGGCTTGCCGGTTTCCTGTTTCCAACGTAGCAAACCACTACGTTTATCGAGGCAGTAAATCGTGCCATCGGTTGATGCTACCACTATGTAATTCTTACGTAGCGCGGGTGTTGAATAGATTTTGCCATTAGTTGCAAAACGCCATTTCCCCGAACCATCGGCGAGCGAGAGCGCCACAAGTTGCCCCGACGTATTTGGATAGAAACAGGTGGTTTTGTCGGAAACAATACCTGCGCCAATGTCGCTGTTATCCTGTTTTTCCCACGCTCGTGCTACGTTCTTATATTGCTCGTTGAGTTGATATGTTGGGCGAGCGTATTGCTTTTTGTCCTGATTAAAATGGTGGTTGATCAGCGAAATCGTGCGCCAGGGCGAAGCCGTCTGACCAGCTTGTTCGCCCACAGTTGGCGTACGTACCGAAAACGACATCGTATCGTTCTGAATCGTAACGAGATTGTAGCCACCAATTGCTTCTTTTGCCCGAAGGTTAGAGCGTCCCATCGTGCCGGGTATCCCTTCAAAATCCAGCTTCAGATTGGCGTGACCGTGCCCGCAAAAAGCCGCCTGAACGTTTGTTTTCTTGATCTCGTCAATAATCAAATACCAGTTCGACAGTGAGTTATCGAGCGGGTAGTGGTTCATGAAAATGACAGGCTTGTCGGAGTTTTTCAATTTCTCAACTTCCGAACGTAGCCAGAGTATGTCTTCGCGACTGACCAGACCCGGCGACATTCGCATGTTAGGGCCACTACCGCAGCCGATAAACCGGTATTTGCCGAAATCGAACGCAAAATGCTCGGCACCAAATACCTTCTTGAAACTATTACAGCCATTTTCCGACCACTTGGTATCGTGGTTGCCGGGAAATATGTACCATTTTTTAGTCAGTCCATCGAGAATACGTTTGGCGGTTGCAAATTCCTGATCTGAACCGTAATCCGTTACGTCGCCCGTAAATACCACGAAGTCGATGTCAGTTAATGCGTTGATATCGTTGACTGTCCGTTGTAAATCGTCGGCGGCTGTTTCGGGCGCACCAACATGTGTATCCGTCACGAAAGCAAACCGAATGGGTTGCGCCAGAGAGAGTTGCAGGCTGGCGAAAAATAGGAGTAACGTAACAAATCGTTTCATGATAACTGACGAAGCAACAAACCCGAACATAAAAAACCTCTGACAAAGGTCGAAACTTTGTCAGAGGTGATTGTTACGTAGCAGTTACTTTTTAGCGGTTTCTTTCGGCCAGACGTAGTCGAATTTATTATTGATAGGCGCGCCAAAGTAATTGACCTTCAGATAATCGAGCCGTTTATTATGAATGGCAAGCCGTTGCTTGAAATCATCCAGATTTTTGCTTTCGCCGGGCGTCCAAGCGGTTTCGGCAACGGCAATCAGACGCGGGAAAGCCATATATTCAACGTAGTGCGCAGTCGGTAAATATTCCGACCAGACGTTGGCCTGTACGCCCAGTACGTGCTTTGCCTGCTCGGCAGTTAAACTATCTGTTACTGATGGATTGAAGCTGTACACTTTTTCGAGCGGTAACAAACCGCCAATGGCTACAGGCTGCGTTTTGGGGTCAGTCTGATAATAATCAAGGTAACAATACGTATTGGGAGTCATCACTACGTCGTGATTCTGCCGGGCCGAGGCAATGCCGCCGTTAACACCCCGCCAGCTCATAACCGTAGCGTTAGGCGATAAACCGCCCTCCAGAATTTCATCCCAACCAATAATCCGGCGGCCTTTCGACGTAACAAATTTGTCGATACGCTGAATGAAATAACTCTGAAGCTCGTGCTCGTCTTTCAGCCCTTTTTGCTTCATCAGTTCCTGACAAAACTTGCTTTGTTTCCACTCTTTCTTAGGGCATTCATCGCCACCGATGTGAATGTATTTGCTCGGAAAAATGTCCATCACTTCCGACAGTACGTTCTCTAGGAACGTAAAGGTTTCTTCGCGCGGAAACAGTACGTGATCGTGCACGCCCCACGTATTCGAAACCGGAGCAACCTGATCGGGGTTGGCGCCCAATTCGGGATATACCGATAACACCGCAACGGAATGGCCCGGCATTTCGATTTCGGGAATCACTGTGATGAATCGCTCTTTCGCGTATTTCACAATCTCGTGGGCATCATCCTGCGTGTAAAAACCGCCATAGGGTTTGTCGTCATATTTACGATCACGGTAATGCCCTACCATCGTCGACGGGCGTATCGATGCGTATTTGGTCAGTTCGGGGTATTTTTTGATTTCGATGCGCCAGCCCTGATCTTCGGTCAAGTGCCAATGAAACACATTCATTTTGTGAAGCGCCAGCAGATCGATGTATCGTTTTACAAACTCAACCGAATAAAAATAACGGCCGGCGTCGAGCATCGACCCGCGATAGCCATAACGAGGTTTATCTTCAATGGCACAGGCTGGTACCGCCCACGTAACACCATCGACTTTCGTTGGACTGAAAACCGCAGCAGGCATCAGTTGCAGCAACGATTGAACCCCGTAGAAATAACCCTGTGGTTTCTCGGCCGAAATCACGATTTGTTTAGCCGAAACGGTCAGTGTGTACCCTTCTTCGCCTAATTTCCCTCCACTGGCTGGTACAAACGAAATGCCTTTCCCGGACGTACCATTTTTAACCGTTACTGCCGAACCAGTTGCGTTTGTAAGCTGATCGGCCAATAATTGCGCAACCCGGCGCACTTCCGGATCATTCCCTGCTACGTTAATAATCGGTTTTGCCGGTAATACGTAAGCTCCGCTACGTGGCTCTAACTGAGTGGGTTTTGGCAGTATAGCGTAGCTGGCCGTCTGTGCGTGGAGAGCCTCTATAACATATCCAAAGACCAATAAGCTGACAATCAGTTTTTTCATGGAAAAGAGTTATGCGTTTAGTCCACAAAGCTACGTGTTGTTCGAGTCGGGCAAACGTTAAACCAAAGCCTATACCCTCAAAAATCTTTATATCCTACGCCGTTTGGCTCAGAGTAAATAACTGATTTTAAGGCAAAATACGGCTCCGTTGGCAGAATAGCCCTATGCTATCCGTTTAGGATATTGCTGCGAAAACGTTTGCGCATTTTCAGTATTTTTTTGTCGAAACCACTACTTCAAATACGGTTTCAACACTTTGGCCCAGCGTTCGTAACCCGCCGGAAGCATATGCAAACTGTCGGACTTAAATAATTCAGGCACTGGCTGACCAGATTTTGTAAGCATAACCGGGCGAATATCAACGAAATCAGCTTTTTTCTGTTTGGCCAGAAACTGCTGAATCAGCCTATTCGCAGCATCCATTTCGGCGAAGTATTTCCGTCGCGACGGACTGGGTTTGAGCGCAATAAATACGAACGGCACATCCGGCAATTTCTTGCGAACATGCTGGAACAACGTAACGAAACGCTCGTAGGTTTGCTGGCCGGTTACGCCCATTGCTACGTCGTTTTCGCCCGCATAAAGCACAACCTGTTTAGGGTTATACGGAATAATAACGCGGTCGGCATAATGAATCACATCATTGAGGGTTGAGCCGCCGAAACCACGCTGTAATATGGTTTTATTCGGGAAATAGTTATCCAGATTTTCCCAGAGCCGGATAGATGAGCTACCAGTAAACACGATTGGTCTTTGAGGAGGTGGCGTTGTCCGGTCAGTTTTTTCAAAAGCCTGAATTTCACCTTCAAATCGATTCTCCTGAGCAAAGGTGCAGAACGGCAGCAGCAACAATAGTAAGTAACGTAGCATGTAGAGGCAGATGGTTTTTGAACAAAAGCCATAAACAGCTTCAAACTCATGCTCTATTGCCAAATGATACCAAACTATCAGTCAATTGAACCATAAATAGACGGATCAAAACGAGAAAGAATGCGCTTCTGCTACGTCTGGCTTACCTATTAAATCAAACTATTTCTCTTTTTTTCTCTTCGTCACCTTCGGGAAGCTGGCCGTGATGCTACTACCTAGTTGATATATCATTTTCATATCAACTGATGCAATCTGCCAAACCAGTACGTTCCCATTTAGTAATCATTTTCTGGTTCCTCTCGATTTCCGCTTTCGGGCAGAACGTAGCAGAGCTTTCGGGTTATGTAAAAACCGAATCAGACGTAGCGATTCCCGGCGCTACAATTGCCATTAAAAATACGTCGTTCGGCACTACGTGCAATGCTAACGGGTTCTATTCGTTCGAATCACTCAAGCCCGGAAATTACACGATCAGCATTTCAGCGGTAGGCTACCATCCTACTTCTAAGGAAGTTACCGTAAAATCACACCAAAAGCTGACCAGCAATTTTCGGTTAACGGAAAACCAGCAAAACCTCAGCGAAGTCAGTGTTTTTGGCAAAACCGAAACCCAGCAGGTAAAAGAACAAGCTTTCGCGGTCAACGCGATTGAAACCAAACAATTTGCCAATACCACCGCCGATCTGAACCAGATTTTGAACCGTAGTACCGGCGTTCGTATCCGCGAACAGGGCGGTCTGGGTTCCAATTTCAACTTTTCGATCAATGGACTTTCAGGGCGAGCGGTAAAGTATTTTATCGACGGTGTACCGCTCGAAATTCTGGGTAGTTCGGTTTCGCTCAACACGATTCCGGTCAATCTGGCCGAACGTATCGAGGTTTATAAAGGCGTTGTTCCGGTGCAGCTTGGTTCCGATGCTATGGGTGGCGCCGTAAACGTAATCACGAATCAGAATCAACGTAATTATCTGGATATCAGCCATAGTTACGGCTCATTCAATACGCATCGCTCAGCACTGACGGGGCAGTACGTTCATAAGCCAACAGGCATTACCATTAAAGCCAGCGGTTTCTACAACTACTCCGACAACAACTACAAAATGAAGGGGGTCGAAATCCTCGAAGGTGGTCAACGGGTTGGTAATGAAATCAAAGACTTGTCTGGTGCTTCGTTCGTTACAGCCGATGCACGCCGGTTTCACGACCGCTTTAGCTCCGGCATGGGGCAGGTAGAAGTTGGAATTTCAAATAAACGCTGGGCCGACGTCCTGTATCTAGGGCTTGGATATTCAGCTGGTCAGCAGCAATTGCAAACCGGTTTCGAACAAACCATTGTTTACGGCAACGTAACGCGTAAAAGCAATACCACCACAGCCACGCTACGCTACAAAAAGAGCGATCTATTCGTAAAAGGACTTGATTTTAATCTGTTTGCGTCGCGCTCAAAAGACACCTACATCACCGCCGATACGTTGTTCCGGCAATATTACTGGGATGGTTTCTGGACAGTCAAAGCCGCCAGCGAAATGGGTGGTATCAGGTCGTTGTCGTACATCATTCGCCCCAGAAATTTTGTCCGGGCCAACCTGAGCTATGTATTGAATGACCAGCATTCATTCAACCTCAATTACACCCTGGATAATCTTATAAACGAGAACTACAATTCGCTGCTGACGTCTGGCGACGATATGCCGGGCACGATGAACAAGCAGATTCTCGGCTTTGCCTATCAGCAGGAATTCCTCGACAAACGACTGACCAATACGTTCTTTGTCAAATATTACGGGCTAGGTTTAGCTCGTAACAAATGGATCGATCAGAGCTATCAGACGCTGACAAACCAGTTTAATCTGTTTGGTTATGGCGTAGCATCGCGCTTTAAAATTCTGCCTGACTTAGGCGTTAAGTTGTCGCTGGAACGGGCGTATCGGTTGCAGGAAGTTGAGGAAGTTTTTGGCGATGGTCTGAACGTACAACCCAACCCCGACCTCAAACCAGAAAACAGCTACAATGCCAATCTGGGCGGTTATTACGGACTACGTATCAACAAACACCGATTCTTCCTCGAAGCCTCCGGCTTCTATCGCGATGCACAGGACTTCATCTATCCCGTTCCCGACCAACGGTCGAAAGCGTTGAAAAACGAAAATAAATCAAGTGTACTGGTTACTGGTTTTGAAACCGAATTCCGCTACGATTACGCTGACCTGCTTTCGTTCAACATCAACGCTACGTATCAGAGTGCGGTCAATATGACCAAGTTTGGCAGCACTAGTTCCATTACGTACGAAGCCACTTACAAAAACAAGATTCCGAATCAGCCCTGGCTTTTTGGCAACGCGAACCTGAGTCTGGGGAAAAACAACGTATTCGGAAACGGTACGCGTCTGCAATTCAACTGGTACACCCAATACGTTCACTGGTTCTATTTGACCTGGGCGGCTTTCGGAAATGTAAACGGCAAATCGACCATTCCCGACCAGTTGATTCACAACGCTACGTTGAGTTACTCTTTCCAGAACGGTCGCTATAATATTTCGGGTGAGTGCCGCAACCTGACCGATGCATTGGCGTTCGACAATTTCCGTCTACAAAAACCCGGACGCGCCTTCTCGGTAAAACTCCGCTATTTCCTTAAGTAAATCCATCTAGTTCTCTCAAAGCCAAATCAATGAAACGCTTTATTAATTTCTCCGTTAAAACAGTTTTCACCGTCCTGATCGCTTTCGGACTGAACGCCTGTAGCAGTGACAACGTAACGCCACCAACGCAGGAAGCAGGTACGTATTCGGCTGTAGTAGCCGTAGGGGCATGGCCTAATATTGCCTATTACATTGCCGATATTCCGTCGCTGACTTCCGGCACAATCAGCCTGCAAGGAAATGGCGCCGAAATGACCGGCAAAGTCTATGCACAGGACATTATTCAGAAAAACGGCTTTTACTATCACGCCAATTTTGGCAGTGGTCGGTTAGGAAAATACCACGTTGCCAACGGTGCTGTTGTGGTCGATAAAGAAGTGCCATTTACGCACCTCAACTGGAGTTCGTATGCGTGGGTTGACGACCAGACGCTGGTGATTTTTGGCACGGGCGATAACGGTGGCAAAGATGAAGGTCGTTACGCAATTATTAAAGTCGCCGACATGACCGTCACGACTGGAAAACTGGCTTTACAGGCATTCCCAACTGGTTTCACTACGTATTCAATGGGTTTTGCCGAATACCGCGCAGGCAAGCTGTTTCTGGGGTACAGCTTTGGCTCGAGCGACTGGTCGAACTATCCGATCATGCCCGTTTCACAACAGTTTAACGTAGCGGTAATCAACTATTCTACGATGGCCGTTGAAAGCAACATCAACGACATTCGCACGACCAATCCGGGCGGCCCGATGGTGTATGCGCCTTCTTCGTTTCAGGACGAAAACGGCGACATTTATTTCATGAGCGACCCCGTTGCTAATTACGATTACAAATCGCCATCGGCGGTTTACCGGATCAAAAACGGCAGCACTACGTTAGATCCGACGTATTATTTCGACTTCTCATCGAAAGTGAACATGGAAATGGGAGCCGCTATGTGGTACGTTGGTAACGGCAAAGCTATTGTTCGTACACGCGTAGCTGGTCAATCTATCGACGCCGATCATTCGTTCTCCGTCATCGATGTTAAAACCGGTACGTTCGTTAAAAAACTGGCTCTACCCGCCGACAAAGGCGAACGCATGGTGCAGGCTGTTATCGTTGAAAATGGTAAAGCGTATATCGCTGTCAATGCTGCTGATAAAGATTACATATGGGAGTACGACGTAGCCGCCGACAAACTGACACAAGGCACCGAATTCGTTGGCGGTATCAACTTCATACTACGTCTCGAAAAAACGAAATAACCTTTTGCGGATCACCCCTCCCCCGTAGGGAGACGGTCGGCCGCTGCCGGACTTAAAAACGACCGCAGACAAGCCCCTCCCTACGGGGGAGGGGTTGGGGTGGGGTATAAATAATCATGCAGATTCTGAAAAAAATTAATGCCTGGCTCCATTTATGGCTCGGTCTGGCATCAGGAATTGTCGTTTTCGTTGTGTCGGTAACGGGTTGTATTCTCGTCTTCGAACAGGAACTAAAACCTTTAACGCAACCTTGGCAAAATGCCGAACGACCTGCCAATGCTGTTTACCTGACGCCGTCGGAAATTCAGCAGAAAATGAAAACTGCTTTTCCCGATAAAAAGACGTTAAGCCTTTGGTATCAGGGACATGGCCGCACCGTAAAAGTTACGCTGGACTCCGATTCAACGATTTTTGCCAATCCGTATACGGGCGCCGTGGTGGGTGTGGTCGATCACGAAGATTTCTTCCGATTCATTCTGGATGGGCACGTTGGCTTATGGATTGAAGGCGAAGTGGGTCATCAGATTGTAGCCTGGGCTACCCTGATTTTTTTCGTTTTGCTCATCACCGGGCTTATTTTGTGGTGGCCAAAAAAGTGGAACAAAAGCAATAAAGAGAAAGCGTTTACCATCAAATGGAAAGCGAAATTTAAGCGGGTCAACTATGATCTGCACAATGTACTAGGCTTTTATTCGCTGATTCCGGTGCTGGTCATTACCCTTACCGGGCTCATTATGGGGTTTACCTGGATCAATAAGGGCGTTTACTGGCTCGCGTCGGGTGGCGCAGAACCAGCCCCTTACCAACGCGCATTTTCAGATACGACACAGATAGCTTCAGTACCTACGCTGGTCAATGTAGACCGGGCGTTTAAGAAAGGAATGGACGAGTTGGGGGTTTATAATAAAGATGCCATTATTGTTGCCATTCCGCAGAAACCAGCCGATGCTATTTACGTTTGCACCGACATGTATCAAGGCGACTGGCGCGATATTTTCCTTGATCAATACACATTAAAGCAGTTGCCATCGTCTGATGTTCAACGAGATCAGCTCAACTTTGCCGACTGGCTTCGTCGCTCGAATTATACGTTGCACGTTGGGGCCATTGGCGATATGACTACCAAAATTATCTACTTCATCGCTAGTTTGATTTGCGCCAGCCTCCCAATTACTGGTTTTTATATCTGGTGGGGCCGCCGTGGATTCGGCCGACGAAAAAAAACCAAATCGGCTCCACGTAAAATAGCTGTCCGTTATGAATTATAAGTACCTGCTTTCGCTCATTGCCTTCCTCTTTTTCATCAACCAAACTTCTTCCGAAGCCCAAAAAACTTCACCGTATTTAATCAAAGGCAGTCTTATTGATTCGGCGAATCAGAAGCCTATTGAATTTGCAACCATTGGTATCCTGAATTCAGAAAATAAAGTAATAGCCCTCACCTATTCCGACGAAAGTGGGGCCTTTAAATCAGCCGATATTTCAGCCGGTTCGTACAGTTTGAATCTGTCGTTTGTTGGCTATGCGCCAAAAACAATTTCGTTTTCCGTTTCGCCAGAATCGCCCGTTGTTGACCTTAAAACCATCTATCTCAAGTCGGAAGCGAAACAGTTATCTGCTGTTACCGTAACGGCTACACGTCAGTTGGTTGAGCAACAGCCGGGTATGTTGATTTACAATGCCGAAAAAGACATTAGCAATACGGGCGGAACAGCCGCCGACGTACTACGTAAAGCGCCCGTTCTGAATGTCGATGCCGCCGGGAACGTAACGATGCGTGGCAATCGAAACCTGCGCATTCTCATCAATGGAAAATACTCGGGGCAAATGGCACGTAACGCGGCCGACGCCCTGAACATGATGCCCGCCAATTCAATCAAATCCGTTGAAGTTATTACCAGTCCATCAGCCCGTTACGATGCCGAAGGAGCCGCTGGAGTGATAAATATTATTACCAAAAAAGGCCAGCAGAACGTGAGCGGTACGGTGGAAGTGGTGGCGAGTAATCTGGAACAGGCTGTAAACCCACGGATTTCTGTCAATCGCGAAAAATGGAATTTTAACTCTACCCTTCACATTCACCGAATCTGGAGCGTGGAAAAAAACGATCTGAGCCGCACAACGTTTGAAAATGGCGTACCAACCGGACGTATTCAGCAGAACGTATCACGCAACAATGGTAAGCCGCACGGTTCGGGGGATTTGCAATTCGAATTCCTACCGAACGAATCCAATACGTTCAATTTTTCGGTGAATGGCTGGCTCGGCAACTGGCCCGATAACAGCGAGCAGCATACACAACGTTTTTCGGCCAATGGTTCGCTGCTGGAAGATTTTCGACAGAACGTACTGACGAATTCGCCAACGCGCGGCATCGACCTCAATCTGGGCTACACGCATAAGTTCAAGAAACCGGGTGAGGAACTTTACCTGATGGCGCAGCACAACAACGCCGTTGATAAGTACAACTACGATGCCCGCCAGACAAGCTCGGATCAATCACTGCTTTACCGCGAATTGAACGATAATAACAATGCCAAACAGGAGTGGACGTTTCAGGGTGACTACATTCTGCCGTTTGCGAAAGACAATAAGCATGCCTGGGAAAGCGGAGCCAAAGTAATTCTGCGCCACAACAGCAGCGATTATCTGGTGCAGGCCAGCAGTGATGCCAGTCCTTCCCAACTCACAACGATTGCGGCACGTAGCGATCTGTTCACCTATACGCAAAATGTGTTTGCGGGATATAGCCAGCTTAAATTCAAATGGCAGGGTGGCTGGTCGTTGCACGCAGGTGCCCGTATGGAAGGAACGTATCTGAAAGGAAACCAGCGAAACCAGAATGCTACGTTCAGCAATAATTTCTGGAATCTTGTTCCGAGCGCTACGTTGTTTAAAAAACTGAATGCCAACAACAACCTGACACTGAGCTACACCAAGCGAATTTCGCGACCTTCGATCTGGGATCTGAATCCAAATGTATACGCGCAGGACCCCAAAAACATCGAAACAGGAAACCCGTTGCTACGTCCTGAAGAAGTAAATCAGGTTGAGTTTACGTACGCGCTGCAAACCGATTCCGACTTCTTCCTGAATGCTTCGCTTTTTGGCCGACAAACAACCAATTCCATCGAAAGTATTATCCGGATTTCGGCGTCGGGCGTAGCCACCACGACCAAGCAAAACCTAGCCTCAAATAGCCAATATGGACTTAATCTATCCACATCGTTCAACGTAATGCCGGGCTGGAAAGTCAACAGCAACGCTAACCTTCGTCATGCCCAATACCAGAGTGGCGCACTGGCGATCAGCAACAGCGGTATGGCCTGGGGCATCAACGCAAACAGTAGCTGGAAACTTCCCAACAATTTTAGCGTTCAGGCTTACGCCGATTATGATGCCCGAAGCGTTACGTTGCAGGGCTACGAAGGCTACTGGTTTTATTACAGTTTCTCGGCCAAGAAAGAAATACCAGCGTCGAAATTGGCGGTTACGCTCACCACTGTCAGCCCGTTTGGCAGCTACATCGGCCAGACGCATTTCACTCGTGGCAGCGACTTCGAAACTACGATACGTAATCAATACTTAATGCGTTCGATACGTCTCTCGCTCAACTGGGAGTTTGGGAGCATGTTTAAAGCAAGCAACAGTCGTAAAATCAACAACGACGACCAAAAGAATTCCAAAGGTGGTGGATGATAAAAAAAGCCTGATACAACTCAGGCTTTTCCTTTTAGAACACTACGTATCTTACTAGTTACTAACCGATTCAGAGGCCGATAGATTATTAAAATCGAACCAGCGTTTGATACGTAGATTGATGAAACGCTTTAAATACATTTCGTTCAGAAATACATTCGACCAGTTATCGAATCGTTCGCACTGTACGCCGACGTAAAAGAAATAAATGCTCTCAGCCAGCATGGGCAACAATCGTTTCTCCTCATCGCTGATTGGCGTAATCGACTCGTAGCCATGCAAGAAACTTTCCTTCTTTTTATAGAATTCTGCTACGTCGGTTTCGGTGCTATGAATCTGTAAGATGTAGTAAGCGATATCCATACAAAGAAGCCCAGTGCCACAGAAGTCGAAATCGAAAAGCGTGACTGTACCATCGTTAGCAATGTTCAGATTATCGAACCAGATATCCAGATGCACCACGCCAGTCCGCGTTTTCGAATAATCGATAGCAGCAAACTGATCCAGCAAATAGCGTTGTGTCGACAGCATAAACTGCATTTCGGACGTATCGGCAGGCAGAAACGGCTTTAGCTTTTCTATCGGATCGACCAGCAATACCTCCGGCATATACGTAACGCGGTCGATGTCCAGATTGGCTGTAACCTGGTGGAAACGTGCCATAATCTGGCCTATTTTATAATGCAGTTCTTCCGGAAATGTCAAGAGTTTTTCACCTTCCGCAAAGGAAAACATAACGCCAAACCGTTCACCTTCCGGGGCATTTATCGTCTGAATATAGTGTCCCCTCCTATCCTTCAGCGGATAAGAAACTGGTATTCCCTTTTCATTGACCCATTTCAGCAAACCAACTTCTTCACTGATTTCGTTGAGCGTTCGCCAGTTGAGGCTATAGACCCGGAAAACCGCTTTAGATTCGCCATCAGTAATCAAATAGGAATGGTTTATACCCGCTTTTACTAACTGACACGTAGCGTTCTGACTAAATCCGTATTTCTCACGTAAAAACTGAGCTAAATGTGTTGTCGACAGAATCGAAGACGAAACAGGGAATACTTCCATAAAGGCGTAACAAGATGCGCCAATGCGCTATTTTACAGAATCTCTTTCCCGAAAACCTTCCGGTACTGCATCGGGCTTTTCCCCATAATCTGGCGAAAGTACTTATTAAAACCAGACGATTGATTGAAGCCACATTCAAAACAAATCTGACTTATACTCAACGTACTATCGATAAGCAATTTACAGGCATGATGCACACGTAATTCGAGCAGAAACTGTGAGTACGATTTTCTGCTCCGAAGTTTAAAATAACGGCAGAACGAGTTTACACTAAGGCTTGCTACGTTCGCAATTTCTTCCAGTGAAATTTTACGTTGAAAATTGGCGATGGAATAGGCATAGATTCGGTTGATCCGGTCTGTATCGCCTTCATCGAAATGGCTGGGATAATCAATGGTCGACAAAACGTCGATTTCATCGGATTGAGCCAGCAGCATCAGGGTTTGCAGTAATGAAACCATCCGCTCCGGTCCCGACTCCGCCAGCATTCTCGCCAATATCGTTTTTAACTGCTGACTGGTTTGTCCGTAAATCCGTAACCCCTGTTTAGCCAACTCCAGCAGCTTAACCAATGGCCTATTTTCGGGCAATTGCAGAAACGTATCACCCCAGAAATCGGACCGAAAATGAACAACCGTCGATTTAGCAAAGAAATCGCTCTGATGGTCAAAATACGCTTTATCGCATCGCCAGTAGTGCGGTAGGTTTGCACCAATCAGCAACGTATCGCCTGCCTGAAAATTTCGAATACTATCGCCAATAAACTGCGTACCGTTTCCCGCTTCTATGTGCAGCAACTCTAATTCGGGATGATAATGCCAGCGGTTATAGAAATAAGGGACAACATCCTGACGGACGCTAAAGGAACATTCGGATGCAATAGGTATTTTCAGTAGTTGCGGTTTCATACCAATATGTTAGCAACTGGCTTCCACACCTATCTGATTTGTTGCCAAAATAATGGCAAAACTAGCCAACAAAATGCAATTTCATCACTAAAACATTCTATTTTTTTGTATACGATTACTAGATAATTGATTATGCTTAAAGCTCACAGCGTTTTATCATAGGTTGGTATTCAGCAAAGCATCACCAGTTTGCGTGATTGCTTTCTTAGTTTATTTCTATTTTCATTCATTACTAAAGTAATCGTTATCTAACCGCTTTACTTCAAACGTTTGTTGTAAAGCAACGCCTAAATTATAGTCAATCATTAGCTGGGCTAACTGTTCTCCGTCAATTAATACAATCTTGGTTTCATTACGAGGCATATAATCAAGAGCTTCCCGCGTAAATGACGACGTAGTGATAAAGACACCCTTTTTCGCTCCCTGACCAGCTAAGGCACCAATAAATTTATGTATCTCGGGACGACCTACTACATTACCGGGCTTCCAGCGTTTAGCCTGAATGTAGATAATGTCCAACCCAAGCTTATCTTCTTTAATTGTACCATCTATCCCTTCATCTCCACTTTTACCCACTGCTTTTCCCGCGTCTTTGATGGAACCACCGTATCCCATTCGAACAAGCAGTTCAACAACAAGCTTTTCGAAGAAAGCTGGGGACAAATTAATTACTCTGTCAATTAACTCTATAGCAAGTGCTTTTCTAATACTAAAGTAAGATGATTCTAATGTTTCTTCTGGCGTTTGCTGAAGTACTACTATAGATTCTGAATCAGGTTCTCCTGTTTCCTGTTTTTTAGTGCTTTGAAACTCCAGAAATTCTGGGTACTGCCGAAGAAAAGCTACGTTTATTTGCTTTGGTTTTTGATATAATACCTTTTTACCTCGCTCAGTAATAGTAATAATGCCACGTTTGGGCGAATCAAGAAGGCCCGATTTTTTTAGATATGTTCGTGCCCATCCTACGCGATTACCAAAAAGAAATGTCTGACCACTAGGAAGTAATTCAGCGCGTTCTTCATCTGTTAACTTAAAATGGTTGCCTAACGTATCTACAAGATCTGACACCTTATATTCTTTTCCGTCCTCCACAGATTTGAGCAACGGTAACATAATACTCTGATAATCGGGAACAGGCATAAATAAGAAATATGGGTACCTTAAATAAATTAGGGCACCCATTATAAAACACTGAAAATCAACAATTACAAGCCTAATACTTTCTTATTAAAATTCTCATCGGCACCTGTTCCGGCGAAATCGTCGAAAGCGCGTTCGGTTACACGGATGATGTGGTCGGCGATGAACGGTGCACCTTCAGCAGCACCCTGTTCAGGATGTTTCAGCGCACATTCCCACTCCAGAACCGCCCAGCTATCGTAGTCGTATTGAGCTAGTTTGCTGAAAATACCGCTGAAATCGACCTGACCGTCGCCTAATGAACGGAAGCGTCCGGCGCGTTCTACCCAGCCTTGGAAACCTCCGTAAACACCTTGCTTACCTGTTGGGTTGAACTCGGCATCTTTTACGTGGTATGCGTAAATGCGCTCATGGTAGAAATCGATGAACTGGAGGTAATCAAGCTGTTGTAACACAAAGTGGCTTGGATCGTAGTTGATACCGGCGCGTGGGTGATTTCCCACTTTCTCCAGAAACATCTCGAACGTAATACCATCGTGCAGGTCTTCGCCGGGGTGCAGCTCATAACCTACGTTAACACCTGCCTCATCGAACGCGTCCAGAATCGGCTTCCAGCGATTTGCCAGCTCCGTAAATCCGGTTTCGACCAGTCCTGCCGGGCGTTGTGGCCACGGATAAACAAAAGGCCATAACAACGCTCCAGAGAACGTAACGTGGCCGGTCAGACCCAAATTTTTAGAGGCTTTGGCGGCTAGTTTAAGCTGATCGACCGCCCAGGCCTGTTGCTCTTTTGGTTTACCTGCCAGTTCAGCCGGACCGAAGCCATCGAACATAGCGCCGTAAGCTGGGTGAACGGCAACCAACTGCCCTTGTAAGTGAGTAGACAGTTCGGTAATTTCTACACCAATATCTGTCAGCTTCCCTTTGAACTCATCGCAATACGTCTGACTTTCGGCAGCCTGCTTCAAGTCGATCATACGAGGGTCCCATGTTGGAATCTGGATACCTTTATAACCTAAATCGGCCATGTATTTGGCTATAGAATCAAGCGAATTAAACGGGGCTTCATCGCCCAAAAACTGGGCAAGAAATATGCCCGGACCTTTCATTGTTTTCATGTAATATTGAGTGAATTAGCGATTAAGTGGTAAAACACTACGTTCGCTCATTGAATATTAAATCTCTACCCACGCCTGTTTGCGGTTCGATTCTAGAATCTTTTCGCAGATGAGCAATTCACGATAACCGTCAGCAAAAGTTGGGAACGTTGGATTTTCGGGTTGTTTTCCGGCAGCAATAGCGTCGTAAACTTCTTTGAACAGTTGCTTCGACGTATCGGGGAACCCTTCATTGTGACCACCGGGGAACGAAATAACCGAACGCGCTTCGGGGTGCGCCAGCGAAGGATCACGCATGAACGATTGGTTGGCTCCATCGCGGTTACCGATCCACATTTCGTTCGGTGCTTCTGAGTTCCAGGCATAGGTTTTTTTCGAACCAGCAATTTCCAGTTTCATCTGGTTTTTACGTCCGGCCGATACCTGCGATACCGTAATTACACCCCGATTACCATTATCGAACTTCAGCAGTACGTTGGCATGGTCTTCGGTATTGATGGCCACATCGGCGTAATCTTCTGGCTGAAGCATCTTGCCTGAATACGTTTCAACAGGCTTGAGTGGCTTCTTACGGAATTTATGAACCGTGTTGAAGTCGGCCATAACAGCAACGGTTTTCAGTCCAGTGATGTATTCAAGGCTATCCATCAGGTGCGAACCAATATCGGCTATCGCCCGTGAATCGCCCGATTTGTCGGGTTCGAGCCGCCAGTTGTAATCGGTATCGTAGAACAGCCAGTCTTGCAGGTACGAGCCGATAATCGAATAAATTTCGCCCAGATCGTTTTGCTCGCGCATCACTTTCATCTGACGAACCAGTGGATAATACCGTAGGTTAAAGTGTACGGCGTTAACCAGACCTGTCTTCTTCGCCAACTCTACCAGCTCTTCTGCTTCGTGCAAATCTTTAGCCAGTGGTTTTTCACATACAACGTGCTTACCCGCTTCTAAAGCCGCTTTCGACTGCGCATAGTGCAGGAAGTTAGGCGTACAGATATGGACAACCTTAATATCATCCATCTTCAGCAGCTCATCGAACGTACAGGCGCGTTCGATACCGAGTTGATCGGCTTTTTGGCGCGCTAGTTCAGTCGTTACTTCGCAGAGTGCCAGAACATTTGTATTCGGTAAGCGACGCAGGGCTTCGATGTGCGCAGGCCCGATGAATCCGGTGCCAACGACACCTACATTGATTTTTTGCATTGATTTAGGGGTAAAAGTTTAGGCCACAGAGATGCACCAAGATGCGCGGAGATACACTGAGAAAAACTTTGTGTATCTCCGCGCATCTTGGTGCATCTCTGTGGCTCAATCCGTGGTTTAGCATTTATTCAACAAACTTCGTCCACTTTTCTGAAGACTGATTCGAAGCGATAACGGTGTCGATGAAAGCGAGGCCGCGCACGCCGTCAGCAACGCTAGGGAAGTCATAAATCGGATCGGCGGGTTTACCATCCATATGTGCTTTCACGGCATAGGCGAAGTTACGGTAGAGGTTGGCAAACGCTTCGAAGAAACCTTCGGGGTGACCGGCTGGCATCCGCCAGTGCGCTTTGGCCGACGCCGATAGATCGCCTACGTTGGGGCGAATGATACGTTGGCCTTCCTGCGTTTTATATTTGAGCGTATTCGGCTCCATCTGATGCCATTCCAAACCGCCCAGTTCGCCATAAACGAAGATTTTCAAGGAGTTTTCTTCGCCATTGGCAATCTGACTGGCATGCAGAACACCCTTCGCTCCGCCTTCGAAATGAAGCAATACGTTACCGTCATCGTCGAGCATACGGCCCGGTACAAACGCGGTAAGGTCGGCGCAGAGTTCGCTGATTTTTAGGCCCGTTACGTATTCAGCCAGATTTTCGGCGTGTGTTCCAATATCGCCCATGCAACCAGCAGCACCTGACTTGGCAGGGTCGGTACGCCAGATCGCCTGTTTATAATCAGTATCTTCTTCTTTCTTCGACAGCCAGCCTTGCGGGTACTCCACAACCACTTTCCGAATTGGTCCCAGTTTGCCGTTACGTACCATGTCGCGGGCTTCTTTCACCATCGGATAGCCCGTATAGTTATGCGTCAGCCCAAACACCAGCCCAGACTTTTCGACAATCTGCGCCAGTTCTTTGGCTTCGGCCAGATTCAGCGTCATTGGCTTATCACAGATCACATGAAACCCGTTTTCAAGCGCCATTTTGGCGGGCGGAAAGTGCATGTGGTTTGGCGTTACTATGGAAACAAAATCCATACGTTCACCTTCCGGCAATTTCTTTTCCTGCTCAATCATCTCCTCGTAAGAAGAATAAACCCGGTTTTCGGGCAGATAGAGCGCATGGCCGGTTGCTTTCGATTTGTCGGGCGATGCGCTGAAGACACCACATACTAGCTCGATTTCGTTGTCGAAACCAGCGGCCCGGCGGTGAACAGCCCCAATGAAGGCATCGAGTCCTCCGCCCACCATACCCATTCGCAATTTTCTGTGCATCGGTAATGAAGTTGATTAGAAACAGACTGGAAAGAGGACAACCGGGCTGGGTTTACTGTTATTCATGCTTTGTTTTGAAGATAAATCCTTATCTATCAAGCCTGAAGCATAGAACCTGAAATGTAGAACGTGTTCCCGGCTACACTCTCTTTATTTTTGAGGGCGGAAATTAGCTGTTTTCTCTTATTTTTCGGAAATTTTGCACAAAAACGACAGTATAACGGGGAGTTTATTGTTCGTTCTGTCTTTGTTTACAATTAAACCTCTAACTTACTAAATCCCTTCTACAGAAATGAATCAAGCTGTTAACCCATCGCGGCTATTCCTGGCTAGCTGCTTTGCCCTTATTACAACGGCCTTCTCGTTTAGTATCCGGGCGGGTATTCTGCCGCAACTGGGCACCGAACTCGGCCTAAGCGCCGAGCAACTCGGCTTTATCAATTCTATGTGGTTCTTTGGTTTCCCGATTGCCATGATTGTTGGTGGTCTGGTTTACTACTCAGTAGGTCCCAAGATCATCATGAATGTGGCTTTTGTTTGCCATACATTAGGTATTTTGTTGACAATTTTTGCGGGAAGTTATTCTACCCTTCTGATTTCTACGCTATTGATCGGTATCGGTAATGGCTGTACGGAAGCAGCTTGTAACCCTTTGATTGCCGACATGTATACGGGTACGCAGATGAATAAAATGCTGAACCGTTTTCACATGTGGTTCCCCGGCGGCATTGTTGTGGGTAGCCTGATTTCTAAATTCATGACCGACGCTGGTGCATCGTGGCAGACGCAGGTTTGGGTCATCATGATTCCAACGCTGATTTACGTATTCCTGTTCTTCGGTCAGGCATTCCCAACATCAAAAGCAGTAAATGCTACGTCGTTAAGCAGCAATTTTCAGGCAATGCTTACCCCACTTTTCCTGTTTATCTTCGTTTGCATGGCTTTCACAGCTATTTCTGAATTCGGCCCTCAGCAATGGGTAGGTCTTATCATGGGTAAAAGTGGTGCTACACCTATGTATATTCTCGCTCTGACAACGGGCTTGATGGCTATCGGCCGTTATTTTGGTGGACCAATCATCCATCGCCTTAACCAAACGGGCGTTCTGCTGGGTGGTGCCGTATTCGCAACAATCGGTATTTACTTATTCAGCACACAAACGGGTTCTATGGCCTACGTAGCAGCTATTTTCTTCGCGATTGGCGTGTGTTATTTCTGGCCAACCATGATTGGTTTTGTTGCCGAGAATATTCCAGCTAGTGGCGCATTGGGCATGTCAATTATCGGTGGTGTGGGTATGTTCTCGACCTCGATCTGGCAACCAATCATTGGCGGCTGGATTGATCAGGCACGGGTTGAAAAAGCAGCTACCGGCATAACCGGTGATGCACTTGAACTGGCCGCCGGTCAGGCAACGCTGGCTAAAATGACCATGTTCCCTATCTTCCTGATTGTAGCTTTTGTTGTTCTGTGGTTCTGGATGCGCAACCGCAAGCCCGGCCATGTAGATGAGAAAATCGTTGCTCAGCAACCTCAGTTGTAAGCTTATAAATTGCAATAAAAAAGGGCTGGTTCACTACGTTGAGCCAGCCCTTTTTTATTGATTGGCACCGACAGCCGGACCCTGTCAGGGCCAAATATTTTCGGCTTATTCGCTACGTGTCCTACTGATTGCTACGTTGGTGTATTCGATTTTTCACTAACATAAGACGGAATGCCAACCCGCTGATAGAGTTTTGCCAATCGATGTGCGTGTTCATCGTAAGCGCCTTCAAACAACGTAACAGCCCGTTCGGCCCCTACTACGTTGGCCGCTGAGAGAACTTTAGGCGGTTGCCCAGCTTCGGTCAGTAATCGAGCTACTTCGGCTTTGATACAATTCACTAGTAACGCTCCAC
Organism: Spirosoma daeguense; assembly: GCF_054776875.1. Taxonomy (NCBI): domain Bacteria; kingdom Pseudomonadati; phylum Bacteroidota; class Cytophagia; order Cytophagales; family Cytophagaceae; genus Spirosoma; species Spirosoma daeguense. The sequence goes on from NZ_BAAHBF010000004.1 coordinate 581,459, forward strand.
CCACTGTTGAGCCGGGCGCAACGGGCGTATCAAGTCCCGGAACGGTTATCATGGCATCACCAACGGGCGCACCTGTGTCCAGCACTAAATCGGCAAAATCGCTGAGTTTTTTACCGTCTTTTCGCTTACTGGTACTTTTTTCAGCATGTTGTTTTGTAACGAGCGCCACCACTTTTACGCCCCGTTGCTGAAACAGTTCAGCCATTTCAATAGGCACTACGTTACAGCCGCTCGACGAAATTACCAGTGCTGAATCTTGTTCCGACAGATCATAATTACGTAGTATTCGGTCGGCTAGACCCGGTACGTTCTCCAGAAACATTGCCTGCCGCTGTCCGTTAGCACCAACAACCAGATTATGAAATGAAAGCGATAGTTCGACAATGGGGTTGAAACCCGCAAAGGAACCGTAACGAGGCCACATTTCTTCGACCATAATTCGACTATGACCACTGCCGAATAGATGTACCATTCGACCAGCCAGAATTGTCTCGCTAAACCATTTAGCAGCTTGTTCAATAGCCAAAGTCTGTGCTTCAACCGTTGTCAGAATGTCTTGAGTACGTTCCAGATATTGTTTTATAATACTCATAGAGGTATTTACAGATTTGTTTTGGTGAGGTCAGGTTCTCAAACATGACTCATATCGATTTCCCGGAACCCTCCTAGTTAGGTTTTGAGAAACCTTTCTAAGTCAGGTTTGAGAACCTGACTTCACATTAGTAGTTGTTCAGCAGGAAGCGGCTCCGATAGCTCCAGCCCATTCATCGAAATGTGCTTTACAAATGATTGTCTTTTTTCCTGAAGGACGCCACTCAAATACATCCATGAACGTAGCGAGTGGCTCAAATAAGGCATCTCCTGCCTGCGTAATACCTCCGCCAATAATGATCAATTCCGGCGAACACAGATTGGCAACCGAAGCCAGCGCAACCGCCAGTCGACGTAGCGATGTGAGCCAGACCAACGTAGCAAGTGGCTCGCCTTGTCGATACGCGTCGACTAGTTCATACGTAGTTTGGTAACGACCATACGAGCGTCGTCCTACTGTTACGTTGCCAATGGCATCTTCCAGACTGCCGGGTGTGCCTGTTACGTCCAATTGCTCATCATCGGCATCGACTGTGATGTGCCCCACATGACCCGCCATCTGAAAAAAGCCCTGATATAACTGGCCATTGACCAGCATACCACCGCCTACGCCAGTCCCAAGCGTAATCATAACGGCATTCTGAACATCGCGAGCGGCTCCAAAACGGGCCTCGGCCATCAGGGCGGCATGGGCATCATTCAGCACCCGAACGGGTTGTCCCAGCCAATCGGCCCAATTAAAACCTTCTAAGCCCTGCAACCGGCCGGGCATACAGGCAATAGCGGTATTATCGATGGTAGGTAAACCCGGTGCTGCCAGACCAATATGGGTAATTGGGTCGGACGTGTAGGCTTTCAGATCGGCGACAGCCTGAGCAACAGCGATTTTCCAGCCTCCGTGCTCGTTATCGTTCGTGGGAGTCAGTTGTTTATGCAGGACTTCACCAGTAGATGTATCGAGTAAAACGCCCTTAATGCGGGTTCCGCCAAGGTCAATGCCAATTGTTTTCAATGCAATTCCTGACAAAGTTTATGTCCTACAAAGAAGAACAGGGGCATGCTTTACTATTTGGAATTATAAGGAGGGGCTTGAGTTTGATTTTACCACCCCCAACCCCCTCCTAAAACAGGCGGGGGTTGGGGGTGGTAAAATCATAAAGATTATAGCTCGCTCAAAATGGCTATAAACTTCCTAAGCCTCACCAAAGATCATTTCCGATGAATGGTCATCGCAGCAGCCTGCGCACCCGCCAGAATCGTCATGTCGGCAATGGTAACGTGAGCAGGAGCTGTAACAGCATAGACAATAGTATCGGCAATATCTTCGGCAGAGAGAGGAGTGAAACCTTCGTATATTTTTGAGGCTCGCTCTGTATTTCCTTTAAAACGTACTACCGAAAATTCGGTTTCAACCGCGCCCGGAGCAATATTGGTTACTTTAATACCGTGCTGGGTTAAATCGAGACGCATGCCTGCGCTAAGGGCTTCAACGGCAGCTTTGCTGGCACAATACACAGCACCATTGGCATACGTTTCTTTGCCGGCAATTGAGCTAATATTCACAATATGGCCCCGTTTCCGTTCGACCATACCGGGCATAATAGCTTTCGATACGTAAAGTAATCCCTGAACATTGCCATCAATCATCTGATCCCAGTCTGCTACGTCGCCGTCCTGAATGGCCGACATGCCGTGCGCATTTCCAGCGCAATTCACCAGAATATCAACACTTTGCCATTCTTCGGGCAATGTATTGATCGATTCATACACTTCAACCCAGTTCCGCACATCGAAATTGAGTGTCGTTACGGTTGTTTGCTGGCTCAACTGTTCTTCCAGTTCTTCGAGCCGGTCTTGCCGACGGCCACAAAGAATTAAACGGTATTCAAGGTCGGCGAAGGCTTCGGCAGTAGCACGGCCAATGCCCGACGTAGCGCCAGTAATGAGAGCAATACGAGACATATATACAGAAATCGATTAATGGAGCAGTAAAGATACAGGGGTAAGCTGCTCAGCTTTACAACTAAGCTTAAATTCTCAGAATTTTAAACATCAACGTAGTGTTTGGTCAGGTTTTTGTAGTACGCCAGTCATAGAATAAGCAACCTTAATCAATGCAGTAACGTATTGGCTAAGACTACAAAGGTTTAATCCGGTGCGCACTCAACTCAATCACTAGTACCTACTCCATGACACCTGAATTTTCGGTTGTAATTCCGACGTATCAACAACCTGCTTTGTTACTTAAATGCCTTGATGCACTGGGACGGCAACGGCTTCCACGTCATCAGTTTGAAATCATTGTAGTAGACGAAGGCAATTCTCCTGAAACGGAAACGGCGGTCCAGCTTTTCACAAAACAGATCGCGCGCGATGGAGGTCCTATTGAAGTACGTTACCTGAGTCAGCCCGAACGGCGCGGTGTGGCAGCGGCAAGAAATCGTGGGTGGCAGGCGGCTCGTGGTCATATTATAGCGTTTACAGACGAAGACTGCCTTCCCGAACCGAACTGGCTTTCGTCGGCACTGGCCTGTTTCCAGCGGGGAGCGCAGGTGGTCAGTGGTCAGTTACGTGTGCTTCTGCCCGAACAACCAACTCCCCTCGACCGAACGGCTACGCTGCTGAAACGAACCGAATTTATTGCAGCCAATTGCTTCTGCCGGAAATCTATTTTACAGCAGGTCGGTGGTTTCGAAGAAGCTTTCGATACGTCGTGGCGGGAAGATAGCGACCTGATGTTCAAATTTTTACGGGCTGGCGTACTGATCAGCAAGTGCCCCGAAGCACTGGTGGTTTATCACATTCGTCCCTGTCCGTGGTATGGTTTGTTGCAGGATGAACGTAACAACAGCTATGATGCACTGCTCTACAAACGCCATCCCGACTTATTCAAAAAACGCATTCCTGCGTATCGTCGGCAGACAAGGCAGTATTATTCAGCCGTTCTCAGTGCTGCGTTCAGTTTGATTTGCTTGTTAACGGGTCAGATAGCGTTTGCACTAATCGGCTTAAGCATCTGGACCGTTTTTACCGCCGATTTGGTGATACGTCACCTTCCCCGCAACCCATTAAGTTTTACGGATATCAAACACGCTATAGTGACCGCTGTGGCAACGCCCTTTCTATCGATTTACTGGCGACTATACGGAGCCGTTAAATACAAAGTTTTATACTGGTAATTCGTTGAGAGAGCCGATGAAAAACTGATTAATGTCACTCCTTATGGCTATAAATAGAGCCTGTATAAGGAACCATTAACGATTTGATTGTATTTTTGAAGGATAAAGGCTTTCTCGCTAAAGCTGCCTTTATCCACTATGGATCACTTGCAACAGACATTTGCCGTTCGGTTTAGCTATACAGTTTTTTTTACCGAGCATCTTTTCGATACCAGCAATACCCTTTTTGCCGATTACTTCAAACAGCAATCTGCCGATCAGCTTAAAAAGCCAATTCTGTTCGTACTGGATGCTGGCGTTATGGAAACACACCCGGCCTTATCTGCTGACATTAAAACGTATCTGGCTAAATACACGGCTTTTGTTCCGGAAATTTTAACCCTACCGGGTGGCGAAGCGGCTAAAAATGACCCGGCGCTGGTCGAAAAAATAGTTGATGCAGTTGATCGTTACGGTATCGACCGTCATGCCTACGTAGTGGCCATTGGCGGAGGTTCTATTCTCGATTTAGTGGGTTACGCAGCCGCCATTTCACACCGGGGAATTCGGCACATTCGGATTCCAACCACCGTTTTATCGCAAAATGATTCGGGCGTTGGTGTCAAAAACGGCGTCAATTATCGCCATAAGAAAAACTTTCTGGGTACGTTCGCGCCACCTGTAGCGGTTTTTAACGATGGTACGTTCCTGACAACCCTCGATGACCGCGACTGGCGTTCAGGTATTTCTGAAGCCGTAAAAGTGGCGCTTATCAAAGATGCTACGTTCTTCGAGTGGCTCGAAACCAATGCACAGGCACTCGCCAATCGCGACCGTTCGGCAATGGATTATCTGGTCCACCGTTGTGCCCAAATGCACCTTCAGCATATTGCCGGTGGCGATCCTTTCGAAATGGGCTCGTCGCGACCGCTGGATTTTGGCCACTGGAGTGCTCATAAACTCGAACAGCTTACCAATTTCGAAATTCGTCACGGCGAAGCAGTAGCCATTGGCATTGCGCTCGATACGCTCTATTCACACCAGCTTGGCTGGCTCAGCGAAACGGATACCAATCGAGTGCTTACCACACTTCAGACGTTAGGTTTTAGCCTGTATCATCCGATGCTTACAGCCAATGAAAGCGCGGGCTTATTGAAAGGGCTTTCTGAGTTCCGCGAACACCTCGGCGGTCAACTGACAATTATGTTATTGAAAGCAATCGGTCATGGGGTCGAAGTACACGACATGGATAATGAAGGCATTCGTCAGGCCATTGCTACGTTGAAAGAATCGAACGACCAGACCTATAACGTACTGGAAACGCTCTAGCTTCCTGATTTACTTTACTTATGAAAACCTCGCTTGGGCACCTCGGTTACTGTACAAATATTCATGCGGGTGAATCCTGGGATGCGCACTTTGCGGCCATTCAACAGGCTGTTCCAGAACTGAAACAACGTTTATCGCCCGATGCGCCGTTTGGTATCGGTCTACGTCTGTCTAATGAAGCTAGTGAAGCGCTGGAACAACCCGAAAATCTGATTGCGTTTCAGCACTGGCTGGCCGAAAATGATTGCTACGTATATACCATGAATGGTTTCCCGTTTGGCGGGTTTCACAATACCACGGTTAAAGATCATGTGCATACGCCCGACTGGACAACCGAAGCCCGAGTTGAATACACCAAACGATTATTCCGCATTCTGTCGGTCTTGTTGCCAGTCGATGAACTAGGCAATGCTATACAGGGTGGTGTTTCGACTTCGCCCCTCTCCTACCGATACTGGTTCGAGTGGGAACAGCCAGCCGCTCGCGATTATATTTTCTCGCAAACAACGCAGAACGTACTGGAGGTTGTGTCGGAACTGGTGCGACTCCATCGGCAAACCGACCGGCTCATGCACCTCGATCTGGAACCTGAACCCGACGGTGTTATCGAAACAGGCGACGAGTTCATTAGCTGGTTCACAGATTATCTGTTGCCAATGGGTATTGAGCAGTTGAGCGAAGAATTTGGTTTTTCAGATGCCGAAGCCGAAGCTACCATTTGCGAACACATCCGACTCTGCTACGACGTTTGCCATTTTGCGGTCGGCTACGAACGCCCAGACGAAGTGCTCGACAAACTAAAAAAATACGGGCTACGTGTCGGAAAAATACAAATCAGTGCAGCTTTAAAAGCCCAGTTTCCCACCGATTCAAATACGGACCGCGAAACGGTTCGGCAGGCATTTGCCCAATTCAATGAGCCAACGTATCTGCATCAGGTTGTGGCACGTACTAATAGCGATGAGTTGCTACGTTACCGGGATCTACCCGATGCATTGGCCGCTTTCAACACAGACCATACCGAATGGCGTTCGCATTTTCACGTACCGCTATTCGTAGCCGATTATGGTGTTCTTCAATCGACACAGGACGATATTCGGGAGGTGCTACGTTTGCAGCGTGAGCGACGGTTTACCAGCCAGCTCGAAGTAGAAACCTACACCTGGGGCGTTTTACCGGAAGATCTAAAAAAAGACATTGTCGATTCGATTGAACGCGAATTAAACTGGGTTTTACATATAACTAAAGAGTGAAAGAGCGAATGAGTGAGTTTTCGCTACATAGTCACTCATTCGCTCGTTCACTCTTTGTCTCTTCCTCTATGAAAAAGACCGTAGTGCTCGACGTAGTGGGCCTGTCGTATTCGCTGATTGGCGAAAACACGCCTTTTTTGAAACAATGGTTTGCCAGTAAGCATCAGGCAAACATTGAACCCATGTTGCCCGCCCTTACTACGTCGGCGCAATCGACCTACGTAACAGGCAAATGGCCCAGCGAAACCGGCATTGTTGGAAATGGCTGGTATGACCGCACCGACTCGGAGGTGAAGTTCTGGAAACAGTCGAATAAACTGGTGGCTGGGGAAAAGATTTGGGAGCGCGCGAAAAAAATCGACCCGAATTTCACCGTATCGAAGATGTTCTGGTGGTATAATATGTATTCTACTGCCGATTACTCCGCTACGCCCCGTCCGCAGTACCCGTCAGACGGTATGAAAATTCCGGATTGCTATACCCACCCCGGAGACCTGCGCGACAAGCTTCAGAAAGAACTCGGTACGTTCCCACTATTCCAGTTCTGGGGACCTGCTACGACCATAAAAAGCAGCCGTTGGATTGCCGATGCATCGATGCTCGTCGATAAATGGCACAATCCTACGCTTACGCTGATTTATCTGCCGCATCTGGATTATTGCGTTCAGAAATTTGGGCAGGATTTGGTAAAAATTGGAAACGATCTTCGCGAAATCGATGACGTTTGCCGCGACTTGATTCAGTTCTACGAAAAGCAGAATGCCGAAGTAATTGTATTATCAGAATACGGCATCACAAACGTAAACCGACCAATTCACATTAATCGCATCCTTCGCGAAGCGGGTATGATTCGGTATCGGGAAGAGCGCGGTCTGGAAGTATTCGATGCGGGAGCTTCGCCTGCGTTTGCTACGCCCGATCACCAGATTGCTCACGTTTACATCAACGATAAGTCAGTTTATAATAAGGTTCGGTCGTTGCTCGAAAATACGCCCGGCATTGAACTGGTACTCGATAAGGAAGCGCAGAAAAAATACCATATCGATCACGAACGCTCCGGCGATTTTGTAGTCATGGCCGATGCCGATAGCTGGTTTACGTATTACTACTGGCTCGATGATGCTCGTGCGCCGGATTATGCCCGATTGGTGGCGATTCACCAGAAACCCGGCTACGATCCTGTCGAGATGTTCATGGATCAGACAAACCCGCTCATCAAACTCAAAGCAGGTTATAAATTAGGGCGAAAACTGCTCGGATTCCGGTACCTGATGAACGTTATTTCGCTGGATGCTACGTTGGTAAAAGGTTCTCACGGTCGGGTTGGTGTACCAACTGAATATCAGCCAGTTTTTGTAAGCAGCCGGGCTGTTGGCAAAAGTTTATCAGCCACCGATGTGTACGACCAGATTTGGGAAACGATGGCGGTTGAAAGCCCAAACAAACAGAAGGTTTGAGAAGTTGTAAATTTATAAGGCTATATAGTTGTAATGTTATATGGTTGTAGGGTTAGTTGACATCTCCAGTCCGTCGTTAGCCAACTTTACAACTTATAACTCTATAACATTACAACTCTATAACCTTGCAACTCAACTTGTTTATTCGGAGGAAAGGTTTTAATTTAAAACCATGAAAGCCCTCATCGCTATTCTTCTGCTTGCTTCAGCCTGCGCATCGAATCGACCGCCGAGCATTAACGCACCGGCCGATGGAGCAGAGTATTATCAGAATAGTCAGCCGCTCGCTTCATTTCAGCAGCGACTCTATCCTGATCCGCAGGGTGGGCTAGGGCATTCCGAAGACCCGGATATTCGGGTAACAGACATTCGACTAACAGCCAGCTATACCGTGATCTACCTGACGTATGGCAAGAGTCCTAACGATCGCAACAACAATTATTATGGCAGCAGTAGTATTTCGTTTAATCCAAAAGCGTTAATAGCTTCGGCAGATGGAAAGCGAACATTTAAACTACTGAAGACAGAAGGCATTCCGATGACGCCTGATGCGCGAGACATCAAAAACAGCGAAATTGTGCCATTTATCCTTTATTTCGAGCGGTTAGAGCAAGGTATCGAGTCGTTTGATTTATTCGAATGTAAGAGTGATAATTATAATTCCTGCTTCAACGTATCGGGTATGAACGTGCATAATCCTGCCCAACAGACCAGCCAAAATCCCCGCTAATCGTATTTATTTCCCTTCATATATATACCGAATTCAGGTATAAGGCGTTAAAAAGGTAGAGTATGCTTACCTACTTACGCCTGATTATGTCTTTTTTTGCCTCTTTTAAGCGACTACCTCGCCCTGTCTTTATATCGATTTTTGTTGCTCTTAGTCTGTTTATAAGTGTCATTACGTTCGCCCAAATCAATCTAACGTACCGACTTCTGAAAGGTTATATCCTCAACAGCGATGCAACTATAAACAAAGGAAAAACCACCTTATTCATCGCCGAACAAGCCGATACATTCGAGAAGAATTTTAAATTGGATGACGCTACGTCCTTACAGAAGAAACGGACAGATGGGCCAAATTTCAGTAAAGAAACGGCCATCGCCATCGTCCTTCCACCAACTAACAAACCGCCTAAAATTGCCGTTAGCCGGGTGTTTGTACAGGATTCAACGTTGACGATACGGTATGTACGAATGACCGATACCAGTCTTACAAAGAATCCACTTCCAGCAGCCATCCGTCCTACACTTTTGTTCGCTATTCCAAAACAAACCGTGCTGAAAACCCGGCTTATCGAAAACGGAAAGGTTGTGCAGGTTGTAAAAAAAATAGAATGAGAAAAAAGCCGTAAATCGGCCTACTTGTTACGTATTGGTTAGTAAGACAATCTAATTGACAGTCAGTATGTTCAGGTATACCTGCTGGTTAGTTTGCCCGATAATGAGAAATCAGAGAAATCTCTCTTTTTCGTTTTGGCGAGCTAAATCCGTTGCCAGCTATGGTACGTCTTTCTTTGCTTTTGCTTCTGATGATTCCCCAATTGACGGGATTCTCACAGCCCGATCGGGCTGACAAAGCGAACGTAGCTACGCCAGCCAGCAAGCCGATTGTTACCCAGTTTGAGCATCTGTCTGTAAAGGATGGCCTCTCCAATAATTCGGTAAACTGCATTCTTCAGGACCAGGAAGGATTCATGTGGTTTGGCACCAACGACGGGCTGAACAAATACGATGGCTACACATTTACTGTCATCAAATCGAACCCAAACGATCTACAACATAGTTTTCAGAACGATTTACTATCGGGCTTGTGCGAAGACCATGCCAATCGACTATGGGCAGTTACACAGGGCGGCCTGCATGAAATAAATAAGCAGACAGGACAGGTTACCCCGCATCCGATACGCGCCCGTAATGCCGATTTGTGGAACTACCAGCACTCGGTTTTCGAAGATAGTCGGCATGTACTATGGATCAGTTCATTAGGAGGACTGGCTCGTTATGAACCTGATCGGCATCGTTTTACGCTTTTTCCAGTTCCCCAGCCTGAAGCAACGATAAAAAGCGTATTCGAAGATGCGCAGCACCGATTCTGGGTAGGTACTTATCGGGGCTTGTATTTGTTTAACCAAGCAACCGGACAGTATACGCTGGTACCCGCTTCAGTGTCTGCTGGTGAGCTTCAGCCAACGTTTATTGCCTTTCATCTCGACGCCCAGCAGGTTCTCTGGATAAGTACCGCTACAGCGGGCTACGGCTTGTTTCGACTCGATCTTCGCCATCAGCCCTGGCAATTGGAGCCTTACAATCCGAACGGTCAAATCAATCCGTTCACGTTTTTAAATTCGCTACGTAGCGATGCTGACGGTATTTTCTGGATGGCTACCACCACGGGTCTACAACGTATCGATCCAGTACGTCATCAGGTTTTTACGTACCGTCCAGATTCAAACGAGCCTAAAGGAATTAGCAGCAGTACCGCTCAAACGGTCTATATAGACCGTTTGGGCACACTTTGGGTAGGTACTGATAACGGTATTGACCGACAGGCTATGAGTGATAGACCATTCGTTACGTATCAGGTACATCCGAACAAAGGCACGGCCAATTTACCTGAGAACAAAGTGGTTGCGTTGCTACCTGATAAGAACGGTGGCTTCTGGACCAGCAACGGCTACACGGTGTATAAGCCACGTAACAGCCACACATCCGAACCTGTTTCTCCTGCCCTACTGGGCTCTGTTGGTAGGTATAAAAACTACACGCAGGCATTCTTATCTGACGGAGAAAAGGGCATTTGGATTGGCACCTGGTCGGGTTTGTATCATTTCGACGCTGCAACGAATCGCTTCAGTGGTTACCCGGCGGAAGTTCCGGCCGAATACATGAGTAGGGGGCCAACCGGCGATTTATGGATAGGTGGCTATGTCTCCCCCAAGTCGGGAATTGCCTCCTTCAATCCGCAAACGCATCGTTATCGCTACTATAAATTTGACTCGAAAAACCCGAATGGACTACCCGATCAATACGTTCATGGCCTGCTCGCCAGCCGGAATGGCGATGTCTGGATACCTTTTCGGAAACAGGGAATTGCCCGACTGAATCCAAAAACCGGGCGTTTTGTACACTATCTAGCCAACTCGTCGAATGGTTTAACCGACAACGCCATTCTTAGTATTCATGAAGATAGGAATGGCACGATCTGGCTGGGTACTCAGCAGGGCGGTATAAACCGATTTACTACTCAAACGGGCCGTTTCTCAGCCTTTACCATTCGCGATGGTTTACCCAGCAACCGCATTGTTGGCCTTACAAGTGACCAGAACGGAAATCTGTGGGTAAGTACTGACAAAGGACTTTGCCGGTTCAACCCTCGAACCAAACAAGCTCGTAATTACCAGACAACGAATGGGTTACCCAGTAATGATTTTTCACGAAATGCAGTAGTCAATCAAGATAATCGGCTCTATTTCGGGACGTTGAATGGCGTGGTTCATTTCAACCCCGACAGTATCCGCGACGATACCCGAACACTGCCTATACACATTACCGAACTGAAAGTCCATGACCAGTTTCGACCAATCACAGGCCATACTGTTACGTTACAACACGATGAAAATTTTCTGTCGTTCAGTTTTGCTGCTTTAACGTTCACACAGACCGAGCAAAATCAATATGCGTATCAGCTCGTTGGCGTCGATGAAAATTGGGTTCAGAACGGAACCCGTCATTTTGCTAACTACACCAATCTATCGCCCGGCGCTTATACGTTCCGGGTGAAAGCCGCGAATAGCGATGGTACCTGGGCCACAAACGAAGCTACTATTCAGCTCGTTATTCGGCCTCCGTGGTGGGCAACCTGGTGGGCTTATTGTTTGTACGCACTATTGCTAGGTGGCATTGTTTGGGGAGTGATTCGTTTCTACCTGAATCGGCTCAAGCAACAGCAGGAACTGGAACTGAACCGTCGACAAGCCGAACAACTGAAAACGGTGGACGAGCTGAAAACGCGTTTTTTTTCGAACATAACCCACGAATTCCGGACACCGCTTTCCCTTATTATTTCACCAGTTGAGAAACTACTACTTGACAATCGCTTCGATACGTCTACCCAGCAGTTACTGGGCCTGATGAAACGTAATGCCGACCAGTTGCTTCGGCTTATTAACCAACTCCTCGACCTGTCGAAACTGGAGGCCGGGCGCATGGAGATATCACTTATGCGTGGCGAAGTAATTGGCTTTGTCGAATACGTAGTAGAATCGTTCCAGCAAACGGCTGAACAGAAGAACGTAACGTTACTATTCACCACTGAACGTAGCACTCTTGACTGCCTGTTCGATGCCGATAAATGGGAGAAAATTCTGACCAATCTTTTGGCGAATGCCTTGAAGTTTACGGGCAACGGCGGCAACGTAGCACTTTCTTTATCAGCAGTTTCCAGAACTTCAGATACTGAAACCACTGACATTATTATAACCATCAAAGACTCAGGCATCGGCATTTTGCCCGAGAATCTTCCGCATATTTTTGACCGGTTCTACCAAGCCGATACGTCCCGTACACGTGCTTACGAAGGTACGGGCATTGGGCTGGCACTGGTGAAAGAGCTGGTTGAGTTAATTGGTGGTTCGATACACGTAGCAAGTCAGCCCGACAGTGGTACTACGTTCACACTCACCCTACCTGTTAAATCGGTACTCGTTGATCAAGACGTTCCGGTTGTCGTGTTACCTACTCGCGAATCAGATAAAGCTACCCAACTGCCGACTTCACCCCTACTAAATACGTCGAAACCAGCATCTACTGAGAAAACTTCATTGGTGTTAATTGTGGAAGACAATGAGGAACTACGTGAATTTCTGGCTGAAGAACTGGCTGCAACTTACCGCATCCTGCGGGCAGCCGATGGTGAATCGGGCTGGCAACTGACTCAAACCGAACTACCCGACATCGTTATTTCCGACATAATGATGCCTCGAATGGACGGTTATGCATTAACGCACAACATCAAGCATCACCCCGACACGAACCATATTGCCGTGGTGCTGCTCACAGCGAAAGCAGCACACCAAAGTCGGCTCGAAGGATTACAAGAAGGAGCCGATGATTATCTGGCAAAGCCGTTTCATCTGGACGAACTACAATTACGATTGCGAAACCTGCTCTCGCATCGCGAAAAACTACAGCATCAATACCGTCAGCAACTGGCCTTGCCCGATACGTTGCAACCGACTATTACTGTACAGGATGTTTTTCTGGGCCGGGTTTATGCGTTACTCGACAAACACCTGACCGATACGTCTCTGAATGTTGACTGGTTGGCCGATGAGCTGGCTATGAGCCGGAAAACACTTTATCGAAAAATCCACAACCTGATTCAGTTATCACCCAACGAATTGATACGTCAGTATCGGCTTCGTAAAGCCGTTGACCTACTGCAACAGGGATATTCCGTTGCCGAAACAGCCTATCAGGTTGGCTTCCGAACACCCTCTTACTTCTCCATCGTTTTCAAGGAATTTTACCAGAAAACGCCCACCGAATTTATCGCAGCCAGCCCTACCAAAGCGAAATAAATTCGGCGTCTCTTCTCACTCACGTATAACTCTGGGACTATTCCGCTCAATTTGGGGACTCTCATCAATGCTCTCATAAAAAAATGTTTACCAGCGACTTACCTTCGACAAGCCAGCCCGATTAACGGTTGGACTGTTGAGTACACAGCCATTCTTAAATTCTCTAAAACCATGAAAAAAAACTATTTATCAGTAGCAAAAGGCGTCTGGCTGGCCCTACTTGGTTTGGGTCTGCTGGTTGGACAACGAGCGGGAGCACAGGCTATTCCAGATGCCCAGTGGAGCCGAATTGGTAATTCAGTAGCTGTAACATCGGATGGTAATATTGTTGTATCGGACGAAATGGCGCATGTGGTAAAGTACGATTTGCAGGGAAATCAAATCTGGCGTACAGGGCCGCTACCCGGCGCATCCTACATTGCCGGTAAAATCCCTACCAATTGCCCCTGTGTAGGTGGATACGCCGTTGTAACGAATATTGACCTGTTGGCTCCATTACCGAATGGATCAGTTGTGTTGGCGGGGCAAGAATGGGGCGGGGCCGGTATACACAATACCATAAATGCGTCGGGTACAGCTCCCGGAACTTCGCAATACGGGGAAGCTAAGGACGATATGATAAACACGCCCGACGGTGGAACAGTGTATCTGAACACGCTGTCTCCGTCAAGTACCAAAACAATGGTTTCTATCCAGAAAACAGGTGCAACTAGCTGGAGTTGGGCAATTGCCTACCCAACAGCTAACCCTGATCAGAGTGTTACCAAAGGCGAAGCTGTGCTAAACACACCCGACGGCGGGTATCTGGTTGTGGGCTATCATAACACAACTGGCGCACTTACTGATCTGAACAACAGTACGTCATTAGATAATACCGGCTGGATAGCCAAGCTCGACGGGCAGGGAAATGTGATCTGGCAAAAGCTATTGAGCGCGCTCCCGGTTACCAATACCAGTAGCGGCCCGGTTGGGGGTTCTGTCGTTCGAATGCTCACGATCAATGATGTGATTCCGGCCGCCGACGGAAACGGATATGCACTGGTAGGAACGGCCCTTACGCCTAGTTCTCATCAACCTGCAACCGCCGTAACCGCTTTGGTTGAGGTCGACGGAAACGGTGATTTCAAACGTGCCAGAAGCGTCAATCCGCAACCAACCAAAGCATTCATTACGTCCTATACCGATCCAAATGGTCTGAATTACTACGTAGTGGGCAATACGTCCCGCACTAATGGCGCCGATCCACAGGTTACGAAAGTCAGTACGGCCAATGTCGGCACGAGCGATCCGGGATTATTTGCTGTGATTGCGCAACGTACGTTCGATGGCCCATCGGATGGTTTTTTGAAAGGAATTACACGAGCTGGCGATGGTAGTCTGGTCTTGATTAGCAGTAATCTTCAGGTAATCAAACTTCGGGTTGAAACACCGCCGACACTCTATCCACTCCAGATGATTGCGCCATCGTATAACTGCCCAACAGGACAAATTACGTTCAATGTGTCGGGCGGAGACGGTTCGGCTGTTACGTTTATTTCGCCCGGTATCCAGCGAAATTCTCCAACTGATCGATTCGGCACAGTAGAAGCTGGACTACGTAACGACCCTAAAGTGATTACGATTACGGCCATACAAAACGGTGTAAGCGTAAGCGTTGATTTCGATTTGAAAGCCGCCTGTTCTACTACGGGCCTGTTGTCTCCTCGTGCGAGTACTATTCCCGATGCGTCTTTTAAGGTTTGGGAATCGGTTTATATTCCGGTGGGTACGTATTTCTCCGATCCGAACTTCGGCAGTAACCCCAATTATCGGTCTAACTGGAATATTTCTGCCAGCGGATTGCCACCGGGAATGGGACTCTCTGCCAAGATTTCTGAACTTCCGTTCACGCCAGCCGTCGTCCTTGTCGGAACGGCCAGCACCGTAGGAGTCTATAACGTCACCATCTCAGCCTCAACAAGTGGAGGCTCAGTCAGTACTACGTTCAAAATCACAGTTTCAACTACAAACCCGCCACCCCCACCTAGTGGTTCATTTGCGCTGACTCAGCCTACCTACAACTGCCAGACCGGGGCCATTACGTTCAATACCAGTGGTAGCGACGGCTCACCGACCACGTACAGCGCCCCCGGTATCGCCCGCGCTTCAGTCACCGACAACTTTGGGGTGGTAGAGTCAGGATTACGTAATGATCCTAAACCCATTACCATTACGGCCATGCAAAGTGGCAAAACTGCTACGTATACGTTCGACTTTGGCGCGTACTGCACCGGAACACCCCCTCCTCCACCGCCACCACCAACCGGAAGTGCACTGAGCTTACTGGCTCCCACGTATGATTGCGCTACGGGTGCTTTCCGCTTCAACACCAGCGGGGGCGATGGTACGTCAATCGAGTATTTCGCCCCCGGCATTACCGGATGGACCACAAACCCGAACCAGTTCGTGGACAAAGACAGCCGGACAGCCAGCGACGTAGCACCTTTTACGTTAATGGCTCGTCAAAGTGGCGTAACGGTGAACTACGTCTGGAATTTAAAAACTGCCTGCAACCGAGCGCGAGAAGGTGTACAGGAAATCGGCACAAAATTACAGGTACGTGTGCTAGGTAATCCTATAACCGGTTCGGCAGCCGAAGTAGAGATTAATGGCGTATCCGGTCAGGCGGTACGGTTGGCACTGGTAAATCAGCAGGGAAGCATACTGCACCAGCAACTCATCGGTCAGGCGGGAGCACAAGAGCAAGTACAGGTGCCACTTACAGGCAGTAACGGCGTGTTTCTGATACGTGTACAAACAGCTCGTGAGCAGCAAACGGTTCGAGTGATAAAGCCTTAAAAAAATGTAGGGGTGTTGTAATTGTAGAGACAAGGCATGCCTTGTCTCTACAGACAAATCGCAACCAAAAAATACAAAATAATATTTTTATATTTCAATAACACTCGTTAACTTGATTATACAATCAACATACTAAGGCCATGAAAACGACTGTTTTAGTAATTGTCCTATTGTTGAGTGCTATAACGGGCAGTGTTGCCCAGTCAGAAAACGAGGCCATTAAACAAGTGCTGTTTAATGAGACTGAAGGTTTTTTTACCCGCGATAAAGCTAGATGGGCCAACGCCTGGGCTCATACACCCTACGTCAACTTTGCCGCCAATCTCTACGGCGGAGATTTCAGATTGATCAGAGGCTGGACTGAGCTTGAAAAACTATTTGCAAGTCAGTTTAAGAGCAAAAAGCTAACCGACAAGGTTTCGGTGCATAATTCGAACTATACCATTCACCAGAATGGCAACATGGCGTTTGTTACGTATGATCAAACGCTGCTCGATAGCCACGGAAAAACAACGTCCAAGGAATCGCGTGTGGTCGAGAAAATTAACGGCGACTGGAAAATCATCAACGTAACAGCGCTAACGAATCTACAGAATTTCGCGAAGAAATAACGTAGCGTTTATTAACATGAAGGCCTATTGCGATTCGTAACAATAGGCCTTTTTTATTTAACTATCTTACCTGCAAATCGTTTCAACGGTATGCATCGTCTTCTTTTCTTCGTTACGTTCTTCATTCCTTTTTGCTGTACGTCGCAATCGAATCAGACGCTACGTGTGTCAGGGCTTAAGCAACCCGTCGAAATCATCCGCGACAAGTGGGGAGTCAATCATATTTACGCCAAAAACGAGCGCGATTTATTTTTTGCGCAAGGTTATTCAGCCGCCAAAGACCGCCTTTTTCAACTCGAAATCTGGCGTCGGCAAGCTACTGGCACGGTGGCCGAATTGCTGGGGCCGCAGGAGATTAAACGCGATATTGGCACAAGGCTGTTTAAGTTTCGGGGCAATCGAACGCAGGAATTAACCCATTACCATCCGCATGGCCCGCAGATTATTCAGGCGTTTGTCGATGGTATTAATGCCTACATCTCCGAAATTCTGAAAACCCCCGAAAAGCTTCCGTTTGAGTTTGGGGTGCTTCAGACAAAACCGCAACATTGGACAACCGACGTAGTAATCAGTCGCCATCAGGGTCTGATTTACAACGTGCGCGACGAACTGAACTATGGGCGACTGGTCAAACTAATCGGTGCCGATAAACTACGCGAACTAGAATGGTTTCATCCAACCACGAAACCCAGCGAACCCGATCTGACGCTACGTGTAAACGGCGATGAGTTATTTCAGCCTATTCTGGAATTGTATGAAGCATTTCGGCTTCCGTTAAAATTTGGCGGCCAATCGAGCAAAGCCGATGAAGACGCCAGTAATCAGGTAAAACCTTCGACAGATGAATGGTTCAATACCGAAAAACAGTACGTCGGTTCAAACAACTGGGTGATTTCTGGAGCAAAGTCGGCGAGTGGTTATCCGATGATGGCTAACGATCCGCACCGTTCACAAGCAACACCATCACTACGTTATTGGGTACACCTCAATGCGCCGGGCTGGAACGTAGTGGGTGCTGGCGAGCCAACCTTACCGGGCATTTCGATTGGCCATAACGAGTACGGCGCGTGGGGCCTGACTATTTTCGAAACCGACAACGAAGATTTGTACGTCTACCAGACAAATCCGGCAAATCCGAACCAGTACCGCTACAAAGGTGGATGGCTGACAATGAAAACTATAACCGAACGTATCGCGGTGAAGGGTGGACAACCTGTTACGGCTACGTTGAAATACACACATCACGGCCCGGTTGTGTTCGAAGATAAAGAGAACCATAAAGCATACGCCATCCGGGCGGGTTCGCTCGAACGAGGTTGTGCGCCTTATCTGGCTAGTTTACGCATGAATCAGGCTAAAAACTGGACCGAATTTCGACAAGCCTGCACGTTTAGCCGGATACCGGGCGAGAATATGATCTGGGCCGACAAAACCGGAACTATCGGCTGGCAAACGGTTGGCCTCTCACCCATCCGAAAAAATTATAGCGGACTGGTGCCCGTTCCCGGCGATGGTCGGTTCGAGTGGGCGGGTTATCTGCCCATTCCGCAATTGCCCAATAGCTTAAATCCGGCTAATGGCTTTATTGTAACGGCTAATAACAACCTCACTCCGCCTAATTTCCCCTACCGAAATGCTATTGGCTGGACGTGGTCGTCACCTGCCCGAGCGCATCGCATCGAAGAAGTATTGCAGGATGGCAAGCGCAAAAATTTAGGCGATTTCATGGCATTGCAGGCCGATTACCTGTCGATTCCGGCCCGTACGCTTGTGCCTCTGTTACAGAATCTAGCTTCGACCGATAATCAAACCGAACAGGCATTGAGCTATTTGCGCCGGTGGGATTATAAATTGGACCCTACTTCGGTAGCGGCTGCTATCTACGTAGCGTGGGAAGGTCAGTTGAAACGTGCTGTTTATGAGCAAAATGTACCCAAAGTTGCGCGTCCTTATCTCACGTCACTTTCATCGAAGCGCGTTATCGACGCGTTGCTTACGCCTACATCCGGTCGTGATACGTTGTTACTCAACAGTCTTGACAAGGCGGTTGCCGAACTCACCGAACGTCTGGGCGCAGACATGAACGACTGGAATTATGGGCAGCGAAAAAATAAGCACATCATCGTTACGCATCCGCTCAGTGGCATGGTCGATGAAGCGATGCGTCAGAAAATAAACCTTGGCCCGGCCATACGTGGCGGTTACGGCGAAACCGTCAATGCTACGTCGTTTTCCCTAAATCAGACGCACGGTGCCTCCTTTCGAATACTGGTCGATACCGAAAACTGGGATAAAACGCTGGGAATTAATATGCCCGGCCAGTCGGGAGAACCCGATAGCCCGCACTACGCCGATTTGTTTCCACTGTGGGTAGAGAATGGCTATTTCCCGGTATTTTTCTCGAAGGAAAAAATCAAAATCGTTACCGAATCGACTATCCAACTGCAACCTTAACGTAACGACAGCGGTTTAGCCGCGTTGTATCCTGCTATATTTCGTACTTTTGCCCCACCAAACTGCTCATCACGTAGTGTGGTCATCGGATGAATATTCAGGAAGAGTTAAAAGTCGCTATTAAACAGGCCATTACCGATTTATATCAGCAGGAAATCGGCGAGGTTACATTACAGCCTACAAAAAAAGAATTTGACGGGCTATATACATTCGTTACGTTCCCATTGACCAAAATTCTCCGTCAGAATCCCGCGCAAATCGGGCAAGCGATTGGTGCATGGCTGGTTGAGAAAAGTCCCGTTGTTAGTCAGTTCAACGTAGTGCAGGGGTTTCTGAACCTGAGCATTGCCGATGCCGCCTGGGTTACGGTGCTGAACGATATGGCGACCGACAAAAATTTCGGTACGTTGCCTACTAAAAATCAGTCGGTAATGGTCGAGTTTTCGTCGCCAAATACCAACAAACCGCTACATTTAGGCCACCTACGAAACAATTTTCTAGGCGATTCAGTCAGTCGAATTCTGGCCGCCAACGGCTACGACGTAGTGAAAGCCTGTATTGTCAATGACCGGGGCGTTCATATCTGCAAATCGATGCTGGCCTACCAAATGTTCGGTAATGGCGAAACACCCGATTCGGCAGGCATGAAAGGCGATCACCTGATTGGTAAATACTACGTTCTGTTCGATAAGGCTTATAAAGCGCAAATCGAAGAGATGGTAGCGCAGGGAACGCCCAAAGAGGAAGCCGAAAAACAGGCTCCCCTGATGAAAGAAGTTCAGCAGATGCTACGTCTTTGGGAACAGGGAGATGCTGAAACGGTGGCTCTCTGGCGCAAACTGAACGAGTGGGTGTATGAAGGTTTCGACGCTACGTATCAGAAGATAGGCGTCAGTTTCGACAAGACGTATTACGAATCGAATACGTATCTGCTTGGTAAGGAGATCGTTGAAGAAGGCATTCAGAAGGGGGTTTTCTATCAAAAACCTGACAGTTCCGTCTGGATTGACCTCACCGAAGAAGGTCTCGACCAGAAGCTGGTGCTACGTTCCGATGGTACGTCGGTATACATGACGCAGGATTTGGGTACCACCGACCTGAAATATCAGGATTTTCAGAACGACCGTCAGATTTGGGTAGTTGGTAACGAGCAGGATTATCATTTCAACGTATTGTTTGCCATACTACGTCGGTTGGGCCGTCCGTATGCAAATAACCTGTATCACCTTTCCTACGGCATGGTCGATTTGCCAACGGGCAAGATGAAATCGCGCGAGGGAACTGTTGTGGATGCCGACGATCTGATCAAGGAAACAACCGAAGCCGCTTCTACCGCTGCTGACGAAGCAGCCAAGGGAAAACTCGATGAATTTAGCGAGATCGAAAAATCGGCGTTGTTTACTACGTTGGGTTTAGGTGCTCTGAAGTATTATCTGCTCAAAGTTGACCCACAAAAGCGGATGCAGTTTAACCCAGCCGAATCCGTTGATTTACATGGCAATACAGGCCCGTATATCCAATACGTTTTCGCTCGTATTCAATCGGTTTTGCGTAAGGCGACTGAATCAGGACTCCTGTCTGAAAAGTCTGTTGAAGCCATTGAACTCGACGAAATAGAACAGCAACTTGTCTTTTTATTGAGCCAGTATCCACAACGGGTTGAAGAAGCGGGTCAGGATTATGCACCTTCATATCTGGCGCAGTATGCCTACGAATTGGCAAAAACGTTCAACCAGTTTTACGATAAGCTGTCGATACTTAAAGAAACTGATCCGGTAAAGCTGCACACACGTTTAATTCTGGCCAAAGTGATTGGTGAAACTATTCAGAAAGCGATGGGTTTATTGGGAATAGATGTTCCCGAAAAAATGTAGTTAATTTGTTCTGTTCCAGCGGTTAAAAAGCGAGAATTGTCGCTTTATTTCTCATGGAAAATACGAGCTTGCCTGTAAATCTAGTATAGGTCGAATAACGTATCTACTTTTCACAATTAACTTTTGACCAAACCAACCATGAAAAAGAACATTGCGCTTACGCTTACCGGCCTTGCGGTGGCTTTTACATTATCCAGCTTTGTGTTTCCGCTGTCATTGCTCAAAGGCCTTTTATTTACGAAAGCTGCGATTTCGGCCCCTGCTGATGCCAAAGCTCCCACTAAAAGTCTATATGATTTCACTGTGAAATCAATCGACGGAAAGCCAGTTTCACTGAGCGGTTTTAAGGGTAAAAAAGTTGTCATTCTTAACGTAGCGTCGAAATGCGGCTATACTCCTCAGTATGCCGACTGGGAGAAGTTTTACAAAGAGCATGGCAGCAAAATAGTTGTACTGGGTTTCCCGGCGAACAATTTCAAGAGTCAGGAACCCGGTTCGAATGATGAGATTGCTACGTTCTGTCAGAAAAACTACGGTGTTACGTTCCCGATGTTCGAGAAGGTTTCCGTGATGGGCGACGATCAGGCTCCGCTTTACAAATGGCTGACAACGAAAGAATTGAACGGTTGGAACGAACAGGCTCCAAGCTGGAATTTCTGCAAATACGTTGTTAACGAAGAAGGCAAACTGACTAATTTCTTCAATTCAAAAGTGAAGCCTGAAGACGAAGAATTTAAGAAAGCTGTTGGACTTTAATTAGTGAAAGAATGAAAGAGTGAAAGAGCGAATAACCTACCGGGCAATTTTTCACCGGATGGCTTTCGCTCTTTCACTCTTTCATTCTTTCACTCTTTTACTATGAAAAGTTGGATTGCCGCTGCCCGACCACGTACGCTGCCACTCTCGTTGGCCAGCATTATTCTGGGTAGCTTTCTGGCTTCGGCCAGCGGACATTTTAGTTGGCCGATTGCGCTACTGGCCATATTGACCACTATTTTTTTACAGATTCTCTCCAACTTCGCTAACGACTATGGCGATGCCGTTTCGGGGAAAGACACCGAACTTCGCGTTGGCCCCCGCCGGGCCGTAGCTACGGGCGATATCACCAAAGAGGCTATGTTTCGGGGAATCATTGTTACCAGTATTCTCTCGCTTCTTAGCGGTATCGGCTTGTTGTATGTTGCCTTCCAGAATGCTGGTCCTCAACTTTTCTGGTTTTTTCTGATTATCGGTTTGCTCAGTATTGCTGCTGCTATAGGTTATACCAACGGCAAACGTCCGTATGGATACGCAGGTTTTGGCGACATTGCCGTTCTGATTTTCTTTGGCTGGGTCGGCGTAATCGGTACGTATTTCCTGCATACACTGTCGTTCGAACCACTCTTGTTACTTCCAGCCAGTAGCGTCGGGCTGTTTGCTACAGGTGTGCTTAACGTCAACAATATTCGTGATATTGAAACTGATACAATGACAGGCAAAAAATCGATTCCTGCCCGAATCGGTTTGCCGCTGGCGATTCGTTACCATTGGGGCTTACTCATCACGGGCATGTTTTGCGCATTGGCTTATTCGTTCCTGACCTATGCCGCCTGGTTCAGCTATTTATATCTGCTTGCTTTCCCGTTGTTTGTCCTGAACGGGCGTGCTGTTGCCACCCACAAACGCCCGGCCGAGCTAAACGCCCGATTGGGTCAGCTTGCTCTCTCTACCTTATTGTTTGTTATTCTATTTGGCGTTGGGCAACTGTTTTAAGGTGTGCCTCAGTCTACAATCTACTTCTGCTTAATAAGGTTAATCATTTTCTTGGCAACCCATGAGGCATTTTCGGCATATGAGCCAGAGACAATCTGATTGGTGTTGTCAATCAACTCTACACCGTCTCTCTTTTCTTCTGTGGTAAAGGGTAATACTACCGTAGCCCCCCGCTTACGCAATTCGGCTTCCCAATCAATGGGTAGCCATCTGGCTGAAATCGCCTTGGGAAAACAGGTAATCTTTTTATTTTTCACTAAAAAACTAGCATCGCTTAGCCGAATATTGATCAACGATACGGCCCCATGACCTGCCGCACCTACTACCCCACCGTTTTCAAAGATAGTAGCCGCAATTTGTGCTATATGGTCAGTATGAACCACATCATAAAACTGTCCACCTCCTCCGGGATAAAATATACCCACATAACTCAATGCCTGTACTTGATAAGGAGCAAGTGTATGGGACGTTTTCTGGATAAATAGTTCACTCCGTTGTATACCGGCCAGGCTATCTGACAGCGCCCCTCGGTGATAAATAGCGGCTTTACCACCTTTGGGTGTTACCACATCTACATCAAATCCAAGTTTATTGAAAACGGCTAGTGGGTAAGCTATTTCCATCAAAAAAGTCCCATTCGAATCGTTCTGAAGTGAGTCCACATTCGTAGAGACGATTAGTATTTTCTTACGTTGTGCGGAAGCGATGCCAGGTAAACAAGCG
This sequence comes from Spirosoma daeguense, assembly GCF_054776875.1. Classification (NCBI taxonomy): domain Bacteria; kingdom Pseudomonadati; phylum Bacteroidota; class Cytophagia; order Cytophagales; family Cytophagaceae; genus Spirosoma; species Spirosoma daeguense. Next base: position 605,081 of record NZ_BAAHBF010000004.1, read on the forward strand.
ATCAATGCTACCACCGCTAAGAGTCTGAATACAGGTTTTAATCTGTTCAGGCATAAAAAGGCAAACACTTTAGTCATCTTTACAAAACGATTTTAGCCATATTAATATCCCAATGACATCTTCTGACTTAGGATTTCAAACTAGAATCGAATGTAAAAGGTGGCTAAGTAAGCAGACGAATTTGTTTACCTGAATAAGGGCAAACTACGGCTAAACCCGGTTAAAACAGCTTCCAACCGAAACGGCGTTTATAAAGTAAATGGACTGTTACTCCATAAGAAATTTAAATTTACGCCCTTGATATTGAGAATTTCGAATCGTTTTTCTCAGTAATTTAAACGACTCATAAGGACCAGTAGTGGCCGTTAGATTAACAAGCCAGACAGGGAGGCTCCCTCCGGGATTGACCCGACAATGATAATCGATTTGTAATTGCTGGTTTGGCTGTGGCTGCACCTCCCAAACGGCCAACCAATCAGCAACTCGAACAATGTGAGGCTGGGGCGGTACTTCATCGGCCGTTTTGTTGATTTGAACGCGCAACGCACGTGTATCCGGGTCTTGCGTGAACAGTAAATGAACATTCATATCCCGATTCTCGACCGGCCAGGGAAGCTCCGTTTCAATATAGTAGTACATTTCCGTCTCACTAATGCGCCGTAATAGCCGGGAGGTTTTGGTCTTATACATTAGCTTCGGATAGTTCTCAACATCCGAAAGCATGGCCACCAAAGCAGACAGTGTGCCCTGAAACGTACATTGCACCCGTAGCTCTTTCAGGCGATTACCCGTTAAATTACGAGAGTAAACGCGAATTCCATCCTTCTCTTTTTCAAGATTCCAATCGTCCGAAACCTGCGAAAAGCCAATTCTGCTCATTCCCAATAAAGCAATCACCAGCAATACCATCCAACGCATTCGTTCTCGTTTTTAGTGTGGCTATTTATACGTAGCAGTTTATCACTCTACTGCTTCACGATTTTACGAGTCAGCATTTCTTGCCCCACCTGTATTGTGAGTAGATAGGTTCCATTCGTATCTGGCATCCGTATCGATTCGGTCAATGACGTAACAGCACCAAATGGTTTCTGAAAAACGGAGCGTCCTTGTAAGTCATGCAGATGTAGTGTTACGTCTTTTTTCTGCGTAATGGTTAGCTCAACACGTACTACGTCGTGGGTAGGATTCGGGTAAATCCATAACTGACCACCGGCAAATTTTTCTGCTTCGGTAGGAATCAAAACCGTGATAACAGCCTGTCCAGTAGCACTTCCCCTACCGCAACCGTTCTCTACCGAAGCAACCGAATATGTTGTTGTCAAGTTTGGGCGTACACGCAGGTCAGTTGGTGTTACGCTGCTCATAAACGTAGTGCCATCTGATAGATTTCCCTGCCAGGGAGCATCGCCCGTAAATGACAGCGAAAGCGAGGCCGGCTGCCCCTGAAGAACCGACGTAGAACCACTTAACGTAGCAGTAGGGAGTGGTTTTACCGAAAACACATCGCTAGACACCAATTGCGTATTCGGAATGCCGCGCGGACGAACCCGTAACCGATACGTAGCACCAGCTGGTATATTGGCAGGGATTGTTGCATTAAGCGCATTGCTGGTCCCTGCGCCAACAATATTATCGCTGGAGAAATTACCCGACGCATCCGAAAGAAGTACGTCATACTGCCAGTTTTCGGGCTGATACGCATTTTCAGCAACAGCGGCAACGGAGAAACTACGTCCTGCACAAACTGAAACCGCCACTTTCGCCGTCACTTTTGGCAACAGATAATTGATAGAAACCTGCCCGGAACCTGTTCCCTTACCACACGAATTTTCTACGCTTGCAATCGAATAGGATACGTTGCCCGTAACCTGAATCGGAATAACGGCCGGACTGCTCACCGCCGAAAATGCTGATCCGTTCGACAACGTTCCGCTCCAGGGGCCATCTCCAGTGAGAGTAACGGTAAGCGAAGCAGGCTGCCCTTGCAAGACCGTTGCAGGACCAGCTAACGTAGCAGACGGGCCAGTCTTGATGGCAAATCCATCACTGGGCACCAACTCGGCATACATAACGCCCTTTGGCCGAACACGCAAGCGATAACCGGACCCAGCCACTACGTTGGTTGGAATGGTAGCTTTTAACGTAGCAAGTGATCCTGAACCCACTATCCGCTCCGTTGCAAAATTTCCCGACGCATCCGAAAGAAGTATGTCGTATTGCCAGCCAGCCGCTTTGGTTGTGTTTTCGGGTGTTGCGGTAACTGTAATCACGTTTCCTGGACAAACCGACGTATTACCAGATGTTTTGGTTGTTAAGCGTGGTTGCGGTAGTACCGTTACGTTAAATTGATCGGTTAAACATTGACGTCCGTCGGAAACTGCAAGCGGAAAAGCACCTGCTTTATCAGCAACGTAGCGGAACGAACGATCTTTTTGCCCGCCCGGCCATTGGTAATCGCCCAGCCAGGAGGCTGTCAACTGAAGCGTATCGCCATATTCGGCGGTCAGTGCTCTCGTTTTTTGTACATCTTTCATGATGGTGAACCGATCCCGAATAGCGCCATCGCTGGTCAGAAATTGCGCATCCAGCCGATTTTCGACCACATCGATTAGCATGGAACCACCAATTACATTGTTATAATATAACATGGCAGGATGTGGATAATCGGCGGCCTGCCCACCAAGCTGCCCACCCGAGCCATTCACTACGTAGACAGTTCCCTCTCCTTTGGTCAGAATTGGGCATGAATTCGGCGAACCATCGTAACGGGCGGTTGTATTTTCTACTACGTAGGCGTTTTTATTATACGTGTTGGCCAACCCACGATGCCCTTTCATGCGATACGTTCGCTCATAACCATGACTATGCCCGCTCAGAACCAGGTCAACACCGTAGCGTTCCAGAATTGGCGTCAGATTTTCCCGGATGAGCCGCATAGCCTCTTCGGTATCTGAGTTACGACCACCTTTGCTATACGGCGGATGGTGAAAAATGACAATTGTCCACGGAAGTTTATTCGCAGCCAGATCCCGTTTGAGCCATTGCACCTGCGTAGTAGTAGTATCGTAGAGCCGAAACTGCCCTTCTTGCCGCCCCTGTGAATCGAGCGAAATCAGATGAACGGAACCATAATCAGCAGAAAAATAAGACTTCGATCCAGATGGAACACCACCCGCTTCGCCTTTCTGCGGAAATGAAAACAGATTATAATACGGTAAATTAAAGTTCACCTCGCCATCGGCATAGTCATGATTACCGGGCGTCATGAAAACAGGTAGATTGGGCAGGGTGGCTGGGTAAGCCGAAAATACGTACTTATTGTACTCTTCTTCTGTACCGCAGCAATAGGCATTATCGCCCAGCCAAACCCACAAATCGGCGGGTTTGTTGACGGTGGCATCCAGATATGCCTTATAAACTGCCTTTTGATTGTCGTTACCAGCGCCAAAATCGCCCAGTGCCCAGAAACGAATCGGTCGTTTATCGCCGGGAACAGGGGCCGTTTTAACGTAGTAATCAGGGCCAGCTCCGAGCTGTTTATCACCGTACCCAACCGCGTATACGTAGCGAGTTGACGGCTGTAATCCGGTAAGGGTTAAATTATGTTCAGTGCTGGGCTGGGTTTCAGCGAGGTTACTCGTAAGTTGATTCGCCTGTAATCCATACCAAATTCGACCCGTAGTAGGCTGGTCGGTTTGCCAGCGAACCACAACCGAGGTTGGTGTAAGTACCTGCAAGTAGGGCCCTCTTGTGATTTTAGGTTCCTGCGCAAAGGCAATTCGACACAGTAAGATTAGCCATACAAGAATGGGAAAGCGGGTGAATTTCATACGATGTTATGGAGTTATCGTAAAAATACACCCGCCAACGCGAACATCCTATACAAGCTCTATAGTCTTATCGGCTCATTGTCAGCAACGAACGATGCATCCTAAGCAGATATCGGACTGGCCAGTCGTTTTTATTATACGTTTCTACCTGATTTGTTTTCAGCAAAAGCAAACGCTCAATACGTCGCCGTTCTTCGGCCGGCAGGTTTTTCATCCGAGAAGGCATACCATCCAGAACCTGACTTAGCTGAATACTTGCGGTGGCAGGCATGGCAAAAAGAGCGGCCAGCCGTTCAACGTCTGATAGTTTCCACAGGTCGGGCTTGGCGCGCCGATTCCGAATCGCGTTCCCGCTCAGGCCAATAGAAATACCTAATTGCTCATCGTTGAGCTGGCACTCACGCAACCGCCACATTATGGCCTGATAATTATTGACAAATGAGTGCAAAGAAGTGCGTAAATAGTCAATCAAAGTTGTACAAGATTAAAGTGAACGTAGCAGTTGTCCCCACCCAATACCATAAACCCTTGCGTGCTTTTGTGCGACGCAGCTATACACGCAGGGTAATCAGGGATAATCTCTACAGGAATTAATCAGATATGTGCAACATTCATGCCGTTGCACAACTTATCAAAATGATTTAACTAAACCGCTGACAGTAAAAGGATTATATAGCAACAAAAAAGGCGTCCTCAGATAGCTGAAGACGCCTTACTACGTGCTAAAAAAAGAACGTAACGTATGTTAAGTTATACTCGTTCGACCTTGATACGTAACTGAAATTCATCCATTTCAATCTCGGCATGGCTCGGCGATTCGGCAGAGCCGTTCAACGTTGGTACAAGCTCAAGAGAAACCGCCTGAACTTCCTGACTGATGTAATCGCGGTTGGCTTCGATGGCCGTTGCCAGTACGTCGTCGTTACGTTCGAGCTGAATGTTGATCTTGTCAGTTACAGCAAAATTGCGGTCTTTACGCAGGTTCTGAACCCGGTTCACAAAATCGCGGGCGATACCTTCACTACGTAGCTCGTCGGTTACCGTTACGTCGAGCGCTACGGTCAGGCCGCCTTCGCTCGCAACCAGCCAGCCGGGAATGTCTTCAGTTTGGATTTCAACATCGGCCAGACGCAATTCGTAGTCACCAAGCTTAAGATAATCATTGGCTTCCAGTTCGCGAAGTTGCTGATCGTTCATCGACGTAATGGCGGCTGCTACGTCTTTCATCTGCTTGCCGAATTTCGGGCCGAGTGCTTTAAAGTTTGGTTTAACCCGCTTTTTCAGAATACCGCTGGCATCATCGACAAACTCAACTGCTTTTACGTTTACTTCCGACATAATAATCGGTGCTACGTGCGCCAGTTGCCGACGTGTATCGGCGTTCAGAACCGGAATCAATACTCGGCTCAACGGCTGACGTACTTTGAGTTTATGCCCTTTCCGCAACGAGTGAACCAGCGACGAAACTCCTTGTGCACCATCCATCGACTGCTCCAGTTCGGTATTGATCAGCATCTGGTCAGCTACCGGGAAATCTGTCAAATGAACCGACGTAGCACCTTCTGTCAGATTCCGATAGAGCCAATCGGCGTAGAACGGCGCAATTGGCGATATAAGTTGTGCTACCGTAGTCAGACACTCGTGCAGAGTTTCATAAGCCGCCTGTTTATCAACAGTCATCTCGCCGTCGGACGCGACCCCGGTCCAGAAACGCCGACGCGATAGCCGGACGTACCAGTTCGAGAGGTGATCGTTCACGAAATCCTGAACAGCACGTCCAGCCTTGGTCGGATTATAGCTATCGAACTGGCTTTGTACTTCCAGAATCAGCGATTGCAGTTTCGAGATAATCCAACGATCAAGTTCCGACCGTTCAGATACCGGAACGCTACGTCCGGCAAACGAGAACGCGTCCAGATTGGCGTAGAGCGCGAAGAAATTATAGGTGTTCGACAACGTACCGAACAGTCTCCGTTGCACCTCGCCAATACCATCGATGTTGAATTTCAGGTTATCCCAGGGTTCCGCGTTCGTGATCATGTACCAGCGCGTAGCATCGGGGCCATACTTTGCCAACGTAGCAAATGGATCAACGGCGTTGCCCAACCGCTTCGACATTTTATTGCCGTTTTTATCAAGCACCAGCCCCGTCGACACTACGTTCTTAAACGCAACCGAATCGAAGAGCATACCCGCAATGGCGTGGAGTGTAAAGAACCAGCCGCGCGTCTGGTCGACGCCTTCCGAAATAAAATCAGCCGGAAATGATTTCTGGAAAACGTCTTTATTCTCGAACGGATAATGCCACTGCGCATACGGCATTGCGCCCGAATCGAACCAAACGTCGATTAGATCCGATTCGCGCTGCATCACTTTACCACTGTCCGAAACGAAATAAACCTCATCGACATACGGCCGGTGCAGATCGAATGTTGATTGATTGAATGATTGAATGAATGAATTGTTTTTGTCGATGTATGGCTGATATTCGGTTTTACCCTGAGCCACCCATTCACTCATTCGCTCTTTCGCTCTTTCGCTCCTTGATAGAAGCTCCTCTACCGAACCAATACAAACTTCCTCGCCCGATTCACTACGCCATATTGGTAGCGGAGTTCCCCAGAAACGGCTACGGCTCAGGTTCCAGTCGACCAGATTTTCGAGCCAGTTGCCGAAACGACCGGTTCCGGTGCTTTCGGGTTGCCAGTTGATGGTCTTGTTCAGTTCAACCAGCCGATCTTTAGCCGCTGTTGTGCGGATAAACCAGCTATCGAGCGGATAGTACAAAATCGGTTTATCGGTACGCCAGCAGTGTGGGTACGGGTGTTCATATTTCTCGACCCGAAACGCTTTATTTTCTTCCTTCAATTTGATGGCGATCAGCACATCAGTCGGTTTAAAATCAGGCGCGTCGCGTTCTTCGTCCGAATAATATTCTTCTTTAACGTAGCGTCCGGCAAAATCCGTGATTTCGGCGACAAACTGACCGTGCTTATCCACAATCGGTACGTCTTTTCCAGTTTCATCTTTCACCATGATAGGTGGAATACCAGCAGCCTGCGCTACGCGGAAGTCGTCAGCACCGAACGTTGGTGACGTGTGTACTACGCCCGTACCATCTTCGGTTGTTACGAAATCGCCAAGAATAACCCGGAAAGCTGGCTGTTCTGGTGTTACGTAGGGCATTAGTTGCTCATACTCGATTCCTTCGAGGTGTGCTCCCTTAAATTCGGAAACAACCGCCCACGGAATCACTTTATCGTTAGGCAGATACGCATCGAACGAAGGGCTTTTCACATCAGTCTGATGGCCTTTTTCATTGAACCACCGGCTAACTAATGCCTTTGCCAGTACTACATGAATTGCCTCAAACGTGTACGGGTTGAAAGTTTTAACCAGTACGTAGTCAATGTCTTTTCCAACCGTAAGCGCCGAGTTAGCAGGTAACGTCCAGGGCGTAGTTGTCCAGGCCAGAACATATACATCCGCATCGGCCGAATCAAAAAACAGGAATCCTGATTTGCCGGTTGGCTTCACTTTAAACTGTGCCACGATTGTGGTATCGCGCACGTCTTTATACGTACCGGGCATGTTCAGCTCATGCGAACTCAGACCCGTTCCCGCTTTCGGTGAATACGGCTGAATTGTGTAGCCTTTGTAGAGTAAATTCTTGTCGTAGAGTTGCTTAAGCAGCCACCATACCGATTCAATAAACTCGTTTTTATAGGTAATATACGGGTTATCGAGATCGACCCAGTAGCCCATTTTCTGGGTCAGGTCGTTCCATTGGTCGGTAAACCGCATTACCGTTTCGCGGCATTTGCGGTTGTATTCTTCCACACTGATGCCGCCTTTCGACTCAGGCTTACCGATGTCGTCTTTGGTGATGCCGAGTTCTTTCTCAACCTGCAATTCAATGGGAAGGCCGTGTGTATCCCATCCGCCTTTCCGTTCTACCTGAAAGCCACGTAGCGTTTTATACCGGCAAAAAATATCCTTTATTGTTCGGGCCATTACGTGGTGAATACCCGGCGCTCCGTTGGCCGATGGCGGCCCTTCGTAGAACGTAAAACTGGGGCGTCCTTCGCGGATGGCGACGGATTGCTCAAATACCTGATTCTGATTCCAGTAGGTCAACACCTCGGTCGCGATCTTCGCGTAATCGAGGGATTCATATTGCTGATACTTCACGCCTGAGAGGATCAAACGGCCCTAAAAGCTCTGTTTTACAATCAGCAGCGGTCTGGCCGGTAAAAAATAAGTGCAAAGATACGGAATTGACTGTTGTCGGAAGTAAGAAGGTATCTATCAATCCCTGATTTTAAGCAGTAACCGAATTGTCGGTCAAATTCCGGCTAGTTTCTCAACACCAGCGAAGTCCGTTCTCTCTGTCAACAAAAAAGACCGTATATACAGTTCGCCTTGTCTGCTCAGGCTGTAAGTCAGTACTTTGGGAGCTATTCAAAAATTCTCCTACCAATCTTTACAGACAAACTATCATGAAAAAAATTAACCTACTGCTTGGCGCTACGTGCCTGTTTCTGACTTCATTTTCGGCTGTTGCTCAACTTACGTTCCCGGCCGATGGCGGCAACAAAAAAGCATCGGTATCTGAACGGATCGGTATCACCGACGTAACGATTCATTACGACCGCCCTGCCGTGAAAGGGCGAGATGGCAAAGTCTGGGGCGAACTGGTGCATTATGGTTTCAAAGATTTAGGCTTTGGCTCCAGTAAAGAATCGCCCTGGCGGGCCGGTGCCAATGAGAACACGACCATTACGTTTAGCACTGATGTCAACGTTGAGGGGAAACCATTGGCGGCTGGTACGTATGGGTTGATGATGGGGGTTCAGGAAAATGACGTAACGGTAATTTTTTCAAAAAACGCTACGTCGTGGGGAAGCTATTTCTATGATCCTAAGGAAGATGCGCTACGTGTTTTGGTAAAGCCGGTCAAAAATCAGCCGTCGGTCGAGCGACTCAAATACGAATTTATAAACGAAACCGACAGTTCGTCTGTCATTGCGCTATCGTGGGAAAAATGGACCATCCCCTTTACTGTTTCGGTTAATCTGGTGCAGACACAACTTGCTTCGTTACGTAATGAACTACGTAGTGAAAAAGGATTTCGTTGGGATGCGTATCAACAGGCCGCTACGTATGCGGCCGACCATAAAACAAATCTGGAAGAAGGGTTACGTTGGGCCGACTATGCCATTAACGGTCAGTTTGTAGGCGAAAAGAATTTCAGTACGTTACAAACCAAAGCGCGGTTGTTGACTTTGCTGAACCGTGGTTCTGAAGCCGATGCGCTCATGAAAGAAGCCTTACCAATGGCAACTATGCAGCAGGGTTATTTATACGGCCGTCAACTGATTACGCAGAAAAAAGGTAAAGAAGCACTGGCATTTTTTCAGGATTATGCGAAAAAGTATCCTAACGTTTTTATGACCAATATGGGCCTGATGCGCGCCTATTCGGCCATTGGCGATTATAAAACAGCTACCGATTGGGGAAAGAAAGCACTGGCTTCAGCACCTGACGCCAATAATAAAGCTAACGTAGAGCGATTACTTGGGCAATTAGGTCAGGGGAAGGACGTGAATTGATCTATTTTATTCGTACAAATCGTCATTTTTGATATGTATGATATACGTATCAAAAATGACGATTTGAAAAGCTATTTCCAACGTAGTGTGTTGATGTTATACCCTACTTTAGCTCCTTCCGCCAAACCAACGTCGTTATCATGTCGGGTATGGATGCCACCCATCAGTCGTGATTCTGCACATTCTTTTGCCGCTTCCCAGAATGATGTATAATGGCGAGGCTTATAGTCTACTTTATAATAATGATGATCATAGGCATACCCGCCCTGACGGCCTTTATGTGTATCGTCGATAAACGAGAATTTGTTGCCATATAGATCCGTGAGTACGGTAGCCGTGGCAGCCGATTGTGTGGCATGTCCAGAATAAAATGCAGGGAAAGGCGGCTCTAGAAATACGGATATCCATAAATTATAAGGATTGTTACGTGCCGTATCCAGCCGCGACATAACGTAGCTGGAAGGACGTTCTACATTATGAGCGAATTTGGCTCTCCAGCACAGCACAAATGCATCGGCAACAGCCATACCGATACGACAATAGGTTTGTGCAGCTAAGGTCAGATTCGCTTTATTTTTTTTGATTGCAATTGTACCTAGGTTATAGGAGTGACCGGGAGGAGAGCATGTTTCGGAAGGATCGTCGCCCCACCAGAATACAATATTTCGATCGGCCAGACTTATGCCTTTCTGGTAATCATATACTTCTTTATAGCCTTTGTAATAAGCGCTGGATGAATCAACCGAATAAGACATAGGTTCGGGGAGAGGCAATTGCCCATTCCGCTGCACAAATGTTCGGTTGGCACCCCACATAGGGTGAAGCGGTATTCTACTTGCCGATTGCCCCATAGCTGGGGGTACCCATAAACCTTTTCCTTTCGGGTAACTATAATATTCGGGGAAATTGCGTTTATACCCTTCATGTCCGCCATCACTTTTCGACCAGTTGTAAATCGCTTTGGCGATCTCTTCTCCAAATGTCTCCGACCGCGCCACTACGTCCTTCGGAATTTTAGCCGCATATTGTTCATGAATGGCATTGGCCAATGAGTCTACTCCTTTTGCTCTGTTGGTATAACCATATAGCTGTTTTATCAAGTATGCCTGACTCGAATTTAAGGCAAGCTCCCAACAATACGTTTGCTTATTATCTGGTTGTGGCAAGCAAAGTGTATCACATAAGGTTGTTGCAATTGAACGGTATTTAGTATTTCCCCAAACAACACTTTCATACATGGTGAGCCCTAAATAACCTAGTGCTCTTGAGCCATAGGTTGGCGTATTCTTGGGTGCAGCAGTCATAACCTGAATAGTCATATCTGCCCACGCTGTAGCTACGTGCGAGGTTTGCCTTCCAACCAATTGAGCATGGACTTTGCCAGAAACAGTTAGATTTATATACAGGTAAACATAAACTATCTTTTTAAGAATATTCATGGTCAACTAATTAACAAGAGGCTAAGTAAAATACCTGTATCAAATAGCTTGCCAATTCTTTACTTTATGTTAGTGGAGATATGGCCACTGTATATTTTCTGACCAAGTAATAAACTGATTCATAACGTAGTATGAAAGCTCTTACGTCAGTTAGAGAAACACTTTGGCAGTCATATCCAGGCTAATCTTAAGCAGACGACCCAATAGTTAAGCTTGATTCAGCTTTATAAATTATCCAATCAGATTGTACTCTATTACGCTCGTATCGGAAGCAATTATAGCAACTCATTACCAAAAAAAGTTACTATTTATAAAATATTAAATAAAACAGTAACTTTAACATAAAGTATAAATCTCAACTTATGTATAAATCTTTTACTGTTCACCTCATTCGATGGTGCATTTTTACTAGCCTGCTTATACCGCTACAAGCTATTGCTCAACAAGCCCCGCTTGATACGCTAAATGAAGCTCCACAATATTCCAAAATCAGCAAAGATTCTTCAGTATATCAATCAGTTGGGCCTGCTACGTTACTGATAGATCCCTGGAACCGTGCCGATGTTATTGCCGATTATTACCAGAATTTTCTTGGTTCTACAGTTAGCGATTTGCAGCTAAACTGGACTGGCTCTCTGGCGACTTGTTTGCCGGGTAGTATTTCGCAATTGGCTCAGGATCGCACCATTCAGCGGATTAATTACTATCGCCGGATGGTTGGTTTGCCCGATAACATGACATTCGACCCGAGTCGGAATACAGAGACACAGGCGGCAGCTCTGATCATGGGAGCAAACAATAATTTAAGCCACTACCCTCCTTCTAACTGGCTCTGCTACACTCCTCAGGGCTATACTGGAGCTGCAAATTCCAATATAGCCCTGGGTAGTCATTCCAGTCAGTCTGTCAAACAGTTTATTGATGATGATGGCAGTAATAATACGGACGTTGGACATCGGCGGTGGATTCTGTATTCACGTGCAGCTAGTTTTGGACACGGAAGCGCCCGAGCGGCTAACCCTCTTTATGGATTTAGTGACATTCTTTGGGTTTTCAACACATTCGTGACTCCCGCTTATGTACCTCAATACGTTGCCTTTCCTCCGGCTGGTTATGTTCCCCGAACCCTGATTCCACCACGCTGGTCGTTTAGTATTCCGGCGGCCGATTTCTCATCGGCTTCGGTAACAGTTCAGGATCAATCAGGAACTTCACTTGCTCTCACGACCCACCCTGCTACAAGTGGTGCTGGCGACAATACGCTCGTTTGGGATCTTGATAATCCCGATGTAAATCTGGCCTGGAACGGTTCTGCTGATAAATGGTTTCGAGTAACAGTATCAGACGTAGTTCGAAATGGCGTAACACAGTCGCCCTATTCCTATACGGTCGTAGCTATTGACCCTACTAGTGCTGGTTGTCCTGGAGCGAGTCCTGTTGCCTCCTGCTCTGTGTCGGTAACGGGCGGGCAAAATGTTTATTACGGTATTGAAAACTTTCGCTTCAATACGATTGATAATCAGTCATCTACATCCAGCAACGATGGGTATAACTACATTGATCTATCATGCGTTAGTCAAACAACCGTTACGGCAGGGAGCAGCTATACAATGTCTCTGAAAGGCTCGGCTGACAACAGTCACCGACTACGAGTCTGGATTGATTATAACGGTAATGGGCAATTTACCGATTCTGGAGAACAGGTATTAACGAGTTCAGCAAACAGAGCAACGGCGGTAATAACCATTCCTCAATCTGCCACAGCTAACAGGCTACTACGAATTCGGGTAATGGCCGATAGTCCCGGCTCATCGAACAATTCATGCGCCATTATGGGCAGCGAACAATTTGGGGCTGGGCAAGTAGAAGATTACGCCTTGTGGATACAATCCCCACCTTGTACGGTTATGACAACTGTTCAGAATGGCAACTGGAATAGTCCCAGCACCTGGTCATGTAACCGCGTTCCTATAGCCACCGATCAGGTACGGATAGGACATTGGATCACTGTGCCAACGGGAATCACGGTTCGGGCAACGAAACTCACCTATCTGAACGGTGGCCGACTTTCTCTACTAACCGGCGCTCGGCTGAATTTACCCTAAAAAAAGTACTTGCATTCTCAAAAGTCAGGTAGGGCAACTTTTGAGAATGCAAGTGGATTCATGCCATAGATCGTATTTTTTTCGATCAAATTTTCAATATAACAAATTCAACCCGGCGATTTACTTTACGGTCTTCGTCAGTGCCTTTAGTCAGAATGGGGCGGGTGTCGCCATAACCAATGGTTTGAATTCGGTCTATATCGATTCCTTTCTGAACCAGATACCGCTGACAGGCCACTACTCGATCTTTAGAAAGTTGAAGATTTTTGTCATGATCGCCAATAATATCGGTATGCCCCTCGAGCCGAATCACCATATCAGGATTATCTGTCATCATGGTTTCTAATTTGTCTAGTTCGGCATAAGAAGCTGATAACAAATCGGATTTCGACATTTCAAAATATATATTTTTCAGAGTCACCTTATCACCCACAGCCAAAGGAGTCAATGGAATATCGCGACTAATTTTCTGCCCTCCTGCTACCTTACTCAAATCAAGTACCCCACTGACCGACTGATAGCCCCGCGCCGATGCTATATAGGTGTACACCTGTCCTTTCTGCAAACTCATTTTATAAGCGCCGTTAGAAGCAAAACTTTGTACAGAATCGACCGCTTGTTTGCTGGCTGAAAACTGGTATTGAATCGTAGCGGTAATTGGACGTTTGTTTTTGGCATCGCTCACAATACCTGATACATTAATAAGCGTGGGTAATGGTGCTGGCTTAGGTTTAGGTGTTTCCATTTCCCCACCAGAATTGCCCGATGGAGCAGGCGGCAGATTAGGATTCTTTTTTGGCAAATTAGGCACAGGGGTTGGTGCTGGAGATGTAGGAGGACTGTATATAACTGCATCTGCCGGATTACTAACGTGCATATTGTAAATGTTCCAGCAGATGTACTGATCGCTGGTGCATTCAAATAGATCAAAGTCTTCGAGTCCCTTGTCTAATCGTTCAAAGTACAGACTAAACGTTAGCTGGTCACCAGCAAACGTGTTTCTGCCAACAAGCACCTTTTGTCGGGTATTTGGATCAATACGCTCTCGCTTCTCCGGAATACCTTCCACCCGTAAAAATTTAAATATCCTTGCTCCGTTGGCCGCCACCAGATAACCATTTGGGTCGAAACCAACGGTACCTGTCGGTACAGATCTGCCATTCTTGTCATAACTAGGCTGATTAGTATCTGTGTAAGTCAGTTTCAGAATTGTGTAATCCTGAGTTAGTTGAATACTATTTACTGTTATACCGTTATCCGCAGACCGACTACTGCCAGTCTGTCCGCTGGAACCTGGATACGTATTGCCGGGAGTCTGTTGCCCTCCCGATGGGTAGCCAGATGGATATGAACCATACATACATGACGAGGCAAACCCGGCCAAAAGAAGAAGAAGTAATACGCTGTGCAATCGCATAAATGCTACGTGATTTAACTATATGCTTTAAGATTATCAGGAGCTAGTTGTGCCCCAGATACTAAGACGTTTACAAACGCAACGGGTATCGTTTATTTATCCGAATAATCTAACCACAATATTACTGAAGACTAATTAGCCTACCTTGACAGAAAACAAAACTCCCGACCATGTTGCCACAGCCGGGAGTTTTGTTTTGTATTCTTAATAAGAAACTAGCTTATGAACCGCACATCTCGCATCCTTCCGGATCATCGAGCGAGCAGGTCATTGCTGCATATTGCTGTTCGAGATCAGTTACCATTGGTACAGGCGCTGGCGCTACGTTCGTTGCGTGCTCTTTCGCGTATTGTGCGTAATCGAGCGGCTTTTCGATCGGTGCTGTTTCGGCCATGGCTGGTTCCAGTTGCGGCTCGGCCTGTGGCTGAACTACGGTGAACTTCACAGCATCGGTAGCAGCTTTTGTACGCAGGTAATACATACCTGTTTTCAGGCCCGCTTTCCAAGCATAGAAGTGCATTGAGGTCAGTTTACCAAAGTTCGAATCCTGAATGTGAATATTCAGCGATTGCGACTGACAAATGTAGGCTCCCCGGTCAGCAGCCATATCGATGATATGCTTCTGCTTGATCTCCCAAACCGTTTTATAGAGGTCTTTGATATTTTGCGGAATATTCGGAATCTGTTGAACCGAACCGTTCGCCAGAATCAGATTGTTCTTCATCGCATCGTTCCACAGACCCAATTTCACAAGATCTTTGAGCAAGTGTTTGTTCACCACTACAAATTCGCCCGACAGTACGCGACGTGTGTAGATGTTGCTCGTGTATGGCTCGAAACATTCGTTGTTACCCAGAATCTGCGAGGTCGATGCCGTTGGCATTGGCGCTAGCAACAGCGAATTCCGAACGCCATGTTCTACTACGTCCTTACGTAGCGATTCCCAATCCCAGCGATTCGATTTCGGCGTAACCGGTACGCCGTCGCGGCCCCACATATCGAACTGGAAAACACCTTCTGAAATTGGTGAGCCTTTCCAGGTTTCGTAAGGACCTTCCTGTTTCGCCAATTCCATCGACGCCGTCATCGAACCGAAGTAGATCGTCTCAAAAATATCTTCGTTCAGGCGACGTGCTTCGTCCGATTCAAACGGCATACGTAGCATGATGAACGCATCCGCCAAACCTTGCACACCCAATCCAATTGGCCGGTGGCGCATGTTTGAGCGACGAGCTTCTTCTACCGGATAATAGTTGAGGTCAATGATTTTATTCAGGTTACGGGTAGCGACCTTCGTAATCTCAAACAATTTCTGGTGATCGAAACGCATGATACCGTCCGGATCGCGTTTGATAAACTTCGGCAATGCAATCGACGCCAGATTACAAACTGCTACCTCGTCAGGAGCCGTATACTCGATGATTTCGGTACACAGGTTCGACGACTTAATCGTACCCAGATTTTTCTGGTTCGACTTTTTATTAGCAGCGTCTTTATACAGCATATATGGCGTACCTGTTTCGGTTTGTGATTCCAGAATCTTGAACCACAACTCCTGCGCTTTCACCGTCCGACGGGCTCTGCCTTCACGCTCGTAACGCTCATATAATGCTTCAAACTCTTCGCCATAACAATCGGCCAGACCGGGACACTCGTGTGGGCAGAATAGCGACCAGACATCATCCGCTTCAACCCGTTTCATGAACAGGTCAGGAGTCCAGAGAGCGAAAAACAGGTCACGGGCCCGTACTTCTTCTTTGCCTGAGTTCTTTTTCAGATCAAGGAATTCGAAAACATCGGCGTGCCAGGGCTCCAGATAAATCGCGAACGAACCTTTCCGCTTTCCACCGCCCTGATCAACGTAGCGAGCCGTATCATTGAAGACACGTAGCATCGGCACAATTCCGTTCGAGGTTCCGTTCGTTCCTTTAATATAGGTACCCGTTGCCCGAACATTGTGAATGCTCAACCCAATACCACCAGCCGACTGAGAAATTTTAGCCGTTTGCTTCAACGTATCATAAATACCGTCGATTGAGTCATCCTGCATCGTCAACAGGAAACAACTCGACATCTGAGGTTTAGGCGTACCCGCGTTGAACAACGTAGGAGTTGCATGTGTAAACCACTTCTCCGACAGCAGGTTATATGTTTCAATAGCCGAATCAATATCGTCGAGGTGAATACCAACAGCTACACGCATCAGCATGTGTTGTGGGCGTTCGGCGATACGTCCGTCCAATTTCAGCAGGTACGATTTTTCGAGGGTTTTGTACCCAAAATAATCATAACCGTAATCCCGATCGTAGATGATGGTAGAATCGAGCAGAGCAGCATGATGACGAACTACTTCATACACTTCCCGTGAAATCAGCGATGCATTTTCGCCCGTTTTTGGGTCTTCGTACTGGTAGAGTTTTTTGATCGTGCCAGAGAACGACTTGTTCGTTTCTTTGTGCAGGTTCGAAATGGCAATCCGGGCGGCCAGAATGGCGTAATCCGGGTGCTTGGTGGTCATCGATGCGGCTGTTTCGGCAGCAAGGTTGTCGAGCTCAGTTGTTTTAACGCCATCGTAAAGACCGCTAACAACCTTCACAGCCACTTCTACAGGCTGAACGTAAGCAGGGTCGAGACCATAGCACAATTTCTCGATGCGGGCGGTGATTTTGTCGAATTTGACTGACTCCCGACGGCCATCACGTTTGATTACGAACATGATAAGTTTGGGCTAGTTATGTATGGAAAAATGATGAATATCGTAAAAAATAGTATACCCAAAATGAACTTTTATTAAGTACATGTATTATACCCGGACCAGATCGATCCCATTAATCAACCTAAAGTTAGCTAACGGAAATTTGTGCAGGAGCAGAACACAGGTGTTAAAGTTCTATTGATTTAGACGGAAAAGCAACCCGGAAGGTTCAGCTATTTTCGACAATTCTCAAAACATGCAATTCTAAAGGATAGGTTAAAAAATTGTTAAGCCATCATCCTGAATGACTTACTAATTTCCTCCTCTAGAAATAGTCTAAGAAATTTTTTTTGAGCTAACCAGTGAATCATAACCGGGGCAATCTCTTTTATCAGGGAGCATAAAATGCGTTTCGAAAATAGCAAGAAACCAGACTGAAAGCAAGTCAGTATTAAGCCAATATTAGCTAACGGTGACTATTTACTGAGTTCATAATCAGCCACAAAAAGAAGTAACAAAAAGTCTTGCCAATCCCTCGAAAACGCCGTACCTTTGCAGTCCTTTTCGGTCGGAAACCGAGAAGATGACAAGAAACAGCGCATTAGATTATGAAAAAGGGCATTCACCCGGATTACCGCGATGTGGTATTCCACGATTTGTCGAGCGATTATAAATTTCTGACACGCTCAACAATTCAGACAAAAGACACTATCGAGTTCGAAGGTAGCACCTACCCACTCGTTAAAATTGAAGTTAGCTCGCAGTCGCACCCTTTCTATACCGGTAAGAACGTACTGCTCGATACTGCTGGCCGTGTGGACAAGTTCCGCAAGCGTTACGGTACGAAGTAAGCCTTACTTTGATGGCTATTATCAGGCTCCCCTGTTACGTAACGTAGCAGGGGAGTTTTTTATGACAGCAAATCGCTACGTTGGCCATAAACTACTACTTCCTATCGTTCTAATCTACCGACGTATCACGTTCTCTATGAAAAAAATTCTGATTATTGAAGACGATAGACGTATTGCCCAGAATATAAGCCGGGGGCTCCAGGAAGAAGGCTATGCTACCGAGGTCGTATATGAAGGATTAAATGGTAGACAGATGGCGCTGCAACCAGGTGTTGATCTGTTGATACTGGATATTAACCTCCCCGGTCTGAGTGGCTTTGAAGTATGTCGAAGCGTTCGGGCGGAGAAACCGACGTTGCCTATTATTATGCTCACCGCGCTTGGCGAAATCGAAGATAAAGTTGAAGGGCTCTCGCTCGGTGCCGATGATTATCTGGTAAAGCCATTCGATTTTCGTGAACTGGTAGCGCGAGTGGCTACCTGCTTCCGGCGTACATCACGGGTTCAGGATTCCAGCGATGAAGAAATCTGGCAGGTAGCTAATCTATCCATCAACATTACAACCAAGGAGGTCAAGCGAAACAACACTCCGATTGATCTAACAGCCCGAGAATTTGCCCTGCTCGAATACCTGATCCGGAATAAAGGGCGGGTACTTTCTAAGGCTGATATTGCGGAAACCGTCTGGAATCTGAATTTTGATCCCGGTACGAACGTAGTAGAAGTCTACATAAACTACCTCCGCAAAAAAGTAGATCGCGATTTTGAGCCAAAACTCATCCATACCCGCCCCGGCCTCGGATATGTACTGAAAGAAGAAGCATAGAGCGTGGGCATAGGGTTTTCTTCGCATTTACCTCCTGCCTTTCTCCCTCTACCTTCTACCCCAAGCCCTTTGCCTTATGACCATTCGTAATCGTATTGCGCTTCAATTTTCGCTTATTGTGGCTTCCATTCTGGTGGTTTTCTCGGTGCTGATTTATATTGTTTCGGCTACGTATCGCCGGGAAGAGTTTTACGATAGGCTCAAGAATAAAGCGCTTACTACGGTGCGTTTTCTGATTGAAGTGAAAGAAGTAGATCAGAAACTGCTTAAAATCATTGACCGCAATACGCTCACCGCGCTAATTGATGAAAAAGTACTCGTTTTTGATGATAAGAATCGGCTGATTTATTCCAGTGTCGACGATCAGGTTATTCATTATCAGGCTACACTCCTCGATGAAGTACGTAAACGGGAAGATGTTGAAGCATTTAGCGGCCATAACGAACTCGTTGGCATATTGTATAAAAATAACGGCCGCGATTTGGTTGTGCTGGCATCGGCCTACGACCGATTCGGAAAAAGTAAGCTCGATAATCTTCGATTAACTCTAGGCTGGGGGTTGGTGGCTGGTTTGAGTATCACAATCGGACTCGGAATTTTCTTTGCCGGACAATCGCTACGTCCTATCAGCCAAATCAACCAGCAGGTATCGACCATTACCGCTCAAAATCTCCAGAAACGCCTTGATGAAGGTAATCGTCAGGACGAAATTGCCCGGCTGGCTATCAATTTCAATACGGTATTGCAACGGTTGGGACAGGCTTTCGACCAGCAGCGCAGCTTTGTTTCTCATGCATCGCACGAACTACGTACACCACTGGCAGCTATGAAGTCGGAGATTCAGCTTGGTTTACGAAAGCCCCTCACCGTGCCAGAACATGAAGAAGTTTTAAAAAACCTGATGTCAGATACTGACCGACTTATCGACCTCACCAATAGCCTATTGTTTCTGGCCCGTACAATGGAGACGAGCAATCACGTACCGTTTCGCCCGGTACGTATCGATGATGTTGTTTTTACGGCGAAAGATGAATTGGTGGCTGCCAAACCAACGTATCGGATTGACGTCAATTACCAGAACATGCCCGAAACCGACACCGAAACAGTAATCAATGGCAACGAAGAATTACTTAAACAGGTATTACTGAATCTATTCGATAATGCCTGTAAATACTCGCCCGATCATACGGCCCGCGTTCAGATTGCCACCGATACCCGGCAGTGTCATCTCCATATTCAGGACCACGGAATTGGGATGACAGAGGAAGATGCCCGGCGTATTTTTGAACCCTTTTACCGGGCTCAGAATGCGATTGGTTTCGACGGTTTTGGTATCGGCTTATCTATATCGGCCAAACTGATTGAACTCCACAAAGGCACGTTGTCTGTTGCCAGTAAACTAGGGACAGGTAGTACGTTCACGATTTCGCTGCCACACGTTTAATCAAGATTTCATAGGCAGCAAAAATGTTAAACAAATTGATTTTCAGATAATTAACTATATATAAACCCTATTTTGGTCACCGTTTCTAAGGTATTTTTAATATTTTTCTAAAGTTCCTTTAAGTCATCTTTAATGCCCCTGTAAGTTGTACATCAGAACTTTGCACCGTATACTCCATAATCCATGCGGTCGCTTATTTTTTTCGTTTTTTTAGTTCTGAGTACTCGTTTTGCTTCTGGGCAAAATGCTAATCAACAGGATTCGCTACGTTTAACGCTAAAGCAGGCCGACAGCCTGTTTTTGAAAAACAACCTGCTTCTGATTGCCGAACGGTTTCGACTCGAAGCCAGTCAGGCGCAGGAATTGCAGGCTAGTCTGTACGATAATCCTACACTTAATCTCGAAGTGAGTGCGTACAACGCCGAAGCGCGCCGTGTGCTCGATGTTGGCAGGCAGGGACAGAAAATTGTTGGTATAGAGCAACTACTATACACAGCGGGCAAACGTAACAAACGTATCGCACTGGCTTCAGAAGCCACCCGGCTTACGCAATTCGAAGTGCTTGATTTGTTACGTGGACTTCGCTTCGATCTTCGGAGCCGGTTTTATTCCATTTATTTTCAGCAAAAAACGCTGGCCCGATTCGATCAGCAACTTACTACGCTTCAAAGCACCGTATCGGCTTATGAAATACAGTATAACCGAAACAACGTATCATTACGTGAACTCCTGCGACTCAAGGCGTTACTGTTTCAGATCAGCAATGATCGCACGACTATCGTGTTTCAATTAGCCGATGATCAGCGTGCACTACGAACACTTCTGAACGTTGACCAGCCAGTAGTACCATTGGTTCGCGACGAAACGCTGGCGCAGTATCGGTTGCCGGTTCAGTCAGAAGATACGCTTCAGCAAATGGCTATTCGAAATCGGCCCGACCTGAAAGCAGCGGCATCGCTCACTAAACAGGCAGAACTGAATTACAACCTTCAGCGTGCGTTGGCGAAACCCGATTTACGCGTTGGTGGCACCTACGATCAGGCGGGTAGCTACATTCAGAATTACGTTGGTTTGACGGTATCTGCCGACTTGCCAGTTTTCAACCGGAATCAGGGCGCTATTCGGGCATCTCGCAGCCAGATTGGTTACCAGAATCAGTTGCAGCAACAGAAAGTCAATCAGGTCAATAACGAAGTGGCTACGTCGCTCCAAAAAGTACGGGAAGTTCAGCGTCGGGTTCAGTCTGTTGAGCAGCAGTTTACCGAACAGTTCGATCAATTGAACCGGGGCGTAGTCACCAACTTTCAGAAAGGTAATATTACGTTGCTCGAGTTCGTCGATCTGATTGAAGCCTACAACGACAGTGTCAGCCAACTCAACCGTCTGAAAGCCGACCGCGTCAGTGCTTACGAGGAATTGAACTACCTCCTCGGCGAAGATTTATTCCGATAACTGACCCGTGCTGGCACTACGTCCGGCTCAGAGATATTACGTTCTAATCAATCGAAATTTATAAAGCCGGACACCTTAGCCGGTACGACAATGAAAACCAATTTCTTATTCTTCATGGGTTGCGTAGCGCTCATGAGTTCATGTGGGAAAAAGCCAGTTGCTGAAGAGCAACAAGCTTTTATGCTGTCGGATACGATGATGCATCGTATCAAAATCGACAGCGTAACGACGCAACCCGTACGTAGCGAACTTACACTCGTCGGGAAAGTGATGGCCGACGAAAACCGCGTAATCAAAGTGTTTCCGCTGGTTGGTGGTAACGTAGAAGACGTAAAGGTGGAGCTGGGCGATTACGTTCGAAAGGGGCAAACGCTGGCGTCACTACGTTCGGGCGAAGTGGCTGATATTGAACGCCAAAGCATTCAGGCGCGGTCTGATTTATTACTGGCCGAGAAAAATCTGCGCGTGGCTCAAGACCTGTTCGAAACAAAACTGACGTCGCAGCGGGAAGTGGTAGCGGCTCAGAAAGAAGTTGAGAAAGCACAGGCCGAGGCTAATCGCGTGGCCGAGGTGTCCCGAATTTATGGCATCGGAAAAACATCGATGTATACCGTCAGAGCACCTATCGACGGCTACGTTATCGAGAAAAATGTGAACCGGGGTATGCAGCTACGTTCCGACAACGCCGACAATTTGTTTACCATCGGGCAAATAAGCGAAGTCTGGGTATTGGCTAACGTAAATGAAAGCGATATTGCCCGGGTACGTATCGGTATGGACGCTTCGATTCAGACGCTGAGTTATCCCGACGAACTATTTGCCGGAAAAGTCGACAAGATTTATACGGTTCTCGATCCCAATACTAAAGCTATGACGGTACGTATCCGACTCAACAACCGGGGCATGAAACTACGTCCTGAAATGCACGCTACGGTTACGCTACGTTACGAAGACGGCGGCAAAATGGCTACTGTGCCGTCGGGTTCAGTCATTTTTGATAGGTCGAAACACTACGTTATGGTGTTTAAAAATCGCTCCGATATCGAAACCCGCGAAGTTGATGTGCTCAAATCATTGGGTAGCATAGCTTATGTACGGCAGGGAGTTAAACCCGGCGAAAAAGTCATTTCCAAAAACCAGTTGCTAGTCTACAACGCACTGAATAATTAAGCATAGGGCGGAGGGTAAAGGGTGTGGGGTAAGAGCAGAAGAGTCTTTCTGTATGTCGCCCCAACCCTCTCCCCCATGCCCTTACCCTTTTTCCCATGAACAAACTCATTCGAAATATTGTCGGCTTTTCGCTCAAGAATCGCTTCTTCGTCTTTTTCATGACGGGTGCTCTTGTGCTTGCCGGTATTTACAGCTATTTGAATACGCCACTGGAGGCTTTCCCGGACGTAACGAATACGCAGATTATTGTGGTAACGCAATGGAACGGACGTTCGGCCGAAGAGGTGGAACGGTTCGTTACGGTGCCGATTGAAGTAGCGATGAATTCGGTACAACGCAAGAGTAACGTCCGTTCCACAACCATGTTCGGCCTGTCGGTGATGAAGATCATTTTTGATGATGACGTCGATGATTTCTTTGCCCGACAACAGGTCAATAACCTCCTTCGAAACGTATCACTGCCCGATGGTGTCGAACCGGAAATTCAGCCGCCTTATGGCCCAACCGGTGAAATTTTTCGCTATACGCTCGAAAGCGCCCAACGCGACAGCCGCGAACTGCTCACGCTTCAGAATTGGGTCATTGACAGACAACTACGTGCCGTGCCGGGCGTGGCCGACATCGTAGCCTTTGGCGGACGCGATAAGATTTACGAGCTACGGGTTAATCCAACCCAACTGACCAAATACGACATTACCCCGCTGGAAGTGTATCAGGCCGTTACACGTAGCAATATCAACGTAGGTGGCGATGTGATTGAACGGAACGGACAAGCTTACGTAGTACGTGGCCTTGGCTTACTCACGTCGATTCAGGATATCGAAAACATCCTGATCGAGGAAGCGGGTGGCAATCCGGTGCTGGTAAAGAACGTAGCGGAAGTGGCTGAATCGAACCTGCCGCGCGTGGGCCAGGTTGGTCTCGATAAAAACGACGACGTAGTAGAAGGCATCATTGTGATGCGGAAAGGTGAAAATCCGAGCGAAATTCTGGCGAGGGTAAAAGACAAAATCGAGGAATTAAACACCCGTGTACTGCCGTCGGACGTGAAGATGGTTACGTTCTACGACCGCGACAACCTGATTGAGTTCTGTACCAAAACCGTATTGCACAACCTTACCGAAGGTATCGTGCTGGTAACGGTGATCGTGTTTCTGTTCATGGCCGACTGGCGTACTACGGTCATTGTCTCGATTATTATTCCGTTGGCCCTGCTCTTTGCGTTCATGTGTCTCAAACTTCGGGGCATGTCGGCTAACCTACTGTCGATGGGCGCGGTCGATTTCGGGATTATCATCGATGGCGCGGTCGTCATGGTCGAGGGGATATTTGTTACGTTAGATCATCTGGCCCACAAAAACGGCATGGCGAAATTCAACCGCATGTCGAAACTAGGCCTGATTCGCAAAACGGGTGGCGATCTGGGGAAAGCCGTTTTCTTCTCCAAACTCATCATTATCACGGCATTACTCCCTATTTTCTCGTTCCAGAAAGTAGAAGGTAAAATGTTCTCGCCCTTAGCCTGGACCCTCGGTTTTGCGCTGCTGGGCGCGCTGTTGTTCACGCTGACGCTGGTGCCGGTTCTTTGCTCTATACTGCTAAAGAAAAACGTACGGGAGAAAAATAACCCACTCGTCAATTTCTTCGACCGAATTGTAATGGCTGGCTTTGGCTGGTGCTTTCGGCATCGGCGAATCAGTCTGGTTGCGTCGATCTGCTTCATGGGTGCTACGTTCTTTTCTGCCAGTTTGCTGGGAACAGAGTTTTTGCCCCAATTGAACGAAGGCGCTCTGTGGGTTACGGCTGAACTGCCAATGAGTATGTCGCTGCCTGAAAGTGTCGATATGGCCAAAACGATTCGGGAAGATTTAAAGAAGTTTCCCGAAGTGAAGCAGGTGCTTTCGCAGGTTGGCCGCTCGAACGATGGTACCGACCCTAACGGTTTCTATTTCTGTCAGTTTCAGGTCGATTTAAAGCCTAAAGACGAATGGTCCGAACGTCGGCCCGGACGCAAGATGAGCGTTGAAGAATTGACCGACGAAATGGACGCCAAACTGAAAAACTACGCGGGGGTTCTCTACAACTATTCGCAACCCATTATCGACAACGTAGCAGAAGCCGTAGCCGGATACAAAGCCAGCAATGGTATCAAGATTTTTGGGCCGGACGTGTATGAGCTGGAAAAATACGCCCGTCAGGCAATGGAAGCCGTCAAGAACGTAGAAGGCATCAAAGACTTAGGCATCATACGTAACGTAGGACAACCCGAAGTAAGCGTACTTTTTCACGACCACAAAATGGCGCTCTACGGCGTATCGACTGCTGATGCACAGGCCGTAATCGAAATGGCGATTGGTGGTAAAACCGCGTCGATTCTGTACGAAGGCGAACGTAAATTCGACATTCGGGTACGTTTTCAGCCAGAGTATCGCAAGAGCGAAGAAGATATTATGCGGCTGATGGTGCCAACGATGAGTGGCGGCAAAATTCCACTGAAAGAAATTGCGACCATCAAGCAGGTAACTGGCCCAGCGTTCATTTATCGTGATCTGAACAAACGTTTTATCGGCGTAAAATTCTCGGTACGCGGTCGCGATTTGGGAAGCACCATTGCCGAAGCGCAACGGCGTGTTCGCGAAAAACTCACACCCGAAAAGAGCTATTCGGTTGAATGGGTTGGTGAATTCGAGAATCAGGTTCGTGCCACTGAGCGGCTTGGGCAAGTTGTTCCGATTAGTATTGCGGCCATTTTCGTGATTCTGTTCATTACGTTCGGTAACGCGAAAGATGCGGGACTGGTACTATTGAACGTACCGTTTGCCCTCATTGGCGGGATTCTCGCACTCCACGTAACGGGTATGAATTTCGGTATTTCGGCAGGGGTTGGCTTTATCGCTCTGTTTGGTATATGTGTGCAGAATGGGGTTATCCTCATCACCGTATTCAATAGTAATCGACAGCAAAAAATGCCGCTCGATGAAGCCATTCGTGATGGGGTTAAATCACGGATTCGTCCGGTAGTCATGACGGCATTAATGGCAGCTATCGGTCTGCTTCCAGCCGCTGTATCGACCGGTATTGGCTCCGAAACTCAGAAACCACTGGCCATTGTTGTAATCGGTGGCTTAATCACCGCAACAATTCTGACCTTGCTGGTTTTCCCAATTATTTACCGAATGTTTTATCGCCGGGACACAACCCACAAACCAAAGCTGGTAACGGTTCCCATCGAAGCTCATTAATAAAAGCACCCTACTTCTTTATGTTGTAGGGTGCTTGAAAATATTCTGTTAATCGTTTCCAATCGATTGCTTTCGTTACAAAAAGTCATGCACAAGTCCCCAAGCTAGGAAGATGATTATAGAGCCCCAGAATCGTTTCGTAAAATAGCCTGTAAGAACCAAAGGGTATAAGATAACCCACATCAAACACAAACTAATAGACAATCTGTAATTGTTCACTTCTGGCGATACAATACGCCCCAAACATGCAAATA
Organism: Spirosoma daeguense; assembly: GCF_054776875.1. Taxonomy (NCBI): domain Bacteria; kingdom Pseudomonadati; phylum Bacteroidota; class Cytophagia; order Cytophagales; family Cytophagaceae; genus Spirosoma; species Spirosoma daeguense. Next base: position 631,418 of record NZ_BAAHBF010000004.1, read on the forward strand.
CCTCATTATTGAATGCACCAATGAACAGAATCAGTCCAAAGCATACAATAGCACTGATAAGTTTTGGGGCTGCATTCATAGCTTTAAATATCCTTCAAAAATTGATAATATAACTCCTGATTTTCAACGCTTTTTTGGGTCAGACATAATTTTAGGCAAGCATAGATAAGTGGCTGTTTCATCGCATAAAAAAGTAAAGGGCGACCACTTACCCAGCACCAAGAAAAAGTTTGTATTCACATCATAAAGGGTATATTATTAGTTAAGGAAATACTAGAATGCGGAGAGGTTTGACACAGTTTAGCGAGCCCCTATGAAAGCTACTTCAGGCATTGCGATGTTGGTTGGTTAGGCTTTGACAACGAATCGACTTTTAACATACTATCGGATGATTTATAAGCCTGCTCTAAAACTGTCCTAGTCACCTTCTCCCAAGTACAATCTGGGCCGCTATTTATATCGACCTCTATCATTAATTTTTCTTCACTCTCACTGTACCAGATAGCGTTTTCACGATGCTCTGTCGGCAATGCCTTTTCATTTGCGTATTTTAATTTATAATAACCACTGGGCAGCGAACCGTAATTTTTAAGTATATCACCTATCGCATATTTCTGTGTTTTAGCCCGACTGTTAAAGGTACCTAGATCATGCCTTACAACCAAAAACAACTCCTAATAATAGGACACAAATACTTCTGTAGGTCTTCATACGCTTCAGGGTAAAGTAAGCTATCAGTACTATAGCACCGATAGCTTACAGATTTGTTATTTGATTCTAATTAACATCCACCAGGAATTGGTCTTATATAATAAAGGGCATCGCCCATACTACCTGTTGCTGCACCATATAAGGACTCCCAACCAAAATTGACGGAAGATACACTTGTGCATTACAAATATTATAGTTACGATTCGGGTATGGTAGTTTTCAATGCTTTTACAGTCAGACAAAGTTTTTCTGCAATCTCAAGATTTGTCAAATCGGTAGCTATGCATAGCAAGATTTTCCACTCACAGCGAGTCAATTCAGAAAGTTTCTGATTCAGACAAAGTATATCAGAGGTTACACCAGTTAGACTTGAAGACCGATGAGTTAGTTGCATAGTTGGTTTTACTATGTAACCCTTTTAGAATATTAGACACCACATCACAATTGCCCATATAAACAATAATAGTATACTTAATTGTTTGAAAATAGTAGAAACCTGAATAGAATTACCAAACAGGCTACTCTTACACAATCTTTTTAGTTGATTTACAGTGATTCAAGCTTCGTCTTACCTTTGCAGCATGGCTTTTATCCAGACCGATACATTTACACTACGTGGCTACGAATGCGATGCTTTTGGGCGAATGAGTGTTATAGCCCTGATGAACCTGATGCAGGAATCAGCCAACCGCAATGCCATCGATTACGGCATTGGTATTAACGATCTGGCACAACAAGGATTTGGCTGGATGTTGATGCGATTTCGCCTTCGGATGCACCAGTATCCGCGATACGGCCAAACCATTAGGCTCACTACCTATCCGACCACGGTTGAGAAATATTTTATCTATCGCGATTTTCAGGTACTGGCCGAAGATGGTACGTTGCTGGCCGATGCTACCAGTACGTGGCTCGTCTTTGGTCTGGAAAAACGGGCTATGGTTCTGCTTCCCGATTTCATCCGCCGGCTCTCGCCACCAACGGGTCTGGAACCACTGCCGCGACTTGCGTTAAAACCTGATTTTCAGTCAACACCCTTTTTACCAGACGACGAGAAACTGGTGGAAGTCGGCTGGCTGAGTATTGACCAGAACCAACATGTAAACAACGTAGCGTATGTTGGCTGGTTGCTCGAATCGGTGAGTGATACGTTGCTACAAATGTGGGAATTAGCTGAAATTGATTTAGTTTACCGTACCGAATGCCACTGGCACGATCAGCTCAGTATTCAAACGGCAGCCGAAACGCAGGAAACGAGGCTGCATCGAATTGTGCAGCGAGAGTCGGGCAAAGAAGTATTGCTGGCACAAAGCCGGTGGCGAACAGGTGAGTAAATTATTTGTTTCAGTTTTCATCATAGAACGTGAAATCTGAACATGAGCAGGCTTAACGGCATGGAAAAAAACGAAATATCCACAGGAGTCAGGACCGACAAGGCAAAGTTTATTGCTTTGAGCGAGTTTATTATCGATAAGATCAAAAGGGGAGAACTACAACCCGGTGATCAGATTCCATCGGAAAACGAACTGATCAAAACCTACTCAATCAGCAACACTACTGCCCGAAAAACGCTCCTCGAAATTGAATCGAAAGGGTGGGCGCGACGGATTAAAGGCAAAGGCACTTACGTACTGAATCGTACGGAAGACCATCACCTGTTACGTACGCTCGGCTCTATTTACGCCACCCGACGCGGGTTTCACGACAGTCTGATTGCTGAAGGCTTCACGCCCAAAAATATCGTACTTGAAAAAACCGTTTTGCCCGATGGTATTTCGTCGGAGATTAACGGCCGCCATTTTATTATTGCTGGGCCTGTACTCAAACTGCATCAGCTACGTTATGCCGACGAGCTTTTGATTAAAGATGAAGTCAAATACATCTCGTTGACGCTTTGCCCAAAGATTAACCGAGTCCCTACCGAGATTTCGTATTTCAAGGTGTATGAAGATACGTACCAGTTGAAAATTACGGAAGTGCAACAAACGCTGGGGGTAAAAATTCTAGAGCCAAACACTACCAATTTTGAGCTAAGCAAGCCAACACCCGTTTTTGTGCTTGATAGTGCCGTAGTCTGTACCGGCGACAACGTAGTAGAAATCGAGCAATCGTACTATCACGGCGACAAGTACAAATTCGCTGTCATCGCCAATCCTGAACACGCCCCTAAATTGTCAAACTCACTAAAATCATAGAATTTACAACGTATTTATTACAACGTATTTATTTCGTATAAAATTGGGCTGAAAATTATATTTTTTTAGTAAGAGAAAATTGATTAAACACTGTAAAAAAAGAGTATACAGAGCGATATTATATTTTTAAATACTGACAGAAAAAATTCATCTATTATACAGGAAATTTCATACTATTTTTATAGTTTATAATGCATTAAACAGGTTGAAAAAGAATAACAATCTCAAAAAATATACACAATAAAAAACTGGTTCTTTTCAACTGAGAAGAACCAGTACCTAGCTCACCTTAAGGAAGACAAGCTAACCAAATCGGTTGCAAATTAAGAATTTAATCCCATTTTAATAAATTTTCAATTGATAATATCTTAAATAAATAGTATCAATATTTTATTTAAATCATTGATACATTATTGAGCTACTTATTTCGCGTATTCAACAGATAATCAACAGAATACAGTAAGTGCATTTTCCAGAAATAGCATTCTCACCCACTTATTAGTTTACATTTTCTAATCAATAAAAAAGTAGGCTTCTATAATTAAAGTAGCCTACTTTTTTATTGATTAGAAAAGCGTTTGTTCTAGAACAAATATCTTACACCTACTAACATACTCCACGTAGTAGAAGTAGTAGTAATATCGCGGAACATATTTCCAGTTGGCAGTACGGTTTCACCGCCAATTTGTACTGGAGTCATATTGAACGTCGGAACACCGGTTGAGCTAACACTCGTACGACGTAGTGGCAGGTTAGAACTAGCGATTAATTCCTTACGGATACCCCAGTTTGAATTCAGAAGATTTCCTGCATTGATTACATCAATACTCAATTGCAGTGTGTTTCTGCTGGAACCAATGTTCGTGAATATATCCTGAATAAATTTGAAGTCGAAACGGTTCAACCAAGGCATCAGGCCACCATTACGCGGAACGTACTGACCTCTTTGGCCATTCAGGTATTCATTGTTAGTGATGTAACGTTCAAATGCCTGAGTCTGCTGTTCAGCGGAGAACGTTTTTCCACCACTCGTAAACGATGCAAAATTCAATTCAGAAGCACTACGTGGTACGTACAACATGTCTGCACCGATTGCATCACCATTCAGGTCACCATTGTACGTATACGAGAAGCGCGATTGGCTAGCACCATTATAGAACAGACTGAACGTAGAAGCCAGGTGATTGGCATACTCAACGCGATAAGACAGCGTGCCTACCAGACGGCTAGGCAGGGCACCTTCAGAACTGTATAGTTGCAGATCGTTCGGGTTGTTGATATTTGGCGTAGCACCCCAGGCCGAGCTTGCATTAGAACCCAGATTGTCGGTCGTTGTTTTTGCCGTCGTGTGTGAGTAGAACAACGAACCATAGAATCCGCGACGTGCCTGCATGGTCAACCCGATGGTTGCGTTCAGCGAGTAACCTTTGGTTGTGTTCGTCAATACAGACACCGAGTTAGCACCCACACGATTGTTATATTGGTACGATGCCGTGTTGGGGTAGAATTCACGATTATCACCGCTGTAATTCATGCGTTGAGTCGCCTGCTTTCTGTTGGCACCGAATTGGTAAACTGCTTGAATATCTTTCGTATACAGGAAGTCTCCACTTAATGCAAATGGCGTTCCCGGAATCTTATAATCTACACCGAAACTTGTACGCCATATCTGAGGCATTTTGAAGTTTTCATCGACCAGCGCAAGCGTGCTCGGAACACCGGCACGGGCATTCTTGATAAATACATTCTGTGCACTAGTAGGCGTGTTGTTTAGCCAGTGGTATTTGTCAGGATTAAAACGGATGTCGCCAATCCATGGAGCAGAAGCCGCGTAACTTCCTGGTTCCACTACATTCTGAATTACACCAAGGTTAGACGGCATATTGGTCAGCCATACAAAGGGAACACGACCCGCAAAAATTCCCGTTCCCCCACGTACGATCAGCGACTTGTCGCCTTTTACATCCCATCTAAAGCCGACACGTGGTGAAAGCATCACACGCGTTTTTGGCCATGAGCCAGAGTCATACGTACGTGGCTGACCATTTACACCCAGTAATCTCAACGTATCAACAACCGAGTTACGAGTCAGATCACTCAGGAACATCGGCATTTCCGCACGGATACCGGCTGTCACCGTCAATCGGTCGTTAACATCAAATTTGTCCTGAATATAGATCGACGGTAAAGCATAGCGGATCGGAGCATAGGGGTCCTGCCCTTCGTATGGATACGTTAATGCGAACTGGAGCGGTGCTCGTTCGGCTGGCGTACCTGTTGCCAGAAAGGCTTCAACAGATGCGTAGCGGTAGTAAGACGTACCGTTACGTAGGTAGCGGTTTCCGAATTTCTGGGTTTCAAAGCTGACACCGCCCGTAAACGTGTGCTTGCCCGTAATGTAAGTCAGGTTATTGGTAAAAACGTAGTTGTCGTTTAATACGTCGTTTCCGTACGTAAATAATTCATAACCAGCACTAATGTAGTTCTGATACGTAGTGGTGCCCGGTTTGGCAAGGCTATCTCCAGCAAATCCAATATCGATCATCGGGAACTCCGAGCTGGGAGAGCTACGTGTTGCCTGAATGCGGCTGTACGTAGCAAGAAGCTGGTTCGACAGTTTTGGCGTGATCTCGCTGTTTAATTCGGCGGTGATCGAGCGAACTATATTTTTGGTATTGTACATCGTGTTCGCGAACGACATCGAAAGCGCGCTCACACGTCCTGTCTGAACCGGTGTACGTGGATAAGCGCCTGAGTTTGCATTTACCAACGAAGGCGAAGAACTTTCCACCTGATTATACCGTACGGCCAGCTTGTGTTTAGAACTGATGTTCCAGTCGATTCGGGCGAGTATAGACGTCGTTTTTTCGCTGTTATCATTTGCATAATTCTCATAAGCGCCCGGATCGTATCCCCATCTGTTGATCAGGTGGTTTTGAACGGCCTCAAGATCCGACCGCCGAACCCGCGTAATGTTTTGCCCTGGATTCGCAACGCCATCTGTAGAAGCCCTCCAAAGGTTAACCGCACCCACGCCTGAACCTGTTTTCTTGATCTGTTCAGCATTCACAAAGAAGAACAGCTTATTTTTCACCAAAGGCCCTCCAAGGCGCAAACCCAGCGTCTGATTCGTAGAAGCTGGATTCTCAATTCGTTCGCCGTTCACTTTCGAACCCTGTAAATTCTGGTTGCTGAAAAATCCATAGGCAGAGCCGGTAAATTTATTTGTACCTGAGCGTGTTACGGCATTAATCCCAGCACCCGAAAATCCACTTTGTCTTACGTCGAAAGGTGCTACGTTTACCTGAATTTCTTCGATAGCATCGAGCGAAAGACCGCCACCACCTGGCAATGGATTATCATTTAAACCGAAACCATTATTGAAGTTTGCACCATCAACCTGAAAGTTGTTATAACGACCATCCCGACCTGCAAAACTAGTTCCGTTTGCCTGAGGGGTCATCCGGGTGAAGTCGGTGATACTACGTGTAACCGTGGGCAATGTACGTAGCATTTCGCTGTTTACAGACGTAGCGGCTCCCGTTTTCTGTCCGTTGAATACCTGACCAGCTCCTGACGTAACGACAACCTCTTCTAGCTGGTTGGCACCGTCGCTCATCACAAGATTTACATTCGTTGGAACGCCTAATTGTGCAAATACATTGGACGTGCTCTTGTCAGAAAACCCGACAAACGTAACGGTCACTTTATAAGGGCCGCCCACACGTACTGAAGGAAAGCTATACCGTCCGGCCTCTGTGGTTACCGTTCCGTATTTCGTTCCTGAAGGTTCATGGATGGCTACCACCGTTGCACCCGGAAGCACTTCTCCTTTCGTGTCTGTGATGACACCATTAATTGCTGATGTTGTTACTTGAGCGTAGGCTTGTTTCCCCATAAAGGAAATCGAAAAGCCCACTAGCAGTGTAACTAGTGTTCTGAAAAGTAAACTTTTCCGATTCATAATTTTGGCAATTAGGTCAATAATACTTGATGAACACCGCATCACGATGTCTGTAATTAACCGCAAATTAATCTCTTTTTAATGAGAGAGTCAAAATGTAATTTCTACAAAAAACAATATTTAACCTGCACAAACAGACTATATATATTAAAAAAATCCATATCTATAAAAACAACAAACTATCTAAGATTAAAAAATCATAAAAATATAAGGCTGGTTTTGAATGTACTTATGGCCGTTTTATCCTTTATTTTCAATCGATTGCAAGTGATATATTCGTAGACTTTAGAATGTAAAATCCTATATATGTTAATAAATTGTTAATTTTTGAGATTTATAAAAAATCGTGGTCAATTTCCACAATTACGCTGTACATCATGAAGTTAAAGAGGGCAACGATAAGCTATCCTGAACAGGAAGTCAAATAGGAAGAATTTATTGCTAACGACAGTTAGAGCAGTAGAAGTAAGTGCGTCTAATTCGCTGAAGTTGTAACATTGCCTGTATTTAATCGATCAAGCTTTTAACCTGTCTCGAACTTCCATCAATGCAAAACCGAGCAGGTTCAACCCGTTCCAAAGCTTAGGATTTTCGGCTCTATCATTATCGGCCGCCAGACCGATTCCCCAGATTCTGTCTACGGGACTAGCTTCAACCAAGATCCGATCTTTTGTGTTGAGCATAAACTCTTGTAAATCGTTATGCTGACTAAATTTCTGTAGACTTCCTTCAACTACGATCTCATATCGTTTTTCTTCCAGAGCGCTTCATCAAAATTAGCAACCTGACGCCCGAGTGCTTTAGCTTCGGCGGGGGATTTAGTGACAATTATTTTGTTGTACGTTTCCTGATCACCAAACAACAACGCTTTTTGCGCCATCATCCAATGCTCGGCGGTATTATATGTTACGTTATCAACTATAAAGGCTGATGGCCACCACTGGCTAAAACAAGCCCCTGTTAGCTCTCCGCCCTTGCTTTTCTGATGCCCCCAGAAGAAAAGATATTTTACCTTTTTACCCTTTTCAAATCGTTCTATTAGCCAGTCTAAATCGTATTGTATCTGCATTATGTTTATGTCCGGTTTCTCAACGAGAAACACTACTCACCTTCAAAACTAGCACCTTATCGCCAGCACTGGTCGATTTTGCGACGATACGTCCTCCCTTTTTATCAAGCGTGGCCGTCGTTGTCTGGTTGGTAACCGGATCGTACCATTGACCGGTGTAGTCGCGCTGAAACGGATTGTTGATCGAAATGGAAGTCTGATCGGGTACATAGGCCAAGATACTACGCTGATCGTCAGACTGAACCACCGATACGTAGCGTTCGGGCGATGTTTGTCCCGGTTGCTCGGCCAATAACTTGGGAGCCGGTTTCAACTGCCACCAGTTATGCTGCGCCATAAAATTCGACAAGTAGCCAACTTGCTTGCTACCGTCCAGTTTCAGGCATTCATCCCAGGTTGGCAGGCCGTCTGATTTCCCGTGATTCAATACGTTTTCGCCCGAGCGCAGCCACGGCCAGATTCCACCTGCGCCATACGTAATGCCCGAAACCGGCGTTGAAAACAAACTCCAGTAACTCGCCTGCCGAACGTCTTTGTCTTTCAGATTTTGATTGATACGTTCGTAAACAGGTTCCATATTGATCAGTACTTTAGGCGGCAACTTTTGCCATTCCTTTGCCACGGGTCCGTCCGTCATCCAGCGAATCGTTGACTCCGAACTATTGTGCCCGGTTTGGTAACCCACAATATCGAGCCAGTCTTCCTGTGCGTACTCTTTTCCAATCCACGAACGTCCCTGCGAATGCAGCGAAACTACGCCCGGATGCTCTTTTCCGAACACCGCCCGACCAATGTTTTTCCAGCGCTGTTCGTACTCCTGAACGTACTTGCCATCGCCCCCCAGAATCCAGATTACGTGATTGCCGCCGTATCGGGCGACCATATAGTTCGCCAGTAAAATCGCTTCGTTATCAGGCAGGTAATAGCCGGGACTCAACTCACGCCCCTCCGCTACCGGAAGTGCCCACAACAAAACCGGAGCCGCCACCAAACCCTGCTGATTGATCGCATCAATTTTTTTGTCGAGATGCTGAAAGTATTTCGGGTTGATACTAATATGTCCCGATCCTTCGAACGCAACCTGGCCTTCGCTGTTTTTATCGCAACCGCGCCATTGCGTAGCGGCAAACTGAATCACGGAATAATGATTTTTTTCGCGATCCTGAAGGTAGGCGCTCCACTCGGCATCGGTCGATTTAAGCGTACCGTTCCAGGCCGTACAGGCGGCAAAGAAAAAAGGCGTGCCGTCGCTGTGGGTCAGATGATACGTTCCTTTTGGGTGAATAATGCTTCCTTTGGAATAAATCGCCAGCTTCGATTTTTTATCTACACATTCAAACTGCCCTGCTACGTTGTGCAAACCCGTATTCAACGTATCAGAACAACGCGAACGATACGTCCACGCACCAACTTCATCAGGGGCAAATCGAACTTTCCACAACGTACCACCATCCCAGAAACCGCTAACCGTTTTCTTTCGCCCCGATGGCGACACGAACTGTACGTCAAATTTCGCTACGTTGTAAATCGGATTTGCATAGGTTTTGGTGCTTTCAAAGGCTTTTTCGTACTTCATCCACAAGCCCGTTTGTGCAAATCCGGCGAAGCTAATAAGTACGGTAAATGAAGTCAGTAACGTAGCAAGAGGTAAAATTCGAGGCATCTTCATTCTTTTTTTACCTAACCGCTTAAGCACCAAAATCTACTTGTTCGCCAGCCACTTTATTAGCTCATTGACGATAACCTCATGCCCGATTTTGTTGGGGTGATTCACGTGCGACATATAGTTTTTCAGCTCCCCCCGTTTGGCAATAGCCTTAAACTGCACATAAGGATCAGCCAGCCCTGTATGGTATTTTTCGGCCAGTTGATGAATCATCTGTACGTAGGGTTCCAGCGGATTTTTCGCATCCAGAATATCCAGTCGCTGATCGGGCGAAGGCGTTAGCAGAATCGTTTTTATTCCCTTAGCCTGCGCCGATTGAATCATTTTCTCCCAGGCTTCCCGGACTTTATTAATGTCTAAAAAACGGTCGTTCAAAGCATAATCAATGAACAATACGTCGGGTTTATGAACCAATACGTCCGACTCAAAACGCGTCTGCCCTTTTATCGAATTTTCACCACCTATGGCCGTAACTATGGCGTTGACAACCGCATATGGATAGTGTGTTTTCACCTTGGCTAAAGTCAGTATTGGGTAGGATTCCATTGTATGCACTTCGTGGTCGTGCCAGAAACCCGCCGGAACGGAATGCCCATGAAACACCAGATTGATCGTCCGGTTTTTAGGCCATACTACGGTCAGTTCTTTCCTAACATCAGCCAGATACGTAGCAGAATCGGCGATTTGGGCGTTGCTGATGAATGGTAAAAGACAAAAGATCAGGATAATTTTAGCCATAGCTGATAGAACACGGATTATTATGATTTTTTACGGTTAAATATGTAGTCTAAAACAATTAATATGACTACTAATTTTCAGGATTCTGAACTTACGCAATTGATTTTGAAAGCTTTCTATAAAGTTTATAATACTTTAGGTTATGGCTTCCTTGAAAAGGTTTATGAAAATGCTATGCGTATTGAGCTACAAAAAATGGGCTTATACTGTGTTGCTCAAAAGCCTATTGCTGTTTTTTATGAGCATCAAAAAATTGGCATTTATTACGCCGATTTACTAATTAATGATTGTGTTATCGTTGAGCTAAAGGCAGCAGATGGTATAGCGCCTGAACACGAAGCCCAATTAACAAATTACCTAAAAGCCACTGACATTGAGGTAGGCTTGTTACTCAACTTTGGCCGGGTTCCCCAATTAAAACGTAAAGTCTTTACGAACGATCGAAAAAATCATAATCAATCATAAAAATCCGTGTTCATTTAGTTTTTATAACCCCAACTTTCACCGGCCCCAGCAAACCCGATTCAATCAGCGGCACTTGCTTCCAGGGCGTTCCTTTATAGCCGATAGCAATGTTGCTGTTCGTAAATTTTTCGCCTGTAATGGCATCGCCCGTCAATCGGTTCGACCACGTATTGGACACCTCTACTTTCAGTTGATTATCACCTTTTCGCACTACGTCCGTAATATCAAACCGATACGGTTCAGCCCACGTAATACCGAGATGTTTTCCGTTCAACCACACATCAGCAATTTCCGACAGTTTGCCAAGATCCAGATAAACCCGGTCATTCCGATTGTTGACCAACGTAGTGAACGAGAACGTTTTCTGATACGTACCAGTCCCCGAAAAATACTTGATACCCAATTGTTCCGACTCAGTCCATGAAATCAGTTTCGGCAACATAACAGACGCTGGCGCTCCCCAATTTGCCGGAAATTTTAGTTGCCACGAACCCGTTACGAGCTGCTCTACAATGTCGGTTTTTATGCGTTCCGGCGATTTGGTCTTACCCACCAATTCAACGGTACCTGCTTTAAGAAGCCGTACACCATCGGCGGTATAGTCGAACAAAGGCGGTTCTTCCGTCCGCATGGCTGTGAAATGGGGCTTGCCGGTTCCTTTTCGGAAAACGACAAAATACGAACCGTAGGGAGGCAACGTAATCGGCAATCGCAGTTGCTGGCCTTTCTGCTCATACACCGAAATAGGCGTAATAGCACCTGTTATCGGATTCCACAATTCCGGCAGTTTACCCGTTTGTCTGAACGAACTATATGTCGATATCCATTGATCGGTCGTGTTACGTATCAGATAAAAATCCATGTCCTGCTGGCGATAATGTACGTAATCCAGCATCAACTGTGTAGCGCCCGAAAAGCTAAAATCCGGCCCTACTGATTGCTGTTGAAGAAGTGCCAGCGGAGACGATTCGGAGAACGTAGCACCGCTAATGACACCGCCTTGTTTTGCCAGTTGACGAAGTTTTGCAAGCACTACGTCCGGCAGTTTATCCGTTTTACTAAGCGCCAATACCTTGAACCTGGCCCCATTCGACAGCGCCCATTGCCCGTCTTTTACCGTCAGGTCATTCAGCAGAATATCGGTATTGATGATCTCGTAATCATAGCCCGGCCCCACCGTGAAGCGCGTGTTTTTGGGCGCGACAAAATTCGGAACCTGATCGCCATAATAATACACCACATCGGCCACAAAATCCGTGTTTTGCAATACGTGCGATACGCGGCCCAGATAATCCGTAAACGGTTTTACTTTCGGCCACCACGTTTGCTTATCGTTGAAATGCGTACCGGCGGTGTAGACGATTCCCGGAAAACCCGTACCCATTGGATTATGACTAAATCCGTGAATAACCACCCGATTCATTCCCTCGCAAAACGCTCGGTCGGCAATGGGCTTCAGATCGAACGGGCCTTCCTGCCAGTGGTGAAAACTCGTAAACGATTCTTCCTCAACCATCCGGCGTTTGTAGATATGGGCCGCAGCAGCAATTTCCTTCACGAGCCACATAATGTCCACGCTATCGGGAGCCATGTACTGATAACGACTCCAGAATTCGCCACGTGGTACATCAAGCGCGCCTAATGCTTTCAGCGTTTCAACCGGAACGTTGTGGAGCGGAGGCCCCGGACCGCCCGCTTCCGATGCAATCTGTAAGCCATTCTCGTGACATATTTCGCCCGCCTTTCGGTAATGGTTCTGAATCATCAAATCAGACAATGTCCGGTTGAAATCCTGCTGAAAATCAGCCGACAGATTTGATTTCAACAACGTTTTATCGAACAAAGCCGGAAGAAATTTATCGATGGAATAACCATGGATTTTCTGAAACATGGCGGGTAAGGTTGGTGTCCAGACAAACCCGGTTGCTTCATAACTCGCCAGATACAACGTTTTTAGCGTTGTTTTCGAGAAATCACCAAAGCGCGGCTTCAGCTTATTAATGAAATACTGGAAATGCGCCCGCGTAGCCGACGAATCGAAGTGATCTATGATGGGCCCTTTCGAATTCTCGCTGGGTAATTTTAGTTGCTCGCCGGAGTTGGAGCAGACGTAGCGATAGACCTCCCATTTGCCAGCCGGTACGTTCCAGTTCAGCGTTTCGTTGCCCGTATCGAACTGCCGCGACAGTGAAATGATTTGAGCCGTATCGAGCGTTGTCGTTTTATCACGAACAGGTAAAGCGACAACGGCGATCTCCTGATGATAAACCGGTCGACCGTCGGTACCGATTTCAATAACACGGGGTTTGCCACGTTCGTCGAGTTTCGAAATTTCTGGAAAGGCCAATTTAATAGCTTGCTGACTTCCGCCATCGACCACCGTTTTGGAGAAATAAATCGACTTGGCTGCATGTTGTGGCTTAATCCAGCTTCCACCCGCATTCCAGCTACTGGCCAGATTCAGCCCCACTTCCAGATTCAAGCGTGTTGCTTCCCGAATGGCGATTTCGATGGCGTTCAGCGATTCATCGCTCATAAACGGCGGACCGGCTTTCACCATTCCCTTCGGATTATTGGCCCCCGGTACACCAATTTCGAAAATATCGACACCACCAATTCCGGCGGTTTTCATGGCGTTCAGCTCCTCCTTCAGCCGCACCGTATCAACATTGCCGTTGAGCCACCACCAATACGTCTTGGGCCGCGCCTGCTGCGGAGGATTTTTGAATCCCTGCTGGAGTTGCTGATACGTAACGTTCTGTGCCGTTCCCGACAAAGCCAGTACGTTCAAAAAGGCAAAAAAAGCGATTATCGTCTTCATGTGCTTTATCCGGATTAACGCGCTACGGTTACAGTTTGAATAGTCACTGGCCCCAATAATCCTGATTCGATTAAAGGTAGTTTCCCCCACGGAACCAGATTTTTGTTGGCTTTGGTAATGTTGGTTTTAGTGAATTTCTCACCCGTGATAGCATCCCCCGTCAGCCGATTCGACCACGTATTCGCTACGTCCACTTTCAGTACGTTGCTCCCTGATTTCACGACGTCCGTAATATCTACTCGATACGGGGGCGTCCAGACAATGCCCAGCGACTTGCCGTTCAGCCATACTTCGCCAAGCTTCGACACCCGACCTAAATCCAGATATAGACGACCATTTTTAGCCGATGTGGGCTTGTAATCGAACGTCTTCTGATACGTAGCAATACCTGAGAAATACTTGATTCCCAGCTGCTCCGATTCAGTCCACGACATCAGTTCGGGTAACGTAGCGGCTTCGGGAGCACCCCACCCTTTGGGAAAACGAAGCTGCCAAGAACCAGCCAACGTTTGTATTGTTTTGCTTTGGTCCGCACTCGCCAATCCGTCACTACCGATGGGTTGAGAAGGCGTGCCTGTTTCTTTACCGAACACCACAAAATAAGCCCCATTGGGCGGCAACGTAACGGGCAAACTGGTACGTCCATTCGCCAACGACGACGTTGCAACCGACACGACGTTACCCGAAACCGGATTCCAGATTTCAGGTTTCTTGCCAGACTGCCGGAAGGTGCAAACTTTCGTAATCCACTGATTGGTTGTGTTACGGACCAGGTAAAAATCCAGGCCATCGCGTTGATAATGAATATAATCGATGGGCGTATGGCGCTGGTCGGCTTTCTGATCCTGGTAGCTGAAATCCGGCACTACGTTCATGGCTTTCAACGCATCAACAGGTTTGGCGGATGATTCTACCAAACGAGCACCTTTCCTGGCTAACTGATCCAGTTTGCTACGTACTTCAGCCGGAATTCGACCTTCGGTGCCGATGTTGAGCACGCTATATGTACCAACGCCCGGCAACACCCATTTACCATTCTCGACCGTCAGATCACGTAGCAAGACTTCAGTGTTCACCACCTCATAATCATAGCCCGGACCGACGGCGAAGCGCGTATTTTTTGGGGGAACCAAGTTCGGTACGTTGTCGCCGTAGTAATGCAATACGTCGGCCACAAACTGAGTCTTTTGCAGGATGAAGGAGATGCGGCCGAGGTAGTCGTTGAAGGGTTTGCTTTTGGGCCACCAGCCGTTGCGGTCGTTGTAGTGAGTCCCGGCGAAATACGCAATTCCCGGATGGCCCATACCAGAGGGATTGTGGGTAAATCCGTGAATCACCAGCCGGTTCATCCCTTCGCAGAACGATCTGTCGGCCAGTGATTTGAGATCCCCCGGCCCTTCCTGCCAATCCCAGTAACTGGTAAACGATTCTTCCTCCACAATGCCGCGTTTATAAATGTGCGAGGCAGCCGCAATCTCCTTCACCAGATAAATCATATCGACCAGACTGTCTTTATCGTTTTCCATGAAAAACGTCCGGTTGTACCAGAATTCGCCACGCGGTACGTCGATGGCCCCCAGCGCTTTCAGACTCTCGACCGGAATATGGTGCAAGTGCCCCGGCCCGCCCGATTCCGAAATAATTTGCAGCCCATGCTGATTACAAATCTCCTTCGACTTGCGGTAGTGGTTGTTAATCATCAGCTCAGAAAACGTTTTATCGAAGTCGAACTGAAAGCGTTTGACCAGTTCCGGCTGATACCAGTTTTTATTAAAAACGGCGGGCAGAAACTTGTACAGATCGTAACCGTGTAGCTTTTTGAACGTAGCGGGTAAGGTTGGCGTCCACGTAAACTCTTTGGCTTCGTAGCTGGCCAGATACAGATTTTTTAACGGACTTTTCTTAAAATCGCCAAGGAGCGGCTTCAGCTTGTCGATGAAATACATGACGTGCATCCGTGTGGCCGACGAATCAAAATGGTCGATGATCGGGCCGACTGAATGTGGCGTTGGCCGTATCAACTGCTCCCCCGAATTTGAACAGATGTAGCGGTAAACATCCCAGTCACCCGCCGGAGCTTTCCAGTTCAGTTGCTCGGTTTTCGGGTCGAAAAACTTCGATACGTTAATGATTTTGGCGGTGTCTAACTGCGTTTGCTGGCCAGCCGGAAGCGCGATAACGGCAATCTCTTCGTGATAGGCTGGTTTTCCATCCGGGCCGTAGGTAATCGGGCGTTTGTTGCCTTGTTTGTCGGGCGTAATGGTCGGGAAGGCTAGTTTTACCGGCTGTGCACCAGCGCCCTGAATCGTTGTTTTCGAAAAATAAATGGTTTTGGCGGCATGTTTGGGCGTCACCCACGTACCGCCCGCGTTCCAGCTACTCGCCAGATTCAGGCCCACTTCCAACCCTAGTTTACCAGCTTCTTTAATGGCCATGTGAATCGTTTTGACCGACGCATCACTCATGAATGCTGGCCCAGCCGGAATTACCTGATTAAGGTCGCTGGCGGGTGGTAACCCGATCTCGAAAATATCGACGCCACCCAAGCCTGCTTTCTTGATGGCCTGCAATTCTTCCTTCAGCCGAAGCGTGTCGACGTAGCCGTTTAGCCACCACCAGTACACCTTTGGCCGGGCGTGCGTCGGCGGATTTTTGAAGCCTTGTTTTAACGTAGCGTAATTGACCGGATCGGCTGGCGGAACGGATGAAACCATAGCAATCACCAGTCCCAGCCCTAATAGCGAGGAAATGAGTTTCATAGTAGAGAAAGGTTTTATAGGTTTACCAGAACACTACCAGATCGCCCGTTGCGTTTTCGACAACGTAGTGATTACCGAACTTTTTATCGCCGGATTTAAACGCAACCTGCGGCTTTTTACCCCACGGATAGCCCGTGTTCGCATATACATTCAGCCCTTTTTCGGTAATGCCTTCATCGGGATAAATACGTACCGTCGCGTTTTTCAGGCCCGTCAGTTTTACACACCGGTTCATGTGCTGTACACCCGAGGTCATTTCCTGACACGAGATCATTCCCTCCTTCTGATCGACGAAGAATCGGCTTTCCCGGTGCCATGCTTTGGGTAGGTTATAGACCGAATATCCATCGGCCAGCTCGGTTTCGTAACCCGTCAGGATGGGAGCGCCCTGCGGCATTTTGAAGCGATGCGTAATGGTTGTATTTGGGCAATATCCGGAGAAGAAAAAGCCGTTACTACCCCGTGAAATGGTCAGTACAGGATTTTTCACCGACGGATTACGTTTGTCGATTCGATAATCCAACCCGAACTCTTTCAATACGTAGCGCATCAGCAATGGCCCGGTAAACAGTTCGTCGGGATTATCGGGCGTGAGGAGTTTACCGCCTGTAAATTTGCTTGAATTAGTACCGCGCACATAGGCCACTTTACCGCCTTTCCACTCCGGTTTGCTACGTGTCCATACTACGTCGCGGCTGTTGCTTCCCTGCGCCATCGTTGCCAGTACGTTGGTCGATTTGTCGGCTTTATCTTTTACCGACGTAGCAACGCCACCACCCGAAAACAAGGCCCGATGCGTGATTTTGTCGGGATAGGCTTTCGTCAATTTATCGACCGTAATCCTTGAATTTACCTGAAAGTCACCTTCGATGGATTGCCCGTTCTGGAGATTGAGCAGATTTAGAAACGCGGGGCCTGCGTGATCGGCAGGACCGTAAACAAGTAGTTTACCGCCATTCTGCACAAAATCAATCAGTGATTTTTCGAGCGAAGAACCCGCATCAGGTACAATACTCACAAGCGTCGATTCATTGAAAAACGCTGGTTTCGACGTAACAACTTTCTGAAACGAGTTGGTCGAAATAATCGTGTTAAGGGGGAAACCGTTGTTGATGGCCTGCCGAATGAGCCAGTCACCGTAGTAGATTTCGGGCAGACGTTTTCCATCTTTGTAAGCCCATGTATGATACTCTTCGAACGGATACACCCAAACCAGCGGACCCGGCGCCGTCGGCGAATCGTAGCGGGCTTTCAAAATGTGGGGTGTCACCTCGTCGGGAACCTGCGCGGGCATTTCGCCATACGTATTGTCGGCGGTCAGGAAATTCAGGTGCGTCGGCAATTTGATTTCGCCTTTGGCGTTGATACGTGCCACGGCCATTGGCAGGTAAATATCGTGCGGCTCCTGCCCGTAACGGTCTAGCCAGGGGCTGTTTACCCACCACGGATCATGCGTGTAATACCGGAACAGATACCGCTCGTCGGGCAATTCAGCCATCCGCGACATATAACCCACCATTTCCAACCCAAAATCACCATCGAGCGCGGCCCAGGGGGAGTTTGGCGGGGGCAGCATGTTGTATTTACCGCCGTAAATCTGCTTTAAATCAACGCCATCACGGGCTAAATCGGCTCCGGTCGATAGGTTTGTACCGCGTGTCTGAATCTGAAAATCAGGACATTCTTTCCGAAACAGATTCCAGAAACCGGCGATCAGTTCACGCGTATTCGCCAGTTTTTCGGCGGCAAACTCTTTCCCGTTAAAAATCGCTCCGGTCGACGACCAGCCTTCTACCCCAAAACCAAATCCGTTGCTGAGCCAGATAAAATCGTAGCCCATGTCGGTCAGAAAATGCTGGCTCTGCCGCCCCAGAAACGTACCGAAGGGCGTGTTGGCCGGAATACCTTTCGGAAATCCGGCATAGGGTTGACTATCAGCGTTCAACGTAGCGTAACAACTCACCATCGACTTGTGCCCCATTGCGTTACCGCCCAGAATTTCGGTGTGCTTTTTGTATTTAAAATCCGACTTGGCAAACTCCGGCCCCGGATCGAACGTAGCACCGATACGTACCGGTTTTCCGGTTATGCGTTGCCCGGCTTCTTTCAGCGATTGAACAATAAATTTCAGATCGCCATACGTGTACGAAGGCGGATTATCCATGTACACCAGCGCGCGTTGGTGCAGCGACAGATCGTCCGGGCCTGAGCCCACTTCGTGGTTGGTGTTCGGGTTGCCCATGTACTTCGCCCATTCGAGCGGCTGGTTCATCTTACCTGTATAATCCAGAATCTCCGAACCGTCCGACGTCCACATCATGACCGACACCGTATCGCTATGACGTAGCATCGACGCCCATTGCGTGAACAATTCCGTGGCTACCTGCTGAATGTAGGCTTTGTCGTTCTTCTTGAACGGCTTGAGCGAAAGTTCGAGCGTTACGTTGTTAAAGTTTTTACCACGTAACGTCGAGTTGTCGAGGTTGGGCGTATCGATACTGGTCGTAAAGCCGAAGATGGCAATACTCAGAGCACTTACAAAACCGATGAGTTGTGTACGCATAGCTGTTGTTTAGTTTAAACACCATAGCCAGCTTTCTCGTGATGTGATGTCGGGTTCTCAAACCCGACACATTTTGGAGGATGCTACGTGTCGGGTTTGAGAACCCGACATCACATCACGAGAAAGTTCAGACAAAAAGCGTCCCAGCCTGCCGAAAACCGGAGCTTTCGGCAGGTAACATTTAAGATCAAAATTCTAGTTAAGATGAGCGGTTCTTAGCGTCCCATAGTGAGTCGAATTTGGGCGGGCGACTGCTGTGCATCCTGAAGCTGAATAGCCAGTTGCCCGTCTTTGAACTGCGTTCTGTCGATAGCCAGCGTGATAGTCTGCATACCCTGTGGCAGGTCGGCTATTACGCCTTTCTCGGTTATTTTCAGCGGTTTCTGTCCCGCCCAGGCCATTACGCCAGCGGTTGAATTAAAACCTAGATCGACGTTTCCTTTGCTAACTACTTCCATGTCGAACCGAACAAAGCTGTAGCGTTTTCCCGGACTTACTTCCACAATCGGAAGCTCATCGACGGGCAATCCACCCGACACGTTGCTGTAAATCGGCATGGCTGGTAGTTTGCCATTGTCTTTCGCTACGTAGCCCGCATCCTGCGCCACTTTTTTGGCCAGTTCCTTACTATCTGAAATCGTGTTCCAACGCCGGACAAACCGGGTTGTCGGTATACGAAACTTTCCTGATTCACCAATTTTCGACAGGAAGCCGATCAGATTGACAAACTCCTGCCGATCAAGACCAGCCGTGAGACCGGGAGGCATGAGCGAACCGGGCGTTTTTTCGACGGTTGTAATCTGGCTTTTCGGAATGGCGATTTCCGCGCCCGATACGTCGCGTACTACCAATTCCGACGTACCATTACTGACCAGATACGCCATCATTTCGGTGCCGTCTTTCTTCACGATACGTTGCAATTCGTAGCCTTCCTTGATCGAAACGGTTGGGTAAAGCACCGACCGAATAATGGTTTCGATGGGCGAACTGGTGCCCAGACTGCTCAAATCCGGCCCGATACGTCCACCCGCTCCGCCCAACGCATGGCAGGTCTGGCAAATCAATTCCTGCTTCCGAAATACCTTTTCGCCCAGCATCGGATCGGCTGATTGCCGAACCTGTGTAGCCAGCGACGTAATTTCGTTATCGTTCAGTTGCTGCGGCATTCGCTCCATTGGCAACGTACCGCCTGAGTTTTCGAGTGCTTTTTGCAACGCCATCGTCTCATCCGTTTTCTGCCGATTCCAAGGCATTCCCCGCACCATCAGTTGTCGACCGGTTTTGGCAAACGACTCTGAAATCTTTTTGGCGGCTATCGCATCGGCAAGTGCCTGTGTACCATTTTTCGACGCAAAAAACGCCTGAAATAGCTCAGTAGCATCGGTTTCGGCAGGCAGGGTACGTAGCAAATCCGAGCCGATACGTGCCGCTTCCGAAGCGTCCGTCGATACCAGTTGGGCCGTAGCCAGCATCCGTAAGTCGGCTGGGTTTTTCGGGCCACTCATATCAGCAAGAAGCTTGCGGGTTTTGTCGGTACCAATGGTTGCCAGTGCACCTAACGCTGCTTTTTTGACGGGCTTTTCACCTTGACGAATCAACGTAACAAGTCGGTCGCTCAGCTCTTCCATCCGCCACAAACCCACTAACCGAATGGCGTTGGTTGCCACTTCCTGATCGCTGCTACTCAGAAAATTAGCAATCCGGGCTAAGTCATTCGATGGTTTCAGTTTACGTTGACGGGCAGCATCAGCCAACGCACTCAACCGGGCGGCCGTTTGCTTATCCTGCGCGTTTTGAACGGTCATGTCAAATACCGTATTCAGATCTGTCACTTTTCCCCATTTCGCAATCGACGCCAATACGTCTTTCTGGTATTCTTCGGGCACCTGACCTTTCTGATAAAGCTGCGTTAGCTGGGCAATGGCTTCGGCACTGCTCACCGATTTCAGCGCGAAAACGGTCTTTTTACCATCACCCAAAAAGTTCGGTTCGCTTTTCAGCTTGCTGGCCCATTTCGGCTCCAGTTCACGAACGGTTTCCCAGAGCGCAAAGTCCAGAAATTCATCCATCGGCTGATCGAGGGCGGTCAAAGCTGCACGAGCCGCTTCTGGCGAATTAATTTTGCGTAACGCTACTACTGCTTCGAGCCGAACCCGTGGGTGCGGGTCCTGCACCGCTTTCGAAATCAACGTCGATTCGTCTTTGAGTTTGCCATGCCATAATTGAAAAGCACGTAACGCAGCAGCCCGCGCATTGTGATCTTTAGCGTTGAGCAGCGAACGTAGCACCGACTCATTGACGGCGTTAAGCGTTTGATACGTCCAAAGCCCTTCGAGCAATAAGTGTTCATAATCGGCCGCGTTTTTATCCAGATCGCTCACCCATTTATCCAGCGCCGGAATAACCTCCTGCCAGGGCCGACGTTTCAGCGTTTGTTTGGCCTGCAAGCGCGTCCAGTCTTCGGGCTGACGTAGTGCGTCGAGCAGTTCGGTAACGGATGCGTTGGCGAGGTTTGGCTTCTTCACCAGCGGGCGATTTTTCGCCACAATCCGCCAGATACGTCCGTGCTGCTGGTCGCGACGCGGGTCGTGGAAATCGACTTCGCCGTGCTGAATAATGGGGTTGTACCAGTCTGCTACGTAGATAGCCCCATCGGGACCCATCGAAATATCGACCGGGCGAAACGCTACGTGGTTCGTCCAGAGCAGATCGTCCTGCTGTTTCGAGACAAAGCCACTCCCCTGTTCTTCGAGTTTGAAACTGTTGATCCGGTTGGCCCGGAAATCGTTGGTAATCAGGCGTTCCTGCCACGCATCCGGCATGTGTTTTCCGGTGATAATATCCAGTCCGCTGTGTTTTGGCTGACCGGGATTCAGACCGCGAAGAATTCGCTCAGCATTGGGTGCCGTTACGAACGTAGCACCGGGAAAAGCGTAGTTAATACCCTCACCACCAGCACCATCGGTCAGGAATGAGCTTCCCCAGCGCGAAAACTGCAACCCCCACGGATTGATCAGCCCTTTGGCATACACATCGAGTTCAAGATCGTTAGGACGCAACTGCCAGACACCACCGCCTTCGAGCCGCTTGATCCCCGACGGCGTTTCGACGTGGCTATAAATGTAGATCGACTGATTGAAATACAGGCTTCCTTCTGGCCCCCACCGGAACGTGTGAATCAGGTGGTGTGTGTCGGCTGTACCGAAACCGCTCAGAATTCGGCGTTTTTTATCGGCTTTTCCGTCACCATCCGTATCGGCAAAGTGTAGAATTTCGGTCGAGTTTGCTACGTATACACCGCCATCGCCGGGCAGAATTCCCGTGGGCGTGAGCAGGCCTTCGGCAAAAATGGTCGACTTATCTGCCTTGCCATCGCCGTCGGTATCTTCCAGTACGAAAATCTTGTCGTTTGCCTGCTCGCCCGTTTTGAGGTGCGGATACGCCGTACTGCTCACCACCCACAAACGTCCTTCGGCATCCCAGTTCATTTGAATGGGTTTCGCAACCAACGGTTCGGCGGCAAACAACGTGACTTCAAAACCGTCGGCAACCTTAAACGATTCGAGTTCTTTCTGAACATCCGGGTCGGGTACGTCGGCATTTTTATCCTGATTCACCAGCGCCGTTGTAAGTACTAAGGCCGGAATAATCAGACTTTTACGTAGGATTGATAAGGGTCGTATGAAACGGGTACGTAGCATGATGGCGGGTTACTTTAGCTGAGTAAGGTGATACGTTGCGGCTTTGGGTTGGTTGGTGGCGGCAATTTGCCCTTCGAGCCAGGTAATGATGTAGCTTTGCTCTTCCAGTCCTTTTTTGTGGCGTCCCTGTTCGTAGGAACGGAAACCAATAATATAGGTCTGATTCAGCGGGCGATACTGGAAGAAATGCACTTCATTCTTCTTCTGAATAAGTGTCTGCACTTCTGCCGAGCGCGTAAACGATGGCCCTTGCCGGAGCACAACGCCTTCGGCCCATTGTTTGGCCGACGCCGTTATAACTTCATCATTATCAATACGTAGCGTATAAAATCCTTTCTTCAGACCCGTTACGGTCAATTTCCGTGCGTTATCAACCTCAATGGCTTTTCCATCCTGTTCCGGCGCGGGCAGCGGCAGGTACGACTCATCGACAACAAAACTTACGTTCGCCACCGATTTGTCGACGTTCAGCAGTTTCGTCGGTGTCGCCGATTCAACCGCATTCTTCGCTACGTCGACCGTGATGCCTCCGTTACGTGGTGCTAAGCCCAATCCTTTCTCCAGCGACGTAGCAAGGTAATAATACCCCGTTCCGTTGAGGTGAATTCCATCGTCGGTAATGACCGCCTGTTTGCTCGCTTCCTGAATCGGTTTGAACATATCGACGTAGCGTTTTTTTCGTTCTGTTGCTATCTGCGAGATGGCTGATGCGTAGGTTCCGAGAGCTGCGTTACGTTGATTTACGTTGTCTGATATGGGCATTAACACCGGAATCGGCGAGACCAGCACGGTTTTAGCACCCAGCGAATCAATCTTATCCAGCAACCGATTCAGACCCTGTTTAAACCGACCCAATCCGGCTTCGCCATCCTGCGCTTCAACCCCGCCATAGGCCAGAAACACAACCGTTGGTTTGGCATTGGCGATTTGCTGAATGAGCAGTTCATACGGCGAAGGCGGTGTTGTTACGTAGCTGCGCGCTTCGCCAAATACGTTATCGCCCGACCAACCAATGTTCCGAAACGTTACGTCACGATTCGGGAAACGGGTGGTCAACGCCATTTCCAGATACCCAAACTGTACGTCATCTTCCATCAGCGAATTTCCCAGAAAGACCACCCGGTCGCCCGATTTCAAGTCAAATGTTTCGGCAGTCTGGCCCAGTGCCATTCTGCTTAAAACACTCATCAGCAAAAAGAAAAGTAAGCCTAATGTGGTCGGTTTTTGCATGGGAAATTCGCTTGTGTTCGGTCTGTTTAATAACCCGGATTCTGCTTCACAACGGTTGGGTTCAGATCAACTTCGTTTTGTGGAATCGGGAAAATAAGTTCAAAATCATCCAGTTTGAACGAGAGCCGCAGACTCGCATAATGCGCGTTCATGACGGTTTGAGCCCGGCCAGTTCTGACAAGATCGAACCAGCGATGCCCTTCGTACAAAAACTCAACCTGCCGCTCTTTTTCAAGTGCCAATCGAACATCGGCCTGACTAGAGCTGGTCAGATTGGCGAGTTTTGCCCGCGTTCTTACCTGATTGATATAAGGCAAAGCATCGGCAGTTTTACCCTGTTCATTCAGCACTTCGGCATACATTAGTAACACATCGGCATACCGTAAGGGCGTAAACGTAACACTTCCATCCGACAGGTCGATGGCTCTGAAATCGACGAACTTCAATCCATAGCGACTATACGATTTCCGACCGCCGATCAACGTAACCGAATCGTTGACCGAAACGGCTTTGCGGGCATCGCTGGTTTCGTAGGCTCTGAATATATCGAGTGTTGGCGTGATACGTCCTGAACCTTGCAGGTTGTTCGTAAAAATGGCCATACTCGTAATGGCAGGCGTAAAAATGGCCGAGAAATTATTGCCGATGCTACGTCCGGATGCGTACTGAATCTCGAAAATCGACTCGGCCAGATTGTTGTTGCCATTCGTAAACAAAGTCTGATAATTAGGCATCAGCGAGTATGATCTGCTATCGATCACTTCTTTCAGTTTTGCGGCAGCCTGATCGTAATTCTTTTGGGTCAGATACACTTTACCCAACAGTGCTTTAACCGTCAGGCGCGACGCGCGGGTTTTGTCGGTGTTTAACGTAGCAGGGAGCAGGGTTTCGGCTTCGGCCAGATCACTCAGAATCAGCGCATAAACCGCCGTACTGGGCTTGAGCGACAGATCGGACGCAGCTACCTGAGCGGGACTACTGAACGTTTCGTTTATAATCGGTACGTTGCCAAACAGACGTACCAGATAAAAATACGAATAGGCTCGCAGAAACTTTGCTTCGCCCTTCATCTGGTTTTTGGTAGCCTGATCAAAATTAACAGCATCGATCCGGTTCAGAATGGCGTTGCTGCGCGAAATCGTATACAGACAGGTATTCCAGACGCCCTGCACAAACGCATTGGTCGACGTAACGGCGTTCTGATCCATCTGCATTTCGTCGGTCGACGGCGACGACCACTGGATTTCGGTGTTGTCGGTCGTCAGTTCCGTCATGTACAGAACACTGCTGCTAAACATTCCCCGGAACGTACCGTACACACCCGTTAGAGCCGTTGCGAAGTCGTTTTGTGTTCGATAAAAATTTTGTTCGCTGATCTGATACTCAGGCGTCAGGGACAGAAAATCCTTACAGGAGAAGGACGTAATGGCCAGTATCAGGAATAAAGCTATGTTCTTTTTCATGACAATAATCGGTTAATCGTCAGAAGATTAAAGGTTAACGCGTAGCCCAAGCGTGTAGGTGCGTGGGTTGGGATAGGCAAAGAAATCGATACCTGTGCGAGCCACATTATCGCCGGTGGTCGTACCTTCTGGGTCATAGCCCGGATACTTCGTGAATGTGAACAGGTTAGTGGCATCAGCATAAACCGACAGACCCTGAAGTTTCCATTTGTTCACCAGTGCAGCCGGGAACGTATACGCCAGATTCACGTTACGTATCCGTACAAACGAACCATCGAACAGATACTTAGTCGTTGCGGCACTGAAGCCAAACGCGTAATCGTTCCGAATAGCTCTTGAATACAGTCCCGCTCCCGGACTCTCGACCGAACGCCAGCGGTCGTTCATCGATGCCAACTGATTTTGTACGCCAGCGCCATTGAGCGACACTTCGCCCCCCTGAAAATAAATCTCGTTCCCCTGCGATCCGTTGATACTTACGTTCAGGCTCAGGTTACGGTACGTGAAGCGGTTGCCCAATCCCCACGTAAAATCAGGCCAGGGATTTCCAACGATAGTCCGGTCGGCAGCCGTAATGGTGCCATCGCCGTTTACATCCTGATAGCGGTAGTCGCCGGGTTGTACACGCGGGTGCTGTTTGGGGCTACTGTTCACCTCTTCCTGCGTCTGGAAAACGCCTAAAATGTTGAGCAGTCGGAAGCTGGAAATTGGTGAACCAACCTGCGCTACCTGATAATCGGAGGTTTGAATCCGCGATGATTCGGAGTTCAGTGCCAGCACTTTATTACGGTTCCAGCTAATATTAAAATCGGTGCTCCACTGGAAAGGCCCCTTTGCTACGTTCTGCGAATTGATGGTCAGCTCAAGCCCTTTGTTCTCAATTTCGCCGATGTTCTGTACCGAGCTGCCAAAACCCGACGCGGCTGGCAAAATGACGTTCAGCAACAGATTCTTTTTGTAGGTACGATAGGCATCGAACACAAACGACAACCGATTCTGGAACAACGACAGATCGAGGCCCAGATTGGTTTGCACCGATTGTTCCCAGGTCAGCAGGTCATTCGCCAGACTGGCCGGAGCCACACCTGATACAACCAAGCCACTCTGTACATTACGTATGATACCCAGCAGACCCTGACTGGCGTAGTTCGGAATGAGGTTATTCCCCGACAGACCGTAGCTGGCCCGAATTTTCATATCGCTGATGAAACTAGCCGATTTCATAAAGTTCTCGTCCGAAAGGCGATAGGCCAGCGAAAACGACGGGAACGTGCCCCAACGATTCCGGGCACCAAAGCGGGAACTGCCGTCAGAACGTACCGTTGCCGTTAACAGATATTTACCAGCATACGTATAATTAACCCGCGCCAGCCACGACATCATCGACCACTCGCTCAGATAGTTTGTGCCAGCAGTAACGGCACCCGCAGCCATAAACGGTACGTCGTCGGTAGGAAAATCGGTCGCGCCAGCCTGTAAAATCTCATCTGTATTTTTCTGGATCGTAAAACCGCCCAACGCGTCTAGATCGTGTTTATCACCAAATTTATGGCGATAGTTCAGCGTATTTTCGTTGAGCCAGTTCAGGCTTTTAATCTCCGTAACGCCCGCTGTAGCCGCCCCTGTCCGGCTCGTTGCCAATCCTACTTTCGACGATTTCCAAAGCCGTGTTACGTTGTTTGAGTAGTTTACGCCGATAGATGTTTTAAACACCAGACCGGGTGCAAACTCATACTGTAAATAATTGTTAGTGAATACGTTTGTATTGTTTCGCTTATCCGAAAATTCGGCGGCAATAACCAACGGATGCTCGACCGGAATGCCGGTTGGGCTCGAAAATTCAGAATAAGGCGTACCATCGGGGTTAAAAATCGGAATCGTCGGATCGCTGGCGAGCGCGGCCGAAAGCAGTCCACGGAATTGCAGGTGACCTTCGGCACGAGCAAAATCGCCGTAGGAATGAGCCCCAGAAAACGACGCGCCCAGTTTCAACCGTTCGGAGAGTTGTGCGTCGATATTGGTACGTAGCGTGAATTTCTTAAAGTTCGACCCAATGATAATTCCTTTCTGATCGAAGAAACCGCCCGATACGTAGTAACCCACATCTTTGCTGGTTCCGGCCGCCGACAACTGGTAATTCTGTACTAAACCTTGCCGAAAAATAACATCCTGCCAATCGGTTCCCTGATTGGCAAACTGGGCTGGATTCCGAAATTCTGGTTTCACCTGGGTAGCCGTACTCCGAACATTATTGGGATCAGTTGCTTTACCACCCGAAAATACCCAGGCATTATCGCGACCTTCAGCTACGTATTCGGCATATTGTTGGGGCGAAAGCAGTTTAATTTTTTTAGCCAGTTCCTGAATGCCCGTCGAGTGTTCGAAACTAATGGTCGGCCTGCCCAATTTGCCCCGTTTGGTGGTTATGATCACGACACCATTGGCTCCACGAGATCCGTAAATAGCCGTTGCCGACGCATCTTTCAACACTTGAATCGACTCAATATCAGCAGGATTGATGGTCGTTAAGGGGTTAATTTTGCTCGTACCACTACTCGATGCGATGTTGTTAGCCGAATAGGAGCTTGACGCAAAGTTACTCAGATCGGAACCTCCCCCACCCGTACCAATGGCATAACCGTCTACAACGTATAACGGTGAATTACCGCCCGTTATGGAGCTAATACCGCGAATCACTACGTTGACGTTTCCACCGGGTGCGCCAGACGTTTGCGCAATTTGTACACCTGCCACTTTGCCCTGCATCATCTGATCGACGCTCGTGGCCGACGGTACCGGCACCAGATCTTTACTGGTTAAGTTCACGATAGAACCCGTCAGATCTTTCTTCCGCTGTGTACCGTAACCCACCACCACTACGTCCTGCAATTGCTGCTGGTCGGTTTTGAGTGTCAAATTTATCGTTGTGCGATTACCAACCTGGATTTCCTGCGACGCATAACCAATAAAGCTAACAACCAACGTAGCATTGCCCGATACGTTCAGTTTAAATTTACCATCGGCATCAGTGGTCGTTCCATTGGTGGTGCCTTTTTCGGAAACGGTGGCACCAACCAATGCTCCTCCATCATCGGCGGCTGTGATTTTACCAGTGACCGGAGCCGATTGGGCCAAAGCTACCTGAACCGAAATTAGCAGGGCGAACAGGCTGCCAATCAGCCCAAATCGCAGGCGATGCATTAAAAGATGATTCATACATAGTGGGGTTTTAGGAATTACAAAACTGTTATCCGCGTACGATCACGGATTCGACTTTGAGGTACTCAGCAATCTGCTGAATCGTTTCGGCATGGTGCCCCACACCAAGTGCAAAATGGTGCGTTGGTCCTTCGCTGATCCAGCGTTTGAGGAATGTCCGCACGTCGGGTTTGAAAAAGCCACGTGTGTTGGTATTGCCCGTTGGTGGAATTGGCCCAGCAATCGACTCACCTTCGGTAATCACGAATTTCATCTTACCATCGTAAGTCGAGCTGATGCTTAACATGGTAATCGGACCCTCTTTAATTTTGAATTCGACGCCTGCACCAAAACCGGGTTTGCCGTGGTATTTTTTCAGACTACGTAGCACAGGCTGCCCTTCGGCAATGGCGATGTTATGCGGGCCATCGTGTCCTACCAGCACAAAACCTTCCTTGAAATCAACCGGGTGAAACTCCGCGAAACTGCCGCCAATGCCCAGCCGTTCCATGATGAGCATGGCAATGCAGGTTTTCAGGTCTGATTCGCCACACATCGGAAAGCCCGCGCCCTGCAACAACGAGTTACCGACAATCAGATTCGACATCACCACGCGTGTATCGCTGTTGTCGGGGCCATCGTAGTAATACGCGAGTCCGTCCAGTTTTTTCGCCTTAATGAAGCGTTCCAGCGCTACAGCTGCCTGGGCCGCAATATGCAGATCGGAATCACGCAGTTTTTCCGAGATTGGGTCAGAAACCGGGTCGGGCGTATCAAAATAGGCCAGAATACGCTCTTTAACCGCATTGATTTCCTCGTCGGTTGCCTGCTGATACTGCGTTACAATTTCATGCGCTTCGCACTGAACAATATGCGCGCCGAAATGCGATGTGAGCATAGTCGAATCGGAGTGCATGTCGAGCATGGCTTCAATCGGGTGACCAATGTGCCCTATCCGCGACGTTTTCAGATCGTGCAGCACAGCCGCAATCCGACAGAATTTCTCGATTTCAGCATCAGCCGCCGGGTCGTCGTGCAACGTACCAATAATGGTCTGTGGTACTTTTTTTCCCATTCGTACCGCCACACCAGCAAATTCGGGCAGCGAACAAATGTCATCGTTGTACAACTGCATGTATGTCGATGCCCTGCTGTAATCCATGGCCTTATCGGGCTGAAGTGCCACCAATACAATCGGTACGTCGATGCTTTTGATAATAATCCCAAACGTACTCGACGTAGCGTAGGTAAGCATATCGCAGAAAATCAGGTCGAGGTTGGCCGCGTTAAGTTTGGGCACCATCTCATAGGCTTTCGTTACGTCGTCGACCAGACCGAAATCAACGATTTCAGCCGAATCCAGTGCTTCAATTTTCTGGATAAGAACCGCCTGTTTTTGCAACATATCGTCCAGCAACCCGTCGAACTGTCCCCAATACTTAAAATACCCTACGCCAAATACACCAATTCGGGGTCTTGTTTTCTTTCGTTTTACGGGATTTACCTGCTGTTCGGCTATGCCATTCAGGGATTGATTTTCCATATAGCTTATAATTTATTTCTTGTCAAATTTCGGTTAGTGCACTAAGTTAATTTGGCACAAAAAATAGAACACGTATCATTATGATCGCTTATGACCCATCCTACACATCAAATACGATCATAACAATCCGTGTTCTATTTTATCAGCAAGCGGCTTCGATGCGCCTTCTAAACTCAGAGCCTTGATCTTGGGAATCAGCAAAATAAGAATTACAAATGCGAGCGGATATAGTAGTCCTGATGCTATCCAGAGTGGTCGATACGAGTAATTTTGAATTACTACGCCCATCAAGGGATTGAGTAGCAAACCCGAAACAGCGCCCGCCGTTCCCGACAATCCGACTACAGTTGATGTTGCTTTCTGGCCAAACATATCGGAGATCGACGTAATGTAATTGGTAATCCAGAATCCATGTGCGAACATAAAAACTGCCATCAAAGCCACCGCTACGTTCACCGATGATACCCATTCAATAGCCGGAGCCGCCAGCGTCAGCGCAGCCGCAATACCCATTACCGTTTTCCGGGCTTTGTCAACGCTGAAATTTCGGGCAATAAGCTGACCTGAAAACCAGCCGCCTACTACGTTGGCAATACCCAACGCCAGAAATGGAATCCAGAATAGATTTCCGATCTGCTCAAACGATACGTTACGTACCGAACTGAGGTATTTCGGAATCCAGAACATCATAAAATAGAATACCGGATCGAGCAGAAAGCGTATAACGATAAACACCCAAGTAGCACGTTCTTTCAGCAGTGTTAGAAACGGAATCGTTTCCTTCTTCCCTGATTCGGCCAACGTATCAACTGCCAGATTTTCTTTTTTCCAGGGAACAAATAACCAGGCAATCACCCATGCGATACCAATCAAGCCCGGAATCAGAAAGCCACCGCGCCAGCCATAATTGGCCGATAACCAAATCGTTAATGGCGGTGCAACTACGGCACCAATGGCCGATCCGCCAATGGCAATCCCGTTGGCAAGAGCTCGTTCTTCTTTATTGAACCAACGATAAACGGTCCATGCCGCACCGGGAAAACAGCCACCTTCACCAATTCCCAGAAAAAAGCGGAAGGTGACCAGTTGAGTAAAATTCGTGATGATAGCGTGTAGACTATTCGCTACTGACCAGACTCCAACCGAAAGAGCTAATCCTAACTTCCCCCCTATCCGATCAATTAGCCAGCCTCCCAGGGTAAACATCAGGGCATAACTGATCAGAAAGCTGGTATTTACCATACCATATTGCACGTCAGTAATACTAAATTCCTCCTGAATCTTTATAATAGCAATCGACAATACCTGCCGATCCAGAAAGCTCAGACCAGTGGCAATGAAAAGCAGAAAAACAATGAACCAGCGTAAGGGAGTTTGCATAGTACTTAACGCACTAAGTTAGGATACGCAAAGATATAAGTACAGAAATCAGAAAAGCAATAGATATGGTATTTTTTTTCTGTTAAATAGTACGAATTTCACAATTCACAATAATAGTTACTTCCCAATCAGCAGCGTCTATTTTAGCAGAAAGCCTTCTCACAAACTAGTAAACTGTGCTACGTATTGCGATATTTGCTCACAGCCTGTTACGTATATTTTTTCTATACTAAAGGCTGATACGTATATTGAGCCCTATGAGCACTACATCTGAACAAACTAACTACCAGACCCTTGATGCGGTATTAAGTGGACTGATGCGACGCTATAGTGAGCGCGTTCCTGACGTAAAAAACGTAATTGATGCCATGTTGGAAAGTAGCGTAGTTCAATCGGCAGATGAGATTGAAAATGATCACATTGCTTTCCGGACTATGGGCGTTCCAAATCTCGGTATTGCCTCGTTCGAGAAAATATTTCTTCATTATGGCTACGAAAAACGAGATGAATATAACTTCACAGAGAAGAAGTTGACAGCGTATTGGTATAGTCCACCCGAACCACATTATCCTCGAATTTTTGCGAGTGAGTTGCGCGTAAATGAATTGTCCGAAGACGCACAACGTATCATCCATCGGTATACCGACACCGTTACGAGTGATCCTGTCGATGCGCTGAATCTGGATGATGCTAATGCCGTTGATCAGTTCCTGCATCAACCGCTCTGGAAGACGCCGAGTTTATATGATTATCAGACACTTCTGAAAGAAAGTGAATATGCAGCCTGGGTTATTTACAATCGATACTATCTGAATCACTTCACGATCAGCGTTCATAATCTGAAACCCGGCTATAACACAATCGATGAGTTTGTTGCATTTCTGCAACAGCATGGTTTACGACTCAATTCAGCGGGAGGTACAATTAAAGTTAGTCCCGATGGTGATTTGCGACAGGCGTCAACGGTAGCGCAACTCATTGACGCCGAGTTTGCTGATGGTGATACGTTCCGGATTGCTGGCTCCTACGTCGAATTTGCTGAACGGCGCGTTTTGCCTAACTTCAAAGACATACCCGCCGATAAGATTGGTCATGAGCACCGGCGCGAAGGTTTCGAAACGGGCAATGCTGATAAGATTTTTGAAAGTACGTTCACCACGCAGATTAATAAATGAATAATGTAGAATGAAAAATGTTAATGAGCAACAAATCTTACATTTTTCATTCTACATTATTCATTATCAACACATAACCCTAAGCGCCATGAAACCTTTTTTACTACTTGCCGGATTGCTTTTATCAGGGCTGAACGTATTGGCACAGAAAACAGCACCAGTAGGTTTAGGTCTGTATAGTTTTCGAAACCAGTTCACGAAAGATCTTCCCGGCACTATGGCGAAAGTCAAGCAAATGGGCTTTCGAGAAGTAGAAGTTGCTGGTACGTATGGGCTTAGCACTACCGAATTTCGGAAAGTACTGAACCAGTATGGCCTTAAAGCGATCAGCGTAGGTGCCAGTTTCGAAGATCTGGATAATAACGTACCAAAAGTGTTGGCCGAAGCGAAAGCATTGGGAGCCAAGTATGTAGCCTGCTTCTGGATTCCTCATGAAGGCGATATTTTCACCATAAACCACGCTGAACGCGCTATCGATGTATTCAATACAGCAGGAAAACTGCTGGCCGACAATGGCATTACATTGTGCTACCATACCCACGGCTACGAATTTCAGACGTATAAGGATGGGACGTTCTTCGATTACTTAGCCGCAAACCTCGATCCTAAATCCGTCCACTTCGAAATGGACGTTTTCTGGATAAAAGCACCGGGTTATGATCCGGTTGCCATTTTACAGAAGTTTCCAAAACGGTTCCTACTCCTGCACCTGAAAGACCGCAAACCCGGCACGCCCGATAGTCAGAATGGTCATTCAGATGTTGAATCGAACGTAACGCTTGGCCAGGGCGATGTAGGTATTGCTGCGATTATGAAGCAAGCCAAAAAATTAGGGGTAAAACACTTTTTTATTGAAGACGAATCGTCGCGCTCACTAGAACAAGTGCCGCAAAGTTTAACCTTTTTAGAAGGTTTAAAATAGTCATATATCCTACAAAACAGGGCGGACTTTTTCAGAAGTCCGCCCTGTTTTGTATACGTAGCAGTTATTTTTTTCCTTTGAAAACTACGCGTTGAGCTTTGGTGGTTCCGCTCGCTGGCGACGTAATGTCAATAGAAATTGTTGAACCATCTGTCGTTCCGACTTTAGCGCCATTATTTAGCATGTCATAGCTACTACCACTTTTCTGAAGAGTCACGGGCATAGAAACGGCTGGCGGAGCGGGGAAAATAATCAGATTTGTACTGCCGTTCTGCGTGATGGATAGCTTGGCCGAGATTTCCACATTGCTGGCATCCTTACGAACGGCTGAAACCGTACCCGAACCTGTAACTGGCCCTGTAGTAACGGGTAGTGTAGCTTCGCTATAGCCGGCACCTGCTCCATTGTCGAGCCCAAATAAAGTTAGCTGATACGTTCCGGCAACTGTTGCACCCGCTTCTGGCGCGGCCTCTTCTTCTTTTTTACAAGCCACAACAGCCAGTAAAAGCAGGCATACTACTGTAAAATTTTTCATGGTTAATCCTATTAGTGATGAGCGTTTTGTAAGAATTATCATCAATATCTGACTAACCTTTCAGATTAGTACCAGAAATTTACTAACAGGTAAACTCCTGAAAAACAAGAATATATGCTCTTATTTAGATTAGTATACTACGTATCAAGCAGGTATTATAGATTACAATACGTATTGATACAGTCGGCCAGTTGCCGAATATCTTCTGGTGTATGAAAAGCGCTTATAACGATACGTGTATTTGCCCGGTCGGCGGCTGTTGGGTAGGCAAAAGAGTAAATTAGAATCTGATGAGCAAGCAGTTTTTGATATAAATCATCGCGTTCGGTGAAGAAAACCGGATAGCCGGGCGCATGTTGGAATAGTCCTGTTGGGAGCAGTAGTTTTTCGGCCAGTAAAATGTTTTGGTTCAATTGTTCGCGGCCTTCTTCGTATAAAGCGTCTGCCCGTCGATACGCATCCAGATAAGCAGGGGGCATGGGCGAACAAGCCCCAAAGAAAGCGGTATGGCGCAACGTAGCAATTGTCGTTGCATCGCCCAAAACTACACCTCCCGGCAAACCCATTGCTTTAGCCAATGAAGCCGTTACAAGCAAACGTATCGAACTATTGATACTAGTCAATTTCTGGCTTATTTCCGGCCATATACCTCGTCCTTCGTTCAGAATACCCAATCCATGCGAATCATCAACAACAAGCATAATTGGTCGGTCGTTGGGCAGCGAACGTACCCAGTCAAAATCATAATATAACGACGCAACAGCTTCAATTGAGTTAACCAGAATAGCCGTAGGCCCAGGTGCGTTGTCTCGTAATTGATCGGGGAGCTGGGTTGTCCACTCCGAAAACGGCAATGAGGGTAACGATATGTTGGGATCATGCCAGAGCGCCGGGTGCGTTTTGGGCGAATAGAGGAACGTAACGCCCTCGCTACGTAACCAATTTACAACAACCTGCCCCGCCATCATACCCGACGACAAGGTCAACGACGTAGCACCGGGAGCATTTCCCATAACCCACTTCGCCAGTTTATCTTCGGCAGATTCGTAAATACTTAATCGCAAGTTTCCATTACGTGAGCTACCGAAAACGGTACCATACTGACTCATGGCTTCCTGAACCAATTGCTGAAAACGAGGGTGTTGTGGCAATCCCAGATAAGCCGTTCCGCTAAAAAAAAGGTATTCCTGACCGCCGTGAATAACGGTTCGGTTTGGCAAATGATTTATCTCAAAAAAATCGCCCATTGCTCGTCTTATTACGTGTTTATCTGCTACGTATCAGACGAGCCCCTGTACCATTTTCATCGGCATACATCACTTTCCCATTCTCGAACGTAACACCAGAAGCCGGATCGTTCGCAATAAGCATGGCGCCATCTAAATCGGCATAATCGAGCAGTGGCAGCAGTTGAGCAATGGCCGAAATACCTACACTCGACTCGGTCATACAGCCCACCATTACATGTAAACCAAGCTCACGAGCGCGGGCAATCATCCGACGCGCTGGGGTTATCCCTCCGCATTTGGTCAGTTTAATGTTGACACCGTGGAAATATCCAGCGCACTTATCCACATCTGCTTCCACAATACAGCTTTCATCGGCTATAATTGGCAGTACACTTTGCTCATACACCGTTTTTGCTCCTTCCCAATCGTCGGCAGGTAGAGGCTGTTCAATAAACTCTACGTTCAGCGTCTTCAGAATTTTTGATTTTGCAATGGCTTCGTCGGCTTTCCAGCCGCAGTTAGCATCTACCCGAAACAAAGCGTTGGTATGCTGACGTAACGCCTTCACCAAGGCAATATCTTCGTCGGGCCGACCCAGTTTTATTTTATACAGGGGCCAGGGGCGTTCCTGCATTTTTTCTACCATCCGCTGGGGCGTATCGAGACCTATTGTATAATCGGTTAAAGGTCCTGTTCCCGGATTTAGATTCCAGATTTTGTAGAGCGGCTGGCCCTGACGTTTTGCCCACAAATCCCAGGCTGCCTGATCGAGTGCACAAAGTGCAAATGGATTCTGTGCCAGACAAGGCTGTAAGTCGGCCCAGAATTGCTCCGGATACTCGAGTTTATGCGATTCGATACGTTCACGAATGGCTTCGAGTGCATCCATCATTCCATCAATTGTGATACCATAATAACGGGTGGCAGTGGCTTCGCCAAAACCACTGTATGTTCCATCATGAAGTTCAACAATCAATGTAGGTTGTACATCGCGGCTATCATGCGCAATTGTGAATGTGTGATTCAGGTGTAAATCGACCGGGTGAAAACGTAGTAGCATCTGCTAATTTTTTGCCTAAGATAATAGCCATTAGCACGATCAAAGTTCAATTATTTTTAAACGTAGTGCTTCAATGACCATTCCCGTGCGGCTTTTGACGTTCATTTTCTGAAAAATAGTCTCCCGATACCCGTCCACCGTTCGAGGGGCTACGCACATAATCTCAGCAATCTCGGCATAGGTCCTGTCACTACTTGCTAACTGCAGAAATTTAATTTCGCGTTCACTAAGAGACGGAACTTCTGGCTGTTTAACTGGCTCTCCCGGCACCAGATTGCGGATCAGCTTGTTTGTTAAAAATTCCGAGTAATGGTAGCCTTTTTTTCGAACATCGTCTAAAGCTAACCGAAGTTCTGAAGGCCGAGATCCTTTTCGCAAATACCCTCTCACACCCAGCCGGACCATTCGAGCCACTCTCTCCTCTTCGTCAAACATGGAAAGTGCAATCACCTTTATATCAGGATGGTGCTGTTGCAGGTATGCTGCCGTTTCAAAGCCATCCATTTCGGGCATGTTCAGGTCTAATAGAATAATATCGGGAATTTGCCTGCGCTTCAAGTAGGTAAGTAGGTCGCGGCCATTTTCGGCAACGAACGCTACGTCGTATCCATCAATTTTTTTAATGAATTCAGCAAGTGCCTGAGCCATCAGATGGTGATCATCGACAACAGCGATAGTAGTGGGCATCCAAAGAGGAGGTAAGGTAATATTACAGCCTGAATTTAGCCTACCAGTTACCTTTTTGCAATATTTCTAGTGGGGTATTTTATCGATATTTTTTTTGGGAAGAAGTGTCACTTCAATACGAGTGCCTGAGCCGGGTTTTGTATCGATCACACAGGTTCCACCTAGTAGTTTGGTTCGCTGATACAAATTCTTTACGCCCGATCCGGATGTTTTTACCTGCCGTGTAGTTGCTTCGTTTAAGTCGAACCCCCGTCCATCGTCGTGGATTAATAACATAAATGCTTCAGGCCGGTAATCGGTTGTTACCGTTAACGTTTTCGCACGCGCATGCTTAATCGCGTTGTTGAGTGCTTCCTGCGCCATTCGAAACAGAATAATTTCTGTTTCATCGCCAAGATCATAGGGCTCTCCTAATACGTGCAAATTCGTCTGGAATCGCTTTGCGTGGCCAATCCGTTCCAGTTCATTTGTAAGGCTATCCCGCAAACCAAACCGCCGAACCGTATCGGTATCTAATGCTTTGGTAAGTTGGCGAACCTCCTGAATTGTTTGCTCAATTACCTGTAATGTCTTAACAGTCAGTTCCTGATGGGGAGAATTGGTTAACTCTTCGTCCAGCCAGTTTATGTGCAACATCGCTACAGATAACATTTGTCCTACATTATCGTGTAGTTCCCGCCCAATGTATTCAAGTGTCTGATTTTGAGTTTCGATCTGGGCCTGTAAAAGTTCGCGCTGGTAGGCAATTTTTATTTGAGCAGTTTCCTGTATAAATCGAATTCTTCTACGCTGGTATAAGCCTATAATTAAAAAAATGGCGCTAACTAGTAATAAAAATAAAACTGTACTGGCGATAATGGTAACTATTACTTCATTTGTTGTCATTTTAAATATAAATTTTCGCCATTTATCTTAAAAATTCGATAGCTAAAAAACGAAAATGCAAATAAACCATACATTATAAAAGCGACAACGGTTGTGATGTTATATAATATTCTTGCCCAGTATATATTATTAGCTATAAGATAATTTATGGTTCCCATTATAACGAAATTAGTTACGGCATAAAATATGATAGCGATACTAATCCAGAAAAGAGGTTCGCGTTCAACCAGAATAAGTACGTCGTCGGTCAGCAATTGCCACAAATAAAGAGAAGCCCAGATTGTCAGTAAAATATAAGCCAATAGCTGTGTATACGTATTATATACTGTTATCGGCTGAACGGTAAGTGCAAATATGATAGCTACTACGAACACAGCTCCTATTGATACCAAAATTCCGTTACGTATAACCCGTTCACGCATGATTTGTGAATAAGGAAACACCAGTAGCGCATATTGTATAGGAGCAAGAAAATGAAACAGAAATAGATTATTTCGAGACTGCCTTAGTAACAAATAGGCTATCGTTTCAATGAGTAACGTAGCAACTATCATTAATGCAATGTAGCTTAACCTGGCTGGCAATTGTTTTCGATTCAAATACCAGCCAAGCAAGCCACAACTCTGAAAAAATATATTCGCTATTAACCACCCCATTATTTATGCAAGAAAGGATCTTCTATAAATTTTGCGTCATCACACGGTGGACAGCCACAACATTCTTCCACCATTGTACTCATAAATACATTACCTTTTTCATCCGTAGCAGCTACGATCATTACCGGATCTTTGCTTTCATC
Source organism: Spirosoma daeguense (assembly GCF_054776875.1). Taxonomy (NCBI): domain Bacteria; kingdom Pseudomonadati; phylum Bacteroidota; class Cytophagia; order Cytophagales; family Cytophagaceae; genus Spirosoma; species Spirosoma daeguense. Next base: position 670,176 of record NZ_BAAHBF010000004.1, read on the forward strand.
TTTATCAGTAGCCAGATAAACTCTCAAGAACGCAGCCTTAGGAGCCGATTCAAGCATTTCTCGTATATCTTCTAATCTGAAGTTACTGGCATGCTTCTTTTTTAAACCGGCAAAGCCATTGGTATGGTCAATATACTTCTGAACCCGATCACGAACTCCGTCAACCGGAATTAACTCTTTACTTACTTCACAATCAGGGCTAGCCTTGATCAATAAAATCTTGTTTTGATTCTCTTCCATGTTTCTTATCAATTTATATGGCAGGTAATAAGATTTTTTAGCAAGCTATTTTTTATTTCTTTCAATTAACTATATACACCTATTACGCCTACTCAAGCATATTGTAAACCGTTGATATTAAGAGTATTGATAAGTATAAAAAAGGGGAAATACGGGAAATTTCCCGTATTTGTTACGGTGTTTTTCCCCATCTAAATTAGGGGCATTACCCGTATTTAATCCTACATAGAATATAGATTTTTGTGGAGCTGCGAGAAGTAGGTTTCGTTTAGCCCTTCCATCCACATTATTTTGTCCAATCTTCAATCAGCCAATACGTATGTGTTGGCTGATTTTTTTATGCCCTTTACTCCCCTAGCCTTCTTTTTATATTCCATTTGCATCATAGCTGCATTCTCAGACTAAAAATGTGTTTATTACTTTTTCTTTGAAAAATATAATTATCACGCACAAATCCAGCTTTTTTGCTAAGAATAATAGCATTATTAACTGATAAAACGGCTTAGACGAAATCTTCGGCGTATTTTTACGTTTTTTACAACAAACCACCTTTCCGTGTTATTATGAACCGAACTGCCGGTATAACAGCTTGGTTGTTAGTGCTGTTTACAGTAGCTAGCGTCCATGCGCAGGATTCTAGACTACAGCTTATACTACCTACTCAAACAAACTGGAACGTAGTGCCGGAAGGCAGCACCATTCGGTTTGACCTGAAGGCCATTGCCCCTGCCAATGACACGTTATATTATTCGTTTGGTTCCGATACTCCTGAATCAATGCAACTCGATTCGTTGGGCCATTTTTCATGGACGCCCGATTTCGACGTAGCAGACCGTATTCAGACGACCAAAATCTTTCCTGTTGCGTTTGAAGTTCGCGACCAGTATGGACACATGGCCACCAAAATAGTCGATTTAAAAGTATTACACGTAAATCGCCCACCTGTTGTTGGCGAGCTTCGGCCTTTCTACGTTAGCTACCGAACTCAAAATGTGTATAAACTGGATGGGCAAATGGTACGAGACGAAGATGGTGACCCAATCGTATTTATTCCAATCTCCGATCAGATGCCTGAGGGCAGTAAGCTTTCATCGCAAGGAGAACTAACTTGGAACTTGTCGCTTAATCAGTTTAATCGACTCAAGCAATCTCCTCAATACATTGAGTTCTGGGTAGAAGACCAACCTGCCAAAACACGTACCAAAGGACGTTTAAAGGTAGAGGTTACACAGATGGATCTTCCCCCCGATATTACTGTTGTGCCGAAAGCAATGCATTATAAATTACGCGAAAATGCAACGGTCAATTTAAAGTTTTATTTATGGGACCCAAATGGAGAAGATGACGTAGCAACGTTCAATTTTCTGGCCGATAATCAGCAAATTCCCAAATCGGCACTGATTAAAAATACAGATAATCAGTATGAGTTCATCTGGCAGCCTGGCTATGATTTCGTGAAAGATCCGTATGACTCGCTGAATGTTCAGGTAACGTTTTATGTCCTCGATAAAGCACAAAATCGGGAAGAACGCCGAATTACGTTTACGGTTTTAAATACGGTAAATGAAGCCGAAAAAGACCGCTATTATTACGCGCAATACCGACAGGCACTTGTACAGGCCTGGGGTTTGGTTGAACAACTTGGCGACAAGGAGGAGCAACTCAAACATGATTACAAGCGGGCAAAAGGCGGTAAGCGAAATCGGTCAGTAGCCAATGCGTCCTTAGGCGCTGTTACCGGAGTTTCACCAGCTATAACGGCTGGTAACCAAAGTTCGCAACGTATCATTTCCGCCGTTGGTGGTACAGCCGTACTCACGATGGGAACACTGGAGGCTACCGAGGTTATTGGGAAGTCTATGAAAGACTTACTCGACCGATACAATTACGTACTGGGAAAGAAAAGTGAACTTCAGAATAAGGGCGACATTTTCTCGCGGGAATTTGCCCTCAAAGCAACCCGACGTAGCAACGAATTTATCAAGAAACTCGACGATTTTCGGAACGTAATGAGCCTGAGCGGTTTGGTAGCTCTGGAGTTAGATGCGAACTGGCAAAGCAAGAAAGAAGCCACTGATAAAGCTATAAAACGGACGTTTAAAGACTTTACGCCATTAGACGAAACTCAATAGACGTAGCCAAGCTCTTATAACTAAAAAGCCGCTGGATTCAATCCAGCGGCTTTTTAGTTATAAGAGCTATTTATTGTTACGTTATAGCAATCGAAAAATAAGCTTCGAATACATTCCCAGCGTCTAGTTGCTGAATGGCTTCTTTTTCTTCAAATGGCGTAGTTTTTCCTTCGCTGTCGGCGCAACCAAGCCAAGGCTCGATACAGACAAAAGAGGCACCCGGTTTGGCCCACACACCCAGATACAGGAAATCCGAGAAATTGACCGTAACAGCATGTTCATTTTTATCACTACGTAGCACGATGCTACGTGAGGTCAGATTTTTAAACACCAGCGCATCCTGATCGAACAAGTGTTTGGTTAGTCGTAATTGGCTCCTGGATGTATCATTATTTTCGGTCTGAACAGCCTTTGTTTCGCCCGTAAAAAAGCCGCCAGACGACAACCTGTGCGTTTCTAAATGCTCTTTGGCTTCGAACTGAAGATAATAGTTTTCGTAAGTTTCATCAGCAACAAACGGAACCGTAAAAGCGGGATGCGCGCCTACTGAGAAGAAAATCGTTTTCTCATCCTGATTTACGACTCGATATGTAATCGACAAACGCTCTGCTTCAAGTTCGTATATAATCTGAAATTCAAATTCGTATGGAAAATGTGTTCGGGTAGCTTCGCTGGAACGTAGCGAAAAAATAGCATGCAAAGCCGTTGATTCGGTCACCTCAAAGACAGACTGCCGGGCAAAGCCATGCCGTTCCATAGGATACGTTTTGCCATCTATGTGTACTTCGTTGTTCAAACACCCGCCTACAACCGGGAAAAGATTGGGCGCGTGCCAACCCCAAACCGTTGGATCGGCCTGCCACAAATGCTCAATGCCGCTGGGTTTATGAAAAAGAGAAGTTAGTTCGGCTCCTTTAGAGCGAATCGAGACGCGGAGAAAATCGTTTTCTAACGTAATCATATGCAAAGAAACAACAAAAGCCGCTCAATGTTAGAGCGGCTTTTATCTGTTTTTAACGACCACCGGGAAGATTGGCCGGTTAAACTGGTATTAGAACCGGAAGTGCGAGAACGCCTTGTTGGCTTCAGCCATGCGGTGCGTATCGTCTTTCTTTTTCACAGCTGCACCTTCACCTTTCGATGCGGCAACTATTTCAGCTGCTAAACGGTCTACCATAGTTTTTTCACCACGCGAACGAGCATACTTAATAAGCCATTTCATGCCTACTGCGACTTTTCGGTCTGCCCGTACTTCGGTTGGTACTTGGAAAGTAGCTCCACCGACGCGACGGCTTTTAACTTCTACTGATGGCATTACGTTATTTAATGCCTTTTTCCACGTATCCAGACCGTTCTCGTTCGTGCGTTTAGCCACTACTTCAAGTGCGTCGTAGAAGATGGAGTACGACAGGCTCTTTTTACCTTCGTACATCAGATTGTTTACAAATTTGGTTACCAGGACCTCTTTATATTTAGGGTCGGGTAACACGTAACGCTTGGGCGGTTTCGCCTTTCTCATGTTTTCTTCAGATTTTTGGTCTTACTCTGAACGCAGCCTTTCCAACGTCCAGTCATTTTTTTTATATATGAGACAGAATCTATGATATATCTTTTTAATACATCATATACCTTACATCATACATGACTAATTACTTTTTCTTTCCTTTTTGAGGAGCACCTTTGCCGGCTGGTGCCTGACCTGGTTTCGGACGTTTAGCACCATATTTCGAGCGGCTCTGCAGACGACCGCTTACGCCAGCCGTATCGAGTGCACCCCGAACGATGTGATAACGAACACCTGGCAAATCTTTAACCCGGCCACCACGAATCAGTACGATTGAGTGCTCTTGTAGGTTATGACCTTCGCCTGGAATGTAGGCGTTTACTTCTTTGTTGTTACTCAAGCGAACCCGAGCCACTTTACGAAGTGCCGAGTTAGGCTTTTTAGGTGTCGTGGTGTATACACGAGTACACACACCCCGACGTTGTGGGCAAGAATCTAAAGCAGGTGATTTTGATTTGTCGACCAGCTTTTCACGACCCTTGCGTACTAATTGTTGTATAGTAGGCATTTTGAGTTTGTTTACAAAAAAACAGTCTTCCCGAATTTTGAGGTGCAAAGATAGGGAAAAACTTATTAAGTTGTAGAGTTATAAGACTATAAAGTTGTATGGTTACAAAGTGCCATTGGTTGCTCGCACTTCACAACTATACAACCTTACAACTCTATAACGTAAACTAGGCCTGTCCGCCTGGGCCACCGTAACCACCTGGGAATCTGAAATTTTGGTTGGGTTCATTGATGCTACCGTTCGCTTCTTCGTAGCGGCTGATATTTTCGCGAAGGGCATCAAGCAGACGCTTGGCGTGTTCGGGTGTAAGAATGATGCGTGCTTTTACCTTTGCTTTCGGCACGCCCGGCATTAGCCGGATAAAATCGAGAATGAATTCGCTGTTTGAGTGAGCTATCATCGCCAGATTGGCATAAACTCCCTCAGCAATTTCTTCGCTGAGTTCTACATCTATAGCCCCTTCCGAATTCTGTTGTTGCTGATTCATGAAATCTATCTTTTTGCAAAAATAAACGATCCGATCATTTCAACCACATCTATCTATTTATAGAACAAACCTAATATGATTTATCATCAGCTGAAGGTCAATTTTACTAATGGAAACAATTTAAGCTCACCAGACGTAATAAAATAGAATACAATTCATATGCTAAATGATGACAGATAACGTAAGGATTGGAAATACCGATTTAGAAATCGCCCGCATCAACTTAGGCGGTAATGTATTTGGCTGGACACTGAACGAAGCTCAATCATTTGAGATTTTAGATGGTTTTGTGTCGGCAGGCTTTAATTTTATCGATACTGCCGACACCTACTCATGGTGGATTAATGGTAGAGGTGGTCAGTCAGAAACAATTATTGGAAACTGGCTCAAATCGAGAGGAAACCGAGATAAATTGGTCATTGCCACTAAAGTCGGCTCGCAAACAAAAGAGCATCCAAACGACATCAGTAAGAAACATATTCTGAAGTCGGTAGACGAATCACTGCAACGGCTTCGAATAGACTACATCGACTTGTATTACACCCATTTCGATGATGATAAAACTCCTGTAGAAGAAACATTATCGGCTTATGATGAGGCTATTAAAGCTGGGAAAGTACGATATATTGCCGCATCTAACCTATCACCGGAACGCCTAACCGAATCGTTCGACGTAGCAGAAAAGAGCAGTTTACCCCGATACGTAGCCTTACAGCCACACTACAATTTAGTGGAACGTAGCAAGTACGAAACTGATTATGCACCATTGGCTGAGAAATATGGTTTAACCGTATTTCCATATTGGGCTCTGGCAGCCGGATTTTTAACCGGAAAATATCGCTCAACACCCGATCTGGATAAGAGCGTGCGTGGCGAAGGAGCTAAAAAATACCTGAACGAGCAGGGTCTGGCTGTTTTGGAAGCTCTCGATAAGGTCTCAGCTAAGCATAATACTAACCCGGCTACAGTTTCGCTGGCCTGGTTGTTGGCTCAGCCACATATTGGTGCTCCTATTGCCAGTGCTACGAGTCAGTCTCAGCTAGCAACTTTGTTCGCGGCCACCATATTAGAGCTTGACGCTGAAGATTTAGAGCTACTTGACTTCGCAAGTCGATAAGCATGAATCGATTAGTTGTCAAAATTTTAAAACAAAAATCCCCGGTCATTCCTAACCGGGGATTTTCATATCAGTTACATTCGAGATTTAAACCGTAGCCCGTTTTTTGCTACGTGCAAACGACTCGCGTGATTCTGTTAACGTATCGAGTTCTTCTTTCGAACCGACAATCGCATTCTGATAACGGCGGATACCTGTACCAGCCGGGATCAAATGACCTACGATTACGTTCTCTTTCAAGCCTTCGAGCATATCGCGCTTACCACGGATAGATGCTTCACTTAAGACCTTCGTAGTTTCCTGGAAGGAAGCTGCCGAGATGAAACTATCTGTACCTAACGAAGCCTGTGTAATACCCATCAGCGTTGGTTGCGAAACGGCAGCCATTGCATCACGAACGGTCACAAGAGCCATATCACGACGTTTCAGGCTCGAGTTTTCGTCACGAAGCTGACGGCTCGTTACGATCATACCAGGTTTGAAGTTCTGCGAATCACCAGCGTCCATTACTACCTTAGCATCAAGGACTTTGTCGTTTTCCTCACGGAACAACCACTTATCCACAACCTGACCTTCAAGGAAGTTCGTGTCGCCAGAGTCAATGATTTCAACTTTCTGCATCATCTGACGCACAATGGCCTCGATGTGCTTATCGTTGATTTTCACTCCTTGCAAACGGTAAACCTCCTGAATTTCATTTACCAGATATTCCTGAACAGCCGTTGGGCCTTTGATCGCCAGAATATCGCTTGGCGTAATTGCACCATCTGATAACGGAGCGCCTGCCCGCACGAAGTCATTGTCCTGTACAAGGATAAACTTCGACAGCGGCACAAGGTATTTCTTCTTCGTACCGTCTTTCGACTCGATGAAGATTTCGCGGTTACCCCGCTTGATAGTTCCATACGTAACAACACCGTCGATTTCGCTTACAACAGCTGGGTTCGATGGGTTCCGAGCTTCGAATAATTCCGTTACCCGTGGCAGACCACCCGTAATATCGCGGGTTTTACCAACGTTACGTGGAATTTTAGCCAGCGGCTGACCTGCTTTAATGTTCTGACCCGCTTTTACAACCAGACGAGATCCAACTGGTAAGTTGTAGCTCTTCTGTAATGGGCCACCATCGTTATCTGGCAAGTGTAATGTCAGGGTTGTTGTTCCTTGTACAACAATGGCTGGATTTTTCGCTTTGTCACGGGTTTCGATGATCACCATCTCCTGGAAGCCCGTCTGCTCATCGAACTCTTCACGATACGTGATACCATCTTCAATAGCATCGAACGTCAACGAACCAGTAAGTTCAGACAGGATAACGGCGTTATAAGGATCCCAGGCGCATATATCATCGCCTTTCTTCACTATATCACCTTCTTTAACCCGCAGGAATGCACCGTATGGTACGTTATTGCTGATTAATACCTGGCTACGATCTTCAGGATTCACGATCCGAACTTCACCCGAACGGCCCATTACAACCGTCTGAGGATTTCCTTCGGCATCTTCTGATTCAACCGTCCGCATTTCCTCGAACTCGATCAGACCATCGAATTTCGCTTTGATCGATGCATCGACAGCGATGTTCGATGCCGTACCACCTACGTGGAAGGTACGTAGTGTTAACTGTGTACCTGGCTCACCGATAGACTGCGAAGCAATAACGCCTACAGCTTCACCAATATCGACCATCCGGCCCGATGCCAGATTACGACCATAGCATTTTGCACAAACGCCTTGTTTCGATTCGCAGGTCAATACCGAACGAATTTCAACAGTTTCGATACTCGTTTCATCGATATGAGCTGCTACGTCTTCCGTAACTAACTCACCAGAGGCAACGATCAGTTCTTTCGAAAGCGGATCATAAATATCATGAACCGTAGTACGTCCCAGAATCCGCTCAGAAAGTGGCTCAACGATATCTTCGTTATCTTTCAGAGCAGATACCTGCAGACCACGTAGCGTTCCGCAATCATCTTCGCTGATGATTACGTCCTGTGCTACGTCGTGCAGACGACGAGTCAGGTAACCAGCATCAGCCGTTTTCAGAGCTGTATCGGCCAGACCTTTCCGGGCACCGTGTGTCGAGATAAAGTACTCCAGTACGTCGAGACCTTCTTTAAAGTTCGACAGAATTGGGTTTTCAATAATCTCACCCACTGAGCCTTGCAGGTTCTTCTGCGGTTTCGCCATAAGGCCCCGCATTCCACCCAACTGACGAATCTGTTCACGAGAGCCACGAGCTCCCGAGTGCATCATCATGTAAATTGAGTTGAACCCACCCTGATCAGCTTCAAGCTGCTTCATCAGCGTTTCGGTCAGACGAGAGTTTACGCGCGTCCAGATATCGATAACCTGGTTGTAGCGTTCGTTCTCAGTAATCAGACCCATCATGTAGTTATCCCATACGCCCTGAACTTCGGCTTTGGCTTCTTCAACCAATCCTTGTTTAGCTTCTGGAATCATGACGTCGCTCAGACCGATCGACAAACCGCCCCGGAAGGCCATCTGGAAACCAAGCTCCTTAATTTCGTCAAGGAATTGAGCGGTCCGCGCACCTCCCGAAATTTTGAAGATAAACGCAATAATCTGTTGCAGTTTTTTCTTCGTCAAAAGTTCGTTGATATACCCAACTTCTTCTGGAACAGCCTGATTAAATAATAATCGGCCAGCAACTGTATCGATTACTTTATAAACTAACTCGCCACTTTCATCCCGGACTTTCACCCGGCATTTAATGTTGGCGTGCTTAGAAATTTTTCCTTCGTTGATACCGATAATAACTTCTTCGGCACCATAGAACGTCATACCTTCACCCAAAACTGGATATTCGGGTGTACTCTTACGTCCTTTCGTTACGTAGTAGAGACCCAACACCATGTCTTGCGATGGTACTGTGATTGGCGCACCGTTGGCAGGGTTCAGGATGTTGTGAGAAGCCAGCATCAGCAGCGACGCTTCGAGCACAGCTTCCTGTCCTAGTGGTACGTGAACAGCCATCTGGTCACCGTCAAAGTCAGCATTGAACGCTGTACAGACAAGTGGGTGCAACTGAATCGCTTTACCTTCGATCAGCTTCGGCTGGAATGCCTGAATACCCAAACGGTGCAGCGTTGGAGCCCGGTTCAGCAGAACAGGGTGACCTTTCAGTACGTTTTCCAGAATATCCCAGATAACCGGATCTTTGCGGTCAACGATTTTCTTCGCTGATTTCACCGTTTTCACGATGCCCCGCTCAATCAGTTTCCGAATAACGAACGGCTTGAACAACTCAGCCGCCATGTCTTTCGGCAGACCGCATTCATGCAGTTTCAGTTCAGGACCAACCACGATAACCGAACGACCAGAATAATCGACACGCTTACCGAGCAGGTTCTGACGGAAACGACCTTGTTTACCCTTCAGCATGTCAGACAGCGACTTCAGGGCACGGTTACCTTCTGAGCGAACAGCGTTAACTTTCCGCGAGTTATCGAACAATGAATCGACAGCCTCCTGCAACATCCGCTTTTCGTTACGTAGAATAACTTCAGGCGCTTTGATCTCGATCAGGCGCTTCAGACGGTTGTTCCGGATAATAACCCGACGATACAGGTCGTTCAAGTCAGACGTAGCGAAACGACCACCATCCAGAGGGACAAGCGGACGAAGCTCGGGCGGAATTACCGGCACCATCTTGATTACCATCCACTCTGGGCGGTTCTCAATACGTCCGTTTGCTTCACGGAATGCCTCAACAACTTTCAAACGTTTCAGCGCTTCCGCTTTACGTTGCTGCGACGTATCAGTAGCCGCTGCGTGACGTAGTTGGTAAGAGAGTTCATCTAATTCCAGACGAGACAGCAGCATTTCCAACGCTTCGGCCCCCATCTTAGCGATGAATTTATTCGGATCTTTATCGTCGAGGTGCTGATTTGTGCTCGGCAATTTGTCAATGATATCCAGATACTCATCTTCCGTCAGAAAGTCGAGCTGATTGATACCATCTTCGGCTTTTACACCAGGCTGAACAACTACGTAGCGTTCGTAGTAAATAACCTGATCCAGTTTTTTTGTAGAAAGACCAAGCAGGTATCCTATTTTGTTTGGCAGACTACGGAAATACCAGATATGCGCAACGGGAACCACCAGTTCGATGTGTCCCATGCGTTCCCGGCGAACTTTTTTCTCCGTAACTTCAACACCACAGCGGTCACAGATAATGCCTTTGTAGCGAATCCGTTTGTATTTACCGCAATGACACTCCCAGTCTTTCACAGGCCCAAAAATGCGCTCACAGAATAAGCCGCCCATCTCGGGTTTGTAAGTCCGGTAATTAATAGTCTCCGGCTGTGTCACTTCGCCGTAGGAACTCTCCAAAATAGACTCCGGCGATGCCAGGCTGATGGTCACGCTCTGGAAGTCGCTATTGAGTTTTTTGTTCTTTTTGAACGACATTGGTTGGAGATTATAGGTTTGAAAGAGAAACAGGGGGCTCGGAGCACAGCACAAGGATTGTCTTCGTAGACTCCTTTCACCATGCTCCTTGCACCATGTCTCGTTATTCTAATGTAATTTCAAGGGCAAGACCACGTAATTCGTGCACAAGTACGTTGAACGATTCTGGAATATTTGGCTTCGGCAGGTTTTCACCTTTAACGATTGCCTCATACGCCTTCGCCCGACCTACTACGTCATCCGATTTCACAGTCAGAATCTCTTGCAGGATATTCGAAGCACCGAACGCTTCGAGCGCCCATACTTCCATTTCCCCGAAACGCTGACCACCGAACTGCGCTTTACCACCCAGGGGTTGCTGTGTAATGAGCGAGTAAGGCCCAATCGAACGTGCGTGCATCTTGTCGTCGACCAAGTGACCGAGTTTGAGCATGTAAATAATACCCACCGTTACTTTCTGATCGAAACGCTCGCCCGTTAAACCGTTGTAAAGGTATGTCCGACCAAACGATGGCAGTCCAGCGGCATCAAGTTCATCAGCAACTTGCTGTTCGGTAGCTCCGTCGAAAATAGGTGTTGCATATTTGCGATCTAACTTCTGACCAGCCCAAGCCAATACGGTTTCGTAAATCTGCCCCAGGTTCATCCGAGAAGGTACGCCCAACGGATTTAGTACGATATCGACTTTCGTTCCGTCTTCAAGGAATGGCATGTCTTCGTCACGAACAATCCGGGCAACAACCCCTTTGTTACCGTGGCGACCAGCCATTTTATCCCCTACTTTCAGTTTCCGTTTTTTAGCGATATAAACTTTCGCCAGTTTCACGATACCCGCAGGCAGTTCGTCACCAACTTCAAGTGTAAACCGTTCACGCTTAAACCGACCTGTAATTTCGCTCCGACGGTTATTGTAGTTTTTCACCAATGAAACAGCCATTTCATTTAGCTTTTCATCATCTGTCCACTCGTTCAGATTCAGATCAGCTAGCAGGTTAGCTTCTTCTGGTACGGCATAACCACTCTCGTCACGATACGCGTTTTTATCTGGAAAGAGGTTATCGGTAATATTTTTCCGGTTAAACTTCACGCCTTTACTCACAACTTCGTCGCCGAATTTATGCTTAACACCTGCGCTGGTTTTACCTTCAAGCAGAGCCACTGTTTTTTCAATCATACGAGCGCGGAAGTCTGTCAACTCACGGCTGTATTTTTTCATCAGAGCTTTTACTTCATCCTTGTGCTTACCACGCTCTTCCTTGGCCGGACGGGCAAACAGCTTGGTATCGATAACTACACCTTTCAACGACGGTGGTGCTTTTTTCGAAGCATCTTTCACGTCGCCCGCTTTATCACCAAAGATGGCACGTAGCAGTTTTTCTTCCGGCGTTGGGTCGCTTTCGCCTTTTGGCGTAATCTTACCAATCAATATATCGCCTTCTTTTACTTCCGTACCGACGCGAACAATACCGTTTTCATCAAGGTTACGAACTGTTTCTTCCGATACGTTCGGGATTTCTGAGGTCAATTCCTCTTCACCACGTTTAGTATCACGAACTTCTAGTTCAAACTCTTCGATGTGGATAGATGTAAAGATATCTTCACGTACTACACGCTCCGAAATTACGATAGCATCCTCGAAGTTATAACCCTGCCATGGCATAAACGCCACTTTCATGTTACGTCCCAGCGCCAGTTCACCTGCCTGCGTAGCATAACCTTCGCACAGTACATCTCCTTTCTTCACCTTCTGGCCTTTCAGCACCGTTGGTTTTAGGTTAATGCATGTGTCCTGGTTAGTACGGCGGAATTTAATGAGGTTATACGTTTTCGTATCATCATCAAACGTAACAGCCAGTTCGTCATCGCTCAATTCATATTTGACAACAATTTTAGTTGAGTCAACAAAATCGATAACGCCATCAGCCTCGGCAATAACAAGCGTCCGCGAATCGACAGCAACACGACCTTCCAGACCTGTACCTACAATTGGCGCTTCAGGACGTAGCAACGGTACAGCCTGACGTTGCATGTTCGAGCCCATTAGAGCCCGGTTAGCATCGTCATGCTCAAGGAACGGAATCATGGAAGCAGCAACCGATACGATCTGGTTCGGAGCAATATCCATAAATGTTACGTTTGAAGGCTCAGCCATCGGGAAGTCACCTTCAAAGCGAGCTTTCAAACGGTCTACGTGGAAGTTACCTTTATCATCAACGCCTGCATTTGCCTGAGCGATGTAATGCGTATCTTCTTCTTCGGCCGTTAGATATTGAACGGGTTTATCCATAGAAACCTTACCATTTTCAATGATACGGTAAGGAGTTTCGATGAAGCCCATGCTGTTAATTTTCGCGTAAACACACAGCGAAGAAATCAGACCGATATTCGGACCTTCCGGTGTTTCGATTGTGCACAAACGACCATAGTGCGTATAGTGTACGTCACGAACCTCAAAACCCGCTCGTTCGCGCGACAGACCACCCGGTCCCAGAGCTGACATACGACGCTTGTGCGTCACCTCTGCCAGTGGGTTAGTTTGGTCCATGAACTGCGATAGCTGGTTTGTACCGAAGAACGAATTGATAACCGACGATAATGTGCGGGCATTAATCAGGTCAACAGGTTTAAAATCTTCGTTGTCCCGAACGTTCATCCGTTCTTTAATAGTCCGAGCCATACGGGCCAGACCAACACCGAATTGTGCATACAACTGCTCCCCTACAGTCCGAACACGCCGGTTGCTAAGGTGGTCAATATCATCAACAACTGCTTTCGAATTAATCAATCCGATCAGGTATTTCACAATCGACACAATGTCTTCTGTGGTTAACACCTTCATTTCAGATGAAATATCTAGCTGCAGTTTTTTATTGATCCGATAACGGCCAACATCACCCAAATCATAACGCTTATCCGAGAAAAACAAACTCTGGATAATTTCCCGAGCGGTTTGCTCATCTGGCGCATCAGCGTTACGTAGTTGCCGATAGATTTGCTCTACAGCCTCTTTCTCAGAGTTAGAGCTATCTTTCTGCAACGTATTATAAATAATATTGTAGTCGGCCATGTTCATGTCTTCTTTATGAAGAATAACCGAACTCTGGCCTGAGTCAATGATCACATCAATATCATCGACCGTGATTAATGAGTCACGTTCTAACAATACTTCATTTCTGCTGATCGAAACTACTTCGCCTGTATCCTCATCCACAAAGTCTTCTGTCCATGTACGTAGTACACGAGCAGCCAACCGACGACCAATAGCCTTCTTGAGGTTAGCTGGCGTAGCTGGAATTTCTTCTGACAGACCAAATAAATCAAGAATATCCTTATCCGAACCGAATCCAATGGCACGTAGCAACGTCGTTACCGGGAATTTCTTTTTCCGGTCGATATAAGCATACATGACATTGTTCACATCCGTCGAAAACTCAATCCATGAGCCTTTGAACGGAATGATACGGGCCGAATATAGTTTGGTACCATTCGTGTGCTTACTCATCGAGAAAAACACCCCTGGTGACCGGTGTAATTGAGATACGATAACCCGTTCAGCTCCGTTGATAACAAAAGAGCCTTTTTCGGTCATGTATGGAATGTTACCTAAAAATACTTCCTGCTCAATCGTTTCAAAATCCTCATTATCGGGATCGTTGTTCGATAGACGCAGTTTAGCTTTCAGCGGTACTGAATACGTTAAACCACGGTCAATCGACTCATCAACCGAGTACTTTGGGGGATCGACAGAATAATCGATGAACTCCAGTTTGAAATTCTCACGGGAGTCAGAAATAGGGAAATTTTCCTGAAATACTTTGAATAGCCCCTCTTCCGAACGTTGGTTAGAAGGCGTATCAAGCTGGAAAAAATCTTTGAAGGATTTTACCTGAATATCCAGAAAATCTGGGTATCCAATCACTGGCTGAATCGTCGCAAAATTTTTGCGCGTACTGATTTTCGCGTTTGTCGCCAAGATTATGCTTCGTTTAGTGCGTAACCGATTCTATATGTGTGCGTTGCGAAGATTTGCTACGGCACATAATTGATTTACAAGCTTTATTTTACAGATAAGATTTGCGTTAATATGGCCAATCCATCTACATTTGCTCTCATAAATCGATACTCCCCAGGCGTCATCCAACCCAAGGGGCGTAAGTAAAGAACATAAGGCAATAAAAATAAGTTTGTCTTTTGCAAGCGCTCAGACAAAAAGTCTCCAAACAGGAAAAGACCAGACGTTGGTCTGGCCTCCCCTATCTGGAGCGATATACAAATGCGCCGTTGCTTATTTAACTTCTACTTCAGCACCAGCTTCTTCGAGTTGCTTACGAAGCGCTTCAGCTTCATCTTTAGCAACGCCTTCTTTTACTGGTTTCGGAGCACCATCAACTAATTCTTTGGCTTCTTTCAGGCCAAGACCGGTTAGGTCTTTAACCAGTTTCACCACTGCCAGTTTAGCAGCACCAGCCGATTTCAGAATTACGTCGAAAGACGTTTTCTCAGCAACAGCCGGAGCAGCATCACCACCACCTGCAGCACCACCAGCTACCATTACAGGAGCAGCAGCAGCTGGCTCAATACCATACTCATCTTTCAGGATAGCGGCTAATTCATTAACCTCTTTAACCGTCAGGCTTACAAGCTGCTCAGCGAACGCTTTTAAATCTGCCATTGTAGTATTTTCTTAATTTGATTGTGATACAATTTGTTTAGTAAAGCGGCCAGACTGATTTACCAGAAATTTGGCCTCATTTGTTGTCGGAAAATTACGGACATTATATCCGCATTACAGCTAAGCTGCTTCTTCGCGCTCCGACAGCGTTTTGAGAATACCGGCCAGTTTGTTGCCACCACCCTGCAACGCCGAAATAACGTTTTTGGCAGGAGATTGCAGCAGACCAATAATTTCGCCGATAAGCTCTTCTTTGCTCTTCAGTGCAATGAGCGTATCAAGTTGATCGGCACCAATGAACAGGCTGTAATCTATCGAAGCAGCCTTCAGTTGCAATTTGTCATTCGTTTTACGAAACTCTTTGATAAGTTTCGCTGGTGCTTTCCCATTTTCAGGGTGAAACATCACCGCCGACTGACCATGCAACACCGTTTCGTTGAAAGGTGTGTAATCGGTTTCAAGTGGTTCCAACGCTTTTTTAATGAAGCTGTTCTTTACCACTTTGTACTCGATACCCCGTTCAAAACACATCCGACGTAACGTATTGACTTCAGCAACCGTCATGCCATTGGCTTCCGTGATGTAGAAGAAGGGAATGGTCTGAAACTTTTCAGCCAATTCCTCAATAATTGCTCCTTTTTCTTCGCGTTTCATGGCTTAAACTCCGGCTACCGTATTTTTATCAATCGTTACTCCCGGGCTCATCGTGCTCGACAGGTTAATCGATTTTACGTAGGTCCCTTTAGCCGAAGAAGGCTTCAGTTTTAACAACGTACTGATGATTTCCTGTGCGTTCTCAGCCAGTTTATCTGGCGTAAACGATACTTTACCAATGCTCGTGTGAATGGCACCCTGTTTATCAACTTTAAAGTCAATTTTACCAGCCTTCACCTCACGAACAGCTTTACCAACTTCCGGCGTTACCGTCCCTGATTTAGGGTTCGGCATCAAACCGCGTGGTCCTAATACTTTACCCAGACGACCAACTTTAGCCATAACGTTCGGCATCGTGATAATCACGTCAACGTCCGTCCAGCCTTGTTCGATTTTCTGAATGTAATCGTCCAGTCCCACGAAATCGGCACCAGCTTCTTTCGCTTCGTTTTCCTTGTCCGGTGTGCAAAGCACCAGAACGCGAACCGTTTTACCCGTACCGTGTGGCAACGTAGCAACGCCACGTACCATCTGGTCGGCTTTACGCGGATCAACGCCTAACCGAACGTCAATATCCACAGAAGCATCAAATTTTGTGTACGAAATTTCTTTCAGAATTTCGACCGCTTGCTGGATCGAATATTCTTTCGAACTATCGTATTTCGATTGCGCTTCTTTTTGTTTTTTCGTTAACTTAGCCATGTCTTTGTTTGCTTCGGCAAGTCTAATTAATTCTCAAAAGGCGATGTACCCGTCACCGTAATGCCCATGCTGCGGGCTGTACCTGCTACCTGCTTCATCGCAGACTCAACCGTGAAGGCATTCAGGTCTGGCATCTTCGTTTCCGCGATTGTCCGAACCTGATCCCACGTTACCGAGCCAACTTTTTTGCGGTTTGGTTGAGCAGAGCCGCCTTTCAGCTTAGCTGCTTCCATTAGCAGAATCGGTGCCGGTGGCGTTTTAATCACGAACTCAAAGGATTTATCCTTATAGTACGTAATCAAAACAGGTAATACCATCCCCATTTTATCCTGCGTCCGTCCATTGAACTGCTTGCAGAATTCCATGATATTTAAACCCTTGGAACCTAAAGCCGGACCAATTGGAGGTGCGGGGTTGGCTTGCCCACCTTTGACTTGCAGCTTAACGTAGCCACCTACTTCTTTTGCCATTGTGGTAATTGAGTTACGACCGCACGAGCGGCCTCGTTACTACTTAGGTTTCTTAACTGGTTAGCCACATAACCAATCCGCACTCCTTTCGTAACAAATCAACTGGTTTTGGTTGATCATCCTCTGAGGGAAGCATAGGATGCCGAACCACGGAAAACGAATCTGATGACTAGCTTTCCTTTTCTACTTGTGCGTAACTGAGTTCTACCGGAGTATTCCGGCCAAATATTTTTACAACGACGTTCAATTTCTTCCGGTCGTCAAATACTTCTTCTACCGTACCAATGAAACCACCAAATGGTCCATCGACAACTTTAACATTTTCACCTTTCAGGTATGATGACGTAGGTGCTGCCACCTCCTGAGTTTCCTCATCCACTTTACCTAGAATCCGGTTTACTTCGGCCTGGCGCAATGGAACAGGAACTTTCGATGTTGTTCCTACCTGCGAATTACCTAGAAAACCCAAAACACCCGGCATGTTTAGTATCATATCGAGCGCCCGGTTATTTCCTAAATCAGCCGAAATAAGTATATATCCTGGAAAGAATGACTTTTCCCGAACGCGCTTTTTACCATTGCGCATTTCATATACCTTTTCCGCTGGAATTAATACCTGCGGAATCACTTCGTCTAATTTTTGCCGGATAATCTCGTTATCGAGGTAAGATTTAATTTTCTTTTCCTGCCCCGATACGGCCCGAATTACGTACCATTGTATACCGCTCATGTAGTGATTGACGATTTACGAAGCACGATTTACGATTTATTGGGCTGTTGTACGACCAGGAAATCGTACGAAATCGTAACTCGTAATTCTATTTAGAATGACTGATAGAACGTATTCAGTCCGTTCTCGAAAACTAAATCAATTAACCCGACCAGTAGCGCAAAAATCAGCGAAGCTACCAGTACTAGTGTTGAACTAGATTGAAGATCGCTGAATTTAGGCCAAGTCACGTTATGCTGAACTTCCTCCCAAGAGGCCTTCAGAAACGAGATAAACTTGTCCATTTGATAAAAAGAGATGGCACGGGTGGAGAGATTCGAACTCCCATCAACGGTTTTGGAGACCGCTATTCTACCCTTGAACTACACCCGTGTATTTTAATCGTAATCGTCAGTTAGTAAGTATATCTTAGCAACTGTTTCTGAATTGGACTGCAAAAGTACGAAATAATCTTAAAAAACAAGTGCATTCCTATAAAGAAATGCACTTGTTTTTATTCGCACTGTATTAGTCAAGAATCTCAGTTACCTGACCAGCTCCTACGGTACGGCCACCTTCGCGAATAGCGAAACGAAGACCTTTTTCCATAGCGATTTTGTTGATCAGTGTTACATCGATTGTGATGTTATCACCTGGCATTACCATCTCAACGTTTGCAGGCAGTGTAATTTCACCCGTTACATCCGTGGTACGGAAGTAAAACTGCGGACGGTACTTGTTGAAGAATGGAGTGTGACGACCACCTTCTTCTTTCGACAGTACGTAAACCTCAGCTTTAAACTTCGCGTGAGGCTTAACTGATCCTGGCTTACAAATAACCATACCACGACGGATATCGGTTTTTTCAATACCACGGAGCAGAAGACCTACGTTATCACCAGCTTCGCCACGGTCCAGAATTTTCCGGAACATTTCAACACCTGTAACAACTGATTTCAGGTTTTCAGCACCCATACCCAGGATTTCAACTGGCTCACCCGAGTTGATTACACCCCGTTCGATACGACCTGTAGCAACTGTACCACGACCTGTGATCGAGAATACGTCCTCTACAGGCATCAGGAACGGAAGATCCGTTTGACGAGGAGGCAGTGGGATGAAATCATCTACATTCTGCATCAGATCTTCGATGGTAGCAACCCATTTAGCATCGCCGTTCAGGCCACCAAGAGCCGAACCTTGAATAACTGGGATGTTGTCACCGTCGAAATTGTAGAAGCTTAATAGCTCACGGATTTCCATCTCAACAAGCTCAAGCAACTCAGGATCGTCAACCATGTCCACTTTGTTCATGAACACAACGAGCTGGGGTACACCTACCTGACGAGCAAGCAGGATGTGCTCACGAGTTTGTGGCATTGGTCCGTCTGTAGCCGCTACCACTAGGATAGCACCGTCCATCTGCGCAGCACCCGTTACCATGTTTTTTACATAGTCGGCGTGACCTGGGCAGTCAACGTGAGCATAGTGACGGTTCGCCGTTGCATATTCAACGTGCGATGTATTAATGGTAATACCCCGTTCTTTTTCTTCAGGGGCGTTGTCAATCGAGGAGAAGTCCCGAATCGCGGCCAGACCCTTTTCGGCCAGCACTTTCGTAATGGCAGCCGTCAGCGTCGTTTTACCGTGGTCAACGTGACCAATCGTACCGATGTTTACGTGCGGTTTCGAGCGGTCAAAATTCTCTTTTGCCATGTTTTTAAAACGCTATTGTGAACTGTTGTTTGTTATTGAATGAATTCGCTGAACTCTATTTAAACCCAGCGAAACCATCCCGTTTAAGGTCTGACGCCATTTGGGCTTAAAACCGCACGGGCGGCTCTATCAAAAAAGACTTCTTTCGAAGTCTTGAGCCGTTACGGGGACTTGAACCCCGGACCTCTTCCTTACCAAGGAAGTGCTCTACCGCTGAGCTATAACGGCAACTCTTAAAGTTATAAAGTTGTAGGGTTATACAGTTGCAAAGCCTATTCACCAACTCTATAACTATACAACTTTATAACTCAGCACTTGAGCGGAAGACGGGTCTCGAACCCGCAACCTATAGCTTGGAAGGCTATCGCTCTACCAATTGAGCTACTTCCGCAAAAAAGAAGTTATACAGTTGTATGGTGATAAGGTTGTAAAATTTCGTGCTACGCAAGCAAACTCTACAACTTTATGACACTATAACTTTATAACTTCTTTTGTGGGGAGTGGAGGATTCGAACCTCCGAAGGCGTACGCCAGCAGATTTACAGTCTGATCCATTTGGCCACTCTGGAAACTCCCCAAAAAACTATGTTAAAGAACCTTTACCCTCTCCGTTTCCGGTTTGGAGTTGCAAAATTACATGTTTTTATGGTGTTGTCAACACATGGCTTAAAAATTATTTAAGCTCATCTGCTTTTACCTCAATAATTGCGTCAGTTGCATGCCTTTAGAATAGTACATTTCGTTGATCCGCCAACGTCCGGCCACTTGCTGCATATCTACTTTAACTTCCTCTGGCTTACCGTTTTCCTCAAACGTTACATAAACAATTGCGCGGGTTCCACCTATGGCAGCAGGCTCAACCCACATCTTTTTTATAGAAGAATCAGGGGCGTTGAAAAGCAAATTTATTTTTGAGCGATTAACCTTCCCGTCCTTTTTTTGCGCATCGGCCCAAATAATATCAGAGGTAGATTTTGTAAAAAACTGCTCGATCAGACTACGATCTTTTGTTTCACGTAATGGATTTTCTTTTTTGTTATGCTCGAAGTAAAGAGCACGTACCAGACGATCGGCCGCCGAACGCGGAGCACCTTCAACCGGACGTTTGGCCAGCAAGGAAGCACTATCTTCTGGTGCTTTTACCGTTGTCGACGTAGTAGAGGATTCCTGTTTAGACTTATTCTGGCAGGACAAGCTCGAACTAATGACAAATAGCGCGATAAAAAAACGTAGATATAGCATAATCTAGAAAGTAAGGTTCCGTGTTTCAATATTCATTATCTAACCAGAAACACGGAACCTTACTTCTTTTACTATTACCAAACTTTAATTCGATCTTCAGGACGCTTATACATCTTATTGCCGGGCTGCACATTGAAAGCCTGATACCATGCATTAATATTCGACAGTGGCCCATTGCAACGATAAACTCCTGGTGCATGAGGGTCAACCATAATTAACTGCGCCTGTGTTTCCGGTAATACGTTAATACGCCACACTTGCGCCCATGACAAAAAGAACCGTTGATCGGGTGCGAAACCATCAATCATACTTTTCTTTCCTGTCTGTTTGCCCTGCGCTGTTTTCTTGAACGCATCATAGGCAATAGCCAAACCACCCAGATCGGCCAGATTTTCGCCGAGCGTAAGCTGCCCATTTACTTTTATGGAATCCAACACTTTAAAACCAAAAAACTGCTCCTTCACCTGATCGGCACGTTTCTTGAAATTATCGGCATCGGATTTTGTCCACCAATCACGTAACGTACCATCGGCATCATATTGGCGACCAGAATCATCGAATCCATGGGTCATTTCGTGGCCAATAACAGCTCCGATACCGCCATAATTGATAGCATCGTCAGCCTCCGGATCGAAGAATGGAAATTGTAGAATTGCAGCCGGGAAGGCAATCTCATTGTTAACCGGGTTGTAATACGCGTTAACCGTTGGCGGAGTCATACCCCATTCAGTACGGTCGACAGGTTTTCCTAGGCGATTAATCATGTGGTTGTATGACCACTTAGCTGTTGATTTCACATTTTCGTAGAAACCATGTCGGTCTATGGTTACGCCTTCATAGGCTTTCCATTTATCAGGATAACCGATTTTGCGTTTGAATGATACCAATTTCGTAAGGGCCCGCTTTTTGGTATCTTCACTCATCCAGTCAAGATTATTAATGTGCTCTTTGAACGATGCTTCCAGATTATCGACCAGTACCATCATGCGTTGTTTCGCTTCGGGCTTGAAGTATTTCTGCACATAGAGCTGACCCAGCAAATCGCCCATAGAACCGTCGATTTGTGAGCTGATACGTTGCCAGCGTGGCGTTTGCTCTTTCTGGCCCGTCAGAATTTTAGCGAACGCAAAATTTTGTTTAACAAACGCATCACTTAAGTAAGGAGCTGCATTTTTAAGAATATTCCAGCGCATATACGTACGCCATTCTTCAATTGGTGTAGCCGTAATCAAACTATCTAGTGAGCGAAAAAAAGCCGGACTCTGTACCAATACTGTATCCTGTCCTTTAACTCCATATTTCGCCAACTGCTCAGTCCAGTTAATTCCTGGTGTTTGCTGATTAAATTGAGTGGCCGTTAACTTATTGTAGGTTTTATACGGATCACGCATCTCAACACGGGCCATCTGGGCTTTGGCCAGCGCTGTTTCTACCCGTAAAATCATATCCGCTTCCTGCGAAGTCTGGGTCGGTTCTTCGCCAATAAGCCCCAGTATTTTGGTCAGGTGTTCGCGATAAGCATCCCGGATTTTTGTGCTACGTGCATCGTTTTTTAGATAATAATCTCGGTCGGGCAACGTAGTACCACCCTGATTAAACTGAGGCAGGTATTTCGCTACGTTCTTACGATCCTGCACAATCCCGAACCCAAATAACATTCCGTTGCCCTGTGTCCGTTGATAGGCGAGTTCTTCTAGAAAAAGCGCTTTCGTATTTACTTTTTCGATTCGGGCCAAATCAGCTTTAATCGGTTCAAAACCGCGTTTTTCAATCGTCAGGCTATCCATACCACTGGCGTAATAATCGCCAACCATCTGATATAAACGTCCTTTGGTCGTTGTTTTCGATGATTCTTCGAGCAATGCTTTCATCGCATCCAGACTTTTTTCGCGCAGCTCATTAAAGCTACCCCAAGATGTTTTAGAAGCTGGAATTTCGTTTTTGCGTAGCCAGTTCCCATTGGCATATTGATAGAAATTATCTCCCGGCTTCACAGACAAATCCATGTTTTCGGGATCTATGAATTTTCGGGGTGCCAGAGCGGCAACGAACGCAAACGTCAGAAGAGTGAGTAAAATAAAAGTGGCTTGTTTATTCATGCCGTTACGACAATTTAAAGAGAGAAATAGAGCAAAAATACGTAAAAACAGTCGACCGCTACGTGAAAATCTGCGATTAGAAATAACTGACTGAGTTACTTCCGATCACAGATTTCCACGTAGCGGTCGCTACTACGTTCCTACGAACGAATTATTTGCTGGCTGTCAGATTAGCCTTAAATTCTTTATTATATGTACCTGCTTTATATTGATCAAAAGGCTCTTTCTGGTGATAATTCTCGGCAAAATACGTAATCACCTGATGGAAAGTCCGTGGCTCCAGATAACCGGCAATCGGCTGAATCAGGTTAAATTTTTCATCCAAGAATACTGTTGTTGGGTAGCTCATTTGATTGCGCAATAACGCTGCCGCCAGTTCATGCACCCCCCGACTTCCACCACTGATATATTTGAACGTCTGCTTGCCCAGCGTTATATCGCCGGTCTGCTCAGCATTGAAGCGAACAGGATAAAAATTTTCGTTAACGTAATCGACAATAGCTGGCTTCGAGAACGTTTCCCGGTCCATTACCTTACACCAGCCGCACCAATCGGTATACACATCAACTACAAACTTTTTGGGTTTCTTTTGAGTCAGCGCATACGCTTCCTGAATGGTCAGCCATTTAATATGTTTGCGTTCATCAGTAGGCTTAACCGAAGATTGTTCACCTGGCAACGTAGTACGAAAGGCACTCGCTGTGATCAGAACGAAAGCGACAAAAAAAAGAAGCAGACGGTTCATAGGGGAATGTTGTTTTTAAAAATAACGCCTGTTACGGTGATAAAATTGGCAAAACGGCGTAATAAAATAATCTCTATTAAACCCAAATCAACAGAAGCCAATTATGCTACGTTAATCGGCCATGCTACGTATCGCCCGAATAATGTCACGTTTGTGTGGAGGACCAGGATGTTTTTCAACCGTTAATCCAGCCGCGCGCATGTTGCGCTGAACGTAGCTCTTTGAACAATAGGTAGTCAATATACCATTTTTTAGCAAGAATTGCGCCATTTTCGAAAAAATAGCGGGTTCCCAAAGTTCAGGCTGAGCCGTGGGCGCAAAGGCATCAAAATAAATCAAATGGTATTGATTTTCAGGAGTAAACTCTTCCAGTCTGGCCTCAAATTTGGTAAGCGTAAAATATGGATTGATCTCGATGGGCTTTTGCCAGGGTGATTCATGCAGGCTACTGAGGTAATCGGTTCCTAACAACGTATCGAAATTAAGTTGACGAGCATCTGCTACGTTCATCGGATACGCTTCAACTGCCGTATAATATAGTTTACGTTTCCGTAAGACAGCTTCATTTGCAGTAAGCAACGCATTCAAACCTGTTCCAAAACCCATTTCGAAAATATATAGGTCATCAGACGGGAACGCATCAAAAGCCGCATGCAACCCTAATTCGATAAATACTCGCTGCGATTCCTGAAGTGCTCCGTGAATTGAGTGATACGTTTTATCCAGTGCCTGATTGACGGCCGTATGCGAACCATCGCCAGTTACTACAAGCTCAACATCTGCTGTCATATACTATTAATTTTTGGCCTACTTTTGTCTAAAATTAATGGCTAGGCAACGTGAACATTCTCCCCTATCCACTTTACATTATTCAGTTATATCGATGATTCAACGCGTTCAATCAATCTTTTTGTTCTTTATTGTTATTGCAATGGGTGTTGCGCTGTCGTTTCCAATCTGGGAAAAAGCCGGAACAACATTGCCGGGGATGGCCCATTTAACGGCTCTGCAATACAGCCAGCAACAACCTGTTGTCCAACAGCCCGGCCTACCTGCACAAACTGCCCCATCAACTCAGGTAGATTCCGTATGGTATCTGGCACTACTGATTGCCCTAGTTGGGCTGACGTCGCTTTATGCGCTTTTTCAGTATCGTAACCGCCTGACACAAACAGCTTTATGTGCTGTAAATGCGCTAATGCTTACCGCCATAATGGGAATTGTTCTGTACCGGACACTATATTCGGGCAAAGGGTATGGCAACCCAGAGGATCAGGGAACATTTCTGACCGGATTTTACGCCATTATTGTTGCTCTTGTCTGTAACGCGTTAGCCAACCGATTCATTCGTCGCGACGAAAAACTCGTACAGGATTCCAAACGCCTGCGGTAACCGTTTCCTTTTTTCGCTGTTGTCTGCACTAGAAAGTGACCTGACATAATTACCCAGCAAGAGTCTATTTTTAGTTTTTTGAAACACCTACCGACCAGAATCAACGATTTATCTGATTCTGATTGGTAGGTGTTTTCTTTGGTGAAAAATCTTTACTAATATTATCGGTCTAGACTCGCTATATACTACGTCATCAACCCTTTATGAAACCGTTTCAGCACGTAACATTCTTTGTTCACGTCATACTTCTTGGTATTGGCCTTTCGCAAATCACTCAGGCACAATCGAACATACCAACCCCAAAATTTGCATTCGCCGAGCCAGCGCTATCGCCCGATGGTTCTGAGATTGCTTTTGTTTCTGGCGGAGATATCTGGACCGTATCGGCTGTTGGTGGCGAAGCCCGCCTTTTGGTCGCTCATGCCGATAACGAAACACGTCCGCTCTACTCGCCCGATGGCAAATACCTTGCATTTGCATCAACCCGTTCGGGAAATGGCGACATCTATTTACTGACGTTAGAAACAGGAACGCTACGTCGTCTGACCTACGACGATGGAAACGAGAGCATTACAGCTTGGGCGAATGATAGTAAAATGGTATATTTTCAATCGACCAGCCGCGACATTGCTGGCATGAACGATATCTATCGGGTGGCCGTAGCGGGAGGAACGCCCATGGCCGTTACCGCCGACCGGTATGCTAGCGAATTTTTCGGCACACCGTCGCCCGATGGTACTACGTTGGCGTTTTCAGCAAGGGGTATTGCCGCAGCGCAATGGTGGCGAAAAGGCAGTAGCCACCTCGACCAATCCGAAATCTGGAGTTGCAAGATCGGTACAAAAAAGGGCGATAAGCCAGTTTATACACCGATTACTACGGGAGGAGCCAAAGAGCTATGGCCTTTATGGAGTCCCGACGGACAGACAATTTATTACATGTCGGATCGTAGTGGCAGTCAAAATCTGTGGGCAAAATCATTGAAAGGAGAACCCACGATGCTCACTACGTTTAAAGATGGGCGCGTTCTTTGGCCATCGATCAGTCACAACGGAAAGACAATCGTTTTTGAGCGGGATTTTCAAATCTGGAAATACGACGTAGCAGGTAAACAAACCGCACCTGTTTCTATTCGATTACGCGGAGCTGCCGCAGGTCCATCGGTCGATCACCTGAAATTATCATCACAGTTCCGGGATTTGGTCGTTTCGCCCGATGGCAAAAAAGTAGCCTTCACAGCACACGGAGAAGTCTTTGCGGCCTCAGCAAAAGATGGTGGCGATGCTACCCGGGTGAGCAACAGTCCTGCACTGGAATCGCAACTTGTCTGGACACCCAACAGCCGCACACTATTGTACATAAGTACACGTAGCGGCTCTGCCAATCTCTATCAGTACGACTTTTCGACGCAGACCGAAACCCAACTGACCGATGCGCAGCAGGACGATGGAGCACCCCTTGTTTCTCCCGATGGGAAAGAAGTGGCTTTTCTACGAAATGGGCAGGAATTACACGTACTGGAATTAAGCAGCAAGAAAGATCGAATACTGTATAAAGGGTATTTAGGACGAGGAGTATTTTCTGGTCAGGGAACGGTGGCATGGTCGCCAGATGGTAAATGGCTGGCTTTTGCGGCTTATGGAGCGAAAACGTTTCGAAATGTTTGGGTTGTTCCAGCGGCTGGTGGTGAAAGTAAACCCATTAGTTTTCTGGCCAATACGTTTGGCGGCAATGTCAACTGGAGTCCCGATGGAAAATACATTCTGTTTGGCACCAATCAACGTACTGAAATGGCGCAGATAGCGCGTGTTGATCTGGTTCCAAAGCTGCCGAAGTTTAAGGAAGACCAGTTTCGCGATCTATTCAACGAAGAAGTTCCGAGAACCATGCGTCCGGCTACCACACCCGTTGCTCCCGCTACGTCCGAAAAAACTGCCGCCCGCGATACAGCATCTGCGGCTAAGGTAAAGGCCGCGACAAAAGAAACACCTCAAATCGTTTTTGACGGAATTCGGCAACGGCTCAGCCTGTTGCCTATCGGCATGGAAGTAGATGCTCAGTCAATTAGTAAGGATGGGAAAACGCTCTTATTGGTAGCCAGCGTAGCGGGTCGGCAAAACCTGTACACTTACTCACTCGACGAATCGACCAGCGAACGTAGCATTGCCCGACAGCTCACCACTACGCCCGGTCAGAAAAGTAATGCCCAATTTACGGCCGATGGCAAAGACGTTTTTTACCTCGATCAGGGACGTATTCAATCCATCTCCTTGGAACGACGCGAGCCTAAGCCCTTGAACGTATCAGCCGAACTGGATGTCGACTTCTCAACTGAAAAAATTCAAGTCTTCCGGCAAGCGTGGGATTTTCAGAACAAAAGCTTCTACGACCCGGAGTTTCACGGTGTAGACTGGCAGGCCGTCCGCAAAAATTATGAACCGATGGCAGCCGGAGCCCGTACACCCGACGAACTACGTCGACTACTGAGCCTGATGGTGGGCGAATTAAACGCATCCCATTCTGGTGTTGCGGGTCCGCAGGGATCAGTCGATATTACAACGGGCCGCTTGGGCTTACGCTTCGACCGTATTACGTATGAAACTACCGGCAAATTGCAGGTAACAGAAGTCGTTACGCTCGGACCGACGGCGATTGCTGGCTCCGTTAATGTGGGTGATTATTTGCTTGCTATTGATGGAAAAACGATTGATGCCACAACCAATATAGACGAACTGTTGAGTAATAAGATCAACCACCGCGTTACGTTGGCAATAGCATCTGCTCCAACTGCTACGTCTCACGATGTAAACGTATTGCCAGTCAGTCTATCCACGGAAAAAGGCTTACTCTATAAGCAGTGGGTTCAGCAGCAACGCGACTACGTATCTAAAGCGAGCGGAGGACGATTGGGGTACGTTCACATGTTCGATATGTCGGCCGAATCGCTGAATCAATTGTACATCGATCTGGATGCCGACAACCATGCTCGGGAAGGCGTAGTTGTGGATGTTCGCAATAACAATGGCGGTTTTGTGAATGCGTATGCGATTGATGTGTTTGCCCGAAAAGGCTACATGACTATGACCTCTCGAGGATTACCCTCTGCTCCCGCCCGCACACAACTGGGCCAGCGAGCACTGGAAAAACCAACGATTCTGGTTACGAATCAGCAATCACTCTCCGATGCAGAAGATTTCACAGAAGGTTATCGGGCACTTAAACTCGGCAAAGTAGTCGGTGAGCCAACTGCTGGCTGGATCATTTTCACCTCAGCGGCACAACTGATCGACGGTTCTTCGATACGTCTCCCCTTCTCTAAAATCACCGACAATTCGGGCAAAAACATGGAACTGGCTCCTCGTCCGGTCGACGTACCGGTGACAAGACCAATCGGCGAAAGCTATACAGACCAGAATACGCAATTGGACGTAGCGGTAAAAGAGCTTACGAAACAGTTGGACGACACAAAAGCGAATAAACTTAGTAGTGGGAAATAAATACAGCCGTGATTTATAAAGAACAACCTGATAGACAATGAAAAAGCAATTCTTACTCCTCTTTCTCTCAATTACCTCACTTTGCCAGCTCAACGCGCAGGCACCCACCAGCGGTTCCGCAACCATTGCTACGTTCACCAATGGCATGGAACGTAATCAAGGGTTCATGACCTATTACTGGGACGCCAAAAAGGGGAAAATCTGGCTCGAAATCGACAAGTTTGATACCGAGTTTCTATTTTACCCAACCCTCGCACAGGGAGTTGGCTCCAACGATATTGGCCTTGATCGTGGTCGTTTGGGACAGGAGCATATCGTTAAATTCCAACGTAGCGGCCCGAAAGTACTTCTGATTGAGCCTAACTATTCATACCGGGCTATTAGTAACGACCCACTCGAACGTAGAGCCGTTGAGGAATCGTTCGCCAAGTCGGTTCATGCTGGTTTCGACATTGTTGCGGAAGAAAACGGCAAAGCGCTCGTCGATTTGACTGCTTTTCTGATGCAGGATATGGTTGGCGCGGCTCAGGCCATTTCCCGCACCAAACAGGGAGCGTTTAAATTCGATGCCTCGCGCAGTGCGATGTATTTGCCCCGAACCAAAGCGTTTCCGCAGAATACTGAGTTTGAAACCATCATTACGTTGACCGGCGATAATCCGGGCGCTTATCTGCGTGAGGTTGTCCCTACACCTTCTGCCGTGACTGTTCATCAGCATTATTCGTTCGTTCAGTTACCCGACAACAACTACAAACCGCGCGCCTTCGACCCACGTATCGGGTATGGCGGTATCGAATATTTCGATTACGCTACGCCGGTGAGCCAGCCTATTATGAAGCGGTATATTTCGCGGCATCGGCTGGAGAAAAAAGATCCTTTGGCGGCTGTCAGCGAAGCAGTTAAACCAATCGTTTATTACCTCGACCCCGGTACGCCAGAGCCAATTCGGTCGGCATTGATGGAAGGAACGGCGTGGTGGAATCAGGCTTTTGAAGCGGCTGGTTTTAAAGATGCCTTTCAAGTGAAGTTGCTACCACCCGACGCAGATCCAATGGATATTCGGTATAACCTTGTTCAATGGGTGCACCGTTCTACCCGTGGCTGGAGCTATGGAGCTAGCGTTATTGACCCGCGTACAGGCGAAATCATCAAAGGCAAAGTAACACTGGGTTCGCTACGTGTTCGTCAGGATTATCTGATTGCGCAGGGATTAGTCGGCGATTTTTCTGGTACTACGTCTCCTTCACCCGACCCGATGATGGAAATGTCGCTTGATCGGCTTCGGCAATTGGCGGCTCATGAAGTTGGTCATACGCTCGGTCTTCCCCACAATTACATAGCCAGCACGCAGGGCGGTGGTGAATTTGGTCGCGCTTCAGTTATGGATTATCCAACAATGGTTGCCAAAGTAAAAGGTGCCAGTATCGACATTTCTGATGCCTACACGAAAGCAATCGGTACGTATGATAAATGGAGCATCCGCTATGGCTACGAACAATTCCCGAACGGCACCGACGAAAAACAGTCACTCGACAAGATTGTGAACGATATGCACAAGTCGGGGCTTACGTTCCTGACCGACAAAGATGCCCGCCCCGAAGGTTCGGTTCACCCCGCAACTCACCTGTGGGACAATGGCATGAACGCTATCGACGAATTAAAACGAGTTTCGGAGGTACGGAAGATCGCGCTGGCCAATTTTACGGCCAAGAAAATTCCGGTCGGAACGCCAATGGCGACGCTTGAAGAAGTGCTGGTTCCGATGTATATGTTTCACCGGTATCAGGTTGAAGCGGCTGCGAAAGTGATAGGTGGACAAACCTATACAAATGCGCTACGTGGCGATGGTCAGCCTGTTACGTCGGTGGTACCGGTGCAGGAGCAAAAACGCGCTTTGGCTGCGTTAATCGCCACCATTGACCCTGCATTTTTAGCCGTTCCAAAATCCATACAGGCCCTGATTCCACCGCATCCGTTCCGCTACGATCCCAATCCGAGAGAAGTGTTCAAACGACGTACCGGCTTATCATTCGACCCGATGGCTGCTCCCGAAGCGGCTGCCGGTATGACACTGCAAATGCTATTGAATCCCGAACGTATCAGCCGTCTGGTAGGCCAATCAGCTCTTGATCCGACACAACTTAGCCTTGAAGCGATGCTCGATCAGTTACTGGCTGCTACGTGGTATAAAGCGGAACCAGCCGACAGTTATCAGGCTGAAGTAAAACGGCTAACGGATAAATTATTCCTGCAAAAATTAATCGATTTATCCGGCAATCAGGATGTTACGTCGCAGGGGCGCGCGATGGCTTTATTGAAAATCAACCAGCTAAAAACAAAACTAACTGCGTCGGCAAATAAACCGAACGTAGCAGCGCATAACCTGTTTGCGCTCGATCAAATTCGCCGGGCGGGAGATAATCTGGCCGAAGTTCGCCCGACGAATGCACAAGCCCCACCCGATGGCATGCCTATCGACACCGGTCAGGAATGGCTGGCTCCAGCTTGCGAATGGCCTTGAGAATTTTGAGGTTAGCCGGAAAAGTTTATTAACCAGTTTTTAATTTAGAGAACGTGCAACCTAACTTTGGCTGCACGTTTTTTTGTTATCGCAACATCTTATGAAACAATTCTTTGTTTCGATTGCCTGTCTAAGCACAAGTTTTGCATTGGCACAACAGCCCGTCTCCCCTTCTGACTCGACTCGCACACCAGTTACTGCTACGTCGGCGGTTTCTAAACCGACTGCGGAGAAAAATGAACTGAAATACAATCTCAACGAATCCGGTTCACACTTCTTCAAGGTTACGTTCCTGAATCAAACGTGGCTCCGCTTCAACGAGAGCAATCCGGGCACAACGGTTATCAGCGAACCCAAAGCCAGTACGTTCGATATTGGTCTTCGCCGAACACGCATGCAGTTATTTGGTCAGATCAGCGATCACGTTTTTTTATACATGCAGTTTGGCCTGAACAATTTCAATTACCTGAATGGCGGATTCAGCCCCAATGGATCATCAAATCGTAAAATTCAGGCATTCTTTCATGATGCCCTCGGCGAATACCATGTCTGGAAAAATAAAGATTACCTGAAAATTGGAGCGGGACTAACGATTGTGAACGGCTTGTCGCGGTTTTCAGCGCCCAGCGTCAGCTCGATTATGAGTCTGGATGTGCCGGTATTTGCCCAAGCCACCGTTGACCAGACTGACGAATTTTCGCGCAAACTCAGCCTGTACGCACGCGGTCAAATCGGGCGTCTCGACTATCGGGTAGCCCTCAGCGATCCCTTTCCGATTCAAACCAGCGGCTCGGCACTTCCGACCTATGGCCCGAATGCTATTTATGCGTTGAAAGGGCATCAGAAGCAATATCAGGGCTTTTTCATGTGGCAATTCTTCGATAAAGAAGCCAATCAGACACCGGGATATAACACGGGAACGTATCTGGGCACTAAGAAAATCGTCAATCTGGAAGCCGGTTTTATTACCCAGAAAAACGCAATGGTACGTGTGCCAACGGCTGGCGACACTACGTATCAGAACATGAATTTATGGTCGGTTGCTACGTTTCTCGACATGCCGCTTAACAAAACGAAAGGGACAGCCATAAACGCTTATCTCGGCTATTTCCATACCGACTACGGCTCAAATTATCTCCGTTTCAATGGTATCATGAATCCAGCTAGTGGGTTGGCATCGGGTTATCCTGCCGGAACGCAGGGCAACGCGTTTCCAATGTTTGGCACGGGCAGCGTAGTATACACGCAGTTTGGATACCTGATGAACCGTGATTTGTTTGGTCCGGGAAACGGTACGTTGATGCCATACGTACATGCCCAAATTGCCAGCTACCAACGTATCATCAAAACCCTTGGTGTTTATAACATCGGTATCAATTACCTGATCAAAGGCCACAACGGCAAACTCACCCTCGATTATCAGAATCGACCGTATTATCAGACATCAGGAACTCAACTGGCTCCGACAGGTCGGCGCGGGCAGTTCACCCTGCAATATCAAGTCTTTATTTAACGTAACGCGAACAGAATGTCCGCGTTACGTTAAATCGCGTTACGGTAAGCCACGTTAATCTTTAAAGCTTCTGTCATACGGAAACTGACGAGAAGCTTTCCGCATGATGGTTGTGATAATACTGCCCGTATCGCTGCCAAAACCGCGTGAGAGCGATTTATCATATTTCCAGAGCAAATCCCCCGTTTTGCCATCGTTAATGTTGATGGTGGTCTTGCCCGTATTGGTCGCGCCACCAAAGCCAACGAGTACCGTCATGGCAACAGCCGCGCCATTCGACATGGGCTGGGAACTTTCGAACGTACCAGAGACGATACCATCTACATTCAGGATTTTAGCCAATTCTTCCGGTGTAAAACCTGCCAGCGTTTCATACGTAACGGCGTTACGTTCGAGCAGGGCATTCGTGCGGGCCGGGTCCTGAAAATCGACCAGAATATCGTTACTTTCTTTACGTTTCAGGAAATACGAATGAACGGCACTCTGAACACCCTGCCCTTCCCGTTTTTCGAGGGCTGCCACACCAGCCGGGCCGCCGTTTTTCTGAACTTCATTAGGTCGAAGCTGGAGCGTTGTTTTAAATGGAAGGATAGCCAACAATTTATGTTCTTTGGCCAACGTATTAAAATTCGGATTGGTATAAATCTCGCGCGTTTGGGAGAAACTGGCCGTTAGTGACCCAAGCATGAGTAACGTAGTGAATAGAGATTTCATAGTTGTTTACTGGTAAAAAGATGCTGCATAGTTACAGGCCATCGCTACAGCAAACCATCAGATCATCCATGAATCGTCATAATTAACGTATGAACTGCAAAAACAAAAAAACCGACTTGTGCAGCCGGTTTTAATGCATGAATCCAAAGCTTAAGATTTCGTATCAACTGAATCTGAAACCTTAG
The DNA here is from genome assembly GCF_054776875.1 of Spirosoma daeguense. Taxonomy (NCBI): domain Bacteria; kingdom Pseudomonadati; phylum Bacteroidota; class Cytophagia; order Cytophagales; family Cytophagaceae; genus Spirosoma; species Spirosoma daeguense. The sequence continues at coordinate 703,493 of NZ_BAAHBF010000004.1, forward strand.
CGACTATTTTTAAAGCACGTTCAACGTACTCAATACGCCGTTCATACCGCGTACAGCATCAGCCGATTTATTGAAAGCCGCCTGCTCTTCGTCGTTCAGTTTATAATCGATGATTTCTTCCCAACCGTTACGTCCTAATACAACCGGAACGCCCAGACAGATATCCGACTGACCATATTCTCCTTCGAGCAATACGCAGGATGGGATAACCCGCTTCTGATCGCGCAGGATGCTTTCAACCATATACGCGCCAGCAGCACCCGGTGCGTACCATGCCGACGTACCAATCAGGCCTGTCAACGTAGCACCGCCTACCATTGTATCAGCCGCTACTTTTTTCAGCGTTTCGTCGTCCAGGAAATTACCTACCGGAACACCAGCTTTCGTTGCCAGACGTGTCAGCGGAATCATCGTCGTATCGCCGTGACCACCAATAACTGAAGCCTGCAAATCGTTTGGCGAGCAGTTCATCGCCAGCGACAGGTATGTTTTAAAACGCGCTGAATCCAGTGCACCACCTAAACCGATAACCCGATTTTTTGGCAAACCCGACGACTTCAACGCGAGGTAGGTCATCGTGTCCATTGGGTTCGAAATGATAACAAAAATGGTATCGGGCGAGTATTTGAGTATATTTTCTGTTACGCCCTTTACAATGCCAGCATTAATACCAATCAGGTCTTCGCGCGTCATACCAGGCTTACGTGGCAACCCAGACGTAATGACAACTACGTCAGAACCAGCGGTTTTTTCGTAATCATTGGTAGAGCCAGTCAGTTTAACATCGCAATCGAGCAGTGTTGACGCCTGAAGCATATCGAGCGATTTTCCTTCGCTGATGCCGTCTTTAATATCAAGCAGAACAACTTCATGGGCAAGCTCACGGCGGGCAATGTTATCGGCACAAGTGGCCCCAACGGCCCCGGCCCCTACTACAGTAACTTTCATACGGTATTCGGAATTAAAGGGTTAACAAGCGACCGCAAAAGTACAGCCACAGTTTAAGACAAACCAACACCAATTGTATTAAAACTAAAAGTGATGTTCATCGTTTATAGACTATTTAGAAGAAAAAATTGTTAGACATTCACAGCAATCTGCTTTACAAGATACATGCAGACAAGCATGACAATTGAAATCAATGAAAAACAAGAGTCTCATATCCCGGATTTTATCCTCTATTTTTTTCAAGCGCGCTAACGCTGGTGCTGCTGGTTATGCTCGTAATTCCCGGCGGTTATTTGAGCTGATTCGTGAAGCTGTCGATAAAAGTGGTGGCTTGTCGGGGGCTAACATTTCGGCTTTCCGTGAGCAATTAGGTGTAGTAACCAGATTGCTAAAGGCTTATGCAACAGGACAATACCGCGCCCTTCCCTGGAAAACGCTCCTTCGGGTAATTGCGGTACTTATTTATTTTGTTTCACCGATTGATATTTTGCCCGATTTCCTGCCGATTGTGGGTTTAACGGATGATATTGCCCTGATGCTCTGGCTCTTTAGCGGAATCCGGGATGATATCGAAAATTTTCGCCAGTGGGAAGACAGCAACTTGTCTGAATCAGTCTCCAAGCCTACTCAGACAATAAAAATTAGCTAATCAATCCAGCCACCCCAGTAATTTCGTAAGTCTAGCTAGATAGCAGATTAAAAAATTGCTACATACAATTAATTTCGTAATTCAGGTAAGTTTTTGTTAATTTTGCATATAGTCAAATTCCAGAAATCATGGTTCTAGCAAGTATTTTTGCAATTATGGGTTTGGGCGGTCAGGAAATGATTTTTATCTTCCTGGCATTGCTCCTGTTGTTCGGTGCTAAAAAAATTCCCGAACTCGCACGGGGCCTTGGTAAAGGCATCAGAGAATTCAAAGACGCAACGAAAGACGTCCGCGAAAACATTGAAGATGGTTTGAAAGAATCAGAGAAATAAATCTTTTTTCCATAAATAGACAATCAGGCGGCTCCAACCTTAGAACCGTCTGATTGTCTATTTATTTTCGTTTGTGTTTCTTGCTACGTAGCAGACCACAAACAGTCTCTTTTTGCTTGTGACCCTTTATCGTAACTTTTCTGCTGTTCAGGCCGATCTCAAAACTGGCGCTATTACCTGCCGCCAACTGGTGGAGCAATACCTCGACCGCATTCAGGAACACCAGCACCTAAACGTATTCACCGAACTATACGCCGACGAAGCCCGCCAACAGGCCGACATCGTTGACCAAAAACTGACCTCCGGCACCGCTGGCCGACTAGCCGGTATGGTTATTGGTATCAAAGATGTATTGAATTATACTGGCCATGAGGTTCATGCCGGTAGCAAGATTCTCGAAAATTTCACGTCACAATTCACAGCAACCGCCATTCAGCGTCTGCTCGATGAAGATGTCATTATCATTGGTCGGCAGAACTGCGATGAATTCGCGATGGGGTCTTCCAACGAGAATTCTGCATTTGGCCCCGTTCGTAATGCTGCCGACCCAGACCGTGTACCGGGGGGCTCAAGTGGTGGCTCAGCGGTGGCTGTTCAGGCTGGGCTTTGTTTAGCCAGCATCGGTTCCGATACAGGCGGTTCAGTACGTCAACCAGCTGCTTTTTGTGGGGTCGTTGGGCTTAAACCCACATACGGACGTATCAGTCGCTGGGGCCTCATTGCCTACGCATCTTCGTTCGACTGCATCGGGCCTATTGCCAATACGCCCGATGATGCTGCATTACTGCTCGAAATAATGGCTGGCCCGGATGATTTCGATAGCACGGTTTCAACACAACCCGTTGCTACGTATACCACAGCTACCCTACCCGACCGTCCGCTACGTATTGCTTACCTACGCGATGGGGTGGAAAGTGAAGGGATTGACGAATCGATACGTAACGCAACCCAGCAAAAGCTCGATACGTTAAAAGCGGCCGGCCACGTAGTAGAACCGGTAGACATATCGCTCCTGAAATACCTGCTCCCTACTTATTACATTCTGACAACGGCCGAAGCATCCTCGAATTTGTCACGTTTCGATGGTGTGCGTTATGGCTACAGAAGTCGAGCGAACGGTACATCAACAATGGATCTTTTGACGTTGTACAAAAAAAGTCGGACGGAGGGTTTCGGTTCGGAAGTACGTCGGCGGATTTTGTTGGGTACGTTTGCGTTGAGTGCCAGCTATTACGACGCTTATTACACTAAAGCTCAACAGGTTCGCCAGTTGATTCGCCAGGAGACGGAGCAGCTTTTTAAGCAGTACGATTTTCTGGTATCGCCTACCACACCCACACCGGCTTTTCGCTTAGGCGAAAAAACCGACGATCCACTACAGATGTACCTGGCCGATATTTTCACGGTACAGGCCAACGTAATAGGCTATCCGGCTATTTCGATTCCGAACGGAACCGATCCAAACGGATTACCTATTGGGTTCCAGATTATGGCTCCGCCCTTTGCTGAAGGGAGTCTGGTAGCTTTGGCAAGAAATATGATGTAAACTACTGTGTACTAGTCACAAAAATTTTCTGCTTTACTTCTTCATTAGAAAGTGAAGCAGAAAATGGCAGCTTGATTAGTGTATCATCAATATCCTGAAACAAACGTAACGTAACACCTATGAACTATCTGAACCGTAGCCTATTAAAACTGGGTTTATTGAGTGTGGGAGTGGGATTATCGATAGCCGGTCACGCAAGTCCGAGCCAGGGAGATCCGATAGGAGGCAGTTCAGTTGGGGGTAGTTCATACCGTTCCAATACTACGATTCAAGCAGACAGTACTGTTCTTAAAAAAGATACCGTAGCAATAGTACCAACCGTTCCCGACAGTTTACTACGTGACCGGCTGACCAAGCTACAAAAAACGATTCCACTGAATTACCATAAGGCCGTTCAGGCTTATGTCGATTACTTTACGTTCCGACGGGCAAGTTATACCCGTACTATGCTGGAACGAATGCCGCTCTTTTTTCCGCTTTATGAGCGCATGCTGGCCGAATATGGCTTACCTGACGAGTTCAAATACCTTTCAATTGTTGAATCGGCGCTAAATCCTCGCGCTATTTCAAGAGCTGGTGCCGGTGGTTTGTGGCAGATTATGCCGGGTACGGGCCGCGATCTTCGTCTATCTCAGGATGAATACGTAGACGAACGGATGGACCCAGTAAAAGCGACTGAAGCTGCCTGCAAATACCTCCGCGATTTATACAAAATCTTTGGCGACTGGGAATTGGCAATGGCCGCTTACAACTGTGGCCCCGGTGCAGTCAAACGCGCCATGCGTCGGTCGGGTGGTGATTCGTTTTATACCATCTATGATGCGCTACCCAAAGAAACCAGAGGATACGTCCCTCAGTTTGTGGCTTTTACGTATCTGATGAATCACGCGGGCGATCATGGTATTGTTGCCGAAAATTCAGAATATCCCATCCCGCATGATACGATTCAGGTTAGCGGTTATTTTAACCTCGAAACCTTCGCCAAACACAGTAATATGGCGCTGGCCGATTTACAGAAAATGAATCCGGCTATCACCACGACAATTCTGCCCGACTTCACCAATCGTTATCCGCTACGTGTACCGCGTCAGCAATATGATTATTTCGCCAGCCATCGTCGCGCTATTTTAGATTCAGCAAGTCGTATTCCAGGCCGTATGGATCATATTCTGCTGGCATCGGCCGAAGATATTCGCTACGGTACAGATTCAGCTAAATCGTGGGGAACCTTGAATCGGAATCCATTGGCCAACATCAGTCTGGAAGATAAACCGGCTCAGAAAGAACAAGTTGCCGTTGTGGAGCCTAATGATGAACCAGAAGAAGACATTGAAACGATTGTGATGCGGAAACCCCGTAAGCAAACGTACGTAGTCAGAAAAGGAGATAATCTCGGCGAAATCGCAGATCGGTTTAACGTAGAGCTTTATGACCTAAAACGCTGGAATCACCTTCGTTCTACGCGAATTCAACGGGGGCAAAAGCTGGTTATTCTGAAGGAAGTGGCAGAAACTCGTTCTGAGCGACTGGCCGATCAAGGCACAGCGAAAGCGCATAAAAAAGCGGCTATTGCGGCAAAAACCAAACGTTACAAACCTCGTTATCATCGCGTACAGGACGGCGATACGCTTTGGAACATCGCCCAACGTTACGATGGTCTGACGATTGAACGACTCAAAAAAATGAACCATATTCGTAGCAACTCATTACGTCCCGGCCAGAAATTAATTGTTGGCTAACAGCTTCCTACGCTATATCGATACCCACGATTTCTCTACGAAAAGTCGTGGGTTTTTCGTATCTTTATACAGTATAACCATCTCAAAAACAAGCTTTTCCTGACAAGGCATGATCGCTTATTTAGACGGAATTCTTTCCTTTAAAGAGCCTACAAACGCTATCATCGACGTCCACGGCGTTGGGTATGCTGTTCATATATCTCTTCAAACGTATTCGGTTTTGCCCGGTGGTGGCGACCGGATTAAATTATTTATTCATCATCTGTTTCGCGAAGACAATCAGGCACTTTACGGCTTTGCCAATGCCGACGAAAAGGCGCTTTTTCTTGATCTGATTGGCGTATCGGGTGTTGGGCCGAACACAGCATTGGGTATGCTGTCGGCCATGCAACCCGGCGACCTTCGTCTGGCTATTCTGGGCGAAAATGTTCGGGCAGTTCAGGCTATAAAAGGAATCGGTGCGAAAACAGCGCAACGTATCATTCTTGAGTTGCGGGATAAGATGAAAAAGGCCGGTGTTGTTCCCGACGGGCCAACGTATCGGCAACAGGCGTCAAACCCTGTTCGCGAAGAATCACTGGCTGCGTTGGTTGCCTTAGGTTTCCCCAAAGCTACTGCCGAAAAAAGCGTGGACGATGCACTCAAAGCAGAACCAAATCTGACTGTAGAAGAAGTAATTCGGCGAGCGCTACGTACCACTTAGCAACCGATTCTTTTTCAGGAACTAAAAAAAATCACTCCATCAATCGACAGAGTGATTTTTGGGTTTTGTCCAAAAAGATACTAACAATAAAAAAAGCCAAGTTATTGGTGGGTTTTCATACTTAATACCTGAAGGCGAAATTCGGACTTATTTGGCCGATCGACTCTACCGAATCGGACAAAAATTCTACTCAAATGACTATTATAGCTTTTTTTATGCTAAACGGGCTAATTGATGAAAACAATTAGCCCGTTTTAATTTTATAAAAATCAGTTCGCTTCAGGAGTCGTTTTCAGATATGCTTCCAGATACGTAGTATACTGTTGTAACAGGAGTAAATGCGTGCCAGTACTATAGGCCACGCCGTGCGCTCCGGGCGGGTAAATTCGTAAGTCTGCGTCTTTGCCTGCATCTTCCAGCGCATTCATAAGCTGGAACGTATTCCGAACGTGTACGTTCTCATCCATCGTTGAATGAGCAATAAACATTTTACCTGCCAGATTTTTGGCATAGGTCGATACCGCGCTCGCTTTATACTTCTCATCATTTTCGGGCAGAAGACCCATATATCGCTCGGTATAAATGGAATCGTAAAGGCGCCAGTCTGTTACGGGAGCGCCAACGAGCGAAACTTTAAAAACACCCGGATGCGTCAACATGGTATAACTGCTCATGTAACCGCCATAGCTATGTCCGCGAATTGCCATCCGATTGGCATCCACCCAAGGTTGTTTGGCTAACCAGTTTGCGGCTTCAACAAAGTCCTGACTTTCATATTTTCCGAGTTTCTCGTACACGATTTTTTCAAAATCACGCCCATAGCCACCGCTGCCCCGATTGTTTACGCTCACCACTACGTATCCGGCCTGAGCAAGCCACTGATGCCAGCCATTTGGATTCCACTCATTATAAACCGATTGTGCGCCCGGACCACCATAAATATCCATTACAACAGGATGTTTTTTACTGGGGTCGAAATCAAGCGGACGAATAATCGATACGTCAATTGATTGGCCATCAGACGTAGTGAAACTCGTAAGCTCTTTATGCGCGTAACCGTGGTTTGCTACGTAGTCAGATACTTTCTGATTCGTTTCCAAGGCTTTGATAAGCTGGCCTTTTATGTCGCGCAACTCAACCTGCGCGGGTGTCGATACGTTCGAATGTTTGTCGATAAAATACTGGCCGTTTGGCGAGAAATCGACCGTATGCCGACCGGGTACCGTAGTGAGTCGACGTTTATTTTTACCATCGGTATCAACCACAAATAACTGCCGTTCCAATGGCGACGCTTCTGTCGATGTGAAGTAAACTTTCTTTGCTTTCGGGTCAATGTGATGCACAAACGTTACTTCCCACTTGCCACTGGTAACAGCATTCAGAAGTTTGCCCGAATAATCGTAACGATATAAATGGGAATAACCGTCCCGCTCCGATACCCAGAAAAACTCCTGCGTGCCCGTTGGGAAATAAAGCAGGTGATTGATGCCAGCAAAAAAGTCGAAAACGTCAATCCACGCATTTGATTTTTCTTCCATAATCTGTTTGGCATCGCCCGTGCGTACGTTAGCCATAAAAAGGCGCAGGTGATTCTGTTTTCGATTCAGATGGACCAGTGCAAGTTGACCTTCTAACGATGTCCAGTAGATACGAGGAATATAACCATCCCCAAGCTCTACATTCATCCAAGCTTTTTTCTGATTCGCGATTTCAATGACACCGATACGTACCGTTGGGTTTTTATCGCCAACGCGCGGGTAGGGCAACGAGTCGTATTTCTCATCGAAACCTTTGTAATCCGTCATTTTATAGATGGGCACCTGCCGCTCGTCGGACTGCCAGAACGCGATAAATTTGCTATCGGGCGACCAGTCCCAGGCCTGCGCTAAACCAAACTCTTCTTCATAAGCCCAACCGAATCGACCGTTGTAGAAAGCTGGTTTAGCGTCGTCGGTCAACTGCGTTTCTTTCTGCGTCGCAAAATCAAACACAAACATGTTGCCGCCCCGTTCGTAGCCAATTCGCTGTCCATCGGGCGATAGTTCGGCAGTTTGCGCGTCTTTTGCTACGAGTTTCAAGGCTTTATCAGCAACCGAATACACGTAGTAATCTGACACACCCGATCGACGATAAACAGGGCGAAAATTGGTTTGAAACAGAATATTCTTCGAATCTTTTGACCACTGAAACGAACCGTAAACAAAGGGTTTATCTGTGTTCGGGAATTTTAGTTGACTTCCATCGAACACTACGTCTTCTTTCTGGTCTTTGGGCGACAGGGTTTTGATAACATTCTGCCCGTCGATAAACGAGAATTTACTTCCTCCTTCGATCCAGTTTACAGAGCGTGGCCCTTGTGAACCGTTCAGTTGCCCGCCTGAAAAGACGGCTTGCTGTAAATTGGAATATCGTTGTTTAGACTGAGCATCGGCAGTTTGCGTTCCTAAAATCCAACTAAGTAAGACGAAAAGGGCTGATAACCGTCTGGTTGTAAAGCGAGTTAACATGTATGAAGTGCTTAGTTTAGAAGTCAAATTTACGGTTAAATTTGACTTCTAAACTAGTATACATTTCGCTACGTATCTAGAACTTCACAGGCACACCTGTTCGGGTCGATTCGTAAATAGCTTGGAACAACGCCACCACTTTACGTCCGTCCTCACCCGTTACTAACGGTGGCCGCCCTTCGCGAATAGCATCCCGGAAATCGGCAATCTGTACGCCAAAATAATAGACTGTAGCGTCGATGGTATTGAAAAAAGCGGTGTCTTCTGCTACGTATTCCGCCAGCTTGTTTTCTTCGCCCGGAACACTCCAAAGGTCATTAACGGGCGGGTCGGTAATGCTCGACATACCGGCAATAAATAAGGCACCGCCATCGGTCTGTACGCCAACCGATGCGCCGTTTTCGCCATGTACGTGTACTTTTCCGAAAATGCCCGGCTTCTGCGAATTACTAACAATAATGTTGCCCAGCCCGCCATTTTTGAATTTCACAATGGCCAGTGCCGTATCATCGACTTCAATATAGGGGTGGTTCAGATTCCGCCAGACACCGTAAACCTCCTCAACATCGCCCATGTACCAGAGCAGCAAATCCAACTGGTGGGGCGACTGATTTACCAATACACCGCCACCTTCTTCGGCCCACGTACCGCGCCAGGCATCGCTCTGGTAATATTTTTCATCGCGCCAGCCCAGCATCTGAATCGTACCGAGTACGGGTTTACCAATCTTGCCCGAATCGATAGCCTCCCGGATGCGCATGGAAGGTGCATAAAACCGACGCTGGCTAATGGTGCCCAGATACCGATTGTTCTGTTTTGCCGCTTCAATCATGGCGTCACAGTCTTCAAGCGTCGACGCCAGCGGCTTTTCGATCAGTACGTGCGCTCCTGCGTTAAGAGCCGCAATAGCTGGTTCGCGGTGAGCGGGGTGCGTTGTACAGACCAGACAAAGGTCTACGTTCTCCCGATCAATCATATCATACACATCACTGTAAGCGTGGATGTTATAGTGATTTGCAAAATCTTCGGCTTTCTGATACGTCCGGCCATAAACGGCTACTAATTCGGTATCGGGAGTTTGCAGAACGGCTTTGGCGTGCAGATGCGCCACTTTGCCGGGGCCAATAATGGCAACGCGAAGGGGTGTAGGCATGAGGTTTTAATGGACAATGAATAATGGATAATGAATAAAACAGACTGCATACTGATGAATAAAATAGCTTATTACGTATTATCCTACATTTTCCATTATTCATTCTGCATTATCCATTAACATCTAAAAGCATTCAGAACTCGGCTCCTACCCGCAAATCGAATCCTTCTGCTACGTTCAGTTTCGCTTTCAGTCCTACGCCCAGCCGAATATGAGGACGTAGCGCATACAACAATTGGTACCGTTGAAACAATCGTCCATCAGGTACGGAATCGGGCTGATAGATGTTCCAGCCAGCATGTGTAGTGAACCGGTACCGACCCAGCCATAATTCATAACCTCCTAACAAACCCAGTTGCCAGCCATCTGGCGATAGCCCGTTACGTTGTCGTTGTTGCCGAACATAGCCATCACTAACACCTTCAACCCCAGCCGACAACGCATGAAACCGATTCAGTCGATAACCCGCTGTAGCCGTTAGTCCAAAAAGCCAGGTAGCCTGTTCAGGAAAATTATCGGTTTGGGGTAAAGTCCGAATGGAAGTAAACGGCATCAGACGTAGCGTCCAGTGGCTAGTTAGTTTTGGTTTTGCCCAGTTGCGCGGGTTGGGCAACGGTATTGGTCGGGGTGTATAAATCAATCCGAACGATGCAGTCGGAAAATTCATACCCCGATTGGGTTGTCGGCTGCCGCCGTTGGAAATATGATTATAATGAGCGGCTACGTTCACCTGAACGTGATCACTTACGCGAATATACGTAGCGGCTGATACCGATAGCCAGCTATTCAGCGTAGCGCCAAAGAAGGTATTACGCGGATTCGTCTGCTCGTCGAAGATGCGGGACAGATAAGCCAGCCCGGCTGCGGTTCTGATCGAAAATGAAATTGGTTTACCGTAACGAATCAACGGCTCGAAGAATGCCCCTCCGCCAACCGTTCTTCCTAGTTCTGTCGGATTGTTGAATGCTACGTAGTTTGCATACACGCCAATCCGTGCAAAACAATTACAACGTTCGAAGGCACTACGTCGTAGATTGAGCCGGCTGTATTCAACGGTGATGCCCACAGGCGTAGACTGTGAAATGGCGCGTAAATCAGGTGCATGTGGAATAATAAAGCCAGTTTGCGCATGAACACCGAGCTGTTTTTGTGTAGAGTCGATTGGTGCATCATTAAGCGAGAAAACAAGTTTCCCCAGCATCCATATAGTACCCATCATTCGCTGTTCAATTTAGGACAAAAACGAGAAAAAGTTTATATAAAATCAAATTAAATTCCGAATTATCTCTATTAATTAAAATTTCTTAAAAGCGATTTAAAAATTAGACAAAATTCTCTTTGGCATTACTCTAAATAACTTATATTTGATACGCTTTAGTACGACAAAACATTCTTCGTAGCCTGATTGCTCACTGGCCGCACTTGTGGAGCAATTTAGCATCTCCGAATCTATGGCAATAGTCATGATGATCCGGGTTTGGTAGATTCGGTTAATTCCTTGTCTATCCTAATAAATAGACTATTGGGTTTGTTTCAAGCCTACTACGTCAGTCAACGTTCTTCTACGAGTTTAATTTTTGCTTATCCGCGTACTGTGCGACATAAGAGCAATTGTGTTATCCCTGGTTGGTTCGGATGATTTCGGATCGGGCGGCCAGTATTCGGCATCGTTCCGGGCGACCAGGAGTACACAATTGAATTAGACTATCTTTTCAGCATGATTAAACTAAGTCTATAACGTAAATGGCGTATGCAAAAAAGACTACTCATCCGGATATTATATGGCACTAATTAACCCAATGGATAATATAAGCTGAATAGAAAGCAACAATTTCATTTTATAGTATCCATTGTCTATTACCAATCAATTCTTCATATTCATCAAAAGAACTCATGAATCTTAATCGTCGTAACTGGCTCAAAAACAGCCTGATGATGAGCGCCGGAGCAGTAGCAGCTCCTTCACTGTTGTCAAACAACGCCTATTGCGAGCCCTGGCTCGATGCACCGGAAATGGTATCTGCTCTGCCACCTAAAGGTGGTGTTCTAAAGGCTCGTCTCTCAGCCAACGAAAACCCTTATGGTCCATCTCCCAAAGCATTGAAGGCTATTTCAGAAGCGGCTAGTGAGGGCTATCTGTATCCATTCGCTTATGGTACTCAGCTCAAGAAGATGATTGCGGAACAGGAAGGTGTATCGGAAGATCAAATTTTGCTGGCACCCGGTTCGGGATCACTGCTGATAGCCGCAGCGATGTACTACAGCTATAAAAAACCGGGCGGTTCAATTATTTCGGCTGATCCAACGTATGAACAGTTGATGCGTGCCGCCGTGCAACATGGTTCGAAGTGGGAAAAAGTACCCCTTACGGCTGGTAACTACGATCATAATCTGGCCGAAATGGAAAAACGGGTTGGCGACAATACGAGCCTGATGTATATAAATAACCCGAACAACCCAACCGGCGTAACCATCGACCCTGTCGCGTTACGTGCATTCGTTGACCGCGTATCGGCAAAAAAACCTGTGTTTGTCGATGAAGCCTACATCCATTATACCAGCGATCCGAAGAAATTCTCGGTTATCGAAAATGTAAAAAAAGGTCAGGACGTACTGGTAGCCCGTACCTTCTCGAAAATCTACGGTATGGCAGGTTTGCGTCTGGGTTATCTGGTCGGTCAGCCCGATACGTTGGCCGCTATCAGCAAATGGGGTGGTGGCCCTGGTGGTCTTACCATGACAACGCTACGTGCCGGTCTGGCTTGCTACACCGACGAGGATTTCATCAAATTCTCGCTTAGCAAAGGATTGGAGGCCAGAGAGTTTTTATACCAAACATTAAAAACGAACGGCTATACCTATCTTCCCTCAGGCACGAACTTCGTGCTATTCCCAATTCGGATGAAGGGCGAAGATTTCGTCAGCCGGATGATGGATCAGAGTGTAAGCATCCGTCAATGGAAATTCGACGGACAATACTGGTGCCGTGTAAGCTTAGGTACGATGCCACAAATGCAGGCATTTGCCGATGCCCTGAAAGTAGTATCGTAATAACGTAACGTGAACATTCTGTCCGTAAAGGCTAGTATTTGCGGACAGAATGTTCACGTTACAAAAGGACGTAGCGGAAGATAGACCTAATGTTTATTTTCGCTACGTCCTTTTTGCATTAGTATATGTCTGGCCTCAACAGGCTCCGTCTGTCGGACTCAATACTCTTTTTTTGCCACAAAGTTCGAACACCTACGTTCATGAGTTGCAGGAAGGAACATTGCCTCTGTACCGATTATATTTTATAAACTATAGTCTTATAGGCATATAATAGGAAATAGGATTTGTGTTTAATGGCATGAAGTTCACCAGAAGAACTAAACTTATTGCTGGCTTACTAACTGTTTCAGGAGCCATCCTGACAATAAGTATAGGCTATAGCACTTCAGCTGAGCATCCGCCCGACACGTTTTTGTTCATTATTGGGATAGTAAGTTTTTGGGTCGGTGCTGCCTGGTTGATCGTAATCGCTTCCTCCTGATCTAAACCTACTATAGAATACTGTTCGAATGAGGGTAGATAATCTAACGACAAACGCCTTCGCTGGCGAATTATACCAAACTCAAGTTGATATACTAATTCAGGCCTCAGGCTTTTGAAACAGTATTTACTCAGCAATATATTTGTTCACGTTACGGTAAATCATAACGTATTTTTATTGGGAAGTTAATGCCATTTATTATCCGCCGTTTCTGTTGGTTGGCTCACCTGTCGCCCACGCGGCCCAACCGCTACGTTGTTTTGCAGTTCTGGCGCACCTAACACTCCATAAGTACGTGCCTTTCTACTTCATCCGTTTTTAGTGCTTGCCATTCACCGACCCGTTCGTTACACCTCCATTTAAATAACCTTCCGACTCATTAATAATCAGTTGCAGGTATTTTCCGGGGCGGTTGGGATCTTTGGCAAACCATGCTACGTTGCCCTGAGCATCGCGACCCAGTTTTGCGCCCGGTACTGGCGGACGTTCCAGATTATTTCCCTGCCCCGTTTGTTTTACCGGAATCGATACGCCTACACGAGCGGGTAAAAACTGCGCGTTGATCAGCTCATTGACACTCTCCTGAAACGCCTGAATAATCTGATCGACGTCGGACTCGGTATGCGCTTCGGTCATAAAACAGGGAAATCCGTCCCAAATATGAATTCCACGTTCGCGCATGAGCGTAAACAGCAGTTCGGCAAACGGCATATCCTGACTGAATTTTGTCTTCCATAACGACCCGAACTGAGCAATCACAATCGGTAGTTCTTTCGTGGCAAGAAACGTATTTAACGTATCGGCCAGCCGCTTTGCTTTCGCAGTCAGGCGCTCCTGCAACATAGGGCCCTGCTCATGCATGTATAACAACGAAGCTTTTGCTGCCGCCAGTGCCAGCGGATGTCGGGCAAACGTACCAGCAAAAAACGTTATGTCAGCTTGAGGATATGACGCATCACCGTATTCCCAGTGGCCACCATCGAGCGCATCCATAAATTTCGCTTTCCCTGCCATCACACCAATCGGCAACCCTCCGCCAACTACTTTTCCGTAAGCAGCCAGATCGGCCTGAATACCAAACAGTCCCTGAATACCACCCGGATGCGTCCGAAAACCCGTTATTACTTCGTCGAAAATAAGCGCCGTGCCATTCTGAGCAGTAATGGCTCGAAGCTGACGCAAAAAATCAACTGGCACAAACTCCGGGCGCCGGCTTTGGATAGGCTCAACCAATACGGCCGCCAGCTCAGACGCTCTTGACCGAATAATTTCCAGACTTTCGTCGGTACCGTATTCCAGAACCAGAATATTCTGAACCGCTTCTGGTAAAATACCCAGTGCCGCCGGATACGTTTGTCGATCGTGACTTCCCCTACTGATCACCTCATCGAAAATGCCGTGATAGGAACCGGCAAACGTAACAACAAGTGTTCGGCCTGTTACGGTACGTGCCATACGTAGTGTACCCAATACGGCTTCCGAACCCGTATTGCACAAAGCTGCCCGATCTGCCTTAGTAAATTCACAGATTAGCCGCGTTACGTCGCCAGCCAGTTTGTGTTGCGGGCCGAGTTCATACCCCTGCTCAATCTGCTCGTGCAATACGTTCTTGAGCAGCTCAGGCTGATGTCCGAACAGAGTAGCCCCAAACCCATTCAACGCATCGATGTATTCGTTGCCGTCAATGTCCCATAACCGGCTCCCTTTCGATTTATCGACAACCAGCGGGTAAACCAGTTCTTTGGTAGCCGGTCTGAAACCTGTAACCACACGCGGATCGGCCATCCATTTCCGATTTTCCTGCGTAAAATTCTTGCTAGCGGCTGTCTTTTGATTGTATCGTTGGGTAAGTTCCTGCAAAAAAGTCTGCTGCGCTTTTGTCAGCATCGACGATTGCCGTTCAATACGTGCCCCCGCTCCAAACGCTTGAACAGGTGCTTTTGGCATCGCACCGTTCGTCGACTGGCTGTTTACCTTAATGACCGCACTAGCTGATTCTACCGCAGGGGTTGCCGGGGATGTTACGGGTAACTGACTTATATCTTGTCCACGTAGCACCGCCATTTGTTGCGCCATAATCTGCAATTGCTGTTCAAACAGATTCATGATGGCATCAGTAGAGCGCTCAGCGGGTTTGGCCACAGGCTGTACTGATGGCAGCGATGGTGCTACGTTAACTGCCGAAACAACAGGTGCTGGCGGAGTAACTGGTATTGACATCGGTACAGGAGCGGGGACTGCTGGCTGGTAGACATCGGCAGGCAGGCCTTTGTCCAGGTAATCGACCAACGCATCTAACGTACTAAACTCGCTGTTAAGTTGGCGGAACGAGATGGGCAAATCGAATTTTTTCCGAAGAGTATACGAAAATTGCGTAAGTGCTAATGAATCAAGTCCTAATTCAATAAAGCTTGTTTCCAGCGAAATGTTGCCAGTATCTAAGCCTGATGTTTCGTTCAGCAACTTTTTCACCACTGTTACCAAATTCGATTTTCTCATAGCAGGTATCTCTATAACATTTATGGGTGAAGGCAAATCTGTTAATACAGGCGCCTGAGAGGGCAATAATTGAGGTTGTATGCGTAATGGCTCAACCCAGCAGCGTTTCCGGTCGAACGCGTAGGTGGGCAAGTCAATACGGCGTGTCGTTTGTGAGGCTCCAAATGATTGCCAGTTGGGGTTTACGCCCTTAACCCAAAGCTGCCCCAACGCCTTTAGCACCGACACATACTCAGTCTGATTGTTTTTAGCGCCATCCAGCGTAGCAACTGTTTGTACAGGTCGCGGAATGGCCTGTTGACGAGCCAGCGTAGTTGTTACATTGCCGGGCCCGGTTTCCAGCAGAATAGGATTCGTTAGCGTGAACAGCGTTTCCAGCGCATCAGCAAAACGCACCGTTGCCCGCATATGTCTAGCCCAATACGTCGGGCTGGTCGCTTCATGATCGGTAAGCCACGTACCCGTCACGGTCGATACAATCGGTTTTTGTGGCTGACGTAGCGCAATCTTCTCAACTATGTTTTCAAACTCACCCAGAATCGGATCAAGCATCGCCGAATGAAACGCGTGACTAGTTTCGAGCAACCGATTTGCTACGTGCTGTACGTCTAACGTCTGGGAGAAATCGGCAATAGCTTCGTTAGGACCAGCTACTACACATAATTGCCGACTGTTTACGGCCGCCAGCGACAGTGATTCGGGTAACAGAGAAAGCACTTCTTCTGCCGGGAGACGCACCGATAACATCCCGCCCGACGGCAAGTCACTAATAAGTCGCCCACGCGTTGCGATTAATGCCAGCGCATCTTCGAGCGAAAAAACACCCGCCAGATGAGCTGCCACAAATTCGCCGATACTATGCCCACAAAACACCGTTGGTTCTACTCCCCAGCTCTGCCACAATTGGGCGAGGGCATAGTTGGTGGTAAATAGAGCAGGCTGTGTGTAACGGGTATTTTTTAAACGTTCTGACGCCAACGTATCGGAAACATCCGGAAACAATACGTCTCGAATATCGACATCCAGATGCTGAACTAACGTATCGGCACAGGCATCAACCGCCTGCCGATATATGGGCTCGTTCTCATACAGTTGCCGTCCCATATTCACGTATTGCGCACCCTGCCCCGGAAACAAAAAAACGATCTCGCCCGCTTCAGACGAAGCAGCTTGATCCCTTGAAACTGATTGAGATTCGGCCAATGATTCGATTAATTCGGCCTGTGTTTGAGCGAGAACAAACCGCCGATGTGGAAACGTCAACTGGCGTTGCTGAAGCGTAGATGCTACGTCTGCTACGTTCAGATTATCCTGTTGATATAAATAGTTAGTTAGACTCAGTCGGTAATCAGTCAGACTTTGCGAAGATTTGGCAGCCCAGGGAAAAATCTGCGCAGGTCGTTGCTTTTGATCAGACTCTTCCGACGCACTACGTTCCGGTTGCGGATACTCTTCCAGTACTACGTGTACGTTGGTTCCGCCCACACCAAACGAACTAACCCCCGCCCGACGCAACCCGGTAGATGTCCATTTCCGATACGTATCGTTTACATAAAAGGGAGTGTTGGCAAATGGAATAACCGGATTTGGCGCGTCGAAGCCGATGGAAGCCGGTAACTCATTGTGATAAAGTGCCAGTGTGGTTTTAATCAATCCGGCTACACCAGCAGCTGCGGTCAGGTGGCCCAGATTGCTTTTGATAGATCCCAGCGCACAGAACTGATTACGGGGCACATCACCAAACGCCATCGTTAACCCTTCAATTTCGATAGGATCGCCCAATGGCGTAGCTGTGCCATGCGCTTCTACGTAGCTAATTGTCGATGGGTCGATGTGGGCATCTTCCAGAGCGGCTCGAATGGCAACGGCTTGCCCTTCGGCATTTGGTGCGGTAAAACTGCCTTTGCCTCCCCCATCATTGTTTACGCCAACACCTTTGATTACAGCATAAATCGTATCACCATCGCGCTCAGCGGCTTCGCGTGCTTTTAGTAATACCACACCAGCGCCATCACTAAACACGGTACCGCTTGCCTGCGCATCGAACGGCCGACAATGGCCGTCCCGGCTGAGCATGGCTCCTTCTTCGTATAAATGGCCGCTGTGAATGGGAGCCGTAATGCTGGCTCCACCCGCCAGTGCCAGTTCACAACGACCAAGCCGAATGCTATCGACAGCCTGCGTTATGGCGAGTAATGAAGTGGAGCAAGCGGAATATACGCTAACCGCTGGCCCGCCCAGATTGAGTTGATAAGCCGTTCGAGAGGCAATAAAATCCTTTTCGTTGACCGTCATGGCCTGAAAACTGCCGATCTGATTCAGCACGTCTTTGTTGACCAGTACGTTATTGAGGTAATACGTATTGTTGCCACAGCCAGCCCAGACACCGATACGGTCGCCATACTGATGCGGCAGATAGCCCGTTTGTTCCAAAACCTCCCAGGCGATTTCCATGAAAACCCGGTGCTGTGGGTCCATCACTTCGGCCAGTTTCGCACTCAACCCGAAAAAACCGGCATCGAACTCGGTAGCTCGTTCCAGAATTCCCCGCGCTTTTACGTAGGCTTTATCGCTGGTAATATCGGTTGGTAAACTTGCATCTAGTTCGACATCGGAAAAGAAATGAATCGTTTCCTTTCCCGCTTTCAGCACGTCCCACAACGCATCGATTGTGTCGGCTCCCGGAAAACGACCCGCCATGCCAATAATCGCTACGTCGTCCGACTCCATTTTCGCCGTTTTCTGTTCTGCCTGTCGGGACTTTGTTCGACTACGTCCGTCCAGAAAATCTGCTAATAACCGAATCGTCGGAAACTGGTAAAGTTTGGTCACCGCTACGTCGTGGCTATGCGTCTGTTTCAGCAACGTAATTGCCCGAACAGCCAATAACGAGTTGCCACCCAGTTCAAAAAAATTATCATCGACGCCAATCCGACCGACAGCTAGTACGTCTTTCCAGACACTGATCAGTTTTTCTTCGGTCGGATTTCCGGGTGCTACGTATGAATTCGTCAATCCCGACGTAGCATCGGGCGTTGGTAAAGCTTTCCGGTCAACTTTGCCATTACTGGTAAGCGGAATTGTTTCGATGGGCGCTAACAGGCTGGGAACCATGTAGTCGGGCAATCGGGTCGCCAGAAAATCAACGATGGGCTTCTTCTCGAAAGGCTGATCTGTTACTACGTAGCCAACCAGCCGCGTATCATCATCGGCAAAGGATTTAACGATAACAACGGCCTGTTTTATACCCGGATACTGCAACAATACTTGTTCGATTTCGCCCAGCTCAATCCGAAAACCCCGAATCTTAACCTGCTCATCCATTCGGCCCCTGTATTCCAGACCGCCATCGGGCAAGAGCCTCGCCAGATCACCACTTCGGTAAATCCGGTCGTCGGATTGTTCAGAAAATGGATTGGTAATGAAGCGTTGCGCCGATAATTCAGGCTGATTCAGATAACCCCGCGCCAGACCCGCTCCGCCAACGTATAACTCGCCGGTTTCGCCCATAGCGACCGGTTTTTGGTCTTTGTCGAGAACATAAGTAGATAAGGTCGGAATTGGCCAGCCGATCAGACTTTTGCTTTGTTCAAGATGTTGTTCGGTGAGCGCCAGATACGTCACATGTACGGTTGTTTCGGTAATGCCGTACATATTAATCAACTGACAGTCAGGATATGACTGTTTCCAGGGGCGTAGCTTGTCTGGATTCAGAGCTTCGCCACCAAAAATAACGTAGCGTACCGAAAGGGCTTTCTGCCGACTAACAGCCTGATCCTGCACTATGTAGAAAGCCGATGGCGTCTGATTCAGTACCGTAACCTGCTGAACTTCCAGCAATTCGGCGAACAACGTAGCATCTTTGACGACTTCTTTTGGAACGATAACAAGGCGCCCCCCAAACAGGAGCGCGCCATACATTTCCCAGACCGAAAAATCGAAGCAGAATGAGTGAAACATAGTCCAGACATCCTGCTCGCCAAAATCGAAAAGGGGAGCATCATTCACGAAAAGCCGGACTACGTTTTCGTGCTCAATCATCACGCCTTTCGGTCGGCCTGTAGAACCCGACGTATAGATTACATACGCTAAATTCTTCGGCGTCAACAACGTAGCAACAGACGTAACAGGCTCATTTTTAATAGCATTTCGATCTGTGTCGAGGCAAATCAGTTGAGCATTCTCAGCCAGTTGCGTCAGCATGGGCCGGGACGTAGCATCTGTTACCACGAGTTCCGCGTTCAGATCGGCCAGCATGTACGTAATACGGTCGGCCGGATAGTCGGGGTCGATGGGGACGTAGGCTCCCCCCGCTTTCAGGATACCAATAATCCCGACAATCATATTGACAGAACGAGTCAGGCAAATCGGCACCAGCGACTCTTCGCGCACGCCTTTTTTCCGCAGATAATGCGCGAACTGGTTCGACTCTTCATCGAGTTGCCGATACGTAAGCTGCTCTTTTCCAAACACCAGCGCTACGTTTTCGGGAGTTCGGCGAACCTGTTCGACCAGCAAATCGACCAGTGTTTTATGTTTCGGATAGAGAACAGACTCTACTGAATCAAAGGCCGTAGACGGCGAATTAATAATACTATCCATTGCCAATTGAGTAAATCTTCGTCCAAATTCAGCCAGTAGACTAGGGGCTTGTTAATGCAATTTTGTCAGATGAGTTCGTTGGCGTCTGCCAGCCAATCGCTCGACAGATACGAATACATAAACGTATCGATCATCGCACCGTCTTTAACGACACTCCAGCGGAGCAAACCCTCCCGACGAAAGCCCGCTTTTTCGAGCACTTTGATCGAGCCTGCGTTGTGCGTCATGGGTTTGGCGTATAAACGAGTCAGTGTAAATTCCGAGAATGCGTAATTGGCAATGGCTTTAAGGGCAGTCGACATGATACGTCGGCCCCAATACGCTTCTCCGAGCCAGTACCAGACTTCGGCCGAGTAGCGTTCGATGTCTTCGCCAATCCGTAGCCCAATATTCCCAACCGCTTCGCCGTCAACGTCGATAGCGAAATTGGTTTCCTGTTCGGGATCTACTACGTATTGAATCCATCGTTGCGCATCAACGGCTGTGTATGGATGGGGGAAATTATCGCGAAGGTTCAGCCAGATAGCTTTACTATTGGCATGTTGGTGCAGATTGTCTTCATCCCCATACTGCCACGAACGAATCGTGCAGGGGCCACAATCAATTCTCATGTTCACAATTTCATTTATGGGCTACAGTGTAGTATAAGCGTCACCGCTAAAGACTACTTCTCATCACTTTAGACTCCATAAAATATACTTGTCACCTTACTACATGTCCAAACTGCAAGTTTTGCTTCTAACCTACCAGTCAGTAAATTTTTTACTATAAAATCGTGCTATTTATAGTCTTTTTACGCCCATAAAAACGATTATGACGAACTGACATAGCCTACCGACACGCCGAATCATCTGAATTGAAAACAGCAGATTACCTTTCAATAAAAACAAAAGTACATATTCAGCAAACGCACTTATATTCAGAAGCTTATCGACACCATTCATACATATCTTATGGAAGCTTCTACCTTATCCTCTGCACATTTATCGCCAGCCTCTCCGCAACAAAATCACCCGGATTATTTGCCTGAACGTTCATCAATCCTGAACGTAGTATGGGGCGTGGCTATATTAGGTTTATTGCTTGTTACGATCCGAACGTTTGGCCTGACGCAGGCACAGGCCGGTGAGTTGATTCGGGGGCCTCATGGTGGTAATTACTGGCTGCTTAAACTTACACACATCATTGCCGATAACACGCTGCCGGGCCTGTTTGCGCTGGCAGCCGGGGCAACGATCTTACTTTTTTTGTCGAACCCGAACGTAGCGGGATTCCCATCAACGCAGGAAATTTTCATCCGTCGGCAACTGTGGCTG
Source organism: Spirosoma daeguense (assembly GCF_054776875.1). Lineage (NCBI taxonomy): Bacteria > Pseudomonadati > Bacteroidota > Cytophagia > Cytophagales > Cytophagaceae > Spirosoma > Spirosoma daeguense. The sequence continues at coordinate 725,019 of NZ_BAAHBF010000004.1, forward strand.
GGCGTGTTTGGGGTCCTAAACGCCATGCTGTTTCTCTGCTCCAACGACCTGCTGTTTCCCTTCAGCGTTGCCAGCATACTGCTGTTTTCATTACAACGGCTATCGGCACGGGCTTTCCTGATTGGCGCTATCCTGACCGGACTGATTTTTTCAGGTAAATCGTATTGGAATTATACCGAGCAACAGGAAAAATTCGCGAAATACAAAACGGTTGTCGCGCTCGAAAAGAACAAAAAAGTCAAACTTACCGACGAGCAGAAAGCCGATAAATCGACTTGGGAAGGTACGGTAAAAAGTGTAGCCTACGATAAAAAGAAAGATCGGGAAAGCACTATCAAGATGCGTTCTGATTATGCTACCGTTTGGGAGTATGTATTACCGGGTCTACAGCGAAAACACTCCCGACAACTTTATCAATCAGGCATTTGGGAAATTCTATCGATGATGTTACTGGGTATGACGTTGTTTCGATGGGGATTTTTTTCGGAGCGATTCAGCCAACGTAACGTAGTGATTCTAACCATTGCCGGTTTAGTAACCGGGCCGTTACTGGCGTGGTTTTTATGGCCTTCATACGAACAGAAAATCGTCGACTTCACCAAAGTCTATAGCACTGGCTCACTTCCTTTATCGGACTGGCTACAACCGCTCGAACGAGCCTGTTCGGCAGTTGGATTGGCCAGTCTGATCCTTCTCTTTTTTCGGGCCGGCATCGGCAATCTGTTACGGGATTCGCTCGACGCAGTTGGGCAACTGGCGCTAACCAACTACGTAGCACAAACCATTTTTTGTACGCTTTTCTTTTACGGCTATGGCATGGGCTATTTTGGCGACCTGCACATATATCAGCTATACATCCTTGTTTTCGACATCTGGCTGATTCAACTGGTTTTCAGCGCTGTCTGGCTACGTTATTATAAACTTGGACCACTCGAATGGCTCTGGCAGTCGCTAAGTAGTGGCGTCAAATTACCCTTTCGCCGTCAGGATCAACAGTCCGTTTTAGCCTAATAAATTGCTTCATCCACCACCAATTCACCATCATGGAAACTACGTTTGTTACCACCACTCTCCCCATCGATACGTTTACGGAGCCTCAAACCACCCGACCAGTTGCTACGTCCGAGCGTATTCTGACGCTTGATCTCATCCGGGGTATGGCCCTGTTAGGTATCCTGATGATGAATATTCCCGGATTCGGCTTTCTGGATTCAGGCATGTTTGCAGTAACAAAAGATACCGCTAGTCGTGATTATTTGGCCTTTGCAGCCGTGGGTACACTTTTCGAGGGCACTATGCGGGCGTTATTCTCCATGCTCTTCGGGGCTGGTATGATTCTGTTCATAACCAATAAACGCGATACGTTAAACGGCCCAACCGTTATCGAGTTTTACTACCGTCGGTTGCTATGGCTGGTACTATTCGGCGTCTTCGATGCCTACGTACTGCAATGGCGGGGCGATGTTTTGTTTATGTATGGACTGTTCGGCATGTTATTATTTCCCTTTCGAAACGTTCGCGCGATCTGGCTGATTGGTATTGCCCTGATTTGCATGGGTTTTTCCGCATATAAAAATGAAGCCTGGCAATCGTATATGCGTGCCGACCGAGCGGGTTATCTGGAAGCGGTCAAGCTGGAAAAAGCGAAAAAGAAACCGTCAGAAAAACAACTCGAATCAAAAGCAAACTGGGAACAATTCGTATCCCGATTTAAAGTAGATCCGAAAGAAGATACCAAAACGCTAAAAGCCATGCGTGGTACATATGCTTCGGTGTTTACGCAGTTGTTTCCCGGTACAGCGAATGGGGTAATTTTTTACGTGTATCAGTTAGGTTGGGATATGATTGGTATGATGTTTCTGGGCATGGCCTTACTAGGACTGGGGTTTCTGACCAACCGATTATCGACCCGAGCATATCTTGTTACGTTGCTGATCGGCTATGGTATTGGCTTACCCATTAGCTGGTTTTTCGTTCGATTTACCGCCGATTACTACCAGCATCCTGCCCTCACAGTCGATACGTATCGAATAACGCCTTGGGTTCTTTACGACATTCGCCGGGTATTGCTGGCCCTCGGTCATGCCAGTTTATTACTGCTTATTTATCGCGCCAACGTAGTGCCCTGGCTCATGAAGGCGTTGGCGGCCGTGGGCCAGATGGCATTCACTAATTATTTGATGCAGAGCATTATCTGTACGTTGTTTTTCTTCGGCTATGGTTTCGGCTATTACGGGAAGCTGGCTTATCACCAACTCTACTACGTAGTGGCAGTTGTTTGGCTGGTGCAATTAATTTATTCACCGATCTGGCTTACTTATTTCCGTTTTGGTCCCTTCGAATGGGTCTGGCGAAGTTTAACCTACTGGAAACTTCAGCCGATGCGTAAACCAACAACGTAACGTAAACGATATGGTTTTCTTCCGTGAATACGTACCGCATCCGGCTTTGCAAAACTTTGTTCGACATTACTGGATTATTCATATTCAGTTCGGCTCAAACACATCACCTAACCATTTACCCGCCAAACCCTATCCGCCCAGCACGGAGCAATGCCTGTATTTTTATCCGTTCGATTTGCCCCACAGTGTTCCGGTTGGTAGCGAAGCGGCTCTTCCGGCGGCTGTAAGCAATATTGTTGGTCAGCAACTTAGCCGCTATAACATAACCATCAACCCCAATTATCTGATGCTGAAAGTCAGCTTTCAGCCAGGGGCCTTGTTCCGTTTACTAAATGTGCCCATGTATCTGCTGGCCGATGGCGTGGCTGATCTGGAAACGATTACGGGCAAAGCGATTCGCGACGTAAACGAGAGACTACCAGCCGCGAACAGCTACACAGCCATGATTCAGACAATCGAAGCATTTTTATTGCAAAAAGCGGCTCAGTGTCGGCACGACCGCCATTCTATCGACCTGATTGCTCAAAAAATGCTTCAACCAAACGCTTATCATCAACTCGATAAACTGGCGGCTGATGCCTGTTTGAGCACTCGCCAGTTTGAGCGTAAATTCCGGGAACGAGTGGGGGTCAGCCCCAAACTGTTCACTCGTATCGGCCGATTTTCGCGAGCGTATCAGCTTCGAGAAGCAAATCCACTACGTTCCTGGATCGATATTGCTTATGCGTGCGGGTATTATGACCCAAACCACTTAGTTAAAGACTTCCAGCAATTTGCAGGTACTAACCCAAGCCAGTTATTTGCGGAGGAAGCCGCCTGCCAGCAATTTTTCGAGACTTGCGAACGAGATCTTCCCGGTCATTAACGTTGTCGTTTTTTTACTATGTACCGGGCCTGTAAAGCAATTACCTTGGTCTAAATTTTACGTATTCGAGAGACTGCCATGTGCTACGTTAGGCTAGTATTGCTACGTTAAAAGCTACTATCTGGACAAACAGGAAATGCTACGTTCTGCGCTGGCAGGTTGCTTTCCGTTCGAGTTTATGTTTTCGCACTTATTCTTACAGCCGTCTACTATCTATCCTACACACCAATGGAAAAAGCATTACAAAATCGGATTGGGTATTTATTTGCAGGAATATTAATCATTACATTATTAGGCTTTTACCCAACATACTACATCCATTTCCCCGCTTTTAAAGGTTTTACGACCGCGCATCATTTTCATGGCGTAGTAGCCTTACTCTGGATAGGCATGTTAGTTTCTCAAGCGTTTCTGATACGTGCAAAAAAATATAAATGGCACCGATTCGTAGGTAAATCTTCTTACATTTCAATGCCGCTTCTTCTGATTTCATTCTTTTTTATAGGGAGGGCTGGGTATTATCGATCTATCCAAACCAAGAATGAAGCCGATGCTCTGGCTGGCCTTACGAACGGCATTCCAGATATCCTGTATATGGGTATCCTGTATAGTTTGGGTATTATTTACAAACGAAATACGCCTTATCATTTACGTTTTTTTTCCAGCACCGGACTCATGATTATGGGTCCAGGTCTTGGCCGATTCGCTTTTACTACGTTCCCCCCTCAGGTCGCTATTCCAATCATGATTGTATCAACACTGGGAATTCCGGTAGTCTGGCTGATTTTGGATATTCGTCAGAAAAAATCGCCTTTCCCCATGTTGACTTTTATTATCATCGCCCTTACATCAACTGTTGTCAAAGAAAATGGCCATGCTGACTGGTGGCAAAGTTTTGCCAAGTGGGTGGTAACAAATTTATTCTAAGTCAACCGCTCATAGTTCCCAATCAACTATTATCAGGCATCGTTTTTTGGTCGGCGCATCGTTGCTACGTCCAACCATTTTACCAGCATCGGCAGGCTTAGCCCCTGCCCCACTAACGTAATAAGAACCACAACGACCGATATAAAAATAATAGCATCTCGTTGTGGAAACGCACTGCCATCGGCTAACGTAACAGGCAAAGCCAAGGCTGTGGCCAGCGACACAATGCCTCTCATACCCGACCAGCTAATAATCAGACTGTTTTTCCAGCCGAGCTGGGCCGCTTCGAGCCGACTATCGCCCGTTTTTCGGAACGCCCGGTCGAGGTTGATTTTTTGCAGAAAAACCCGACCCATCCGAATAGCCAGTGCCACAATACAAATCAGAAAACTGTAGCCAATCAGTGGTAGAATATCCTGTCTTTCAATATTTTCCAGTACATAAGGAAACTCGATCCCGATCAGTACAAAGACCAGTCCGTTCAGGATAAATACGATTATTTCCCAGATATTTCTCGATTGCGCTTTGGTGCTGTCGGGAAAAAGTTTCGGCTCGAACCAGGAGATTCTAAGCCCCAAAACAACAACCGCAATAACACCCGATACGTGAATTTCTTCGGCAACCAGATACGTAATAAATGGCATGAGCAACGTGAGACTGATGACCACCATATTGTTCTTTGGAATTGGTGGAAGTATAATTTCCAGCACTTTACTACATATAAATCCGACCAGCCAGCCACCAACAATCAGTTGTAAAAACTGCAAACCAGCTTTCCAGAACACAAACGACGTACCGCCTACAGCCGCCACTGCCAACCGATAGGCAATCAGACCCGACGCATCGTTAATCAGGCTTTCGCCCTCAAGAATCGTCAACGTTTTCCGTGATAAACCCAATCCTTTAGTGATACTCATAGCAGCAACAGCATCGGTTGCTGACAAAATACCACCCAGCACAAATGCCAGCGGCCAGGTCATGTTCGGAATGATAAAATACGCCAGCACGGCAAGCCCGCCCGCTGTCATAAACACTAGCGCAAAGGCCAGTGAATAGATCGTATTTGCGTTGTTTCTGAACTCGTTGAACGAGATATTAAAAGCCGCATCGTAGAGCATAGGCGGCAGAAATAGCAGAAAAATAATTTCGGGGTCAAGCTCGATTTTAGGCATTCCCGGAATAAAACCAACTGCGATTCCGGCTGTTACGAGTAAAATTGGATAAGGCAATCGAATTTTATCGGCCAGCGCCGAAAGGCCAATCATAACGGCCAGTACAAATAAAATAATGCTGTAGTTTTCCATAAACGCTACATTGCTACGTCTGAAATCCGCTTAATAACAACGTGGTGACGAATTCGCTACGTTGTTGTTGAGGGCTGTTACGTTGAAAACGGCTAGTTTTCGTTTCAAACAAACGCACTGAGGTTCAGAAAGCCAAATTTTTGACGTACTACGCCAGATGCTCATCAGCGATCCATTACATCTTTGATATTCATAAAAAGGCCTTTGTCTTTGTTATAAAGTCACAACGGGCGAGCCTCCATCTTTGCTTCATCAATTTACTAATCAAGAAAGCAACATGGAAACGCAAAACACCACAATTCAAGTCCCTGCCCGCAACACCGAAAGTCCTTTTAGCCAGATGCGGGGTGCGCACGTCGCCGTTCGTGTGCCCGACTACGAAGCCAGCAAAGAATGGTACATGGAAAAACTCGATTTCCGACTCATTCACGAATGGCCTTTTGGCGACCTTCAATTGGCGTATCTGGCACCAGCCAACGACGACAATTTCTGGGTAGAGCTACTCGCAGGTGGTCAACCCGACAAACCGGCCGATTACACCGATTTGAATGAAAGCCTTCACCCAGCCGGTTATCACCATTTTTGTATCGACGTACCGAGTGTAGACGATACGTTACGTGAACTCAGCAAACGGGGTGTTACGTTAGTCGGCGAACCATTTAATCTGCCTGCCATTGGCAAACGACTGGCCTTCATTTCGGACCCTTGGGGTAACTTGATCGAATTCGCCGAACGATTGAGGTAAGGTTAATTTTGATTGTTGTAAATTCTGGAAAGGGCCATTACCAGCAAAGCGGCCCTTCCGAGTAGGGTTCTTAATTCGAGCAAATCGCTACGTGTCATAGCACCAAACAACGTAACGTTCAGCACTTGCTGCACATTGGTTATGGTCGACGTAGCACCGGTTTTGGTGGGCAATAGCTTCCAATCGAATGCCATAACCGAATCGTGAAGCCGGTGAAATTCGTCGGCAGTCAGGTACCGAAACAACGCACCAAACCGGAAACTGTACCAAAGTTCGCAGTTGGCATATAACACGATTTCGCCCTGCGATGTATGTGCCAACCGAAACGGGCCTTCTGTCCATTTGCTCCTTTCTGTCATGATTCAGCACAGTTAAGGAACGTAGCAGTCTACCACCCCGCAGTTGCTACGTTCCGTTACGTATTTGCAGTCTATTTACTGAACATCAATCACATACGTAGCACAACGCCAGACGGCCTGATACGGCTTGCTATTTTGTTCGCCAGTTGTTTTTTCCGTTTTCGAGGCTTCAATCTTGTAACGACCGGGCCAAACAGGCGTAAATTCTGCTACACCCTCAGCATTGGTCACAATTGAACGATTCCAGCCGCTTGGCGATGACACGGTAATGTGCAGTTTTTCGGACGGTTTTTCCTTGAAAAAACCAGCCAGCGAAATGGGTTTTCCAACCTTGTAAGCTTTACCAAACTGGGTTTCTGCTACGTTCAGCTCGTTTGGATGATTCGTTGGCGCCGTTGCCGATTTTCCGACCGTTACGGCTGCCGTGGCGTTGAACTGGTATTTGGTAGTACCACCCAAATCTTTGGCTCCGTGACCAACGGCCAGTGTATAAACGCCGTCTTTTTCGGGTGTAAAATCAGCCGTAAAACGATCCTGACCGGGCGTAACCGTCAGTTTATTTTTCTGACCATCGGGACCAATTAACCAGAGTTCAAACTCCTTTACGTCGGAATACCAGTCGGCCACTTTTTCGGGGTTCTCGTCTGGTTCGGCATAGAGAATCGTGACGGTTTGTTTCTGGCCTTTTTGCCCTACGGGATTGGTTTCAATCCATAACGCATGAGCATATACGTTACCTAAAAACAGTGTGGATAGAAGTATGGTAAGAATTGATAGTCGTTTCATGGGAGGTTGTCTTAAAATGAAAAAATCAGGTTAATCTGCTACGTTAGCCAGTCGGTCTACCTGTTACGTGTCGACGTTCCAGCAGTTGGATTGATGGGCCGAAAAGGCGGATTGATGGCTACCGCCGATTCATTAGTAATTGGTGAAAACTGTACAACAGGTTCCTGTGGTTTCGGCGTCTTTACGGGTCTATTGCCACCGGGTTTGAAGGCTGGTTTGGGGTTATCGGTATCACCCCCAGCAATTGGCTGCACTTTCGCTTTTGAATCCTTTTTCTTACCTTTTTTCGGACGTTTCCCCCACCATATAATGAAGCCGGTTATAGGCAAACTCGCCCCGATCAGACTAGCGAAAAACGCCAGAAACTTACCCGGTAAACCCAGAATCGAACCAACGTGAATATCGTAGTTCATGCGCCGGAGTTTATCGCCAAAATCAGCTTTCGAATACGGCTGATCGAATACGGCCCGACCGGGTAACTGCTTCAGCGTGAACTGATCGAAGCTATACGAGCGGATATCATAAAATTTGTCGGCTGATGGGTAAACCGTTACGTAGATCAACGATTTGCGCTCGGTCGGGTCAGGAAAGGTCAGGTAAAATCCTTTCGAATCGGGGTTGTCATGAGCCACTTTCTGCCACGCCAGATCGGCAGCCTGAGCTGGAGAATACGGCCGTTTGTTCTGTATTGTATCCGAAAAAGCCGGTTTGAAATCTGGCAACACTTTTCCGCCTGAAGTAGTCCAGTAAAGTCCTTTGCTAAACCATTCGATTCCGTAAACCATACCCGTCATGCCGATAGCGGCCAGAAAAAGCAGCGAGTAAAAGCCTAGTACGTTGTGCAAATCGTAGTTTACCCGTTTGGTCGATCCGTTCCATTTAATGGCAAAGCTACGCTGACGGGTGCTTTTGTTCCATTTCCGGGGCCACCACAGCACCATGCCCGTGATGAGCGTAATGACAAAAATCAACGTACTGTAGTTGACAATTGGCCGACCAATTTTAAACGGTAGCCACAAAAAGCGGTGGCCGTTCAGAATCCAGCGAAAGAAGTTAACCTGCCCTTTTTTACGTTGCTCTTTGCTGATGATTTGGCCTGTATACGGATTAACTTTCAACGTACCGCCTTCTTTGCCACGGCCACCGATGGTCAGCTCAACGGCTTTTCCCTGATGGTATAAGGCATAGGCAGCACGCTTTCCGGGATATTCCTTCTCGGCAATAGCCATGAGCTGCGAAGGCCGTAAAATCTCTTTGTTCTGCCGTGCTACGTGCGATTCTGGCTCTAGAAAAATGTCGGTGATTTCTTCCTGAAACACCCAGATGCACCCGGTCAGGCAAACAATAATCATTACAATACCGGTGACGAGTCCCAGCCAGAGGTGCAGCCAGGCCGAGATCCGGTAAAAGAGTGACCGGGATGATTCTTTCTTTTTGGCGATTGAGCCCATAGGTATAAGTTTTTTCTGTTCTGCATAAAACCCCACCCTAAATCCCTCCCCCGTAGGGTGGGGTTTAGGGTGGTTAATCCTGTCGAAAAAAACTATTGTACAGTTTTGTACGTCAAGCGATTAATACCCTGAATGCTACCACCTTCCACTTTCAGCCCACGCGTTGCTTTAGCCGTCGATGCGTCGACCTGATAGATATAGCTGGTGCCATCGGTGAGAGTCAGGCCGATATAGCCCGTTTTTCCATCGAGTGGCGAGTAGTTACTACGTGCCGACACAGCGTTGATTTCGGCAACTGTTGGCATACCATCTACCCATTTGAATGTCTGATTGTACACATTGACAATGGCCAGTCGTTTGCCCACGGCATACGCACCTTTCTCCGATGCATTGGTCATGGTCAGAATCACATTTCCCTGTCCAACATAAAGTTGCGTGGTCAAATTGTAACCACCCGACGCTTTTTCTACGTCGAAATAGTAGCTCTTGTCAAACTCGGTTGTACCAGCTTTGATACGGGTAATAGCCGATGGTTTGGTGGAGCTTGCTTTACCGCTGTTGGTAGCCACAGCCGACGAGAACGCATACACGTCTTTCTGCTCGTCAACCGCAAGGCCGTCTATGAAGTAGCGGCCGATAAAGCTTGTCCGGTTGTCTTTGATGACTTTCTCCACCTGCAAACCGGGATACGACAGAACGGCAACCCACGCGCTGTCAGGATAGCTGGTTCCGAATACGTCGGGCGATACGCCTTTGATGCTCATGTACGGCGCATATACTTTGTCGCCAACCTGCGTTGCCCACGTAAAGTGCGCCCGTTCACCATTTTTAGCCAGTTGCACAATGTTTACCTGCGCTTCGCCTACTACTTTCGACTGCTCGGCATTGATCCGGTAGAACGACGCGCTTTCGTTACCGCTACGTGGTATTTTCACCGTCACGATATCGTCTTGAACAGGCGCAAACACCTGAACCGTTTCAGCCTGAAAGTCAGACACTTTCTCTAATTTTCCAGCAGCGTTCAGGTTATACGTAGTAACAGCACCCGGATTGCCCTGACCGTATAGAAGGCTGAAGAAACGGTTTTTGTGGGTGATGTAATAGCGATACGTACCGTCTTGCTCAATACCTGTTCCCTTAGTCGAAACAGTTCCTTTTGACAACGTATCGGCGGTGAGCAGATAATCGGCAACGCCAGTCGAACCAATTGGTAAAGCTGCGATGACGAAACGTTCTTTCGATCCATCGCCGGTTTGTCCGCCAGTTCCGGGCGTAACGGGTGTTTCATCTTTTTTACAGGCAGTCAGCGAAAGGCCAAGTGCCAACGCCGTTATTAGGTATTTATGGTTATAAAACATGGTTGTATGAAATTGAAAATGATTAGTTACCTACGAAGTATCTGAGTTTCACATAGAAGCCACGGCTGGGCTTTTGCAGACTGAAGTTGTCGTACAACTTACTGTCGAGCAGGTTTTTACACTCCAGACCGATGTTGTATTTGCCATTGGCCAGCGCGTACACAAGGTTGACATCGTGGGATAGCTGTTCGGGAATATCGAGCTTGCTTTGCCCCAGACTTGGCCAGTAGAGGTAGTACGCGTGAACGTAGAGCAGGTTGTAACCGAAGGTTAGCGAATTGCCAGCACCGCCCACGTTACGCAAGAATATGGAAGCATCGGCATTGCCAAACATGAACGGCATATTCGGAATACGGTCGCGGAAAAGCGGACTTTCGCCGGTAATACCATCCTCAAAACGCGTGTTGTTACGTAGATTCTGATACGTCAGGTTCATACCCGCCGTGATGAGTCGCTTGTACGAATAGCGGATTTCACCATCGAAACCCAGATTCGTTACGTCGGCCAGATTATCCATGACCTGCTTGGTCTGGTTGTTGTTGAGCCGGGGACGGATAAAGCCACGTGCATCACGATAAAGCGCATTGGCGGCAAAATTGAAGCGGTGATTTTTGGTCAGATTTGTCAGGTAGCTGAAACCAACGTTATAGTTGTAGCTGGTTTCGGGTTTCAGATTGATGTTGCCCTCCAGATTTAGCAGATCGCCGTAGAGTTCGTCGGTTTCGGGAAGCCGATAACTCTTTTCATACGAGGCTTTTAGCTGTAAATTCTTCTGAAGAAAATACGACGTAGCAATCCCGTAGCCCAGTTGATTGAAACTGTTTTTCTGGCTCATATACGCTACGTCGCCAAAGTTGCCCGACGGATTATACGTAATGCCGTACTTATTGTTCTGCGAGAAATGCTTCACAAACAGCGATGTATTCCAGCGGTCGTTATAGTCGTATTTGTAGCCAACGCCCAGTACGTTTTTGGTATTAACACGCGGCTGTTCGTAGTTACGGTTGCTCGGGTTCAACTCATCAAAACCCTGCCGATTGAACGTATTGAATACGTTGTTGATGCTAATCGACTGTTTTTCAGAAATCTGAAAGCTGGCGTTGGCTGTTACTAACCCGTTGTTGTTGCGGAATTTATACAGTGATCGTTCGCGCTCGCTGCCTTTTCCTTCGTATTGTTTAAACTGCTGAAACCAGTTGTAGCGACGGTACACCGTATCGACATTCTGCTCCTGCCCAAGGTTGAAATTACCCGTCAGTCGAACATTCAGCCCTTTCACAAACAGGTTGTCTTTCTGATACCGGAAGCTCGGCATCACGATATTTCCCTGCCGATACCAGTTTCCGAACACGCTCACCATCCGCGCACCTGTCTGAATCTCAGCCCGGTTCTGGCCCAACGTAATACCAAAGAGCAGCTTATCGGCATATCGCTTGCCCACTAGTCCGATGTTGGCGACTACAGTTTCGTTCCGATACGTATCGTGGAACCGACGAACGCGCTGATTTCGGAAATATTCGCCCGTGTTGATATCCGCTACGTCGACCGTTACCCAATAGTTGTTGTTCGAATAATTCTGGAAGGCATTGATCTGAAACGTAAAACCCGATTTGGTGGTAATACCTGCGTTTACGGCACTACGGTGTGTATTGAACGAACCATAAGAATAGGATGCATCGACGTAGTTACGCTGCCGACTTCCGGTTACAATATTGACCGCACCACCCAGCGCATCGGAACCTAACCAAATGGGAACCACCCCTTTATAAACATCGACACGCTCGGCCAGATTGATCGGAATGTTGTTCAACTGGAACGACGAACCGAAGTTATCCATTGGAATTCCGTCGATAAAAAATTTCACCTGACGACCCGAAAATCCGTTTAGCGAGAAATTAAAGTTTGAGCCAACGCCACCCGATTCCCGAACTCGTACACCCGATACCCGGTCGAGTGCGTGCGATAAATCAAGCGTTGAGTTATGTAGTTTTCCGGCGTCGATGGCCGTTACGTTGAACGCCTGCCGAGCCACTTCTTTGGCGTCGCTACGTCCGATAACCGACACTTCGGTGAGCTGAACATCGTCCTGTTCAAGGGCTAAACTGTGGCGTGTGTTCTGGTAAATTTTCAGCGTTTTCACCTGCTCTCTAAACCCCACCGACCGAACACGCACCTGATATTCGCCATGAGAAATTCCCGTTAACGTAAAATGACCTTTATCGTCGGTAATGGTCGATTTTTTCAGGCTTTCGACCACAACACTCGCTCCCGGAATCGTCTCTCCCGACGATGCACGCACGGTTCCCGAAAGCGAAAAACTACCACCGTTCTGCGCCCACAAAGGAGTCGATACCCAAATCAGAATCCCTAAAAAGGAAAGTATACGTTTTTGCACAATAGGCATTTTACTATATATTTGACATTTATTTAGACTAATTATAAACAATTGCAAAAGTATATGACGAAACGTATTCAAGATGCAGAAACAGGTATGCCATCTGCATTTTGTCCTGTTTTCAGTAAATCTGATACTAAGGTTTAGCGGTTAAATCCTTATTCTGAAGGAATTATGAAAAAGAATATAGCGGCTTCTAACAAGCCAGAAAAGAACACAATCAACTCATTATCAAAACATAAGAAATCTAATAACGTTAACACGAACGGTGGAAGCACCTTAAACACTAACAAGAAAGTCCCTCTACGAAAAATTCAATATTATGAATTAGATAACGTAACGCTTCACTTCCAGCAACTGACCGCTGCAACTTGCAATCCGGTCGATATCTGGCTTGATCAACCGTCTATTCAGATGATTTTTGTGCTTGAGGGCAAACGTAGTTACCAGCCACAGCCAGGCTACGGTCCAGTCTGTCAGCTCACGGCGGGGGAGCATTGTCTGGGATATTATACGGCAATGAAAGGGCAACTTCTTTACGACCCTGAAATGCCCTATTTTTCGGTTGATATTGTGCTCCCGGAAGATTACCTGCGCAGTATTTTTCAGGACGACCTGACCCAATTGACGAACTTCGGAAAGTCGATTGAGAAGAAGCAGTCGGTTTTGCTGGGGAATCGGTCTTTCCCGTTGACACCCGCTCAAAAAGAGGTATTACTGGCTATGCGTGACTGCCAACTGACGGGGCAGTTGCAGAAACTTTTTCTTGAAGGAAAATTACGGGAGCTACTAACGCTGCAAATCGCACAATTTCAGGAAAACCAGTTGGGACAGCATGATACGCTGAATCTGGAAGGCGTCGATACGTTTTATACCGTTCGCGATCAGCTCAACCAAAACCTGATCAATCCACCGTCGCTGAAAGACCTGACGCTACTGGCGGGTATGAATCGAACCAAGCTGATGAGTGGTTTTAAAGAACTATTCGGGAAAACGATTTACGGCTACGTGTCGGACTTACGAATGGAACGCGCCAAAGAATTGATGATCAGCGACAAACACATAAAAGTTGCCGACATTGCCCGACGGGTTGGCTTTAAAAATGCAAACAATTTTTCGGCCGCTTTTAAAAAGAAGTTCGGCTACTCACCTAACATGTTTCGGTAAAGGCGAGTCTGATCGCTACCCTTAAACCCTTTATTCGGGTGCAATAGCTCCTTCGAAACCAAGGGTCATGGGTGCTTTGAAATCGCCCGTATTGTACACTCCGTTGGGTTGAAGCGATACGTTACGGCACTTCACATACAGAAATCCGTTTACCTGCGATACCTGCACCATGCCACTTTCGCTACTCCATTCTTTTATTTTCTGCCCCGATACGTCACTAAACGATACGTGCACTTTTTTCTGTCCCGGATTGCCTTCAGCAGCAACCTGATACGTACCAACAGCCGGTTTTTCTGTCCCGAAATCAAACGCCAGGACGTATAGTTTACTACTCGTGGTTGCTGTTAGCATGCCTTGAATAACGTCAAATCCACCTTTATACCCATAGGTTGTTTTAGGGGTGTTGGCCACTGTAGCCCGAAGTTCGCCGTAATTGTACCAGCCATTCGGCCCTGCATAGAGCTTGCTTTTCGGATTTGTGAAACGGTCGTCAGAGGCCGGTGGTACATTCGACCACGTATCAACTACATTCGTTGTTTTCTGACCATAGGTAGTAACCGAAATGGCAATCAGAATAAAGCTATATAAAATGGTGTGTGTCATAAGTTTTCGAATTGTTACGTTGTGAGCGTCTATCGTACCTAAACAAATCCGAAACGGTCTTCTATTTACTTGCGTATGGATAAATTTCGAACGTAACAGGCTTACCAATAAATCGTTGCAGATGTTGAATAGACGTATCGAATGCGCTACGTTGCGCATCGTTCAGAGGCTGAAAAAAGTGCGCTTTTACATCCATTGCTTTAGCGCCTACACTACGTTTCCACATACCAATAATTTGCCCATCGGCCATGATTAAATTATCGAACGCGGGCAATCCTTTCGACTCGTTTTTGAACAGCATCGACGGGCTTCGGTCTTTGTAACCCATGATAAATTCGTCATAAATCGGCAGCAGATACAGTTGCTCGGTTGTAGAGATAGCCAACGGCGCTACGTCAGAAAAATAGTAATCGCCGGCCTTAGTCAGATTGGTTTTCGCCAATTCCACCCCTTTGCGACAATCGGTTACAGTGAGTCCCGACCACGTAGCAAAATCATGGATGGTAGCTGGCCCTCGGCTGTTAAAATATCGTTGCGCAAGTTCAGCCAGCGCTTCTTCTTTACGCAACGCAGCAACCGGTTTAACCCGCTCATCGAGCAGCGCATACGTAAACTGATTTCCGGCACGCGGGCCGCTACAAATCAGGCCATCCAGTTCGGCCTGCATCATAATACAGCTAAGCCGGGCATCTGAAGCGTCAATACCAGCCAGCTTAAACGCCTGATTCAACACATTACGGGTCAGGAACTTACCGCCTTCAAGCTGCCGAATTATGATCTCGTTGCACTGATTGAACAACGACGAATCGAGTTCACATTTTCGGTACATGTAGGCATTAACAGCGTGCACACGCGGAGCCGTTAGCTGTAGTAACCAGCGAATATCGTTTGCCGAGACCAGATGCCAGGTTGGCCGTAATACATGAGTACGTAGCAAGGCTCCAGCCATTAAATCCGCTTCAATATCGGCATCCGTTATCTGAGGCAGACGTAACCCAAGTCCCCATTTACTTTGGGCATATTCCTGTCCTTGCACGGCACCCAACCAGCTTACCAGTTCAACGGGTGTTTTCAGATTAGTGCCAGTAAATTGTTGATTAATCAGGCGAAGTCGGGCAATGTCTGCTACGTTCATATGCTTGGTTCTGCTTGCTACTACGTGAATTGAATAGACGGATACTAACCACTACGTATATGACAGTCGGGATCTATGGGATTAGGCCACTAAACGAAAGTTAGTCAATCCGAATGAGTTTCTTTCGCTGATCAAAGCGCACAACATGATCTTTTAAGAAGGCGGTTCCGATACTGATCTGATGAATTTTGTCAGAATAATAGATTTTCTGGTTGGTTAGCCGTAATCCGCCTAGCACAATCTCGTCCTGCAAAATGGCTTCCTGCAAAACAAAACTGGTATTACCTATCGTAATAACCTGCTGATTGGCAGTATCGGTATACTGAAGACCCCTCAGCGACGATTTCGGGAAAAGTAGGGGTTGATTCGAGCCTATATCCAGATTAAACGCCATTACGTTAGAGCCAATCGTGCCCGACACAACGAATGCTTTTGAGTACGGAAGAACACCTTTTGTCTGGCGAGATAAGGTATCTTTCGTAACAGTCCACTGGTGGTTAGGGCCATCGATGGTGACTAGGTAACCATCAAAGAAATTTTGTCCAATCAGGCCATCCGTTAACTGCGTCTTAACAACAGGATTGTACTCATCAACAGCCAGTTGAAGTGCAGAACGACTGATATTGCCCATACTAAGCTGATTAACACCTACCAGAAATTCCCGCTTTATTTGATTACCGGACGTAATCTGCTGAAACCCTAAAATATTCAAACCCAGCTCTTTAGCCACACGTCTATCTATACGAGCCATTCCCGTAACCCCAGAATTTAATAAGAAATTATAAGGTCCCCGTCCATTGATCTTGACAGGAATATACATCAGATTATCCCGAACGGTAAGCAGCGTAGGTTGTCGATTGGATTGTCCGCTGGCCGTATAACCGACCAATAGAACGAACACAAAACGAAGCAGAATAAACACAGGCACAGGGTTGAACTGATTCAGCTAAGCAACAAAAGTAGCGTTGAGTGCCTTCATAACGCTTCAAGAACAAAAGTTTATATCAAACCCGAATCTTTAAATAGTTTGTAAATCGCCATCGAATGACCATGCCCCAACTCAAAATCTTCTTTCAGCCAGGCTACGATGGCTCCGGCTTTTGTACCGGGTTTGAGCAGTCCTTTTTCTTTGGCGATTTGGATGAAATCGTCGGGGCCTTTGCCGGTTTTCGCCCGAATATTGTCGATATAGGCTTGAAAAGACATACGTAGCAGCGGGTAATTGTTCAGTTATATGCTTTGTAAAAATGGCTAATTTTTACCACTAAACGGGGCAGCTAATCACAAAACTTTGCATATCACATTTATACACAGATCGTTATGCAACGCAGAAAATTTCTAACATCAGCACTGGCCATTCCAGCCTTATCGGTACAGGCCGAGACCGATTCAACCAGCGACACTAAACCATTCGTCGTGAAAGCGGGGGATGCTCGCTTTGGCGTTCATACGCCATATCGGGGTAATAACGGGAACGACATTAAAATATCTGGCAAAGACACAAATGGACAACTCGCTGTTTTTGAGTATATTGGCCGAGAGAAAATAGGACCAACGCTGCATATTCATCACGATCAGGATGAGCTGTTTTCTATAATCGAGGGCGAATATCTGTTTCAGATTGGTGATAAGCAATTTACGGCCAAGGCAGGTGATACAGTCTTTGCTCCACGGGGTATCCCACACACCTGGATTCAGTTGTCAGACTATGGGAAGCAGGTTTATATGGTGCAACCAGCGGGTAAGATGGAAGAGTTTTTCCTGAAAATGAACGAATTGAAAGGGCCACCTTCCGAGGAATTTGCCCAGAAGATGCACAAAGAACACGGCATGACCATTGTTGGGCCACCGTTAACGTTGAAATAAGAATCGGTTTATCGGGCTAAACACGTATCTTTTTATGGATGGAATTTTCGACTATCGACCGCCCCACCCAGCTCTGCGCGAGTATGTGCGATTATTCCAGATTGTAGGCTGCGAGTTTCCAGCTTCCATGCCCGTTTTGCCCGTTAAATCGTACTGGCCCCGCGCTGAAAACTGCCTCACTTTTTTTCCAAGAGATCCCGAAAAAGTAGAATACGGTTTTGATGGCAAACCAATCGAAAGTCCCCGTTCGCGGGTGTGTGGTCAGCACTCGATTGCCACAAACCGACACGTTGGGCGCGATTTCATGATTTTCCAGATCCAGTTTCAGCCGGGCGCGCTTTATCAACTTACAGGTATTCCGGTGCATGAACTTACCAATACCATTGTAGATGCCGAAGCCGTTTTCCCGACCGAAATCAGTCGGATCAACGAGCGATTAAGCTATACCAAACACTACACCGAAATGATTCCGATTGTAGAGGATTTTCTCTACTTTTTAATCAATCGGGCCAAATACAAACACCTCCGCCCCATCGACAAAGTCAGCCGTTATATTCTTCAGAATCCGTCGGACATTTCCATGAACTGGCCCGGCCTCGACTGGCTTGCCGATCAGGCTTGTTTATCGCAACGTCAATTTTATCGGCAGTTCATGGAGCGGGAAGGGGTAAGTCCGAAATTGTATAGCCGCATTGCTCGTTTTGAAAATGCGATGAAATTAAAAAACGCGCGGCCAAGTCTCGACTGGCTCAGCGTGGCTGTCGAGTTGGGTTATTACGATTATCAGCACATGGTTCGCGACTTTAAAGAATTCACCCAACTTACGCCCAACGCTTTCTACGAAGCCGAAACTAAAGCGCCAGAACGTGTATTTGGCGTTGCCGAAACCTGAGTTCTTAATGGCCGACTAGCTCGTATTGGCGTCATCGCTACCACTAATTGCGATCAAACGTATCAATAAATGCTGTGCCATAAGCGCCCTTACGACGTAACAGCCACCAACGATGCTGCCGGAAATTGCTTATCTTTAGGCAAACCTCTGTCTGCTTTATCCGTGGTTTTCTTTCCGCACATACAACCCCATCCGGCGCTACGTCCTTATGTGCGGCATTATTTACTGCTACACGTACTGTTAGACGACGTAACTACCGCTCAACGTATCAAGCCAGTTCCGCCCGACGCCGATCAGTCGCTTTTCTTCTATCCACGTAGTGTCGCCAAAACCGTTGTTAATCGCAATGGGGAAACCCGAGCCAACCCGTCAAGTATTTTTGTGGGGCAACAAACGTCGCGGATTAATATACTTCATGGCGAAGATCATCTGATTATTCAGGTTTGCTTTCGGCCGGGATTTCTGTATCAACTGCTTGGCGGAATGCCAGCTACTGAGTTTCAGGGGAAGGAAATCGATGCGGAATGCCTGATGGATGCTGGAATGAAGGAATTAAATAATCGGTTGCGGGAAGAAACCGATCATCGTCGCATGATTGATCTTATCGAAGCATACCTGCTTAAACGGATTGATTCATTAGCCCGTAGTTTGCAACTGGAACCGATTGACAAAGCGATTCTGGCAATAAAAGAAACGAATCAGTTGCTTTCACTCGACTGGATCGCCGATCAGGCTTGTCTGAGTAGTCGCCAGTTGGAACGCAAATTTCAGGAGCGAATGGGAATGAGTCCCAAGTTTTACGCCCGTATTGCCCGTTTTGATCGGGCTTTCAAACTAAAAGCCAGCAACCCACAACTTGACTGGCTCGACGTAGCATACGCTTGTGGCTACTTCGATTTTTCACATCTGATGCGCGATTTCCGGCAATTTGCCGAGGTTTCGCCCACCATGCTGATGGCTCAGAATACGGCTTCCCCCGGCGAGCGCAACCGTTTTTAGGGATAGAGAACAGCTCAAAAAGACAGTAGATTTGTGCGTAGTCTATTGGCAGGCAATCGTTTTTAGGCAAACGAAGAGCCTTTTTTAGTTAGATATTGACCGATATTGAACTGAATCCCCTCCAGTACGTCAATATCTTTGTGCCAGTCTTTCACCTGCCAGTCGCCCTGCGGAGTAGCCACGGTAACTTTCTTAGCCACAGTCGTAATCCAGATTATTTTCTCCACGCCAAAATTCAGTAGTTTCTGGGTTTTCTGGAAAATGTAACCATCCGTATCCACGTCAGCCGAATCGGCCGAAATATCGACTTCAATCACAATTTTGGGCGGCACTTGCGCATAAAATTCGTTAATAGCGTCGATAGGTAACGTAGCATTATCGAAAATGAGAATATCGCCCGCCAGATTAGTACGCTTATCCAGATGAATCCCTGTTTCGCTGGACAGGATTGTATACTGGTCTTCACTTAATTCTCTGAAAAGGAGTCGTTGAAGGTAAGCGACAATAAATGACTGTAATGTACTCGACCCTATAATTTCCGAAAACTTTTTTGTGCCTGCCAATACCTCCCGGTAGCCTTTGTAGTGAATTGGCTTACCATCCATGATTTCGTAAATGAGGTATTCGGGCACTTTGGTTTTGGGTCTTTTTGCCCGTACTCCAGATTTCGCAGCAATCATTTTCGTTCGTTTTCGATACGTTCAATATAGCTAAAATCCACCGAAACTCCTTTTTATAAGTCCAGCACGTAGTATTGTGATAATCGTTGACACAGGAGACAGCTTCGCCCGGCTGGGCCAAATCCGCTTGAGGAATGTCGTTTTTTTACATCTATCACGCCGACGCTACAGACTAGTTTTGGTGAGTAAACCAACACCCGTTTCTCATGCGATACGTATTGACGGCCTTCTTCATCCAGTTGTTTAGCCTTGCGGCCATTGCGCAACAACCCGACCTGATTCTGACGAATGGGCAGATTTTCACGTCGGATACCAGCCAGTTATACGTCGAGGCACTGGCCATAAAGGGCGGAATCATTACGGCAATTGGCCGCACGACCGATATTGAAAAACTGGCAACCCGGCAAACCAAACGGCTCGATCTGGGTGGTATGCTGGTCGTACCCGGATTCAACGATGCGCATAATCATTTACCCGGTGGCCTAAAAGCAACCAAACTCGCCTTGACGGACATGAACCCGTCATGGATGGCCATTCAGGATTCGCTGAAAAAGGCTGTGGAGCGAACGCCCGAAGGACAATGGATTGAGGGAACGCTTGGTATAACGGTCGCTAATTCGCCGGAGGCCACCCGGTTCGTGCTGGACAAAATCGCGCCAAAACATCCGGTTCGATTGCTTTCGTGGTGGGGGCATGTCGGATTATATAACACGCTGGGATTACGAGAAATGGGTATTGCCGACGATCAGCCCGACCCTAAAGGAGGCTTTTACGAACGAATGCCCGATGGCAAAACCCTCACGGGCAAAGGCTATGAAAAGAACGCTTACTGGCCACATACCAGCTACGCAAAAATGGCTTCGTTACGCGACGAAAATGCCATGATCGGTGAATTTAAGGGTATGACGCAGGCATTACTTAAAGCCGGTATTACCAGCTATCAGAACATGTGTACGGGCGCTACAGCTACCGACTACGCTCGTCTCTGGAAAAAAGCGGGATTGCCGTTTCGGCTTCGCCTGATCCGCTGGGGTGATATGAACCCCGATGGCAGCCTGAGTATTCCGGCTAAAGATCAGCCTAAAACAACGCCTGATCTGCCGTTGCTAACCATTAGCGGCACGAAATGGCTGCTCGAAGGTACTCCCCTGGAGGGCGGTGCCGAACAGGTTGAACCCTACCCCAATCGGCCCGGCTGGTATGGCCGAATGAATTACACCATACCCGAAATTGAGCGAATGTGTCAGGAAGCTGTTAATCGTAAAGACCAGTTGCATTTCCACATTGGCGGTACGAAGTCAATCGGGAAATTACTCGATCTGATGGCAGCTATGCCTGTCGATTGGAAAGCACTACGTCCTCGTTTTGAGCATGGCGACGAAATCGACTACCTACCGGAATACATCAAAAAAGCACAGGACATGGGCATCATCATTGTACAAAACCCAACGCATTTTGCTCCGCTAGACGGCTTCCCGATGGGGCCGCCAGCCACGCATGGCATGGCGATGAAGACCTTACTGAACGATCATATTCCGTTGGCTATCGGGTCGGACGGGCCGTTTAATCCTTATCTGAATATTATGTTTGCTACAACCCATCCACGTCGGCCCAGCGAAGCCCTCAGCCGGGAGCAGGCAGTTATTGCTTACACCCGTACAGCCGCCTACGCCGAGTTTGCGGAAGATACCAAAGGAACATTAACAGTAGGCAAAGTGGCCGATCTGGCCGTTTTGTCTCAGAACATTTTCAAAGTGCCAGTTCCAAAAATGCTCCAGACCGAGAGTATACTAACTATGGTAAATGGGGTGGTTGTGTACGATGCCGGATTACTAAAAATCAACTAACTAAAAGTTTAAACTTGCTTTTACGTATTACCCCCAACCCCTGAAAGGAGCTAAAGCTTGATTATTCTCAACTAAAGCCCCCTTCAGGGGGTTGGGGGTAATACGTAATCCCTACATGAATTAGTATAATTTCAGCCCATCCAGTACAATTACAGCCTATGCCTACCTTGTTTTATCAGGAAATTATGTTTGCGTAGGCTTCACTTCACTATCCAGCACGAACTCGTCATCCACTACGTTCGTTTCAGCCAATTGTTGCGCTGGCCTTTTTCGAAACCAATTGGCTAATGCAGAGCCCGTTACGTTCTGAAGGGGACCAAAAATAGCCGAAGCTAAACCCACCGTAGCCACTTTTCCCATTTGTAGAGCCAAGCCGGTTGCTACGCCACCGTTTTGCATCCCAACTTCAAAGGCAATGGTTCGGCGGTCGCGTTCAGGCAAACCAAATAAATAGGCGGTAAAATAGCCTACGCTCAAGCCAATCAGGTTATGCAATAAACACGTAACAATCAGCAAACCACCCACTGCCAACAGATTATCGCGTCCCGATGCCGTTATGATAACCGTATTGATGACGATACCCAGCATAGCCATAAACGAAAGCAAACTATCCAACGCAGAGCGACTGACGTTTCTGTTTTTCAGGATGATAGCACTCACCATTGGCAAGAAGTAAAACCAGAAAAATGAACTTAGCGTGGCCGTTAGAAAATCCAACGTATCCAATTTCATCACGAACATCATCACTATGTTCGTCAAAAGAATTACGCCCGCGAATCCCACAAGCTGAATAGTCCGCTCGCGAGCTGTTACGTTCCCGAAATAGAAGAGATTGAAGATAAAACCCGCCACAATCGGAATGATAATCATGTTCGTAATATCGACCATCATGTGCGCAATATCGACCGCTACGTATTGCCCGGCCAGCCACTTCATCAAAAAGGGCGTAACAAACGGCGACAGAATAGTTGAGCAGGCTCCGATAGTAACGGCCAAAGCCAGATTCGCTCCTGATAAATAAGACATTACGTTGGAGGCCATTGCACTCGATACGCAGCCAATCAGAATGACGCCACCGGCAATTTCGGGCGAGAAATTAAACAGATGCGACAAGCTGAATCCGACTAGCGGCATGACGATAAAGTGACAGCCAATACCGATAAAAACTCCTTTCGGCATTCGGACTACCCCTTTAAAGTCGTCGAAACTCATGTGGGCGCCCATACCAAACATTGTCAATTGCACGAAGGGTACAATCAGCCGTTTGAGCTGAAAATCGCCAACCGAAAAGAAGTATTGCGGATAGATCATCGCTACGCTTACAGCCGCTAGAATCCAGATCGTATACGAGAATCCTTTCAGTGACGCAAATCCACGAAAAGCAAGAGCAAGTCCTACCAGCCCGGCCAGCAACAACGGCCCGGCAACTGACTGATAGTCAACCAGCCATAACGTACCAGCAGCCAGCACAATCAGCAATGATAAAGTCAGCAACAAAAGCGCGAAACGATGAGTCATGAGCTTCTTCGGTGTCGTAGATGATTAATGCTCAATCAGTGCCGCCGGATATTCATGGCACAGAAAACAGATACGTGGCTCATCTTCCTCTATTTCTGGGAAACGAACGCCATAATCGACCAGAAAAACGTTGTCATTGTGGTCGTCGCATACGCTCGAAATCTCGGAACTGAGCGTGTAACCCACCCCATCGACTTGCCAACCAGTACCTTCTTCGCCCCAAAACTGGTGAATGGTACGTGGATGAATCGTCAGGCTTTCACCCGGTCGCAGACGCACGATTTCCCCCGGCCCCAGCCGTCGCGTACAGCCGTCGACCTGCGTAGTGAAAGTTTCCTGCGATGGGTTTCCATCCGCATCGGCTTTGGTCAACTGAACCAGTACGTTCCCTCCCGCCCGACAGATGATATCCTCTCGCTTCGACAAATGAAAATGCGCCGGTGCACGCTGATTTTCAGGATCAATGAGCCATTTCTCGGCGTATTGTTTGGGATAACCCGCTACGTTCATCCGCCCATTTCGGACGGTAAACAGGGTTCGGCCAATGTTATAAAAGTCCTTACTACCGAAATCCGTTACGTCCCATCCGAGCATACAATCTCTGATTTCGTTGTATTCAGGACCAGCCTCCAGCCATTGATCAACAGTCCAGTTAGCGAACGGTGGCAAATGAACCCCAAAATGAGCGATGACCTTTCTGGCCGTATCGACGCTGGCATTTATCATGGAGCGTTTTAAGTTCATGGAATTATGTGTTTCGTGATTTGTGACAATATTTTTTGGGCAGCAGCAAGCAGCCTGAACGTCCACGTCCGGGATTGAATCTTCTGTTTGTCTGCCCGAGCGAGGACGATCAGGCTACTTGTTAGCGGCTTTGTAATTCCCGACAGCTTCGGAAACGGTAATGGCCCGGTTGTAGACTGAAAGTTGTGTCAGTTGGCCAGTTACATCTTTACCAATCGTTAGTTGCGCGGCACCCGCCACCGATTTTAGATAAGGGCTGAAACGCCCCCAGCCAAACTGCCGTGACGAACCACCGTCGTTAAGTACTCCATCGATTACAAACGCTACGATTTTAGGCCCTCCATCCACGATGACACTGACATGATGCCGTTTATTTTCGGTTACCATGCCTTCATCGCAAGTCCATGACGATTCGGTTCGACCATCGTTCATGATTAGTTCAATCGTTTTCTGGCTGGTTGTCCGAACGCACCAACCTTTACCCGTACTGTCGCGTCCATCGACCAGAAGTTGATTAGGTGTTAGCTTTTTCAGCGTGAAGTCTAGCTCAACCGTAAACCCGTTTGGTACGTTCATACCCGGCTGTTCCAGTTTTTTGGTATCTCGTTTGTAAAATTCGGGCAATACCGGAGCCCCTACCGTTTGCGGAAAATTTCCTTTCTGATACGTCCAATCCAGAACCAATCCTTCTTTGGTACGAGTTTGATTTCCAAACTGATTCCAGA
This sequence comes from Spirosoma daeguense, assembly GCF_054776875.1. Classification (NCBI taxonomy): domain Bacteria; kingdom Pseudomonadati; phylum Bacteroidota; class Cytophagia; order Cytophagales; family Cytophagaceae; genus Spirosoma; species Spirosoma daeguense. The sequence continues at coordinate 749,787 of NZ_BAAHBF010000004.1, forward strand.
GGCCATTGAGCAGCTTTTCGTTAAGTGTATGGACACGAGCAATATCTTTCTGCGTCTCGGTAACGTAGTACGTTCCTTTGTCTTCGACCAGATCGGGGTAACTCATCCGAATCAGCGGATCATCGTCATACAGCAGAATTTCAGGCTGAGTCCACCGAATGATTTTCCCTTTGGGCGAATCGGCTTCAATACCCCCCATGAGCCAGGCCGGATTACGATCTTCGTAGGCCATGCTACGTCGGTTCGGATGCTCTCGAATAAAGCGTCCTCCGTGGTTATGGAACCAGTACAGAAACTTTCCATTCTCGCATTTCCAGACAAAATTGGCCGCTCTTGGGTGCTTCACTAATCGACCGTTGGCATAGGCCATGTATTGCGGTGGCTCCCAGGTTCGGCCACCGTCGCGGCTATACGTATAGGCCGGATGCCCGTCAATTGTGCGGTAGACGCAGAAAAACGAGCCATCGCTCAATACCGCAAAGCTTTGTTCTTCGGCGATAGGGCCACCTATTTTGGCAGGTGTTCGCAGACCAATATCGCCGTCGGGCAGGGTGCTCCAGTTGGCTTTGGCGGGGTCGCTGATCGTAAGCAGATCGGCGCTACGTAGTAAGGCTCCTTCGCTCGATGTAAAAAAACCGACGCCAAATCCACCGACTTTATGCACCGGAACAAAAGCAGCGCCTTTATCCGTAAACGCTTTTCCGACATTCCAGAAATACTGAATCTTGCCCCCATACGGATTCTTTCGGTCGATTTCAAAATTTCGAATCGGGATCGTAATTCGGTTGGCCGACCATGTTTTTCCGTTATCGTCGGAATATTTAAATACGAAATATCCCTGACTATCAACCCGTTTAACCAAACCATCCTGATACGGTGGATTATCGCCCTTTACGGCTCTGATATTATCCGTGTTGTGATTATAAAACACAAACACGCGACCCGATGGCGCCTTTAGCAGCACTGCATAAGACGCTTCAGGGCCATCTTCTGGCTCTACGGCCCGCTTATCAATCCAGGTTTTTCCCTGATCGAGACTCCGTTGGGTAATAATGTGCTGCCCTGATGCGCCTTCATGACCGGAGCCGGTTGTCAGTACGCAGAGCCAGGCGCCATCGTTCGTTTTAACGATGTAGGGCTGATCGCTATACGTAGCATCTGGAATGATGGTACCGGTAGTAATATGGCGGTTATCCTGAGCCTTTACTGAACAGACCAGCCATAGCCACAAACCAACAAACAAGTGTATTCTTCTGATAATAGGACGCATATAATCCGGATTCAATTTTGTTCACCAAAGCGATGCAAGAGTCTTCCTTACCTCTGATTCAATAGCCCGGATTTTGCGGCATTAGGTTTGGATTAAGCATAATTTCGGTGAAGAACACAGGCATCAGTGCTTTTTTATCGACGCCCAGCACCGACTTGGCCCGTCCGGTACGTAGCAAATCGTACCAGCGATGCCCTTCGAAACAAAGCTCCACAAATCGCTCCTTCTCAATGGCCAACAACAACGCGTCCTTCGACGTAGCGGTGGTATTTGCCAGCCCAGCCCGGTTCCGAATCCGATTGACCTGAGTGGCCGCTTCGGCAGTTTTACCTAATTGCGTCAAGGCTTCGGCCTGCATCAGTATCACATCGGCAAGCCGTATAAAGATGAAATTACTGTCGCTGAATCGAGCGTTGCCAACCACCGTCCCCATGTATTTAGCCACGGTTGGGAGGTTCGGAAATTGGTCGGTGGCGGGGTTGCTGGTATACATACTGGCCGCTTTACGAACATCGCCGGGTTCAAAGGCATCCACCAGTTTGGGCGTTGGAATCAGGGTCTGATTCCCCCCCGTTTGCACCTTGCTGCTACGTGGCAGGAAATAGGCAGACAGCGCATTCGTTTCCTGATTCGTGTAGTTGTATTGCAGTTCAAAAATGGATTCTGTCGTATTTTTAGTCGTAAAAATCGTAGCATAATTAGCCCCCGACACCAGCGAATACGTAGCGTTTGCCAGCACTTTAGCCCCATAGTCGGCGGCCTGTTGCCATTCGTTGGTTTGGTTGTAGGAACTGCGCCAGAGATACACTTTGCACAACATGGCCTGAGCGGCCCCCTGCGTAGCGCGTCCACGTGTTTCAACCGCCGACGCATACGTAGCGGGCAACAATGTTTCGGCCTGTTTTAGATCGGCAACAACCTGCTCCAGCACTTTATCGGCTGGGGTTCGGGCGGGTTGCAGGTCTTTATTGAGCGACAGCGTTGGCTCCAGAATGAGCGGAACAGCACCCCATAAACGTACCAGATTGAAGTAGCTGAAAGCCCGCAGAAAATAAGCTTCGCCCATGAGCCGGTTTTTCACGCTGGCAATGGTTGGGCTCTGTATGTTCGGCACCTGCGCCAGTACGTTGTTAACCTTGTTAATACCATTGTAAAACTTGGCCCAGTTGCCATAGCTACTACTGCTACTGATGTTATCGTTCTGAAAATCAAGCACCGCCGGATCAGTAGCACCAATCGTCTCAAGCGGAATTTTCAGGTTATCGGCTCGGGCATCACCCCAGATAATATGCCGAACTTCATCACCCTGTAAGGCATCGTAGCCAGCCAGTACAGCCGCTTCAGCATCGGCAGCAGATTGAAAAAACGAATTTTGCGTCAGCGCACTAACGGGCGTCTGGTCGAGGATGTCGCTACAGCCCGACAACTGTACCATCAAACTGACAACCAATAATTTATAGATGATTTTTTTCATGGCTAGGATATTGATTAAAAGCCCAGATTTAAACCAAACGTAATGGAGCGTACTTGCGGATACGTACCGAGATCGATCCCCTGCAACAAGGGCTGTCCCGTCCTGAAATTGGCTTCGGGGTCAAGACCGGAGTAGTTAGTGAATGTGAACAGGTTCTGCCCTGATATGTATACTCTGGCGTTGTCGACTCGAATTCGTTTCAGCAAGGCAGCCGGAACCGTGTAACCCAACGTAGCGGTTTTCACGCGTAAATACGAACCGTCTTCAATCCATCGATTCGACGCAAATCCATTACGGCCAATGGTACTCGGGGCACCGCGCGGTACGTCGGTAATGTCCCCTTCTTTTCGCCAGCTACGTAGCACTTCGGTGGTGGCGGCATTGTACACAAAGCTGCGGTTCGATGACTGCCGCGTCTGGTTAAAAATGTCGTTGCCGTAGGAGCTTTGCAGGAAAATCGACAAGTCGAAGTTTTTGAACGAAAACGTGTTGGTAAGCCCGGCAATAAACTTCGGATTCGCATCGCCAATAACAGCCCGGTCGTTGTCGTTGATAACACCATCGCCGTTTAAATCCCTGTAAATCATGTCCCCCGCTACGTAGAACGCTCCCGTTGGGCTACCGTCACGCATGTTGGCCGATTTGGCTTCTTCCGACGTAGCGTAGACCCGGCCTGTGTATACGTAGCCATAGAAGATGCCTATCGGTTGCCCAACCCGGCCAATTCCTATCGGGCTTGTGCTGAAGAACGTAGCATCGGCACTGGTCTGAATAATATCGGCATTGTTGTTCGACAGGGTCAGGATTTTATTGCGGTTAAACGAAATATTGAAACCTGAGTTCCACTTAAATCCGTCACCTGCGCTGGTAATATTCTGACTGGAAATACTGAATTCCAGCCCTTTATTCTGCGTATCGCCCACGTTTTGCAGAGCCGACGTAAAGCCCGTGGTAGTAGGCAGGTTGACCGATAACAGCAGGTCGTTGGTCCGTTTTAGATACGCGTCAGCCGTGATCTGTACCCGATTATTGAAAATCGAGAGGTCGATACCAATGTCCGATTGCGTTGTCGATTCCCAGCTCAGATTCGGATTCGGAATGGCCGACAGTGCAATACCAGCCTTACCAACGTAGTTGCTGCCAGTGCTGTATAAGCCCTGCGCGCCAAAATCGCTGATCGACTGGTTACCGACAACACCAATGCTGGCCCGGAGTTTCAGGTCATTAATAAACGTCAGGTTGCGCATGAACGACTCTTCCGAAATCCGCCAGCCCGCCGACACCGACGGAAACAGACCGTAGCGTTTGTCGGCCCCGAACCGTGACGAACCATCGCGACGTAACGTAGCGGCCAACAGGTATTTATCGTTGAAGCTGTAATTCAAACGGGCATAGTACGAAATCAGGCTCCACGACGATTTGCTGCTCGATGCACCCGTTGGCGTAGCAGCCGCATTCAACGTAGTGATGTTGTCGGTAGCGCCCTGATTACCAGCCGCCGACAGATTAAAAATTTTCGATTCCTGAACGCTATAGCCCAACAGTCCCGTTACGCTGTGTTTCCCAAACGACCGAGTGTAATTCAACGTATTTTCGTTGACCCATGTAAACACATCGCCATACGAGGCCGTAGCCGGGCGAGCCGCCCCCCCCTGAATACTACTGGGCGTAAACCGCTCATCACGCGTACCTGAATAATCGATGTTCAGGGTTGACCGTAGCGATAATCCTTTCCAGATATCATAGTCGCCGTAGATATTGCCAACCAGCCGATTGTTGACGGTGAACCAAGATGTCAGATTGGCCAGCCCGACCGGATTGGGCCGTTGAATCTGATCAACGAATGTGTACGAACCGTCCCTGTTGTAAACGGGCGAAAAAGGCAACATGCGCATCGCATTGGTAATCACGGCATTGTTGTCATCTCCTTCAGGGACCCGGTCACGTTTAGCCGTCGACAGCAGAATATTAGCCCCGGTTTTAAAACGCGCCGATGCCTGATGATCGATGCTGAAACGCCCTCGATACGTATCGAAGCCCGAACTAATGACCACCCCTTTCTGATTGAAATAGCCCAGACTGGCGACATAGGTCGTTTTGTCGTTACCACCCCGCAGCGATAGTTCATAGTTCGACACCACGCCCTGCCGGTAGATTTCGTCCTGCCAATTGGTATTGTAGACCGCCACACCGTTGCGGAACAGCGTATCCAGTCCCAGACGTACCTCGGCTGTACCCGCTAACGCATTGGCATTGAGAATGTAATCGCGCTCCTGAGCGGCATCGAGCATCGGAATCTGTCGCCGAACATCCATGATACCCGTGTAGGCATTCAGATTGAACGACGTTTTCCCAGATTTGCCCCGCTTGGTGGTCACGATAATAATCCCGTTAGCACCCCGCGCGCCGTAAATAGCGGTTGCCGACGCATCTTTCAGCACCTCCATCGACGCAATGTCATTCGGATTAACGACGCTGATATCGCCCGTAATCGGTACGCCATCCACAATATAAAGCGGGTCATTTCCGGCGTTGAGCGACGTAACACCCCGAATTCTGACATTTGGTGCGGCCCCCGGCGAACCGCTATTCTGGACAATCTGCACTCCGGCTACTCGTCCCTGCAAGGCTTCGAGCGGCCCACGAACGGGCAGATTTTCCAACTCTTTCCCCTTCACCGACCCCACCGAACCAGTCAGGTCTTTACGTTGCTGGGTACCGTAACCCACCACCACTACTTCGTTCAGGGCTTTCATGTCGGCTTTCAGCGTTACGTTGATCGTGGTTTGATTGCCCACCGCTACGTCCTGTTTTTCGTAGCCGACCGAACTAAATACCAGTACTACGTCCCGATTCGGCAGACTCAGGCTATACTGTCCGGTTTCGTTCGTTGTGGTGCCGATGGTGGTACCTTTTACCGCAATCGTAACGCCGGGCAACGCTTCGCCTGATTCAGACGTAACCGTACCTTTCGCAACAATAGCCTGCTGAAAAGTCTTACCCTGTGTAATTCCGGGTATCTGACAACAGCACAACACCAGAAGAAACACCCTCCATGCGACCTGTTTTAGAAATAGGATCATAATTGGTTCAAGGATTAGAAAAGTGATATTTTTTACCCTTTCGTTCCCGATTCAGTAAATCCAGAATCATACCTGTCCGGGTGGGCTATACCATCGAATTTATATGGATTTAAGCCGTTACAGCAAGTATAATTGCGTGTTTTCGGGGTTTTATTGTAAAAAAACGTTACCGGAAACGTTGCCGGAAACAGGCGGGAAAAGCTTATTTTCTTAAAAAACCGGCTCTTTTGAGATGCATATGATACGTAGTAGAGCCAAGGCGTCAATCGAAGTGGTTCGCACTTAAAACTGTATTTCTCAAAAAAGTACCAAAACCAATTCTTTTGCCCTGACCACTTCTCTCAATGAACAATAAACAACCCACCATATGGGACATTGCCATAAAGCTAAACGTATCGATCTCGACCGTTTCGCGCGCGCTACGTAATGCCCCTGACATTAATCCAGATACCAAGAAAGCCATACTTGATCTGGCCCATCAACTGGATTATCAGCCAAATACAATTGCCACCAGTTTACGGAAGAATAAAACCAATATTATTGGCGTCGTGGTACCGGAGTTTGTACACGCGTTTTTTCCGAACGTGATTCTGGGCGTTCAGGAAGCCGCTAACGAAGCCGGTTATAAGGTCATGACCATGCAGTCGGGCGAGTCGCTCGATATTGAAAAACACAATTTGCAGGCCATGATTTCCAGCCGGGTCGATGGGCTAATTCTGGCAATTTCGCGGGAAACGAACGATTACGAGCACATTACGTCGGCTCAGCGGAAAGGGTTACCGATTGTTTTTTTAAACCGGATTGTTGACGAACTGCCGGGCTCGAAGGTAATGGTCGATGATTATCAGGGAGCATTTATGGCTGTTGAACATCTGATCAAGACAGGCTGCCAACGTATTGCTCATTTGGCAGGCCCGCAAAATCTGACCATTGGTCGAAATCGGCTTAATGGGTATCTGGATGCGTTAAAAGCCCACCAGTTTTCGATTGATGAAACCCTGATTATGCCGTGCGATTTTATGGAAGGGAAAGCAAGATTTTACACGCAACAACTGCTGGACCGACCTGACCGACCCGACGCGCTGTTTGCGGTGAATGATCCGGCGGCCATTGAAGCGTTAATCTGCATTCAGGAACACAAACTAACCATTCCCCACGATATATCGCTGGTTGGGTTTTCGAATGCTCCGCACAGTGCTTTCGTAACGCCCCCGATGACGGCTGTAGTCCAACCCATTCATGAGATGGGGCGACTGGCAGCCGAGTTGTTGATGCGCCAGATAGCCGAAGGGCAGCGCTTCACCACCGAAACTCGTACGCTGAAAACAAGTCTGGTTGTCAGGCAATCAACACGAGGTTTGTGAACCAGACCACCATCATCGTAATTAAGGGTTGATATTTTTCAGAATGAGCGTCCGCAAACGCTGCTCATGCTCATCTCCCCATTGCCCGATGGCCCCAATAACCGGAATCAGTGATTTCCCGAAATCGGTAAGGTAATATTCAACTTTGGGCGGGACAACCGGGTAAATCACTTTCCCAATCAATTCGTGGCTTTCCAGTTCCTTCAACTGTACATTAAGCACTCGTCGGGATGCGCCCGGTATTTTTCGCTGTAGCTCGCTGGGACGTTGGAACCCTTCATTGATAAACCACAAAAGCCGAATCTTCCATTTCCCGTAGAGAACTTCGCCAATCAGATCGAGGCCGCAATTCAGCTCAGGGACTATCTTTCTCTCGTACATACAACAAATGTAACAATGTGTACTGGGCTGTTCAATAGGGATAAATTTATCCCTATTTGATTCGTAAGTCCGTACTTGTCAGCACCGGACATACACCCGAAATTTGTCCTAAACAAAGCAAAAGTGTTATGGATTTTACGTTTGAAAACGAACTAGCAGGCAAAATTGCGCTGGTTACCGGAGGCAGTAAAGGAACAGGGAAAGCAATCGCCGATCGCCTGTTGAAAGCGGGTGCAACAGTACTCATTACCGCCAGAAACCAGCCGGAAGGTGAACCGAATGGTGCCCATTTTATCGCAGCCGATTTAAGCAAACCGACCGGAACCCAGAAAGTAATCGACGAAGTTCTCGGCACATTTGGCCATCTGGACATCCTGATCAATAATATGGGTGGCTCAGAAACGCCCGGTGGTGGGTTTGCAGCGCTATCTGACGAAGATTGGGAATCAACGTTTCAGACAAATCTGCTAGCACCCGTGCGACTCGATCGCGGATTATTACCTGATATGCTCAATCGTGGTGAAGGAGTCATTATTCATATAGCGTCCATCCAGGCCAAATTGCCTTTATACGACTCAACCCTCCCCTACGCAGCTGCGAAAGCAGCCCTGATCAATTATAGCAAAAGCCTATCAAATGAAGTGTCACCCAAAGGCGTGCGTGTGCTCACCGTATCGCCGGGATGGATTATGACCACAGGGTCGATCCGGATGATGGAACGTATTGCCGAAAGCTCGGGCGGCACCACTGAACAGGCTTCAAAGAGTGTAATGGATGCACTGGGTGGTATTCCTTTTGGCAGAGCTGCCTGGCCAGAGGAAGTTGCTGAACTCGTTGGATTCCTGGTTTCGCCCCGGGCGGCCTATCTTACCTGTACCGACTATGTCATTGACGGTGGTACAATACCTACGGTCTAAACAGGCCTTTGCTAAACTGATATTGACGCAAACCTATTTTTAACAAACACCAAAAAACAATGAAACTTCCAGAAAACATAGACGGGCTGATTAACGCCCAGAACGACCAGAACAGCACCGCCTTTGCGGAGTATTTCACGCAGGAAGCCACTGTTTCCGATGAAGGTTTCTCCTATTCGGGAAGATCTGAAATTAAGCAGTGGATACAGCAGGCGGCTGAAAAATACAATATGCAGATAAAACCACTCCATTTCAACCAGAACGGCTCACTGGCCGAGCTGACTGTTGAAGCCACCGGCACATTTCCCGGAAGCCCGGCCGTTATGAAATACCATCTTGAACTGGATAATCTACAAATAAGCTCGTTACGAATTTCGGGGTAAAAGCAAACTCTTTTCTCATAGCCAGCCAAACCGCTGAACCAGCTTTTCTTTCTGATTTCGCGCCACCGGAATACTTACGTCGTTGGTCATAACCAGATATGCGCCTTCGCCTTTCACAAACAATTTGATGTGATCGAGATTGATGACGTATTGCCGGTGAACCCTCAGAAAGTTACGTTCTTCCAGTACTTCCTGTACCTCACGTAGCGTGCGCGTCAGCAGAAAATGCCGGTTTTGAGTGGCAATCACTTTGGTGTAATTACTATCCGATTCGCAATACAGAATCTCATTAACGGGCAGAAAAATTACGCCTTGCTGATACGGCACAGCAATTTTATCGGCCAACTGATGACTATGTAGCTGATTACGTAGTATATCAATCTGTCGGACATCCAAGCGCTGTTGCCGCTCGGCTTTCCGAACGGCTTCCTGCAACTCAACGGCATCAATCGGTTTGAGCAGATAATCGAGCGCACTGAACCGAAAGGCTTTAACCGCAAACTCGTTATAGGCTGTTACAAAAATCAAGCTGAACGTAATGGAACCCAGTTTTTCCAGCAACTGAAAACCATTCAGACGCGGCATTTCAATATCCAGAAAAACCAGGTCGGGCTGCAACACCTGAATCAGACGCAGGCCATCTTCGCTGTTCGTCGTCTGCCCAACCACCTGTACCTGTGGACAATACGCAGCCAGCTCGTGCGCTAGTAATCGCACACAATCCGGTTCATCATCAATCAGTATCGCTTTGAGCATAGGTAACACAATGATAGAATGATTGAGTGATAGAATGATTGAATAAAAAATGCTGACGTAAGCCTATTCAATCATTCTATCACTCAATCATTCAAAATTAAATCGGTATATCCAGCATCACTTCGGTTCCGGCGGGGTGTCCTTCGGCGTCGATCAGGTCTTTTATCTGAACCTGCGTATGGGTTTTGTAAAGCTGGTTGATGAGCGCAATACGTTCGCGCGTTACGTTCATACCCAGCGATTTTTTAGGCGTCGCCGACTTGCTTTTCAGTTCAGCCGACTTGGTTCGGCCAATGCCATCGTCGGTAATAAAAATCCGTAACCGATTGTCGTCCGGCTGCTCCACCCGAACCGCTACGTTCCCGCCTTCCAGTTTGTGCATCAGCCCATGCCAGATGGCATTTTCGACATACGGCTGAAGCAATAAAGGCGGAATTTCGACAAATTCGGCGTCGATGGTTTCGGCTACGTCGATGCTAAAACGCAGTTTGCTTTTAAAGCGCATCGCTTCCATTTCCAGATAAAGTTGCAACGCATCGAGTTCGTTACGTAGCGTTACGTGTTCAGAGCGCGAATTTTCGAGCACCAGCCGAATCAGCCGACTGAAGCGTGTGAGATAGTCCGACGCTTTGGCCGTATCGTTTTCAGTGGCATACAGCTTAATGGAATTCAGGCAGTTGAATATAAAGTGCGGATTCATCTGAGCACGTAGCGCGGCCATTTCGGTTTCGGCCAGTTTTTGTTCAAAATTCAGTTCGAGCTGACGAATCCGTTGCTCTTCCAGTTGGCGACTTTTCTCCTGAATTTCGGCAGTACGTTCGGTTAGTTGCTGTTCAAGTGCCTGCGTATACGTAGCACGTAGCGACGTATTTTCCAGTTCAATCAACCGATTTCGATACGCCAGTGCCATCGCAAAACAAAACGATTCGATGGTAAAACCGGTCAGGCTCCAGAAACCCGGATTGTTCACGAAGATTTCGATATTGGGTGGCAGATTTGATACAAACGGGTTCAGAAATTGCGGTATGAACAACAAAATCAGCAACGTAGCGACACCAGCCAGCAGGTAGTTTCTGATCGGAATTTTACTACGTAGCAACGCTACGGTTAGCACCAGCATCAGCATCATACCGGGCAAAAGCCTGAACCGATACAGCAGGTTATTACCGAAAAACAACGTGCTCAATACGTCCTCCAGCGACTCCCACACGAGAAATACCAAAACAAGCCAAAACAATCCTTTCGCCCACAGCCACAGACGTGGATTGTTCTGTCGAATCAATAGTAAATGATTCATAAACAGGGCGTAAAACACGATCAGCAACGACGGCGACAGGCGAGGTAACCGAAGTATATCCAAACCAAATCGATCATCGACATGCTGAATCGACAGGTAAAACGCCATCAACGTATAGAGTCCATAGAACAGAAAAGCTCTGTCGCGATTAAGCCCGAACGAGTAAAACGCAAACAGGGTCATAAACAGCAAACTCCCGCACACCAGCGACAGATATACTAGCAGCGTCGATTCGAAATAGGCGTTCTCCAGCGTGGTTTTATACACATCTTCGGGCGTGTAAAGCAACGACACAATCGGCACTACGCTGACGATATAACTCACCGATTGAACATAGTACGTATTGGTTTGCCCCGGCGCGATACGTAGCAACACCGCCGACGTGTTGGGCGATCCTTTTGGGCGTCGGATACCCACGCCAACGCGGGTCAGTCGGTGGTTGTTCTCGTAAACGGTAATGTAATATCCCTGCCAGCAGTCGTAAAACAGACGTAGTGTATCGGTTGGATTTGTGTTTTGAATCCGAAACCGGAGCCACGTTACCAGCAACGGTTGAGCGGCATCGGAGGTACGTTCGTTACGTTTCTGGGCAAACGGCAGAAAACGCTTTTTCTGGATAACGGACAGCGGCAACGTATCGCCCGATTTATCTTCAAAAAACTCGGTAAACGGGCCAATGTCGCGGGGAGGTTTCTGATGATCGACAACAACAGGCCGTACGGTTTGAGCAGACAAAACGTATCCGCAACAACATACTACCAACATCAGTAACCACCTCATGAACAAATAGATAAAAGCGAATTAAGTATTTGTTCGAATATCGGCAAAAGCGGTTAAACGGGCACTAGCTTTCTTGCGAACGGTAGCTTCGGGCTGATCAGCGACCGAACTTTTGAGTAAAGCGCTTCACTCAAAAATTCTGCTATTAGTAGGCTGGTTCTGGTTGTTCACACAAGAAAAGTGGAAATGAGTTTTGTGGCGATGGTAGCTTCGGTAAACTATCCTTTCTGACGGTCATGGAAAAAGCGTACCGAAATATCAGCTACTTTTTTGGAGCTATTCTACTCCTTGTTTTCGTTGCCTTCTTTAAAACGTACTTCAGGCTGTTTCCGCAGTTTTTTGGCATTAGCGGACTCATTCACATGCACGCGCTAACCATACTGATCTGGTTTGCGTTGCTGATTCTTCAACCGATTCTGATTGTAAAAAAGCAGGTCGAATGGCACCGATTGCTGGGAAAATTCACGTATGGGTTTGTGCCGGTGATGTTACTTCTATTAATTATGGTTTCCCGAACGGGGCAGCTAAAACAGAAAGATTTGGGCATCTTTCTGGTCAATATTCTGGATGTCAGCCTGTTTGTGGCGCTCTACGTTCTGGCCATCCTGTATAGAAACAAACCCACATATCACGCCCGGTTTATGATCATGACGGTAGTGCCCTTCATTAGTCCGGCTCTGGGCCGTTTACCACAAATTCCACTACCGCCAGGAGTTCCTTACCTGCTAATTATTGCAGGATTTTTGCTGTATGAGCGATTTCACCGGAAAATCTACAAACCATATTGGATTTCGCTAGCTGTTTTTATGGCTATTTTTCTGCCCCTGCTTGGGCTTTTCCTGTTCGGGATGCCGTTGGTCGACAAGCTGTGGATTGCCTGTTTCGGGTAGAAAGCTCACCTGTTTCTACCAAACCACAATCCGTTCTTTTTCAGGCTTGTACATTTTGTCGCCTGGTTGCACATTAAAGGCGTTATAAAAAGGCGTGAAATTCATCAGCGGGCCATTTACGCGCCACTTGGCGGGCGAATGCGGGTTCGTGTTTACGTACATGCCCATGTAAGCGTTTCTGGTTTTGACCCGCCAGATTCTGGCTATCGAAATAAAGAACCGCTGATCGGGCGTAAAGCCGTCGAGTTTCTCAGTGCTTTTTCCTTGCTCGGTTAGTTTAAACGCATCGTAGGCAATGGCAACTCCGGCAATATCGGCGGTATTTTCACCCACGGTTAAAGCCCCTTTTACGTGAACTGAATCCAGCACCGTGAATTTGTTGTACTGGTCGATCACCTGCTGGGTCCTTGCTTTGAATTTAGCGTAATCTGATTTTGTCCACCAGTCCGTTACGTTCCCGTATTTATCATATTGCGCCCCCTGATCGTCGAACGAGTGGGTGATTTCGTGTCCAATCACCATACCGATTCCACCATAATTCAGCGCATCGTCGGCATTCACATCAAAATAAGGCGGTTGCAGAATACCCGCCGGAAAAACGATTTCGTTCAACGGCGGATTGTTGTAGGCCGTTACGGTAGGCGGAGTTGTGTGCCATTCGGTACGGTCAACAGCTTGCCCCACTTTAGAAACCCGGTCGAGGTATTCATTTTTCGTCGCCGACAACCGATTTTCAAAATAAGCGTCTCGTTTCACCACCACCTTCGAGTAATCTTTCCATTTGTCGGGGTAACCAATTTTCTGCGAGAACGCGTACAGTTTGTCTTTCGCCTTTGCCTTTGTCGAATCACTCATCCAATCCAGCCGGTTAATACGGGCTTCGAAGGCTTTTTTCAGGTTATCGACCAACACCGCCATCCGTTTCCGGGCCGATTCGGGGAAATATTTTTTCACGTACAACTGAGCCAGCGCCTGCCCAATCGACCGATCAACGGCTTGTGTCATTTCTTCGGCCCGCGTTTTCTTTACGGCCTGACCAGTCAGAATTTTGGCATACGCAAACGACGCATCAACAAACGGCTGGCTCAGAAAATCGGCGTAGTTGGTCAACGCCTGCGCTTTCAGATAAACTTTCCAATCCTGAATAGAAACTGAATCGATCATTTTGTTCAGCTTGTCGTAATAAGCCGGTTGGCCCACATTAACCGAATCGGCCTTCACGCCGAGGTCGCTCAACAGCGTTGTCCAACGTAGCGAAGGCTGTGTTTTTGCCATGTCAGCAATCGCCAGTTTGTTGTAGTTCGCCTTTACGTCCCGCAGTTCAATGTTTGTTCGATGCGACGTAGCGAACTGTTTTTCAATAGCATACGTAGTGTTTGCGTTTTTGGTGGCCGTTGCTGCGTCGGTTCCCGTCAATTCAAACAAGCGGGTGAGGTAAGTTTTGTAGGCGTTTTGAATCGCAACGGTCGATGAATCAGTCTTGAAATAATACGCTCGTTCGGGTAAGCCGATTCCGGTCTGGGAAAACTGGGCAATATTGATCGTACTCTTTTTATCATCGGGACCAACGTAAAAACCAATGATAGACCCATTGCCTACTTTTTGTTCGTCGGCCACCAGTTTCAGCAACGTAGCGGCATTCGAAATGGCATCAATACGAGCGAGCAACGGCTTGATGGGCTCATAACCGCGTTTGTTAATCGCAACGGTGTCCATGCCCGACTCATAAAAATCGCCGACCTGCTGTTCAAGACTTCCGGGCTTATGTTTCCCGGCCGACAGGCTATCCAGAATACCCTGAAGCCGAATGCGCTGCGGATAATTCAGGAACGAATACGACCCTACACCCGACTGACTAGCGGGTATTTGGATGGTGTCGTACCAAATACCGTTGGCGTATTTAAAAAAATCATCTCCCGGTTTTTTAGACGTATCAACTCCTGTAATGACAACGCGCTTTGCCGATTGTGCAGAAATCGGCTGCCCGGCTCCTGCCATCAATAGCACCAGCGAGAAAAAGAAGATTTGTTTCATAGTTTGTATTGATGAGTGGCACCGACTGCCAATTGATTTCCCTCAAAATCAAAAATACTTCAGTTTACCACAAAATGAGTAAACTGAGGTAAAAAATGGCAGGCAATAAAGCTGTGCCAGTTCATGTCTGCTACGTCCTGTGCACTACGTAACGGAATTAGCTATTGAAACCGGTTACAGTAGGTACGCCCTTCTTTGCCAATTTGAGTCTGACGTATTCCTAGTGAGCCTGACTACGTAATGCAAATTATGGGTAGTTAGTCGAGGAATTACCTATCTGATTAATAAGATTTTATAGATATTTTTTGTCATTCCGACGACAGGAGGAATTCCAAAAAAAGTCAATTAAATATCTGACTAATAGAAACTTATATCGAAATATAATCATGTTACGTAGCCACTTTTAGCTACCGTATCCAAAAAAAATGCTTAGATACACAACAAACCAAGGATACGTAGCAAAACAGTCGTATACAAAGCTTGGTCAAGTTCAACAATTTCAGGATTTTTTGTTGATATAATTAGTACCTTGTTGGTTACTACGTACTCCACCTAACCAACATGTCGTCGCTCAGATTCTTTCTAACTTTTCTATTTATAGGCTACTCAATTACGTCCTTATTGGCGCAACAGCCGATTTCAATTTCGTCGCCCGACAAAGCCATTGCGTTATCAGTCAGCAACAACCCAACGGGCAACGTAACGTATCAAATCAGGTATAGGGGTAAAAAAGTAATTGAGCCATCCAGCCTGGGTTTTGTCTTCAGCAAGCCTAAAGCTACACTCACGCAATTCACCATTACGGTCACCGATTCGTCGACCAAAGATGAAACCTGGAAACCCGTCTGGGGCGAAGTCCGCGAAATTCGCAATAACTACCGCGAACTGGCTTTAACCTTAACCGACAAAGGCACATCGGGCATCAAGCTCGTGATTCGGTTTCGAGTCTTTAACGATGGCGTTGGTTTCCGCTATGAGTTTCCACCCCAAACAGGGCTCACTCACTTTATTGTCGACGACGAAAAAACCCAGTTTGCGCTGGCGGGCGATCATAAAACGTTCTGGATTCCGGGCGATTACGACACCAACGAATACCTTTATAATACCACTCGCCTGAGCGAAATTGATGCGCTTTCAGCGGCAGCGAAAGAAAAAGATATTGCGTTGAAATCGGTTATTGGCCCCAATGCCATACAGTCGCCGTTGCTGCTCAAAACCGGCGATGGCATCTACATCAGCATCTACGAAGCGGCACTGATCAATTATCCGGTCATGCACCTGCAACTCGACAAAAAGAAACTGGTGCTTACATCGCAACTCGTTCCCGATGCGGTTGGTAATAAAGCATATCTGCAAACTCCTGCTCAAACGCCCTGGCGTACTATTTTGGTTAGTGACAAAGCCACTGATTTGCTGGCGTCTAAACTGATTCTCAACCTCAACGAACCCTCTACAATTGCCGATCCATCGTGGATAAAACCACAGAAATTTGTGGGTATGTGGTGGGAAATGCATGTCAATAAAGCAACCTGGGAGAAAACAGGTGGCAGACACGGCGCTAACACGCAGAACGTAAAGAAATATATCGACTTTGCCGCTAAATATGGTTTCGATGGCGTACTGGTCGAAGGATGGAACGTTGGCTGGGAAGACTGGTTTGGCAACTGGAAAGAAAACGTCTTTGACTTCGTGACGCCCTACCCTGATTATAATCTGGATTCGCTGACTGCTTATGCCCAACAGAAAGGGGTACGTATCATTATGCACCACGAAACGTCCGGCTCGGTTACCAACTACGAGCGACGCATGGACGCGGCTTTTCAGTACATGCAGAAAGAAGGAATTAACACGGTTAAGACGGGCTACGTGGGCAAAATTATTCCACGCGGAGAACACCACGACGGCCAGTGGATGGTTGGGCATTACCAGCGCATGGTCGAAAAAGCCGCACAGTATAAACTGATGGTCGATTCGCACGAATCATCTCGACCGACGGGATTGCACCGAACTTATCCGAACTGGATGGCCAGCGAAGCAGCACGGGGCAGCGAATTCAACAACGCCCCTACGCTCGGCATTACGCCCGAACACACAACAATTCTGCCCTTTACCCGGCTGCTGGGCGGCCCGATGGATTTCACACCGGGGCTGTTTCGGTTCAAACTTGACCAGTTCGACAAAACACGTACCACGCGGGTTCGCACTACGTTGGCTAAACAATTGGCGCTGTTTATCACTATTTACAGCCCGTTACAAATGGCCGCCGACCTACCCGAAAACTACGAGCCGCATCTGGACGCGTTTCAATTCATTCGCGACGTACCAGTCGATTGGGACGATACAAAAATCATTGCGGCCGAACCCGGCGATTACGTTACCATTGCTCGAAAAACCAAAGGAAAAGATAGCTGGTATCTGGGCGCTATTACCGACGAAAACAGCCGCGACATTGCCATTCCGTTCGACTTTTTGGAGCCGGACAAGAATTACGAAGCGACTATTTATCGTGATGCCCTCACCGCCGACTGGCAGGCAAACCCGGAAGCCTACGTTATTGAAAAGAAACTGGTGAATAGTAAAACCTTATTGCCAATTCATTTGGCCAAAGGCGGGGGCTGTGCCATTCAGTTCATAAAAAAGTAACGTAACAATCTTAGCTTTACGTTTGTCTTATAAAGATAGCCGTAACATAACGGCCAGCAATCACCTTTATTCACCGCTTAATCTTAACGTATTATGCCAATCAAACGGAACGCTTCCGCCCACTGGGAAGGCTCAGGCAAAGATGGAAAAGGCACGCTATCGACTGCCAGCACCGTACTTAACCAAACACAATATTCGTTCAACACCCGTTTTGCCGACGGAGTTGGTACAAACCCCGAAGAGCTAGTAGCGGCTGCCCATGCGGGTTGTTTCTCCATGAAACTGGCCTTCAACCTGCAAGGAGCTGGTTTCACCGCCGATTCGCTAGACACCAAATGCACTATCACGCTCGACACCGATAGCGGCAGCATCAGCGAATCGCATCTGGTAGTAACGGCCAGCGTGCCCGGTATCGATCAGGCACAATTCCAGTCGCTGGTTGACGATGCGGAAGCCAATTGCCCGATCTCCAAGCTTTTCAATACCAAAATTACGGTGGAAGCAAGCTTAACGTAGCACCTCAATCTTTCCTGCCAACGCATAGAATTTTCGGCAGATTGATACGTTCTAGTAGTAGTAAAAAGCCGGGTAATACCGGCTTTTTCGTTTTAAATTAACAACGGATGCAAGCGTCAACATTCACTACGTTTCTCTCGAAAATACTACGTTGCCAGTTATGGCTGAGTTTGTGTCTTATGGTTTTTGCTACGTCTATTTCCTCGGGGCAATCGGGCTTTTCGAAATCGCTGGCATTTCCGGGTGCTGAAGGATTTGGACGGTATACCACCGGAGGGCGTGGCGGTAAGGTTATCATTGTCAAAAATCTGGACGACAGCGGTCCGGGTAGCTTTCGGGAAGCCATCGAAACACGTAGCCCACGTATTATTGTCTTTGCTGTGTCGGGGACAATTGCGCTCAAATCGAAAATACAGATTCGGCAGGGCAACCTCACTATTGCAGGTCAGTCGGCACCGGGTGATGGCATTTGTCTAAAAAATTACAACCTGTCTATCGAAGCCAATAACGTCATTATCCGATACATGCGTTTTCGGTTGGGCGATGAAGCCAAGCAACAGGACGACGCTATTACGGGACTTCGGCAGAAGAAAATCATCATCGACCATTGCTCTATGAGCTGGGCCACCGACGAGTGCGCTTCGTTTTATGACAACGAAAATTTCACGATGCAGTGGTGCATTATTGCCGAAAGCCTAAACAAGTCAGTTCATGAGAAAGGTGCTCACGGTTACGGTGGTATCTGGGGCGGTTTAGGCGCTACGTTTCACCACAATTTGATTGCGCACCAACACAGTAGAACACCCCGTTTCTGCGGTTCCCGCTACCACAAACAACCCAAACGCGAACTGGTCGATTTTCGAAATAATGTCATTTACAACTGGGAAATCAACAGTGCTTACGGCGGAGAACAGGGCAATCATAATCTGGTCAATAATTATTACAAACCCGGCCCTGCCACGCCTGAAACACTACGTAGCCGAATCATAAACCCGATGAAACCCTACGGCAAATTTTACGTAGCAGGCAACGTAGTAACTGGTGATGAGTCGGTTAGCGCGAACAACGTAGCAGGTGGCATTCAGTGCGAAGATCCCGATTCGGCAAAAGTCGATACACCTTTTCTAGTCGAAGATATTAGCGAACAAACAGCGCAACGGGCGTACGAACAGGTACTGACAAAGGTAGGAGCCAGCCTTCGTCGCGACGCCGTTGACACACGTATTATCAGCGATGTAAAGCAGGGAATCGCTACGTTCGGTCGGGGAAAGAAAGGCATCATCGATTCGCAATCAGACGTAGGTAATTGGCCCACACTGAAACAGGAATCGCCCCAAAAAGATACTGACGCCGACGGCATACCCGATACGTGGGAAACCGAAAAAGGACTGAATCTCAGCGACCCCGACGATGCCAGCCAGTTCACCCTCGACGAACAATACACAAATATTGAGTTGTATCTGAATAGTTTGATACGTTAGCTTTTTTAACTACCCAAAAGGTTGTGACACAGAGACGCACAGAGAAAAAAGAGATACGCAGAGAAAAAAACCTCAGTGAATCTCTTTACTCTGTGCATCTCTGTGTCACAACTCTTTTAAAAGTACTACGTGTCGCTTCCAATGACCTTGAAGGGTAGAAGCGTTGGGGCTACGTCTTATTCCTCCCGAGTCCTAAACCAACCTTATTCCTACCTTGATGAACCGCTTATTTACCGTTGCTGCCCTGCTGGTGGCAAGCGTGTGGACAACGCTATCCTTCGGCCAGCAGATTTCGAAAGAAGAACTTATTTTCTTGACGCCCGACTGGAAAGGTGAACGCTTCCCGGATGGGCGACCAAAAGTTTCGGACGCGATTCTGAAACGGATGAAACTCGTTACGCAGGAAGAAGCCTGGTCGGTATTGAAAGGCGAAAAATACCGGTATCAGTTTGCAGGTGGTTGGCAAACAATAAACCCAGATAGTGTATTGGTGGGTCGGGCCTTGACCGCTACGTTCATGCCCGGTCGTCCTGATGTTCACCGGGTTACGGATGATAAAGGCCATACCAAAGACGGCCGGGTGAAATCGCAGAACGCGTGGCCCATTGATATGCTCGTAAAAGGTGATGTATACGTAGTAGACCAGTTTGGTATGCACGAAGATGGCCCAACGATTGGCGACAATCTGGGAAATTCCATCTATGCCAAAACCGGAAATGGTATCGTCTACGAAGGAGCCGTTCGGGACGTAGCGGGGCTAAAGGAAATCGGTGGTTTTACGTCTTATTTCCGCAGTTATCACCCCTCTCACCATAACCCCGAAGGTGATCTCAACACTACGTTGGTCGGTATCAATCGCCCGACACGTATCGGAAAAGTGATGGTGATGCCCGGCGATATTGTGCTGGGTCGCGATGGCGGTGTTTGCTTTATTCCGCCCCATCTGGCCGAAAAAGTGGTCAAAACCTCCGAAATTATTCGTTTGCGCGATATGTTCGGCCATCAGCGTTTGCGAGAGCAGAAATACACACCCGGTCAGATCGACACCCGTTGGTCGGACGAGATTGAAAAAGATTTCTCGCAGTGGCTCAATTCTCATCTCGATAAATTACCCGTTCCAAAAGAGCAGATTCAGGAATACCTCAAAACACGAACGTGGTAACGTCACAGAGATGCACTAAGACGCATGGAGATACACAGAGAAAAATAAAACCTCTGTGTATCTCTTTTATCCTTCGAGAAACTCTGTGTCATAGCTTTTCGCAATTCCCCTAAACCTCTTATCATGAATACAATTACATCCCGGCGCTCTTTTCTGACCAAGAGTGCTCTGGCCAGCGTGTTCAGTGCCAATGCGTTATCAAGTTTTGGAGCCGGGCTGGAAACCGCCGTCGAACGCACTCCCCTATCGTCGGCCCCATCCGACCTGAAAATCACCGATATCAAATGCGGCTACACCCGTAACGGTCACAGCCTGTTTGTGAAAGTCCACACCAATCAGGGCATCTGGGGTTGTGGAGAAGCCGTCGATGCATCGGTTGGTACGTATCATCTGGTCAAGCTGATGGGCCAACGTATCAAAGGAAAAAGTCCGCTCAATGTGAATCGGCTGTTCGAAGATGTTCGGCGGTCGGGTTTTTTCGAAGGTGCGCAGGCAGGTATGTATATCTCGGTTCTGTCGGCGGTCGAAACGGCACTCTGGGATTTGGTCGGTAAGGCGCTAGGATTGCCTGTTTATCAATTACTCGGCGGAAAATTCCGGGACAAAATCCGGGTTTACTGCGATACCGGCGCTTACCGCGAATCAGATACCAGCGCAGATGCGTTTGGGAAAAGCGCGAAAAAAGCGGTCGATATGGGGTTTACGGCGGTAAAATACGACATTGATGAACGGAACGACCCGAACAAATACGACTCGTATAACTGGACAGCCAGCCAGGGCGAACTGGAACGGATGTATAACCAGATTGCGGGTGTTCGAAAAGCCGTTGGCCCGAAGATTGACATTTGCGTGGACATGCACGGTCGATACGACGTAACAACTGGTCGGCGGGTGGCGAAGATGATGGAACCGCTGAATCTGCTATTTCTGGAAGAACCCATTCCGGCCGAAAACCCCGAAGCCTACAAACAGATCCGGGAAGCCTCGAATACGCCCATCTGCGCCGGTGAAAACCACTACCTCGCTCACGGCTTTCGGAAACTCCTCGAAATCGGTGCCGTCGATATTATCATGCCCGATTTGCAGAAAGCGGGTGGTTTAGGTGAAGCGCAACGTATCGCCAATCTGGCTAATCTGTACTACGTACCGTTTGCTCCGCACATGGTGGCGTCGTATCTGGGGGCTATGGCGTCGAGTCATGTTTGTGCGTCGGTGCCAAATTTCCTGATTCTGGAATGGCAGATTTATTTTCACGAAGAGCCAATGTTTAAGGAAATCGTTACGTTCGATGGGCCGATGGTTGAAAAAGGGTTTATTCCGTTGTCGAATAAACCCGGTATTGGGGTGGAAATCAACGAGGAAGGTATGCGAAAATACGCGCCCAAAGACGTACCATTTTTTGTTTAGAAACACCCCGTTCATTCAATTCATCAGATCGCAGAAAGCCTGTTAAAGAGTAGCAAAACAGGCTTTCTATGCTTTAACGTAGTGAGCCAATAACTCGTACTTTAATCGCCCCCTCCTATAGTGACAACCAAGCCAACTTCCTCAGCCGTTACGTCCAGTGACCTAACGGGTGCTGTTTCAGGACCGAAAACAAATTATCGCTGGATAATTGCTACGTTGCTTTTTGTGGCAACGACCATCAACTACCTCGACCGGCAGGTAATCGGTCTGCTGAAACCGATTCTGGAGCAGGAGTTCGGCTGGAGTGAACTGGACTACGGCAACATTGTGGCCGTTTTCACTTTTTTCTATGGCGGCACTACGTTACTAGCCGGTTACCTGATCGACCGTATCGGCACCAAAATGGGCTACATCTGGGCCATTTTGATATGGAGTATTGCCGCAATGGGCCACGCGCTGGCTGGCGGAACCTTCGGTTTCATGGCAGCACGGGCACTATTGGGTATCGGTGAGGCTGGCAACTTTCCAGCTTCTATAAAAACCGTTGCGGAGTGGTTTCCGCAGAAAGAGCGGGCACTGGCCGTTGGCTTTTTCAATTCAGGGGCCAACATCGGGGCTGTGGTGGCACCTGCCCTTGTTCCTCCGCTGGCGCTGCTGGCCGGTTGGCAAATGACGTTTATTCTGACCGGGGCACTAGGTTTTCTGTGGATTGTGGCCTGGTGGTTCTATTATGATATACCGACCCGCCACAAAGGCGTTAATGAAGCCGAGTTAGCACACATTACCGAAGCAACCACCATTACCGATGCGGCTCCTGTTGAACTACCCATCGACGATACGGCCAAAGGGTACTCTATTTTTTCGAACAAAGCCATCTGGGGATTTATGGGCGGCAAATTCATGACCGATCCCATCTGGTGGTTTTTCCTCTTCTGGCTTCCTACGTATCTGTCGAAAATCTATAACCTCGACCTGAAGAAACTGGGCGCTCCTCTCATTGTGATTTATCTGGCTGCAACCATTGGTAGCGTAGGTGGTGGCTGGCTCTCGTCCAAACTAATTCAGCGTGGCTGGCACCCCACACGTGCCCGGCAGTGGGCTATGGCGCTATTCGCTATCTGTGTTACTCCGGTAATGCTTATCAGTCAGATGAGCAGTTTGTGGCCCGTAATCGGAATCCTTTCGCTGGCGGTGGCCGCTCACCAAGCCTGGTCAGCTAATATTTTCACCGTTGCTGCCGACCAGTTTCCGAAAAGTGTACTCAGCCGCGTTGTTGGATTGGGGACGATGTCGGGAACGATTAGCGGTTTCTTTTTCCCGCTTCTGGTTGGACAGATACTGACTCATTACACGAATCTGGGCAACCTATCGCAGGGATACTACCTTATTTTTTACGTTGCCGGTTTCGCCTATCTCATTGCCTGGAGCATTCTCTACTTCTTCATTTTCAGCCGCGTGAAGAAATAAATGAATAATGCAGAATGGATAATGCATAATGAGTGCTAAGAAAACAGCTATTCATTTGACATTACCCATTCTGCATTATCCATTCTACATTATTCATTTTTCATTAATATGTTACAAACCATGCGTTGGTTCGGGCCGAACGACCCGGTTTCGCTGATGGACATTCGGCAGGCAGGTTGCTCGGGCGTTGTTACGGCCCTGCACCAGATTCCGGTCGGCGATGTTTGGAGCATCGACGAAATTAATCAACGAATACAACTGGTCGAAGCTGACAACCACCGGTATTCCTCTTTACATTGGGCGGTTGTCGAAAGCTTGCTGGTACATGAAGACATTAAAAAAGCGCGTCCGAACCGGGCTCGTTACATCGAGAATTATAAACAATCGCTTCGAAATCTGGCCGCTTGTGGCATCCGTACTATTTGTTACAATTTCATGCCCGTTCTCGACTGGTCGCGCACGAACCTGAGCTATGAAATGCCCGATGGTTCGCGAGCACTCCGGTTTGTGTGGGAAGATTTCGTGCTTTTCGACCTGTTCATTCTGAAACGCCCCAACGCCGAAGCCGATTATCCATCCGAACTTATCGACGCAGCCCATCAAAAACTTGGGCAACTATCGGCAGAACAAATTGCCCAACTTCAAAACACGGTTCTGCTTGGTTTGCCGGGTTCGGAAGAAGCGTTTTCGCTTGATACGTTTCAGGGTTTATTGAACGAATACGCCACTATCGGCGATCAGGAACTTCGGAACAATCTGTACGCATTTATTCAGGAAGTGGCTCCGGTAGCGCAGGAAGTTGGCGTCAATCTGTGCATCCATCCCGACGACCCTCCATACCCGCTGCTGGGACTTCCCCGTGTCGTAAGCACCGAATCCGATCTTGCCCAATTGATGGACGCCAGCAACGTAACAGCCAATGGTATTACGTTCTGCACCGGCTCACTAGGTATCCGCGCCGACAATGATCTGCCCGGTATGATCAAGCGATTTGGCGAACGTATTCACTTCATTCACTTGCGCACTACCAAACGCGAAACGGACAACGTAATAGCCGGTCGTCATAACTTTCATGAGGCCGACCATCTTGAGGGCGATGTCGATATGTACGCGGTGATAAAAGCCATTGTGCTGGAGCAGAAACGACGCGCCAGCGCTGGCATTGGTGTTACGTCGATTCCGATGCGACCCGACCACGGCCACCAGATGCTCGACGATTTACACAAGAAGACGTATCCGGGCTATTCGGCCATCGGTCGTTTACGCGGTTTGGCCGAACTACGTGGGCTTGAACTCGGCATACTACGTTCGCTGGATTAATTCTTGACGTATCTGCTTCGCGATGAACGTACTTCCATTTCGGAACGTAGCGTTATTCATAAGCCTTTGAAAACCCCTAAATCCCTTGAAGGGGACTTTTTCTAAGTACGAAAGAAGTCCCCTTCAGGGGATTTTGAGACAGTTCCATAAAACGATCTAATTAGTTTATAGCCATACATTTCATGAAACCGACTTCCGAATATCAGACACCCAAAGACCGCGCCTATGTCGACATGCTACTAAAGTCGGCACCCAAAGAATCGGCGGCTTTCATGAACCTTAAGCATACAGCCGAACGTAAAGATGGTGTCATTCCAATCAAATATCGGGAACTGATGTCGGTGGCCGTAGCGCTCACAACCCAATGTTCGTATTGCATTGAATCACATATTCAGAATGCCGTTCAGGCGGGCGCAACGCGCGAAGAAATTGCCGAAACTGTTTTCATTGCCGCAGCAATCCGGGCCGGTGGCGCGGTTGGAAATGGCTTGATGGCAATGCGCCTTTTCGATGATGCTACGTCCGAAAAATAATTGAATCATTTATATCTGACTATTTCTCAACCAGTCAGATTTCAAGTATAGCCACTGTAGCAAATGGCTTTTATAGGTATGTCGCCTATATCTTATTACCAACCTATGAAACGAACGATTGTCTGGCTGGCCCTCTTTCTGGTTTTTGCCGGACGTAGCAATGCCGACGATGGCTATCGGTTATGGCTCAAATACGACCAAATTCGAGATGCGGCCAAACGGAATACGTATGCCCAATCAGCGCAGTTTATTACGTTTTCGGGAAACAGCCCAATTCTGCAAACGGCTGCGAACGAATTGCAGATGGGGTTGCAGGGACTACTTGGCAAAAGCGTTCCGATCATTCAGAATGGCGGGAATCGTACGGGCGGCATTGTGCTCACAATCAGCAATGCACCCGGCGCTAATGCCAGCCAACTCAACGACGAAGGATATCGAATCTCTCAACAGGGAAACATTCAGATTTCGGCGAAAACTGACAAAGGTGTTCTTTACGGTGCTTTTGCGCTACTACGTCATATCCAAACGGGCCAGTCTATTCAGCGTATTTCGCTCACCAGCAATCCGAAAGTCCGGTATCGGATGCTCAACCACTGGGATAACGCCAACGGCACCATCGAACGTGGCTACGCAGGTGAATCGCTTTGGAAATGGTATGAGCTACCGGCTACTGTCTCTACGCGCTATCGCGATTATGCACGCGCCAATGCATCGCTCGGTATCAATGGCACCGTAGTAAACAACGTTAACGCCACGGCCCGCTTTCTGACGCCCGAATACATCGAAAAAGTGGCCGCGCTGGCCAATGTGTTCCGCCAATACGGCATCCGGCTTTATTTGTCCATTTACTTCCCGGCCCCTAAAACCATCGGTGGCTTAAAAACAGCCGACCCGCTCGACCCCGACGTAAAGAAATGGTGGGCCTATAAGACCAAAGAGATTTACAAATCCATTCCCGATTTTGGCGGATTTCTGGTAAAAGCGAACTCAGAAGGTGAACCCGGTCCGCAGGATTATGGCCGTACACATGCCGATGGAGCCAATATGCTGGCCGAAGCCCTGGCTCCTTACGATGGCGTAGTGATGTGGAGGGCATTTGTCTACAAAGCAGATCCGAAGGCCGACCGTTTCAAAGCTGCTCATGAAGAATTTGCTGGGCTGGATGGAAAATTTGATAAGAAAGTCATCATTCAGGTCAAGAACGGGCCAATTGATTTTCAACCACGTGAGCCATTTTCGCCCCTGTTCGGTAATATGCCCAAAACTCCGCTATCGGTAGAATTTCAGATCACGCAGGAGTATCTGGGTTTCGCTACGCACACGGTTTTTGAAGCACCTTTATTTAAGGAATGTCTGGACAGCGATACGTATGTAAACGGCAAAGGTTCGACCGTTGCAAAGGTGGTCGATGGCAGTTTGCACGGCTACAACGTAACGGCAATGTCGGGTGTAGCGAATACGGGTTCTGACCGAAACTGGACCGGGAATCCGCTAGCGCAGGCCAACTGGTATGCCTTCGGTCGGCTCGCCTGGGATCACACTCTTTCTTCCGAAGCTATAGCCCGCGAATGGATAAACATGACATTAACCACCGAGCCTAAAGCGGTGCAGACTATTACCAATCTGCTGTTAAAATCGCGGGATATTTATGTGCAGTATAATACGCCGATGGGCTTATCTCGTCCGTGGACAGGCGTACACTTTGCTCCCGAACCCTGGCAAAACCGAAGCTCCCGCCCCGACTGGACAGCGATTTATTATCATCGCGCCGATTCGGTAGGATTAGGTTTCGACCGGACGGCAACAGGCAGCAACGCGCTGGCACAGTATCGTCCTGAAGTACAGCAACAATGGAATAACGCCGAAACCTGTCCTCTGCCCTATTTACTCTGGTTTCACCACGTAGCGTGGACGAAAAAATTGAACACCGGACGTTCGCTTTGGGACGAACTTTGTGTTCAGTTTTACACCGGAGCCGATTCAGTACGTTGGATGCAGCA
Source organism: Spirosoma daeguense (assembly GCF_054776875.1). Taxonomy (NCBI): domain Bacteria; kingdom Pseudomonadati; phylum Bacteroidota; class Cytophagia; order Cytophagales; family Cytophagaceae; genus Spirosoma; species Spirosoma daeguense. The sequence goes on from NZ_BAAHBF010000004.1 coordinate 776,945, forward strand.
GCAATGGGCACAGGTAAAACCCAATATCGATCCTGAACTTTTTGCCGACGTAGCAGGGCGTTTGTCAACCCAACATAAGGAAGCAATCTGGTGGCGCGATGCCTGGGTACTTTACCTGCAAGAATATGCGCGTCAGCCGATTCCGGCACCGTTCAAAAAACCCGAGCGAACGCTCGATGACGTTAAAAATCTCGTGAATATTTACCAAATGCGATAATGGAACAACCAACCGTGAATTCAATCCAACAAAATTTAACCGTATTTTCTCTCGAAGGCAAACTAGCCCTGATTACTGGTGGCGGCAGTGGCATCGGTTTCGATATTGCCCGTTGCATTGTACAGGCCGGTGGGCGGGTGGTGATTACCGGTCGGCGGGAGCAGCCGCTCCAGGAAGCCGTTGCTACGTTGGGCGAACAGGCATCTTATCAGGTCAACGACGTAACCGCACGGGAATCGCTGGACGAGCTTGTCGAACGTATCGAAACCACACAAGGCCCAATCGACATTCTGGTCAATAATGCGGGTATCAATATGAAAAAACCCGCTCTCGACGTAACAGACGAAGATTTCGACCGGATTGTGCATACCAATCTTAACTCGGTATTTAGCCTGACACGTGCCTGTGCCAAACGCATGATGGAGCGTAAAAGCGGGTCTATCATCATGATTTCTTCGATGGCGGCCTATTACGGCCTTGATCGCGTAATTGCGTATGCGGCTTCGAAATCGGCGGTCGAAGGAATGGTGAAAGTGCTGGCGTCTGAGTTTTCGGGTAATGGCGTTCGGGTGAATGCAATAGCGCCGGGGTTCATTGAAACGGCAATGAGTAAAACGGCAATGGGTGGCGACCCTGATCGCTTTGCACGTGCCATGCGCCGGACACCGATGGGCGCTTTCGGAAAACCATCCGACATTGGCTGGGCCGCCGTTTTCTTAGCCTCCGAAGCCGCCCGCTACGTAACAGGTGTATCCTTACCTGTCGATGGCGGCAACTCAATTGGGTTTTAGAAAACGTTGCTATTTAAGCTTGAGATTCCGCTCTATGGTTGGAATGACGATACGTAGTTTATCACTACGTATCGTTTGACTTAGTTTAGCGCAAATTTTATGAAGCAGACGCTACGTATATTTCTATTTGCTGGCCTTGGGCTTGTTCAGATATCCTTGAGTTATGCCCAGACGCCCACTAAAAAAGCGTTGTTCGTTATTGTCGATGGTATTCCGGCGGATGTGATCGAGAAAGTACCAACGCCGAATCTGGATGCCATTGCGAAAGTGGGGGGATTTGCGCGTGCTTATGTAGGTGGAAAGAAAAGCTCCTATTCACAAACGCCAACTATCTCGGCAGTAGGTTATAATAGTCTGCTTACAGGTACGTGGGTCAACAAACACAATGTCTGGGATAATACCATAAAAGCGCCTAATTATCATTACTGGACCATTTTTCGCTTCTTCGAAGAACAATATCCAGCGAAAAAAACTGCCGTTTTCTCAACCTGGCTCGATAACCGAACCAAGCTCATTGGCGAAGGATTACCGCAAACCAACCAGCTCAAGCTTGATTATTCGTTCGACGGTTTTGAGCTGGATACGGTAAACTATCCGCACGACAAAGAAGCCAATTACATTCATAAAATCGACGAAAAAGTCGGGAATGAAGCTGACCGATATATTCGGGAACAAAGCCCGGATTTGTCGTGGGTGTATCTGGAATATACCGACGATATGGGCCATAAATACGGTGACAGCGAGCAGTTTTACAAGGCCGTGCAAATCATGGATGAGCAGATGGGGCGTCTGTGGCAGGCGATTCAGTATCGGCAAAAAATGTTCAACGAAGACTGGCAACTATTCATCACCACCGATCACGGCCGCACCGCCGATACGGGCAAAAATCACGGTGGTCAGTCAGACCGGGAACGCTTGACATGGATTGTGACCAATGCAAGCAGCCTGAATGCTCAGTTTAAACAGCATACGCCCACCATTGTTGATATTATGCCGACACTGGCGCGTCATCTAAGTATCAAAATTCCGCAGAAACAGGCTTTCGAACTTGACGGTATTCCACTAACAGGCAACGTATCGATTACCGAACCTGCCGTAAAAAAGCAACGTAGCAAAATTACGGTAACGTGGAAAGCAGGAAAACCCGAAGGCAACGTAACGATCTGGCTTTCACCGACGAATTCGTTTGAAGAAGGAAAACCCGATACGTATACCCAAATCACTAAAGCACCGGTAAAAAATCAGGCCGCTACGTTCGACGTATCGGCCTGGCCATCCAAATTTTACAAAATTGTACTCGAAGCACCTTACAACACTGTTAATCAATGGGTTGTAGAGTAATCCACTACGTTACTTAACCCGTGTCCAGGTTTTAGTTTTTCCGAACATGGTAACGCCCATCACATAGCCGCGCATATCCAGTTCGTTTGGATTTTTAAGGCTTAATTCGCAACCATACGTTTTTCCGTCTTCGGGGTTATAGACTTCGCCATCGCCCCATACATTATTTCCTTTATACTTTAGATTCGACACCAGCACCATCTGCATCAGTGGCCGACTTCGTAAGTTCTGGTCCGGGTTTTCACTGTCGACTTTTAGCTTTTTTGTAGCCGGGTCGGTGGGTTCGAGCATCCAGACCAGTTTCCCGAAATACTTGTCGCCCTGTTTATAAATCTGAACCTGATTTCTCTTTTTGGAACTGAGCCATCGGCCCAATACAGCATCGGGATCGTCGTTTTTCGGCGCCAGCGCAGGCAATGTCATGCACAGAACAAGCAATAAAGCGCCAAGTCGAAATGAATTCATACGGCAGTTGAGTCAATCGTTTGATTATATAACGAATTACAGGGCGATTTGTCGATTTCCTCTGAAAATCTCTTAACGATTGCAGGCATTAGACAGCCATCAGGCCCGTTCGTTTAACCGAATTCAAAGCTTGCATAAACAAATAATTACGTCAGTACTAAAAGCAATATCAGTACCAGAAATAAGTAAATTCTTTTAAAAAATAGCACTCTAAAAAGTAAACCCATCGAAAATAACCCTTTTTATAAAAGCGCACCACAGCACTACGTCTACCAACCTCTTCCTGTTACATGATAAAACATTTGAAGTTCATAACAACCGTTTGCCTTTTCCTGTTAGATACGCCTGTGCTACGTGCTCAACAACCATCGCTGGGCGTTTTCGACGGACAAACTAGTATTGGTTCGCTGGTACGTCCCGGCGTAATTACGTACAATAAAGCCACACAGGTTTATGAACTAAGCAGTTCGAAGGCTAATACGGAGAATAAAGACGATGCGCTTCATCTGCTCTGGAAACGTATCAAGGGCGATTTCATTCTGTACGGACGCGGTGAGCTAATGGGCAAAGGAAGTCAAACCGGATGGATGGCACGTAGCAGCCTCTCGGCCAACGCAGCTCAGGTGAGTGCTGTTACGCAGGAAAATGGTACGACTTCAATGCAGCTTCGCCGAACCAATGGAGGCAATCTCGAAGAAACGAAGATAGCCGCTCAGAAGGCCGATATTATTCAACTCGAACGACGTGGCAACACGTATACCACCCGCGTGGCCCGTTTTGGCGAACCGTTTCAGACGCACGACGTAACAGAAGTAAATTTAGGCGACGAAGTATACATAGGCCTGTTTGTGCAGACCAGTAACGCAACGCCAAAAGCTCGTTTTGAAGATGTGCGTATTAGCGTACCGGTGAGCTCAACCGAAAGCCCCAATCGCATGAATTTAGGAAGTCGTCTGGAGTTGCTGGACGTATCGACCGGAAAACGTAACGTGATTCACACCGAGTCATATTCCATTCAGGCTCCCAATTGGACGAACGATAATAAATTCCTGCTTTATAACGGGCGAGGGCTGATTCAGGCGTTCGATCTGAACACTCGGCAGGTACGTATCGTAAATACGGGCGACGTTAAAAACAATAACAACGACCACGTTATCTCGCTCGATGGCAAGCAGTTAGGACTTAGCAGTGGCGTAAAAGAATTGGGGGGCTCCATCATTTATACCGTACCGATTGAGGGCGGAACACCCAAACAAATTACCCCAAAAGGTCCTTCGTACCTGCACGGCTGGTCGCCCGACGGAAAGAGTCTAGTCTTTTGTGGAGCACGTAACAACGAATACGATGTCTATAAAGTCCCGGCAGAGGGTGGTCCGGAAGTCCGGCTTACCGATGCAGCGGGCCTGGACGATGGCCCTGAATATACGCCCGATGGAAAGTATATTTATTTCAATTCTAACCGGACGGGCACTATGCAAATCTGGCGTATGCAACCCGATGGTAGTCAGCAGGAAGCCGTTACCGATGGCGAGTTCAACGATTGGTTCGCGCACATTTCGCCCGATGGCAAATGGATCGTTTTTCTGTCTTTTCTGAAAGATGAAGTTAAATCCGGCGACCATCCGCCCTACAAGCACGTTTACCTGCGCCTAATGCCCATCACCGGGGGCAAACCAAAAGTGATTGCCTACATCTACGGCGGTCAGGGAACGATCAATACGCCATCGTGGTCGCCCGATAGCAAACGCGTAGCTTTCGTGAGCAACACCGACGCCAGCGTACTCACTCCAGCCGAGATTAGCGAAAAGTAAGGCAGTTCTAAGTAGCTTTACCACCCCTAGCCCCTCCTGTTTTAGGAGGGGCTAGGGGTGGTAAAATCAAAGCTCCTACAAGATTAGATCGCATCAGAAGAATTTTACCCCCAATTCCCCTTTATGCTCGTCCGCGATTGCATCAATGCATTTCTTTCAGCGTTGTCCAGTACAAACCAGCGAACAGCATACTAAAAAACACCCCAAACGACGTAACAAGCGCACCAAAACCTGCCAGTAATATGGGGAGAACCAGCCCTACGGCAACCCCTGCTACGTATACCCAGAAGCCGACTCGTTGCAACCGAAACATCAGAATGGCCCCGGCCAATGTCAGTAATGAGTACACAAACTGGGCAATAGCCTGCGATTTTACCAGTTCGGGATCGCTATCTACAGGAACATCGCCCGACGAGCGATCTTCGTAATATTGTGTAGGTTCTTTTTCCTTCTTAGCGCCCTTATGTTCGATACGTTGCGTTTCGGACACGGCATCTGATTGAAAAAACGAAACCGATGCATCGAATAAGCCAACGGCGCAACTTAAAAAGGTGAGAATGCAGAGTACGGTTAGAAATTGTGAGCGCATAGGTAACGCGGACATTCTGTCCGCAAGAGAATTTGGCGGACAGAATGTCCGCGTTACGTAGAAACTTTAATTTCGCGGCTGAGTTTCCTTATTCAACAACGAAATCCAATAATCGATGACTCTTCAGGAATTGACCGAGCAAGTTCGTAACAAAGTTACGAACGCCGACAGTATAAACGCTACCGTTAAACTCGTAACCGATCAGGGCGTTATTTTTATCGATGGGAAGCAATCGCCCGCTACGGTATCTAACGAAGACAAACCGGCCGACTGCGACCTGCAAATCAGTGTCGATAACCTCGTTCGTCTCGGCACCGGCGATCTGAATCCGATGATGGCCGTAATGACCGGCAAACTCAAAATCAAAGGCGACATGGGCATTGCTATGAAAATGGGTCAAGTGATGGGTTAAACCAAAGAGCGAAAGAATGAATGAGCGAAAGTGTGAATAAGTAAAAAGAGTGAGTCCGTATACTTATTCACACTTTCGCTCATTCATTCTTTCGCTCTTTAATTATGTCTAAACCCTCTCGTCGTAAATTTCTGGAAAGTAGCGCACTGACGGCCGCTGGTTTCTTTATTGTTCCGCGCCACATACTGGGTGGTAAATCATCTGATGGTACACGTATCATTGCACCATCGGACAAGCTTAATATTGGGGCTGTTGGCTGTGGCGGAAAAGCTGACGTAAATATCCGTTTATCGTTCAATAGTGGTTCCGACAACATTGTCGCGCTCTGCGATGTAGACGACCGTCAGGCCAAAAAATTCCGGGGTCAATTCTCTAACGCTCCTTATTTTCAGGATTACCGGGAGATGTTCGACAAAGCCGGTAAAACCTTTGATGCCGTTATTATCAGCACACCCGATCACATGCACGCTCCTATTGCAATGGCGGCTATGCAGATGGGCAAACACGTATACGTAGAGAAACCACTTACGCACGACATCTACGAAGCCCGGATGCTGACAGAAGCGGCTCAGAAATATAAAGTAGTGACTCAGATGGGCAATCAGGGGAGTTCGGGCGATGCTACACGGATCATCGAGACGGCTATCCAAAAGAAACTGATTGGCCATGTTCATACCGTTTATTGCTGGACAAACCGTCCGGTTTGGCCACAAGGCGTTAAATCACCCAAAGACAAAGGCGAGTCGCAACCGATTCCGGCTGAAGTAAACTGGCCACTCTGGCTCGGTACGGCTCCAACTCGTGATTATCACGCAGCTTATATGCCCACGCGCTGGCGCGGCTATTGGGATTTTGGCACAGGTGCACTCGGCGACATGGGTTGTCATTTTATGGACGTACCATTTCGGGCGCTGAATCTAAAATATCCAACATCGGTGGAGTGTAGCGTTGGTTCGGTGTACTCCGATTTCTTTCAGGAAGCATTTTACGACGACGTTTGTCCGCCTTCATCGGCTATTCACTTGACATTTCCTTCTGATGATAAAAAGGTAAAAGAAATAAAGTTCTCATGGTTCGATGGGGGTATTCGGCCACAACTACCCGACGGTGTCGACTACAACGATGTATTCCGTGATATTGATGGCGGCATTCTGTTCATCGGCACCAAAGGCATGCTGACCGGTGGTCTTTTTGGCAATAATCCGAAGTTACTCGGAAAAGCAGCCGACAAAACGTTACCAACTCCCGAACGTCCGCTGGTCGAAGGTAAAACCGAAGGCCACCAACAACAATGGGTCAAAGCTTGTAAGCAAGGTTTTGGTGCTTACACATCTTCATCATTCGATCAGTCTGGGCCGCTAACCGAAACGGTATTGATGGGCAATTTGGCAACACGTTCTTATCTGGCTCGCGAAAATGGCAAGTTTCCAGGTCGCAAAAAGTTGTTTTGGGACGGCCCCAATATGAAAATAACCAACTACGATTACGCCAATCAATTTGTTAAACGCCAGTATAATGGCGGGTATAGGTTATAAAATCAGCGAGAAGCCAATACTTTATTCTGGATTAAATTAATCCAGAATAAAGTATTGGCCACCATTAATTCCTTGCCTCTATTAACTAGCTGCCACTATATCACGTATATAAGTAAGCTAAACGCATAAACCATAATTATTTTAAATTCACTTTTTATAAATTATAAATAACCAATTTAATAAACATATAAAACCATATAGTATTATTATTTATAGTATATATTCTAAAAATAATATATTTATGTATTTTCAAGGCTCATTTATTTATAGAAATTGAGAATACAATTATGATAAAACGCTACGTTATCACCATACTGCTTATAAGTACAATAGCGCTGCTGGCGGTAGCGCAGCCCTCCTCAACACCTGCACCGGGTTACGTGTGGCAGGCCATTAGCTCAAGCACCTACACAACTGGCCCTCAACGAACAGGTTGTAAATCAGGGCCAGGAAGCTGTGGTAACGGTAATAGTTCTTTTGGCTTAAACATACTCTGCCCTCCCGATTTACCAACAACTACTCTAGCAGGCTGTCCCATAATCCAGAAACAGATTTTTGGTAATATTGGCGAAAACGGTAGTAACTTCAGTGGTCTGACCGTAGCACAAAATCCCGGTTGTGGCGGAACGGGAGCTGGAACTAACTGGCCTCAGTCTTCAACCGCAACCCGGCGCATAACCCTAACCGAATGGGCAAATCCCAACCCAGAATCAGGTGTTGCTAATGGAGCGACCAATGGCACTGTCTGCCTACCCGTAGCAGCCCGAATTATCATTGATGACGGTTCCATTTGCGATGGATCGGGGGTCGGAGCAAATCAATTACGTTTTTTGGTTATTGGCGGTAATTCAGGCGCTCAATCCAGTTTCAACATTACGGCTAATTACCAATTAAATTGGTCTTCAAGCAAATATGGCGGTATTGGTTCAACAGGGAATCAGACAATCAACCAAAATCTGGTTGTTTTTGATGCAGGCGGAGGCAATCAATACGATTGGGCCCTGCAGCAACCTAACCAGTCGTGGTATTATCCATCGGCAGGAAGCAACGTAGCGTCTATTGGTACTTCGCTTCAGCAAACAGTGGCGGTGCCAGTTGGCAGCATTAGCCAGACAGGTGGTACGTTCACTATCGACTTTACGGCCACGGCTGCTCTTGACTTAAATCGTGCATTCGGTAATGCCGACGCTCGCGTAACAATGGGACCGGGTTTCCATGGTCGCGCCCGCTACGAAGTCGATTATCAATGCTGGCAGATTGTTCCAAACTCATTGCCGGTTCGTCTGGTCTCGTTTATTGGCAAAGTGGGCAACGGCCTTATCAATCTATCTTGGGAAACCACCGCCGAGCAGAAAAACAGCCACTTTATTATTGAACGTAGTGGCGATGCTACGTCCTTTGAAGCCATTGGGCAGGAAACTGGGCGGGGAACAACCTCATCGCGGCAGCAGTACGTTTTCGTTGATAAATCGCCCCTTGATGGAGCTAATTACTATCGACTACGTCAGGTTGATATAGATGGCAGCACGGCTTATTCTAAAATGATTGCTGTAGTATATGCCGAAACACAACCTGTTTTGGAAATTCTGGGTAATCCTACCGACAAGCAGCCAATTCGTATCCAATTGAAAAACCTACGTCCTGACAATCTTAGGTTAACCAGTATGAATGGGCAATCTGTTCCGTTTGATATTCAGTCCGAATCAAGTAACATCTATCAGATTATTCCTAAAACAGCCAATACTTTAGGTGGGTATATTTTAACCGTACATGAGGGGGCTGTGCAGCTCAGCGAGCGAATTATTCTAAAATAAATACTTCAGTATAGCCTGATAATCAACACAATACATCTATTCTCAAATTTATCAGCCAGACATGACTGATAAAGCACAAACCTATGAAAATTCTTAACAGAGTTCTTATAATGGTAGTCGGCCTTATCAGCGTCATCAGTTCTGCCCATGCGCAGCAAGTAATGATGCAAGGGTTTTATTACGACATTCCCAAAGCACAGTGCGGAGCCGCATGGGCCGACACAATGGCGGCTAAAGCAGCTTCACTGGCTACAGCAGGCTTTACTCATATCTGGTCTCCTCCATTCCAGGGTAATGGACCGAATAGTGGTGGCTATGACCCGAAAGACCTTTACATTGGCACCAACAGCACACTTACGGCCCTGGGCACCAAACAGCAGATTCTGAATATGGTATCGGCTTTCAGTGGCGAAGGAATTCAGGTAGTAGGCGATATGATTTACAACCACCGCGATGGGGGCACGCCTGAAATTAACGACCCAGTGTTAGACTATATCATGAATCATGGGGGTAACACAAGCAATCAAAATTGCTATCAATACGCCATGCCTTCTGACCGTTATCGCTTTATCTTACCCGTGGGTGGTACGTCGGGAAATGGCACCGGGAATTACTACCTCAACATAAGCTCCCGAACCAATACGTATTCAGGCAGTCAGTATATGCTCTACGTAACAACGAGCAAGATTGGTGGATCACGCTGGGCACCCGTTAACCCAACAACTACAATAGCTCCTGAACAGGGGGCCGCTTACCCAATTCAATTGGGAACAAACTATCAGGTCAATATCGATACTAATGGTGATACAGACGAGTTTCAAATTTCACTTAATCCGTCAGATTTCAACCCATCAGATACGTTGTTTATCCAAATGATTAACATCAATCCAGGCGATATTAGCGCATACTCCAACCATCGTCCCTGGAAAATCTGGTATGACCCATTGGGCTCTACAGGAAACGGCTCTCCGCGCGACGTAGCTGATGCCAGCAATATTTTTAGCCCTAATTATAAGCTTCGGGTACAGACGTTTACTAACTTTTGTGGTTTACCGGGCGGGGGCCCCTGCATGAATGGCGCCAACTTTCGACCCAACTGGTCGGGCGATCCGGCATCAGACGTGAATGCTACGTGTCTGGGCCCTGCCTGGAGTCAGCAAAGCATGGATTACTTCTACGATTATGACCATCAGAATCCCGATACCAAACAAAAACTAATCGATTGGACTATCTGGAGTTGGGATCAGGTAGGTATCCGAGGTCTACGTATGGACGCTATTAAACATTTTCCAGCCTCGTTCGTCGGAGATTTGCTTTGTGCCATGCACGTAGCGGGTAAATCTCCCAGTCTGATTGTAGGCGAATGGTATGGTCAGGACCCTGGCCCGCAGGGAAGCTGGCTCAGTCAGGTTTACAGTAAGTTGAACGCCTGCGGAGCGGGTTATCTTAACCCAAAAGTCTTTGACTTTAATCTGCGTGATCAATTGAAAAAAGCGAGTGACGGTGGCAATGGCGTCAGTACCTCAGCCGATTGTAATGATCCAAATTCGTGGGATGTACGTAGTATCTTCACTGGCAGCCTCCACGATGGCAGTAGCTTCAATACCAACAACGTAGTAACGATGTTGAATAATCATGACTTTCGCAGCTCAACCCCGACCTATGGTGATGCGCTAATACATGATCGAGCCGATGCCATCAACAGCTATGCCTACCTGCTCACCAACAATCATCTGGGTGTACCAACGGTGTTCTGGCCCGACTATTATGGGTATCCGGCAACAGTAACAACCTGGAACGGATCGGCCTGTGTGCCGCAGGCATACAATTATTTTCCTAACTGGCCGCAGGGTGGTTTAAAAACCGAAATCGATCAGTTACTCCATATTCTAAAAACATACGTCAGCGGCTCGTCGGGAGTAGATTACCTCAATAAATTTGGTGGCCCTGCGCTCAATTATTTTACAGGTTGTTATAAAAGAACCCTTATTTATCAAAACAATGCCACTGGCAGTACGGGCGGGAAAGAAGTCCTGAATGTCATTAATTATGGTGATCAGCCGGTAGATGTTGAGGTACCCGTTATTCAGCGTAACGGTATAGTATCGGGAACGATGTTCAGTCAGGTGGCTGGCACAACGTCTTCCACTACCCCGATTGTATCGGACATCGGAATGCTCCGGGTTACTGTACCGGCCCACAGTTTTGGTATCTGGGTACAAGGCGCTCCTCTGCCCTGTCCGGCAATGTATACCGTGCGTGATGGGTTATGGAATAATAATACGACCTGGTCCTGCAACCGCCTGCCAACCAGTAGCGATAGTATTCAGATTAAACATATCGTAACGGTTCCAGCTACGTATGAAGGTCATGCGTTGAAGCTTAATTTCGACTCGGGTAAAAAGCTGATTTTAGAGACAGGTGCTAAAGTGCATCTCGAACAATAAAAATAAGTTTGTAAAAGCTGGAGACTCGCAGTAACGACCTTTATCAATGCGGGTTTCCAGTAGTTCCACAGCGTAATACCACTCCGGTAATCCATAAAAATGCTTACATTCGTACTATTCACAGACACGAATGGGGTATTCTCAATATCGGTTCGTTTGGCTACTGTGCGTTTATTTAATCGCCGGTCGCCTATCGGCACAACCAGTAGCACATCAGCCCGTGCTGGTTCTTCCAGCCGATAATCAGCCACTGTCGTTACGGGGCCATTTATCTTACTTTCTCGACTCGCTGCAAACAGGAAATCTGGCCGTCATAAGTAGTCAGGCAATTGATGCAGCTTTCCGCCCTGTTGATTCGCCAGTTCCGAATTTTGGGTATATCTCCGGTGTTAAAGCGGCCCGACCGATCTGGTTACGTTTCCGGCTGCAAAATCCGACCAATCAACCCAAAAACTGGCTCACCGAAATCGACTTCTGGAGCTTCGATGAACTTCAGCTTTTTGTGGTCGATGAGCGGCAACAGGTTATGACAACGTCGCCGGTTATCGGCTGGAAAACGCCCGCCACCCAACGTATCAGGCACCATCGACACTACTGGTTTCCGGTATCAATACCAGCTAATCAGTACGTAACGGTTTATTTACGGATCTTCAAACAACGAGGCACGCAACTGATTCCAATCAATCTTTTGCCCGAATCGGCCTATGAAACCGAAGTCCAGAAAGGTTATCTGTTCTGGGGAGGAGTGCTTTTTACGCTCACGTTTGTGGCACTTATGAGCCTCATTTTTTTTCTCACTACGTTCGCGGCTATTTATTCCCGCTATATTTTCTGTTTGCTCGGACTGGTTGGGTTTTTTGTCATTAACGATGGATTTCTGAACCAGTTTGCTTTTGATGAGCAGTTTCTGTTGCCCCGACAGAATGTTTATTTTCTGTTTCCGCTCATTCTGTTTTATTCACAACTCACCTTTGTTCGTACGTTTTTACCCTTACAAAAAACACCATCTCATCGGCTGCACACCATCGGTACGGTTGTTTTATGGTCGGGTATAATTGGCCTTTTGGCGCTAACAGTTGAGCTATTTACCTCATATACACCGCTTCTTGAACAGATCGTTGTTCGTATTTTTTCGGTGGTTTACTGGCTCCCGATGCCGGTCATTGTGGCTTATATCGTTGTCAGTATTGTTCGACGGTATCATGTTAGTGAAGGCTGGCTTTATCTGATTGCCGTACTGCCATATTATACGCTCAATCTGGGTCAGGTATTCGCCAATTTTGGCCTGCTTCCGACCTACGAACCCGTCGCGAATTTTGTTTACTACGCTGTAGCGGCACTTTTCGAGGTGCTAGTACTCACAATTGGGCTGGCATATCGGTATAAAATGGATCGTGACCAGACCGAAAAACTCATCAAAGAACATACCGTTCAGCAGCAACGTGCTTATGAAGCCGAAGTACAGACTCTTGCTCTGAAGAATAATCTGCTAATTGAAAAAGAACGTATTGCCCGCGACTTACACGATAACGTTGGCGCACATTTAGCGTTTGTCGTCACTAATCTCACACATATCAGCGACAAGGCTGAAAAGCAACCCGTTAACGATGGCAAAACCTGGGCTGCCCAGCTACGTACCATTGTGCTCCACACCCGCGAAGCCGTTAAACTCCTTCGCGAAACCATCTGGGCTATTCATCAGGAAAGTTTTACGGTAGAAGAATTTGGCGAACGACTCAATCAATACATTAACCGCTACGTTCACGAAACTGATGGTTTATCGGTCGATGTTCAGGTAACGGGATCACCCACCAAACGACTCACATCATCGCAAGTACTCAATCTCTTTCGAATTGTACAGGAAGCCCTTAATAACGTAGTGAAACACGCAGGAGCCACGCAGGCAACCGTACAATTGCACGTGCAGGGCAACCAGAACATTCAGTTACGTATTCACGACAACGGACGCGGATTTATCTGGCCCAGCGAAACCTCTGAATCACATTATGGCCTCCAGAACATGCAAATCCGGGCTCAGGAGCTAGGCGGTACGTTCCGGGTTTTTGCCGACGATGGCACTACCGTAGAAGTGAATGTTTGACGGGTATCATCTCTGATTATCAAGCCGCTTCGCCTTAGAGAGTAATTTTTTTGAAATTTCAGAGTGGAGGAAAATCTAGCTTCGGCTATTTACCACCCCCTGCCCCCTCCTAAAACAGGAGGGGAAGGTGCAGAAGTGGCCCTTTACACGAACCCCTCCTGTTTTAGGAGGGGGCAGGGGGTGGTAAGCAATACCAATAAATCCAAACTCAGAAAGACTGCTACGCGCCTGATTTTGACCGCAATAACGTAACACTTTACGGGTTTCTGTAACACAACTGACTGATGACTTGTTTTCTAGATAATTAGCTAAGAAACCATCAGCCACAACCCATGTATCCAACCTTAGTTAGCCATCGAACACTCGGCGTTACGTTCTCTCCCGAAGGTACTTGCGTTCGTGTCTGGGCTCCTTTTTCTCAATCGGTCTGCATTCAGCTTCATAAACAACAGGAAACCATTCGCCTTCAGTCAGACGGAACGTACTGGCAAACAACAACCCAGCTTCTCCAGCCCGGTGATACGTATTCGTTTATTCTAAACGACACTACCGAACGGCCCGACCCAGCATCCTTATCGCAACCGCAGGGTGTTCATGGCCCATCACAAGCTGTCGATACGTCGAAATTTGCATGGACCGATGTCGATTGGAAAAACCTTCCGCTCGATGATTATTTATTATACGAACTCCATACCGGCACCTTTACGCCCGAAGGTACATTTGCCGGGATCGAAAGCCGACTGGATTACTTTGTTGAGCTGGGTATCAATGCTATAGAAATCATGCCCGTAGCGCAGTTTCCGGGTACACGCAACTGGGGTTACGATGGCGTTTGCCCGTATGCGGTGCAGCATTCATATGGCGGAGCCATTGCGCTGCAACAGTTGGTCGATGCCTGTCACCGGAAAGGATTGGCGGTCGTGCTCGACGTAGTGTATAATCACATGGGGCCCGAAGGCAATTACTTTTCTGATTATGGACCTTATTTCACCAACCGATATCAGACACCCTGGGGCAACGCGCTGAATTTCGATGATGATTACAGTGATAGTGTAAGGCGTTATTTCGTAGAAAACGTACTCATGTGGTTTCGTGATTTTCATATCGACGCACTACGTATCGACGCAGCCCATGCCATTCACGACGCCCGTGAGGTGCATTTATTACGTGAAATGAAGGAGTATGTCGATGAGCTGGTTCGTCAGTCGGGTCGGTCACATTACCTGATTGTTGAGTCAGATCAGAACGAAACGCGGTTTATTCAGGCGCTGGCGCAGCAAGGCTATGGCATGGATGCGCAGTGGAACGACGAGTTTCACCATGCGTTACGGGTAACGGCAACCGGCGAACGTAACGGCTATTACGCTGATTATAACGGCGTTCAACATCTGGCCAAATCGTATAAAGACGCCTATGTTTACGATGGTACGTATATGCCGCGTCGGGCACGTATTGTCGGAAAATCGACCGCCGGGCACGCAGGCCGGCAGTTTGTAGTTTTCTCGCAGAATCACGATCATATTGGCAACCGAATGCTGGGCGAGCGGCCGAGTCAGCTCGTCAGCCTATCGATGCAGAAACTAATGGCGGGAGCCGTTATGAGTAGCCCGTATTTACCCATGTTGTTTATGGGCGAAGAATGGGGCGAACTCAATCCGTTTATGTATTTCGTGAGCCACTCCGACCCGGCTCTTATTGAAGCGGTTCGGCAGGGAAGAAAACGGGAATTTGCAGCCTTTCAGGGACTGGCCGAAGCACCCGACGCGCAGGATGAACAAACGTTTGAGAAATCGAAACTCAACTGGAGCCGCCGTACTCAGGAGCCACACAGCACCTTATTCCGCTATTACCAGAACCTGCTGGCGCTACGTAAGCAGTCGTCGCTACGCCACCCCGACCGGGAATCGGTAGCTGTTGTGGTCGACGAAACAAAGCAAACAATCATGCTACTACGCCAGCACAAACAGGTCGATTGGGTGCCAACGTCAGGTAGTGAAACGGTTGTTTGCCTACTCAATTTTTCGAAGGCAATTCAATCATTTGTGTTGCCAGTCTGCGACCGGTCGTGGCAGAAACTACTGGATTCAGCCGATCCGCAATGGCAGGGACCGCAAGCCGCGCCCGATAGTCTTTTCGGTTGTGATACTGTATTGGTTCAGCCCGAATCTATACTGATTTATACGCATAAATAGCCCGTCGGCAAACAAATTGAGCTATCTATTAAACAACGTAGTGCTGATGCCGCTTCATAGAATGGCTCCCCTGAATTTGGGAGGGCTTTACTTTATGAAACTCAATGCTGATTAAGCACTCATTATGTATAATCCAATTGCTACGTATCGCCTTCAATTTAATAAAGACTTTACCTTTTCTGATTTTGAATCACTTTTACCTTATTTCCAGCGTTTAGGCATAACAACCGTTTATGCTTCTCCCATTTTTGTGGCTTCTCCGGAAAGCTCGCACGGTTACGACGGCGTCGATCCAACACGTATCAACCCGGAAATTGGCACACTCGAGCAGTTACGAGCTATTAGTCAGCGTTTAAAAGCGCATGGGATGGGCTGGATACAGGATATTGTTCCGAACCACATGGCCTATCATCCTAATAATGAGCGACTAATGGACATGCTAGAAAAGGGAACTCGTTCGCGCTACGCCAATTTTTTTGAGACTTCGTTGAGTAGTACGTTCTTTCACGGTCGGATTCAGGCTCCGTTTTTGCCCGAATCTCTGGACGAAACAATTGCTCAAGGCAAGTTGACATTAGCGTATGAAGAATCTCGCTTTGTCTGGAAAGTAAGTGGTGACGTATTACCACTAAAGCCCGAAAGTTATAGTATCGTTTTGCAGTCGACTTCACAGCAACCTAACGACGCTATCCGGCAACTGCTCGTTGAAATTGACCAGCTTCGGCATCAGGGCGACCCTACAGCTTTTACCCCCGCCTGGGAAGAGTTGCTGCTGCAACTGGCGTCACTGATGGAAACGCCACAAACCAGCGCATACGTAGCCAATTGCTTGAAAACCATCAACGAAAATCCAGATTTACTACGTCAACTGGCCGACGAACAGCATTACCATCTCTGCCCGGAACCCGAAACCCGCCAGCGCATGAATTATCGGCGGTTTTTTACCGTCAACGGGCTTATCTGCCTGAATATGCGCGAAGAAACTGTTTTTCAGGAGTTTCACAGTTTAATCAAAACGTTGCTTGACGAAGGCGTTTTTCAGGGCGTACGTATCGACCATGTCGATGGTTTGTTCGATCCGGCCCAATACCTCGGCTGGCTACGTCAGGTAGTGGGCGACGAACGATACGTAGTAGTCGAAAAAATTTTACAGGCCAACGAAAAGCTACCGACAAACTGGCCCGTGCAAGGCACATCGGGTTATGATTTCCTGGCGATGGTCAACAACCTGCTGACTGATGGACGTAGTGAAACTCACTTCCGAACGTATTACCACGAATTGCTCGGCTCCGATACGTCGCTACCTGACCGTATTCGCGACCGTAAGGCGTATTTTCTGGCCCAATATATGGGTGGCGAATTAGACAATCTGTATCATTATTTCCTGTCGCAGAATCTTGTCGAAGGCGATAATTTACCAGAACTGACTAAAGGTGAGCTGAAGCTGGCTATTGGCGAGTTATTAGTTGCCTGTCCCGTTTATCGGTATTACGGCAACGCATTTCCATTGCCCGATGAGGAAGCCACCATGCTACGTTCGTTGCTAAAAACCATTCGCCAACACCGGCCTGAGCTTACCACTGCCGTTAACATACTGGACGAAGCTCTACTTTTAAAGCCACCCGTTGCCGATAGCGATTACCGCAATCGGGCTGTTCGTTTCTACCAGCGGCTGATGCAGTTTTGTAGCCCGCTCATGGCGAAGGGCGTTGAAGATACGTTGTTATACACGTATAATTGTTTTATCGGACACAATGAAGTCGGCGATTCTCCCGAGCAGTTTGGAATGTCGGTCGATGCGTTTCATCAGGCCATGCATTATCAGCAGCAGCATTGGCCTTATACGCTCAATACCACCGCCACACACGATACCAAACGGGGCGAAGATGCCCGCGCCCGGCTCAACGTATTAACCAGCCTACCCAACGAATGGCTGGCCGAAGTGAAGCAATGGATGCAGTTAGTTGAGCCGCTACGTAGCAACGATGCGCCCGATGCCAACGATACGTATTTTATTTTCCAGAACCTGCTGGCTACGTATCCAATGCCCCAACAAGACGAAGACGACTTTCCAGAACGTTTTCACCTTTATCTCGAAAAAGCATTACAGGAAGCCAAACGACACACAACCGGCTGGGTCGTTGACGATACGTATCATACAGGAATTCTGAATTTCACTAACAGTATTCTGAATAAACAGGGCGATTTCTGGAGACGGTTTCAGCCATTTCATGCGCAGATAGCTAACTTCGGAGTAGTTAATTCGCTCGCGCAGGTTATGCTCAAATTCACCTGTCCGGGTGTGCCTGATGTGTATCAGGGTGGCGAAGGCTGGGACTTAAGTTTGGTAGACCCCGACAATCGACGCCCGGTCGATTTCATGATGCGGCAACAGTGGTTATCTGAACTAAGCTCAAATCAATCTGCTCCTGCTACGTCCAGCAAGGCCATCTGTGATAGGCTCTGGGAAGGTCGTTTTGATGGACGTATCAAGCTCTGGTTAACCCACATTCTGTTGCAGGAACGTCAACAAAATGCAGCCTTATTTTTAAACGGGAATTACGTACCACTAGCTGTGAAAGGTACGTATCGTGAACACATAATGGCGTTTGCTCGTCAGCTAAACCAAGCTTGGTACGTAGTAGTCGTGCCACTCTATCCGGCTCAGCTTTGTCGGCAGCAAAACACCGATCTTCTATCAATCGATTGGGCTGATACGTCAGTTATTTTGCCTGCCGATGCACCAACCAATTGGCATAGTAGGCTCGATGGTTCATCTGGTAAAGGTAATTATCAGCTTTCGGTACAATCGCTATTGCGAAGTCTACCTGTTGCTTTGTTAACACTGGATTAATTCATAGTGTAAACGTTTTTGACCAAATCAGCAGTCAGAGAGGAGATTTCTGACTTTATACTTATAAGCCCTTTAAAACAACGGTTTTAGCATTGAGTTTTCTTGTCTGTGTATCATGCAATCAACCACAAGAACAAAAGCTGAGGTTTCAGGAACTTCCTTCGAATGTTTTGTAAATTCTAAGGGAGTTATTTTAGATCAAGACTCCAGGAAACCTATCAACTTGGCGAGGATTTGTAATAAACGACAAAAAGTAACAGATCACTTTCCGTTTATGCATATATCCGATTTAAGTAAAAAATAGCAGATTATGGTTTCAAGTTACCGGCTATTTAGATACCCTGAACTTATCTTTTTAAAAGCCAGCTACAAGTTTACTGATACTGTTCTGACAAGCTGTTTGCGGTAAAGGTGTAACCCATAACCCTATTTTCTCGACCCCAAAACGTACCATTCATCGTAAGATAAGTTTATTCTCATGTAGTTTTTTTTGACAGTTGAACCAGCGAAACGACATGGCTAAACAATACAACCGGTACAATAAAACCGGGTAGCCAGACATAAGGCGCTTTCAGCACGCCAATATTCGGTTGGTCGAATGCAAGTTGTTGGAACGGTAGCGGTGCCGACAATATCGCATGAATCACAATATTGAGTAGCAACAGTAGCGATACTACGTTCCAGACGAATAGCCAACGTAGTGAAACCGTCTTTTGCCGAAAAACCAGCCAGGCTACGAGTGGTGCCGTTAACCCGGCCAATATATCAACGTTTCGCCCGGCAAAGGTCATCAATTCAGGAATTTGACGATAAACGTATAATCCATAAAGCGTTAGCTCAACTGGCACACGTACTACGTGCAAAAACGTCAGTCTGGGCAGCGGCAATTCTTGAATTAGGGTACTACTTTTTCTTATAACAAACAGGCTAAAGATCAATAGAAGTGGAGGGCCAAGCGTCAACATAAAACGGGGAGGAAGCCCCGAAAATTGAAAAAAGAACTGTTGATAGGCCAGCCATGCAAGCAACAGCAGCCAGCCGATGCTTATTATCAATAAACCACGAGCTATTCGTACCGAAATCGGCAAAACCGCTACGTATAGCAGATAAAGTGTCAATACGGTTGTAACCACGAAAAAGCTATCTAACCACAGCGGGGTTGTTTCGTATAAGTGCGATAAGTTGGGATACATCTGTTCGTTTTCGGGCAGGAAAGTGCTTTGCCACCACAAAGGAAAGCAGCTATTTTCAGCTTAAAATGAGCAATCATTAGTTCGAAAACGAATGGTATCAGAAACGAAGATGAATGGTCATTGAGAACTAGAAGCATCCAGCCATTTACGAAAATCGACACTCCGATACCGACTTACAACAACTTCATGATACGTATGCTGCCGGTGTATAGCCGGAACCAGCGTAACGATAAGTTTGCGGTTAACATCGTCCCGAACAGCGCGTACTGAACATGTACTGACAACAAACTGGCGGCTCAGTTGAAAGAACTGATGCTTATCTAAATCAGGTGTAAATTGGGCAAATGACGAATAGTTTGTTGCGATCTGTTGGCCGTCAGTTTTGATCATCAATACCAATCCACCTGTTGAATAAAAGTAAGCGACCTGCTCTACAGGCAATCGTAGCTGCCCATTACTCACCTCTACGATTACAAGCGAAGAGCCTGAAGATGTTCTGGACATTGTTTCCGACGTAGCGTCGTTATTGGTGTGATACGTATTCTTCTGACGTTCAGACCAAAAAGCTCTTAACAGATAAAACCCTACATAGCCACCATTGACAAGCGTAGCTAACGTAACGCAGACAATAATTCCTTTTGCCAGCATCGGAAAGGCGGGCCACTGATGTCCATATGCCTGTTGTGCCAACGGAAACACAAGTGCAAAAGTCAACAACGTAGCACTCCCACCCAACAGAAGCTGATACACCAGCCGTTGGCCAGGATTTTGCCAGAACGGCAGTCGCTCATCAAGCCATCGAAAAATAAACAGGTTCACTTCCCAACAGGAAAACATCACCGTAGCTACCGTCAGGAAGTAGAGCCATGGGAATTGATATCCCGGCTGGCCAGGCAAGATCTGACTAAAAACAAGGTGTGAAGCAACCAGTGCAGCCAGCGGAATCACTATTGAGCGAAGCAATATGCTCTGCCAACGGGTTAGACCAATGTTGCTATGTACGGATTTGCGGCTCACTCACTACGCTAATTAATCTGGCTTTCTGAGGCATTATTTTATCTCTACTTTTTATTGATAAGCGCTCAATAAAATAGTAAAAAGCATAACCCGAAGAAAAGATAAGAAATAATGCCAATAAGATGAAAATTATTCCTCTGTCTGGAACAATTGCTTCGGCCGTATGGATTGCCAAAGCATGGGTCAAATAAAGTGAATAGGACGATAAAGCAACTATTGAAACAACCCGATTTTTTGATAACACCCAATCCGATGCATCAATACAAAAACATAATATACCAGCAAAAAATAACGACAGAAAAAGTATTCCAAAGCTATACAGCAATGCGTTATTGGTTATAAACCAGTAAATGGCTGTTCCACCCATAGATATACCTACTAATTTTATCAATAAACTAAAGCGTTTCCATAAGTCAGTTTTCACGACGTATATATACGCACAGAGTACGCCCGTTGTTAGGCCATCTAGCCGTAAATGAGTAGCGGTTAACCAATAGCCAAAGTCAGGGTAATTAGCAGCATGCATAAATAATCTCATGCTGAAACTATATAAAATAGTCGCTACGCAAATAGGAATAACAATATCGAATCGCAATCCTATATACAATAGTAAAGGTAAAATCAAATAGAAGTGTTCTTCAACGCATAAAGACCAGCTAACCATAAAATAAGGCGGCATTGGCTGGTAATTTTGTAAAAATAAAAGAAACGAATAATCGAACTTCTGGCCTCTTACTATATATACAGATAACCAGCTAATAAATAAAGCAATTAAATAAGGAGGTATCGTCCGCAGCCATCTTCTCCCCCAGAAATCAAAAAGATTTACATTACCGTGTTCGACATAATCACGAAAAAAAATACCTCCAATCAACCAACCACTTAAAACGAAAAAAATATCAACTCCGTAGTTGCCTAGTGAAAATACTTTATAAACTGGAGTAGGTAGTGTTGGTAAATATTGGCTTAGGTGATATATAATAACAATTAATATAGCGATAGCTCTAAGAAGGTCGAGATTAGCCTTACGCGTTTTCATGATCAATAGATGAAGATACCGAGATATCCTTTCGGCCTTATTAATATAATTTCATCTACATAAACCTACAAACCAAGTGGGTCTATTTGAGAAAAAAACAACCTAAAACCCCGTAATGATATATTATATGTAAAAAAATTTCTATTTTAATTACTAATACAAAACCATAAAAAGTACTGATTTGAGAAAAAGTACTTTCACCAAAGAAAGTATGTTAATGGTCTGAATAAGCTACTAGCGTTTTTCATTCGCACTAAAATTAACTATATACATACGATACGTCGACCTATAAACGACAAACTATTTTACAGTAATAATTATCAGCATCATCGCAAAAAAGAGTTTTTTATTCTACCAGCAAATCTGAGATTACCTGAGCCATTACTTTATTACCGGCAATAGTTAGATGATCCGTTCCATCGAGCATTTTACTCGTATTTTCACTATATAATTTAACCGGACTTGCATAACGAATATTTTCTTTTTTCAGAAACGATTCAATTTCACTTGTCATATCTGCTAATTCATACGTATTATTTTTATAAGATGCACCGGAAGGCAGAATAATAACACTAAACGGCACTTTTGTCTGTTCTTTTAGCTGGTGCAGGCTGTCAAAAATTTTCTCTTTTGTGCCGTCAAAAGCCCAATGATAATAATCTGTATTATAGGTAACTTCTCCTTTCTTTTTTATTCGATAAATTAATTTCCGCAAGAACCACAGCGATTTAAATGAAGGAGGATTAAAATAACGATAAACGCCGTTGTCTGCGCCTTCATACATCGAATTACGTAGCGTAAAATCATTCAGATTTAACACATAAACAACTTCATCAAATTGATATATTGGCTGGTATTTAGCAAACTGGGGCACCATTTGCGGGGTTGCATAACCCGGAACGCCTAAATTAATAACTTCGATAGTATCTTTTCGAACCGATTCTGTAAGTTCACTGAGCGTGCTGTCCTGACTTTGATTGATCCCGAATACAACCGAATCACCTAATAAACCAATACGTCGTTTTTGTTTCTGAGTAGTATCAGAGCTTTCCCGAACACCTTGCTTATTTATTTTCAACAATCGACCATCATTCAATATATTAAACCTTGGCCTTAATTCATATCCCAAGTCTGGGTTATCTGATTTTTGCAAATAAAAAAATGCAGAATTTTTTACAGAATCGAGTTGTCTTTTAACAACCACAAAATAAAATGCCTGAGCAACTAATTCAATGATCACGCAACTCAATAACAAACCGATTAAGAAGGCGATTACTGTTGCTTTACTGGAATTCATTTTCGTAAGATTTTCTCAACTAATTAGTAAAGGTTGCTGTATTACTTTGCTGCTCTGAGCAATACGTTTAGTGTATACTATCTATAGGTAAAACAGACTATCTATGAGTGCATCAATAGATAAAAGCACATACTAATAACAGTATACATATTGGGTATAACGCTAGCTAAAGAAGCAACAATATCACTATAGCTCTTTTTTTTATAGCAAAACCAACAGCCGCAAAAATACTAAATCGTTGAAAATGGTATCGAAAAAATTGTTTAAATTTTCATAAACTGCTTCACATAGGCATAAAGAACCATACCTGATAATAGAAATCAGAGAATTCTAAACAATAAATTGGTCTACATTCTAATTCTGAAGTAACATATCGATACGTCGGATTGACTGCACCACAGAGCGCACGGTATGGTAATTGATTTTCCATGAATGGCTCATATGGGTCCAGATGGGAGCACCCTGGCGAGTCATGAGCGGCCACCACTCTCCTACCGGATGATTAACCATTTTGTCGATAACAAACCGATGGACGTTTTCGTAAGCCTTTCCGTATTTCTCATCGCCAAAAATCCGATAGGCGTCCAGTAAACCTATCAACACTTCGGCCTGTTGCCAGAACTCTTTTTCCCGATCATATACCGTACCCCCATGAGAACCTTCGACAAAAACGCCACCATGTTCCCAGTCTACCCCATAATCAACAGCGTGCGAGAACGATTTCAGCAATTGGTCTTGATACTCACTGTGCGGAATTTCGAGCACTGATAAAGCATGCATCAACAGCCAGGCAAACTCAACATTATGGCCGTAACTAGTGTTATCTTCCGCTTCCCGTTTTGCGCCATCTTCCGTAAATCGATCCCAACCCCAGATAACATCAAATTTTATTTGCGGAGCCACACGCCAATCGGCCCAGAATTGAGGAATGCCCGTCCCATAGGTCGGGTGCATAATTTTCCCTGTTAGCAACGTAATGACTTCCAGTAGTTTCCGGCGATGAAGCGACTGTTGCGAACATTCATACAATGTAGTGAATGCCTCCATCAGGTGCATGTGCGCATCGAGGGTTTTACGGTCACCACCAGCCGCGCCCGGCCCTTTCAGGATCCAGTCACGATGGAACATCTCGAAGTAACCACCGTAGCACGTATCAACTGCGTGTTTCTGCAACAGATCAAACACACGTTGCGCATAGTCAATACCGCGCTGATCGCCCGTTGCTAACGTGTATTCGCTCAGGCAATAAATGGCGAAGCTTTGGCCGTATACAATTTTCTGGTCGCTAATAACCTCACCTTTGCGGTTGGTCATCCAGTAAAACCCGCCGTGTTCTTCATCCCACATTCGATTAATGAGATAATCGACACCATGACGTGCCATGTCGGCCAATACACCATCGCCATAACCGGCCCGGTGCGCCGATGCATACGTATAGATGGAGCGAGTTTGCGCAATGAGCGATTTTTCGTCTTCGCCCGAATCATTGCCATCTTTGTCAAAATGCGTAATGAAGCCGCCATTGGTCTGATCGACAGCCCGTTTTATCCAGAAAGGCAACAGTTCACGGGTTAGGTGATCGTGTAATTCCTGACGGCAATGTTGAAGGGTTTGGTTAGTCATTAGGATAAAATTTCTTGTGAAGGGTAAGGATTTCAAGCAACGTAGCAGTGCCTGTCTGGCGTAATTTCTGTACGGTCACAGCGGCTGCCAGATTCGCCATTGCCAATGCCTGTTCGACTGTTGCATTAGCGCCCCGACAGGCTGCCCAGCTTGCTACAACCGTATCGCCAGCGCCAACCGTATCCAGCTCACCTGTCAATGATAATCCTTCGACAGATTGTTCTCCCTGTGCATCTATGTACAAAATACCGGCTGGCCCACGGGTAATAAGAAGTCCTCCGCCAAGTTGCTCACGAAGCTGTTTCCCGTGTTTAACACACCAGTCTTTATCAGGATGCGCGAGGGCCGTAATACCCAGAAAGCGAGCCAGTTCGTCGGTGTTCACCTTCAACGTAGCACCATGCACATACGTACCAACAGTACGCATATCGGCCACGAATTGAACATTTGGGAAGCGTTCGATCAAATCATTGATGGCTGTTGCACGCTGCTGCGTCAGCAACGGATTAGCGAATTGCTGATTGATGATCAGTACGTTCAGCCTGGGCAGTAGCTGTTCCAGTCCGTCGATTAATTCCGAAAAATAGGTATCCGACAACGTATTGGCTGTACCGAAATCAATTCTGTTGGCTTCTTCGGCTTTTTCGTTCGGTTTGGTATATACGCAGGTATCCCAGTTTTGAGAGGGTATCAGTAAATGCTCGGTCGATACGTTCAGTTGGCGAAAAAGATGCTGCATTTCACGCCCGTATAAGTCATTGCCGACGCAGCCCACTACGTGCAGCCCCGGAATACCCAACGCAGCCAAATTCTGCACTACGTTACCGGCAGCTCCGAGCGACGCCGTAGGATGGCTTCCCCAAAACACATCCAATTTTGTTTCCAGTGATGTCTCACCAGTCTGAGTTTGTAACGTATAATAAAGATCGAGGGCAAAGTCGCCGATTACGCCAACATTTACGTGTTTAAATCGGTCAAAGAGAACTTCTATTTCGGTAGTTGTCATCTGGGCAGCCAGTTTGCGGGCTCCGTTTTCATGTGGACTGCAATTTTATTCGATACGCGGCTTAATCAAAAAAAATTTGCATTATTTAGCGACAAATAATCATTTTCTCACCCGAATCGCTGGATAAAGTGATTTAGAAAACACTTCTCTTCAACTGCTGTCTATGACGTATTATACGCATCCGAATCGAATTTTAGTAGCACTTGATTGCATCATCTTCGGTTTCGATGGCGAAGAGTTGAAACTCCTGTTAATCAAACGAAACTTTGAGCCGGAGCGCGGCAACTGGTCGCTGATGGGAGGTTTTTTACACGATGAGGAGGATCTGGAAGTGGCTGCCCAACGAATATTATTTGAGCTTACTGGCCTGAAAAACAATTTCCTCGAACAATTGCAGACGTTTGGTTCCGTAAAACGCGACCCTGTTGAACGTACCATATCGGTTGTTTACTACGCGTTGGTTAACAGCCAACAGCAGGATATTAATGCCATCCGGGCACATAATGCATTCTGGATTAGCCTGAGCCAAAAACCAAAACTCATTTTCGACCACGATGCTATGGTTGATCAGGCGCTACGTCAGCTACGGTATAAAGCCGCCCTGCACGCCATCGGTTTTGAGTTGATGCCAGAGAAATTTACCATTCCTCAACTTCAGAAAGTCTACGAAGCCATTTACAATACCCAGCTCGACCGCCGGAATTTCAGCCGTAAAGTCATGTCGACCGATTTACTGATCGACACGGGCGAAAAAGACGAAAACTCAGCCACAAAAAAGGGAAAATTGTATCGACTGAATACAACCAAATATCAGCAATACCTAACCGATTACGTCAGCTTTTTTCCGGAGTTAACCCTAACGTAACGACTGAACTAGCATTATCAAAAAATAATTACGTTTCGCATTGAAAAAACACAAGTGAGTTGTAATATTGTGTCAGTTAAACACGATTCGATAAAATAGTAGTAATAAGCGGGTTATTTGCCTTTTCCGCACAGGCGGTACCGGCAGCAAGTTGATGGAAATCTATTCCTGATGAACACTTTTTTCATATGATTAATCAATATGTTATCGGCCTCGACTTCGGCACTGACTCAGTAAGAGCGCTGGTCGTTAATGCACACACAGGCGAAGCCGTTGGCACACACGTTCATGAATACGCTCGCTGGAAACGCGGTCAGTACTGCAATCCGGCAACCTCGCAGTTTCGGCAACACCCGCTCGACTATCTGGAAGGGCTGGAAGCAACCATAAAGGGCGCATTGGCGCAGGCTCCTGCCGACGTTCGGGAACAGGTTGTCGGCATTTCGATTGATACCACCGGCTCCACGCCCTGCGCCGTTGACGAAAGCGGTTTACCCTTGGCACTACGTCCTGATTTCGCCGAAAATCCCAACGGTATGTTCATTCTCTGGAAAGACCATACTGCCAATGCCGAAGCCGAAGAAATCAACAATCTCGCTCATCACTGGGATATTGATTACACGAAATACGTCGGCGGGATTTATTCGTCGGAATGGTTTTGGGCCAAAATTCTTCGGACGCTACGTGTCGATGAAGCCGTTCAGAAACACGCCTTTTCCTGGATCGAACACTGCGACTGGGCCTCTGCCGTACTAACGGGCAATACAAATCCGCTCACGCTACGTCGGTCACGCTGCGCTGCCGGACATAAAGCATTGTGGCATAGCGAATTCGACGGACTTCCTTCAGAAGAATTCCTGACCAAGTTGGACCCGCTCCTTGGCGGTATACGCGACCGACTCTTCACCGATACGTACACGGCTGACCAATCAATGGGAAACCTGTCGGCCGAATGGGCGGAGAAACTTGGCCTTTCCACTAACGTAGTAATTGGCGTTGGCGCGTTCGACGCACACATGGGCGCTATTGGGGCCGAAATTGAGCCGTATGCGTTTGTACGTATCATCGGAACATCGACCTGCGACATTCTGATGGCTCCTAATGAAGAAATTGGTCACCAGCTTATCCGGGGTATCTGCGGGCAGGTCGATGGTTCCGTAGCACCGGGAATGCTTGGCCTTGAAGCTGGTCAGTCAGCGTTTGGCGATCTATATGCCTGGTTTGCGCGATTAATTACCAAGCCTGTAAGAGACTTACTGGGCGATGAAGCCGCCGATACGTTAGCCAGTCAGCTTATTCCGCATCTGTCGACGCAGGCTGCTACGTTGCCTATTACGGAAAACGATGTGATTGCGCTCGACTGGATCAACGGCCGCCGGACGCCCGACGCTAACCATACGCTCAAATCAGCGTTAGCTGGCTTAAATCTCGGAACGGATGCTGCGACTATTTTCAAAGCATTGGTTGAAGCAACGGCATTCGGCTCACGTAGCATTGTCGACCGGTTTATCGACGAAGGCGTTCCCATCAAAAAAGTAATTGCCATTGGTGGTGTTGCCAAGAAATCGCCCTTTGTGATGCAAACCCTAGCCGACGTATTGAATAAGCCCATTCAGGTAGCCAGTGCCGATCAGGCCTGTGCGCTCGGAGCGGCTATGTGCGCGGCTGTAGCGGCTGGTGTTCACCCAAACATGGAAGCAGCTCAACAGGCTATGGGTTCTGGTTTCGACGCTGAATATCAGCCACGTCCAGAGACAGTAGCCACCTATGAGAAGCTCTATCAGAAATATCTGAAGCTCGGAAAATTTGTAGAAGGAAAGTAAAAAGTGTCTTATCAACCGCAAAGGGCACAAAGTTTCTCGCAAAGTTCGCCAAGGTTTTCTCCGCGATTCTTTGCGAAATCCTCGGCGAACTTTGCGGTTATTTCTATAACCTGAAAAACATGCTTGATTTAAAACAGTACGAAATTTGGTTCATTACAGGTAGCCAGCATTTATACGGCGAAGAAACGCTAAAACAGGTTGACGCGCATTCAGAAATTATTGCCGAATCGTTTAACAAATCAGCCGATATTCCGGTACGAGTTGTTTTCAAACCGGTGGTAAAAACGCCCGACGAAATCTACGCCATTTGTCAGGAAGCGAACGTAGCGCCCAATTGCGTAGGTATCATTACGTGGATGCATACGTTCTCGCCCGCCAAAATGTGGATTCGTGGTCTGAACGTATTGAAGAAGCCGATGCTTCACCTCCATACACAGTTTAACCGCGACATTCCGTGGGGCGACATCGACATGGATTTTATGAACCTAAACCAGTCGGCGCACGGCGACCGTGAATTTGGTTTCATCATGTCACGCATGCGCCTGAATCGGAAGGTAGTGGTTGGTTTCTGGCAAGACCCCAATGTAATTACCCAAATCGCTGGCTGGACGCGCGTTGCCGTAGCGGCTTACGAGCTAAAAACAATGAAACTGGTTCGTTTTGGCGATAACATGCGTCAGGTAGCTGTTACGGATGGCGATAAAGTGGCCGCTGAAATGACGTTCGGCATGTCGGTCAATACGCACGGAATCGGTGATCTGGTAGCCGTTATCAATCAGGTGACGGATGCCGAAATTGACCGGTTGGTTGCTGAATATGCCGACAGCTACACGCTGATGGAATCGCTACGTAAAGGTGGAACGCAGCACAGTTCGCTACGTGATGCGGCCAAAATTGAAATCGGTATGCGGGCGTTCCTGAAAGACGGCAATTTTTCGGCCTACACCGATACGTTCGAAGACCTCCACGGCATGACTCAATTGCCGGGTATTCCATCGCAACGACTTATGGCCGACGGTTACGGTTTTGGCGGTGAAGGCGACTGGAAAACGGCGGCTATGGTACGTACGTTGAAAGTAATGGCGGCTGGACTTCCGGGCGGTAACTCGTTCATGGAAGATTATACGTATCATTTCAACCCCGGCAATCCGCTTGTTCTGGGCTCACACATGCTCGAAATCTGTCCGTCGATTGCTGCCGGAAAACCAACCTGCGAGATTCATCCGTTGGGCATTGGCGGCAAAGCTGACCCCGTTCGGCTGGTATTCAATGCACCCGCTGGCCCGGCCATCAACGTATCGCTGATCGATATGGGCAATCGGTTCCGACTTTTGGTCAATGAAGTAGAAGCGGTTGAGGTTCCTGAAGCACTGCCGAAACTGCCCGTTGCCCGCGCCATCTGGAAACCTCTCCCCGATATGCAAACGGGTTGTGCAGCCTGGATTCTGGCCGGTGGTGCTCACCATACGGTTTACAGCCAGAACCTGACAACGGACCATATCGAAGATTTCGCCGACATCTTTGGCGTCGAACTCGTGGTCATCGACCGCAACACAAACTTACGTCAGCTCAAAAACGAACTACGCTGGAGCGAAGCCGCATACAGATAACTTTAAAGAGTGAAAGAGCGAATGGGTGAATGAGCGAATTTCTACAACGATCGCTCTTTCACTCTTTCATTCTTTCGCTCTTTCATACATATGAAAAAACAACTCCTGACCCTCCTTTTTGCTGGCGGAAGCCTGATGGCAACGGCGCAAAACAAAGTGACCATCAACGGTAATGATGGCAAACACGTTATTAGTCGTCATATCTACGGACACTTTGCCGAACACCTTGGCCGATGTATTTATGACGGCTTTTACGTCGGTGAAAAAAACACCAAAATCCCGAACAAAAACGGCGTTCGGATGGACGTAGTGGAGGCTCTGAGGAAGCTAAAAATTCCAAATCTGCGTTGGCCGGGCGGCTGTTTTGCCGATACGTATCACTGGAAAGACGGCATCGGCCCGAAAGTCAAACGCCCGAAAATCGTAAATACGTGGTGGGGGGGCGTTACGGAAGATAATAGTTTCGGTACGCACGATTTCCTGAATATGTGCGAGTTGCTGGGGACCGAGCCATATCTGGCCGGAAACGTTGGCAGTGGTACGGTGCAGGATCTGAGCGATTGGGTGCAGTACGTCAATTTCGAGAAAGACAGCCCCATGTCAAACCAGCGTCAGCAAAATGGTCGTGCTACGCCCTGGAACGTGCGTTATTGGGGTGTTGGCAACGAAGCCTGGGGTTGTGGCGGTAATATGAAGCCCGATTACTACGCCAATATCTATCGGCAATACAGTACGTTCATGAACAACCGGGTGGGCAAAGAAAAGATCTTTCGGATTGCGTCGGGCGCCAGCGATAACGATTATAACTGGACCGAAACGCTCATGAAAAACATTCCCGGCTCGCTCATGGAAGGGCTGGCTGTGCATCACTATTCGGTGCACTCGTGGGGCGAAGGCAAGAAAGGTTCGGCCACGCAGTTTTCTGATCAGGAATACGCCAAAACGATGGAACAGGCGCTGCTAATGGACGAGCTGATTGAGAAACACTCGGCCATTATGGACAAGTATGATCCGGAGAAAAAAATTGCAATGGTAGTCGATGAATGGGGTGGTTGGTATAACGTAGAGCCGGGGACTAATCCGGGATTCCTTTATCAACAAAACACCATGCGTGATGCCGTTTTAGCCGGTGCTACGTTGAATATTTTCCATAAGCATTGCGAGCGCGTTCGAATGGCGAATCTGGCACAGGCGATAAACGTATTACAGGCCGTTATCCTGACCAAAGGCGATAAAATTATGCTGACGCCAACGTATCACGTACTGGAAATGTACAACGTTCATCAAGACGCTACAATGTTGCCTGTCGACGTAAAATCGAATGATTTTACTATCGAAAACATAAAACTGACCAGTGTATCGGCCTCCGCTTCGCGTGACAAAGCCGGCAAAATTCATATCTCGCTGGTAAATATTGATCCGTCCAAACCGCAGGAAATCAACGTAGCGTTGAAAGATCTAAAAGCTGGCAACGTAACGGGGCGTATTCTTACCTCGGCCAACGTCCGCGATCATAATACGTTCGAGAATCTGACCAAAGTAAAACCTGCCGCCTTCACGGGTGCCAAATTAACCAACAACGACTTAAACGTAACGCTCCCCCCGGCTTCGGTGGTGGTTTTAGAACTTTAATGATAGAATTTCGAATGATAGAATGAATCAATAATTTATCAATAGAACCTATTCACTTATTCTATCATTCAATCATTCAAAATTGAACGATGTACACGACCTTAAAAGAAGAATGCTATGAAGCCAACATGCAGCTCCCGAAGCTGGGGCTGGTGTTGTTTACCTTTGGCAATGTAAGCTCCGTTGACCGTGACCGATCGGTGTTTGCGATTAAACCAAGTGGTGTGCCTTACGACGAATTGAAACCACAGGATATTGTCATCTGCGATTATGACGCCCGTATTGTTGAGGGTAAAATGCGCCCTTCGTCGGATACGAAAACGCACGCGCTACTCTACAAAACCTGGGAAACAATCGGCGGTATTTCGCACACCCACAGCACACACGCCGTTGCCTGGGCACAAGCTGGGCTCGATATTCCCATTTTCGGAACTACCCACGCCGATCATACACATCAGGATATTCCCTGCGCTCCGGCGCTGACCGATGAGATGATCGAAGGTGATTATGAGTACGAAACCGGCAATCAGATTTTCAACATCTTCGCCGAAAAAGGACTGTCATACAGCGAAATGGAAATGGTTTTACTGCAAAATCACGGGCCATTTACGTGGGGCAAAACTGCCGAAAAAGCGGTTTACAACTCAGCCGTACTGGAAGAACTGGCGCGGATGGCCTATCTGACGCTTCAGATCAATCCGAACACACCTCGTATTAAAGACACGCTACGTCTGAAGCATTACGAGCGCAAGCATGGAAAAAATGCGTACTACGGTCAGGGATGTTAGTGGGATAATACGTAGTGAATTCTGCTTTATAGTATTAAAAAGCCCATGCTGGCTTTATCCTCTAATTCTAGTAACGTATCATATTCGTCCATGAAATTTCTGACTCAATTCCTATCGCTGGCTCTTCTATCGGGCTGTGTAGTTATGACTTCCTGTTCCTCCAACAAAGAAACGGCTGAGCAAAAGCCGGGTATCGAAAAATCCGTGTATGGCCAACTTCCCAACGGGCAAACCACCGATTTATACAAACTCCATAACGCGGCTGGCATGACAGTCCAGATTACCAATTATGGCGGCATCATCGTTGGCCTGACCGCGCCCGACCGGAACGATAAGTTTGAAGACGTAACGCTCGGTATGGATTCGCTGGCGGGCTACGTAAAAGGAACACCTTATTTCGGCGCATTGGTAGGTCGTTACGGCAACCGGATTGCCAAAGGCAAGTTTACGCTCGATGGGAAATCCTATACGCTAGCTACCAACAATATGGGCAACCACCTGCACGGCGGTCTCGTCGGTTTCGATAAAGTGCTTTGGAACGCTACGCCCATTGAAGGCGATGAACCAGCTTTGAAACTGACTTACACATCGAAAGATGGCGAAGAAGGCTATCCCGGCAATCTGAACGTAACCGTTACGTATACGCTCCAGAAAGATAACGCCTTAAAGATTGATTACGAAGCCACTACCGACAAACCAACAGTTGTTAACCTGACCAATCACACGTACTTCAACCTGACGGGTGGTGCTAAGCGCGACATCCTCGACCACGAACTGACGCTGAACGCCGATCAGATGGTTCCTGTCGATAATACGTTGATTCCAACGGGCAAACTACAACCTGTAGCCGGTACGCCCTTCGACTTCACCAAGTCAACCGTTATTGGCAAACGTATTAACGATTCGACGGATACGCAGATTAAATACGGTCTGGGTTACGATCACGCATGGGTGCTGAACGGCTCTGGCGATTCGCTTAAACTGGCTGCCACGGTTTACGAACCAACCAGCGGACGGGTTATGGAAGTGCGCACCACACAGCCAGCCATTCAATTCTACACGGGTAATTTCCTCGACGGTACGTTAACTGGTCGCGAAGGAGTGGCTTATCAAAAACGCTACGCTCTTTGCCTCGAAACGGAACACTATCCAGATTCGCCGAACCAGCCAAACTTCCCATCGACGGTGCTACGTCCCGGCGAAACGCATAAATCAACTACTATTTACCAGTTCTCGACACGTAAGTAGTAGGGCTGATTTTATACAAACACGGCGGACATCCTGTCCGCCGTGTTTATACTACTTTTAGTCTTTCTTTTTCCCTTTCTTTTCTTCTTTCTCGCCACCAGTAATCTTGAAAATAAAGGGCGATGAAGTCATATATTTACCGCCCTGCGCAGCCGCAAACAGATACTTTGGGTGCCCATGACGCATCAACAATTGTGGGCGTTCCAGCCGACCGTATCGGGTCAGATGATTCGGGGCGGGTGGCTCTTTAGTATAATCGGCAATGGAGCCATAGGCAAGCTTGGGCGCATCCCAATGAATACCATCGGTCGAATTCAGGTAAAGGCCGTCGTTGTGCCCAAAAACACCCATATCGCGAGCCAGCATATTGAATTCGCCATGCTGTAACCAGACATACGCATCTTCAAATTGCGCATTATTCCCCCGGCCAGAGAAATCGAGAATTGGCTTTTTACTCACCCGTCGATAAGGCCCCGTCAACGTATTGGAAACGGCCAGACCGTATTTCCGATTTCCGCGAATGGCCGCTTCTCCTGCTTTTTCTTCATCCTGCGTATTCCACGATTTATAATAAAGCCAGTACTGTCCATTCGGGTGCTTTACAAACGACGGATTCGTTGTGCAATGGTCGTCCCACGTACCAGCAACACCCGGCTGAAGCAGGGGCTTATCCATTCGTTTCCAGGGACCTTTCAAGGATTTCGCGGTAGCCAATCCGATACGTTGCGTATCGGTTTTCCCGTTCGAATTGCCCATATAAAACAGACAATAGCGACCATCGGAATACGTAATGTGCGGATTATGGCACGTAGTAGCATCCCAGGCCCCCTCACGCGGAGCCAGCACGGTTTCTACGTACTCAAATGGTGATTCAGGCGATTCGGCTACGGCGTGCGCAATTTCGGAGCCATTGATCCAGCCTTCCATTTTTTTGTCGGCCGACCAGCGCGAATAAAACAGATGTACTTTTCCATCATGCCCATAAATCGGGCTACTGCACCACACATACCAGTCGGGCGATTCCAGGGCGCGGCCAATGGGTTTCAGACGTTTGCCGAATACAGAATTATCGTTCAGTAAAAACGATTCAGCCAGCCCATGTGCGAAGGTATCCGAAAATGGAAGCAGGGATAATCCAGTAAGGAAATCTCGTCTGTTTATCATAGATCAAGGTTGAGTGAAACAAAGCAACGTAACGGCCGACGATACGTTTTACCAAATATGTATCTCTATTTATCTGATAACGAACCGACGGGCGTTAACAGTATCGGGCCCAGTAACCCCGATGGTACAGCCTCCCAATTGGTTGCATTGAAAGGTCGGTATCGAATATCAACAATATTGATATCGTAAAACTTCTTCCATTCGGGATGTATCCGGTCGTATAGCCGCATGTAATTGGCCGACAGATTCGTTACGTCGATCTCAAGTTCATTACGATTTGCTTTCAACAAACTAGCTGGTATCATAACGCGATAGGGCAAACACCAGGCCGTTCCAATGGGCTGCCCATTCACCCGAACGTCAGCTACTTCACGCACGTCGCCCAGATCGAGTTGATACGTTGTAGCTTGTTCACCATCAGGCAAATTGAACGTAGTACGATAACGAGCCGTACCAGAAAAATAACTCGCTGAGTCCGAAAAAGTTGTCCACGAGTTCAGATTCGCAATCGTTGTCGACAACGCTAAAGATGGCCTTCCGCCCATAAACTGTACCTGCCATGGATTCTGCACTGGAATTGAAGCAACACCGACGTTGCGTTCATCCGATGCGGAATTTGCTACGTTAGGCTTAGCCGTTTTTTTACTGTCGACGTTCACAAAATACGCCTGTCCCGGTTCAACCGAAAGTAGAATTTCGGGTTGTCCGTTCCGTCCTTGCCGCACAGGCAATTGCTCTGTTTGATTCGTTAGTGGATCGTAGCGGCTGACGTGCCCTTTCGCTGAAAGCTGAATCCAGTTCTGGCGAAACTGATTACTTAAATTGGTAATAAAATATTGCGTTGTATCGGCATTACGTTTGCGAATGAACGACAATCCCTCAACCGCCCACGGCTCTACGCGCACGCCCAGTTGCGGCAACGTAGTGAAGATATCAGAGCTCACCATTACGTTCTTCATCTGCTGAAGCTGTTTCCCTACCTGCGTAATGATTGCCGAACGTGCCTGATGGTTATAAAATCCGGCAGCCTGTTCGGGCAATTGCTGATCGAACACAATCCGGGCACCCTGTTTCGCCAGCTCTTCCAATTGACGTAGCGTTGTTTCGGGCAGATACGTAGTACGCGGTACGAGAATGATCTGATACGTAGCACCACCCGAACTACGAATTTCCTGTTTATTGACGGTCAAACTTTTCAGCAATTCATCTGATACGTAGTCGAAGGAATAACCGCGCTGACTGAGTTGTTCGCATAAACGCCCGAAAGGTTGCGGCAGAAGCCAGCGTTCTACGTGGTGTACTTCCAGTTGGTGAATGCCCCCCGCCGATTTTGCCGGTGTTGCCCATAAATCATGAATCGGCAAATAAACCAGTATGTCGTTGTCGGGCTTACTGGCCTGAAGACGGGTTTGACAACGCTCGATGTACTTATTGAGCAAGGGCAGATGCGGCCAGAAATGCGAGGCCGGGCCGTAATGCGTCGATGCGTAAAACACCCAGCCGGGCCAAGGCTCAGACGGTGGCGAATAAGGCGTACCGTGGTAAAAAATATGGTTAATGCCAGCCGCAAACAATTCGTCGATCTGCGGTTTTATTTGCGACAGCGATACCTGAAAATGATTCGCCAGCCAGGTTGTGGTTTCAGAGCTGACCAGCGGTTTACCCAGCAGATTAGCCGCCGATGAAGCAAATTTCATAGCCAGTGGATTGGGCGTTCCGAACCGGTCGACTTCATAATTGGCATCGACCCGCAAACCGGGAATCGGAAACCGGCTGGAGCCAAACGATTCGGTTTCGGGAATATCGGCCTGAGCGTAAAGGTCGATCAGATTTCCGGGTGACCCATGGGCCTGATTTCGGGATAGATAGCCCGCTTTTCTGGCCCAGTTGCCCCAAGTTTTGGCAAATCCATCGTTCAGCAATTCGGCCAACGTCTGGTGATAATCCTGATGAACCAAAATACTTTCGCTACGTTGAGTGGTATCGGTAAACAGGGCAAGTTGGCTGTTAAGATCGTAACCGCGCCGGGCTTTGAATTCGGACAGAAAATTATCGGTCCAGTTGGCTCCGTAGACTTCGTAGGAATCATTATAAACGGCTCGTGGGCGCTCGGGCATACGTAGCAGCGTAGAGTCGAATCGGCGCAGGTATTTTTCAATAGCCTGTTTGCTAAAATAGTCGACCACAAGCCCCTGCCCGCCCGGTGCCGGTCGTTTCACCTGCTGTTTGGTCAGTACCGTGGCTAACGTTCCGTTCTCATTTTTCCAGGCTTTGGCCGCAATGTCGTCCGATACGTTCGGCCCGCCAAACGGCCAACCCGTACCCGTGGTCAGGTCGACACCGAGCCCAAGCCGTTTTCCTTCACGAATGGTATGACCGACCACAGCCTGCCAACGTTCACTTAAAAATGGGATAAACTGGTTTTCGTAGCCTTTAACCCCGTAAATCGGGATGATATGCACACCACCTAACCCCGCTTTTGCAAATTGCTCCAGTTGATACGTAACGTCGGCTTCATTGGCGGCACTGCCCATCCACCACCAGTACGTCCACGGCTTTGCGGTCTGCCGATTCACGATGGGCTGCTGCGCCATCGACGTGGTTAAGAGCGTTAGCCAACTAGTAAGTATAAAACCGGCCAGTAGAATCTGTTTCATAAGAGGTACGGGGTAATGGGTTTAAATAAACACATTTAAACCCATTACCCCGTACTGCTCTCCCCTATTGATGCCGATTTATAGGCTTATTTCGGTGTATTTTTCACGTCAAACAGTGTTCGCTGATAACCGGCACGACCATCGGGTGCGAGACCATTGATTTCGACAAGGTATGTTCCAGTTTGGTCGGATGTGTAAAAATCGACCTGTGACTTCCCTTCGGCATTGACCAACAGGTTTGGATTCCAGTACAATAACGTCCGGCCATCGGGTAAGCGGCTGGTCTGTT
This sequence comes from Spirosoma daeguense, assembly GCF_054776875.1. NCBI lineage: Bacteria > Pseudomonadati > Bacteroidota > Cytophagia > Cytophagales > Cytophagaceae > Spirosoma > Spirosoma daeguense. The sequence goes on from NZ_BAAHBF010000004.1 coordinate 814,765, forward strand.
GCTTGGGTGTTTCGTAACGAGGAATGTAGAACTCCCGCTGAAGCTGGAGGCCATCGTAATCGAGTTTTACCAGTCGGTTATCGAGCAGAAATCCCGATAAATCATTTTTGTAAGTCATAAAGTTGATGATACCACTGAAGGCCGTCATGCCCATCAAATACCGATTCGTCACTACGTCTATCTGCTTCACTTTCAGTGGATTAAATTCAATTACCCGATCCATATTAAAAATAGGAACGCCATCCATCAGTACCATTGAAGGCTCTTCAAAAAGGGAGCGATACGGCAGGTTCGGCACCATCAGCCGGAAATGCCCGTCGCGTTTACGGGGAAGCACACCTGTTACGTATTCACGTAACACTTCTTCCATCCGAGGAAAACGGGTGTAGGCATCCAGCAGATAGGTTTCAGACGGTTTACCATAAAAAGCGCTGCTGTCAACATCCGGATAACGATACCGGATGATATCATCGCCCCAATACGTTGACTGCACCTGCATGGCCACGCTCCGATTTAGTAATTGCGTTGCGTGCGATTCGTTGATGGCCAGCTCGGGAAGTCGATAAGCCGATATTGACGTAGAGAACGGATTATCGATGGTTAGTTTGTTGAGACTGTCTTCAGGGTTTGTCTGGGCAAAAATGTTTTTAGGGCCGTAAAAATCCTGCATCTCGTACCGGACCCGCCCTTCAGCATCACTCCGAAATACATACAGGCGAGTAGGTTTTCCGAGCGTCGACAGGTACGTTACAATGTTTGGAACAGGCTTGCCGGTTTCAGGATTCGTTACGCTCCCCTGAATGACCAGTCCGTTCGGCTCGGCTATATAAGGTCGGGTTACGGGATTTTTCTGAAGCAGGTCGTCCCAACGGAATCGGCGCCAGCCGTGCGTCAGCATCAGATTGTCGGTTGCCAGTGCTACGTCGGCATTGGTCGGTTGCAAATAATAGTCAGGCGATTCGATACGTCCGGCAAGATCCGATGTCATCCATAAGTAATTCAGGATATTATCGCTAGCTCCGTCAGCTAGCGAATCGACCCGATAAACGGCTACGGACATCGACGGCCGATTGATTTTGCCCGCCGATGCCTGTGCAGAAGCATCGAGCGTAACTTTAGTTCGGGATGCGTATTGCGGATGGTCTGATTTGAGTTGAATACGTAGCTCCTGCATTGGGCGTTTAAAATACAATCGTTCACAAACCGGCTTCTGAGCCGCATCGAAAATCGTTAGGTGCGAAACGCCATCGCCCAGCACTTTTTTATCGACTTGAAACGTAGCTTCCTGTTGCATGAACTTTGTTTCAGCCACTTTGATTTCCTGCCGGGTGTGCGCAAACAACGATATGCTACCCACATTACTCAGGTTCGTATTGACGGTGATTTTCAGTTGGTCTGGCCCGCTTTCCTCCAAGCGCATTACGTATCCCTGCGCCTTCACAGCCGGGAGAGAACGGGTAAACGGACGTCCTTTCTCGTCAAAAACAACAGCCCGATACGTAGCGACCTCGGAAGGCGCAAAACTAAAGCGTCCAATCCCGAATTTCTGCGACTGAAACCGGACTAACGTATCATTCTGCGCATTGATGATACCGCCCCGAACCGCTACGCCCTTGCCCGATTCATCAGCAATTTTAAACGCTACGTTGCTGGCAATTCCCTGTACCAGATGCCCGCCTTCCGGAAAAAACTGAATGTCGTAGTCTGAATTTTGTTTGGCAAACGGCAAGCCAAGGGGCTTAAATGAGTTGACAATAGTCAGGTTTTTCTCGAAGAAAAAATCGGCGCTGAAATTTTTCATCCAGTTGGTATACGCCCGTAACCGATACGTACCCGAATTAAGCGACGACGGCAAAAAGAACGCACCGCTCCCGCCATTGGCAGTCAACTCGACCTTCGCCTGTAACACTGATCGCTGTTCTTTATCCAGCACCTCAACATACGCAACTTTGCTGATATCAAGCGGCTGATGCAACGTAGCATCGACGTAGTATACCTTGAACCAGATCGTTTCGCCAACCATGTAGGCCGACTGATCGGTGTGCACAAACAGTTTTTCCTGAATGGTCTGCCGGCGATACGTATCAAACGATTGCGCAACCGTTTTTGCCGATTCTGTTGTCTGGCCGAATCCGCATAAACTGCTTAATGTCAGCAGGCTACCAGCCCAATATGATATAATTCGTGAGGTCATTGATTAGTCCCAGAAAGCAGGTTTTGTTAACACTCCTCCTCGTAAACGGCAGTCGACACAATACTCCGACGTAGTTAGATACTCTGGCGAGCCTTCAATACGGTCGATAATGGCTGGTTTGTCTCTCAATATATCCGCCCGCGACGTAGTGTCGATTCGGCAATCTTCAAGGCCCGTAATGGTATACCAACCCGGCAACTGTGACTTATTAATAAAAATGCGCTTTGTCTGAATATTTCCCACCCGGAAAAAACCCATCACTAAATCTGATGCTCCCGCCGATGAATGCACATTACCCACAATCTGCGAGGGTTGGGGATCGAAAATGGAGCCGATGTTCTGCGTTATTTTCGCCAATTGATCATAATAGTCGAAACCCGTCTGTGTGAGTGATGTTTGTTTGACCAGAATACTGTATCGAACCCCTAGTTTAATAGAACTTTGAGGAATAAATGTAAGCGGATATTTACGAACAATATCCTGCGACAGTCGTACCGTTGAGGTAGTAATGATGTTGGTCGATGATTCGCTGTTCCAGCACCGGTTTATCGGAATCGCGCGTTCAACAATCTGATTATTCCGTAGTTCATAGCCCGAATTAAAGATGTTGTAATACTCCCAAGTCGCTTCGTATTCCCAGCGATAATAGCGCGTACTATTTTTCGGGTCATGGGTGTTCACACTGATTTGCAGCCCATCCGTCAGAGCATCCCAACTCACGCTATCGATAGGGGGCGTAGTGACCACCGGCACATAGTCCGAATAATAATCCACCCCTTTCGTTTTGACATGCAACCGATACGTCTCCCCCGAAACGGGCGTCACGCCCGCCAGCGTGTAACTACCCGGTGTGCCTTCCCGAAGTGTGTAAATGGCATTACTTTTCGATTCAATTGTCACCGTCGCCTTGCTTTCGAGCGTAGGCGCTTTGGTGTCGGTCAGATTCTGCGTGCGCGACAACTGGATTGTGGACGTAGTACCGGGCGCACTGTTAAAGAACCCATTGACAACCAGATAACTGCCGGGTGAGGTGATTTCAGGCGGCCGATACGGGTCGATGCAACCCCCAACTAGTGCAATCAATAACCAAGCTATTCCTCTTAATTTACTCATTAGAACCTGAAATTATATAATATGGATAGTATACCAAGCGGCTTAACTGTCCAGATTTCTCTAACGAAATGATACGTATCAACTGTTTGTTCAACAACCATTGACTAATCCCAGAAAGCAGGTTTTGTTAGCACTCCTCCCCGTAATCGGCAATCGACACAGTATTCGGCAGTCGTCAGGTATTGAAGAAAGTATTGCTCAATGATAGCCGGTCTGTCTCTTAATATATCACCGATCGATAGCGTATCCATCTCACAATCTTCCTGCCCAGTAATAGTATACCAGCCCGGCAACTGCGATCTGTTAATGAAAATCCGTTTTGTTTCTACGTTGCCCACCCGGAAAAAGCCCATCACCAGATCCGAAGCCCCGGCCGATGAATGCACATTACCCACAATCTGCGAGGGCTGTGGGTCGAAAATGGAGCCGATGTTCTGCGTTATTTTCGCCAGTTGGTCATAATAATCGAATCCCGTTTGTGTCAATGACACCTGCCTCACCAGAATACTATACCGGGAACCCAGTTTAATCGAACTTCCGGGAATGAACGTGAGCGGATATTTACGAACGATATCCTGCGACAGCCGGACGGTTGAGGTCGTAATAATGTTGGTCGATAATTCACTGTTCCAGCATCGATTTATTGGAATTGCCCGACCAACGATCTGGTTATTTTTCAACTCCAGTCCCGAATAGTAACGGGAATAATATTCCCAGGTTGCTTCATAATCCCATTTGTAATACCGGGCGTTATTTTTCGGATCATGCGTATTCGCACTAATCTGTACGCCATTATCAACAACGCCCCAACTCACACTATCGATGGGGGGTGTGGTCACCACCGGTACGTAGTCCGAATAGTAATCCACCCCTTTCGTTTTGATATGCAACCGATACGTCTCCCCCGAAACGGGCGTCACGCCCGCCAGCGTGTAACTACCCGGTGTGCCTTCCCGAAGTGTGTAAATGGCATTACTTTTCGATTCAATTGTCACCGTCGCCTTGCTTTCGAGCGTAGGCGCTTTGGTGTCGGTCAGATTCTGCGTGCGCGACAACTGGATTGTGGACGTAGTACCGGGCGCACTGTTAAAGAACCCATTGACAACCAGATAACTGCCGGGTGAGGTGATTTCAGGCGGCCGATACGGGTCGACACAGCCGCCCACCAGCATAACCAATAACCAGCCTATTGCTTTTAACTTGCTCATTAGAACCTGAAATTGTACGTTATGGATGGAATCGGGTTCCCAAAAATAGATAGCTGATACCCGTTGATCCGACCTTGTTCCGCTTTAAAATAGACAGAGTACGCGTTACGTCGGCCGAGCAGGTTATAGACCGAAATCGTCCATGAACTGTGAGCCAGTTTCTTCACTTTGTGATTGCCTTCGATGTTCATCGCAAAATCAGCGCGGTAATAATCCGGAATACGGTACTGATTCCGTTCGGAATACAGCACTCGAGCCGAATTGTCGAGAATGTATTTGCTGACGGGCAACGTAATGGGTCGTCCGGTGCTGTACGTAAAATTGAGCGACAAACTGAACCGACGATTGATTTTGTAATTACCAATCATCGTTACGTCGTGCGGTTTATCGTAGCTGCTTGGGTAGTATTTACCAGCATTTATCAACTCCGTGTTGTTCAGATTCGTTGACTTCAATAGCGTTCGGGCGTAGGTGTAACTCAGCCAGCCGTTTAGCTTACCGGTCGTTTTCTTCACCAGAAACTCAATTCCATACGCCATTCCTTCGGCATTTACTACGTCGGTTTCAATATGATGATTCAAAATCAGCGAGGCTCCACTACGGTAGTCGAGCATGTTTCGCATGGTTTTGTAATACGCTTCTACCGACATTTCGATGGTGTTGTTTCGGTTGTTTTTGTAGAAACCCAGCGCATACTGATCGCCAATTTGTGGTTTAATGGACTGATCACTAAGTTTCCAGATATCGGTTGGCGAAATCACCGTTGTATTCGACAGCATCTGAATGTATTGACGAGTTCGGTTAAAACTGGCCTTCACCGAAGAAGTAGCGGACAGTGCGTACCGTAGTGCTATGCGATATTCAGGTCCGTGATACGTAGCGATATTGCTGTTGTTGCCATACGCCACCGTATCAATAATCGAGTTGACCGATTTAGGAACACCGTCGGCATATTTATAGACTGAATTCGGCCCCAGAAACGTGTAGAACGAATACCGCAATCCAGCACTGATGGTAAACTTTTGCGATACGTCGAAACGGTCGCCGATATAAACCGCGCTTTCTACCCCTTTTTCATTTGGTACTACGTCGGGAATAATGAGCGACTCTGCTCCTTTCGGCTGAAAATTTCCGGGCGAAAGTTTGTAATAGATACTACTAACCCCAAAATCGAGCGCGTGCTGGTTGGTTGGGTAATAGTTGAAATCGGCCTTAAACTGCGTCTGGTTGATCGAAAAATCGAGTTGATAGGCGTTGAGTGGCTGCTTTTCGCTCGCAACACCATAGGCATACCCGCTGTAACTCCCGGTAAAAACACTATATAACTTATTGGTGATAATGTGCTTCCATTTCAACGTAGCGGTCTGATTTTGGTAATGATACGACGTATCGCTATTGAGCCGGAAACTGTCCTTACTCAGATACCCTGTAAGGTAGAACGTATTTTTCTCGTTAGCGTCGTGCGTGATGTGCAGGTTCAGGTCGTAGAACGAAGCGCGGCTATTCTGAAACGATTTCGACTGTAATTGACGTAACAGCCAGTCGGAATAGGTTGTGCGAATACCCGCAATGAACGACGTTTTATCTTTCAGAATTGGTCCCTCAAGTGTCAGCCGCCCGGTTAGCAGACCAATACCGCCCGAACCCACGAATTTCTTTTTGTTCCCATCGCGCGTCTGCACATCGAGTACCGACGACAACCGACCACCGAACCGCGACGGAATGGCACTTTTATACAATTCGGCACTCTTGATCATGTCGGGGTTGAAGGCCGAGAAAAAGCCGAACAGGTGCGATGAGTTATAAATTGGCGCGTCGTTATACAGAATCAGGTTCTGGTCGGTGGCACCTCCGCGCACGTTAAGCCCGGTCGAACTTTCGCCTACGGTTTTAACGCCGGGCAGCGTCTGAATCACACGTAGTAAATCGGCTTCACCCAGAGCGGTTGGCACCTGTTTGATACTCTTGATATCAACCCGCTCCTGCCCCATCTGAACCCCGGAAATATTGGCGTCTTTCTCGGCTTCAATCACCACTTCTTTCAAGGCAATCACGTCGTCTTCCATCTCCACATCAAACTTCCCATCTGAATACAGAATAATCCGACGGCGGGTATCTTTCATGCCGATGCTACGTAGTTTGAGGTCGTGACGTCCGCGTGGTAACGTGAAGGAATAATGCCCGAACTGGTCGGTTACGGTGCCGATACGTGGGTTATCGATATAGACAGCCGCCCCTACCACTGGTTCACCCGACGCTACGTTACGTACCAGCCCGGTCAACGTAGCACGGCCCGGCCGAATGGGATTAGTACGTTTGCCAATTTCGTAGGTTTTAGTTTCAGGCTCTACCCGCTTTTTCTGCGTTTCGGTCAGGTAAGCCGAAGCCGTTGAGTCAGGACCAGAATCGGCAGCTCCCCGACGGAAAAAACCAATCGGCAGTTCAGTTCGAATAAGCCGGTTGACGGTAATGTAAACACGCTGTTGATTGTCGATGGAAAAGCCAAATTTCGAGTTCGATAAAAGCTGCCGAAGCACCGTCTGAAGTGGCTGTTTATCGACCTTCATATCGACAACCAGACTATCGACATCTCTGGGATTATAAAAAAACCGGTATAGTGTCTGAGCTTCTACCCGTTGTACAAACGCTTCGAAACGCAGGTTTGTAAAATCGCCACTGATGGGCTTGTCGGGGTTTGTCTGCGCGCGTAGTTCGCCTAACCAGCCAGCAAAGAATAAAAGTAAAAAAGAGATTCGGTAGAGTTGGGTCATGGTTAGCGGGCTAGTTCGTCATAACGTTGCGTTACTTTGGTAATCGCTTCTTCGCGCAGTTCGTTTTTGAATTTAAGCTTGTTGGTGCGAATAAACTTTCGGAGTTCTTTCGACTGATCGGGAAACAGACGTAGCAGCGACGATTTGGTTTTCACTTCGTGATACGTATTGTCTTTGAAAACATAGAATCGGTCTTTCGGCAGATACTCGCCTTTATACACACCTGTCGAAATATCCTCCAGCACCTCTTTCTGTCGTTTGGCCAGTGCTTTTACTTTTCCATCGTGCAGCAATTCATAAAAACCAGTACGGATACCCGTTGCACTATCGGCCACGATGCGGGTAAAGGTGTGCTTATCAAACGAAAAGCGAGCAATTTTTTCGTTTCTCAGCCGTAACCGATACGCGCCATCAGGCGGTTGAACGGCCAGTTCATCCCGAACGATGTCGTACAGCATCAATACATTTTCGTAGTTGATTCCGTTATACAGAACGGTTCCCGTTTGCAGATTTTCGGCAACGTAGTATGGATGAACCTTAATTCGGTGGTCATGAATAATGTACTCGTCTCCTTCATATATGTGCGACTGCCGATACATAGCCTGATTGTATGACCGAACAACCGCATTACGGGCAATTTTTATCGAAGAACTATCGGCGGTGAGAGTTTGCCCCGCAGCTTCTGTGACGAGAAGCACAACGAGGCATAACGAAAATACTACGTGCATAGACTGAAAATCTCGGATAGAATGTACACTACGTTTTGCATTCAGGAACGAAACTAGAGAGTCTACTAGCGGCCAATTCGTTCGAATGGTTTTCAATAAATTATCTATCACCTTTTTACGTCTGAAAATATATTGATGTAAAAGAATCCACCTGCTACGTTATACTGACAGTTTAGTTAGGATTACAGTAAAACTGTTTATAATATCGTGCATCCAGATAGACTAGATACTACTACGTAAGTACCATATCAATTGTGGCAAAACGCAACGTTTCCGAGCGAATTTACCATTCAAAGCTTATCTATACCAAATAAAATAAGGATGAACGGTTTTAAAGAAAATCAGTTCATAATGTTCTCAACCGATTATCGTGTGGCAACATAATCGGGCTTACTCGTCGATACACTCTTGGGATTTATAGTTCTGATATAGCTGAGCTGGCAATAACGGCCAGATATAACCAATCTGACGTAGTGGTGTCGGGTTCGAAAACCCGACACCACCGTTATTCTGATTTCAACATCGTATAATTTTTCTACATTCGCCCCTGATAAGTAAAGCCTGTCTCGCCCGCTACTTTATCAGTGAATAAACTTTTCATTCGTCAAAAAACACCAATTCCAATGCGTCTACACGCTGCGTTACGTTCGTCTGGCCTTCTTCTGCTTTCACTTGCATTCGGCCACACTTACGCGCAAACACTACGTCCACCTGCGTATCCACTCATTACCCACGACCCGTATTTCAGCCTCTGGAGCAATACCGATAAATTGACCGATTCGCCCACGCGCCACTGGACCGGTAAGGCGCAGTCTTTGGAAGGAATTATCCGAGTCGATGGGAAATCATATCAGTTTCTGGGAGCGGTACCCACTACCTATGAACCGATTCTGCCATCGGGCGAAGTAAAACCGTTCACAGCCCGATATACGATGGACAAGCCCGAAAAAGGCTGGGAAAAATCGGATTTCGACGATAACAAGTGGACTTCGGGGCAAGGTCCGTTCGGCGATACACCCGACGCCAAAACCAAATGGGTCAACAGCGAAACGATGAAAGAGGGCATCTACTTCCGTCGGGAATTTACGTATGATGGAAAAGCAAATCCTGCTAATTTATTGCTCGCCCTCAACCACGACGATGACGTAGTGGTTTACCTGAACGGCACCGAAATTCTGGACAAAAAAGGCTACATCCACGAGCATATTTATTTGCCACTTTCGGCGGCTGGTCAGAAAGCGTTACAAACAGGCAAGAACGTACTGGCCGTACATTGCATCAGTCCTCGGGGCGGTTCATTTATCGACGTTGGTATCGTCAATCCGGTTACGTTGTCATCGATTACGCCAGCCGCCCAAACCGACGTAACGGTATCGGCCACACAAACAAAATATACGTTTACGGCTGGCCCGGTTAATTTGTCGGTTAATTTTCTGTCGCCCCTGTTGCTTGACGAATTGAACGTAGTGGCTCGACCCATCAGCTACGTTACGTTCGATGTTCGGTCGACGGATGGTAAGCCCCACGCGGTTCAGGTGTTTTTCAGCGAATCGGGTACGGTGGCGACCAACACCATCGGGCAGGAAGTGATTACAAAAGTGGCGCAAACGGGCGGACTGACGTATCAGGTTGTTGGTACCGAAGCACAGCCTGTTCTGGGTCGCAAGGGTGATAACGTACGTATCGACTGGGGCTATGCGTATCTGGCGGCTCCGCAACAAACTGGCAATCAGACAACTTCAGGATTAGCCAGTGCGCTCAAACAAGCATTCGTCAGCAAAGGTCAGCTACCGGCTCCGGGCGCAAAATTACCCGCTCGTGCGGCAGTCGACGTAGCGATGGCTGCTGTACTGAACTTCAACAACGTAACAAGCCCAGCAACCCGACACGTACTACTTGGCTACGATGATCTGTATTCGGTTCAATATTTCAAGCAGAATCTGCGGCCCTGGTGGAACAAAACGGGCAAAGTCAGCATGGGCGAACTATTGCAAACTGCCGAAACCGACTACAACCGACTGCGCCAGAAATCTACTACGTTCGACGCCAAGCTTCGGGCCGATGCGCAGAAAGCGGGCGGTAAAGAATATGCCGATTTGTGCGTGCTGGCTTATCGACAAGCGATTGCTGCCCACAAAATTGTGGCTGGACCCAAAGGTGAAGTGCTCTTTTTATCGAAAGAAAATTTCTCGAACGGTTCTATCGGCACTGTCGATATAACGTATCCATCGGCTCCGCTTTTCCTACTCTATAATACCACGTTGCTGAAAGGTATGATGGAACCCATTTTCCACTATTCGGAGAGTGGTCGGTGGACCAAGCCTTTTGCGGCTCACGACGTAGGTACGTATCCATTGGCAAACGGACAAACTTATGGCGAGGATATGCCGGTTGAAGAATCAGGGAACATGCTCATTCTGACGGGTGCTATTGCCAAAGCCGAAGGTAACGCGAACTATGCCAAACAACACTGGAAAACGCTCACTACGTGGGTCGAATATCTGAAAAAAGATGGTTTTGATCCAGCGAATCAACTCTGCACCGATGATTTTGCGGGACATATTGCCCGTAACGCTAATCTGTCGGTAAAAGCTATTCTGGGCATTGCCGCTTATGGTCAGTTGGCAGGTATGCTTGGCGACAAAGCCACCGCCGACAGTTATCAGAAAACGGCAAAAGAAATGGCACTTAAATGGCAGCAACTAGCCCTCGATAAAACATCATCGGCTAAAAAACACTACGATTTAACGTTTGAGAATTCGGCGGACACGTGGAGTCAGAAATACAATCTGGTGTGGGATAAGCTGCTGAACATGGGAATATTCCCGAAAGAAATTACGCAGACAGAAATTGCGTATTACCTGACCAAACAGGAACCATACGGTCTGCCCCTCGACAGCCGGAAAACCTACACCAAATCAGACTGGATTATGTGGACCGCTACGTTGGCGCAGTCGCCAAAAGATTTTCAGGCGCTGGTAAAACCTGTCTGGCGGTACGCAAACGAAACGACCTCGCGCGTTCCACTTTCCGATTGGCACGAAACAACTGATGCCAAGCAGGTTGGTTTTCAGGCCCGGTCGGTAGTGGGCGGTTATTACATCAAAATGCTTGAAGGAAAGCTAGCGAAGTAAAAGTCACTGATTTATTCTCAAAAGCCCGTTTCTGAGTCAGGAAGCGGGCTTTTTATTTTTCACAAAAAATATAACTAACATATTAGTTGTAAAACTAAACCATTAGTCATAACTTTCGTTTACTATTTAATTCTGAACCGAAACAACCAATCATGGCGATACGCGAACTAACCAAAGCAGAAGAAGAAATCATGCGGGTGCTCTGGCAACTAAAAAAAGGCTTCGTAAAAGACGTACTGGCCGAACTCCCCGAATCTGGGGACCCTCCGGCCAAGCCCGCGTACAACACCGTTTCGACTATTATTCGCATCCTGGAGAAGAAAGAGCTGGTGGGGTATACGGCCTATGGAAAAACGCATGAATACTACCCGCTCATTACCGAAGAAGAATACCGACGTTTCCAGACCGAGCAATTGATGGCCAACTATTTCGACAATTCGCTTAAGAAGCTGGTGTCATTTTTCGTAAAGGATAAAAACATCAGCCTCAACGAAGCCGATGAAATTATTAAACTCCTAAATCAACAGAAAGACCAATGAATACGCTCGATTATTTCCTCAAAGCCAACCTCTACGGTCTGCTGTTTGTAGGCTGCTACTGGCTATTTCTACGTCGACATACGTTTTTCGGCCTTAATCGGGCGTATCTGCTGCTGTCGGCTGTGCTCTCGCTTCTGCTTCCACTGGTAAGCTTACCTACGCAAACCGTCGACGCCTTGCCGGTTCCGGTTGGCGTTATTACGTTGCCCGTTTCGGCAATTGCTACGTCGGCTGCCGAGGCAGATATCAATTGGGAAAACATGGCAATGGGCGCTTATGCCCTCATTGCTGTAGGATTTCTGCTACATCTTTTGTTACGTACCGGTCAACTGCTACGTTTCATTCGACAGTCGCCACAGCAACCTAACGAAGACTATGTACTGGTGAAGCCACAGAATAAACAAGTGCCTACTTTTTCGTTTTTCCGCTACCTCATACTTAATCCGGCAGATTCGAGTATTACCCCAATTATCGACCATGAGCTAGTTCATATCCGGCAGCACCACAGTGTCGACGTATTAAGTCTGTCGCTGCTACGTTCCATTTTCTGGGCCTGTCCGACCTTGTGGCTCATCGACAAAATGCTACGTCAGGTGCATGAGTTTCTGGCAGATAAAGCCGTTTCGGAGCCTACCAATTACGCTCGTTTTCTGGTCGGTTACGCTTTTGGTACACAGCCCGATACGTTGGTCAATGGGTTCTTCAATCCGTCGTTACTCAAGCAACGCGTGCTGATGCTACACCAGAAAGCCACTACTCGTTGGGCATTAGGTAAATACGTTTTAGTTATACCAATGGCATTGGGGCTGCTTTCGATGACAACGGCCCGCGAGGAAATCACGGCCATGATTAGCCAGGCGACCGATGAACGTATCACCGTATCGGGTGTGGTAACCAGCGCAACCGATGGAAAAGGCTTACCCGGTGTATCGATTGTTGTTAAAGGAGGGAATCTCGGCACATCGACAGATGCCAATGGAAAATATACTCTCTCAAAGGTGGGTAAAAATGAATCACTGGTTTTCAGCTTTGTTGGCCATAAAACGCAGATTGTGCCTGTCAATGGTCGTTCATCTATCACGGTTAGCCTGATGGTGGGAGCCACGGAGTTAAATACAGTGCACGTAATGGGCTTTGAACCTGCTTCCGAAGAAACCTCTCAGGCAAAAACAGTAGCACAGCCGAGTACCGGAGCCGTCTTCACGGTTGTCGAACAACAGCCCGAATATCCGGGTGGTATGCGGGCGCTGGGTCAATATCTTGCCAAAAACTTACGCTATCCGGCAGAAGCCCGGCAGAAACGAGTGCAGGGACGTGTATTCTTGCAATTTGTAGTATCGACAACAGGCAGCGTTCGCGATTTGCGCGTCTTGAAAGGAATCGGTAGTGGTTGCGATGAAGAAGCCATACGGGTAGTAAGCCAGATGCCCAACTGGACTCCTGGTAAGCAGCAGGGAAGACCGGTAAACGTACAGTATAATCTGCCGATTCAGTTTTCGCTGGAGAAAGCGGATAAACGTACCGGGCAGGTTTCACCAAACTCAGAATCTACTCAAACCGAATCCGTTGCGGCAACAGATAGTCAGAACGAGCCAGTCAATCCAGCATCTGCGACTCAACCCGGCATAAAACCCAATGTAACCATTAGCGGACCTCCACAAAATCCGTTTGGTGGCGAACCACTTTTTATTGTCGACGGCGTTGAGATGCCGAAAGGCACTGCGTTACCCAGAGAAGGTGTATCTGAAAAAAATAAGCTGGATATCAATCCTAACGACATTGAGAGCATCAATGTCCTGAAAGGCGAGTCGGCGGCTGTTTACGGCGAGAAAGGGAAATACGGCGTCATTCAGATAACAACCAAATCCAAAAAGAAATGAACGCGCTTACGTATTTCCTGATCGCCAGTCTGTATTTACTGCTTTTCTACGGTTGCTACGTTCTGCTCCTACGTCGGAATACATTTTTCGGACTGAATCGAGCGTATCTGCTCGGTTCGGTCATGGCATCGCTGGTTTTACCGTTTGTTCAACTACCCAATAGTCTGATGGGCGCATTGCCAACAGGTGTAATGACCCTACCTACGTTCGTAGTACGGACCGATAGTCAACCCGCCGATTGGTATGCGCTGACAACGGCACAGTGGCTCTGGATTCTATACGGTGCTGGCGTAGTTTTTATGGTTTCCCGTCTAATTATCAACATGCGTTTGGTTATGCGTTTAATCAGACAGGGAGCAGCAGAACAAAAACAAGCCTACACACTCGTTCGCCTTGTTGATAACGTAACGCCGTCGTTCTCATTCGGTACATATCTGGTTCTTAACCAAGCTGATGCACGTAACGAACCCGACGCACTGCTACGTCATGAAGAAGCACATATTCGCCAGCGCCATACTGTTGATGTAGTATTGCTGGAAGTTGTGCAGGCTCTATTCTGGTTCAATCCGGTCTTGATTTTCTACAAACGTGCCTTGCAGGAAGTGCATGAGTTTCTGGCCGACCGTGCCGTTTTGCAAACTCCACAGCCCGATTATCCGCGTCAACTTGTAGCCTACGCGCTCAACGTAGCACCGAGCACGCTAGTTACGTCTTTTGCCTCTAAATCAACCCTTAAACAACGTATCGTTATGTTACAAAAACCTACATCGCACCGCCGGGCGTTATTTGGCTACGTACTGGCATTACCATTGGCAGCGAGTCTGCTCATGTGTACACAATCAGAGCAAGATCGACCATTGGCTTCAACAGAAGGCGTAAGCCGTAAAAGTCCGGTGATTAATGGCGACGTGTTAACCATTGTGGAAGAGCAACCCGAATTTCCCGGAGGTATGAAAAAACTGGGCGAGTTTCTGGGGCAGAATCTGAAATATCCTGAAGCAGCACAGAAAGCGCATGTCGAAGGTAAAGTATTTGTCTCCTTCGTTGTCACAAAGACGGGAGAAATTACCAACGTGCAGATTGAAAAGGGTATTGGTTTTGGGGCTGATGCCGAAGCGGTACGTGTTGTGAAAGCAATGCCTCGCTGGAGCCCCGCCCGACACAATGGCGAAATCGTGAACGTCAAGTATAACTTACCCATTCGCTTCGTAATGGAAGATGAAACCGAAAGCCAGACTCCCCCTCCGCCACCACCGGTTGAGGCTGCTAAAAAAACCGCCTTCTTTTCGATCCCTACCGACATAGACGTTATTCAGAAATCATTTAACCACTTTATCGTCGATGGTGAAGAAGTTGCGTTCAATGAATTCAAGAGTCGATTTACGGGTACTAATATCGTAGAAGCCAGCTCAAGCGAACAAGCGATTAAACTCGCCACGAATTAGACACTCATTATCAATCATTCAATAAGAATCATGCAGAAATTTTGTCATTCCGACGGTAGGAGGAATCTCAAGCTTACATTACGGGAAATTTGAGATTCCTCTTACTGTCGGAATGACAAAATCTACCCATTTCGCAGCTGACACATAACGAGTTACCTTAATTTACGCTGATTACCTAACAAAAACGAGGCCCCAAAAGTAGTAAGCTTTCGGGACCTCGTTTTTGTTACTTGTTATTCCAGTTTTACTCTTTCACCAGTTTCCGACTGGCAGCGCCGTTGGGCGTCTGGATATGCAGAATATACATACCCTTAGGTAATTGGCCGACGTCGAACGTAGCAGTACGTTGGCGCGATTTGATGGATGGCTGTAACACCATTGATCCCGTCAATGAACGAACAGCAACCTCTTCAATTTTTTCCGTACCCGGCAGTTCGACGGTGAGCGTATTGCTTACCGGATTCGGGTATACCGCCATTAGCTCAGACCAGAGCGGTTCAGCAGCCAGTACAGCCAGTACGTTAAAGGTTCTTTCTACGTCGGTTGCTGAAGCAAACTGGTCATTTCCTGTCTGAAAAGCCCGGATCGTAACCGCACCTACGCCCGTAAATTTCAACGTACTACCCGACAACGTAGCAGGGCCGCTTTTAACCTGAAAGCTAACCGCTAGATTCGATGACGACGTAGCACGTAGCGTTAAATCGCCCTGATTGAAATAGCGGTCGGTAATGGCATCGAACGTAATGGTTTGGTTGGTTTTAGCAACTCGATTGCCCTGCGTGTACCAGACCGGCCATTTCGCACCCGTATACAACACCGCTGCCGTACCCGAAGGCGACACTTTATCAGTTCCCAGATTTATACCCGAAATATTTTCTGTAGACCCAGATTCGGTACTGAATACCAGCCGATTGTCGAGACGAGAATAACTAGGAAAGCCTAACGTATTGTTTTCATAAACTAGTTTTAGCGAACCCGTACTCAGGTCAGCGGCCACTACGTAGTAACTATTATCATTATCGTTTACATAGTCGAAAGCGATTACATCGGGCGAGTTTTTCGAATACGAGGGGTTACCCACACTCTCTCCTTCTTCCAGACCGGTAAACAGTTTTTCGATATCGCCCCTGGCAAAGTCAGCCACCTTGTTGTTCCAGACATTGATAAAGCCCACGTCCCAATAATTGATACTACCACCAGAACTGTTTTTCAATGAGTTGTAAGCATCATAGACAATATTTTCGCCTGTAAAATCCCACTCAAACGAATCGGCATACTGCACATCGCCCGTTGAAACGCCCTGCGTATACGTCGGATTGTACAGCTTAAAGGTTGTCCATTTCCGTTTGGCGTAACTATATACGTAAATAGATGGCTCCTGAGCATCGGTCAGCGCAGCTAGTTTAGTACCATCTTTCGATATGGCTACGTTGCTCCAGACGGTTTCGTTCGAAATAACGGTTTCTGAAGCCGTACCTGTCAGATTTACCGCCCGGATACGCTTATCGCTCGTTACGTAGTAAGCAAACTTGCCATCGTCGGTCACGCTGGGGCGATGTTTCAGACCAAGCTGTGATTTCTGATCGAATTTGGCCGGTGTAACTCCAACTACGGTCGAATACAGTTTTGCAGAGCTGGTGGTTTCAGTCAATAACAACAAATCTTGACCTGTAGCAACGGGTACGTCGGGCTGTTTGCCGGGTGTTTGGGTTCCATCGGTAATTCCTACCGCATCAAAAGCACTTTTAGCCGCCGTCACCTCAGTGCCATTGGCTCCATAGAGATCGCCAGCGGCTTTGATAACCGCCAGCCGCAGATCCAGAAATTGCGACGTACGTACCAGATAGTTGGTCAGGGCGCGATAATAAACCTGCTCGGCTTTATCCTTGCCAATAGCCGACGCGAATTTGAAGAACGCAAAATTGGGAATACCACTGTTGATGTGTACCCCACCGTTATCTTCGGTCGTATTATCAAACTGTGACATGGTAGCCGGCTGGTAACCATTCGGATCTTTTGCTTTACCGCCCTGATTCGGATTCGAGAGATCACGTAAGGCTCCTGAAGGCAGTACCTGAGGGGTAGCCACATCTTCGCCAAGCCGCCAATCGTCGCGGTCGATCATGGCGCCGAATACGTCGGCCATCGATTCATTAATCGCCCCCGACTGATTTTTGTATTGCAAATTGGCCGTATTCTGAATTACGCCATGAGTCATTTCATGACCTGCTACGTCCAGTGCTCCTGCCAGCGGTTTTAGTAGTTTTCCATTGCCATAGGCCATCACTTTACCATTCCAGTAGGCATTGTCCATCGCTTTACCGTCATCGTCGGGCATATTCACAATCGATACAATAGTTTCGCCGTTGCCGTTGAGAGCGTTCCGCTTAAACGTATTGAGGTAATATTCGTAAGCAAGTCCTGCGTTATAATGCGCCGAAACCGCCGTTGGCGTCCAGTTGGTGTTGTTGGTTGAGGTAATTTGATAGATTTCCTGTTTGTCGCCGAATGTATTTTTCGCATCAACCGTCCAGATTCCTCCCAGCGGATTGTCTGGCATTTTCGACGTATTCTTAAACATCGCCCGCGAGGCATCGATCATGTAATACGTACCATTGGTATGCTGATAGGATTGAAACGTCCGGTTTGTACCGTTCAAATCGCGGGCAGTAGCTCTGATTGGTCCGACAAACGAGCAGGTATGGTTGTATTTATCAAGGATTTCGCCCGTTTGCGCGTCGATAACGTACTCCCAACGGTCGAGCATATTCGGACGTACCGTGAGTTGATACGCCAGTTTAGCTTCTCCTTTTTCGGGTGTGAACACACATAGTTCGCCCTCCGTCGATTTCAGTTTCAGAATATTATCGCCGAACGAACGCACTTTTACCTCTCGCCGAACATCGCTCAACGCCCTTTCCGACGCATCGGCCAGCGCCAGCTTCGGCATTGTCGACAGGTTTTCCGGCACTGACTGATAACGCCCATTCAGAACCGTTACGTTGCCGTCGGTCAGGTGCGCTACCAGTTCGGCACCAAGTACGGGGATACCCCGGTGCATCTGGTTCAGGTGCAGGTGCATTTGCCCGAGTTCGTCGGTTTCGGTACGTCCTACCGCAAATTGCGCTGCCGGATTTTCGACTTTCAGCAAGCTACGTATCTGACTCATAAACTGATACGTAGTTGACGTAGCAGCCGCTGCCGACATACGAGCACCACTATTTTTTCTGGCCCTGGCAGCGGCTGCCGCACTCATTTTACGCTCAATAAAAATAGGCAGATCAGTCGCACCATCACGCACAATACGTAACCGCAATGGCTCTGGCGAAGGCTGTTCTACACCCGTTGCCAACAACGTATTACGTCCGATCTTGTTGGTAGGTGGTGCCACAACAGTAGCGTTCAGTCGCTGAGTGAGACCAGCATCAGCCGCATCGGTTTTCTGCTTGCGGGCAAAGCCGCTTACGGGCTGCTGTGCCAACGTAGCAGACGTTAGCAAAAGGCCGGTTATTAATAATAGTGGTGTTTTCATGAAAAAGACTGTAACGCGGACAGAATGTCCGCCGTATCGTTTATTGTACAGACAAAATGCCCGCGTTATAACTCCCTATTTCAGACGTAGCGAAGCCGGAATCATGGCCATGAACGAATCGTAAAACTTAGGGTAGTTTGGCGGCACCGTTTTACCGGGTTCGCCCCAGGTAACGATATAGGCTTCTTTCCCTTTTTTCCATCGCACAAATTTGTAAGTATTGCCAGGATAATCGAATTTGGTCTTTTTTATTTTACACTTCTCGTCGAACGTAGCGAAGACTTTTTTTGTGTTGGGTAAAGTCTGCTGAGCAACAAAAGTGAACGTAGTGTCACGGCTGCGTCGTCCAAAGAGTTTTCCGTCTTCGAATAGGTAATACATCGTAGAAAAACCCGTAACACCACCACCACTACCAATAGCAATCTGGCGACCTTTATAATTATTGGGTGTGACGGCAACGGCTTTTTGTACCACAGGCATTTTATCGCCAGCGGCCCGAATCTCCTGCGCGTGTACGGTCAGCAGATTCAGAAAAAACAGACAGGTCAATCCGATACTATGTACTGATTTCATAAGTCGAAGAACTGCGCAGTTACGAAACAAAGGTAGATTCAGTCGGTACCTCCATCAATACTGCATTTGCATGATTTTAGAATACGTTATTTTATGGACTAAGACCGTTGAAAACGGAATTTCGTCACGCTACGGGAGTGTTGGCTGCCCGTAAGTTGTTTCCGAAAGTTTTGTCGATTTGCCAAACAGTCCACGCCGAATCTGTACGCGAAACAGATTATCGAAATCACCTGATGCAATGGTGTTCATCGTTGGATGCGTGCCCAATCCTTTGGCGATATCCAGAATGGTGTTGCTATGGCCAACAACGAGCACAGTTTTACTACGTATCGCTCCAATACGTTTCACGATACCGTCATTCGGCCGGGCGGCATAATCAACCATTGTTATATTAAGCCGACGCGCCAAGGGTTCAGCCGTTTGGCGGGTACGCCGATACGGTGTCGTAAAAATGGAATCGACTCCTTTCGATGCCAATACGTTGGCGAGTGCTTCGGCCCGTGCATGACCTGCTGCCGTTAGATGAGTGGTGTCGGATTCGCTAACCTTTTCGCCATGACGGACAATATAAACGGTAGTGGTTGAACAGGCCGAACATAGGAAGAGTAACAGAAAAAAGAGCGGGTAAATAAGGCGCATACGCTGATTATCAATTGGTGAGCAATGATACAAAAAAGCCCCTGACAAATCGCCGAGGGTCTTATTAAGTGGCTCACAAATTAAAGGTGCCTTTTCAGTTCTAGAAAACACTAACGTTTTCACTACTAGAGAACTTTCTATCATCGATTGACTCACTCAGGAGTGGCTATCGTCAACGATAGTCTGTAAAATATATAATCAAAAAATGAGTTAGCCCACAAGCAGATAAATAATGACTAACTCCATTTTTTGTGACGGATCTGAGCACAATATGTCTTAGGTATTAGGTTATGAGTATTTATAAAATTATCAGCAGACATATAATAGGTTCACCCATACAGTAATAATCAGACTATTAGTATAAAAGTATTTACTAGATATATATTTTTATACTACTTCTATAAAAATTTGCATTCTTATGACTACTTCAGTCGCGCTATGTACATACAATGGTCAAAAATATGTTTCACAACAACTTGACAGTATATTATCCCAATCACACACGGTAGATGAAATAGTTATCTGTGATGACGGATCAACTGATCGCACAGTCGAAATTATTAAAGAATATGTAAAAATTTATTCACCAATTATAAAATTTTTTATAAATAATCATAAACTTGGTTTAATTAAAAACTTCGAAAAGGCAATAAATACCTGCACAAAGGATATAATATTTCTAGCAGATCAAGATGATATATGGCATAATACAAAAGTTGAGAAAACACTTCTTTTTTTTAAAAATAATAACGACAAGGAGGCTGTTTTTCATGATTTAAGGATTATGTTAAAGGGACGAATTCTGAATCAAACCATGTGGGATATGTTCTTTTTTCATAAAGAATTCAGAATTCCAGAAAAACTATCCTGGTATTTATTATATTATAACAACGTAGTAACGGGTGCTGCATTAGCCATAAGACATCCTAAAGAAAAAGTTCATATACCGATCAGTGGCATGGTGGAGAAATATACAAAAATTCCGTTTTTTCTTCATGACTATCTTTTAGCCTTGGATTACTCATCCAAAAACAAGTTAGGTATTTTAGATGAATGTTTAATTGATTATAGATTGCACAGAAATCAAAACAGCGGACTAAAACTAGCGCGCCCTATTAATTTTTCCCCTCATAGCTATTATAGTAGTACTAATCTATCGATAAAATATTGGTACATTAATAAAAGACTAAATAAAATACAACATTATACTGATTTGCATCCTGACATTGAGAGAGCATTGACAAATCTCAAGAAAGAAAAAATAGAAATAAGAAAAAAAATGAATTTTTTTGAAAAAATTATCTATAGGATACTATATACTAGTGACAATATATACCAGACATTTAAATGGTTATAAATATTCAAAAAAAATGCAGAATATGATCAATTTAGTATTCAATTATTATATTTTACAAAAAGTCTAACATTTCATTCTCTAATTCCCACAAAAAACATTTTCATTTTTCCAAAAATAATTTTCACAATATATACAAATTGGCTTTTCCAGTTTAGTGGTTTAAATAAGTTTACTATATTCTTATTGATTCTGTGTTTAATTAGTTTATCAATTTTCACATTCTGCGCTATTTTCAAATATTGGAAAACCGTTTCAGTCTTCATCCTGCTTCTAATGTACAATAAATTCCATAAAGGATTATTTAATTCGTAATACATTTTAATAGCTCTGGTATGTTGGATAACCTTATCTAATACAGCACCAATTTGTTGACTATTATGCTGTCGATACAAACCCAGACACTCTTCATGAAAATAAATACTATCTTTTAGCAGATAGTCAATTGCCATCTGATAATCGTGTATTACATGGGGAATATCATTATGAAAAGCAATTCGATTAGCAGATTTTTTAATACAAAATGAGGCTCCTGTTACCATATTTCCAAAAAATATAGAATGAAAAAGGTAGTCTTTGTTGCCGTAAGTTTGTTTTAAAAAATATAAAAATCCGATTGTATCCCACATTGTGATGTCAGTTAGTTCTTTTGTATCAGTACAAATCTGTAGATTATGACTTATTGCTTCTATATGAGGCATAGAGTTAAAAAGCCGTAAAATAGTTTCTGTTTTGTGGGGAAACCAAATATCGTCTTGATCAGATAAAAATATAATCTCTTTACTACAAAGGTTAATAGCTTTTTCAAAGTTTTTCACGAAACCTATCCGTGTCTCGTTAGTATGTATCTTTATTAGTTCAGGGAACTTACTTTTATATACATTCAGAATTTTTAACGTATCATCTGTAGAATTATCATCGCAAATAATTATTTCATCAGGTCTTAAATTTTGATATATAATACTATCTAATTGCTCCGAGATATATCTTTCACCATTATAAGTACATAGAGCAACTGATATAGATTTGATATTCTGAATAAAGTTTTTTTGTGCTATTTCTAGCGCAAAAATAGTTTCTACCGTTTCAAGTGCTTTAATTATAGAGCCTTTCTCTAAAACCAAAGTATGTCCATTTGTGCCCATATTTAAGCGGTGGGCAGGCGTGGCATCAAAAACTTTTAAAAGAGACTCAGCAAGTGCTTCCGCATCTCTATTATTTACTACATAGCCTGTTTTCCCATTACTGACAAATTCTCGGCCAGCACCCATGTCAAACGATACAACGGGGGTTCCGCATGCCATAGCCTCAATTAACATCGAAGGACCAGAATCTTCTAAAGACGAGTTTACATATACATCTGCAGCCTGATATAAGAGTGCTAAAAGTCGTTCATCTTTAACAAATGGAATCAGTTTTTTTGAAAAATTTATTGCATCATAGGTTTTATTATCCAAAATTTTGGTAACGGACAATATTTCTACTTTTTTACGTTTATCGGGTGTTAACTTATCCCAAAATAGATTGATAGCTTTTACAAAATACACGTAACCTTTTCGTTCATCGAATGTATTTTCGGATCCTGCTAATATATAAAATTTATTATTATCAAGATTGAAGATTTTTTTAGCAATATCTCTTTTCTCAGGATTAAAAATATCTGTATCTACAACTCCTGAAATATTAAAAAAATTACTTTGGTCTTTATACAGAAATGATTCCCTAGCTTGCTTATGAGTCCATTCAGTTCCTGCTAAAATCTTGAAATCACCTTTTTGAATATTATTTTTCTTTATTCGAAAATTCCTAGCAGCTAATTGTTTATACTTATCTTCTAAAATTGCAGGACAATCAACCGTATCACAACCTTTTTTATATCCTTCACAATTCCAGGCAAAATGGCAGCCGCCTGTGAAATGATTCATATCGACAGCTACATTGTATACAGTAGCTTTTGTAGCGGTAGCAAGTTTTAAAATGTCTGTAGAGGTAAGAAAATCAAAAGTAATACCTACAAAAATAATATGAGGATTATAACGAAGATAACTCAGAATGATATCAGTATCTTGAAATGAATTTTCTTCATTTATTGAATTGAAGAGGTATTTCTCATCTCGTTTAATCCTTATTTTATTTCCAGACTCATCAACAACTAAACCCAATTCTGCTACAAAATTTTTTCTTGAAGGCAATTGGTTTACTATGGGATTATATTCTGTTTTATCACGTACTAAAACCTGAACATTATGCCCTTTTTTATGTAAAGCTTCTGCTAACTTTATCAATGCTGTATTTGCACCCGTTTGGTCACCAAAGGCAATGAACAGTATATTTATTGAATTCATATCTATATTTTTCTTATATACTAAAAAAAGTTAATCCTCCTTGAGTCCAGACCCTTCCGTTCAGGTGTTCCTGTTTCACTGTAAACAGAATAGGGTTCTACGTCTTTATTTATTGTACAACCCATGCCAATAAAACTCCCTTTACCGATACGCACGTTAGATTTAATAATACTACCAATACCAATAAACACATGGTCTTCGATAACTACATTACCTCCTATTATTGAGGTTGAAATAAAAGTATAATCACCTATTGTTGAATGATGGCCAATCTGTGATCCAAGCATTGTTACCCCTTTTCCAACCTTAACATAAGGATGAAACTGGCTAACGTGATCAATAAAACAATTTTCCCCAAAATCAGGTACGAAAAAGTTATTACTCCCACGAGTATAATAAGTGGCCAACTGATAATTTTTAGCTTTTGCTCGCTCACAAAAATTCTCCAATATATTATTTAGCTTATATGGGCCAATAGCTATAAACATATCAGCCTCGTCGGGAGAAATATACTCTTCAACTTCTTCAAATGGAAACACAGGGAGTCCAAGAAGTTGTGTTTTTGTTAAGTATTGTTTTTCTACAGTAAATGCCGTTACATCATAGTTTGAATCTTTTTCAAAATAAGCATGAACCAATTCGGCATGAGAGCCAGTTCCGCAAATAATTAGCTTTTTCATGTTGAGAACTATCTTTATAGGTCTTATTTCTCCCATTTTCAATCATTCAAAAACAATTGAAATAAATCAACGGCAAAACCACGACTGAAATAAGCCTGAATGCTGCGTTTGAACTTGATGGACTAATAGAAACGTCATAAGTGTCTGATTTCAAAGATACTGACTTTTCCACAGAGCCGTTTGAGAGATACACAACCTATGGCTAGGTCTCCCAAAGCCAGTAGTATCTTCGTTCCCCTAAGCCGGTACAGCTTAGTATTGAGTGTTGCCTAGCCTCATCTAATCAGACGCAGAAAGAGAATAAGGTCATCAACAAAGGCACCATTGGCTGTTTTTTGCTCGAAATAAAAGGCTGATAACTCTTGTGTTTAGTAGCACACCAAGGTTGGACTTGCTACGTTTGACTGAAGGGAGAAGGAATTTTTTAGGCTGAGCTATGTTTACTATGCAAAGGCACGTTTCTTCAGACAGATGGCCCCGTACCGGCAGATCGGTCGATTTGTCTTACGCAAAAGGTTCGGTTCGCAAAGCGGCCGAAGAACTGGGCATTGATTCGGCAGAATTAGTAAATGGCGACAACGAAATAGCAAAGCTGCCCCGGCAGCTAAATCACATGCGGATCTGCCAGCGTCAAAAAAACTCAAAGAAACTCAGATAGGTTGGATCAGTTTTTATTGCCCGATTGTTGCCTGAATCATAGAAATCGATCCGATTCAAAACGCTCAAATGTGAGATAGTTAATCATGTTGATTTTGAAACGCGCCACCACGCAAAGTTGACTACATTTGAATGTATTGAGGGTTGCGTCGGTGGAAACATTCAGCGTTTGACTACTAAACTCCTTTTCAATGCGAACCGTATTTTTCACCAGCTCAATAACTGCTTGAAAAATCCTCTAGTGTACTATTGCAATTCTATTATTGCCTATTTTGTGTTGGCTTTAGGCAGTCATCATGACGTAATGCCAGTGAATTACTAGAAACGTATCGATCTGGAATTGTGATTGGCACTGACAAAGGGTATGTGGGGTTGCTTAAACGCCTTACCCATCCGGTGGATTATCAGATTATTGTACCAATTGAATCAAGCGAGTAACCCAAGTATTGGAAAGCCTTTCTAGCTCAGTTTCGCCAATTGAGTCAGACGACCAATGCCCAGTTGAGTGACCACTTCAATGTAGTTTAAACTCGAGCTAAATCAGCCTGGAGTTTGATGAGTCGGCTGATTCATAAATTGCCAGCGCATACGCTGGGAATTTATCTGAATATGTTGGCAGATAGGTCCTTGTTGCCATCATATCGATTACTTTTAACTAGCACTTTTGGTAGAGTGTAGCTAATATACGTTTGATAAAAAGCGAGAGGTGTTATAAACATAATGGATAATCGGTAAAAATGAATAGACCTCTAAAACGTTCTATTCATTTTTACCGATTATCCATTACACTACAACTCCCGCACCCAGATGTTGCGGAATCCAACTGGGTTGCCGTGATCTTGCAGAATGAGGGGGCCTTTGCCGTGTGCTACAACTTTGGGGTAACCTATGTATTCGGTTGTACCTCTGATCGCTACGTGGTTTTGCACCAATACACCGTTCAGCAGTACCGTTACAAAAGCTGGCTCCAGCATCAGACCCGCTTTGTTGAACTTAGGCGCATTGTAGATGATGTCGTACGACTGCCATTCGCCGGGTTTGCGGCTTGGGTTTGCCAGCGGAATCGCCTGCTTGTAGATCGAACCAACCATACCATTCACGTATGTTGGGTTCTCGTAGTTATCGAGTACTTGAAGCTCGTAACGACCTTGCAGGAAGATACCGCTGTTTCCGCGTCCCTGACCGTTTCCTTCAACTTTCGAAGGTGTCTGGAACTCAATGTGCAACTGCATATCGCCAAATTCCTGCTTGGTTTTAGCCGATGAGGTTTTCGACGAATACAGAACGCCATCGCGCACAGGCCATTGGAGCGGATCGGTGCTGTTGGTTGGGTTATAGCCTTTATTAGCTACCCACTGATCGGCATTCTTACCGTCGAAAAGAACGATAGCGTCCGAAGGAGCAGTTGTACCTGATGTGTTGGCCGAATGTACACCCGGCGTCACAACGGGAGGAACGGGTTCCCAGATCTCGGTCGATTGGGGAGTTTGTTTATTAGGTTCGGTTTGGGCTAGTGCTTTATTCGTGTAGCTAAGGCAAACTGTAGCCAGACAAATGGCAAGCGGTAACTGTACGTTTTTCATGGAAAATGAACCGGGTTAATATTATTCTATCGGAAAACTCCCAAAGATAGGGCAAATGTCTTTTGACAGACTTTTACAGGGAAAAAATGTAATTTTCGCCCCCAAAACATTTGGTATAACGTATGAAGCATTCCTCTACACTACTCCGATTCAGCGGATTTCTGGCCATTGGCTGGGCTGCTAGTATTGGAGTGGCACTGGCCCAACCGGCTCCATCGCCCGGTATGCCAATCGTTCTCAACGATTTAAGTGCCTTTACACCAGCTACCCAGAACTGGCGCATCGTCGGAAATATTCGGGCTGATCTCAACACACAAAACCTGCTCGTTCCTGAAAAAGGAACCGGTGTGCTGGCCAATATTCCGCTCGACAAAGCGCCCGCCGATCCAAAAAATCCATACAAATACAACCTATTCACCAATCTCCAACATGGCGATGTCGACCTTGAACTCGACTACATGATGGCGACTAAATCGAACTCAGGCGTGTATTTGCAGGGACGTTACGAAGTGCAACTCTACGATAGCTGGGGCGTCCGCAATCCACGTATCGTTGATAATGGGTCGATTTACGAACGCTGGGACCCAAAACGGCCCGAATTTCAGGATGGCTACGAAGGGCATCCGGCTCGCCAGAATGCCAGTCGGGCACCGGGTTTATGGCAACATCTGAAAATTTCGTTTCAGGCTCCCCGATTCAACGCCAACGGGCAGAAAACCGAAAACGCCCGGATGATACGTGTCGAACTGAATGGCGTTGTCATTCATGAGAACGTAGAGCTAACCGGCCCAACCCGCGCGGCTGGCTTCAACGATGAAAAAGCGGTTGGTCCGCTCATGCTCCAGGGCGATCACGGTGCCGTAGCGTTCCGTAACATCCGCTACGTATCGTACGACAAACCCCGCCCCGAATTGCTCAATCTGAAATACGCCGTTTATAAAGGCAAGTTCCAGAAAGAGCCGGAATACGATAAAACGGCACCCGAATCGGAAGGTACCACTACGGTGCTTTCGTCGTCGGTGAGCCGAATTCCAAACGAATTCCTGATTCGCTACACCGGTACGCTACGTGTGTCGGAACCGGGCGAATACAAATTCAATCTGGGGGTTCCGGGTGGTGGTGGTGCCATGAAAATCAATAACCAGACGGTTATTTCGCCAAGCGAATGGAATGCGCGCGGTCAGGCTACGTTACCCAAAGGCGACTTGCCCTTTGAACTGCTCTACGCCAAATTTGTCGATTGGGCACAGCCAGGCTTAGGGCTCACTGTTGCTGGTCCGGGCATCCGTGAATACGTTATCAGCGATGCCGCAAGTGGCACCGGCGAAGAAGTTGATCCGATCATGGTCGATGCGTCTACGAACACCATGCTACGTAGTTTCATGGATATGCCGGGCGAGAAAAACACGCAGGGCCGTACGCTACGTGTCACCCATGCCGTATCAGTCGGTAGCCCTGAACAAATTCATTACACCTACGACCTCGACAAAGGGGCAGTGGTGCAGGTGTGGCGCGGTATGTTCCTCGACGCTACGCCGATGTGGCATGAGCGTGGTGACGGTTCTTCGCGGCCAATGGGCATGGTACAACGGTTCGGTGCGCCGGTATTCTCCGTGTCGAAACTGGCCTCGCCACAGACCAACTGGCCTACCGACACAACGGGTTCCAACTATCGCCCGAAGGGATACGTATTGGATGAAAACGACCGTCCTACGTTCAAATATCAGAGCTTCGGCGCGTCTATTGATGACAAGATTCGGGTAATTAACGAAGGCAAAGGCATTCAGCGCGAAATCACGATTGCCAACCCACCCGCCGATTTTTATGCCCGATTAGTTAGTGGCAGCACGATCAGCGCACTGGAAAACGGCCTGTATCTGGTCGACGGTCAGGCGTATGTACGTATTGACGACGTAGCGGGAGCCAAACCCACAATTCGGGAATCGAACGGGCGTCAGGAACTGATTGTACCTGTAAAAGGGAAAGTGGCTTATTCAATATTGTTTTAATGAATAATTGATGACGTACTAATGACCAATAGGAAACTTAGATTTCCATTGTATGCTACGTTATCCATTCCTGATTGACATTCAACATGAAACGTATATTAACTACCCTCTTTCTGGCGGCCAGCTGTATCGTAGCAAAGGCGCAGGAATCGCCCAAAGAGGAAGATTTTTTCAAGATTTTGAAAGTGACGGCCCCCGAAGGCACGTTGCTTGAAGTTGGCGGACTGACCGTATTACCCAACGGCGATCTGGGCGTAGCAACCCGCCGGGGCGATGTCTGGATCGTTGAGAACCCGACGAGTCGCAAACCGTACTTCCGCAAATTTGCGTCGGGTCTGCACGAGATTCTTGGGCTTACCAACCGCGACGGTGCGCTTTTCTGTGCACAACGGGGTGAACTCACCAAGCTTGTCGATTCGAACCACGATGGTAAAGCCGATGTGTTTGAAACAATTTACGCTTGGCCATTATCGGGGCATTACCACGAATACAGCTTCGGGCCGAAGATTGCACCCGATGGTCAGTTTTTCGTAACGGGCAACGTAGCGTTTGGCGACGAAGAATGGTGGCGGGGTGAAAGCCGGGTCCCCTGGCGCGGCTGGACGATGAAAATCACCGAAAACGGTACGATGCAGCCCTGGGCAACGGGTATGCGGTCGCCAGCCGGTCTAGGTATTTACGATAATGAACTATTCTATGCTGATAATCAGGGCGATTGGATGGGTTCGGGCGGTGTTGTTCACGTAAAGAAAGGTGCGTTTATCGGTCACCCGGCGGGACTTCGCTGGACAGGTGCCGCTAATTCGCCAGTGAAACTGACTGCTGAGCAGTTCAACGCAACGATTGATGAACGTCGTCGTCGCGATGAAAACGGCCGGGCTATCAAACCGGAGAACGTAGTGAATGAAACGCCAAATCTGTTGTATCAGATGAAAGACAAGTTTCCGGGTGTAGATGTTCAGACGCCAGCAGTCTGGTTGCCACACGGAATTCTGGGTATTTCGAACTCTGAAATTCTGGAGATTCCACAAGGCGCATTCGGTCCATTTTCGGGTCAACTGCTCGTAGGCGACCAGGGCATGAGCAAAATCTCGCGCGTGTTTATGGAAAAAGTAAACGGCGAATATCAGGGAGGTGCTATTGAGTTCCGGAACGGTTTCCGGTCGGGCGTGCTACGTATGGCGTTCGCCAAAGACGGGTCACTGTTTGTGGGCGAAACCAACCGGGGCTGGGGTTCGGCTGGTGAAGCGAACGAAGGGCTACAACGGCTCGCCTGGAACGGAGCTATTCCGTTTGAAATGCGTACCGTAAAAGCGATGCCCGACGGTTTTGAAGTCGAATTCACCAAACCCGTTGACCGGAAATCAGCCGAAGATCTAGCGTCGTATCGGGTTGAAAGCTTCCTGTATAAATACCATTCGGTATATGGCAGCCCAACCATCAATAAAGAAGCGTTGACGCTGAAAGGGGTGAAAGTTTCGGACGACGGTCTGAAAGCGCGTATCATCGTCGATAATCTTCGAAAATATTACATCCATCAGCTCACGCTTGATGGCGTTCGGGCAACCGAGGGTTCTTACTCGATCGTGCATCCGATTGCGTATTATACGCTCAACAACATTCCCGACGGTCAGAAATTGGCAATAGGCGAAGTGAGCACAAAAAATTCGGCGAATACTCCGGCGCCCGCAGCTACGGCTGCTCCTGCTACGGGTACAAAAAAAGCACCTGCTACTAAAGGCGGTAAGCCAAAACTAGTGGAAGGTCAGGCCGTAACGATGGCAAAAGCGCCAACCTACGAAGAAGTAAAAGGCTTATTGACACGCCATACCTGCGCTGCCTGCCATCAGGCGAACAAACGTCAGGTTGGCCCCGCTTTTTCGGACGTAGCAAAACGGAAATACACAAACGACCAGATTGTTGATCTGATTTACAGCCCGAAACCACAAAACTGGCCCGATTATTCGACCGAAATGCCACCGATGCCGCAGGTTCCCAAAGCCGATGCATTGAAGATTGCCGCCTGGATTAACTCACTGGCTCCAGCCAGCGGCAGTACGTCGAAAGGCGAACCAAAGCCCTAACGTAGCAAAACCGCTTTAATATCACCAACCGCCCGATACGCCCAGCGTATCGGGCGGTTCTATTTTCAGGCTCGCTCACTTTTCTGAATTCCGCCAGTTTTAGCCCCATTTCCACCGCTTTTAAAGCCGAGCGCTCCTCCTGTATAGTCTCTCCGATATCCGCTTTTCGGACGTAGTAGCTTTGAATCGTCAAACAAGGACAGACACCAAACAACGGCTTCCTTCACTGACTCAGGCGACTGAATCATCTTTAAAACCGGATCTAACTTTTTACTTTTTCAAACACAAAAACATTCTCTTTTCAATCATGAAAACTTTACACGTAGCAGCAATCCTCGCCTTCTCTGGAATCATCGGTTTAACGTCATGCAGCAAAAAAGGCGACGATGTAGTGCCTGCTCCGACACAAACCACCACCCCAACAACAACCACCCCAACAACAAATACGACGACTGCCCCGGTAACTGCGACCACAACATCGACCACAACGGCTCTGGCTACAACAGGCTTCGTGGCCAAAATTGACGGCAAAGATTATATGCCTGATTTGGTATACAGCAAAGCAGTAATGCCGGGCAATGATGGTTATTACGGCATCTATGGCCTCGACAGCAAAACCGGTGACGTAGTGTTT
Organism: Spirosoma daeguense; assembly: GCF_054776875.1. Lineage (NCBI taxonomy): Bacteria > Pseudomonadati > Bacteroidota > Cytophagia > Cytophagales > Cytophagaceae > Spirosoma > Spirosoma daeguense. The sequence goes on from NZ_BAAHBF010000004.1 coordinate 845,867, forward strand.
ATTGGCCTGCCTTATGCAGCACTGGTTGGTACCCACAAATTAAGCTATGTTAATTACGGTGGATTCTCGCTTGGTAGCGGCAATGATTCATTCTCAACCCGTGTAGAGCCCGGCGAAGGTACTGTTACGATAACCAAAATGACGACAACTAACGTCGAAGGTACGTTCTCGTTCACGGCTTATAATGACAAAGGCACCGTTAAACGCACCATCACCGAAGGTCGGTTCAACGTACCATTCAAGTAATAGACGGCTGAACGTATCAACAGCCGCTTCATCAACAAACCATCTCTTTTTCAAACACAAAAACATTCGCTTTCAATCATGAAAACACTACGTATCGCATCAATTCTGGTTTTCTCAGCTATCATTGGATTAACATCGTGCAGCAAAAAAAATGACGACAGCGTTACGCCAAGTCAACAGGGGACAGGAACAGGAACAACTACATCGAGCGTAGCCTTTTCTACTAAAGTCGATGGTAAGGACTTTAAACCTGACTTTGCCTACGCTAAAATCAGTTTTCCCGGCAATGATGGCTACTATGGTATCTACGGCCTCGATAGTAAAACCAGTGATGTTGCCGTGATTGCGCTCCCAAATTCAGCGCAGGTTGGTACGCACGAGTTAAGCTCAATTAGTTTCGGTTCTTTCTCGAAAGGTAACGGCACTGAATCGTATTCAACTGTAGTTAAACCAGGCACGGGTACGGTGACGATAACGAAAAAGACGTCTACTGAAATCGTTGGTACGTTCTCGTTCACCGCCTACAGCGATAAAGGCGTCAAGATTACACTAACCGATGGCACGTTTAACGTACCGATCAAATAGAAGCAGTTAAATACTACGTATCAAACGGTCGGCCGGGCAACGGGCTGACCGTTTTGCGTTCAATATGTATAAACCCGGCAGATTATCCTTATTTTTAGGCCTTTACAATCGAAAACACATCACCTACATGAAACAATTACTCTTCATCACAACGCTTCTCTTTCCTTCGCTACTCTGGGCGCAAAGTGGCTCATACACGCTAAATGGCAAACTGGCTGGTGTTAAAGCACCAGCGAAAGCCTATCTTCGGTATCGGGTGGGAACTGCTGTTAAAATGGATTCTACTCAGATTCAGAACGGTACGTTCTCGTTTACCGGAACGGTTGAAGACCCAACCTCAGTGGGTTTATACGTCGATAAACTCGGAACGGGTTTCACCAACACGCGCCCAATTTCCTCCATTAGCCTTTATCTGGAACCGGGCACCATCAACGTAACCAGCGCCGACTCACTCGACAATGCAGTCGTTAGCGGTACACCACTCAACGTCGACAATCAGAAACTGACCGTCATGATGAAACCCGCCAGCGAGAAAATGGCGCAGTTAATGAAAGAGTATCGGACGGCCACGCCAGCGCAGAAAAATTCGAAAGAGTTTGAGGAATCTATGGACAAGCGGTATGAAGCCATTTCTGCCGACCAGAAAAAAGTACGGGCGCAATTCATCAAAGAAAACCCGAATTCGCTGGTTAGCCTCTATGCTCTTCAGCAGTATGATTACACGCCCGAATACGCTGAAGTTGGCCCTATGTACGACGGACTGGCCGAATCGATACGTAACAGCAAAGGCGGAAAAGAATACGCGAAAACATTAGCCAGTATAAAAGCTACGTCTATCGGTGCAATGGCTCCCGAGTTTTCACAAGCCGATACGTTGGGTAAAGCTGTATCACTGAACAGTTTCCGGGGCAAGTACGTACTGGTCGATTTCTGGGCATCGTGGTGCGGGCCCTGCCGCGCTGAAAATCCGAACGTAGTGAAAAATTTCCAGCAGTATAAAGACAAAAACTTTACCGTGTTAGGTGTTTCGCTCGACCGCCCCAACGCAAAAGAAGCCTGGCTGAAAGCCATTCATAAGGATAATCTGACCTGGACACACGTATCGGACCTCAAATTCTGGGAAAATGAAGTTGCCAAACAATACGGTATCCGGTCGATTCCACAGAATTTCCTGATTGGCCCCGACGGTAAGATTGTCGCCAAAAACATCCGGGGTGAAGAACTCGGCAAAAAACTCGGCGAAATTCTGGTTGCTAAACCATAACAGCAAATCCTGCAACTTACTACGTTACCCGCAACAGTTTAGTTACTTTGCGGGTACTTTTTTTCACGACCTATGACTTCATCATCGGAAACGATTCTTAAACCCGCCGTTCAGGAAAAATTCGAGCACCTCTGGCATCTGGTTGGCAATACGCCCATGCTCGAATTATTTTATACCTACGAGGGTCAGCCCCGGTCGCTCTACGTTAAGTGCGAGCATTATAACCTTACCGGAAGCATGAAAGACCGGATGGCATTGCACGTATTGCATCAGGCCTATCGACAGGGAAACATTCAACCCGGCGACCGGATTGTGGAAGCTACCAGCGGCAGTTCGGGTATTGCGTTTTCGGCAGTTGGTCGAGCATTGGGGCATCCGGTTACTATTATCATGCCCGCCGGAATCAGTCAGGAACGTATCGATATTATCCGAAGCTTAGGCGCCGATATTATTCTGTTCACGAAAGAAGAAGGCGGTTTTCTGGGAGCAATTCAGCGTTCGGAGGAAATGGCTGCGGCTGATCTGCACGTGTTTCTGCCCCGTCAGTTTGCCAATCAGTATAACGCGGAAGCACATCGGCTCACAACCGGAAAAGAAATCTGGCTGCAAATGCAGGGCGTCGATGTAACACCCGATGCGTTTGTAGCGGGCGTCGGTACAGGCGGAACCGTTATGGGCGTTGGTCGATACCTTAAATCACGCAAACCCGATATTCGCGTTCATCCGCTCGAACCCGCCGAATCGCCTACGTTATCAGTTGGTTATAAAACGGGCTCACATCGGATTCAGGGCTTTTTTGATGAGTTTATTCCCGACATTCTGAAACTGGATGAACTCGATCACGTAGTACAGGCCAGCGATGGCGATTCGATTCTGGTGGCCCAGAAACTGGCGCTGCAATTGGGCGTAGCAGTCGGTATTTCGTCGGGAGCTAACCTGATTGGCGCTATTAATTTGCAAACCGAGCTGGGTGCCGATGCCCGGGTTGTGACCATTCTGTGCGACAGTAACAAAAAATACCTCAGCACTGATCTGGTAAAAGAAGAACCCATAAAACCCGGTTACGTAGCACCCGCCGTCGAATTCACCGATTACCGTCCAATCAGTAGGTTATTGGTTGGGCGGCCCGGCGTTTTTTGATTGATAAACGACCAAATCAATAGTCAATACACTTCAATATGAAACAACTCGCTATTCTTTTCACAATTCTAGCCTGTACCTTTTTCAGCCAACACGTAGTAGCGCAGAAAGCCGACGTAACGCCGGAAACGGTCGTTCAGAAACAGCTAGAAGCATATAACGCCCGCGACATTGATGCCTTCCTGGCAACCTACGCCGACGATATTGAGCTATACGATTTTCCAGATAAGTTGCTTGGTAAAGGAAAGGAATCCATGCGCAAACAGTACGGCACGATGTTTCAAAAAACAAAAGCCCTCCACTGCGAAATCGTTAAGCGCCTAACCTACAATGATACGGTGATCGACCATGAGGACGTAACGATTAGTGCGGACAAGCCTCATCTTCAGGCCGTTGCCATTTACAAAGTCGAGAACGGACTCATCAGGAAGGTTTACTTTATTCATTAGTACTATTAGCCCACGGCAGCGGCCGACCGCCCTAAATCCCGCATAAAACAAAACTTCCCGAAAGTCCAGAGCTCTCGGGAAGTTTACTATTTAGTCCAGGAAAAACTGATTCAATTTCAGGTCATTAATTCATGGCCACCACGCGACCGGGATTTTCAGGTTTCTCGGTTTTGATAGTTACCGTATGCATTTTGGTATCGACACCATTCGTAATTTCTACCTGATACACACCATCGGGCAGTTCATCCAGATTCAGGCGAGTGCGATACGTTGTCTGGTTTTTACCCAGCTGCTCGCTGAATAAAACCTTACCGTTATTGTTTTTAAAGTTGATGCTAACCGTACCACCTACTTCTTTATTCAGAGCGATGTTCAGCTTGCTGTCTTTAGAAGTATAGATGCCCGCTTCATACGTAACGGCGGTTGATGGACGGTTTGGTTTCACGTCAGCGAACGTAGCAACTGAGGTAGCAAAACCTAAAGAAAGAGCAAGAGCGAAGGATTTGATGAGCGTTTTCATTGTATGATGTTGTTTATGTTTAGTTCTAAGCAGGTCGGGGTTTCTTTCCTGATTTGTTGTACCAAAGTTAAGGGCATCATACAGTACTATGCATTACAAACTACTGGAGCGGTAACAGAAATGGATGAGCGGACGGAAATAAAGGACGACTGATCGAACGGTACAGATACGAAATGGCTCAAAAGGCGAGTTTACTACGTTAAAAAGGCTTCGTGCTGTTGCTGTAGCGTATTTTTTGTAGGCTGAATGAATGCCAAACCCATAAAAAAATAGCAGGAAGGTTGCACCTGCCCGCTATTCATTGTCCATAAATTTTGTCTTGTGAGTGTAAAAATTCTTATTTGGTTACCGTACTACTTTTAACTATTCGTTTTCAGTGATGACAGAATCTGGTTTACCATCTGATTTGATAACGGAATACGCACTGGCATTTTTGCCTGTTGATTCTCCCAGGTAAATCTGACCAGATAAAACATATCACTGGGAGTAGGCAATCGATTTTCCTGAGCAAAATGTTCGATCATCAGTAGACGCTCCGGGTTGAAGGGATAAACCGATATAAGCTCAGTAGCAACAGCCTCGATTGATCGACTTTGGTTCTTGATTGGCTCAGGCCAACTGGCTACGATGAGCTGTAACCGAACTTCAATCCGAACCAAACAAGTTCCCATTATGTGTTCGGTCCCTCTAAACAGTAGAATACGTTCCTCCATAAGCAATAGAACAACAAATGAGTTTGAACAAAATAGCCACCTGTTATTAACAAATGGCTATTTAACGTACACTCTGCTCAGAGTGAATTTCCAACTTAAATACATAGAGTGTTGGGGGAACATCGAACGAAAAGCCGATGATTCATTGCGAATTTCGGGCTCCTGCTTAACTAAACCTCATGAAAGCGATTAGAAAAAACTTAGAATTCATTGTATGTCAGCCAGAACGCCACTAAATAGGTATTTCGCGCAAAGCCGATGATCTTTTACACGTGATTATAGCAGGCCTAAGTTTTCTATTCGTTATTTGGTCAGCAAATCTTCCGGATATTCGTCCGACTTATGTAGCCCCACCGATAACGTACGAATCATGATGCTACCCAAAACGAATACGATTCTGTTCACGCTCGTTTACCAACAGCAGGAGGTGCACGTACAGACGTATCCTAATCAGTATCACTCGCTGATGAGCCTTATTTCTGATTATCTCGCTATTCCCGGCTTTGGTATTTGTTGCGGTATGGGAAGTTGTGGAACCTGCGTTGTGGAAATAGATGACATCCGCCACTTATCCTGTGACTTACCGATCAGCGACGAACTAGCTAATACGCAGGTAGTGCTCAAAGAAACGTACTGGTAATATTTCCCGGAAAGTTATTTCGTTTTATGATAATGGCTTGCCCGCTTCCGGTACAGTTTCGCTAGAGCCAGTGGCTTAGCCGGATAAGAGCGTCTCGACGGAATATTATTGATAATGAGCGCTGTAAAAAACAAAATGGCAACGCCCGACATTACAGGTGTCAGCGTATAGGCAAAACCCAGACTTGTAATCTTTTCGGAGCCAATGTTGGCGATCAGGGCCGTTGCGCCAGCAGGCGGATGCATGGTTTTTGTAATCTGCATCACCACAATCGATGAAGAAACAGCCAGCGCTGATGCTAGCCAAAGCTGATCGGGGAATAATTTATGAATGGCTACCCCAATTAATGACGCCAATAGATGGCCCCCAATCAGGTTCCGGGGTTGTGCAAGCGGGCTGTTGGTCGCGCCAAATATTAACACGCAGGATGCACCAAAAGAGCCTATCAGAAAAACGCTATCCTGCCGGGTAAAATCGGCCTGTTGTAATAAGCCAAGCGAAGCAATGGCGATAAACGTGCCCACAAATGTCCAGACATGATCAGCGGGTTCCAGAATAGTTTCTCGATAGAGTACATACTTGGCAATCCGATACTGACGCTTTATTTGATTTCTCATAACCATAGTAAATACACAGCAGTGCAGTTATATGGTTCCTGTCAGTACGCAATTAAAGCTAAGTCAGCATTTTAAACAGGGCAATGACAACAGCACTAATCAGAAGCAGAACGGCGCGCCACCAATTGTAAAAAAGTGAACTGGGAAAACGAGGAACACGAAATTTATCTTTCATAGTCGTATGTGATTAGGTCAATAACTCCTTATGGCTAAACTACAAAAAATAGCAAATCCCTAATGCAGAACGATCAGGTTATTAATGACTTAAGTTGAAAATTATCTTATTGTTTAAAAACTACTTCAGCAGTAGGCTGAGTGATGTAGGTTTCAACAAGTACGCCAACTCCAACGCCCAAGCTATAACACAGCAGATCGCTCCACACGAACGTAAAGCCGAGTATCAATCCGCCCAAAGGCATAGCGCGAATTTCATCAATCCACGGAGCGTGGTACAACTGGCTGATTTCGATGAAAAAAGAGAATGCTAACGTAGCGACCGCAACTACCCAAGTCGGCCATTTTCGAAAGACAAACGCAAAACCGAAAAAAACCATCAAGGCCCATAACACATCGCCTACATACATCCTGACGAATGCACAATCACCGAAGAAACGTCTGGATGCGAAGCCGATTAGTAACGTAGTAACTGTCAGCAAGCCGTACACAAGTCGACCTCTGGTTACCAATGATTTTGGCATTATACTATTGAAATCAACAATTTTCACATAGGGTAGATCTAAAAGAAGGACCAAATTCACGGTCGGCCGCTGCCGTCATTTAAGATCAAAATCAGTCTCACAAACTCAGGCGCATTTTTTGAAAAGATGCTTTGATTTATGAGATAACATTTTGAGATCGTGTGTAGCTAGAAATGAAGTAATTGGTCAACGTTCGGTGATCGTCGCTGAAAATAGGCGTTTCTTGAGCCAGTATACGCCTGGAAGAATGCAAGCAGAAAACACTATACTTGTAAACCGTTAAACAAGAACAAGATCCCTACCGAAATTAGTCAGACCGATTCAACAATGACGCTCATCCAGTGGATAAAGCTCAATAAACAACTCATTTATGCCACTCTGCTAGTGGCAACCTCTGGTTTGGCTTGGTACCTTGGCAACGCCCTGACGGGAAACTATTGGTATCTGGTCTGGCTAGCGCCGACTCCTCTTTTAGCGCTAGCCTACGATCGCTCCCCGAGAACCAGTTTTTGGTTAGCCTTTGCGGCTTGTTTACTGGGGAGGCTGAGTTGGCTGGCTTACCTACAAACCGTCGTTTCACTTATTCCGGCTCTACTGCTGACGCTGGCACTGGCCTATGTGTTTGCCCGTATTCTGGTTTGGTCAATCGCCATCACCTACGCTCTCAATGCGTGGTACACGGTTTTTGCCTACCCCGTCTTAATGACGAGCTTCGAATACTTGGTCGGAACGTTTTCACCCGATGGAACGGCTACCAGCCTGGCCTATACCCAAGCGGATGTGGTACCGGTGATCCAGATTGCGTCGGTAACGGGTAGTCTGGGCATTACCTTTTTGGTCAGCTTCTTTCCCGCCCTGATCGCCCTAGGGTGGTGGGTTTATCTACGAAACCGGCACTGGATTCCCTACTTAGTGAGTAGTGCCGTTATGGTGTACGGTCTGTCGTTTTTCTACAGTTGGCATCGTCTCCACAGTCAGCAGTCTTTAGCGGGCCTCAAGGTAGGGTTGGTGGCCTTGGACGAGAAGAGACATCACAACGCCCAGCAGACTACGGCTCCCCAACTCAGGCGTCTGCTGGATGATTATTCACAGGCTGTCTCGTCAGCAGCCGCCCAAGGCACAGCCATCATTGTCCTGCCCGAAACGGCCATCCAATTAAGTCCAGACACGTATCAACCGGTCGTGGCTTCGCTCAAGCGTATGGCCCACCAGTATGCGGTCTCGCTGGTGGTTGGACTCGCTGATTTTAGTCAACCGCAGGCTCGCAATAGGGCAATGGTCATCAATGAGAAGGGGGAAATGGTTGCCAACTATACCAAGAACCATCTAGTAGGCGGCTTTGAGCGTCATTTCACCCCTGGCAACCAAGTGGGCCTGTTTCGGGTAGCCGGTCAACAAGCGGGTGTTGCCATATGTAAAGATCTTGATTTTGCTGGCACTATTCGCCGGTATGGCAACGAGCGAATTAGTAGTTTATTTGTACCAGCTAATGACTTTGTGGTTGACGCCTGGCTGCACTCCCGCATGGCGTTAATACGGGGCGTTGAAAACGGCTTCGCTGTGGTAAGAACCGCCCGGCAAGGTCGCCTTTTGGTTAGTGATGATTTAGGACAGGTATTAAGTGAAGCCAGTACGTCAGCGGGCAACCAAGCAATTTTGATAGGTACCCTACCCGCTTCTTCACGAGGCAGTTTCTACGCTATGACCGGGAACTGGTTTGGTCTGCTTAATCTGTTGGTAGCCGCTTACCTAGTATGGCGGGCAAGGGTGATCCGCAAATCCGTACTGGCTTTGAGCTGATTAGTAAAGTGGTAGTGGTAAGATAGCAGCTATCTAGTCAAAGTTCTTAATTCTCACAAAATTGCTCCCACTTGAGACATACAAGATTTTCATGTCCGTAAATGGGGCAAAGTTTACAACTCCATAAATGTTACGGACTGATTTTCATCTTTATTCCGTTTATTTCCTTTTGGCCAGACAACCTATCTAAAGAGATGGCTGGAAAAGCGAAGGGGGCGGTTTAAAGCTGCATTCTCGACCTAACCCAGATAGTCAGCCATTTTTACTCAGTGAAATGACCGTCTAAATTCTAAAGGGGAAACGGTTGTTTTTGACTTGAAAACTTTGCTAAATGATTGTGAATGCTCAAAGCCTAGTTCGTGGGCAATTTCACTTACTGAAAGGTTTGTCGTCGATAGTCTTTCTTTCGCTTTATGAATTAATTTTTCGTGAATATGTTGCTGGGTGTTTTGTCCAGTGACGGCTCTAAGCAGACTGCCTAAATAACTAGACGACACATTAAGCTGATCGGCTACATACTGAACCGTAGGCAGACCGTTAGCCGTGAGATCTTCACTATTGAAATAAGTCGTCAACAGGTTTTCTAACCGGGCTAAAAGTCGGTGATTCACTTTCTCTCGTGTAATGAACTGACGATTGTAAAACCGCTCCGAATAGTTGAGTAATGTTTCAACGTGTGAAATAATGATTTGCCTACTAAACTGATCAATATTTGCGTGATATTCTTGTTGAATATGCTCGATAATCCCGTTAATAGTTGCTTCTTCTCTTTCCGAAAGAAATAAGGCTTCGTTCACTGCATAGTCAAAGAAATCATATTGCTTAACTTTGCTTGCAAGCGGTGTATTCCAAAAAAAATCAGGATGAATAAGCAATAACCAACCAGCTTGTAGCGGTGTTTCATGCTCACTCGTGTAAAGGCTGAAGACCTGATTCGGTGCCATAAAGTACATCACACCACTATCAAAATCATACTCCTGCTGTCCGTATTTAATTTTTATATTGGAGCTATGTTTGATACAAATCGAATAGAAGTTAATTACCACCCCTGTTACGCTATGTTCAGGCGGAATGGTTTTCAAATCGACCACGCTTATCAACGGATGTAGAGGTTTGGGGAAACTTCGCAACCGATGATAGTCGCTGATTGCTTTAATTGGCGTGTGTTCCTTCATGCTTGGCTCAAATAGAGGGATGATAAACTTTCAGGAAGTTTTGCCAGTTCAAGTTCGAATACACTTGACGAAATCGTCTCATTGGCGTTTCGTTTTATGAAATGAATAAGATACGAAAAGCGTAATAATGAAATTGCAAATGGTAGTTTTTCTGGGCTTGAAACGTAGAAAGTGATACTGGTTTCCGGGACATACAAGTGCTTTTTAACCAAGTTCTTTTCCCGCAGTTTCACTGTTATTGGCTTGGTGAAACTAATATCCAAATCCCTGTTTTGATGGATGTGTCCAAATTCTTCACCCCGGTATAAAAATGTTATTGCTCCGAAATCGCCACTCCCAATGCTGGCTTCACTCCATTGTAAAATTACATTTTCTATCTCTTGAATGATTTCTCGATTTGCCATCCTGTTTCTAATTAACTAGTTTCCAATTCCCATCCATTCAACCGATAAACAATAAAGTACAGCCTCACAGCTTATCAGTATGATACTTCAGCATCAGTTCTATTTACATACATCTCCCAGAACTTTTCGGCCAGAATTGTTGGAGAATGTGTTTCGCTATCGGGCTGAATGGAATTATTGATGGTCAATGTAGCTGCATAAATATTATCAGGCTTGAGCACTTCATGCAATTGAAAAGCGAGATTTCGTAAGGCTGCTTTATTGATCGATAGAGAACCCACCTGCACATTGGGGTAAAGTGCCAATCCGCCCCCAGTAAGCAACACCGCTCCATTTGTTTGTTTAAGTTGTTGATGTAGTGTTTTTACACAATGAAAAGCGTTTGCAACGGACATTCTGAAATCATCGGTTAATTCTTCGGCTTTTTCATCAATAATGTTTTTAAACTTCATTGCCGCAGCGTTATACAATAGTGCATCCACACTTCCGAGTTTGTCTGCTAATTCAAGGACAGCATTTTCTATCTGCAATGTATTGTAAGCGTCTGCAACGGCATAGTCGGCCTTAATTCCTTTCGTTTTAAATTCCGCCAGTAGAGCCTTTAGGTTTTGTTCATTTCTACTAATTAGTCCGATTGAAAAATTATGTTCGGCAAATTTTTCGGCAATGCCCGAACTTAAGTTTGGTCCTGCCCCTACGATAATGATGTTTTTATTCATTTCTTTCTGTTTTAATTTGATGACACAAAATTGCAGGATTATCAAAAAACAGATGTAGCTAAAATGACTGTTGTTGTAGTCGAAATGAAAGGTGGCGGTAAGTCTAGTTTATTGGAGGGTTTTGGTTTGTCAGTTTTACAGGATACCCCAACTCTCTTATAAAAAGGCTCCCCAGTGAGACGAGGGAATGTCAAATAATTGGGCAATAATTGATATTAACACAGCAAGAGTTAATAACTGATTTATAGTCCAAGCAATAAAAACTATGATGGCAGCAACTAGCCAATTAGGTTGATCCTGATCCCTAGTCTACATTTTCCTATGTAGCTTTATGGAATCGAGAAAGGCACGACATCTAAGATGAATAGTCAGTCGCTTTTCTTAATCAACGTGTATGTTCCAAAACTACTTTAGAAGTACCTTACGTCATGCCAGTAGCCAAAAGGGAGATTCAAACCAACTTCGAACTCCCTTTACTAGTTTTCTAAACTTCCTGCTTCTTTTCCTTCTCTTGCTATCGCCCAGACTAGTTGCCCAGAACCAACCATTGCTAAACGATGGCTGGCTAAAGAATTATGATGAATGCCGAGACTATGGGGAAGTCTATGTGGTCAAAAAGATTACGAGCCAGTGCCACTCCTATCAAACCTTCTTGACCGACAAAAACGGACGTAAATTAACCCCAGCCTACCGCGACATTGGGGACTTTGAAGAAGGGCTGGCCGAGTTTGTCCCCATGCAAACGAGTCGACAAGGGCATGGGCTACACGGATTTATTGATAAACTGGGGAAGGTCATCATCGAGCCTAAATATATCTCTACCGACCGATTCCGGCAGGGCAAAACCTGGGTCATCTACCCCGCCGACTCGCACTACGGGCTTTCCTATATTGATCGGAGGGGAAAAGAGCTCTATAAGATCCCCATCCAGCACTATGCAAACGACTACCTGATCAAAGACGCCACGATCGATCATACCTGTAACCATGACACAAAGGAAGATGTACTGTGGTGGAAAGGAACTGACTTCTTTATTCTTAATTTCAATTTTACCCCCTTTGTCACCGAGGAGATCCAGCGATCCAAACACGTTACTGCTTTTAAATACCAGGGTAAATTTGGCATCATCGACCCTGGCTTAGTGCTGAAAGTGCCCGTGGCCCTCGATGCTGTTGATGTCGACTACACCTATTCAGGTCAAGGTATGCAACGGGTGCAATATGGGAATAAGTATGGGTACGTTAGTCCAGCGACGGGTGAACTGATTGTTCCCTTCAACTATACCGACACCCGCAAGCCAACCAACGGCCTGTTTTGGGTCAAAAAGGGAGGCAAATGGGGCTGTATTGACAAAACCGGCCAGCAGCGCATCCCTCATTTGTACGATGAAGCGACCGGCTTTACCGCCGAAGATCGATCAGCGGTGGCCATCAATGGCAAATTCGGCCACATTGACAAGTCGGGCAAGGTGCGTACGCCATTGACCTATGATTTTGCTTCGTATTATCAGCATGGACTCTCGGTGGTTCGCCTGAAGGACAAATATGGCTTTATTGATACGACCAACCGGTTGATCATCCCGCTTATTTACGACGAAGCGTTCCCGTTTGACCGTGTCACGACGGTCGTTGAGCGCAACTGGCTTCGGTATGAACTTTCTCTGGATGGAACCAAGCAGTTTCTGGGCTTCTCCTACAAATTGAAAGCGCTGTTTATCATAGCTGGTCTGCTTATTTTTATCTGGCTCAGCAGCTTGGTAAACGAGTTAGCTAGCCAGTTTAGGGCAAAATTGTCAAGACATTAGCCATTCGCTAGTCAGTATGGTGAAGATGTCAATGGGACAGCCCGCCTGTCGCTCATTTTTCGCTACAGTTGTTAAGGGTCGGCCACGGCCGACCGTGAATTTGGTCTTTTTTTATCTACCCCACACACGTAACGTAGCACCTGAATTAGTTGGCGGTTTTATCCGGGACACGCTGTAAATCGAGATCCTGAAAATCGAAACTAAAGTCCGTCAGGAACGAAATCGGTTTCATTTTCAGTGAAGTTGGTTTCATCGTTTCGTCGGTCTGGAACGTAACGTAAGCATCGGCATCGAGGCTCCGGTTCAGCCATTTCACGATAAACGTATTGTTTTTGTAGAAGAACATCTCCCCCGTTAGCTTGGGCGAACGTAGCGACTGAAACCAGAGTTTACCGTTTTTCGAGTGAATCGATACGTCGCCAAACCATTTGTCGTGATACGTGCCAATGTAAGGTGTAAAATCGGTTTTCGACGTACCGCTTTTCTGTTCTTTCTCGATGCTATCCCAAATATTTTTCGAGATTTTATCAGCTTCTTCCTGCCCTTTTTTCACCCGGTCGCCAAGCGTTTTTACCCAATCGGATGGCGGTATTCCCAGATAGCTGTCTTTGATGGTGTTTGAAATCGCTACGAAAGCAGCGCCCATTTGCTGATTCGTGAAAACGATAATGCCCAGTTGAAGTTCGGGAAGCAACATTACCTGCGTTACCATACCGGCCAGTCCGCCCGTATGCGTCACCTGCTTGTAGCCTTTCACATCGCTAAGATCCCAACCCAGCCCATAGGCCGAAAAATGCGTGTTATACGGTGGAACGGGAGTTGGATTTACCGGCTTAATCGTTTGTGGTGCCCACATATCGTTGTGAACGTTCTCGCTAAATAATCGCTGGCTCAGATTCGGACCGTATTTCCCACGATTTAGTTGCGTAATCACCCACTTGCTCATATCGGCCACGCTGGAATTTATCCCGCCCGCTGAATTGCCAAACCGGAACATATCACGGCTGACTACCTGCACTTTACCATTTACCGGAGCATGAGCATCAATGACATTCACTTTGTCGGTCAACCGGCTATAGGTGCCGGCGCTACGTGTCATCTGAAGCGGTTTCATGATACGCTCCTCTACAAACGCTTCCCAGCTTTTTCCGCTGATCCGTTCAATAACTTCGCCCGCCACCATGTAAAGCAGATTATCATAATCATACTTCGTCCGAAAGCCCGAAACGGGTTTCAGGTAACGCAGATTATGGATGATGTCTTTCATGGTGAAATTGCTGGAATCGGGCCAGAACATCAGATCACCAGCACCGAGACCAAGGCCGCTCCGGTGCGTGAGCAAATCGCGAATCGTGAACTCCTCGGTAACGTAGCCATTGTACATCCGAAACTCCGGAATATAATCGATCACTTTGTCGTCCCATTTCAGCTTTCCTTCATCAATCAATATACCCAGCAAAGCCGCCGTAAACGCCTTACTATTCGACGCAATGCCGAACAACGTATTTTCATCGACTTTCTCTTTGGTTCTCAACGACCGCACGCCATAGCCTTTTGAATGAATCACTTTGCCATCTTTTACCACAGCCACAGCAATACCCGGCACATCGAACGTAGTGAGCGTACGTTGCACCAGCTCGTCAATCTGCACCGATGAAATGGGTTGGGCAAGGGATTGATTCAGCCAGACGAAACAGCTAAAGAGAATAGCAGAAATAAGGCGTAGGTATCTAGTTTTCATAATGGAGGAAGGATATTTGACAAAGTACGCAAAAAAACAGAACCGCACCGGGGACACCGATACGGTTCTGTTTTACAACTGCCGGGTTGTCTCAGACAGCATCTTGCTGTCTGAGACAACTTCATCACTCAGTTCACTTAGCGTTTATCCCACCAAACTTTGCTGAGATACGTATCGCCACTGGCAAAACGGGCAACGGCAGCGTCATAATTCGGTTTATTCAACAACGCTTCCTGCGTAGAATAAACCGCCCGACGAGGAATCTGTCCATTTGTCGAACCCGCGTTCGGGCCGGGAGCCAGTTTTGGATAACCCATCCGGCGCCATTCGATAAAGGCTTCGTAAGACCGACCAAACAGTTGAATCCATTTCTGCGTACCGATTTTTTCGAGTTTCTGCTCTTTCGTCAGACCCGTAAACGACAATTCGCCATACGTAGCAGGAATGGTTGTTATGTTGTACGGAGCCATGGCCATTGCTGCTTTCACTCCATCCTGATAGAATTTTTCGGCCTGATCGGTAGTTGCGCCCCAACCTTCGAGCGCAGCTTCGGCCTTATAAAAGCTAACATCGGCAAACGTAAACTGAGCACACGGAATAGCAGGCGTGTAGGCTTTATTGAAATACGTCGTCTGCGAAGCCGTCGAATAATCGTCTTTGATAATGGTTTTCAGCAGAGCATCCGTCAATGCAACACCAATACCTTTATAGGCTGGCTTTCCAGCTTTTACCGAGCTAACAGTTGGTTGTACCAGACCCGGCAAACGTGGATCATTTGTCGTAACCAATTGGTTCACAAACGTATCGGCGAGGTATTTTAAATCAGGACTACCCGCCAGCCAGTGATTCAGCACTGGATGTACGTTGGCATTGGTCGCATCATTGTACGTCGGAATGTTGGCGTTATCGGCGTTCGACTCCAACAAAGGCTGCCCCATGGCTTCGGTAACAGTCTTCTGCGCCAGCGTCGGGTCGGCGTAGCGAATCCGCATTCCCAGCCGAAGCTTGAGCGAATTGCCGTATTTTTTCCATTTCGCTACGTCGCCTTTGTAGTAAAAATCAGCATTTCCGTAACTGGCATCACCAGCGGTGAGTTGCGCAATAGCCGCATCAAGCGTCGGAATCAGTGATTTATAGATCGACTCCTGCGTATCGAAGGCGGGCTGGTTGTTCACATTGTCGGTACCCAGCGCCGTTTTCGAGTACGGTACGTCGCCAAACAGATCGGTGAGTCGCTGCCAGAGCGCAATTTCTACAATACGCGCAATAGCCAGTTTGGTACGTCCCTGCGGGCTGCTTTCCTGTCCTTTCAGCAACTGATTCCGAATCTGGGTGATGTTCCGTAAATAGACGAATTGATTGGCCCAAAGATCGTTATCGGCCTGCTGAATATAGCGCGAACTCGATATCAGTACACCACCCGCCCACTGCTGAATCCAGGAACCAAACTGGTTGTTCGGATACTCGAAACCTTCCGAAAAAGCCGCATCGCGCTGCACTTTCGACAAAATCAGACCGGGGTCAATCGTGGTAACAGACGTGGGGGGCGTGTTTATTTTTTCAAAATCGTCTGTACATGCCTGCGCCATAAATAAGGCGAGTGCGATGCAAAGGGGTTTTATTATTTTTTTCATTTGACGAATCAAGGATATGAATTGATAATGGATAATGAAAAATGTATAATGAACAGTACACAAACAAATGATAACTAGCACACTATCAGTCCATTATTATAATTTTTTATCATTACACATTATTCATTCTTCATTAATTAAAGTTCGCAGTTAAGGCTGAATCCAACATAACGTAGCAACGGCAGGGCCGTCGATTCGAGGCCCAACGACGAGTTGTTGACGTTGAATGCCGACGCTTCGGGTGCAAAACCATCGGTTTTACGCTGGAAATAGAACAGATTCCGACCATAAACCCCCGCCCGAATACCCCGGAACGGAGTCTTGCTCACCAGTTTCGACGGCAGGCTGTAGTTGAGCGTTATTTCCCGCAGGATGATATAGCTGGCATCGTTGAGCATTTCTTCGGCCACTACGTTGTCTTTGTCCGGTGCAATAACGTTCCAGTAATCCTGCGCCCGAACCTGCTTTGTGTTCGCCTGACCGGTACCAGTCCACGTACCATCGGCCCCTTTCGTACCCACTACGCCCTGTGCTACGTAACTGCCATCGCGACCGGGCAAGGTTTTCTTGATAGTACCATAAACCAGTTCTTCCCGCAAACTCTGCGAGTATACATTTCCGCCCTGACTAATATCGACCAGCCCCGACAACGTGATGCCTTTATACCGGAATACGTTGTTGAATCCGCCAATCCAGCGAGGTAGCGCGTTACCCATTTCATACAGGATTTTGGCGTTTGTTTTCACCGGAAGGCCTGTGGCAGGGTCGATGATTCGGTTACCAGCGCCATCACGTAACCACTGAAATCCGTTACCCAAAATAGTACCGAATGGTTTGCCGGGCGTAGCAATTACCTGCACACCCCGGTCACTGCCGAGAATGTAGGTTGGTACACCTTCGGCCAACGAAACAACTTCGTTGCGGTTATGCGAGTAATTTAACGTAGCATCCCAGGAGAAACCCGACATGGTTTTTACCGCCGTTCCGCTCAACGACAATTCGATGCCGTGATTCCGAATTTCGCCCGCATTGATCAGTCGCGACGTGAATGTGCTCGATGGAGGCAACGGTACGTTTAGAATCTGATTTTTGGTACCGGCATTGTAGTACGCAAACGTCAGTGCAATACGATTTTTCAATAAACGCGCTTCCAACCCAAACTCATTCGACGTAGTAAGCTCGTTTTTCAGATTCGGGTCGGGAATGGTCGACGCGAACGACGCTAGTGGAATCCCCCCCTGTGTGTACTGGTCGAGCGAATAGTTCCCGTTCAACTGGTACGGACTACCCGAACTACCAGCCTGCGCCCACGACGCTCGAACTTTCAGAAAACTCAACACCGGACTTTGCAGCCGTAACGCATCGGTCAGAACCAGACTCCCACTAACGGCTGGATAGAAGAACGAGTTATTTTTCGGAGAAAGCGTTGACGACCAGTCATTTCTAGCCGAAAAGTCAATAAACGCCATGTCTTTATAACCAACCGAACCGGAGCCATATACCGAGTTAATGGACGACTCGGTCAGGCCAAACACATACGAATTGGTGAGCGTGTTGTTGATGGCATACAGGTTCGGAGCGATAAATTCATTACCCGTATTCCCCACCGTCCGCGAAAAATAACGCTGGTGGTTAGCGCCCAAATTGAGTGAAAACGAAATATCATCCGAAATTTTCGGTGTCAGCGAAAGTAATACGTCGCTGTTGTCTTCGCGCGTCCGGGTCACTTCTTCGTTAATATCGCCGTTTTTGTTGGTCGTTACGTAGGTTCCTTTTTCCCGATACCGGAAACGTTGGTCGGTATAAAAATCGGTTCCGGTACGTGCCGTCAACCGAATCCAGTCGTTGAACTGATAACTCAACCGAATCAGCCCAATTACCCGCCGACGATCATCGACGTTACGTGTGTGATCTCTGGTCCAGTATGGGTTGGCGGTTGACGAGTTAGTAGCGTAGGTTTTTTCCAGACCTACAAAGCCAGTGGTGCCATATCCCAATTGTTTCGCTACGTCCTCTG
The DNA here is from genome assembly GCF_054776875.1 of Spirosoma daeguense. Classification (NCBI taxonomy): domain Bacteria; kingdom Pseudomonadati; phylum Bacteroidota; class Cytophagia; order Cytophagales; family Cytophagaceae; genus Spirosoma; species Spirosoma daeguense. The sequence goes on from NZ_BAAHBF010000004.1 coordinate 864,033, forward strand.
CCGTCCATGCCGAGTTTGCCAGAATATCCATCGGAATGCTACGTGGCTGACTGATAAAGATATACGCCGGATTATCGGCCGCATCCGAAACCGTTGGGCGGTTCACACCCGCCTGCGCAATGTAGTTGACTTTAATATCGGCCTCTAGTTTCGAGGTTACTTTCGCCATTGTCCGCAAGCTGATGTTGTTACGTGTCAGCGTATTGGTCGGTACGTAGCCATCCACTTTCGTGTTCGAGTAAGCCAGCCGGTAATTAACCGATTCGTTTCCGCCTTCCAGACTCAGGTTGTTAACCATCTGTTTTTCGGTATTGAAAAACTTCTGGAACGTATTGGGTTGTGGTGTCAGACTCAGTACGTTGCCCCACTGATCTTCATATTGCTGACCATCCATACGAGGGCCCCAGCTTGCACGAGTGAAGCGATCACGGCCACCGCTCATCTTCGGCATTCCCTGAACGCCAGCCGCCTGTGCAGCCGCCCAAGTGTAAATCCGACCGTCATTTCCCCGAAAGTTAGTGAACGTACCGTCGAGTCCCTGTGCATATTCATCCTGAAAATCAGGCAATACCAACGCATCGCCCATCGAGTAGTCGATACCGTATTTCACGCCGATACCTTTTCTATTCTTCCCCGACTTTGTCGTAATCAGCACCACGCCGTTGCTTCCCCGCTGACCATACAGAGCCGCAGCGTTTGGCCCTTTCAGCACCGACATCGTTTCAATATCTTCGGGATTGATGTTCGAAATACCATCGCCATAATCAATACCACCGCTGCTACCGGGCGATTTTGGGTTCTGGTTATCCATCGGCACACCGTCGATGACGTAGAGAGGCTGGCTATTACCAACCAGCGAGTTAGACCCGCGAATAATCACCCGCGACGAGCCGCCTGCCCCATTGGCCGACCGGGTTACCTGTACACCCGCTACTTTTCCGGCCAAGGCCGTTGCCAGATTGGTTTCTTTGGCGGTCGCTAAATCTTGCCCATTAATTTCCTGAACCGAATAACCTAATGAACGCTTGTCACGTTTGATGCCGAGTGCCGTTACAACAACTTCGCTCAACACCGCATTATCTTCGGCCAACGTAACCGTAATTTCGGTGCTATTGCCTACCGCAAGTTCCTGCCTTACAAAACCGACACCCGAAAATATTAGCGTAGCATTTGGCTCTGCACTTACCGAAAACTTACCTGCTACGTCTGTAACCGTTCCCCGTGTAGTTCCTTTTACAACTACGTTTACACCCACCAAAGGTTCCTTTTTTGCGTCCTGAACCGTACCATGAATTACCCCTTGCGCCCAGAGGAAATGTGAAAACAAAAAGGCTACCATTAACATTGATAGCCTCCTAATCGAAATAGAGTGGAGATGTGACACCATATCAGTTAACAAATTGTTAATAATTTCTTAACGTTAACGTAACATTAAGCATGTCAAATCTAATAAAATATCGCAAATAAGCAATCCAGACGCTATTATTGCCTTGTACTCAGTTGAAGATCGGACATAAAAAAAGCCCTCAGAAAGAGAGCTAGTGTAGAAGTAAAAAATCCTAAAAATCAACGTGTTAGCAAACCCGCATCGAGTACAAACTGTGATCCTGTAACGTAGCGTGCTTTGTCGGAAGCCAGATACAACACCATGGCCGCTACGTCTTCGGTTTCGACCCAGGGCACGGGAAGCAGATTACCCGCCGACCGTTCGGCTATCTCCTGTGTGGTGGTGCCTTCTAACTCTGCCAGTCCGTCGTTCATCGGTGTATTAACGCCAGTTGGATGGATGGAATTGACGCGGATGTTATGCGGAGCCAGTTCAATAGCCCACGACTTTGTTAGCCCCACCAGCCCCCATTTCGATGCCGCGTAGTGACTCAGTCGGTTCATACCCCGCAATCCGGCGATGGATGAATTATTGATTATAACCCCCGATTTTTGGTCGATCATTGCCGGAATAACGCGTCGGGCCACCAGCCACGCCCCTTTCAGGTTAATGTCAATCATCGCATCCCATTCTTCTTCGGGCAATTCATGAACGAGGCCATAAGCACAGATACCAGCATTATTAAAGAGAATGTCGATACGTCCGAATGTAGCAAGCGCATTCTCAACCGCCAGACGAATATCTTCATCACGACGAACATCGCCCTGTGCCGTCAGACATTCGCTTCCGAGTTCTGCAATTTCGCGCTGGAGACTTTCCAGTTCCGTTTCAGAGCCCAGCGCATAGCCCGGATACGTCAGCGGTTTTGCCAGATCGAACGCTACAATTCGGGCACCTTCTTTCGCTAATGCCAGCGCAACAGCTCTCCCCTGCCCATGAGCCGCTCCGGTGATGAACACTACTTTTCCGTCGAAATCAGCCATTATTGTTGCGCCTGAATTTGCTGTTGAGTTAAGGGTAAATACGGATACAAATATTCGTCGATGTCAACTTCCAGAACGTTATTAAATACGTTTGTAGCAATCATCTGACCCGCAAACGCAATCAGAATGACTAACTGATTTTCCGTGTATTTCTCCGCAACCACTACGTAACGCTCGTCTGAAATTTCGCCTTTATTCTGTGCAATGGCACTGCCGAAATCAATGACTGCCTGTTCGGCTTGCGTCAGGTGTAGGTTTTCAGGACGTTCGCCATTATCGATAATAAGCCGACGGAAGAACGTAGTACAAAGCGGACAATTCGAACCTTCAGAAATGGCATGAGCATACAGGTACGCCAGCCGATTGCCCAGAATTTTCTTTACTTCTTCATACAACGGATACCACTGCATATAGACCTGAAAAGCCAGCACCGAACGGCCCAGCGTAGCCTTCATGTTGGTGATGCGACTGCCCGGAAAATCTGTTACGTGCGCGTCATAAGCAGCCAGCACATTGGGCGACGCTTCGTGTATGGGTAAGGGTTTGATTCTAGGCATACTCACAGATTTAGGAATAACTTATCGTATAACTCGCACTCGTTTTAGAAACGTATACACGTAGCAACCCGCACAGAAACCGGCCAACGATTCAAGACTGGCAAAAACAGCCAGAGTGCCAGCGACCCAAACCGATGGAATTGCGAGAAAATGTAAACTTAAAACAACCGCCGAAAATACCATACCAATTCCTGCCGCAAAGCGTTTAGGAGCCTGATCGACCAGTCGGGTTTGCACATTGAATTGCTCGATTAGCCAATCGCTCAGCCTTGCCAATGGACTAAATTTGCCGTAATCGAAGGCACGTAGCGCAAAGTCGACCAGCAGAAAAAGAAACAAAGGCCAGAATCCTGTTGCTATGTAGGTAATGGCAGTTAAGAGCACTAAGAAAGCTACAATTCGTGCTTTATTCTCATTCATTTTCACCCCATCGACCGGGCAGTCAAGACCTTGCGGGAATACCGTTAATGATGAAAATGGGGATGAATTTTCTTCTTTTTTCATACGTAGTGTATTCATTAAAATTCGTGTGTTCGTCAATCACACGTAACAAAAAAAGACTTCATTCAATTCACAACTGACTCAGTCGATGAGCGGCCTCTTCCAGAATGGCATCGTCTTTGGCAAAACAGAACCGGAGAACGTTGTAATCATTTTTCTGCGCATAAAACACCGAAATCGGAATCGAAGCTACCTTTATCTCATTCGTTAATCGAATAGCGAGGTCGTAATCAGGTTCGTCGGTGATCGCTTCATAAGAAACTGTCTGAAAAAAGCTTCCGGCTGCGGGTTTAAACGTAAACCGGGAGTTACGAAGACCATCCAGAAACAGGTCGCGTTTGCGCTGATAAAAAGCCGACAGCTCCCGATAATGCGACGGCTGAGAAAGGTAGTCGGCCAGTGCATATTGAATCGGTGTAACAGTACTGAATGTCAAATACTGATGCACTTTCCGAAACTCTTTCGTCAGCTCAGCCGGAGCGAGGCAGTAGCCAATTTTCCAGCCCGTAATATGAAAAGTTTTCCCGAACGAGCCCACCACAAACGTCCGTTCCTGCAACACCGGATGCGTCATCAGCGAATGGTGCGTGTATTGGTCAAACAAAATGTGCTCATACACTTCGTCACTGACAATCCAGATGTCGCGCTCGCGAACAATGGCCGCTAACTGCGCTAAATCCTGCGTTGTCCAGACCCGGCCCGTTGGATTATGGGGTGTATTAACCAGAATCAGCCGGGTTTTATCGGTAATTTTCTCCCGAACAATCTGCCAGTCGATGGTATAATCGGGCGGTGTCAGCGTTACGTAGATGGGCTTGCCGCCATTCAGTTCGATGGCCGGTACATAGCTGTCGTAAGCTGGTTCAAATACGATCACTTCATCACCCGGACGTACCACTGCCGTAATAGCCGCAAAAATGGCTTCGGTAGCACCCGACGTAACGGTGATTTCGGTATCAGGGTTATACGCTACGTTATAAAGGTCGTACGTTTTTTGGGCAATTGCTTCACGTAATGGCTGAACACCCGTCATGGGTGCGTACTGATTAAATCCGCGACGCAGATAATGCTCCACCAACGACACCAGTTCGGGAGAACAGTCGAAACCCGGAAACCCCTGCGACAGGTTGATGGCCCCCACATCGGCCGCCAGTTTCGACATTACGGTAAAAATGGTTGTACCGACGTTGGGTAATTTTGATGGGAACGTAGCGCTTGCCAGCGTATTCATGTTAATGGATAATGAAGAATGAACAATGGGAAATGTAACCCCATCCTAAGCCCCTCTCCCGTAGGGAGACGCGCTGCCGCTGCCGGACTTGCCCAACGACTTTTTGAAGTCCTTCCCCTAAAAACTAGGGAAGGAATTTAGGGTGGGGTTAGCTATCTGTCATAAAAACTAACTTATCACTATCAAAACAAAACCATTATTCATTCTTTGTAAACAGTTCATTCAGAGAAATTTTGTCAATATACGGCTCCAATTCATCCATATTGCTTAGCGGACGTAGCAACGTAACATCGTAGCGACGCTGACAGACCCACATCTCCACAAAAAAAGCATTGACTGCATACAGATGCAGCCAAAAACCGGGAATACGACGAGCCTCAATCAGCATGCCCTGTTGCCAAACCAGATTCAGTTGGTCGTGATACGGCAGATTATAAAAGTATGCGACTCGTTTCTCGTTACGTTCGTTATGCATTGGTTAGTGGTCGCCGTATCGTTTTTCACCGGCTGCTACAGCTACTGCCAGCTTATTTTGTTTTGGGGGCAGTGGACACGTAGCATACGGTGTAAAAGCGCAGGGCGGATTAATTGACTGATTGAAATCAAGCGTCGTCTGATCACCAGAAACGGGCTTGTCAGCATAAAGAAACCGGCCTGCCCCATAGGTACCGTGCTCATTGGTCGAGTCGCCGAAGATGATAAATAGTTTCTCTCCTTCGCTGACGGCATCTAACCGATACGTTTTTCCAGCTCGTTCAAATACAACCGTCCCGGCCAAAGGTGTGTCCGTGGTATAACCCAATACGTCGGTTATTGGAATCGTTTTCGGCTCTGTCGGTACTTCCAGTTTCGCGTTCACTCGCCAGGTTTCATCAATTGGATAGCGGTCGATACCGTGAAAATCTGTCAGAAACGGGCTTTGCAGATCGCGCAGCCGAACACCATATTTATCGCCCCGTTTGATGATAAACCAACGTAACGATCCATGAGACAATACAGTAGGTTTACTAATTTCAGGCGAAAAAATCACCACTGATTCGATAATAGGCTTATTATCAGCTAACACCGCCGACTCTGGATTGGGCGTGAACCGCACCTGACCATTTTTCAGGGTCAACACGCCCAACTCCTTGAGCGCGTCCGTTACCGGAAATCGAACATCGAAATCGGGACCACGGCCAACCGTATTTTTGCCTTCATTTAGCCAATATAAACCGGCCAGATTCAGCCAGCCCGTTTCACTTTTAAGTGATTTGACCCGATTCTGATACCACTCTTCCAGTTGGGCTTTGTAAGACGGTTCGTCCGACGTACGAAATCCAGCAACGGCTATCATTGCCAAAAACCAGAGACCGAAAAAACTGATCGAGTACGGATTCAGTGATTTACTGCGTCGTTTACTACGTACCTTATTGAATGACAGTGCGTTTACAAGTCGTTTGCGATACCGGGAACGTCTGCACTTTGGTTCATTATTATCGTTACATACCATTTGTATAGCTGTTTATCAGGTTGTTTTATCGTAGTGATTGTGGCACGAGGAAATCCGTTATCCGTATATCAACTGGAAATAACGTTTTCGAACAAGCGAAAAATAAGCCCAGATCGACAACGCCCCGATATACCCCAGCACAATCAGCATCGGATAACCGAGCAAACCATATAAGGCTAACCAAATAACGCCCAAACGGCCCATTTCGAGGTATAAAACCCACTGACGTTGTTCGAGAAGGGCTCCGCAGTTGATGAGTGTAAGCAGAATAAACAAGGCCGTTATAAGCTGTAGCCACGCTGGCACGTAGTGTTCGAACAATAGAAAAACGAACAAAATCAGCAACGTAGCAGCCAATTGTCCGGCAACGTAACCTCTAAATCGCCGAGTTCGGGTATGCACCGACACTCGCTCAGCAGCATTGGCCGATAGGAATCGCTGCTCAAGTTCTGGCCGAATCGTTTCGGGTACTGTATCGGGGCGACCAAACAATACGTTCCATTTTGCCCGCCAGCCATCGGCCCGCCACGTAGCCACCAACACCTCAAGTAAGCCATGAAAATGTTGCCATAAAAAACTATGACTATCGAGTGGTTTAGTCAGGCCGTAAACGGGTTCTTCCTTTTCTTCGGCAAACGTACCAAACAGTTTATCCCAGATAATCAGCATATCGCCGTAATTTTTATCCAGATACTGCGGATTGCTGGCGTGATGAACCCGATGATGCGATGGCGTTACCAATACGTATTCTAACCAGCCCAGTTTACCAATTGTTCGGGTGTGAATAAAGAACGGATACAGGCCATGAACCAGCAGAATTGTGGTAATCATTTCTGCCGGAAATCCAATTACGGGTAAAATCGACCAGAAACCCGTGCGGACGATGGCCTGAAATACCGTAATACGCGCCGAAACGGTGTAGTTAAAATCTTCGCTTTGGTGATGCACTACGTGTACAGCCCAGAATACATTGATTTCGTGCGCCAATCGGTGATACCAGTACCAAACAAAATCGGTCACAATCAGCAATCCGACCCAACCCCAAACGTTTGGCCGAATCTCAAACAGGGCAAAATTTCGGTGCAGGTAATCGTAAACAAAATAGAAAGCACCAACCGTAAACGTATCCAGCAATCGTTCGGCAATACCGACGTTCAGGTTTGCTACTGAATTATTGAATCGAAAAAAGCTTTTTTTCTGCCATTTGGCTATCAGGTATTCTGCCCCCATAAACAGCAGGAACATAGGCACCGCAAATGCCAGCCAGTTGACATGCATCATAAAAAAAGCCGACCAGTTTGACTCCATATACGTTTATTTTGTTCCAGCGAAAGGCCCCAACAGCCGGAGCATGTTGGAGTCGCGCTAGTGACTAAGTGGATAGTTACAACCGACAGCCAGAGCCTATCGGGGGCCTCTGCTTCTATATCGTTAACGTAAAATTTTGCTTCCCAACCGATGATAAAAAGGCGTTTTACTCGACGCAGTTTTAGGCAAATATTCGCCCGTAATCAACGGAATGTACATAACCCGACGACGGCTCGTGGATCCCAGATTTGGCGACTGTTCGACCCGATGCCATAAACTTCCATTATGAATCGTAAGGTCGCCCGCTTCAATATCGAAACCTACTTCGCGCGGATCGGGGCGATGGTCGATGAATTGACGCTTACGGAATAAGGTCAGCAGTGTGCTTTGTTTATGTGTGCCGGGCAGCACGCGTAAACCGCCATTACTCATTGGGCAATCGTCGAGATGAAGACCAACGTTGAGCATAGGCCGGATACGATGGCCCAGAAATAAATCACGAGGACTATCTGTATGCCAGCCCATACGGGAGAAATTACTTTCGGGGGTTCTGACGTAGTGATTTACGACTAAACCATCTTTTTCTTCTTCGCCAATCCGGCCATCATATGGCTGGAGCAACGTAGTAAGGGCCTTCAAACGTTTATCCTGCAAAAATTCGTGCAGAACCGGGCTAAACCAGGACGCAAACGCAAACCGCTGGACAATAAGCTGCCCATTCTCATCTCGACCGTATTTAATTGGCGTCCCGTTTATTTTATCAACCTTTTCGGCGATCCAGTTCGCTTCAATACGTTGTAATTCGTGCAAAAACGTCTGTACTACGTCGCGTTTTACAAATCCCTTAATGTGTAGATAGCCGTTCTGATTGAAGAAAGCTTTTTGCTCGTCGGTTAAGGCGAGACTGGATGGAATACGTACGGGATTTTCGGTCAATACAGTTGCCATAATTCAGAAGAAATTTCTTTTTAATATATTTACTATACAGATTAAGTATAGTATTTTAGATTATGAAAAAGCAAACGATAGTTTGCTTCAAATTTACGTTTAGTTACGCTCACCCTATTGGCTTATTGTAATCAATAATAATGCCTAACGTGGTGGAGTTACTCAAAAATTAACGGATAAAACAGGAGTTAAAACTAGAATAAATTGTCGATCAGACAGGAAGAATCAACAACAACATAGCCTCATGGCCATTATACTCCAAAAAGAACGGGGGTTGCCAGAAGCGACGAAAGCTGATGATGCATAGTTCCTTTCCATAGAAATAGTTATTAATCTACTTAATCTCCTAATTCGGTGGGCAAAGGTGAATATGCTTTTTTATTTTTCCAAATTTTTTCGATTGTTTTTGAAATAGATAGTAGGAAATACCTAGTAATCGCTTTAGTCTAAAATAATAATTTTACTTTTTGGTGATTAAATGTAACAAATTCAAATTATCTGCCGACTTGTTACTGCGCTTTCAGTTGCGCCACCACGCAGGCAAATGCCAACCTATGCTTACCAAAAGCAAACCTGTGTTTAACAAATTATCCTAATCAAAATCATCTCTGTAATGAAAAAAGTTGTACAACTCAGGGTCAGTCTCTGTTGCCTATTGCTTTGGACTGCCTTTCTCATGACTCATACGGTCTGGGCGCAGGACCGTCGGGTTACCGGCCGCGTTTTATCGGGTAAAGATAAGCAACCAATTCCGGGGGTAAACATTCTGGTAAAAGACACGCAACTCGGCACAACCACCGACGGCAACGGCAATTTCTCCCTCAATGTTGCACCTAATGCTACGCTTGTTTTCAGTGCCATTGGTTTTGCTGGCACTACTCAATCGATTGGTAATCAAACCCAACTGACTATCACGCTTCAGGAAGCAGAACAAAATCTGGGTGAAGTAGTGGTAACGGCACTGGGTATCAAGAAAGAAGCGAAACGGCTGGGTTATGCCACGGCCATTGTTAGCCCTGAGCAAGTAACCACCAACCGTACCGTAAACTTTATCAATGCGTTACAGGGTAAAATTGCGGGGGTAAACATCAGCAGTTTGGGCACAGGTGCTGCCGGTACCTCTAAAATCCGGATTCGGGGCCAGTCGTCGTTTTCGGGTCAGAACAGCCCGCTTATCGTTATCAACGGCGTACCGGTCGACAATACGAACTTCGGACAGAACAACGGGAACACCGGCAGCGATGGCTCTATTGGCAACCGCGACCGGAACTACTCCGATGGTGGTGACGGTCTTTCGTCGTTGAATCCCGACGATATCGAAGGTATGACCGTACTGAAAGGTGGTACGGCTGCTGCACTATATGGCTCACGTGCTAAAGACGGTGCCATTCTTATTACGACCAAAACCAAAGGAACGGGGCAGGGTATTGGCGTTACGTATAATACCAACTACACTACCGACCAACCGCTCGATTTCACGGATTATCAGTACGAATATGGACAAGGTGAATACGGTGTTCGCCCAACGGCAGCCAACCCAACATCAGGCGTATGGAGTTTCGGTGAGAAATTTGCAGGTCAGTCGCAGGTTTTATTTGGCGGTGTAACCGTTCCATATCAGCCTGTTCGCAATCACGTCACCTCGTTTTATCGTACTGGTTCTACCTGGACAAATTCGATATCCGTTTCGTCGGGTAGCGAAAAAGGTGGTTTCAACCTGTCGATCTCTAATCTGGACAACAAAGGCATTACGCCCAACAACAGCTTCAACCGGAAAACCATCAACCTCGGCTTCAGCTACAATCTATCGAGCCGGCTGACGGTAACGGGATCGATGAACTACTCGAATGAGTACAACAAAAACCCGCCACAGATTGCCCAACAGGATAACAGTACGCCAACGGTGATCTATACGCTTGCCAATTCGATGCCACTCGACGTACTGGAAGCCAATCAGATCAATCCAGCAACGGGCAACGAGTTTATCTATTCCCGGTTCATGAACCGTACGAACCCGTACTACGTCATGAACTACAAATTCGAAAATATCCGTCGCGACCGTCTGTTCGGTAATATCTCGGCACGATACAACGTGACCGACTGGTTATACATTCAGGGCCGGATTGGTCAGGATTACTGGTCGCGCGATCAGGATTATAACTTCCCAACGGGTCAGGCTTCGCTAGCAGCAGCGCCAGCCGGTTTTGTCAATGGTGCTTATGTACAGGAAGCCCGTCGTTTCCGCGAAGTCAACAGCGATTTCCTGATTGGCGCGAACCGGAAATTTGGTGTTTTTGGCGTTGATCTGACCCTAGGTGGCAACCAACTCTACCGTCGTAGCGATGTAAATAGCGTACTCGCCACTGACTTCATTGTTCGCGGTTTATACGTTCCTCAGAACGGACGCGTTAAAGACCCAACGTATGGTCTTAGCGAACGGAAGGTCAACTCACTCTACGGCGCGGCTGAATTTTCTTACAAAGATTTCCTGTACATAAACGGAACCGTTCGGAACGACTGGTTCTCAACCCTGGCCGCTGGAAACCGGAGCATTCTGTATCCGTCGGTAACAGGTAGTTTTGTTTTCTCACAAGCCTTCGACAAACTGCCTTCATGGTTGAACTTCGGTAAAATCCGGGCGGCCTATGCTGCCGTTGGTAGTGATGGCGACGTAGCACCGTATTCCAATAACCTGTTCTACGCTGTAGCGGCCAACCTTTTCCCAAATCCAGCCGGTCAGGGACAGCCGGTAGGTAACATTACGTCGAACACGGTTCCCAGCAATACGCTACGTCCCAGTCGTACGGCAGAAACGGAAGTTGGTCTGGAGTTGAAATTATTCAACAATCGCGTTGGATTAGATCTGGCCGTTTATAACAAAATCACCAGCGATCAGATTGTGCAAGCGCAGTCATCCGATGCGTCGGGCTATACGAGCGTCCTGATTAACAATGGCGAGAGCCGCAACCGAGGTATTGAAGTATTATTGAATCTAGCTCCAGTTCGTACGAAAGATTTTTCGTGGGATGTTACGTTGAATGGTTCGTATAACAAGACCAAACTTCTGAAACTACTCACCGACGACGACGGATCGCCTGAAAAAGATATCAACAAGGACAAACAAGCTGAACGTATCACCGTCGGTACCGGCATTTATGTAGGCGAGCTACGCCAGGTTGTGGGTCAGGAGCTAGGTCAGCTTTACAGCTACGGCTATGCACGTGATGCACAGGGACGTATCATCCATGGTAGCGACGGTATTCCCAACCGAACAGCCGATCAGATTTCGTTTGGTTCAGCCCTGCCTAAATACGTTGGCGGTATCACCAATACGTTCAATTACAAAGGGGTAAGCCTGTCGTTCCTGATTGATTTCAAACTCGGCGGCAAAATGATTTCGGGTACTAACCTGAACGCCTTCCGTCATGGTTTACAGAAAGAAACGTTGGTTGGTCGTGGTGAAGCCGACAACAAAATGGTGGGCGTAGGCGTCAACACCAACGGCGAGGCTAATACGGTACGTGCCGCAGTACAGGATTATTACTCGGTTGGGCGTACTAAAAGCCTTGGCGAACAAGTTGTGTACGATGCAGGTCTTTGGAAACTCCGGCAGATCAGCATCGGCTATGATTTCACGAATCTTCTGCCAAAGAGCCTGTTCATCAAAGGTATTCGTCTGAGCGCAGTAGCTAACAACGTAGCGATTCTGAAAAAATGGGTACCAAATATCGATCCTGAACAATTCGGTTTCAGCTCCGATAACCTGGTTGGTCTTGAATCGACCGGATTACCAACTACCCGAAGCATCGGTTTTAACCTGAACGTTCGATTCTAAATCTATTTGCCAGTTCAGGCGGGCTAAATCTGGACTGGCAAACAACACCCTTTAAAGTCATGAAAAAAACTGTTTTATACATACCGCTGGTTGCCCTGCTCGTTAGCCTGAGTGGCTGCGAAAAAGGCTTCGACCAGCTCAATACGAACCCAACGGCGGCAACGGCACTAAATCCCATTTTCACGTTTAACAACGCGATTATCAATACAACGCCCCCTAGTGCTTCGGTGCTTATTTTCGAGGAACCGATTGTGCAACAGATGTTTTCGCCCAACTCCGGTATTATTTCGGGAGGTAACTTCAACATCGATAACCGGGGCGCTGCGGGTGCTAATGCGGCTCTGTGGCAGCGGTATTATCGGGACAATGTCCGGTATCTGGTCGATGCATTAGCTAAAACCAAAACTGACGCCAGCCGCCAGAATCTATACAACATGATGCGTATCTGGAAAGCCTACGTATTTATGGTTCTGACCGATACGTATGGCGATGTTCCTTATACTGAAGCGGGTTCAGGTTATCTAGCTGCCAACATCACGCCTAAATACGATACGCAGGAAAGCATCTACACGGATATTCTGAAAGAGCTATCAGAAGCACCAGCCGCTCTTGACGCAACGAAAACCATCGAAGCGGGTGATCTTGTTTACGGGGGTGATATTGCTAAATGGAAAAAGCTGGCGAACTCGCTGCTGCTACGTGCTGGTATGCGACTATCGAAAGTAAATCCAACACTGGCTCAATCGACAGTTCAGAAAGCTGTAGCGGCTGGCCTGATGCAGTCGAACGCTGATAACTGTGTTGTTCGGAACAACGCGAACTACCAGAATCCAACAGGTACTACGTTGAATTCGACCGAGGCCGCTAACTATTACCTGACTAAGACGTTTGTCGATTACCTGAAATCAACCTCTGATCCACGGCTGGCTTCTATTGCAGTGCGTTACGTTGGTGCGAAAAGCGGCCCTGAGCAAACCGCAGCCAGAGCCAGTCGTGACCCAGCCGTACAAATTGGTATGCCACTCGGTTTCGATAACGGTACTATCGGTGCTCAGGCAACCAAAGATGGCCTGGCTACTTTTTATGATTATTCCCAATTAGACAGACTGCGTATGGGTGGCCTTAATGCGCCCTCTTTTCTGATCACGTATGCACAGACACAGTTGCTGCTGGCCGAAGCTGCGCAACGGGGCTGGACAACAGGATCACCTGCTGACTTTTACAATGCGGGCGTAACGGCGCATATGAAACAACTGGGCGATTACGATGCTACGTCGCTGGTATCAGATGCAAACATTACGGCTTACTTGCAGAAAAATCCATATGTAGCGGCTCAGGGGCTTCAGCTCATTAACACACAATATTGGGTTGCGTCTTTCCTGAATGGTCCCGAAGTTTTCGCCAATTTCCGACGTAGCGGTTTCCCTGCGCTGACGCCAAATCCGTATCCGGGTAAGGAAATCAAAGGCAACTTCATCAATCGGTTGAGCTATCCTGATTCTGAGCTTTCGGTAAACGGTGCCAAGGTAAACGAAGCCATTTCCCGGCAAGGCCCCGACAACCTCGACACACGCGTTTGGTGGGATAAGCAATAGGTTTATTCTTCTGATTGTTCCTCGAAAAGGGCATAAAAAAGGCGACTCGGTTTCTTCGAGTCGCCTTTTTTATGCCATGATAATTTTTAAATCTAAGCAGTTGGTATAGCCACACGATTGGCTGTTAAACCTGCTTTTTGGGCAAAAGAAGTTAAAAGATTCTGATATGACTGAATTTGTGCGTCGCGATACGTACTGCTCCAGCCTAATTCTGGCGCCATCAGTTCAGCTACTTGCGGAACCAATTGTGCCGTTAGTTGCCAATCCGACAGTTCGAGCCGCCAGCGCCGGGCCAGTACGTCACGTAACGTAACGGCCATTTCTTCCCGAACCTGATATACCACTTCAGCTTTTATAACCGGCTGTGTATCGATCAGTTTTTCGGCCAGCTTCGGTTGCGATTTTATTAACTGGGCAACGCGTTCAGCACGGGTTCCGTACGTACGTAGCAGATGCTGACACGTATCGGCAGGAAGATTATACCCTTTATGTACTAACTGCCAGTCTTCGTAACGATAATTTTCGCCACCCACCAGATAATGTGTTTCGGTGCGGCTGGCAACGGACTTACCAAGCTGCTCCCCTACCCGATCAATCGCATCCTGTGCCATCAACCGGTACGTTGTCCATTTTCCGCCGAGCAAACTCAGCAAGCCGGATTTAGGATCGTATTCAACTTCGTGGTCACGTAGCAACGTTTTGGTATCGGCCCGACTGCTAACAATCAGTGGACGAATACCGCCGAAACCAGCCTGTACATCGGCCCGGTTCGGGGTTTGATCCAGATAAGGACGTACCGTTTCCAGCAGGTAATCGACTTCCTCAGGTTCCAAAACAGGTTCGTGTTCGAGGTCTGAAAAATCGGTGTCGGTTGTTCCGACAAATACGTTATCACCAAACGGAATGGCAAAAACCACCCGTCCATCGCTCGTTTTCGGGATCAGGATAGCGCAGTCGCTGCTCAGTGTTTCGCGGGGGAGTACTATGTGAACGCCTTTGCTGGGCCGGATACGTTGATCGAGCGCAGGGTTGGCCAACAGGCGAACAGCGTCGGAATAAGGCCCTGTACAATTCAGGAATACCTTTGCATGTAGCGTCAGCGTTTCGCCCGTCAGTTGATTCTGAACACTGGCGGCTTTGATTTCGCCATTTTCCAGACCAAATTCAGTTAACCCAGCATAATTAACCACCACGGCTCCGGCTTCGCTCGCCGACTGCACCAACGCCAACGCATAACGGGCATCATTCAGTTGGCCATCGTAATAAAGTACAGCACTATGCATCTGGCGTGTCAACTTCGGCGACCGTTTCAGCGTATCCTGTTTGTTGAGCCACTGTCCGTTGGGGAACGTATCGCGCCCGGCAATCAATCCGTAAATCGTTAGTCCGACGGTCATGTACAAACCTTCGAACCAGCTAAAAACGGGCGTCAATAAAGGCAGTGGATGCGCCAGATGCGGAGCGTTACGTACCACCGTCCGGCGTTCGGCCAGTCCGTGGCGAACCTGCCGAAGCTGAGCAAGATCGAGTTTTTTGATAGCCTGCTCCAGATAGCGCACGCCACCATGAATCAGCTTGGTAGAACGGGACGACGTTTCGTTCGAAAAATCGCTACGGTCGATCAACGCAACCCGATAGCCACGAAGCGCGGCATCCAGTGCGGCTCCGGCTCCACTGGCTCCGGCTCCAATAATGCAAACGTCGAAGGTTTCCTGCCTTAAGTGCTCCCAGTTTTTCTCCCGATTCATGCCCGTAAATATAACATAATTAAGGCACTAGGATAAGTTGGGGTTCCGTAATTGGATAAATTACAGAAATTAACGCACTAGGTGTCTTTCTGGCTTTACGATGAAAAACTCCGGCTGCGTCCACCAAAGAAACCGCTACGTCCACCCGAAGGGCGTACCGTGCGCGTAACCCGCGATGTGCGAACGCTTTCGCCTACCCGCGTTGAACGTTCATAAAGGCCTTGATTGGCGTATACACCCGATCCATAGCGACGAGCATCGGCTTCATATTGTGGAGCTGTAGAACGGCCAAGCATATAGCCTAAGCTGCCCCAAAGTAACACGCTCGACAAGCCACTATGATGATGATAAGCGCCCGGATTGTTGAAATACGTGCGTGTCGATTCGTCGGATTGAACCAGTCGTTTGGCGGCCTCTACGCTCAACGTATCGCGGTGGCCATCGTAATAACTGACAATTGCGCCAGCCTTATCAGGGTCAGCCGGAACTTCATCGGTGATTTTAAACGTACCAGGATTTGTTTCTGTGATATACGTCCGAACGCCCTTCTCAAAGCGGGTTTCGGTACGTTCTTTCTCGTCAGAATCATTGTTTCCACAACTCTGAAGAATAGCCGCGCCATTCAGAAGCGCCAGACTGAGGGTTGTGCTAAGGGTAATATCTTTTACCCGCCGAAGAACGGCTTGTCGGCGAAGCGGTGTCATAGTTTAAGTCAAATAAGGATTGACTGCTAAACTACAACGTTCGCTAACGGGTTGCAACTCAATATGGATGAATAGTAGGCAAAACTCATTTAACGGTTGCTAGAACGGACGGTACCGATTTCCGAATAGCAACGCAACGCCCGCCGAAACACTCACTACGTCAACAACACGCGTGCTACTATAGGGCAAGCTGGTTGATTTCTGATGACCATTGGTTGCCGTTGAGGTTAAGCCATGAAACAGAAAATCGGCCCTGGTATAATCGGCGTTGATATGCGCCGATGTATTACGTCCCAACCGATAACGTAACGTAGCACCACCGCCAAATGCCGTAGCCATACTTTGCGAACCCGTGGTTTTCAACGACATCTCAATCGTACCGAAGTTTCCGGCCATCGACGTATTAGGCAACGTTGCCTGTGCTCGTCCGGCCAGCAGTCGAGCATCGACCGAAAACCGGCCCAGCGGAACCGTTATATATGGACCAGCCATTACGCTTGTAATTGTCCAGTTGTCGGCTTTTGCCGTCCAGATATCGGTTTCGTTGCGGTAGAGTGAATTGAGCATAGCTTTAGTATCTACCGAATTTCGGTGTTGTTCGCCACGTACCATCAGCCCAACCGAGCCAATCAACCGATAACCCGCCGATACGTTGAACGATATACCTTGCGTAGCCATACAAGCCTGAGCATCAACAGGTGAGCAACTCGCGTATTTGCCAACGGGCAGGCTGGCTCCTGCCGATACAGCAAAGAATCCTTTCTTGTCCTGATGCGATAAGATAAATGTCTTCTGGCAAAAGGCGACGGTAGTCATGCCAGCGGCCAGTACGGTTACGAAGAGCTTTTTCATGGCTAATTTGTTACTGATATAGGCGGGGTAGTTTGTTCAGCCATATCTCTACAAATTCAGTGCCATGATTAAAAAACAACGCATCTATCCCATAGGGCACTTTTCTTCAAAAGCCTAAATCGCTGGTAATAAATCATTTAATCACACAAACACAATCGCAAAATTTCTTACAAAAGCGATGTAAAGGACTTATTTTGTGCTTTTAAATCTTGATTGCAAGTTAAACGCTTAAGTATCTGGCTAACTATATATAAATTATTCATTCCCTAGCCACGCTTTTTTTATACACTTAGACATAATATGGATGATAAGTTCATTTATATTTACTATCCCATAAAAATGTAATAATATGCTCCCTAAGTGTTTACTGTTTAATGTTCTCTTTTTTATCCAAATTTTCTCTCTCAAAGCACAGACCACAACACCTCCTCCTCCAGTCAGTCCGACGAAAGCTCTTGAGAAGAAAATTCAATCGCTCACTTACCAAAATACCCAGCTAAAAAGCCAGCAGCAGCAAGCTACAGCAGAGATTCAGCGCTTACAGAATCAGATTACGGGTCTGCAAAAACTGGTTTCGCTTCGAAACGACAGTATTGCGCGTCAGCAAAAGGCTATCGATACACTGCATGGCCAGATTGCACAGTTGAAAACAAAAAATCAACAGGTTCAAAACCAGTTGAATCAACGTACGTCCGACCTTCAGGCAGCCAACACGCGCATTAAGGAACTGGAGTACGACCGCAAAATCCTGATCGACAATCATATTGTTCGCATCTATAACTTTTCGGCCGACGATGTGCGTAAACAATTTATCCGAAGTTTGTCCGCACCCGAATCAGGTTTCCAGTACGACGATGATCTGATTGACGACGAAATTCAGATTACCCGAAATTTCAATGGACAGGCCGAATCTTGGTGGGTTTTCGATAAAACGCTGGATACTATCCTTGAACTGAAAATCCGAATCAAGCCCCACCTCTACGACCCGCAAAAAGCGGTGGTATTTGGCGATGCCAAGCTGTTACAGAAAACCCGTTACAGCAACAAATCCTTCGACGAGCAACACGACCGGGAGAAGATTGCCCTTTATCGCAACAAGTTACTCGATATGCTCGAAGGCAAACTCA
The DNA here is from genome assembly GCF_054776875.1 of Spirosoma daeguense. NCBI lineage: Bacteria > Pseudomonadati > Bacteroidota > Cytophagia > Cytophagales > Cytophagaceae > Spirosoma > Spirosoma daeguense. Next base: position 882,301 of record NZ_BAAHBF010000004.1, read on the forward strand.
GCGGCACTTCCGAAAAGTAACCCACGTACCATGACCGATCTACAATCATCACGACTGAATCCGTGGTTTGATCGATCATCATACACCGTACTTTAATTTACAGCCTTCCTCATGATTAAACCTCTACTACGCCTTCCCGGCTTTAGGAAGGATATTGTCCATTTTGTCTGGACTATCCTTTTTCTTTCAGTTTTCAGTTTTTCGGCCAACGCGCAACAATCAACCCGCGTAACAGGACGTGTTGTTCGGGCAACGAACGGTGAGCCTTTGGCGGGTGCTTCCGTTTTCATCAAAGGTTCAACGCGGGGCACTATTACCGACCAGCAGGGCCGGTATCAGCTTACCATTAGCCGATCAGTCGAATTAGTCGGGCGATTTATTGGTTTTCAGGACGTAACGCAGGTCGCTATTCCCGGCGAGAACCGGCAGATCACGATCAATTTTCGATTAACCAGTAACGATATGCAGTTGCGCGACGCTGTTGTGAGTGCCAATCGTATTGACGAATACTTACAGAAAGTACCCGTGGCCGCTTCGGTCATTGCAAATCGTGATCTGGAGCAACGTAGCGTTTATAATACGCTCGAATCGCTGAATAACGTACCGAACCTGATTTCAGATTCATGGCTCAATTCGCAGCCATCTTTTTCCATTCGTGGCCTTTCGACCGTGTTCGATAACGTGGGATTTGAATCGACCGTAGCGTTGTATATCGATGATGCTTATTTCTCCCGCAGCTTCGGATTCAACTCTACGCTGATGGATATTGAGCGGGTGGATGTGCTACGTGGTCCGCAGGGTACGTTGTTCGGAAAGAATACGGTTGGAGGTGTCATTCATGTGGTTTCCGAGAAGCCCGAATTTGCCAACAATGGCCAGATTGAGCTTAACTACGGCAACTACAACTTTTTTCAGGCGCGGGGTAAAATCAACCGAGAAGTGATCAAAAATAAGCTGGCCATCCGTCTGACGGGCGCTTATACCCGGCGCGATGGATACATAAAAGACCGGATTCCAGCTATTGAAGCTACCAATAAAACCGATTTTTACGGATTCCGGGGTTCGGCGTTGTATACGCCAACGCCAAACGCTACGATCACGCTACGTGCTTATTACGGGAAAGATGGCAACGCCGAAAATACCTTTGTGTATGCCAGCAAACCTGATGCTGACCCCGTTGGCGTAGCCGCTGATGAAGGTCTGAATACCCGCCAGAGCGTACCCAACACGTTTAATCGGCAACAATATGGCAGCGTAGTAAAAGGCGAATTCAAACTTTGGAACAATACGTTAACGTCTATTTCTGCCTTCAACAAATCGGTCGATACGTATTTTGGTGACAACGACGTAGCAGCCGCCGACGTATCGCTTTGGGGTCGAACCCAGAAATTACAGAATATAAGTCAGGAAATACGTATTCACTCGCCCCGCGATAAACGCTTTTCCTATATCGGCGGTCTGTACTTTCTGAATGAGCAGATTAGTGCCGTCGATACGTTTTCGCTCCAAAAAGATTTTCTGCCTGTTGGTGAGAATATTCTCGGTGCACCAGTGCCCAATGGCGAGTTTTTTACGAATGAAGGATACACCACCAACAGCACGATTCATGCACAGAGTCTGGCTGCTTTTGCTTCAGGGAATTACGAGCTGACGAAGCAGTTGCGGCTCTCGGCTGGCCTTCGCTATACCACAGAACGGCGTCGGCTTTCTTATTGGCAGCAGGTTCAGAACCAATCTTACAACGGCACATCTTTCGACCTGATCGGTATTTATGCGGTGAATGTAGGCAGTGAATCCAGACCTGTCGAACGGGTGGCTGATAATAGTGTACTGTCTTACGATCTGGGGGCCGATTATCGGTTTACGCCGTTTGTGATGGGGTATGCGCGTTTTGTTCGTGGATTTAAAGGTGCTGGTTTCAATACGTCGGTTACGACCGACCCGAATGGTACAGGTCTGGTTTTCAAGCCTGAATTCGTTAATAATTACGAGTTAGGCTTCAAATCGAAATTCAGCGAACGGACCCGTTTCAACGCAGCACTTTTCTATACCGATTACCGCAACAAACAGGAATTACTGGATCAGGGAACCCGCGTCACGGTAGCCAATGCGCCGAAAACTCGTGGCTGGGGTGTTGAAACCGAGTTTTCGGGTATGTTAAAAAACTTCCGGGTCGATGTATCAACGGGATATCTGCATTTTCGCTACGTCGACTTTCCGTTTGGCACCGACGAAGCGGGTAATACGGTCAATTACGCCGGAAACCGTTTGTTGAAAGCCCCTGATTTTACGTTGTCGGTTGCTCCCGAATATACCCTGCCAATTACAGATCAGTTACGTGTGTTTATGGGGCTCAACGTCAATCATACCGGGAGGGCGTTCAACGATATTTCGAACTCGGATGTGATCGCTCGTCGGTCGGCCACAATTGTCAACGGTCGGTTAGCATTGGCACCACGTAACGGCAAATGGAGCGTAGCGTTGTGGGGTAAAAACCTGACCAATCAATTTTTCATTCAGCATGGCTGGGAATACGACTGGGGCAATCAGATTGCGTGGAGCCGCCCCCGTTACGTTGGCGTGGAGGTTTATCTGAATTTTCGGTAGCGTATTGTCAGCGAAACTAAAAAGCTGTAGTATTCCCCGAAAAATCTGTCTTCTCCCATGATTCTACGGAGCAGGAAGGCTTTTTAAAGATTTTCAACCATCTTGCCATGTTGTTTGACGCTTTCATAGCCAGAAGCCGCTTTCGTTAAAAATCCATGAAAGATTACATTCGCCCAATTAAACGTCTGCTTGTTGCCAACCGGGGAGAAATTGCCATTCGCATCATGCGGGCTGCCACTGAGTTAGGCATTACGACGGTTGCCGTTTATACGTATGAAGACCGTTATTCGCTCCACCGCTATAAGGCCGATGAGGCTTTTCAGATCGGTCGGGATGAAGACCCATTGAAACCTTATCTGGATGTTGAAGGCATCATTCTATTAGCTAAACGGCACAAAATCGACGCCATTCATCCGGGCTACGGCTTTCTGTCGGAGAACGTAAAACTGGCTCGTCGGTGCCGGGAGGAAAACATTATTTTCGTTGGTCCATCGCCCGAAGCCATGGACGCACTAGGCGATAAGGTTCGGGCTAAAAACCTTGCAACCAAGGCTGGCGTACCGCTTATTCCAGATTCGCGCGAAGAAAATATGTCACCCGAATTTGCCCTGACCGAAGCCGAACGTATCGGTTTCCCGGTGATGGTGAAAGCGGCTGCCGGTGGTGGTGGTCGTGGTATGCGGGTAGTACGTAACGCCGAGGATTTTCCGAAAGCGTTTACGGAAGCCAAGAACGAAGCCAAAAATGCGTTCGGCGACGATACGATTTTCCTTGAGAAATTCATCGAAGACCCCAAACACATTGAGGTTCAGCTATTGGGCGACCAGCACGGCAATATCGTTCACCTTTATGAACGCGATTGTTCGGTACAACGTCGGTTCCAGAAGGTGGTAGAGGTGGCTCCATCGTTTGCGCTACGTCAGGATACCAAGAATAAATTATACGAGTATGCCCTGCAACTCGGTCGGGCGGTTAACTATTCGAATGCCGGAACAGTCGAGTTTCTGGTCGATAAAAACGAGAATATTTTCTTCATCGAGGTAAATCCACGGATTCAGGTTGAGCATACCATTACGGAAGAAGTGACGGGCATTGATATTGTTCGGACGCAGATTCTGATTGCAATGGGCTACCAGCTTTCCGACAATGGTATTTACATCAATCATCAGGACGAAATTCCGCTGAACGGTTATGCTATTCAGTGCCGGATCACAACCGAAGACCCCGCCAACGGCTTCAAACCTGATTTTGGCACCATTACGGCCTATCGGAATGCCGCTGGTTTTGGTATTCGTCTGGACGAAGGAAGTAGCTACGCGGGCATGAAAATCTCGCCTTACTTCGATTCGATGATTGTGAAAGTATCGGCGCGGGGACGTACGCTCAAAGGAGCGTGTCAACGACTGATGCGGGCACTGGTCGAGTTCCGGATTCGGGGTGTAAAAACCAACATTGGCTTTCTGGAAAATGTGATTCGCAATCCGGTTTTCCAGCGTGGCGAAGCGCGGGTATCGTTCATCGAAACGCACCCTGAACTATTCGATTTCCGCAAACCACAAGACCGTTCGACCCGTGTACTCAACTACCTTGCCGACGTTATTGTAAACGGCAATCCAGAAGTTAAGAAAAAAGACGATTCGAAGGTGTTCCGTACGCCTGTTGTTCCATCGTTCGATACGTATAGCCCGTATCCATCCGGCAACCGCGACCGAATGAAACAACTGGGTCGTGAGCAGTTTGTGCAATGGGTGAAGGAACAGAATTGCGTACTTTATACCGATACTACGTTCAGAGATGGGCACCAGTCGTTGCTGGCAACCCGCGTCAGAACGCAGGATTTGATGAAGGCGGCTGAAGGTTTCGCCAAAAATCACCCCGAACTGTTTTCAATGGAAGTCTGGGGTGGTGCTACGTTCGACGTATCGATGCGCTTCCTGTACGAAAGTCCGTGGAAAAGACTGGAAGCCCTTCGCGAAGCCATGCCGAACATGCTGCTGCAAATGCTCTTCCGGGGTTCAAATGCGGTTGGTTACTCAGCTTATCCTGATAATTTGATCGAGAAATTCGTTGAGAAATCCTGGGAAACCGGCATCGACGTATTCCGCATTTTCGACTCGCTGAACTGGGTCGAAGCCATGAAAGTGAGCATGCGTGCGGTTCGTGAACGTACCGACGCCCTCTGTGAAGCAGCCATCTGCTACACAGGCGACATCCTTTCGCCCGATCAGAAAAAATACACGCTGCAATATTACCTCGACATGGCTCGCCAGCTTGAAGATGAGGGTGCTCATATGCTGGCAATCAAAGACATGGCAGGACTGCTGAAACCACTGGCTGCCGAAGTACTGGTTCGCGAGTTGAAACAGGCGGTTAATATTCCGATTCATTTACACACGCACGACACGGCTGGTATTCAAGCTGCTACGTACCTCAAAGCCATTGATTCTGGTGTCGACATTGTCGATTGTGCGCTGGGTGCTTTGTCGGGTCTGACCTCACAGCCGAATTTCAATTCGGTAGTGGCGATGATGCAGGGCCACGAGCGCGAGTGCAAAATGAATCTGCCGTCGCTCAATGCGTATTCCAATTATTGGGAAGACGTTCGGGAATATTACTATCCGTTTGAGTCGGGCATGAAAGCGAGCAGCGCCGAAGTGTACGAAAACGAAATTCCGGGCGGTCAATACTCGAACCTCAAACCACAGGCCATCGCAACCGGACTGGGCGACAAGTTTGAAACCCTGAAAAAGAATTACTCCGTAGCCAACCAGCTTTTCGGCGACATCGTGAAAGTAACGCCGTCATCGAAAGTAGTGGGCGATATGGCTATTTTCATGACAGCCAACAACCTAACCGCCAGCGACGTAGTGAGCCGGGGCGAGTCGCTTTCGTTCCCGGAATCGGTAAAAGAACTGATGAAAGGTATTCTGGGCCAGCCGGTTGGTGGTTTCCCGAAAGATGTGCAGGAGGCCATATTGAAAGGTGAAGAACCGATTAAAGGCCGCCCGAATGAACATCTGAAACCCATCGACTTCGACGCTGATTTCAAAACGTTTCAGGAAAAATACCCGCATAGCGATGGTTTCGTCGATTACCTGTCGTACCAGATGTATCCGAAGGTGTATGACGAATATTACAATGCCAACGAGCAATATGGCAATGTCAGCATCATTCCAACGCCTGCTTTCTTCTACGGTCTGAAAGAGAACGAAGAGATTCTAATCAATATCGAAGAAGGCAAAAATATTCTGGTACGTCTGCTGTTCAAATCAGAACCGGACGAGTTCGGAATGCGTACCATTACGTTCGAACTGAATGGACAAAGCCGTCAGGTACGTGTCCGCGACAAAGCGTCGAAGGTTGAAAAGGCGCTTAACGCCAAAGTCGGTAAAGACGGCGACGTAGGCGCACCGCTTCAGGGCCGATTAACGCGCATTCTGGTCAAAGAAGGCGACACGGTGAAAAAGAATCAGCCGTTGTTCGTCATCGAAGCTATGAAGATGGAAAGTATCGTAGCCGCACCCAAAGCGGGTACGGTTAGCAAAATTGTCCTCAAAGAAGCCACCGTTGTCGAACAGGACGATTGGGTCGTAGAATTGTCGTAAGTTTATGTAAAAACAAACGTTATGACACCTACGCCCCCACTTTCTAATCTACAGATGAGACTTCTGAAGCTATATGCCCATCAGGTTTCTGACGAAGATTTGCTTGCAATCAATCAGCGCATTGTTGATTATTTTGCAGAAAAAGCAACGAAAGCAGCGAATGATGTATGGGATAAAAAAGGCTATTCAGATGAGTTGATGGATGAATGGCTTCAGACCGATTTACGGAAAAGTAAGCCAGAATGAGAGTTGTTTTAGACACGAACTGTCTGTTAGTTTCCATATCTGAACGGTCAAAGTACTATTGGCTTTTCCAGGCGCTTCGGGAGAAACGGTTCGAGTTGTATTTGTCTAATGAAATCCTTACGGAGTATGTGGAACTGATTGATCGTTATTTCAGCCCGGCTGTGGCAGAACCCGTTTATCAGTTATTGACTGAATCGGACCACATTCACCAACTAGAGATTTTCTTTCAATGGCATCTCATTACCAACGATCCAGACGATGACAAGTTTGTTGACTGCGCGTTTGCCGCGAATGCTGATTTTATTTTAACCGAAGATAAGCACTATGCCGTGTTGGCTTCGGTCAGTTTCCCGAACATATCGGTCATTAATCTGGAAACATTTCGGCAACTGCTGATCAATGGTTAATGCGAAAATTGTCCTCAAAGAAGCCACCGTTGTCGAACAGGACGATTGGGTCGTAGAATTGTCGTAAACGTAGCATAATTCACGGCGCGTTTACTTTTTATGCACATCACGAAAGAGCAGCATGTCGCCAAGACGCTGCTCTTTTTCATTATCAAAACCACAGGTCGACCGAAATTCTTTCGGATTTCGATACGTGCCGAACAACATATCCCACCAGACAATATCGCCGTAGTTGTGGCTATGCTTTTCATATTCATGATGAATCCGATGCATTTCGGGCCGTTGAAATATGTAGCCAATCCACTGTGGTGTTTTCACATTAGTATGGTAAAAAAACTCGCCCAGCGCCGTACAAAGGGTATAAATGGCTCCCGCTTCGGCAGTCAAGCCTAAAAGTGTGTATACCAGCAAACTTCCAATAATTGAATTGACCACCATTTCGAGCGGATGCTTGTAAAACGACGTAATGACTTCGAGCCGTTGCGGACTATGGTGAATCTGGTGAAAATGCGTCCACAAAAAATCGACGGTATGCCGCCAGCGGTGCCACCAGTAGAAAATGAACGTAGCGATGATGTAGGCAATAATGCCGCCCGCTACGTTGCCCACGTGACTGGACAGATGAAAAACAGAGTGATCTATCAACCACTTTTCCCACGTAAAGCCAGCCATAACGACGACAATCAGCTGTACAAAATTGATAGCCAATACACGTATCGTCCAGGTAGGAACAGCGGGTAATTTCCAACCGGGAACCAGTCGTTCGAGAATAAAGCAAAAGGCGAAAACGGCGAAGATAACAGGTAGCATAACGTAGCGTTTTTAGGTAAATAATTACCCAAAGGAACAGCGCTACGTTGACCAAAACATTGACGAATATCAATTTCGCTGACTCCGTAATCGGCTTAGCGTTTCGGGCGAAATGCCCAGATGCGAGGCAATATATTTAAGGGGCACACGGCCAAATATATCCGGAAAATCACGCATAAGCTGCTGGTATCGCTCAGGAGCCGTCTGCATCCGTAAATTCTGCGTGCGCAGCTCACTCATAACGTAGTATTTCTCGGTTAATAAACGGCCCACTACGTTAAATTCGGGGAAATCGCGGTAAAGCTGTTGAAGCTGCTCATACTTTATCGACCAAACTATACTCTCTTCCAGCAGTTCAATATATTCCTGCGCCGGTTGCCGTGCGTAAAAGCTGACGATAGAAAACAGAAAATCACCTTCCCGCATGAACCAGGAAGTTACCTCTCGGCCATCTTTAAGGTAGTAACCCCGCATCAACCCTTTTTCAACGAAATAGAGTCGATCCGAAATCTGACCCGGCTGGAGTAACCATTGCTTACGAGGGAACGTATCGCCACGTAGCATTCTGGTCAACGCACCTTTCAATTCATCGGAAAGCGGCTGGAGCGTTTGAATCAACCGAAATAGCGTTTCCATGATCAATTTCTTACCGACTAACCTTGTGTTACACAGTTTTTTATACCAAATTACTCACGTAAACCTAGCTGCTGTATGGAAAATCAACCACCTCCCCCGCCCCCTTATTCTCCAACGCCACCCGTACAATTAAGCGAATCTGACGAACGCATGTGGGCTATGCTGGCCCACTTGATTGCTTTGCCGGGTTCATTTTTTTTGATCGGTACCGTTGTGGCTCCTGTCGTTGTCTGGCAAATTTATAAAGACAAGTCGGCCTACATCGATTATCACGGAAAGGAGTCTGTAAACTTTCAGATCACAATGGCGCTGGCAACGGCCATATCGCTCCTGCTGATGTTCGTTCTGGTCGGTTTCGTTCTGCTTTTTATTGTTGGAATTGTCTGGGCCGTATTTACCATCATCGCTGGCATCAAAGCCAACAACGGTGAATATTACCGCTACCCGCTCTCGATACGGTTCATTAAATAACTATCAGCTACGTAGCATAGGATCACTAAAAACGCCCTTCATTACGTAACGGAGGGCGTTTTACTACGTATCAGAATCATGTTAAACACTCTTTCTAAATTCTGCCGGTGTATAGCCGGTATTTTTTTTAAAGAATACGTTAAAACTGGGCTGTTCGGCAAAACCAATGCTGTAGCTGATATCCTGTAAACTCCAGTCGGTTTGTAGCAGCAACGCTTTAGCTTCGTCCAGAATACGGTTCCGAATGTGCGTGCTGGCATTTTGGCCGGTGTGTTTCTTCAGAAGCTGGTTCAGGTAGTTTGGGTGCATGTGCAGACTACCCGCAAACTCTTTGGCTGTTTTGATCCGAATGGGCGCACTATAATTTATACCCGAAATTTCTCGCTCCAGCAGATCGAAAAAGTGATGAATGTGCGAGAAATCGGCGGTGACCTGATCGGGTTTAGGGTAGCGGGCAACCTTCATACTTTCGACCATCAGCAACTGCAAAAAAGCCTGCATGGCGTATTCTTTTAAATCGCTGTTGCTCAGCTCTTCTTCCTGCATTTTTTCGAAATACTGACTGATTCGCGACACTTCATTGTCGTGCAGACGGAGTACGCTTTTGCTTTTTTCGGAAAACAGCGCGAACTGATCAATTATCGCTTTTAGTTGTGCATGGTGATTGATGAAGGACTTTTTGAACAGGACGTAATAGCCGCCGGACTCCTCCGATAAATTTTTCCAGGAAATAATATCGTTGGGATGGATAAACAGCAGCGTGGGTTCGTCGATATAATAGGTGTTCAGGCCCATTGTAAAAACCCCAGATCCTTTGGTGATGAGTAAAATTTTATAGAATTCCCGCCGATTGGGAGACAGGTAATTCCGACACTCATGCTGTTCGCGGTTAAAGACCCGGATTTTCCAGTCTTCATAGAATTCACGAAAAACGGGAATCATGTCGGGCAGATCGCGCAACGTATCAATCACTTTGCTGTCTAAAGTCGTCTTGAGCATGTCGGAAGGGCGTTTATACAAATCTAGTAAGCCTACCATCAGTAAGTCAAGCCCTTAACTGGATTGTCATTTCGCTCCCTGCAACTGCGTGTTGGCACTTACATCATCGTGATCGGTGCCGGTAATTACCTCGAACCATTCGTCGATATCTTTTTCAAAAGCCACCGTTTTGCTACGGTACCGGTCGAGTGTATCGTTTCCGAGTGGCAAATGTACGGGCGGATTTTCGGAGTTCGCCAACGTAACAAACGCTTGGGCGAGCTTCATCGGATCGCCCGGTTGCTGGCGATTGGCTTTGGCCGCGAAGTCACGCATGGCACCAACCGTTTCGGCATAGTCGGGAATGATCTGTTTACTGCTGAACAGCGACGATTCATCCAGAAAATTAGTCCGAAAAAATCCGGGAGCAACCACCGTAGCGTGAATGCCCAATGGAGCGACCTCCATAGCCAGTGCTTCGGTAATGCCTTCAATCGCGAATTTTGTGGAACCATACAGTCCCCATCCAGCATAAGCACTAAGCCCACCCACCGACGATACGTTGATAATGTGACCAGCTTTACGTTTGCGCATAAATGGAAGTGCGGCCCGGATTACGTTCAGCGTACCAAACACGTTGACTTCATAATTTTGCTTCACCTCTTCGTTAGTTGCCTCTTCGATACCCGACAGCAGCCCATAACCAGCATTATTGACCAGTACGTCAATCTGAGTGAAGTGATCAATAGCTTGTTGAACCGCTTCCGTAACCTGCTGTTCGTTCGTTACGTCCATTGATACTACGAACAGGTTAGGGTTATTGTCGAACTGAGCGCTGAACTCTGCGGCTTTGCTACGCACTGTTGCCACTACATTATCGCCCGACGCGAGTACAGCTTTGGTAATTTCTAATCCGAATCCTCTCGATGCCCCGGTTATGAACCATGTTTTTTGCGTTTTCATCTCGTGCTCTTTTTTTGTTGTTTGATGAGACAAAATTGAGCACGAGCCGGGGCTGAAATTGTATCAATAACAAAGCACGAATTATGAATGTCAAAGATTTGCGAAGCGAATCGGATTTTAAGAAGCTACCAGAAAATTGGACAGTATTTCAGCTTGAAACATATAAATAACTGATGTTACGCAGGCCATCCTTAGATTGACAGCCTACTGATTAAATTTAACAAAAATTAGCCATGCACTTCGTTT
>NZ_BAAHBF010000005.1:0-741547 GCF_054776875.1 Spirosoma daeguense
ATCGTACCAATCGTAAACCGACTAAGTAGCTTTGTGACGGCCACCATATTACCGATGGTACGGCGTTTAAACTTGTAATATTTGGGTGTTTGCTCCACGATTTATCTTGTTTCAAATCGTTGATTGTAATATATTTAAGTGTACATTTTAGGTTGTTTAAAAGGATGGGTCGCCACTGTGAAGAGTGGTGGCCTTTTTTTTATCGCGTTGAACTTTGTGGAGTCGTAGCGGTTGAGCTAGGCGATTGCGTCACCGCCGTTCCATTATTCGCGCTGGTAGTTGTCCCATTTGATGGCCCACTTACCACCGTACCGCTACTAACCGTTGAAGAGGTTGTCCCACTGGTTGAAATACCAATGTCCGTTACCGTCGTTCCATCTGGTACATTCAGTTTAATTGTAATCGTTGTCATGGCCAGAATAGCAATGACAACGAACTTTGCCGCGTAATCGACTCGAAAGGATTGTGCTACTGTTTTCATGGAAACTGTTTTCATGGAAATTGATTTAAAGTGAAGTTGTATGTGATCAGTCAGGGTAGGCTGCCCAGTTTATTTTTATCGTACCAAGCGAGACAAGGGTATTGATGGTAATCGTAATATTAGTGGCGTCGGCCGACCAGCTTGTACCAAACTGAGCAGGCGAACTAAGCTGAAAGTTGTAGAGTACATTGACAGGCGTAGATGATAAGCCATGCGCAAACACGAACGTTTGCGAACCCAGCAGTGTAGTTGTAAACTGGTTGACACCCCGCTTCATGGTCAACGTCTCTGACTTCATATAACGCCCTTTTGTCCATGCGCCAATTGTTCGTTTGCCATCATCAGTCGCTACGCTGGTAGAGTCCCAGAAGAACACGCCACCCATCGCATCGCCCATCGACGTACCATACCGAACCAGTGCCCAACTCGCGTATGTACCGCGTTGAGCACGCAGGGAAGAGAAGTTTTCAAAACGTTGCTGCGCGTAAACTGAGCCATTTACAAGCAGCAGGAGTACTAGCTTTTTCATTTTGCTTCAATGTAAAACGTTAAGTTATTAACACCCGTTACGGGGGCTGTGGCGAACGTGGCCGTAACGTTGGTGGCGTCGGCCGACACGAACTTGAAGTTGCGCTGATCGGCATCATTAGAGCCCGAACTGAACAGCAGGAACGTTGGTGTATAGCCTAGTCCGTGGGCCGCCGTGAAGGTGGTGGCACTTCCGTTGCCCGATGTAACGACTGTGAGCTTATTACCTCCAGCGCTTACCCATGCCGTACCATTGTATAGCCATGTCCCCACCACGCCGTCAGTCTGATACACCATCAAGCCAGTGGCTGGAGAAGAAATAGCGGCCCGTTGTGAAGCGGTCATTTTTGGGAAAGGCAGCGCACCTTTTGTGGTCGAAATAACCTCCAGCTGAGCGCTTGCAGTGGCTACGGCTGAGCTACCAAGTGCCAGCGAACTAGCTAGATACCCCTGTCCGGTTGGCGTTACCCGAAACATTGCATTCGTGTAGTTTCCTGCTGTGGCAGATACGTTTGCTCCCACCGCAAAATTCCCGTCGTTGGTGATTTTTAACTGTACTGCATTGCCTAGCGTACTACCCGCTGCGGCACTAGCCCCAAACCGAAACTGCCCCTCGTTGCCCAGAAAGTAAAACAAGCCAGCCGCGCCGGTTGCGCGGTATTTAAAACCTGACCCATCGAAATACACGTTCTCGGCCAGCCAGCCATTGTTTAGTGAATAGGGCTGCATTTCCAGACTACCAATCTTTAGAGGTGAATCGGATGTATTGAATCCGGGACGCGTGAAGGAATTGGCAGTTAGTGCCCCCGTAACCGTTTCACTACCGCCCACCGTTAGATTGCCCGTCACTGCCGCGTTGGCGGTTACACTCAGGCTGCCTGTTGCGACGCTACCGGAAACCGCACTGCCCGAAACAACCGAATTCCCAGTCACGCTAATGGCAGAGGTCGAAACGGCTGAACTGCTGAGTGTACCCCCGATTGTGGCGTTTCCTGTTGTGCTGAGCGTATTGGTAGTTGTGGCTCCGGTTACTGTCAGGCCTGCCGAATTAATTGTAGTAGCGGTCAGACTACTCGTTGTCGTACCGCCGTTCAATTGTGCCAATCCCGATGCCGTGAGTGTACTTAACGCGCCTGTGCCAGTGTGTGCGCCCGAAAATGCCCCATTCATCGACACGCCATAGCCCGTAGTGTTGGTAATCGTTCCGTTGGCAATATCGAACCCATCACGAGGCTGGTAAGCCATCGTACCAAGCGTAGTAGTAAACGCATTGAACGTAGTGGTTAATAGCCGGGCGGTTAGTGCGGACGCTACCCCTGCGGTATAGCTGTTAAATGGCGTAATAGACACCTTATCGTTCAGCGACGCAGTTGTCGAGCTTACAAACGTGTTGTAGGTATCGGCCGAAACAAACCCTGCGGTATTGGTACTAATCGATTTGACCTGCAAATGCCCCCCTGAATTCTCCGCAAACGTCACGAACCGGCCCGGATAAGCAGGAATAGTCACGGTAGCAGACAGTGCCCCTGTGACCGGATTCTTTATCATATTGGCAGGATTGGTGGTGGTAAACACCCACGTACCACCACTGCCAGGGTAATCCACAAACGAAACGTTCTGACCCGATTTGAACTGATTCACCGGAATAGTAATATTTACCGTACCGCTATTTTCAATCTCTACCACATTGGTCGTAACTGGATTTAGCGTAAAGCTGCTGGCACTGGTATAAGTAAAGTTATCTGCGTTGGTTACGTGAGCGAGTGCCGCATCCCATCCCTGATCTGTTTTTTGTAGCATACTACGGTTGGGCGCGTTGGTTGCTGAGCCACGCACAGTGAGTTTTGCCTGCGGCTGCGACCCTAAAGGCGACCATAACCCGCCATTCGCTGGCTGTCCATTCGAAATGCCATTGATTGCACCAGCCCAGTTTCGAAACGCGCCAATGGTACTATTCTCATAAGCAGAGGAAAGGCGCACCAGATAGGTTTTTTGAGCACGTACAGTGGCGTGAATATCGAGATTGACGAAGCCGCCCTGCCCATCGAGCCACACAGATGAATGAGTCGTGTCGTTGGTAAACACAAACAGTGAACCAAACACACCATCCGCTTTCTTGACGTAAACGCCGGATGTGGGGGGAGCAAGTCCGGTACGGTTCGTAATGTAGAACTCAGGATGCACAAACGTTACCTGACTGAACCCATCCAGATATACCGCTTCCCGGTACGAATTAATGTGGGTGCCCTCGATTTTAACAATGGGGGTCGGATAGGATGGAGAAGTACCGTAAATACCATAATCGACACCCACAATTGACCCTTTTGTCCACGTCTCCCCCTCAATCGCAGGAACGCCATTGCTTTTTATCCAGAACCCTTTTTGCGCGGTCTGGATATTGAAGTCAATGAAATTATGCTCGACGGAAGGAATATTGGCGGTGTTCTCCACCACTACGGCGGAGAGGGTGTTCTGGTTGGCACCAACAACGTAGAGTTTTTGTACTGAGGTTCTGGAGCAATCTTTTAGATACAAGCCTGTCGTCCACTGGTTAGCCGCAACGACCGATTTGATGGCTACATCCGACACCACAGGGCCGGGTATTTGTAGGTGGTACGTACTGAGTTGTAGTGCAATACGCCCGGCTGATTTGGCTCCTGTGGATTGAATTTCAATATCCCGGATATTCACAGGGCCATAATTGCCCGTGCCGCCCAGATCCGGGTTGATAATTTTTAGCCCGTCGGTGTCATTATAGAAGCGGATCACCGACCGCCCCATCCCGGCCCCCGCAATGGTAATACCTCCTCTGTTGTAGCGTTCTAACTCAATACTCGAATCGTATACGCCAGCAGGGCAGAAATGGCGAAAGTTCCCCACTACGTTCAGCCACGCCAGCAGTGCCGCCCCATCATCCAGCCCATCGTTGGGAATAGCACCAAACATCTGGGGCGTCGCATCCCGGTTGAGTACGTTACGCAGGTAGTTTTGCCCCCCATTGGTAACGACCGACATAAAGCCATCGTCAGGCTTTGGGATACCTGTATTGAGTGAGAACGTACCACCCGCAATGGAGTCCGACACCACCACCGTTTTGGGGGCAGTAAGGGCCGATAGGGTATCTGATCGTAAGTCAGCGACTGAAGTGCGAACGCCTGAAATTTTATTAGTGGCAACGTTAATTTTCAACGGAGCCACGATCCCGGCTTTATTGCGCGTGTTCCAATAGCCGCCAGCGTCAGGACCAAGCTCGATAAGGCCAGACGTTTGGGGGACACGTGGTGTTCCAATGTAGAACTGCCCCTGCACACACAGGGTACTAAGTACAAAGAGTAGGGTGAGTAGCTTTTTCATGTATGGGTTGTATTAACTATTAATGACACGTCCAGCGTAGCCGGGCTTACGTTCGCCCTCGACCACAATAGGTAGTGCCTGATAGGTTTGATTGGAGTCCCCATTCTGCACAGCGAACTCGTACCACTGCGCTTCTGGCCCAATAAGTTTTACTTCAAACTGATTGCCACTTAATAGCCCTCCTGTTGCTCGCACCAAATCAGTCCGGGTATCATTCCAGCCCTGATTCATGCCCCCCAGTATCCAGACCGTGTAACCGAACGGTGTCGATTTATAGCGCATGATATAGGCAGGCTTCTGGCCAGCACTTGAAGAGGAGTTATACGCATCGTTGTAAGCCACCACCCCCGTATAGGACTCCCAATTGCCGACCCCGTTTATTTTTACTTCAGGATCTTCAACCAGTGTCGAGCCGGGAAAAAACTTCTCCAGCGGCTGCATGTCGAACCGAGCCTGATACAACGCTGTGTAAAAGTGGAGGTGATGGTTATAGAGTCGCCATTCGTGCGAATTCAGATCACCCCGAACGAAAATGTTACTGGTTGGAAAAATGTAAATGCCAGCCAGCGGAAAATCAGCCCCATGCAGAAACCGCCCTACCGCGTAAATACTGTACGAGCGGTAGGGTTGTAGCCAAACCTTTGGTGTTTCGATAAAATCACCGATCTGAATACTATTGTAAAGGTCAGCAAAGGGCGCACGAACGGGTCTTGGAATACCGTTTATATGGCAGGGCGCATCTGGCTCGTAAACGGGTTCAATCATGCGAATGATACCGCGCTTAACGCCCTGATTTTGCATCATCTTTTGCCGACAAAGCTGTAGATACCCTTTCTCCTCTGCTACGATGTGCACAGGATGCATCTTGCCCCACAGGTATTCGTAGGTCTGCGTACCCGGCAACCGCTGTTCCCAGATTTCGCTGAAATCCTGCTGTGAAATATCGAATCGGTAATGATAGAAGTAACCAAGCATGGCGTCTTCCTTATCGTACTGATTACCCGTCAGCGTGTAGCTACGACCATTCAAGGTAATATTCCCCGAATTATCACCGCCCACGTGCTTTACGTTCGCACCAGCAAAGGCCATAAACTGCGAAGGGTCGCCAATCTGGTTGGTGCGGGGAGGGCCTTGCTGGTTCGATGAACCGTATATGATTTTCGTACCAGCAGCCGACTTATTACGCACTACCTGAAAGAGCAGTGTCAGCCGATTTGAGCGACGTGTATGCCCCTCAATTTCAAGCAGGTTTGCATTATGTAATTGCTCTACGGTAGCGTAGCCAGATGGGAAGGTCGATTTCGCTGAATCGGATTCAAGTTGTACCGTGTTGTTCTTATGCGAATCCCAGCTTGTCCAGTGCGGGGGATTATCGTACTTGACGCGCTCCCAGCTATTACTGTTCTCGATGTTGAAGATCAGAATACCGCAAAACTTGTCGGGGCCATTGACCCCGCAGGCAGGGGTAAACTGCACAATCTGCTGTTCGTAGTCAGCGATTGTACGTTCGAAATAGCTTGCTCCTTCCCATCCGTTATTATGGAATGCCGATTCGGTAATGTAGTACATTCCGTCGGCTGGACTTAGCGACGCCTTTTCAGCTTCCGAGATAGCCCAAACGTTGAAAAGACTTATTCCATCGTTCTTACGTTCCGCAACCGTTTTAGGTCCAGGATTGAAGTCAACGCTAAACCTGTATTTTGGGTCAAAATATAGCCCTGAACCAAACTGACCCGGCACAAATGTTCGCTTCGCTTCTCTGGTATATTTCTTCTTCTGAGAAATACCTTTACGCGCTGGTGACTTGGTGATGATGCCCGTTATTAATGTGTCGGGGTTGCCCGAACCTGCCACCGACTCCGTGTAATCTTTTGTGTCGATTACAGTGCCGCCAGCATCTAATGTTTGTATCGTGAATCCGTTTGGCATATTAATAGGTGAACGTGGCCGATAGCCGGGTGCCTGATTTATCAGTTGTATCGTTACCGCCACCAGAGGTGGGATAGATGGTTGTGCGCGGCACCGATAGTGACGCACCGCCGGGTATCTGAAACTGAGCCGAAACTTCTCCGCCAGCGGGCGAACCCGTAGGGCGTACCCAAACTTTAATAAGCTGGTTTGTTATGCCGTTCGTGCTGTAGGCGTGAGTGTACCCGCTGGGGTCGTTGGTAAGCTGATAGAAGCCAGATACGTTATTTTGCCGTACGCCTGCTCCAAAGTCTGGACCTGCGTCAATATCAAGCTGCATACCACCGCCATTGCTGATCTTGAAAAAGAACGTGTACTGATTCTCCGCGTTGGGGTCGCCCGGTTTTGCCCGGTACCAGCGTGCATCGATAGCCACTACCTCTTTCTTCGCTGTTTCGGGCGGTGGCGTGGTAGGTGTATCGTTGTTTACTGTGGGTTGGGTATCCTGTAGTGTAAGCGCCTGCGTAAGAGACGCGCCGTTCCAGACAGCTTTCGCGTATTTGACGACGCCGTTATGGGTGAACTTTAGTGCGTATTCGCCAATGGGCATATTTACCCACCCTAAGAAATGGTAGTTATACTCCAATCCGCCTAGTGTCGCATCGAAACGCGTGGTCTGATATTCTGATTTGTTAACCCCTGTCGGCCCTTCCACGATCTGCACTTTAGGTGTGCCATTGCTGCCAACCGATAAAGGCCCGATGAGTGGGCGAAGCATCCGATCCGATGCAGTAGCGATTAGATACGCACGCATTGCTGGCGCTTCAGCAGGCGAACTAACCAGAAAGGCAAAAGATTTATTGGCAGTGCGTCCGTCTGATTGTATACCCTGCAATTCGAAGCTTACCGCACTACTTGAATAGTCCGACGGTAGTGTACCGCGTAGTACAGGGTTGTCATTGGGCCGGGCAAATACTTTAAGAAAGTCAGGTAGCGAAGCGCCTATAATATCTACTATTGTTTTTCCTGACGCTGGCGTGAGATAGGTAAAACGTAACTCTGCTTCGTATAACTGCCCCTTAATCCCTTCAGGAAAATCGACTGTGCCATTCCAATAAGGATCTTCTGGTGCTGGCGTTACATCGATACCACATTCTGTATCTAAGTCGGCGATATTACCCAAATAGCGTTTCCATCCATTGCGCAAAGGAGAATATACGCTCTCCAGACTAACCGCACCGTCCTGCCCAATAGGCACCAGATAGTAGATGTAATCAGAATCCTGATCAGTTCCGGATAGTACCGTTTCGATAGCCAGCCGGGGAAGTTTGACGATTATGGTTTTTCCGTTTGGCATGGCTTAGTTGGTGATTTTTTCGAGTTTGACCTTAATTGTTGCGTCTGGACTTTGCGAGGTGACAGTGAACGTCCACGGTGCCGTATTAGAGAATTCTATATCCGAGTAGGATTGCGCAGGCCGGTTGTCTGATCCAAGCAGGATTGGCCATATCTGCGTACCGGGCACTTGTAAATTGTGCTCTATGGGAAACCCGAAATCTTCGGGTGCTACACTGAAATACTGCTCTGTTTGTGGCTCAACCGGTGTGTCCATGCAGAAGATTTCCAGTACATTTCTGGAATCCCCGTCGATGGATTGACTGGGTAGGTAAGAAACAATCCGACTCGCAAGGGCAGCGAACGAGAGGTGCTTATATTCCCAAACTTGTTTTGCTGAATTGTATTCAGGACATAGTACGTAGTTGGGGTCTTGCGCTAGTGGTGCAAGGGCTGTCGACAATGTTTTGAAGATCGCGTCTGCTCCCTCTGCGCGTAGCAAAGGCGTAATGAGCTTAAAAAACGTATCATAGAATAACAATACGTGCCCGAATTCATTGGCTATTCCTCGTCCACCGTCCCCGAAAATACCTGTTGTTAAACGCGTCTGCGGGTTGGTGCCGTCACCATCGGTTTGCCGGAACGAGGTGAAGATTTGTCCGTTGTTGTGGGTGCGTGGTGTATCCAGTACCAAACCCACTTCAGGCCCACCGATAACGACCGTTTTATCGAATAAAAATTCGGTTAGGTCACGAGCGCGGTAGTTTATTACCTCTTTAAAGTCGTCTATTTCCCCTACCTGTTGAGCATCTTGTGCCAGTTCAAGCAGGGTTTTTGTGTCGATTTCTGGAGGTGCTCCCGGTTTAATTACGGGTCCATCTGGCGTTATGACAGCAATTAAATATTGCCCGTCCGCTATGCCAGTTAAATCAAAATCAGGGAACAAGGCAGCGAATCCCTCAAACTGACCATGTAGCTGCTCGGCGTTGACGTATCCTGTACCTATGCCATCGTTAACTTCTGGATCGGTCGCGTTACGCGATAGTCCAAATGTTACCTTGTCCGCGTTTGGAATTTCAGTAGAACCGCTCCCGCCCCCTTCGGCTAACTTTTCAGCAATAGCACCAGCGGAAACGGGAAGTGTATTACCAAGCGTTATTTGTGACTTATTGGTAACGAGCTTGATTGACCAGAGATTAGGGTGCGTTTCGGGTGATTGGCCCGCAACTGTATCGCCCTGCGCCTGTATCAGAATGCCATCTTTTACCGCATATTGATATTGATCATAGGAGGCTGTATTATCGTAGTCCTGAATAGCCCCTTTGGTAAGGTCTTCCAGTAAGGTACCGATACGATTCGCTGAGTTTTCGCCTGTAATCTGCGCAGTTCGAACTACACCAGCCCGTTGTAATAAGTCTTTTAGCTTCTTAATCACGATAGCGAACGGTTAAAGTTTGAGAAACAACATCTTCACCATTCGTCACCCATAGCTGAGCGGATTTAACCGTTGAGGCAGGGTCGGCATTAAGCCGGATACGCTGTACTTTTGGGTTGCCTGTTAACGGTTCGGTTTCTTCTGTTCCGACCATTACGTTAGCGCCATTAAAATACTTGGTATGCAATACGTATTCGGCCCCTTCTTCAATCAACCACAGCAATACGTCTGAATAATACCCCCGAAACACGACAGGCTCGGGTAGTAGTGTGATCCAGCGAATCGTGCCGTACACGTAGCTGGAGAGGTCATTGTCCTTTCCGGGCGGCTGCATATTAGCCGCACCAAAAAGAAAGCCGCCATTGATGGTTTGTGGCCCTTCAATAGAAATGCTACTATAGCTCACCTCGAGTCGATCCGAGAAATCAGGATCAACCAGCGCAACTTGTCCGTCAGGCACTAGATTGGGCCGTGGGTGCAGGCGGACTCGGCTTTGCAAATCGACCTGCGCTACTCCATCCACAACGGGCGTTTCAAGGGTTGATGTGCGCCCGTCGCTGTGATCGATCTTAAACTTTAAAAGCTCCCAATCAAGGCCCGTTGTTGGCGAATACCCTTTTATATCAATTGGATGTAAAGCAGAGAGGTGGCTAACAGGCGGTGTTTCTATTTCATAGGGTCCCGTTGCAGAGGTACTACGCAGCAGATTGGCCGTAAAATTCCCCTTTCCGTTGAATGAGGTGCTGGTTGATGTTTCCCAGAGCTGGAACCCTAGCGCAACAACCTGAATGAAATAGGTTTGACCTGTTGGCAACGCACCACCATTGATAACAAAAAACTTTTCTAGCTGCCCACTGGCGTCCGTTTTAGGGTAACCCGAAACACCTGTAAAGAACAGTATAGTTACATCATGTCTCCCGGCGTCGAGGATACGAACGGATGCGTCGACAACTGGCGTACCATTAGCGCGCAAAGCAGTTAATCGAAAAATTCCGTACGTAGACATTAGCCGAACAGGGTTGTTTTAATTTCTTCCTTGATGATGGGTGCTAGTTCGCTACTAACCTCCTGCGCAATGCGCGTGGCGTCGAGTGGATCAGTAATCACACCGCCGGGATTGTAAGCATTAGGAACCGCGATACCCTCTCGTGCAATTTTTGCCGCAATCGGATAGCCCGCTTCTTCTGGCATACCGTGACGGACTGCCCACGCTTTCATTTTTTGCACCATGTCGCGACTCGGCTTGCCCGATCGATTCGGGCCACGTCCGCGTTCCTGAAAACGCCAGTAGGCTGGACCTACGATTTCGAGTGTAAACCCACTACTACCGAGTCGTACCTGTGCAAACGTATTGTCGGCTGAATAGCCCGTATCGCGTAACCCTTTCTGCTGCTGGGATTGCACAACAGCTGCAACGAGTGCATCACCTTTCTGGTTGAGGTAATCGGTTCGGTTCAGCATAGCGATAGGGCGTCTAAGGTGAGCGATAGCGTTAGGCGAATTCCGTCCAGATTGCGGTCGGTTAGATTCAGGGAGAAGTTGGCCGACTCGTTGGCGTTGTTGATGATGCCCGCATTATCCAGCAGTTGATACAACCGCATGGATATTGGCGCGAGTAGATCAATATGTGCCCGTTTCTGCTCAGGCTTGTCGGATAATGCAGAAGGAATAAACAGAAACAGTGTTAACTGGTATACGCGCTGAAAAGCACCATTGGTGAGTATACGGGGTTGGGATTGCAAATAACCTTCATGAAATAGCAGTACCTCCCGTTCGTGCAAATCAGCCAGCACATTGAGTTGCGCGCGGGTGCCATAACCAAACAGCACGGCAGGCCCACCCTTGCTTTGCGAAAGGGCAGACAATTGCGACGTGATTTGTTCTAACTGGTCCAGCACAGAAGCAAATTACGTGGGTGCTTTTGTGCTATTAGGGCCTTGCTGGCTCTAAGGAGAGGAAAGATATAGGGGATTCCGTTAGGGCGAACCAACGGGCTGGGTGAGTCGGTGGAAATGGCTCAGGTAAACCACCTTTTTCTGGTCAGCAAGTCGGGCAAACATCGCTTCGTCGTGAGGTAACAGCTTCGCTTGCTGATACGAGATACTAAAAATGGAACTTAGCTGGCGAAGCGCAAAATGGTTCGTAAACGCACTAAAGCCGGGCGTAAGTTCAGCCGCCACTTTAGCCGCTTCATCGTCGGGACTGCTGCTTTGTGAAAACTGATCCTGCCAGAAGGCTGTGGACTGGTGTATCCAGTCAAAAAAAAAGCGGACAACCCCATCGCCAGGGGCATGGGCAGGCTGTTTATGTGAGGCAATACCGCTTTGGCCTGTTCAATATCGGTGTAGGGCTGGCCTGTAATCAGCGGGGCAAGGTAAATGGAGAGTAGCGTTTGGGCCACTACGGGCAATGAATCGGTTTCGGGCGTTTGCAGTGCCGATAGTTCGTCTTCGATATCCCACCGCTGCCCGATGGTGGTTTCAGCACCAATGTTTTTCGGTATCCGTATGGACTTACCGTCGATAATGATGCTCTCCGGTACGGTGGTGGAGGAGAGAAACGACAGGTCGGAAAGGAAACCAAGTTGAGACGTGGTCACCTCCGCAATGTCAGGGGCACCTAAAGTGCGAAAATCAGACTCGGGCAAGCCGGACAGGATGGTAAGGAGTTGCCGGGGCGATTTGGCATTAAAACAGGCTAGGCCCTGCATTAGCGTTACTTCATCCCATGATTCAGGTAGCGAGAAAGTGAGGGTATCAGCGCGAACGGTGATCATATTAATTAACAAAGTCTAATGTATCATATCCCATATCAAACCGAGCAAAAAGCATTTTTTCTTCTATATAGAAATAAAGATTGATCCAACTTTTGCTTTTGTAATAACCACCTATTTCAGTGATAGTAACAACTATAGGCTGTTCATTGCTACTGCTAAAGCTATAATACTCTTTACCCTTTACTTGATCTATACGCTTCCATACGTGAATCTTTTTACCAACTAGTGCGCTAGATATTATCTGCTGGAAACTTTGGGCAACTTTCATATCCTTAATTCAAACTTATCAAACACTGCACTTTACCTGTGGTCATTGTCAACTCACCGTACTTGGTGTCCTTCTGAATCATCACCCGCATGAATCTGGCTTTGTCGAGGGTGGTCAAGTCTGTGTGCCACTTGGTTAGTCGGTTCATTCGAACGAAGTAGGTATTACAACAACTTCTTTATATGGCCCCCGACTATCAGCACCGTCCCGAATGGAATATATTTTCCAGTCAGTTTTTAAGAGATCTTCTTCTTGCGGATGCCCGATAAAGTTTGCACTACCAATAGGCGAATCAACGACTGGCTGATAGGGAGAACTAACTGTTAAAGCTTCATTGATTGAAGTTGTTTCACTTTTAAAGACGTACTTTATACGATACATGATTCAATATTTAGTTTTCCGCAAAGCTAGCATTATAAAGCCTTAACACTGAATACCAAAACTTATAGTTGCCGCCTAATAACCGCTCTTGCCGTTTCTGATGATGAAGAGTTAATAGTAAAAGCTTTTCCTGACATCCAGGCTTTGCAAAAGTATTGGCAAACAAAATTAAATCTTCTAGTTCGCTCTTCGCATCTCTTCGCTTCATATCTCAACAACACGCACTATAGTGATATTCTTATCCCAATCAGGAAACACCTGTACTTCAGGGTTTTCGATCTGCTCCCGACCAATCAACTCATTCGCTTCTTTCGTTACCTCTGCTTCCATCGCATTCATAAGCGATTTAGAGCCAATGGGATTTTGCTCAATCACATTCTCCATGAATTTCTCTAAATGCTCATTCGTATAGCGAAATTCTGCAATCGTTTTCATAACCGCATCTTTCTAACAGGTGGACGGTAGGCGCGGGAGGTGCCTTGTATGGGTGAATTTAACTCAAAATATTCACGCATCATAAGCACATCGGAATTATCTGGC
This sequence comes from Spirosoma daeguense, assembly GCF_054776875.1. Lineage (NCBI taxonomy): Bacteria > Pseudomonadati > Bacteroidota > Cytophagia > Cytophagales > Cytophagaceae > Spirosoma > Spirosoma daeguense. Next base: position 13,007 of record NZ_BAAHBF010000005.1, read on the forward strand.
GAACGGTCGATCAGCTTTTTAATATCCTCCTTACTCATAACCGCCCGCTTACCCTCGCTGTCAATATCACGCTGCTTGACTTGTTCTAATTCCTCAACTGTTTCTTCGATTTCTGAATCACTCATCGTCCCCGCTTCAACGTGCATACCTGCTTTATTGATTCGGTCGGCTAGTCGAAAATAACACTGAGATTTAAGGTTTAGGTAATTCGGTGTCTGCATACCCTCAAGCGGTTGCCGTTCGTCCATTGGCCGGGCATTGTTATTGAACGCCTTACAGCCTACCAAATCGGTAACACCACCGCCCACCCCATCATCATCAACCAGCACGTGCGAAGCCGGTATGTTGAACCGATTCATGGCCTCCCGTAACTTATCAGCCAGTTCGGGAATAGATAACTTCTTGAACGTATAGTACGCAATAACTCGCCACCCATCCCAAACACATATCTTGGAGCTATCGCGACCATACCGGGCAACGTCACACGTAATATAGCGTTCGCCCGTAGCTGGCACATGTTCGTTACGCCAAATATCAAGAATGGACTCATATTCGATTAAGGCAGCCGGATCATCATCGTACTCCCAGTTTCCGTATAGCAATCGTTGCTTTTCATTGGTGGTGAGTGTACGATGAAGGTTTTCCAGATAGCCAGACGGTAAACGTTTATTATCCTGTGGTAGAGCCTGAACGAATCGTTTCCAGCTTTCGAGTTCTGAATCCTTATGCTTCCTGTAATATTGCTTGTAGAGGTAGTTCTTAGCCGGGTTGCAAGTTTGAAGTAGTTTAGGCGATAAACCGTACACATCGTTTTTCCACCGCCCAATACTGGCGGCAAGGTTGTTTTTAGCAGCTTCTTTGAACTCTCCCGCTTCTTCAATCCAGCCCCGAGTCATCTGCATGGAGCCAAACCGAGCATACAATGGATCGCGCGGAAGGTACTTTGCATCAAGTAGGTAGACCCGACTTTTATTGTAGCAGGTAAAGTAATTATCCTGCCCGTTATAGTCGTAATACGCTTCGCCAATGCCCCAATGTTCAAATACTTCGTGAATAGACGGGATAGTGTGTTTACGGATATTGGTCAGCGAATCGCGGGCAATGAAGTAGTGAGTTTCGGGGTAGGTAAACGCATCGCCGAATATTAACGAACAACCGAGGTAAGATTTACCTGAGCCTTTAGAGCCACCATAAACAATGTCTGAGACGCCTTTATCCTGCCAGAGTCGGCAGACCTGCTTTTGCTTCTCGTTACCGTAGGTGTCAAATTTAAGCTTCACGGCTACAGCACCTCCATGCCTGTTATCTGCTTGACTTCGATAGTACTGTTAACTTCTGTTTTGTCCTCCCAACCCATGTTCTTTAATGCAAAAATAACTCCTCCTCCCTTGGCGAATGGAAGTATATCTTCATATTCGCTTTCAATAATAAGTAGCGCGCGTTTTATCGGGTAAGAAAAACTCTCCCGTTTCACGTAATCCGCTAAAGACTGTCTAGACTCGAAACCTAAAAAGAGAGCAAGAGTTGTAATTTTTGGACGTTCAGGCGCACGAACACAGACCCGGTTTGATACCTCAACAGGCACTAATTCCATCTTTCCTGTTTCTTGGTTCTTTCTCCGCTTATTTACTGTATTAGTTTGGTCTTCATATTGACCTTCACAGTAAATAAAATACTCTTCTATGCGACTCTCCAACTCCTCAACAGTGGAATATTTTGCAGGGCGTCCATGCCCTAGAGCGTATTTATTTCCTTTGGGAGCTGCAAATGCCATATATAAAGATACAAACTAATTACCTAATCGGGAAGGGCTTCGACGCTGTGCTTTCTGGATAACAGGACGGCCGGAATAACCTAGCGAAGGCGAACACACATCAGGCTCTTTTAATAACCGCGAGAGTTCAACAGCTTTGCGCTCAGCAAGTGTTTTGTACTGGAGTGAAATCTCGGTTCGTCGGCGGTCAGATATGGGATCTGAATCTTGGTTAAGTTTCGTCACAATACCCGTATCCGTAACCTGTGCACCGTCACGCAGGATATACGCCGACCAAGCGGCATACGTTAGGAACTGAAGCAATACCCGCCCTGTATCGTAGTCACGCTCAGTAAGGTCTGAGAACAGCAATAGGCCGCCGGGATACCCGTCTGGTTGATCGTATATAGTGAACCGTCCATCAGCAAAGAAACCGTTCCAGTACACGAACTGCGTGGGTGTGAGTAAGTCTGTTAACCACCCTTCGTAGATTTGCGTCAGGATGGGTTCGAGCTTTTCAAAGCGAAAGGTCGGGGGAATATCGCCGATGAAGCGGTCGAACTCATTCCGCCTGGGCCACATCGTTGCCGTCATCAGGGAAGTAGTTTAAATTCTCGATTGTGAAATCGCGGTCGGTTATCGGAATATGCCAGTGACTGAAGACATCGGTAAACACACGGGCGATAGATCGCTGGTCGCGGTTTACCGTCTGCTGCATGAGTTGCGAGAATAGCTTGATTTGAATCTGAGTAAAGCTAATACCCGAACTCGTTTTACGAATACCCATCAACTCGTTGGGTACGCGGGTTCGCCGGGATATGTGGGATTCCGTTTCCTCAGCGAGTGAGTTGTAACGGTTCGCCAGATCATTACCCGCCATTGATTCAAACTTAATGGCGTCTAGTTCCTCAACGGTCGATGCTTCGATAACAAAGACCGAACCCGCGTTATCCGCTCCCTGATGCTGAGTTACCCGATTCGCCACTGAATCTTCATCGCGCTGATCCTGTTTTGCTGTTCCGCCGGGACGGAGCGCCTTAATGAATCCGGGTGAAACTAAATCAGACGTTATTAATCGGTAGCGGTATTTAGATAATTCAGCTTCCGTTTCAAAAGCAGAAGTGCCACCTGCATAGGAAGGGATATGGTAAACGTCACCCCGTTTTCTACTGGCGGGCACGTAGAGAAGTTGTCCATAATATTTCTCAATGCCGCCTACTGACTCTATTTGCGCCAGTACCACGCTCGGGTCTGGATTATACACAAACACCTCCCGCTTTTCTTCCCTACGTTTTGGGTAAATCGTAGAGTTCAGATAGGGGAATATACCCGCAATAGTGACGTTGCCCAGATCGTCAGGCTCCTTAAAACGTATTTGTTCCCACGGAACCGCCTGAATCCCTACAATTTGACCAAGCATGTTGTAAGCGACATGCAAACAAATTACTTCACCCACCGCTACGTTCCACGCTGTTTCGGCTAGAATATCATCAAGGGTATGTCCCCTTCGATTCACGACAAATTCAGCAAGCGTAACATCTTTAAACCCATTCCCTTCGATGAACTCAGCCCGTACGCTCATCGCGGCACTAGCCGTGTCCGAATCATCAATAACATCGAGAAGAGTTTGGGGAAACAAGTTGTCGGAGCCAAACGAAAGAAAGCCCGCCACTCTGCCTTTGGTGACGGGCACTTTCTTATTGACAAGTGGCTTTGCAACGCGGGCCATAGAGAGTTAGTTACTTACCGTCGCCTTCTTTTTTTTTGTCCGGTTCGGGTGCTTTGTAATCAGGATTGACAATGATATACTCCTTGTAGCCCTCGTCCAGCTTGAAAAGGTCTTCAGCGATTTTATCGGTCAGGGGCGTGTTGCCAGGCGTCTTTACCGGGCCGTTCACCAGATTGCCGAGGTTTGCTACGTGGAGTGAGCCAATCTCTGGCTTAATCATGTATTTATTTATCGCACTCATGATTGGTCTGTTTAAGAGTTTAAAGTGTTGTCGGAAGTACATAAACATCTCGTGCTTCCAGTCCGGACAACTTGTGCAGGCCGATAGTCCGAGTTGATGCAGGTACTCTTCTTTCAGGCGGGCGAGGTCGGGGCCGTTGGGTTCTCCCTCCCTCACCCACGCATTCAGTAAGTCGTAAAGCTCGTCGGTCGACATACTACGGCGTTGTCAACGTGATCAAATACGCTTCGGTGTCCTCGACACTGGAGGTAACGTGCTTGAGCGTGTACGGCGTTGTTTTTTCCTGCGCTGCCTGAAATTCCAGCACGAATTGTCCGGGCGTGTTAGCGTCGTTAGAATCGTTTGTCAGGTTCGTGCAAGCGAGTCCGGTTGGATAGCCAAACACTTTCCATCGACCTGTTGCCCCGTTCTGTTTCGCAATCGCAAACAGATTTGTTTGGTTAACAATGCTATCGACTTCCTTGTCGGCCGCTACAGAGTTATCGAGGACAACAAAGCGAAGTCCGTGAGGCAGATTGTTGCCGTAGTCGTTAGCAGCAAAGCCAATCGTTGCCTGATTCGAAAGTTTGAAACCTTCCCAGAGTTTAAGCTTTTCACCTGACTTGAGGGTTATACCAGTGATGGTTTTATTGTCGGCGTCAAACGCGACCGATTGAATCTGATCAAGGTTGCCGACGTACATTTGCGCTTTCAGTCCCTGCCCGTTCGGCTGGCAGTTATTGACCAGGTTTCGCGTAAGGCTACTGACCGAGCATGCCATAATTGAAAGATTGGATTAGGGAGCCTTTCGACTCCCGGTGAAACAATTAATAAGCAGCTACAACCAGAGCATCATCCGCGATTTGCTGGTCGCCAGCGTAAAGCTGTTTCGCGTTCCAGGTTTCGCTCATCTCATCGTAGAACACGCGCAAATCACCTTTTCCGTTGCTGTCGACAGGGTTGCCATCGAAGCGCAGTTGCAGGTTTCCTTTTACAGTCAACAGGGCGCGGTGGGGGCGATCAACCTTACCTGACAGTGAAGCAGGCTTGAAGAACTGGTTGATATACTCATCCCACTCATTAACGACCACAAACGGAACGCCCCGGAACGTTGGACGAGCCACACCGTCGGCCTGCGCTACGTAGGCTAAATCAAGGTTTTTGCTTTCGCGGTAGATGGTCCACGCATCGAAAAACGAGTTGGTAACTAGCAGTTGCTTGTTGGCGGTTGCCTGACCGGCAAGGCGCGGATCTTGCGCAGAAAACATCTGCTGCAAAATGCCCGGCACATCATTTGGATCGAGAATCTGATCCCCCGAGGTATCGTTGGCTTCAATCTCAACGTACTTAGTGAGGGTGGCCGCAACACCTAATTCAACGTTCCGCCATAAGCCGTTGAAGGTTTTAAAGAAAGGCAACAGGGCGGCAGCATTCAGTGTACGCCCGTCGGGAAGTGTAACACTGCCAGTTAATTTTGTTGACACTAAGCTCTTGTCAGCAAAGTGAGCCATGCGAACCAAGTCGTTACCAATAGCTGAACTAAGAAGCTCAACCATCAAAACGCCATATTCGGTATCGGTCAGGTCGGGCTTGTCATTGCCGGGCTTTAGCCCCCATTCCTCGGCGGTGCCGCGAATATTTGTCCAGCACTCTTTGTGCCACGCCTTGAGGTCGACAGGCGCCCATTTTTTGTTTGACTTCTTGGTGCCAAACGTGGTAGCCCCCTGACCGCATCCGGGGTCAACAATGGTGACCAGCCCTAAGCGTTCGAGAAAGCTTACGTACTGAGTACCCTTTAAGCCCTCAGTGATTGCAAAAATATCGGAAAGCGCAGGGCGCTCAACCGCCGGACGAATCGTTAATTCAGCGGCTTCCTGTCCGTTGTAGGTGTAGCTGCCATCTGCAACAAATGCCATAATCTTATTTTTCCTTTAGCTGTCTATAAATTTTACTTCTTGCGGGCTTGCTGGCGCTGTCTCGACAAAGCCAGTACCGGATCTTCGTTTGATGGCACACGGCGTTCCACTGGTGTTTCGGGTAGGCGGTTGACAAGCGGGTCCTTACTTTCCGTTTTCGCCATTGCGTCAAGAACTGGCTTTAGGCGAGCCATGAGTTTATCATGTTCGCCTACTTTTGCGGCTAGTGCCGTTTGCGATGTTTCCGATGCCTTAAGCCGGTCAAACTCTGCTTTGCTGATTGTTACCGTTTCGCCATCCTCTACCGATGCGGTAGGCTGAGCTTCTTCAGTAGGTTGTTCAGCGTCTTCCGTTGGCTCCGAAATAGCAGTGATACTACCGTCTGCCACAGTGATCGTGTTGCCATCGCTCAGGATGTAATCGCCATCGGGTACATCCGAACCGTCATCGAATTTGACCGCGTCGCCAATCACATAGGTGTCGCCGGTTGTTTCGATGTCGAGTTTTTTGCCGTCGGCAGTATCGACAACAATGTTTTTCAAGGGCTGACCGTTAGCAACGGCTTGCGCAACCCCAAAGGCGGCTAAGAGCCGTTTGCCTAGTTTGCTCATAATTGAATTGTCTGATTGTTGTTGTGGTATTTCCAATGCCTGACGACCATCCGACAGATGGGCCATGATGGGGCGAAAGCGAAGCTTATTCGTTGAAGTCTTTGTGGTTTCGTAGATGCCCGTTATCCAGCCGTAGTCAAGGGCTTGCTGGGCGGTATATTCGTGATCTTTACCGTCGGCTAGTAGTTCAGCCAGTTCGGTGTCGGGCTTTCCAGTACGCTGGGCATATACTTCGAGAAGGCGGGCTTGCTCGGACTCCAGACTATCCAGATAGGATCGGATGTCGTTGATGTTACCATCAATGCCGCCACTGGGCTGATGAACCGTAAATTTGGCGTGAGGAGAAAGTAAGCGCTCGTCGCCCAGCATCATCAGCACCGTCGCCATTGATGCTACTATACCGACGCTACGCACCTTAATGGGCTTACCTAATCCTTTCAGGTAGTCGTAACACCGCCACCCTTCTTCGATGACACCCCCACCAGAATCGAGGTCTATTTCAATCTCATCGAACTCCCCGGCTTTTTGAACGGCAGTCTGTAAACGTTTAAAGGAGATGCCTTGTCCGGGCGGATAATACGCATCGCCGGGAAACAGCCATTCGTCGGGCTGGATATAGCCAACAAGGTTGAGATTTAATGTTTTGGGCATCACAAATTGATTGATGCCGAAAGGTATAATGTAAGAAAAGTTTATTAATTTAGAAGCATTGGAAAGAACTATATCATTCCGCTCTATGGCTTCTGAACAGGAAGAAAAACAGGCACGTATTGACCGGATTCTGGTACGGGTACGCGCTGGTGAATTTATTCGAGATGCGTTGGTTCACGAAGGGCTACGCCACTGGTTTTACGGACTTCCCGTCGAGGAACGTGCCCCGGTAATGGCCGCCCGCCGGGAGTTTGAATACAGGGGGGGGCAGGCGAAGAAGCTGGGCGTAGAGTCGATTGCTAACAGCTTCATACTCGTAGAGGTGCCAACCGAACGAAAGGAATCGTTCGACGCGCTGTGCTTCCAGAAAGGCACATCAATGAACCGACGGATTAACTCGCTCATCGTCGCCGATCTGAACCTACACAAAAATACCTTTTAGCGGCTCCTTTATCGGGAGCTTTTTTGTTGGCAAATAAAAAACGCCCCGGCCAGTAGCCAGGGCGTTTCTGCATTATCAGAACAACAGTACACAGTACTGTTTATTTGTAGACCCGGTCTCTGACCAGTCTAATGTCGTTAAGCTCAGGCACCACCCGCACAGCTTCAGCGGGGATAATACCTCTGGCAATCCAGTTTGTAACGGTGTTGATACCCACGTTGTATTTCTCGGCGTATCGTTTGATAGTCAGCCATGCCGTTGTGTCCAGTATATGGTCGGGCAGGGTATGGCCCTTTGATTGAATAAACGCAATACTGGCGGCTAACTGGGCTTCAGCTTCCTGAATGGCCAGTTCTTCCGGGCTGATGGTTTGTTTGGTCTGGTCGGTTGTCATATCGGGGGATGTTTAGTTGCTTGACACGTATAGGGAAAGGGGAGATAATCTCCCCTTTTTTATTCATCGTCGGCTTTCTGTTGGTTCAGCCATCTGATTAAGTCCCGGTGGCCGATTAGCTGAAACCAAAGGCGGTAGTAGAGAGTGGCTAGTGGTTCGCCTTTTCTGTCCATCTCTCCCAGCGTTTGCCCTAGCTTTTTGATCTGGCTCTCGCTGAGAAGGATCATGTTGTCAATTTCTTTTCGTGTCATGTTGTTCTGATTAATTACTCTACAAATATACGCTTTGTGTGGTTATCACACAAGAGAAAGAGCAATTATTTTTGTCCTATCTTCAAGTATTTTTGCCTGTATGGAAGAGGGAGATTTGTACTACAATAGCGGAAAGAATATCTGGCTACGTATCAATGGTGTTCATTTCAAACGTGTAACTGGCAAAGGATGGGAGATTGTGAGTAAAGAAGAAGTAGAAAGTGGGGAGGTGAAGCGTTGGGCAGCCTTACACGAGAATCAGCGAGAAGTCTACTTGCCGCAATTGAAAAAGGAGGGGTTGATTGGGGAGTAATATAAACGCCAGCCCCGTAATGAGACTGGCGGTTTGTATTTGTACTACTGCTCAGGTTGTCGCTGGCGTAGCGTTCACCTGCAAAATGTTCGTCGCAATCGTATACAGCTTATCTAAATGCCCCAATCGCTTCAAAAGTTGAATCTTGGTTTCTTTTGGCCCTCGATTATAAGCATTGACAGAAATACGGTAGCGATAAAGCAACTCAGTATATAACATCCGCCATACCTCAACCTGAAGAACCGATTTAGCTTGTGCATACAGATTAACCAATCGGATAATCTTACTTTCTGTTGCCATATCCGGCATTTCTTCAGTGGGTGCTGGTATTGCTAGTAGTTCAGCGGTTGCGGCCTGCTGGTTCTGCTCTATGCGTTCAAGCTTTTCCTCGACAACTGACAAACGTTTCGAAGTTTCGACGTTACGCTGTGCCAACATCAGAATCAATTCGTCTTGTGTGGCTGGTAAAGTCTGCTGTTCCATCGCATCGGCAGTCTTATGAAAGACTTGACGGTAAACCTCGAAAACCTCCTTCACCTTTCTAGCTACTAAGTGTTCCATACACGAAGAGGTTAATCGATATTCTTTCTCTGGTCGGCCACCGTTTGAGTTTTTGACATTTTGGTCAAAAACCTTATAGTCCTCATTTTCAAAGAATCCCTTTTTCAGGACTCGGATTGCGACCCCTTTTTCGGCATAAACCAATGGCCATACTTCATCCAACGAAACTGGATATTCTTGACCATCTTTTACCAGTTGGCGCACTTTCTCAAAGTAAGCCTTAATTGTGACTGGATTTGTAAGGATGATTTCGTTTTTCACAGTCATTTATCGTTTAGAAGATGCTAGTTCATGTACACTGTTAATATACCCATTTCTTACCGCAACATCAATAAGATGTTCGCCTTTATAGCGCACTGCCTTGTGGATGTCAATACAATAGTATTTTTCAAAATCTTCCCACAAATCTTTCCAAAGGGTAGCGTATCGCGAAGTATAATACCTTTCGTCGCATCGTCTACTGATCATTGCAACCACCTCGTCACGTTTAACCTTAGCTGCTGATTGTTCTTTCTGGCGATCCTGCTGCTTACGTTCAATAACTTTCGCCTGAAAGTATTTCGTACGGGCTTTGTGAACTCGATCTAACTTACCTTTCAAGCCTACTACTTCATCGAGTAGCGTATTTACGACCTGCACTAAACCCTCTTCCTGCTTCTGTGTAAATTGAGTGAGTGAGTTACCCCAACGGTGAAACACTTCCCGGTAAACCTCAAAAATTTCGCGGACTTTACGAGCCACAAACCATTCTAGGCAGGGAATAGAGATATAGTACTCTTCTATTTGTCTGCCTTTTGTTTTTTCCGGTGACTTGCGTAAACTCTGATAATCAACGTGTTGCATAAAATCGGCCTTTAAAGACCGAACAGCCATATCTTTTCTATCGTAAACTAATGGCCAAACTTCATCTAGGTTCGCTGGAAACGGAACACCTGACTGAGCGAGTTGCAATACCTTTTCGAAGTATTGCCTAATGGTTGGTGGAGAGTCAAGCGACAGTGCTTGATAGGTTTGATTGGTTAACATACTGGATTTCGCAAATTATGTCCTACAATGGCATCGGACGTGAAAAAGAAAGGCGCGGCTTTGCCACTCTAACCCGCTTGCGAAGTTCCAGTTAGGGACTTGATAAGGCCATTACGACCACAATCACGGGGTGTAGCAAAGCCGCGCCTTTATATAGACACAACTGCTATAGATCCAATAAACAAAAAAGCCCGAACCGGACGTTGGGCATCGCTGCCCCTAACCAAAACTTCGCACTTCAAAAGTAGGCGGTTCTCATGGATTCTCCAAACCGTTCATCAAGTTTTTATGCCGTATAGTAAAGACAGACAGGATAGTCTGTAGCTCCATATGAATAAGTAATATTTTTTTAGGATTTTGGCTGACCTTTTTTGTGGCTGTCAGATAAAGCACCAAAAGCAACTTAACAGTCAAGTCAAAATGAAAAAGTTAATCACATTAATCGCCATTCTAATTACCTGCAACTCATGTGACGTTTTGGGTGTTGGGCCACAATGTTACACTTGCAAAACTGAGAACATGCACACTGGATCAATTGTCAAAGAAAAAGATGTTTGTGGTGTCGATGAGATGAGGCAATATCAAAAAGATAATACCGCCATAGGGCCGGGATACTTTATTCAAACAATTTGCCGTAACAAATAAAAATCAAACCCTATGAAGTATTACATATACGTTTCGTTCTTCTTCTTTATTAGTATTATTCAGGTATTTGCTCAAGCCAAAATAGAAGGCATTGGCAAATTTAAAATTGGGGTCACAAACCTTAGTGTTATTGAAGATTTATCCAATGAGTTGCGAGTAAAGCCGAAAGTATTAACTACATACTCCGAATATTTTCAAGCCGAACGGGGAAAGAGCGGAATTTATATCTTACAGGATGACGGTAAGTCTGTTTCGACCTTACCCCACAGTTCATTGTGTGATGGTGTCGAGGTGTATTACATCAACAAGTACACTATTTCTGAAATAGAACTGGAAAATATCTTTCTAACCTTTAACGATGGTGTACTTGTTGAGTTTGCATGTGATTCAAGTCGAGAACTAACTGAAGCTATAGAGCTTAAGTATGGCAAAGGGGAACTTGAAGCTAAAGCCAAAAAAGTAAGCTGCTTGTACAATTATACAGGCGCGAAAGTAGAGCTTGAAGAAACTACTTATACTACCACCTGGCAAAACAAATCAATTAAAGCTGTCAGCCTATTAATGGCCTATTATGATCGAAATTGCAAAAAGAGTTTTATAAACTCATTCGACATATCATTACCATTAGACATGCGTTATATTCACGAATGCAATGATGAAAAGAAATCTAAAAAGCAGCAATCAGACGAAGTAGAGAAGAAAAAGAAACTAAAAGACTTCTAGGTATCACCCCCCACCTCAGCATAGTAAACGTCTTTCTGCTTCTGCGTAATGGCATCAACGCCTACGCGGATATTAACCCCATTCATGCCCCGCACGATGGCATCGGCAATGTTATTAGATGTAAGCCCCAGATTAACGCCACCGTAGTTATAGCCGGGCTTGATGTTGCTAATTCGTTCGGGCGTGAATCCCATCATTGCTGATATATTGGGGAATGGCCGACCGCCCCCCGCTACGTTCATCCGGCTTAGTTCGGGGTAGAACATCTGCGTAGCTTTTGCGGTGAGGACTGATTCACCATTACTGAGCCGTGCGTTAATGCTATCGCTCTTACCTGTTCCCGGCCCCTGAATGTATGCTCCACGACCATCAGAACGGTATACGCCCCCACTGGCAAACTTTTGGTTGTCAATCACTACTTGTTGCGCAATACCCGTTGCGACAGCTAAGGCGGCTAAAATTGCGCCAACAATTGGCCCGGACGTAGCGAAAGCCTTGGTGACCGCAGCAGCGGTGTTGATAATATTCTCAATACTGGCAACCTTTCTACGTTTCTCAGCCGCTTCCTTTTCAATCTCAGCTTTTCGTTTTTGAAACTTCTCTTCTAATTGGGTACGCTGTTCAGCAGTCAAAGCAGCTGAGGATAAAACAGCTTCCTGCTCTTGTTCCAGTGCGTTTATCTGACGGGTGTAACTTGCTTCAATAAACCGGGAAATAGTAGCCGTGCCCTGCGAAAGTGCATTGATTGTTTGGTCGACTATGTTTTGGATATGATCCCGCTCCGCATCTTCATCAGCCCGACGGAACTGATCTTTAATAGTCTTCTTCTGCTCTTCTGTTTTATTTACGTCGTCAAGTTCTTTCTTTAACTGAACCGCCCGCTGCTCTTTTAGGACACGGTATTCCGCGTCAGACCCCGCACGTGTTTTCGTGAGTTTCTGTTTTATAAATTCATCCTGTCGGTTTAGCTCCGCTTGTCTAGCTTCCTGCTCAATAAGTGCCTTATCTTTCTCATATTGCTTATCAAGCTCAAGAAGTCTAAGGTTCAATTCTTCTTTGTTTTTAATCGTTGCCCTTGCTGCGTTTACATCTTCAAGGTAGGCACGTTGCAGTAACCCCTTTCTTATGTTGAACTCTTCGTCGCTTTGTGTTTTAGCCAAAGCAAGCCGCTTCCTTAGTTCACTTGCTTCAATTCTATTTTTTCGATCAAGCTCTGAAATGACTGCATTATTACTAAGCTCTGCCATTTCGGTTTGATACCGTTTACGGATAGCCTTTTCCTGTTCGCTACCCTTAACAACTCCAACCAATTCAAGTGTTAACTTCTTTTTGAGTAAGTCTTCCTGTAAAGTGCCTAATTCGAGGTTTGTTTTTTTACCTGCTTCAACGGCCAGATAGAGCGCGCGCTCCGCATTAGCAACAGCCAATTCGGCCGCACTACGTTCACCTTCGATACGTATCTGATTAAGCTTATTTTGAAGTTCAATTTGCCGGGTCGTACTTTCTTCTTTTAATTCAGAGTATCGCTGTTCAGCTTCAGCTAGATTGTCTAAGCCTTCTTTGGTATCGACACCCCGTAGCTTATTCTCAGCTTTTATATTTTCAATCTTTTGCTGCTGAATCTTTAACTGTTGCTGTAGCAAGCCATTTTCAATATTGTACGCACGTGTAGCGGCTCCTAAGCGTACCTCATTGGATTTTGTAACATCATCACTCAGTTGTTTTTGCTTCTCAACTTCAGCGCGGTTTCTTGCGCGCTCGACACTTAGTTTACGTTCAGCGTCCGCAATCTTCTGGGCTTGTTTGGCCACGGCTTCGCCAGCGACAGCAGCCTGCCGGGCCTCTTCGGTTAACTCACTTACCTTACGTCCTGCGTCTTTTATACCCGTAAATAGCTGAATAAAACCATCACGCAATTTGCTTAAATCTTTACTGGATATAGCATCAAGAATTACCGAAAACGCCTGAACGCGGTTAGTGAGGTTTTCTTTTATCAGGTCTCCTAAATCTTTTAACGCCTGCCCGGGATTTTCGAAAGCCGCAACAATGGCCTTCCCTAGGCTGACCATCTTGCTGAAAAACAGATTCACAACTGCGGTAACAGCGGCAATCTTTCGCTCGAATAGTTCAGCACCTTCTTTTGACCGGGTGAAAAACGAAACGATAGCAGTAAGTACCAGTATAATCGGTACGGCCGTTAGTGCAATGAGTGCGCCACGTGTCGACAGTATTGCTTTAGCGAACGTGCCGACGCCTGACGTACCGTTTTTAAACTTTTCGGATACGTCGCCAACGTTGATACCCATTATGTTGACTTCCTTGATGTAGTCTTTTACTGACTTCTTATTATCATCAACGGCATCAGCGTTTTTGTGCTGAGCTACAGTTAGTACATCCGTATCTTTTGCTACTTTACCTAACGCATCGCCATAATTCCCGACGTTACGTTGATTCGACCCATAAGCCGATTCGGCCTCTTTGAGCGCATCAGTAATGCTACGTATCGTTTTTTCGAGTTCCTGCCCTTCTTCCGAGTTCTCCCGCATCTCTTTTGACATGGGCGAAAGCTGGGCAATCAATAGCGGCAGTTGCGCCCGCATCTGGTCTAAACTTCCTTCAGCGGCTTTGGTAACTTTATCGTAATCGGAAAGGGTTTTCTCTCCTTTTTTGATCTCGGACGAGGCCGCTTTGATTTGTTTCTCAATGGCCTGTTGCGATTTGGCGTACTCTTTGGCGGTAATAACCCCTGTTTTATACTCCTTTTCAAGTTCTGCCTTTTCTTTACGTAAGCGAGCCAACGCTTCTCGGGCCGATACCATTTTTTCTTTCACCTCTTCCTCAGATACTTTTATCTGAATCAGGACTTCGTTTTGTGCTTCCTGTGCCATAGCTTAGAAAAATGGAATTAGCGTAACCACGCAGGGCTGATTGCCCGTATAGTTGGCTATTTTGTTGAGGTAAAAGAAACTATCTGAGATTTGCAGTGAACCGGCCCGCACTTTCTGGAGTCGTATCGGCCGCGTTAAGTCCAGTGTCGCAATATCAATGGGCTCGAGTTGCATGGATGGCGAAAACGCCCGTGGTCGACGCAGGATTCTGAGCAAGCCTTGAAAGTAGCGAGCCGCCATTGTTTGCTCCCTGCCCATATCAGGCGTTTTATTGAACGCCAATGCGAACGCTGTTTCGGGCCTGATAATCGCAAACGGACGAGGTGCCCACCAGCAGCCTGTAAGCTTTAACGATACTTTGCTGGTTACGCCACTCGGGTTCGTTTCATTCGCCTGCGTCTGCACAATCGTTTGCGCATCGATCAGAATCAGTCGGGGTGTGGTAGCTGTGCGCTCCAGCGTAGGTGGCGAGCCGGTTAACCGGCGGGTACGGATCAGTAACGGGCTTCCGTAATTGGTTATCGATGCCGTAGATAACTGACAGGCCGCAAATGGCAATTCGAATAGCTCAGTAAATGCGGGCAGGTTGGCGGAATTGCTGGTTATCGTGCCATCGCCATACTGTAACGGGCGTGGCGTCGCACTGGAAGTAGTAGTGCTATTGGATTTGGTTGGCGATAGCTCAGCCGGAAAGTCGAACTGCTTCCAACGTAGGTAGTTTACCTGCCCGTATGGATCGAGCGTTACGTTAAGTTCTGGCTCTGTCGACTCTTCAAGTTTGGTCGACCAGTCTACAGCTTCATTAACTCGGGCAATAACGTGGTCCAGCCGAATTAGCTCTACCGTTTTTTTGAATGTATCGACCTGATAGGACGAGCTGGTTAGTAAGGCCAGCGTTTTTAATAAGTCCGTGCATGACATTTCAGGCAGATTCTGCGCGACAAGCCACGTATCGTTGGGGTAGATATGTGGATCGGGTGTAAAGCTGGCCCACGTTTTTTCTGGCTCAATGATTAACACGGCCTGATAATCGGCTAGTACCGTGCGCTTACCGAACTGAAACCGGATGCGTACCTGATCGTTTGCTCGACAATCGATAGTTTCATCAAGCACCAGCGTATCCGTCTTGGTACCCGATAAATTATAAGGCCCGGAAAGTGAAAGATAGGTCTGCGCAATCTCGCCGTTACTGCGTTTGGCGGGCTGACCGTTTACTTCGACCGTCAGTTTTGCTTCAATAGCACCTGAGCTAATGTAAACGCCAAAGGTCTGGCTTGCCTGAACTTTAAGTCGCATCGCCACGTCGGGCTGATACGCATTTAGTCCAGGCTTAAAGTTATCTTTTGCTCCATCGAACCATTGCCCGTCGTTGTCGACCGTAAACGGAAGAATGATATTAATCCCCTGCGGTCGAACAATGGGCGGGGCGGCAACGGTAACTCTTGCTTTTCGGTCGTCAATCCACGACTGTTCGCGAGCCTGTGGTTGATCGTACACGAATGGCATAGCCAGACGCTTAATTACATCATCTTCCAGCCAATCGCCTACAATGCGGTAGCCCGCCTGCTTCATCATTTGCCGAATAGCGGTATGTACGTACATGGCGGGGAATACCGCATCGGCCGCAAACGTATTGCTATCGTAATTGCCGTAGTCGACAACGGGGTAAACCACCCCTTCAGTTTTGCCAGCTAGTTCGTTTATAGCCGCTACGTTCCACTTGTGGTTATATCGATCAAAATCCAGATCGCGCAGCGAGAGTGCTTGCAGAATATCGAACAGCCCTTTTTCGGCCCCGACCAGATTTACTTTCCAGCCCGCCTGAAAGGAGGAGAGTTTGGCAATACCTGAAAATATCACATCGCCCCTGTCGATTAATCGGGCCGGGATTGGTACGTACGGGTGCTTACTACCAGAATCAAGCTGCTCAGCGTTCTCTAATAGATCGCGAACGATAAGCGAATCGGGAAGCTGGAAGGAAAGTGAATACGTCGTATTGAGCGTATCGGGCTTGGTCAGATCGTTTGCCTGAATATTGAGCACCGTTCCTACTTCAGCAACCCACGTTTTATCGAAATACAGCCCATCGATCATGCCCGGGCCGACCTCCTGCCGGGAAGCTGAAGAATAACCGATAAGTCATGCACGTTCTGTCGGCTATCGTGAAGCTCGAACGTGCCGGGATCGATACTGACGTATACCTGATGGAACTTACCCGACGCGTCAGGCGCAAGCAGGTAAATAGCGACAGATTCGTAAATGGTGGCAACCGCTTCGACGGTTTGGGTAGGCAGGTTCGAGGTTCTAACCAGCAGAATATCGCCCGACTCTTTCTGATTATGAATGGTGACACCTGCCTGACGACGAAACCCGCGCGATGCAACGGATTTTTGTTTGGTAATCGGCCCCTCGAAAAGCCAATACATCCAGCCCACAGGGGATAGCCACGTTAAGTACGCTCCCGGTTTTCGGCAGGCTGTTTCGGTTGGCTGGGTAGGCGTGATGAGAACCGTTTGAAACGTATGATCAAACGTTAGGTCGAATGTTCCGGTAGCGGGAGTTGTTGGCACTCATGCAAGTTCGTAGAGTGAACTGCGCAGAATGGCACGTACTGTCGGAAAGATATAGGCGATTCCTATACAAATATAACCCGAAAATATTTCTAAAATAATCTCCTTTTTCCACTCACCTTTTCTTGTCTCGTCCTATATACTAGAAAAACAGACATAGCCATGAAGGATTTAGCAGAACAACTGGTGATTAAGTTAGAACAGGCAAAGAAGGCGGCACGTCCGAACAAGCGGCAACGTGGGTTAATGAAGATGCTGGAGCTTCCGGTTCCTCGCTAATCCCCAACACCTCCTCAATCTCCTTCCTCTGCCTCTCCAACTCGTCGGGCGTAGGTTCGGTTCGTGTGGGTTGTCGGGGCATGGTTTAGTTGAGCAACGAGTGAATGACTGCACAGTGTTCGAACATCTGCCTGTGTTCGTAATAGGCCAATAAACGCTTCTTTTGCGACTCATCCATATCAGCGCAAAATTCAATCAGATCATTGGGCGATAAGGAAGGTAAAAACGAACTCATCACATTGCCTGTTTTTTCGAGCAGGTTGGAAACTTCGGCAACACCTCTACTTAATTCGTGGAGAGCTTTTCTAGTACGGTCGAATTGATTCATGGTGCAAGTTACTTCATCCTTCGTTTATCTCGTTCTGTATCGTTTCAACTGCGTTTACAGAGCCGTCCCTAATCGACTGGTTAACCAATACATTACCACGAGCACTACGCTGTAAATCGCGTAAATTAACTGGCACTGTAGCGACTGCATAACCATTGTTTAAGTCCTGAATGTTATCTGGATCTTGGTAAGATATAATAGCCTCCATTTTCCCATCCACAGTGCTAACATGGATAACCTCAACATTTAAAAGGTTTTTCATAAAATTAACTCTTTAATGATTTCAGCCTTTATTTTAGTAAGCCGGGAAATATCAGCAGGGGTAAAATGCCTATTTTGATACCCAGTGAGCTTATTATTAAGTATAGATAGCCGCCAGCCCATACGTCGAGCTATCTCTGTTTTATTAATTGCTGGATGGTTAAGCCAATTCATCCCGTCACCTCCTCCTTTTCCACGGCAAGGCCTGATTTCAGCCAACCACGTACATCAATGGAAATTGAGTCGAGGTAGTCGTAGAGAGCAAACGTGTTGCCCCATGATGCAACACCTAAACTAGCCTTTTTACCATCCAATGTTCGACAGAATGTTTTGCCATCGTAGCCAACGTATAACCAGAATATTTCATCGCTTATGACAATTCCTTTTTTGCCTTTCACTTTAAAGTTAAAAGATGGTTCTGGATCAAGGTTAAAAGTAACAGTATAACACTTCCTTGCTTCCTCATCTATCAAACTCTCCAGCGGCCGGAGAATGGGGAATATGTTGCGGATGGTGCCATTCTGCAAGTTGGTCAGCATGTATGGTTCAAGTGCATCGGTAGCTTCGAACCAGTTGCCGTACGAAGTACCCGTTCCTTTGTACTCATACCGAACGGGCTTGCCGATGAAACGCGCCAGTTCAGCCATCGTGGCGGTGGTGGGGGTAGTGGTCGACATGGCTTAAGCTTGATCAGGATAGTTTTTATAGAACTTTGCAAGTCTACGCCTGGATTCGTCAATTTGCTTTTTCAGTGTAGCTTGGCTGGCTTTTAGCTTCATCAAATCCTTAAGTTCTTTTTCTAGAACGATTCTGGGATGATTTGCGGCATTCCATATACCAACCATTTCTGTCTTCTTTGGCAGGCAGCCTACACCTCCTGTTACTTCGTGCTTACATTTTTTACAAGTACCTCCACCTGTATTGAATGCTGAGTCATTATTATCCCAAATCATAATATCATCACTTCCGCATTTGATACAGGGAGCAACGAAAACTTTCTTGGTAGTACGTACTTCAATTTCCATCATCATGCCCAGCTTCCCGCCGGGAGGGGTGTTATTTAATTAACTCAAGCAGATCACTCTCTGAAATCGGAATACTTCGCTCTTCCCATAGTGAATGAATACGAATGTCTTCCCAATATTTTAAGAGCTTCAGTTCGGGGTAGATATACAGCGATTCGCCTAAATTGGGCTTACGGAAAACATATATATTCTTATTATCAACCTCCCAGCCTTCACTTAGTAGAATTCTAGCAATCTCCTGATACTCCTCTTCCATCGCGTTTTCTCTCGTTTATCCCTGACCCGGCATGGAGAGGGGGTTAGTTGCCCTGCATTTCCGGGCCAATCGTTGCCCGTTTTTGCATCACTTTCTCGTAGCTAATACGAGCCAGTTCGTCAATGGTCAGACCTCGACCTATAGCAATTGCGTTGAGGTAATAGAAACAGTCAGCTAGTTCGAGGTTGAAGCTATTGCCTTTATCATTACAGGCTACAGCAATACTTCTTCGCTCACGAATACCATCGGACTGGCGTAGTTCCTTTTTTATACCATCAATCTCCAAAGCGGCTTCGATAAACTTATCGACATCCTGACTGAAGGCTGTAATATCATCCTGCGCTTGCTCACGCAAAACATCCCGTAAATCAGATGCTGGAATAAAATTACACTCGTTGGCTACTTCGCCACATTCGCCCATCAGGCCAAGCATAGCGACTGGGTGTACTTCGCCCGGCACGTAGCCAATTGTTTTCTGTAAGTCTGTTAGTTTATTCAGGTATTCCATATTCCTTTCGTTGTCTAGTTATCCCTCAGCGCGTGGGGGAACGGTGGAGGGTTGTTGTAGCAGGGGCCTGATTCGAACAGGCATGGTATCATCTAGAGCATCAGCGCTTATAGGTCGCCGTAGGGATACCTCACTCGGGTGTTAGCCTAACCACGTTCGTTAGTCCTCTTAGCGTCTACCGTTCCGCCACCCTGCTAAGGTTTATTATAAGCACTGCAAACGATCTATTTCGGCAGCTAAAAACGCCCCCGCCACTTTCAATTGTCCAATTCGGTCTTTGTTCTTGATCTTTTCCTCGAAATGTTCATACCATCCATCAGGCCAACGCTTTTCGAACTCCCCATTTGGCGCAATAGCGAACAGGGCGGCTTCAACTAATTCGCCGTTTTGGTAATCATCATTAGCCTCATCAAAGCCGTGTTTATTGATCTGCTCGTTGCGCTCTTTTGCAATCAACTCAATTCCCGTTTCCATACCTATAGGGGTTATTTAATGATAACACACTCGTCAATAAACTTCTGCTTATCCGTATAAACCTTACTACTAAATTCCCATTCCTTAAAATCGTATTCTTTACCTTTAGAAGAAATGGTATAAATCGTATCCTGACTGATTCTTGCATCTGGATAATCCCAGTCAGGACCATGATACTCCTGAATATATCTACGCTTTAGGAGCCAACCCTCGTGCGGTTTACCATCCACCATAAACCATACTTTTATATTCAAATGATACCTAAACAGGTCGTCTCTGGGCTGTTCCATATATCAAATATAAGCCTACTAGGGCTTATTTTCAAATTAAATCTAAACTATTTTTAAGCCTACTAAGGCTTATTTTATATTTTTGTTTATGACGAAGGGAAAAGCAGGAGAACCGCCTGGCATCTGGTTAAAAAATGCGATCCAAGCACAAGGAAAGACACTTAAGGAAGTAAGCGAAATGATGGGGTATGTAACTCCAAGCAAGTACGACAAGCACTCACAGAATAAAAAAAAGATAGGCTTTGATTCTCTTGCTGAACTAGCCCATGCGTTCCCAACCATGAACATGCGTTACGTCCTAACTGGCGAGGGCTCGCCTATTTTATGAGTCGCGCCAACACCACCCAATCCATCCGCGACCTCTACCGTGCTAGCCCTGAATCGCTCGAACAAGCGTATATTCGCCTAAAGACTAATTCAAAATGGATAATTTAATAGTTAAAGGACAAAAGATAGACAAGAACTGGCTTGTCGAATTGGCTACTACAACTCGCTATAGCTTAGACGACCTTAACAACGCATTCTACCTGATTAAGGATAAAGACAAGTTTCTTAAGTGTGTAGACTTAGCGGCTACATATAGGCAGTCTAGCGTCTACAGCTTTATATGCGATTTAATAGCTAATGGCATAGTTACCAGACATCTTTAATACGTGCCAATCAGGACGATACAGCGATACGTAACGTGCAGACGCTGCTGGAGGATTTACCGGGTCTGTTGCCATGACACGCAAAAGGCCACACGATCCGGTGCAGCCTTGTCTACTCCCCCTGCCTGGCTATGAACTGGTAGTGGGTGGCGGTGTGGTGCCCACTACCAGTATTGAAAACTACAGTAACGAATTCTTACCAACCCGTAAACGTGCCCTGTCCACACTGGAGCCTAGCACCCGAACATAATGCTGCTCCGTTGTCGATATGCGTTTATGCCCAAGCATCCGGCTTACCTCGCCTATGTAAAAGCCATTTATGAGCATCAAACAGCCAAAGGTTTTACGGGCAATCTTGCAGGTAATTCGCCACTCTATTTCCAGTTCATCCTCAATATGTTCGGTATACCTGTTCACACAGTCTCCTGAAATATCGCGGGGACCAGTAGGGTATTTAGCGAAGAGCGTATTGACCTCATCAAGAAACGGAACGTCATACGCTTCGTGTGGAGGTTTCATGCGATTCCCTACTAACTTAGGCCCAGCCGGACCAACTCGCTCAAACTGCTGACGATTTCGGGCATACTCGACCGCGTCTGGGTAATCGAGTCCTGTACAGCACATTAACAAAAACCACCACAGCGCAATTCCTTTCGTGCCTTTCCATTTCAGGGTAAACAGGGTTGCAATGTGCTCTGGCTCAAGAAAAGATATTTCCTTATCGTTATAACGGGGCCATGTACGTTTCTTCGCGCTATTATGAGTAAGCAATTCATCTTCGACCATCCATTGCAAGACCTGCCCGATCTGACCAATATAACGTGAAGCCATTGGGGCACTGATGGGCTTTGACTGCTTTTCACTTTGTTGCCCAATAAGCCACTCGTGATATTCATTAAGCCAGGATAATGTCACCCGACAACAGGGTGGGATTGGGCGTTGTCTTACATTAGCCCACGTTTTTAGTAAATAAAGCCCCCTCTCCCATCGTAAGACTTTAATTTTCTCTTTTTTCTTAGGGCTAGGTCCGTGCTTGAGTTTCATTTCAATAATGAATGTCAATAACGCATCCTGAAGGCCACTTTCTTCAGTAAGGCCACCAAAGCCCTCAACGGTTTCGGGATGCTTCGTATATACCCAGCCTCTGCCTTTTACGTAGACCGGAGCAATAGATTCGGTTATCTCGTGGGTTACAGATTTTACGGTTGGTACCCCCGAAACACATTGCCGCTCAAAGATTGATTCAATATGTGCTTTAAGGGCTGTTATTTTTCGGTTTACCGGATCGTCACGTCTGGATGAACGTTGCGCCTTAATTTGCCATTCAGCAGGATTCACCAGTAGTTTAGCACCCGTGCCAACGGGCCAGACAGCACCAAAATGTACACGGCTACCGTTGACGGTTATCCAGACTTCGAGTAAATGGGGGTTTGTGTAGGTGTCTCCCTTTTTAGGAGAACGAAGAGCAAAACGAACGCTGATTGGCATTCTTTTTTAGTCGCATGGTTTTATAGGATTATTATATGAAAAAATAAACCTATGCCAACAATATATATACCTATGTATTTTGCACACACAACGCACTTTACTTTCCGGTATGTGTGCAAATATGATATTTACTAAAAGGTAGGTTATGGCAAAAAATGCGACTCAAGAGTGACAAAAATGCCAAAACCCGCTTTGAGGGCGGGTTTGTGGTTGGCAAGTGACATTTGTTAGTGACCGATACGGGAATCGAACCCGTGTTACCGCCGTGAAAGGGCGATGTCCTAACCGCTAGACGAATCGGCCGTCTTGTAGCCAAGACCCAACATTTTGGTTTGTTAGCCGCTGTGTTGGCGAATCGTGGTGCAAAGGTAAGGCGATGTTTTTATAATGCAATAGTCAACCGCAAAATTTTCTAAAAAAAAGTATTCGCACTCGTTTTCCTGCTATTTTTGAGGAGATTAGTTTTTCATCTTTACCTCCTTCATGAAATACATTTTTCTATGGGCAAGCCTGATTGCCACTACGTTAACGGCGGCAGCACAGGGGCCTTCATCATCAACCACCGTAACTTCAAGCACTGTCGATTCGCCCGAAAAATTTCTTGGCTATAAAATCGGCGAACGCTTCACCCCACATCATCGCGTATTGGATTACGCCGAACAGATTGCCCGGCAGCGGCCCACACGGGTAAAGCTCATTCCATATGGCACAACCCACGAAGGGCGGCAACTTATGGTGGTAGCTATTGGTTCGGAAGCCAACATAGGCAAGCTCGAGGAGATTCGAACAAACAATCTCAAACGTATTGGATTACTCGACGGCACGCCGACAGCCACTCCTCAACCACCAATTGCCTGGCTTAGCTACAACGTTCACGGGAACGAAGCGGTAAGCTCCGAAGCCTTCATGGACGTATTGCATCGGCTACTTAGCACAACAGATGCCGTTTCGCAGAAAATTACCAATACCACCGTCGTCCTGTTAGACCCTGGCTTGAATCCCGACGGTCACGACCGCTACGTGAACTGGTACAATCAGATGGCCGGACGTAACGCAGACCCAACACCTTCGGCTCGCGAACACAACGAACCTTGGCCGGGTGGTCGTTATACCCATTACTTATTCGACCCTAACCGCGACTGGGCTTGGCAAACACAGGAAATAACCCAGCAACGGATGGCACTCTATCAACAATGGATGCCACACCTTCATGGCGATTTTCACGAAATGGGTGTCGAAAGCCCGTATTATTTTGCCCCATCAGCAAAACCTTATCATGAAGACATTACCCCTTTTCAGCGGAAGTTCCAACAAACGATTGGCGATTATTGTAGTCGTTATTTTGACAAAAATGGCTGGCTTTATTACACTCGTGAACGATTCGACCTGTTTTACCCAAGTTATGGCGATACGTATCCGACCTATAATGGCGCTATCGGAATGACCTTTGAGCAGGGTGGAAACAGCCGGGCTGGCTTAGCAATTGAAAAAGCCGATGGTGATACGTTAACGCTTCGCCAACGTATCGACCATCACGTTGTGGCTAGTATTGCTACGCTCGAATCAGTCGCCGACCGGCCCTCCGAAATTGTGAAAGAGTTTGGACAGTTCTTCGACAAGGCGCGTAATACGCCAATTGGTGCGTACAAAAGCTACGTAGTGAAATGGCCGAAAGACGATAATGGCGGACGCGTGAAAGCGCTCTTGCAATTGTTGGAACGTAACAAAATACGGTACGGATACGCCGGGAAAGCCGCAACCGGTGCGGGTTATAATTACACAACCCAGAAAAATGACAAGAACGTAGCAATAGTTGCCGAAGATGTTGTTATCAGTGCATACCAGCCAAAATCTACGCTGTTGAAAATTTTGTTCGAGCAAAACTCAGCACTCGAAGATTCTGCTACGTATGATATTACGGCCTGGTCGCTGCCCTACGCATTTGGCCTGCAAACCTATGGCTTAACCACAAAGCTTGAACCATCGAGCACAATGACGGTCTCAACAGCCCCTGTTTCGGCAACCCAGAGTTCACCGAAAGCGTATGCCTATCTCATCAAATGGCAATCAGTACAATCAGCTCAGGCGTTGGCTTCGCTTCTAAAGCAGAAAATCAGAGTACGAGTTGCTGAGAAACCGTTTGAACTGGCCGGAAAAACATATCCTTCTGGCACGCTGATTATACCACGAGCAGGTAACGAGCGCTTTGGCGACCGTTTCGACGGATTAGTAACACAAGCTGCCACTAAAACCGGTTCCGGATTTGAGCCTGTACAGACAGGCTTTGTCACGAAAGGCTCTGATTTCGGCTCTGATTTTGTTTCCGGATTAAAAGCACCACGCGTGGCACTGGTCATTGGTGAAGGCACTCCCCCCCCATCAGCTGGTGAGGTCTGGCATTTTTTCGATCAGGAACTTGATTATCCCATTACGTTAATCGATGGCAACACGCTGGGTAACGTAGCATGGAATAAACTGGACGTGCTGATTCTGCCTACTAACTACAACTACGCCCGTTACCTCAACGACCGGGTATTGGCTTCGTTGAAAGAATGGATTCGGGCGGGTGGAAAGCTCATTGCCATGGAACGCGCTGCCGCTTTCCTTGCTGGTCGGGAAGGGTTCGACCTGAAAGAAAAAGCCCCTCAAGACGACGACAAGAAGGATAAAAAAGGCAATCCTGCCGATTCAGTAAAATTGTACGGCGACCGTGAACGTACCGCTATTTCCGACGAAATACCGGGCAGTATTTATCGGGTAAATATGGATACATCACACCCGCTGGGTTTTGGCCTGAACGACGGTTATTATACGCTCGTGCAAAACGCCTTCAATTTCGATTTTTTGAAAGATGGCTGGAATGTGGGCTATCTAAAAGGCAACAATTACATCGCCGGTTTCTCAGGACGTAATGCACGGGAGAAATTAAAAAATACGCTACTGATGGGTGTTCAGAATGTTGGCCGGGGAAGTGTTGTGTATCTGGCCGACGATCCGCTTTTCCGGGGATTCTGGTACAATGGCAAACTTTTGTTTAGCAACGCAGTCTTTTTTGTAGGCAATTAATTGAGCTCGTAGTTAATTTTACTCAATTCTGAATTTACTAGTACGAAGGCGTAACGATTTGCAAATCGTTACGCCTTCGTACTTTTGCACTATTCTGGCGAGTATAAAGCATACGAAAAAATACTTACTACGCATACGTAGCAGAAACAGTGAGTGTTTCTGCTACGTATCAACTCGTTCGCTTCGGGCAGGTTAATCAACAAGCTTATTTAGCCAATTATTAAACGTATCAGTTTGGTGAAACTTCTTCTACCACTTTCTTTTATTGTCCTTCTGTTAAGCCATTCGCCGGTACTGGCACAGAAGAAAAATGAAAATTACCAGCTTCATATCAGCCGTGCCCAATCGTCGGTTGTTGTTGACGGCGTTGTTGATGAACCAGCGTGGCAGGCGGCTGAAATTGCTACTAATTTCTGGATGGTGTTACCGATGGATACCAGCCGCGCGCGCGTTCGGACGGAGGTGCGCATGACATACGATGACTACAATCTTTATCTGAGCGCCGTTTGTTATCATGGGTATGTAGAAGGCCCTTATATGGTTGAATCACTCCGGCGCGATTGGGCGTTTACCAAAAACGATAATTTCATTTTTTTCATGGACCCGTTCGACGACCAGACGAATGGATTCACATTTGGAACAAATGCCGCCGGAGCTCAGTGGGATGCCCTTTTGTATGAAGGTGGTAAAGCCAATTTAAGCTGGGACAACAAGTGGACATCGGTCGTCAAAAACCATCCAGACCGCTACGTTGTTGAAATGGCTATCCCGTTCAAAACCATTCGGTACAAAAAAGGAATTAGCCGATGGGGCATCAATTTCAGTCGACTGGATTTGAAAACTACGGAGAAATCGTCCTGGACACCCATACAACGACAGTTTCCCACAGCTTCGCTGGCACTAACGGGCGTTTTAATCTGGGACCAACCACCGCCACAACCCGGCCCCAACATTTCAATTATCCCCTACACGCTTGCCGCTTTAACCCGAGATTATCAGAACAACGTACCAAACCAATATCGGCTCGACGCGGGGCTTGATGCGAAAGTGGCCGTTACGTCGTCATTGAATCTGGACCTCACGGTCAATCCCGATTTCTCACAAGTTGATGTTGACCAGCAGGTCACAAATCTTGATCGTTTTGAGTTGTTTTTTCCGGAAAGACGGCAATTCTTTCTGGAAAACGGAGACCAGTTTACCAATTTCGGATACGACCGAATTCGTCCATTTTTCAGCCGTCGGATTGGTCTGGGTGGAGTTCCGATACGTTTCGGTGCCCGGCTAAGCGGTAAGTTGAATAAAGACTGGCGCATGGGAATTATGGACATGCAAACCGGACGGGTTGATGAAACCGGATTGCCTGCGCAAAACTTTGCGGTGGTAGCCTTACAACGGCGCGTATTTGCCCGTTCGAACATCGGAATGATGTTTGTGAATAAAGAATCACTTTCCTACGAACCTGTAGCTGATAAGCCCGTTTACTCTCGGTACAACCGGAATCTTGGGTTTGAATACAATCTGGCTTCGGCCAATAATTTATGGACTGGTAAAGCGCTCTACGTTAAATCGTTTAGTCCAACGCAACCGGGCAATGATGCTGTTTATGCAGGTAACTTGCAGTATACCAGCCGTCAGTGGTTAATTAGCGGACAAGTTGAGGCAGTCGGGCAGAATTACACAGCAGAGGCTGGCTACGTTCCGCGAAGAGGTTATGAACGCGGTATGGCTACGTTGGGATATACATTTCTGCCAGCCGGTGGCAACGTACTGAATCATGGCCCTGTACTAACATCGACCTACTTTTTTGATCAGAACTGGAAACAGAGCGACAATGAGAGTGTGTTGAGTTATGCATTAACATTCAGAAGCAGAAGCACGTTTACGGGATGGGTAGCTACGGATTACGTCCGACTTCTGCAACCGTTCGATCCTACCAACACAGGCCGGGAAACCTTAGCGACTAACACCGAACATCAATGGACGGCCTGGGGCGTCGAATTTATTTCCAAACCACAAAGTGTATTTACTTACGGTTTTACGTCCCGATATGGCGGTTATTACGCCAATGGAACCCGTTTGAATCTGACTGCTACGTTAGGCTATCGCATTCAGCCTTACGTCAGTTTGGCAGCTACTGCAAGCTATAATGATATTCGCTTGCCTCAACCCTGGGGGCGTACTACGTTCTGGCTCATAAGCCCGCGTTTCGATCTTACCATGACCAATACGTTGTACCTCACTACGTTTGTTCAGTATAACGAGCAACAGAAAAACATGAACGTTAACGCTCGTATTCAATGGCGTTACAAACCTGCTTCTGACTTTTTTCTGGTTTATACCGATAATTATCTGCCTAATGCGGGCCAGATTGGGCAGGACGTACCCGGCTTCTTCTCGGTTAAAAACCGGGCACTGGTACTCAAGTGGACGTATTGGTGGAATCTTTAATGATTATGGTTTAAACAAACTGAATTTGGGCTAGTTATTTGTGCAATCTGTCGAATAAAGACAGCCATATCCTACACAAAACAAAATCAACGTTATGAAAACGCTAGTAAAATTTCTCCCAATTACTCTGGTGGCCTTCTTTCTAACTTTCCTGCTATCTAGTTGTGAGGTAGTTGGTGGTATTTTTAAGGCAGGTGCCTGGACAGGCGCCATCCTTGTTGTTCTGGGAATTGGCATCGTTATCTGGCTCATATCCAAGCTTTTTGGAGGTGGAGGAAATTCGTAGAATCATCTACTTACAAACATAAAGAGGCCGCTTCTCAGTGAATGAGAAGCGGCCTTTTTACTATTAAGTACTTTCTTAAGCCACTAATTCCAGAAACCCATCGCGCTGGAGAATAGCCCGTTGGCGTTCGCTGAGATCATCCGATGCGCGCATAAGCGGCAGGCGAACTTCAGCCGAAATCAGGTTTAATATTTCCATGATATTTTTAACGCCAACTGGGTTGCCTTCTTCGTAAAGCAATGGGTCGATACGTAGGAAATGACCAAGTTCTTTTTGCGCGAAACCAAAGTCGCCTTTCAGCGCGGCATCAATAACAGCGGAGAATTTTGCAGGGAACGCATTGGCTATCACTGACATAACTCCTACTCCACCAATGCTGATAATGGGTACTGCCTGAACGTCATCGCCCGAAATAAGCAGAAAATTATCGGGTTTATCACGCGCAATTTCCATGCATTGTTCAATTACACACGATGCTTCTTTTACACCAATAATATTCGAATGTTGAGCCAGTTCGCAAATGGTTTCGGCACTCATATTGATGCCCGTCCGGAACGGAATGTTATACAGAATAACAGGAACAGGACTTGCATCGGCAACACGGGTAAAGTGCTCAATTACACCGCGTTTTCCGGGTTTATTATAATATGGGCATACCGACAGAATAGCATCAACGCCCTCAAAATCAATATCTTTCATTCCCGACACTACGTCGGCTGTTACGTTACCACCTACGCCAAACACGATAGGTAGGCTACCCGGATTGTTTTCCTTGAGATATTGCAGCAACTGTTTCTTCTCCTGTTTGGTCACCGTTGGCGATTCGCCGGTGGTACCCTGCAGAACAACGTAACGGACACCGCCATCGGTGATGTGCCGGATGATGCGGCCGAAGCCGTCGAAATCAATTGACTGATCGGCATTGAAGGGCGTCACAATGGCAACGCCTACGCCGTGAAATTTGGTTTCCATTCTCGGAGACTTAGGTATATATTATGACAAAGTTACGGGAATTGAGCGGTAAATCTCACTCAATTTGGTAAAGGCATTACAACTACGTAGTGGAATTATGGCTCTCTGCTCAATAAACTCCTCAACGATGCGTACACTTGTTGCTTTTTTTCTGCTCGTCCTGTGTAGTTGTCAATCAACCGCTGTTTTGCCCGATGCTTCAAGTACAATTCTTGACGTACGTAATCAATCTGGCTGGAAGACAGAGCGGCTGAATGATACGTATAGCATTCAATTTCCAAATGATTACAAAGGTGGTATTGGTCAAACAATTGAAGGGCCGGAATTTAGCCTCCAAAAGAACGATCAGCGTGTTTATTTTCTGGGTGCTACGCCTTTTTCAGGCGCTGGCATATTATTGCCAACACCCGCCCCTACTCAGATCGACTACGCGAAGTTGGTTCTGGACAAAACCGTTACGATTCGGCGAGATGGGCAAACGCAGGGCATTCTATATTACGTACAGCAACAACAGGCACGCGGTCAGTTATATTTACGCCAGAATGATCAGCTTGTTTTCGCGATGACCCTTCAATACGATTTCGAGCTGCATCAGGAAGTACTCGGTATTTTGCAAACGATACGTCCCAACCAATAACCTCCAACCAAGAGGACTGATGAATAAACTCACTACGTTCTTGAGCGACCACAACTTGCGGCCTTTATGCCTTTATTTGGGATGCACTCTCTATGTCCGAGAGCTACTTATTTTTCAAAGTTGACTGGATTAGTATTGATTCGCAAATTTTCTATACTCCAATCCAAGCCTCGTAAAATACTCTTGCGATTTCCTTGCAAAGAAAAATCGTTGTCAACTTCCCATTTTCTACTTTTCAATTCTAATAGACTTGTATTTTTTGTCACTGACCAACCCGCCAATTCCTGAGTACTTTTTTTGGTAATCTGCAAATACTCACGACCTTTAACATCATATTTTTCTATATAAAACGATGAAATATACTGGTCGGATAAATCATAAATTAGAAATACCTCGTTTGAATTTTCGCTCAAAATAAACTTCCAATACTTCAGCAAATCTTTAAAAATATCTCTAATCGACAGTTCGTAATCACCCTCCTCATTTTTTTCAATTTCAAGAAAATCGGCAATATAGTAGAAATCTACTGTCTGAATTGAGCTATCCGTAATTACGACAATATTGGTTGTTTGAAAATCAAGTAGAAACCTTATCATTTTGAATTAAAACTGCGTGATGATCATTACATAATACTTATGTCAGCTTGTCAACGGATCGCTTCTCCTGTCGACTGAGCCACACAAGCTACACTGTTCCGCCTGTTCATATCATCCAACGACCGGTTACATGTTCAGCATCGCTATAAATTCATCTTCGTTAATCATGGGTACGTTCAATTTCTGCGCTTTGTCAACCTTCGACGGTCCGGCATTTTCGCCTATGATCAGGTAATTCAATTTTTTCGAAACGCCACTTACCAGCTTTCCACCATTGGCGGCAATCCGGTTTTCAAGTTCTTCCCGGCTGAAATTTGCGAACGTGCCGGTATAGAGAAACGTTTTCCCTGTCAACGTATCGCCCTCTCGTTCAACCACTTTCTTCTGGCCTACAAACTGCAAACCAGCCGCCCGTAATCGTTCGACAAACTGTCGATTCGCTTCATCGGCAAACCATGTAACGACGCTTTCAGCAATACGTGGCCCTGTATCGGGCACTGCCAGCAACTCATCCAGACTTGCGTTCATAATGGCATCCATTGAGCCAAAATAATCGACTAGTTTTTCGGCTGTGGTATTACCAACGTAGCGAATTCCAAGCGCAAAGAGCACGCTAGAAAACGGTTGTGCTTTTGAGCGCTCAATGGCTGTCAGTATGTTTTCAACCGTTTTTTCGCGGAAGCTGACCACTCGTTTCCGGGCTGGTGTTGCTTCGCCGGACGTAGTGTCTATACTTTCTTCTTCGACAAACGTTTTTTCAAGCCCCAGCAATTTATCGAAGGTTAAATCATAAAAATCGGCAGGTGTTTGTACCAGACCTTTATCGATAAGCAGTTCTATTTTGCCCTCGCCAAGTGTTTCGATATTCATTGCCCGACGCTGGATAAAATGTTCAAAACGCGCTTTACGTTGCGGAGGACAACCTTGTTCATTAGGGCAATAAAAATTCGCTTCGCCTTCTTTCCGAACCAGTGGTGTGCCACAGGCAGGGCAGTTTGTTGGATAGATAATCGGTTCGCTTTGGTCGGTACGTCGGTTTAGGTCTACACCGGTAACCTTTGGAATAATTTCTCCGCCTTTTTCAACAAATACGGTGTCGTATAAGCGAATTCCAAGCCGCTCGATTTCATTGGCATTGTGTAACGAAGCCCGTTTGACGGTGGTACCTGCCAGGAGAACCGGCGTCAGTAAAGCCACTGGAGTGACGGCGCCTGTCCGGCCTACCTGATACCGAATGCCTGTCAATACTGTACTGGCAGCCTCAGCTTTGTATTTGAAAGCAATGGCCCACCGCGGACTTTTGGCCGTATACCCGAGTTCGCGCTGCTGATCGTATCGGTTTATTTTAATAACAATACCATCGGTACCTAGCGGCAAGTCGAATCGTTTGGTTTCCCACTCGTTTATGTACGTCATTACGTCCCGAATGTCGGCGCATTTCCGCCAGGTTGGCGATACGTTGAAACCCCATTGTTTCATGGCGATAAGGCTTTCTTCATGCGTCTGGAAAACGTCCTGCTCAGAAAGAAACGAGTAGATAAAACAATCAAGTCGTCGACGAGCAACGGCCGCAGAATCTTGTTGTTTGAACGTACCCGAAGCCGCGTTACGTGGGTTTGCCAGCAAAGGTTCGCCAATATCTTCGCGTTCTTTATTGATACGTTCAAATTCGGCAAGCGGCAAAAAACCTTCCCCCCGAACCTCGAAAATAGCCGGGATGGCAGTGGGCTTGGATGGCTCGGTTTGAAAATCAAGTGAATACTGACTATTCTGATTAGCTATCCCTGCCCCCTGCCCCGTGCTCTCCACACGTAGCGGCATAGTTCGAATGGTTCGTATGTTGTTGGTAATATCGTCGCCACGAACACCATCGCCACGGGTAGCCCCCTGCACCAGCAAGCCATTTTCATAGGTCATACTTAGTGCCACGCCATCGAACTTTAGTTCGCAGATATATTCGTAAGGTTGCCCATTCAATCCTTTTCGTACCCGATTATCGAATTCCGTCAAATCTTCTTCAGAATACGTATTTCCCAGCGACAGCATCGGGAAGCGATGGTATACCGTCGGAAATTCTTTACTGATCGTACCGCCCACACGTGCCGTCGGCGAATCGGACTGGCGAAACTCAGGGTGCAGTTTTTCAAGTTCAGTCAATTCAGAAAGTAGCTGATCGAACGTAAAATCATCTACTTCTGATACGCTGTTCTGATAATATTGAAAATTATAATAATTCAGGCGATTTGTGAGTTCAACAATGTGTTCCTGGGGCGTCATGGCAAATCAGGCAATAAATTATGTAGGATAATTAGCGTATTAGGAAATGGCAATATTGGGTTTGTTTCCTCGTTCAAGCAAAAAAATAGTAGTTTTACAGAATAAAAAACTAAGCAAATCTTATAAAGGGTCTTTCAATTGTCTGATAAATAAACGATTGACTCCCACAAATTATCCATGACTCAGCCTCTCATAGCTCCTTCGCTGCTCGCATCTGACTTCGGCAATTTACAACGCGACCTGGAGTTAGTAAACAATAGTGAGGCCGATTATCTGCATTTCGATGTCATGGATGGTGTTTTTGTACCTAATATTTCCTTTGGGTTTCCGGTTCTGGAAATAGCCCGAAAGCATTGTAAAAAGCCTCTGGATGTGCATTTGATGATCACAGATCCAGATCGTTACGTTGATGCGTTCGCCGAAGGAGGTGCCTCTGTTATTCATGTTCATTACGAAGCCTGCACACATTTACACCGGACATTGACTCACATTCGTCAGTTAGGTTGCCGGGCGGGTGTAGCGTTAAATCCGCACACACCCGTTTCCGTACTGGAAGATATTCTGGAGCAAATTGACGTTGTGCTGATTATGTCGGTCAATCCGGGTTTCGGCGGTCAGTCATTTATTCCACATACACTCCAGAAAGTTGCCAAACTGAAACAGATGCTGATTAGCAGTCAATCATCGGCACTGATTGAAATTGATGGGGGCGTGGGCCTGAACAACGCACAATCCTTACTCAACGCCGGAGCTGATATCCTGGTTGCAGGAAGTTCAGTTTTCGGAGCCAAAGATCCGGTAGAAGCTATACATCTGTTAAAAAACAGCGGTCAGCCGATGCTCGCTTAATATCCTTATATCCTTTATCCAATTGATTCGCAGGAAAAATTTATGAAGACAACCCACCTGGCTGTAGTACTTAGTGTGCTGTTATTAGCTACGGCTTGTCGTGATAAAGACAAGACAAAAACCGAAGCCACTTCTGCCGACTCAGCCACAAAGGCCCCTCCTGCTCCTGACTGGGCAAAAAATGCGACGATCTATGAAATAAACCCGCGTCAGTTTTCGACGCAGGGCACCTTCAAAGCGATTGAAACACAATTACCTCGTCTGAAAGAATTGGGTGTAGATATTATCTGGCTGATGCCTATTTTTCCAATCAGTCAGGTCAATAAACAAGGTACATTAGGCAATCCGTATGCGATCACTAACTATACAACCGTCAACCCTGATTACGGTACGTTAGCCGATTTCAAGCTGCTGGTCAGTCGTGCTCATGCCCTGGGTCTACGCGTTATTCTGGATTGGGTGCCCAGCTATACTGGCCATGACCATGTATGGGTAGAGCAACACCCCGACTGGTACCTTAAACTCAATGGTAAAGTAACGGCCCCAATCGATGAACGAACCGGTAAACCCTATAAACAGGCCGATATTATTGCATTGGATTATACCAAGCCGGAACTACGGAAAGGAATGATCGAAGCCATGCAATACTGGCTAAAAGAATGTGATATCGATGGGTTTCGCTGTACGGTAGCCAGTATGGTTCCGAACGATTTCTGGGCATCGCTACGTCCTGAACTTGATAAGATCAAGCCGGTGTTTATGCTGGCTGAATGGGAAGACGATCCTAATCAATTTAAAAGCGGCTTCAACATGAACTATGCATGGAGCATGCATAACATGATGAAGGCCGTAGCCAAAGGAGCCCGAACCGCCGATAAAATTGATTCAGTACGGGAAGCAAATCAAAAACGATTCCCGATGTGGTATTACCAGATGATGTTTACCCAGAATCATGACGAAAATACCAAAAACGGTACGTTGACCGAGCTATTTGGCCCAGCCGCCGATGCTATGATTGTGCTGAGTAGTACGCTGGAAGGTATGCCTATGATTTATAATGGCATGGAATCCAATTTATCTAAACGTCTGGCCGTTTTCGATAAAGACACGATTGCCTGGGGGAATTACGCAAAAAGCGGTTTTTTTAAAACTTTGTTAACGTTAAAACACCGTAATAAGGCCCTTTGGAACGGGCTTGATGGCGGAATGGCCACGAAAATCGGTACAGATCACGACGATAAAATTTACGCCTTTTACCGTCATCGCGATAACGACCGGGTGGTTGTTCTGCTCAACTTAAGTTCAGAGCCACTTACTGCCCATTTGTCAGGTGATTCGTATACAGGTATGTATACCGACGTATTTAGCCACCAACCCGTTGAACTTCGGCCCGATATGTCGGTTACACTTAAACCGTGGGAATATCGTGTACTAACGAATTAAGATTTTTCTTAACTTACCTAAAGTAATCAGAGTTGCCGTTTTATTCGATTTATTTATCGAATAGACCCACGTGCGGCATGATTATGGATAGATTTGGAACGTAGTATACAGAAACAACAATTGCTCAATGGTTGACGAGTTATGCGTGTTTGGAGCATTTTATCAGGTTTTCTGATTTTAGTAGTGAATGGTGTCGGTATGGCGCAACCGGCCGACGAGAAGAAAAAACCGAGTAATTCCAGTGAACAAAGCGCCGTACAATGGGCGAGCCGTGTAGTTGGTGTTTCTTCTGAAAAAAAGGGCGAACCAACTGGCGAACAATATAAAGCGTCACAAGCACTGGGCCGCCCCAGTAAAGTCCCCGATATAGGAGAAAGTCCATGTGCATGGGCTCCATTTTATGTCGATGGCACCGCCGACGAATGGATTCATGTTGAATTTTCAACTCCACTACGTGCCCGTCAGATCGTTGTTGCGGAGAATGTCAATCCGGGTTCAGTTGTGAAAATAGTGGCCTTCGATGAAAAAGGAGGTGAGCACATCGTCTTCCAGTCGACCGGAATTGAGGCCCAAAAAGAACCTTTACTACGTATCTTTCCTAAAGATTCTGCCGTTTATCTATGTCGTCAGCTCAAAGTATTTATTAATGGAGCTGCGCTGAAAGGCATAAATCAGATTGATGCCATTGGAATTTCGGAAAGTACGAACCCTATTTCGGTAGGTATAAACTTGTCGAAAGACACGCCCAAAGACCTGAAAAAAGAGAATCTGGGTAAAACTGTCAACTCCAATGGGCAGGAAGTAGCTCCTGTTATTTCACCAGATGGCCGCACGCTCTACTTCACTCGAAACTTCAATAAAGCGAATACCGGCTCACCCAACCGGCAGGATGTCTGGTACTCAACGCTGGAGTCAGGTGTCTGGAGTGAGGCTATCAATATGGGCTCTCCAATTAATAACGCCGGTGATAATGCAATAAGCGGTCTTGCTACGGATGGCCGAACGGCCTACCTTATTAATGTCTATCGCCCTGATGGAGGAATGTCGTTTGGTATTTCCAGTTCGATACGTACCAAAGCAGGCTGGTCGCAACCGGTTGAGTGTAAAATCGCGAACAATTATAATCTACACGAAAAAAATCAGCTTGAATTTTGCGTAACGCCTAACGGTCAGGCCATTATTCTGGCTGTTCAGCGTAAAGACACCCGTGGTGACCGTGATCTCTACGTATCATTACTCAAGCCAGATCAAACCTGGTCTGAGCCAGTTTCGCTGGGTGGTGTTATCAATACGGCAGATTCGGAGAGTTCGCCTTTCCTGGCTGCCGATGGGCGAACGCTCTATTTCACGTCGGCTGGTCATCCGGGTTATGGGAATGGCGATATTTTTGTAAGCCGGCGGCTCGATGAGTCATGGGGCAACTGGAGCGAACCTGAGAACCTTGGCCCATCTATCAACACTGCTGAGTGGGATGGTTATTTCACCATTCCGGCCGCTGGCGACTATGCTTATCTAAGTTCACGGGCAGGTTCGCTGGGCGAAGATGATATTTTTCGATTAAAACTATACCCAGCCATAAAGCCCGATCCCGTTGCTATAGTGTCGGGGCAAGTTCTCGATTCGCAAACCAAAAAACCAGTTGCATCTGAAGTTGTATCAGGTTTGTTTGGCGAACAGAAGGAGATTTCGAAAGTAGAATACAGCCCCGAAACTGGTGAGTATAAACTAATTCTACCGACTCAGAAAACGTATAATCTGGTTGCCAACAAAGACGGCTATTTCCCTACATCTGAAACCCTAGACCTGAGTAAGGATAAGCGGTTTCGGGATATTCGTAAAAACCTGTATCTGGTAAAAATTGAACCCGGTCAGAAAATTGTGATGCGGGAAGTGCTCTTTCAGCAAAGCCAGTTTGAACTACTACCCGGTGCCAACACCGAACTTGATCGGGTAGTTGCCATGCTGGAAAAATACCCGACTATGGAACTGCTTATTGAAGGCCATACGGATAACCAAGGCGAGTGGGAACCTAATATGAAGCTCTCCGAAGATCGGGTTCGGGTTGTAAAAGAATACATTGCAAGTAAAGGAGTAGTAGCCACACGCATTCAGACAAAAGCCTGGGGACCTAGCAAACCTATTGCCAGTAACGAAACTGAAGAGAAACGTAAACAGAACCGGCGAGTAGAATTCACAATCCTGAAACTATGAGAACCGGGATTTTGCTCGTAGTTTTGGCCTAATGTTTTCCCACATATCTCGTAACACGCTCTTTTTATTAGGCATCATTCTGGTGCTGGCTTTGGGGCTTCGCCTGTACCGAATCGGTACGTATGGCATCTATTTCGACGAAAAATCGACGTTGTTGATTAGCCAAAGTGTTTGTTTGGAAGGCTTCAATCAGAAAGACGTTTTCAGCAAGCCCTATTTTACGCCAGCCGAATTCTGGAAGCCCAAAAACTTCAATGACTTTATCGAAGCCAACATTCGGGGCGACATTGGCAACAGTCCGGCCTATTATGGTGTGCTTTGGGCATGGCTTAAGGTTTTTGGTCTGAGTGATACGTCGTTACGTATGCCTTCGGTCATTTTTGGTACGTTACTCGTTGGCTTATTATTTATATTTGTACGCCGTCATTTTCGGGAGATACTACGTACTGACAAGTTCGGTGGCACTGCTTTTTTCGGCCTTACTCCATTGGACGCACTAGCGTTGCTAAGTGCCTCGATTGCCGCTGTAGAGCCGTTTTTTGTAGCCTCCAGCCACATCGCCCGGAATTACCCAATGACGTTTTTCCTAACCTTGCTTGCTACGCACCTGTTTCTATTAATTATGGAACGTGTGCAACCAATAGCTCAATATGGTCGGCAAAGTTCATCAGGAACTTCTCTACGCAGCTTATACGTAGCATATGGCTTTGTATTTATCCTTGCTATACTATCTCATTATCTGTCGGTTACAGTATTCCTGTGTCATGGTATTTATGCACTATTTTACCTGCGTAAGCCATCGGCCTGGATAACCCTGGCCCTGACCAGCGTAGTAGGAATTGGAATTGTTTCGTTGTGGTTTTTATATGGTGGGGGAAAATATACATTTTTTACCCTTGATTATCAGGCCAAGTTCTACCGAAACATTGCCTTGACAAATCCAACGGGAAGTGAATTTGGAACCATTTTACCTGCTACCATTCCGAACATTGCCGTACGGGCAATTCCTATTTTTTCCGATTTATTTATTTTCATTAACGGTCTTGGCCCTGCATTAGGCGGTCTGCGGAATTCGATACTCGCTTTAGCAATTGGTCTAGTGGTAACGGTTGTCATACATCGTTATCTGAAAAACTCTCAGCCTCCCGTTTGGATATATGCAACTCTGCCCGTATTATTTGCGATTGGCATACCCCTCTATAGCGTAGTACCGCTACGTCTGCTAGTCTTATCTGCCGCGATTCCGTTTGTGTATCTTATTGGTCGCTACGTAGTTGAGACGATCAAAACAAGCCAATACCGGCTGATTCTCTTATTGTTGCTCCTTGCATTTATTCCGACATTCTTTTTACTGTTTATGTCTTGGCGCTCGGGACATACGTTCGGTATTACACAACGATACTCCGGTTTTTCTTTTCCTTACGTTTGTATTTTTGTAGCAATGGGCTTGTTGCAATTAACGCGACTTCGGTGGTGGTTTAGTGCACCAATTGGTGTTATTCTGTTGATTCAGGCAGGATACATTGTACAGCTTTTAGGCGATATTTATAACGATGTGGCTCCGAAATATACTTTTTTCGACAAACCTCGTATTGCGAACCCATACTGGTCATCAGCACAGAAGCTAAAAGAATTGTATGTTCCCGGTGATACAATTCTGTACCCAAATAAGGAACGGAAAATTTATTCTGAGAAGATAGACAAAACTTATTCACCTGTTACGCTCATCGATGCGCAAATGGTGAATGTTTATCTGCCGAAAGATGCTCAGTATATACAGCGCGTTGACCCCAACGAACCTGACCGGATTGTTCTGGTAAAAGGAAATTCGGGCAAAAAAATTACTATTTTTGACTTTAAGGGCACTACGTATCGCTACGGTGGCTAGGCCTATAACGAGTATGACTTCAACAATAGAACTAACTGACTTCCAGACCCTTCAAGGTCAACTACGGTTAAAAATATTAGGTCTTTATCATCAGGCTCATGCCGGACATATCGGCTGCTCGCTGAGTTGTGTCGATTTGATGATTGCGACCCTTCTGCTACGTAAACGCGAGCAGGATACCTTTTTGCTGTCTAAAGGTCATGCTGCGGCTTCACTTTACGCCTGTTTGAATCATCTGGGCGATATTTCTGACGAAGAACTTGCTACGTATTATCTCAACGGTACTACGTTACCTGCTCACCCCGCTCCCAACCAGCATAAAGGAATTCCTTTTGCTACGGGTTCATTAGGGCATGGATTACCTATTGGTACGGGCATTGCACAGGCTAACAAACTCCTCAATAATGGTGGGCGCGTTTTTGTTCTTATGTCGGATGGCGAAACCAACGAAGGTACTACGTGGGAAGCCGCCCATTTCGCCATGCAGCACCAACTGGATAATTTAATTATTCTGGTCGATAAAAATGGCTTACAGGGTTTTGATAAAACAGCCAACGTACTGGGTGATACAGCCGATGTGAGAACTTGGAATGCGATTGGTTTTGAGACAGTTGAAGCAAACGGTCACACTATTGATGAATTACTGGAAACTATCGATAACCTTACCGCATCAACCAATGGCAAACCCAAAGTGTTGATTGCCAATACGGTGAAAGGTAAGGGTGTGTCGTATATGGAAAACAAGCTGGAATGGCATTACCTACCCATGACCGAAGCTCAATATGAGCAAGCCTGTGCCGATGTTAATGAGCGGTATTTACAGCCGCAACCAACGCAGGTCTAAACGCTTTCCATCGACCGTTGGCTATAAAACTAGATGGCGAGAAAGTATATACAAGCCTTTTGACGTAATATTGCGGTCTGAATGAATCAGCCTGCTGTTAATTTGCTACCTACTACTATTACCCAGCTAAATGGTCCTATCGTTGTTTTTGGGGCCAGTGGCTTTATTGGGGCCAACCTATTCGAGCAACTTTTCCGCGTACGCAAGGATGTTTACGCGCTCACCCACGACGCCACCAAAGCCTGGCGTCTGAAGTTGCTGGACGTACCAGCCGAGAACATTGTCCATTGCGACATTCTGTCCAATACGTCTGTTCAGGATGTATTCGGTCGTATAAAGCCACGTACCATTTTTAATCTGGCGGCATACGGTGCTTACAGCAAGCAGAAAAATGTTGGCTTAACCTACGAAACAAACGTATTAGGAACCGTTAATATTCTGGAAAATTGCACGTCCGACATGGTTTACATCCACGCCGGAAGCAGCTCAGAATATGGGTTTAACTGTACAGCGCCCAAAGAAACCGACCGTGTTGAGCCAAACAGTCATTACGCGGTATCGAAAGTATCGGCTGCCTATACACTCGAGTACTACGCGAAAGTGCATGGGCGGAATACGCTTAATCTCCGACTCTATTCGATTTACGGCGGTTGGGAAGAACCCGACCGGCTAATCCCTCGACTGGTAGAAGAGAATCTGAAAGGTCAGCTTCCGCCACTTGTATCACCTGATATTAGCCGTGATTTTGTTTACGTCGACGATTGTGTTTCGGCCTTTGTACAAGCTGCGCTACGTGTCAACTCTGAGATTCGGGGACGCTCGTATAACATTGCGACGGGACAGAAAACGACGATGCGCGAGTTAGTCGACGTAGCACGGGAAACGTTTGATCTCGCTCAGGAACCCGTTTGGGGAAGTATGAGCAACCGCAACTGGGACCTCTCCGACTGGTATGGCGACCCAACAGCCGCCGAAGCTGACTTAGGCTGGAAAGCTACTACGTCTCTAAGCGATGGACTACGTATGACGGCCGATTGGCAAACCAGCCACGGCTATCATGATCGGGTGATTCCGGCATTCCAGACGCCCACGTTAAATCCGGTTATCTCGCCAATTATCGCGTGTTATAAAGACGCTCAGGCTATTCCGTATATGTATGAGCGGCTGGTGAAAACATTCAACGAAATGAAGGTTCGTTACGAAATCATTTTCGTGAATGATAATTCGCCCGATAATACCGATGAGGTGCTGAACGAGCTTTGCGCCAAAGATCCGAACGTAATAGCCATTAAACATTCACGCAACTTTGGTTCACAGTCAGCGTTTTTGAGCGGAATGGAAATTGCTACGGGCGATGCCGTTGTATTGATGGATGGCGACTTGCAGGACCCGCCCGAAATTATTCCGAAGTTTTACGAAAAGTGGCAGCAGGGATTCGACGTTACGTATGGCGTTCGGGTTCAGCGCGAAATGGCGCCCCATGTTCACTTTTTCTATAAGCAGTTTTATCGCTTGTTTAAACGGACAGCCTATATCAATATTCCGGTCGATGCGGGTGATTTTTCGTTGATCGACCGGAAAGTAGTTCGCGAGTTGGTAAACCTGCCCGAAACTGAGCAATTCCTGAGGGGCTTACGGGCATGGGTTGGTTTTCGACAAACGGGTGTTGACTACGTCCGGCCAGAACGCATGTTTGGCGTATCGACCAACAACTGGACAAAAAACATCTGGTGGGCTAAGAAAGCGATTTTCTCGTTCAGCTTTGCGCCATTGGAGTTAATGACCTACGCCGGTTTTGTACTGACGGGCTTATCGATGTTAGGCATTATCTGGCAAATTATTTCCCGGCTTATCAACTTCGATCCTCATACGCCTTACGGTCTTTCAACGGTGATTATTCTGGTCACGTTCTTTGGCGGCATCAATCTGCTGGGTATTTCGTTTTTAGGCGAGTACATCAGTAAGATTTTTG
Source organism: Spirosoma daeguense (assembly GCF_054776875.1). Lineage (NCBI taxonomy): Bacteria > Pseudomonadati > Bacteroidota > Cytophagia > Cytophagales > Cytophagaceae > Spirosoma > Spirosoma daeguense. The sequence goes on from NZ_BAAHBF010000005.1 coordinate 54,748, forward strand.
AGGAGACGAAAAAACGTCCGAAATTTATCCGAACAATGGTCCGAAAAGGCCAGCGGGTCTATAAAACGGCAGCCGAAATCAGTACGTTGGTAGAGCAGCGAAAAAGTAAGTAAAGCACTACGTCCATTTCATCAGCAATAATCGGCAAAAGTCGGTACACGCTATGCGAAAAGAATTTTCAGCCGCCATTGAAAAAATTGCGCGGGAAGACGAAAAAGTTATATTCATCACGGGAGACCTGGGTTATGCTGCGCTTGAAAACGTAGCAGAAGCCATTGGCCCTCGGTTTATCAATGCGGGTGTTGCCGAACAAAATATGGTCGGCGTAGCAGCCGGTATGGCCTACAAAGGCTATAAGGTGTTTTGCTACAGTATTGCTCCGTTTGTGGTATACCGCTGTCTTGAGCAGTTTCGCAACGATGTTTGCTTGCACAAAATGCCGGTTTTTCTGGTCGGAAACGGGGGTGGGTATGGGTATGGAATCATGGGGAGCACGCACCACGCTATCGAAGATCTTGCCTGTTTGAGTAGTTTGCAGAATGTGAATACCTATATTCCAGCATTTGCCGACGAAGTACCGCCGATGCTTGATCAAATTGTAGCTGAAGGCCGGCCTACGTATCTTCGGCTGGGTGCAGGCCCTAATACACCAGATGGGGCAGTAACCTATGGTTCGTTTAAACACATTGTTCGTAGTGCGGCTTCAATTGGTACTGTCGTAGCACTTGGCCCGGTAGCAGCTAATGTATTGACAGCGCTTCAGGATGAATTATTAACGGGGCAGTTTGATGTGTATACGGCCACTAATCTCCCGCTTGACCTCCCCTCCGAACTGGCTCACCGTTGGGCAAGTAAGCCGCTTCTAGTCGTCGAAGAACATGTATCGGTTGGTGGACTGGCGCAGCAATTATCCGTTAAATTACTGGCCGATGGTGCTGCGCCAAGTCGATTTATAAGTCTGTCAGCACAGGGTTATCCGAATGGTCTATATGGCGATCAGAAATATCACCAACAACTGTCAGGGCTTGACCCGGTCAATATTGCCCGTCAACTGGCTTCATTTACCAATTAGTTTTCTGCTATCCTTTGCTGATCTCAACACCTGATACGTCACATCCGACCCACCAGCGTGGTCCGAGCCAGCCATCGATGAAGTTTGCAACTTCTGGATGGAAATGGTTAGGCTATTTACTGGTGTCGTTGCCCGTTCTTGTATTTGTACTGGTCTGGAAAGCGTATGCTCTGAATATACCGAAATGGGACGATCACGCACTACGTGCTTTTTTATATTACTCTCATCAGGAAACCACGTTTTCAGGCAAAATTTATCAGCTCTTTCGGCAGCATAACGAGCACCGTATTGTGCTCGATCGAATTATTACGTTGCTGGATTACTCGCTGTTTGGTAAACTCAATTTCATACACCTGATGGTGGCTGGAATCCTGAGCCTAATCGGTTTATTAACTGTTTTTATCGCCGTTCTGAATCGGGCAGGAAAGTCTGTCCTGTATGCCGTACCAGCGGCTCTACTCATTTTCAATCTGTCGCACTGGGAAAATATGTATTGGGGTATGGCCTCTTTGCAAAACTTTTCGGTGGTGCTCTGGATTATTGCCGCATTCTATTTTCTGAGTTATACTAATCAGTTAGGATTGGCGTTTATAGCCGCCGTTTTGGCCACGATTACCAGTGGAAACGGGTTGGTAGTCTGGCCAATTGGCCTCTTACTGATTCTGCTACGGACCACTGGTACTACGTTCAAAAAGCAAACGCTACGTTCATTAACTAGCTGGCTGGTCGGTGGCGGTCTTGTAATTGGCTTGTATTTCACCGGTTTTTCGAAACCAAATGATATAGCCTACGTTCGTCCCGGCCTATTCGACTTAGTAAAAGGCTGGTTTGCATTTCTCGGCGCAGCAGCCGAAGTTATTCCTTTTGGTTCACCGCTAAAGGCAAGTATCGCTCTGGGCGGTCTATTGGCAGTAACAACCCTTGGCCTGCTGGCATTGACTCTGCTACGTTATCGACTTACCATCATTCAGACAATTCTGAGTTTAATTAAGCCGAAATCGTTACGTAGCACTCGAACAGAATCGATTCCATCTGTTACGTTATTTTTCTGGGGATGTGCTGCTTTTCTGCTTGGAACCGCTGCCATCGTCGCCTGGGCTCGAACAGGGTTTGGCATGGATATTCTTATAACGAGTCGCTATAAGATGTACTCGCTCACGCTGATTGCACTCCTCTATGTATATCTGCTTGTTACGTTAAGTGAGCGAATAAGCCACTGGGTTTTTCTCAGTGGCAGTATCGCTACGGTTGTTTTTGCGGGTATTACCTATCTGTCATTTCTGGATGAGACAATTTGGTGGCGGCACTGGTTTACATCAAGTCAGTTCAATTGGACGTATACAACCAACCAGCCAATCGCTACGTTAGATTCGGTGTCAGAGCATTATACAGAGACTTCGCCAGCATTTTACGATGCGCATCTGCAAACAATTTACGCCCCCGCGCAACAGCCCACTCTCGACTTAAAGGTTTCTAAAACAGGAAACGGATTTGCAGTACAGAACTCAACAGTTCCGGTGCTTGGCCTGAGCGATAATGGCGCCTATTTGCTGGCACGTTCGAACAAACGAACATATCTGTTTCCAGTCTGGCAGAATCAGCAATCTGTTTTGAAAGCATTATTTTCTCCAGTCAACATTTTTGTGCCCGGTTTTAGAGGCAATTTTTTGTCAGCGGATTTAGAACGTGGTACCTATCAGCTCTTTATTCTGACAATTTCAGACAATAATCAAAAAGCGACACTTCATCCAACGAACCAGACTATATTTTCTGAAGGCCCGCCCCAACAGGCAAGGCCTAAGAACTGGTAATCAGGCTACTATAGTGCCCGATTACGCAATATTTCAATTATGCAAACGAACACCCCAGTAGTGGTTCCTTCACGTCCGGTGCTAAATCATCTACGACAGTTAGATGGTCTTCGGTTTATTGCCGTCGGTCTGGTGCTATTCGATCACTGGATGGCTGAGCACTGGTCGTCAACATATTTCGAACTTCCACTCGGCCCTCTTGGTGTGACCATCTTTTTTGTATTGAGTGGTTTTCTCATTACCCGGATTCTTTTGTCAAGCAAAGACAAACTACAGAACCAACCTTCTGGTGGGTTGGGAAAATACCTAAAAACCTTTTATATCCGCCGAACGATCCGCATTTTCCCGGTTTATTATTTAACCCTATTCGTTCTTTACCTCATTGACGAACCGCCCGTCCGCCGAACGATTGGCTGGCTTGCTTTATATGCGTCTAATATTTATATGGCATATTATGGCACCTGGATGGGTACAGTTGACCATTTGTGGTCGCTGGCGGTGGAGGAACAGGTCTATTTATTTTTTCCCTTACTACTTTTTTTCGTTCCTAAACGTTGGGTACCGCTTACTGCTACGTTGATGATTGTGGGGGGCGTTACACTACGTTACGTTCTTTTTGGGGCACGTATGCCTTGGTTCATTGGCTACGTATCGATGCCTGCATGTCTCGACTCATTCGGTTTAGGCGCCATTATGGCGTATTGGTGGTTATACCAACGGAGCCGGTTCGAGCAGGTTTTTCGTCCGACTTACTGGCTTTGGCTCAGCATATTGCTATTTGCTGTTATAATAGCTCTGACGAAAATACTACCCGCCGTTCCTGATCTTCACGGCTGGACGGGCCATCATAACATTATGTCCGACGTATTTGAGCGTTTAAGCGCTTCATTTATAGGCTTCTTCCTGATTGGGCGAGCCGTACTCGGATTTGGTGGCGCAATGAAATGGATCCTGGAAAACCCTGTAAGTCAATATCTAGGCCGTATCAGTTACGGACTTTATTTATACCACAATTTTGTCTTTAACGTATATCATACGCAACCCACACACTTCACCCTACGTGCCTGGCGACGGATTACGGATATATTACCATTTCTGAATAGTTCTTATTTTTTTCAATTCTCTTTTTTTCTGTTTCTAACTATTCTGTTGGCTACAATCTCATGGTATTTGATCGAAAAGCCAATTAATAACCTAAAAGACCGTTTTTCTTATTAAACCGATCTGCTAAAGTTAGCATCCCGCTTAATAAGTCATTTTTTGGGTAGCAGAAACAAGACAAGAGATTTCTGTATATTTGCGGAGTTTATATCCCTATAATTCACCTGCGTTGGAGCATTTTGTTTGCTTCGCGCATTGGCGGGCCGGCCCAATCGGACCACCTATAATTTCCTAGATACACTGCATGAGCATCCTGCTATCCATTGTAATGCCTGCTTATAACGAGGAAGAAGTCATTGAAGCCGTTGTTAAGCAGTGGACCGACTTGCTAACCCGTCAGTTCCCCACCGAAAACACCCGCCTGATTGTCGTTAACGATGGCTCACGCGACAATACCGGAGCGATTCTGGATCAAATTAAAGAACGTTACCCAAAGTTGATGGTTGTTCATCAGCCAAACGGTGGTCACGGCAATGCGGTTGTGAACGGATACCGGCAAGCGGTGGCACTGGACTCCGAATACGTGTTTCAGACTGATAGTGATGATCAGTTCATTGCCGATGACTTTGCCAAACTATGGTCTAAACGCCATGATTCGCCATTTATTCTGGGCTATCGGGAAGAGCGCTATGATGCGCCAGCACGGCTGGTTATCACCCGGATTCTACGGTTTAGCATTGCATTGATTTACGGCACGTATATCATGGATAGCAATATTCCGTTCCGCCTGATAAAAGGTTCATTCTTGCGCAAACTTCTTGCCCAGCTACCTACTCCAACACCGTTTGCCCCAAATATTTTTCTGGCTGTGATGGCAAAGAAATCGGGCAATACTACGTATGATATACCCATTACCCACAAAGAGCGGCTAACGGGTACAGTATCTATTTTGCGCTGGAAGTTGCTGAAAGTTTGTATGCAAAGTTTTAAGGAATTGGCTCAATTCCGGTTTGATTTAGGCGATAAAGTCAAAGCAATCAAAAAGCCAGAACCAGTAGCAGCTTAAGGGTAGTTGTAAAGTTTAGGGTTATAAAGTTATAGAGTTGAAACGTTATAGAGTTGTATTGGCAAAATTGGCGACTCTATAACGTTAGAACCATACAACTTTATAACCCTAAAACCTATCAACCTGACCCAACTCAATTATGAAATATAAATATGTCATTATTGGCTCAGGGCCAACCGGCTTGGGAGCAGCTTACCGCCTGAAAGAATTAGGCATCACCGATTTCATTGTTCTGGAACGGGAAAATAGAATTGGTGGTTTGTCGAAAAGTTTTGTTGATGAACAGGGATTTACCTGGGACGTTGGCGGACACGTACAGTTTTCTCACTATAAATACTTCGACGATCTGATGCTCAAAGCATTAGGTCAGGATGGATGGCTTAGTCACCAGCGCGAATCTTGGGTATGGATTGAGAATCGGTTTGTGCCGTATCCGTTTCAGAACAATATTAAATACCTGAGTCCAGAAACAATGTGGAAGTGCCTTGAGGGTATTATTCACAACTACAAATTTCCTTCAAATACAAAACCAGCCAATTTCCGCGAGTGGATTCTGGCTACGTTTGGACCAGGTCTGGCCGAAACGTTTATGTTTCCTTACAACTTCAAAGTGTGGGCGTATCCACCAGAGGATATGAACGCGGTTTGGGTTGGCGAACGGGTTGCTGTAACTGATTTACAACGCGTTACAAAAAATATCATCTTTGATCAGGACGATTTCTCCTGGGGGCCAAATAGTACGTTCCAGTTCCCGAAACAAGGTGGTACTGGTGGAATCTGGGAGGCCGTTGGGAATCTGGTTGGTCGCGATTATATCAAATTGAATGCATCTGTAGAGAAAGTGATCGGCCCGGAAAAGAAAATTGTTCTGGCCGACAGCGAAGAAATACAGTATGATTATTTGATGAGCACGATGCCACTCGATCTGTTTACACAACGGGTAGAAGGGCTAGACTCCGAAATTGTTCAGAAAGCACAGGGGCTCAAACACTCCTCAACCAACGTAGTGGGTATTGGTTTGAAAGGAAAACCGAAGGAAAGCCTGAAAACCATGTGCTGGATGTATTTTCCAGAATACAATAGCCCCTACTATCGCGTAACTGTATTCTCGAACTACAGCCCAAATAACGTTCCTGATATTGATCAGCATTGGTCGCTAATGACCGAAACCAGCGAATCGGCAGCCAAACCCGTTAACCGCGAAACGCTGATTGATGACACGATACGTGCGCTTATCGAAGATCAGCTTATTGAATCGGCCGACGACGTAGTATCTACATTCCATATGGCTTTCGATTACGGCTATCCTACGCCATCGGTTGAACGTGATGGTATTCTGAAAGCTGTCTTACCAAAGCTGGAGCCTTTTGGAATTTATTCACGTGGTCGTTTCGGTGCCTGGAAATATGAGGTTAGCAATCAGGATCACTCTCTTATGCAGGGTGTTGAATGGGCAAACCGGGTAGCGGCAAACGTCCCAGAAGTAACGATGCCCTTCCCTGAAACGGCCAATGCCATGTGGGGCAAATAAGGAAAGATAAAAAGTTGTAGGGTTATAGGGTTGTAAAGTTATATAGAGGTTTTTTGAAGCACTCTATCCTATAACTTTACAACCCTATAACCCTACAACTTTTTAACCCAGTAAAACACCATAGCGATTACATGACAAAACGTTTCTGGCTTGGTATTGCAGCAGCAGTGCTGGTAATTGGTGGCTGGTTTGGATATCGGCTGTTGTTTCCGGCAAAACAAACTGTTAGTTCATTCATACCGCCCGGCGCGTTGATGGTGTTAGCCAGCGATCGGTTACAGGATACAATTCCAGCGCGCGTTTTACGAACACAGATGGCAGTACGTCAGGTACCTGTTTTCGATGAAGCACGACAGCGACTTGACCGTTTTTTATATGCAACCTCTGATACGGCCACGGTTCTGAAATTCGTTTCGGGGCGAAATATCCGGTATTCGCTACATCCGATATCTAAATCAAGGTTTGATTTTATTTTCTACATTCCGGTCACCAACAACGATCAGGTTTTTCTGAACAGGGTAACCAACCCTGATCCTCGGCAATTTCGAGTTCTAAATCATACCTTTTCGGGCGAAAAAATTCTTGACCTTGTTTCGCGCGACAATGAACCCATTGGCTCTTTCATTCTTACCGACAATTTTCTGATAGGCAGTGTATCAGGAATTCTGATTGAGAACGTAGCAAAGCGGATGCACCAGTCATTGAAGCTTGATGAAAGTAAAAATGACCCGGTTGTGAATGGACCCGATTTTCGGGTCGATGCGCAGCTTCTAGCTGGGATGTCGGTACGTCCAGAGGTATTGCAATCGCTTTTTAACAATGTAGGTTCGTTGGTTCGTTTATTCCTTCCCGAACAACTGACCCTGCAATTTCGTCAGTCCGCTGCCCGCACCCATCTGATCGGGTATTCGGTCGATGAAATTGGTGCAAGACGCGACGTAGCAGCGCTTTTTGCCAACCAAAATCCGCAGCGGATTCAATATCCGCATCTTATTCCGCAAACAACCGCTACGTTATATCATATTAGTGTAAGCGATGCGGCTCGATTTGGGAAGTCGTTAAGCAATTTGCTAGGTTCAGCTTCCAGCGATTTTCTACGTGACCGATTCAGTCAGATTGAACCCGTAACAACTTCGCTTTACGAGTCATTGGGGAGCGATTTACTACTGTGTCGGATGGAGTCGCCAACGGGAACACTACGTCAGATACTGATTCTAACCGCTACTAATGGTAAGCAACTCGCCAACTCCTACCAACAGGCCGCCTATAGCGCAGGTGCCCGAACAACTGGCCCGCCCAAAACGTATCTAGGTCATAAGCTACTGCAACTCAACGTATCAGAATTACCAGCCTCACTCTTTAGCAGTTTATTTCTGGGCTTTTCACAAAGCTGGATCACTCAACACGGTACGTCGCTTATTGTCGCAAATAGTGAGGAAGCCCTTCAGGATTACCTGCAGCAAATTCAACGGGGAGCTATCTGGACTACTGACCAGCGGCAAGCCGAGTTTCTAAAAACGACGCTACGTCCGGCTAACTTCACGGCATTTGTTCGCTTGAATCGGGCACAGACTACCGTGCCTCCAACCTGGCCCCTCGCCTGGCAGAACCTCCTCGATAAAATTGATCCGATTACAGGTACAACTGCACTGGCCAATCTGGAAAATATGGCCTATCAGGCCAGTTACGGCAACGAAAATATCCAATCAACCGTTGTTTTAGGGCGTACTACGCGACGGGCAAGCCAAATGGTGCGAAACAAGTTACTGTTGCAAAAGAAAACGGAGTTTAACGCACCGCTGGTTTCTGCACCAATTGTAGCTGGTAACCTTAGCGATAGTTCAGCGCAGTTTTATGCACAAAATAACGCCGGACAGTTTGTATTAGTAACACCAAGGGGCGATAAAATCGTGCAGAGCAATATCGACGGTCCGATACGTAGCAATGCGGTAGGAGTCGATTTTCTGAATAACGGTCGCTTACAATATCTGTTCATGACCGACAGAACCCTTTATATTGCCGATCCGGTTCGTATTTCAAAAACTGTAACGCTACAATCTATTCCATTACCGGCTGGTATAGATGCTTCTTATCTGGCTCGCCCGCGAGGTAGTCATCAGCGGAACTTTGTGGCATTAGCAGCTCATCAGGATGGCCACATTTACGCACTTGACCGTCAGCGACGCACCTTCGTTCGGATTATGTCTGCTCCACATAAAGGCGCTCCACAGCTTCCGTTTCAGGTAATTCCGACCGAAACAGGCATGGACGTATTGATGATTCAGGTGAATGGTACGTTAAATTACTGGCGCGAAAATGGTTCGCAGTATCCGCATTTTCCGAGTCGAATTGAGCGGCAGAACGAAGATGAACCGGAAATTCAATTTAAAGGACCAGCGTTATTGCCCCCGGGAAGTACGTTTATCCAGACGATTGCCGATGAAGGTCAGTTACTCACAATAAATATGAACGGGCTGGTTGCAAAGCGAACGCAACTGTATCGACCGGTTCGCAGAGGCTATTTCCGATTATTTCCTGACGAAGACCAAACCAACTGGTTGTTGATACGTACTACCGATACGGAAGCAACCATTCTGGATCAGCAAGGACAGCGTCGATTCGATGTGCGAGCCTTACAATCTGGCCGAAATAACGTGCGTTATCATCGGCTTGGTGCAGGTGTCGAAATAATTAGCGTTAAATCAGGTGGTTTCACTACGTTATATGATCTGGAGGGACGAATTATTGGTGATCGCCCTATTCCCAGCGATTTTCCGGTTGCGTTACAATTCGATGAACGTACCAACGAGTTATATATTCTGAGTGGTGCACAGCAGGCTGTTTTATTATTTCGAATTCGAATAAGGTAAAGTAGTAACTGTGTGCAAGAACTATTTAGTAAATGCTCAAAGCAGTTACTATCATTAAAAATATGTCAATACTACGTTATGTTGTTCTGGCCCTTGCGCTGATTCTTTGGGCAGGCGGTATATCAAGCACAGTGTCGCACTGGCTTTATGATGCGGGAATAATTGCTGATGACTATCGATTTGGTGATCTATATCGGTTATCACCCCTGCCCCAATTTAAACAGGCTCCAACCAATTGTTCATCAGAAAATCGGTCGAGTGATACAGCATCGACACAGTTATATATTATTGGTGATAGTTTTACTGAGCCCCAACGTCTTGGTAAAAATGATTTTCGAGTAAGTCATTATCAGCGTGTTGCCTGGGACTTTCAACAACGAGCGCAACTCAACTCTACTAAACGTAACATCTTATTAATTGAATCGGTAGAACGGCATTTTAGAGAGCACTTTGCCCGTCCTATCACTGAGCTCGCTGTTCAGAATGATACGACTCAAAATCCCAAACCCCAACTTCCACTACGTCAACGTATCAGTAATGAATTTCACCGGAGCGACGTAGAAGAACGGCTGGAATCAACGTTGTTCAGTCATAATTGGGCCTTCTGGTTCAAAGAACTGAAAGCGCTGATGACTTTAAACTGGTTTGGACGCGATAATGGTAGTGTTACGTTATCGACTGATCAGCAACATGTGTTCCTAAATCTGGACACCGACACAACCAAACTCTTAAATTCATCGTTTTCGCCACTTACTGATCAGGAAGTTAACACTCTTGTCGATAGTGCAAACGCCGTAGCAGACCGGTATAGGCAGCTCGGTTTCGATGAGGTATATATTTCGTTGATTCCCAATAAGACCAGCATTCTCGAACCTAACCGGGGAAATTACAACCACCTGATTGAGCGAATTCAGGCCAATTCACGGCTAAAAGTACCCTACATTGATACGTATAGCGCATTCAAAAACGCACCCTCATCGCCATACATGATAAGTGATACTCACTGGAATTGTGAAGGACGGGCAATCTGGTTGAGGCAGGTACGCCAAAAATTACGCCTTTAAAAGAGCTATTCGAACGTAGCGACTAAGTTATCTGCGACAGAATCTGGTTATCTGACGACACAAGATCACTTAATACAGCGATTAATTAACCAGATATGGGAGGTAAGGCTCAAGTTTATCTGTATCCCGAAAAGCCGAAACCTGATGCAGTTGGCTATTAAATGCATCGTAACGAAGCTCAACGTAGAAATCACGGAGGTTATAGAGCAGAAAAATGTTTTCGCCCTCATAGCGATTGGCAAGTATATCGCCAGCAAAGTATAACGTATCGAGTTGTTGATTGGCGGGAAGTTGGGCAAAATCGGCGGGTTGCATAAGCAGACGGGGTTGACAAGCGAAATAAACAAAAGTCGGGCGGCTCACCAAATGAGTTGCCCGACTTTATATAATACAACTAAAACAACATAGCTTACATATAAAATACCATCATGTTTAAATAGCCATAATTCAGCCGATTACGCTCAATATTTAAACGATAAAATTTTAGAGTTAAAACATACTCTATCAAACTATTTTTACTTCTTTCCCGGATTTGGCGGCTGCATGAATTGCTTCTACGATTTTTATATCACGTAATCCTTCTTCGCCCGGAACCAGCATCGGTTTTTTGTTCATAATGGCTGCGGCATCGTCATCCATCTGCATAGCCTGCTGATTCGGTACGTCATACGGATGTTCAATAATTCCGCCATTACTCCAGCGACCTTTCTGGCCGTTATAACCTGAATAGGGTTCCACACGTAGCGTGCCCTTGGCTCCTACTACGTCCAAAAAATTCATATTCATGCCAAAGCTGGTCTGGATAGCGGCCCGTGCTCCACTCGGAAAAATCAACTGAGCCATACCCGTTTCTTCCAAACCATTTTTATAGATTTCCGGCCGATTTGTGTACAGTTGGGCAGTTACAGAAATTGGCTCTTCGCCCGTAGCCAGTCGTGCGCCTTGTATGGCATATACGCCCATGTCATACATGACTCCCCCTCCCATTTCTTTTTTTTGCTTCCAGTGATTAGTCCGGTTGTCGAAATAAGCCGCCGAACAGTTAACCATCTGAATTTTACCGATTTTCCCATCTCGAAGCCCTTTCATCCACGCCTGCGTATTCGGTTCATGTTGCAGTCGATAACCGATTGCCAGCGATACTTTGTTTTTGGCACAGGCATCAATCATATTCTGACACTCTTTAGCTGTAACGGCCATTGGTTTTTCGCACCAGACGTGTTTACCCGTTTTTGCGGCTCTTACTACGTATTCTTCATGCATCGACGGCGGTAGCACAACGTAGATTACGTCAATATCAGGATTATTGGCAATCTGGTCGAAGGTTTGGTATGTGTAAATATTCTTATCTGGAATGTTATACTGTTTCTTCCATTTTTCGGCTTTTTCCGGGGTGCCGGTCACAATACCAGCCAGATAACAATTCTTCGTTTTTTGAAGCGCAGGTGCCAACAGATCAGTACTGTAATAACCTAGCCCAACCAATGCTACTCCGAGCCGGTCTTTCGCGGGTTTGGTAGATGCCCAAAGTGAATTGGGTAAAATCGTGGCAGCAGCTCCTGTAAGTGCTGTAGTCTGAAGAAAAGTTCTTCGTGTTGTCATATCCTGAATGATTAAGCAGTAGAACGGATTGATTGGCACGTCCCCAATCAATATATTAGAATAAAACTAATTGATTGCTAACGAGTTAATTCAATTCGATACGTTACTTCGTTAGGTTGTATACTTCTAAACTATTTTTCTGTCGACGGGAAAGTTGCCCAGTAGTTGATAAAATCCAAAAAATCACTTCATCACTTCACTAACCAGTATAGTCGGACTGATGTTGGTATACTTTAGAATATCTGCCCGTATCGCATCTCTATTTGGGGTGATAGCGGTCTGATAATCAGTCAAACTTTTAACATAAAAACTACCAATTGCCACAAAAGGTAATGGAGCGTTAGGCATTCCATTTGCAATTCCTTTTTCTATGGTATAACGTACCAGATTAGTTCCTAGCAAACCTGCTACGTATGGCATATGGTTTTTTTCATAATAATCCATATCGAACGTTTTGCCTTCTGCATACGGATACATAACAGATACTTTAATCAATCCTTTTTCGACAACATCCGCTTTAGTTTCGGATTTCCGTTGAGCAAATGTTGAAACCGATGTGCCAAGAATTAATAAAACGAATAGGTGCTTGATTTTCATAATGATATTTATTAGGAGTTAATACACTAATTTGGGCTAATCACTCTCTCAAATTTACATAAGTACGTAGTATCACATTCCTAACGAACGAATTTTGTCTTTCTAGCAAATGTTTCGGAGCCTAGAATGAATTCTATATTATTCTTCTGGCAATCTTCAAATTGCCGTCATAAGTAGAGCACTTTTTTTTCAGCTAGTTTTCGTCCATTCACCACTCATCAACCCGTTCCCCTTCGAACCCTACCTATTACCTTTTTGTTGATAATACGGAGCGTTCGGATAGAACGCCTTATTTTTGCCCTATGTCTAAGAACGTAAATATCGGTTTAGTACAAATGAGCTGCTCGGCAGATGTCGAAGCTAATATTCAGAAAGCAATAAATGGCATTCGCGAAGCAGCCCAGAAAGGTGCTCAGATTGTTTGCTTACAGGAGTTGTTTACCTCGCTCTACTTCTGCGACGTTGAAGACCATCACAATTTCAGTCTGGCCGAAGCCATTCCTGGCCCTACTACTGAGCGGCTTGGTCAACTGGCGGGCGAGTTGGGTGTTGTCATTATTGCATCTCTGTTCGAGAAACGGGCGCAAGGACTATATCACAACACCACGGCCGTACTCGATGCCGACGGTACGTATCTGGGAAAATACAGGAAAATGCACATTCCCGACGATCCTGGTTATTATGAGAAATTTTACTTTACACCGGGCGACCTCGGCTATAAAGTTTTCGATACGAAATTCGCCCGTATTGGCGTACTAATCTGCTGGGATCAATGGTATCCAGAAGCGGCTCGTATTACGTCCTTGATGGGTGCCGAGATTCTTTTTTATCCTACCGCTATCGGTTGGGATACCAACGAACCTGATCCGAAGCAAAACGAAGAGCAATATAACGCCTGGCAAACTATTCAGCGAAGTCATGCCATTGCCAACGGCGTGCACGTAGTGTCGGTGAACCGGGTTGGTCGTGAAGCCGATCAGCAGTTCTGGGGTGGTTCATTTGTTGCAAATCCGTTTGGATCGTTACTCTATTTGGCTCCACACAGCCAGGAACTCGTTCATGTTCAGACTATTGATCTGGCTCTATCTGACAAATACCGTACTACGTGGCCTTACTTCCGCGACCGACGTATCGACTCATATAAACCCATTACCAAGCGTTATATCGATTAGGAAAATACCTCACGATACGTTTGTTACGTTAATACAGGTAAGTCGATTGCTTACCTGTATTTGTTTATTAACTCTCATCAAACCAAGTAGGCGATGCTCGCTCAGGCTTCCAATTTGCGTTACGTCTAAATTTTTCTACCCTTGCGTGCTGTGATGAAACTTCCGATAATATTAGCCGTGACGGCCCTCGGCGGTCTTGGCATCTGGTATTTATTCCCCAATACGCTTCCTGACCCGGTAGCTATTCACCTGGAGGGGCCAATGCCTCCGCAAACATCGTTAACGCCAACGCCACGGTCGCGCTTTACTCCCAGCACACGTAAAGGTTATTACAATATCGACGTTGTTGGCGATTTTACGTTGCCTCCAACCAAAACCATTACGTTCTGTGGAGCCGGGCGAAATCTGCACGTTCAGCAGGATCGGACAAAGCTTTTCCGAAGAGGATTTTCGGCTGTTGACCAAAGCCGGATGGTTCCGAATGTAGAAATCTGGAAAGATGGTTTTCCGGCAAAAGGCTGGAAAAGCGCCCTTCAACCACGTCAGCGTGCCTGGATTGTATATCGAAATTATTTTACCGATTCATTTGGGCTTGATTGGGCGCTCAATAGCGATAAGGGCAGTGAGACGTTGTATAAAGCTCCGCCGAGCCAGCCCGGTGCGCGCGTCAATCGGAATACCTTGTATCAGTCCACATCTGAAATGAGTGGTGGCTGTATCGCTTTTGGAGATTGCCCACCTAGTGGTATGAAAAGTACGTATGGTTTTATCTTTCTGGATATCGAAAATGATAACTATACCATTAGCAACAAACAGGAACAGACGAATCTGTATACGTTCATGATGAAAACCATCAGGGATAACGTGAGTCCTCAGACCGAAATCGGTTCCATCGATCCCGTAGCGCACAATAGTTTTGGCTATTCACGGGCCGAAGATTATACAGCAACAATGCGATGGCTGTTCGATATGCCTGCTAAACATACGTCGACCAGTCGCCAGCGCGGTATGCCCGATGATATAGTAGGAAAATCATTTGCCGATTATGCTGATTTTCAGATGCCCGGCACGTATTTTCTTTACCCAGAATTCGATTATTCGTTCCCACACACGGGCAACGGTGACCGGCACTGGCTGGCTGCGGTATTGGGCGAGCAGGAAGTGAACATGAAACTGTCGCCCAAGAAACGTATTGCCTGGCAATGGGTCTTCAATACGCAGGGCGATTTTCCGAAAAGTGCGAAAGCTGAACACCCAGCCCCTCCTGCCGTTGCCGAAGGAACAGCCATTTTTTACTGGTTCACTGGAGCCTACGGAGTCCTATTCTGGGACGATCACGATGCGCTAACGCCCGACCAGCCCTCTCCTACTGACCCGGCTATACAAGGTCTTGGTAATGATCGTAACTATGCTTGTTATGAACATTATATTCACGGACTCTGGCGGCTGTTCAAACACCACGGCGAACTCTTCAACGGCAAGGAAACGTACCTCAACGAAGCAACCGAATGTTCGTATGATGGAGGGAAAACATGGTTGAAGTATAATGCCAATCAGATTAAAACCCGCAACCTGCCCTTTGTTCGAGCAATTGTTAATGGTGATCAGATTCTGGTAGCTGCAACCAAAGCCTATGCCCAACCAAATCAGGCAAGTCAGGTGATGCTACGGTATATTCAGAATGGATATTCGTTTTATACGACAATCAACCTGAAAGGCGACGAAATTTATCTGGGCCGGTCTACCATGAGCCGGCCCAACGGAGGAAATTAATTCTGTACGCTATTTTTCCTTTGTGTTATCTTTCGGGATCGTTCTTTTTTCTGGCATCCATCTATAGTTACTTTACTCCATGAAGCTTGGAATTGAAATTGGTGGCACAAAATTACAATTGATAACAGGCGACATGACGGGTCAGATTACGCAGCGATTCCGCTACGTTGTTGACCAGAAACAGGGAGCCGATGGAATTTTAGCGCAGATTGCGTCCACCATTCAGCAATTACCTGAACCTCCGCAAGCAATTGGTGTTGGTTTTGGCGGCCCTGTCGATTGGCAAACGGGCCGTATTGCTACGTCGCATCAGATTGGTGGCTGGTCGGGGTTCGAGATGGTTAACTGGCTTCAGCAACAAGCGCCGGGGGCTCATGTTCGGGTAGAAAACGACGCCAACGTAGCAGCTCTTGGCGAAGCTCGTCGGGGCGTTGCAACAGGATTCAAGCATGTTTTCTACGTAACGCTCGGCAGTGGTGTAGGCGGAGGCATGGTTGTTGACCGCCACTTATATCATGGTGCTTTACCGGGCGAATCTGAAATTGGGCATTTATGGCTAGTGCCACCCAGTGCCAATTCCGAAGGACAGACCATTGAACAAACGATTTCTGGCTGGGCTGTTGACAAGCAAATTCAGGAATTGTTACCGCAACTTCCCGACGATTCGGCATTGAAAATTGCCGTAAAGCAAAGTTACGCGGAAGGAGTCATTGGAAAAGAAGCCCGGTTTCTTCACCCTGCCTACGAAGCCAGCGATCCGGCAGCCCGAATGTTGATCGAACAGATCGGTTCGGTACTCGCTCTTGGCTTATCACACGTAGTACATTTATTTCATCCCGATGCGATTGTGTTGGGAGGAGGTTTATCATTAATTGGCGAGCCACTTCGTGCTGCTGTTCGTCAGGTATTGCCTCGGTTTGTGATGAAAGCTTTCCATCCGCCATTGGTTTTACTGGCAAAACTGGGCGAAGATGCCGTACCTGTCGGCGCTCTTGAATTAGTTTACGATTGATTGATAAGCTACGTATCCTAAGAAGCCGTTTGACTTAATCTTTTCGGCCATAAAACGCGCTTTTTTGCCACCTTATAGCCTAAGAAATCCTCATTTAGCGCTGCTAAACTCCGGTTTATTAGGCTATAAGCTGACAAAAAACCATCGCTTTCTATCACAAAAATTTAAGTCAAACAGCTTCTAAAAGCAATAGAACACTTTTCACTACGTAGTAAACACTATAATTACATACCTCAATTATGAATCAAGCTTACTTCCAAACCTACCTTGACCGCCAGAAAGCTACGTATGATACGATTCCTATTGACCGCGTAGAACATATTATTCAACTAATGAAAAAATGCTGGGAAGAAGACCGGCAACTGTTCACATTCGGTAATGGTGGTAGCGCAGCCAACGCATCCCATTTCATCACCGACCTCGGCAAAGGCGCATCTGACGTACTGGGTAAGCGTTTCCGTTGTCTATCACTGAACGACAACGTAGCATGGATAACTGCCTTGGGCAACGATTATGCCTATGACGATGTGTTTGTTCGGCAATTAGAAAACTATGCCCGTCCCGGCGATTTGGTACTGACAATGAGCGTAAGTGGCAATTCGCCGAATCTGGTAAAAGCCGTAAAATGGGCGAATGAAAATGGCCTGATTACCATTGCACTGGTTGGCGGCAAACGCGGTCAGTTAGCCGATCTCGCACAGGAGGTTATCGTGATTCAGGATGAACATTACGGCCGGGTTGAGGATGCGCAGATGACAATATGCCACATGCTCTGCTATGGGTTTATGGAAGAAGAAAAACCGAACCAATAAATCTCTACATTAACCGCTCAGTAAAAGACTTTGATTTATTTTTATAAATAGATTGTGCCCCAACGTTTATCATGAAAAAGACAGGTTTAAGCCTTGTACTGCTGCTTTTTATGGCCTTTCAGGGAATTACAAACGCGTTTGCTCAGGAAACGCTTTACCTAACCAACTATACGTATTCGCCTAAGCAACTCGTAGTTGGAACCCTTCACTCGAAACAACCTGTGGCTCGCTACGTTGTGCAGGGTCCCAATGCGGCTCTGTTTAATGTAGATAAAGCCAATCAGTTATCGATCAGTCCGCAAGCAGCAAAATCGTCGGAGCCGTGGTATGATATCACGATTGAGTCACAAAATACGTCAGGTTCTCGGCGTGACGCGTTTCGGATTGTAAATGATACGTTTATCCGTAATCAGGTAATTGCTCACCGAGGGGCCTGGAAACAAAGTAACACGACCGAAAACTCATTAACCTCATTGAACAACGCCGTTAAGCTGGGTTGCATGGGCAGTGAGTTTGATGTACACATGTCGTCAGATTCGGTCATATTCGTTCACCACGACCCTACAATTGATGGTATTTCCATCGAAAAAACGTCGGCAGAAGAATTGAGTAAAATCAAACTCAAAAACGGCGAATCGTTACCGACACTAGAAGCCTATCTTAAAGAAGGCATGAAGCAGACACGTACCAAACTGATTTTGGAAATCAAAACGTCGAAGCTGGGCCGTTCAATGGCCTTAACGGAACGTGTAGTGTCTATAGTTCACGATTTAAAAGCACAGGCTTGGGTCGAATACATTGCGTTTAGTTACGATGTATGTAAGAAAGTCAGAGAATTAGACCCTACGGCTAAAGTTTCGTACCTGAACGGCGACAAAACGCCCGCTGAATTGGCCGCCGATCAGTTAAACGGCTTCGATTATTATTTATCTGTTCTGAAGAAAAACGAAACCTGGATTTCAGAAGCCAAGCAGCGAAACCTGACCACAAATGCTTGGACGGTGAATTCTCGCTCGGATCTGCAATGGTTTCTGGATCAGCATATTGATTATATCACGACTAATGAGCCTGAGCTACTTCTGGAGCTAGTCGCCAAGTAGTTTCTACTTTCGGAACGATTCCTAAATAAAAAGCGGATATACTTTGTGAGGTATATCCGCTTTTTATTTAGTGTCAAATTGCCAGCAAGATAGCGAACAAGCCCGCATTACGTCAGGAATAACGGTCATTCCGCCAAGGGTAGGCTGTGTTCGAATACCCTCGCTCCTCCCAGAAACCTAACTGGTTTTTCGAAAGAAACTCGATTCGCTTAATCCATTTAGATCCTTTCCAGGCATACAATTGTGGGGTTATCATACGCAGCGGACCACCATGCTCGCGCGTCAGTGGCTGGCCGTCGGCTGTATGCACGAGCAGTACGTCTGGCTTAAGTGCTTCTTCGAGTGCTACGTTGGTTGAGTAACCATCATATCCGTAGCACATTACGTGCGTAGCTGTCCCTTTCGGATCAACAAGTGCTGCTACGTCCATAAACCGAACCCCAACCCAAGGTACGTTCAGTCGCGACCACGTAGTAACACAGTGAAAATCGCTGGTGTCTTCTACCTGTGGTAAAGCCAGCAAATCGGCCCATTTAAGACGTATTGGATTATTGACCTCGCCATCAATCTGAAGTTGCCACTTATCAATTGGAATATTCGGTTGATAACCCAGATCCAATACTGGCCATTTCGTGGTGACGGTCTGCCCAACGGGCACTTCCGGCATTCCATGTCGATTGATTGGACCAGAACCACGCGGTTTTCCATCGGTCATGGAAGGAGTTTGAGCCATCTTCTCCTCAAACCGTCGTTTGAGCTTCATACGGGCCTCTATAATTTTGTCGGTCTTTTCGTTCGCTTCCATAGTTACATAAGTCTTATCAAACCAAAAAAGTTACAACCCCAGCCATGTTTTCACTACATTCTGGCCGCCGTAATAAGGATATTGATGTGAATAATGGGATACGTATGACCACCAAGTTACAGTCAACCTTAATAAGGTATTTGCAGAAGACGAATTTCATGCCGTGCCAGTTATTGAAGAAGATACCTAGTTGGAATTGCTACCATTATATTATTCTATTAAACATTTTATTTACCATTACTGATATTAATAAACAATGTAACCCTGTATGAGCATCAGAAAAAAGCTGCTCATACAGGGTTATGATTTAATTCCTTTACGTTTCGTTCGGTCAATACCCTAAAGGTTTTATTATGCCACCCGAACGTAGCTTCCCAACAGCTTCACTTCAGCAGCATGATGGTTCAGCACCTCCTGTAAATCGAGGTCGCTGGAGTGACCTTCACATTCTAACAAAAACCAGTATCGGAACGTAGCACCGTCACGTAATGGGCGACTTTCTATCTTGGTTAAGTTGATACGTCGGGCATTGAATTCCTGCAGAAACTCGGCCAGTACGCCCGGGCGATCGGTATTGGGAAGGCGGGCGATCAGGGTTGTTTTGTCGTGTCCACTAGGCTGGTTTACAAAATCTTTCGCTAGAATCAGGAAACGGGTCCGGTTCAGGTCACTGTCTTCAATATTATCGAACAGCACCGGTACGTCGAACAACTTGGCAGCAATGCTAGAACACACAGCGGCCGACTTTGGATTTTGCGCTGCCATCTTTGCAGCCTTTGATGTCGATTCTACCGGAACAAGCTCGGCATTTAAACCGTCGAACGAATCATTCAGAAATTTACTACACTGACGAAACGCAATATCTTTCGAGTAAATGTGCGTAATGTCGGCCAGGTTTTCAGCCTTGGTAGCAAACGTAAAATGAACTGGAATCTGTGCTTCGGCGGCAATAGTAAGATCTTTTTCGAGCAATAGATCGATGGCTTCACTGACAACACCTTCCTGATTATTTTCGATAGGAACTACGCCAAATCGAACCCGACCAGTCTCCACACTTTCGAACACTGATCGAATAGTTGGCAAAGCCATGTAAGAGCTCATCGCACCAAAGCGGCTTTCGGCCGCCTGATGCGTAAAGCTACCTTCTGGGCCTAAATACGCGACCCGTTCGGGTAGTTCCAGATTACGTGAAACGGCAAAAATTTCCAGAAAAATAGCCTCAATAGCAGCCCGATTCATCAGACCACTGTTTTTTTCGTGCAGTCGGTCTAGAATTTGCTTTTCGCGCTCGGGGCGATAAATAACGGCGTTGGTAGAACGTTTAAGCTCACCTACCCGACGTACTAGTTCCATTCGCTGATTCAGCAATGTTAAAAGTTGGTCGTCGAGGGAGTCAATGTCGTTGCGAAGGGATTGGAGCGTCATCAAAAAAATCGTCAGTCGATAGTCTATTAGCTACAGGTAGCTGTGGGTTTTGCAAAATAACGGCTAAAATCACTAACAACGAATAACTATCGACCAACGACGATTGGTGTTACGTACTATTTATACGAGAGCAGGCTCGTCCATGTCTTTTTCGATACGTAGATTATCAATAATAAACCGCTGACGGTCGGGGGTGTTCTTACCCATATAATAACTCAGCAGTTTGGGCACAGACGTCTCTTTTTCCATAATAACGGGTTCCAGCCGCATATTTTCACCAATGAAGAGGCCAAATTCTTCGGGTGAAATCTCGCCCAATCCTTTGAATCGGGTTATTTCAACTTTTTTACCGCCTTTCGTTAATTTGTCGATGGCCTTCTGCTTTTCCTCTTCCGAATAGCAGTAGTTCGTTTCCTTATGGTTTTTCGGATTTCGGACGCGAAACAGGGGCGTTTCCAGAATATACAAATGTCCGTTACGTACTAAATCCGGAAAAAACTGTAGGAAGAACGTCAACATCAACAGGCGAATGTGCATTCCATCAACATCGGCATCGGTAGCAATTACAATTCGGTTGTAACGCAGCCCTTCCAGCCCTTCTTCAATATCGAGCGCGTGCTGCAACAGGTTAAATTCTTCATTTTCATAAACAACCTTTTTGGTCAACCCAAAGCAGTTAAGTGGCTTACCACGAAGGCTGAATACGGCCTGATGCTGTACGTTACGTGATTTTGTAATGGAACCGCTGGCCGAATCTCCTTCTGTAATAAACAACGTTGACAGATACCGGTCGTCAGCCTTTGGATCTGGCAAATGGTTGCGACAGTCGCGCAGTTTTTTATTGTGCAGACTTGCTTTTTTGGCACGATCATTAGCTAACTTCTTGATACCAGCAAGTTCTTTACGCTCCCGTTCCGATTGTTCAATCCGCTTTTTAAGTGAATCGCGCACGGCTGGGTTCATATGCAGGTAATTATCCAGGCGCTCTTTCACAAAATCAAGTACAAACGAGCGCACTGACTGACTATCAGAGCCGGGTGCCATATTGATCGAGCCTAATTTCGTCTTGGTTTGCGACTCAAACACAGGCTCCTGCACCCGAATACTGACGGCAGCTATAATACTGGCCCGAATGTCGGTTGTATCATAGTTTTTGTCAAAATGCCGACGTACCGTTTCAACAATAGCTTCTTTAAGCGCATTGAGGTGTGTGCCGTGCTGGGTTGTATTTTGGCCATTTACGAACGAGTAATACTCTTCGCCATACTGATTGCCGTGCGTAATAGCAATTTCGATATCGTTTCCTTTCAGATGGATAATAGGGTAACGTAGTGAGTCTTCGTCCGTCCTATTCCGAAGCAGGTCAAGCAGTCCGTTCTGGGAAATATATTTCTGTTTATTAAATGCAATGGTTAAACCAGCATTCAGATAACAGTAATTCCAGATCATGTTTTCCAAATATTGTGGAATGAAATGGAAGTTTTTAAATACGGTATCATCGGGCTCAAAGCAAATCAACGTACCATTCCGTTCGTTGGTTATCTCTTCGCCCTGCTGCTTAAGTTCGCCCCGTTCAAATTCGGCCCAAACGGTACGTCCTTCGCGGAACGACTGAACCCGAAAATAACTCGACAACGCATTAACGGCTTTAGTACCTACCCCATTAAGACCAACCGATTTCTGGAAAGCTCCCGAATCGTATTTGCCACCTGTATTAATTTTGGAAACAACTTCTACTACTTTTCCCAATGGAATACCTCGCCCAAAATCACGCACTTCGACCCGGTGGTCGGTTACTCGAACATCAATTACTTTACCATGGCCCATAACGTGCTCATCGATACAGTTATCAATTGTTTCTTTGAGCAGCACATAAATACCATCATCAGCGGCCGATCCATCGCCGAGTTTACCAATATACATGCCCGGGCGCAGCCGAATGTGTTCGCGCCAATCGAGCGAACGAATACTATCTTCGTTATATTGAACGGTTTGATTTAGCAATTCTGCCATATAAAATGGATAACAAATAAACAGGGAAATGCAGTTGACGAACTTAATCTATCGACACAAACATCGGAAAAGTTATACCATGATGCCATTAAACCGGAAAACTCTCCGGACAATAGAAAAGTATTCATAATCCAACAAAAGTTCGCTTACTTTGCCGAATGAACTGTAGTATGTACTTATAACTGGTTGAGTTACGTTAGCTATAAAGCTTTATCTCAACTGCTTATAAGCTTGTTCGACTTCTTAAAATTATGCAAAATCGGTCAATTTTTCACGACTTTCCATCAAAATATTTTCGCTCTATTCCAATGTTTTCGACCCGTTGGTTGCGGACAAGCACAGCAACTCTTTTCTTTTCGGCGATTAGTCTGATTTCTCAGGCTCAGGTTTTACCCACAACAGGCGGTGCTACTGCCCCTGGCCTGCCGGCTGGTTCTGCCGGACGAGGTGCCTTGCCAGCAGGTGCCAATACAAATAACCTACCTGCCAATATTCGGCAACAGATTCAGCAACGGGGAGGAAAGCCTCCAGGGCAAAATATTCAGACTGCTCCTGACGGCCGTGAACTGGCAGACCCATCAGACACAACAATTTCGGCAACAAAGCCTGAAAATATCTCTCTCGCCAATGAAACGGCAGATGAAAAAGCACAACGTCTTGAAAGAGAGACAATTCGTCGAAAATTGTTCGGTTATTCCATTTTCAACGATCCTTCTCTAAAAACCTCGTTCCAGGCTGCCACCAATATAGCCACTCCTCGTAATTACGTGGTTGGCCCAGGCGATCAGCTTAATATTCAATTATATGGCTATACAGAGACCGACTTTAGCCAAAAAATTTCGCCCGATGGCAATATTTATTTTGCGCAGGGAACAGGAATTGGTCCGGTTATGGTAACTGGCTTATCCGTTGAACAGGTTAAAGCTCGTTTGATCGAACGGCTATCCAAACGATTCGTTGGCCTTCGCAAGTCATCTTACGGCCCCCAAAACACCTTTCTGGAAGTTTCGCTGGGTGGCGTAATACGTAGTATCCGCGTGACGGTTACAGGCGATGCCGTCCGGCCTGGTACGTATAGCATGTCGTCTTTATCGACCGTAATGAATGCGATTTATCAGGCAGGTGGTCCAAACGAACTAGGCTCTTTCCGCAAAGTGCAACTGATACGTAACAACCGCGCCATTGCTACGCTTGACCTATACGATTATCTGCTCAACGGAACCCAACGTAACGACATTCGTCTACAGGATAATGACAATATCCGTTTCACTACGTTCATTCAACACGTAGAAATCACGGGAACCGTTAAACGTCCCAACATATTCGAGATGCTGCCGGGCGAAAACATCGAGCGATTACTGTTTTATGCAGGTGGTTTCTCAGCTCAAGCCTATAAAAATCGGATAAAAGTTTCTCGCCTTACTGAACGTGAAATTAAGGTTATTGATGTGACCAGTTCTGAATTCAGTACGTTTGTTGTGCAGGATGGCGATCTTGTAACAGTTGAGCGTCTGCTAGATCGTTTCGAAAATCAGGTAACTATAGAAGGTGCTGTGTATCGTCCGGGCCAATACTCGCTTGATAATAGCCCCACTCTAAAGCAACTTATCACTACGGCTGAAGGTCTTAAAGGCGATGCGTTTACTGGTCGTGTTAACATTGTTCGGACACGCGATGATTTGGCGCTGGAGAATATTACAGTTAACCTCGCTAATATTCTGGCCGGCACAGAAGCCGACTTGCCCCTTCAGCGTGAAGATCAAATTATTATACCATCTCGTTTCGACCTCACCGAACGGGCTACGATTTCGGTACAAGGCGAAGTAAACCTCCCGAATACTGAAATTCCCTATATTGTAAATATGTCGCTAAATGATGCTCTGCTCCGTACTGGTGGTTTGAAAGAATCTGCAGCAGCATCAATGGTAGAAGTAATTCGCCGTAAGAAAGATGCAGATCCACGTTCCGCTTCGTCGCAGATTGCTGAAGTATTCCGGTTTAACGTAAATCGTGATCTATCGCTCAGCACCGATGATAATAAGATTGTTCTGGAACCATTTGATCAGGTTGTTGTTCGCCGTTCGCCAAATTATTTTGTTCAGACCTATGCCAGTGTTGAAGGCGAAATTATTGTTCCGGGTCAATATCCAATACGTAGTAAAGACCAGAAAATATCAGATCTGATTAGTCAGGCGGGTGGTTTAACTCCGCAAGCCTACGTAGAAGGTGCTACGTTAGTCCGGCAGATTAAACTAAGTCCAGACGAGATTGCTCGTCGGAAGCAGGCCGTAGCCGATGTAGCCGATGGCATATCGAACACACCAACGGTTGTTGAAGCAGACAGTATCGATACAAACGCTACGGAGTCAATCGGGATAAACCTGAAGAAAATTCTGGCTCGTCCTGGCTCTTCGGAAGATATCATGGTTCAGGAAAATGACATACTACGTGTTCCCAAACTTCTTGAAACGGTACGTATTCAGGGGGAGGTGTTAATGCCAAACACGGTAAAATACCGCACAGGCCAAACGTTTCAGGATTACATTTCAAATGCGGGTGGTTTCACAGCTAAGTCGCAAAAACGTCGTTCGTTCGTTATCTATGCCAATGGCTCGGTAGACCGGACACGTAAATTTATGTTCTTCAACGTATATCCGCGTGTTGAACCAGGGGCCGAGATCGTTGTTCCTAAAAAGACATCTGTACCTCTAACGGCAGCACAGGTGCTGAATTCAACAGTTGGTATTGCAGGCTCTTTACTAACCCTGATTACGACTGTCTTACTTATTACCCGAGTTCGATAAACGGTTTTTCATTTCTATGAATCCAACTAATTCAACAACTTCGACCAACGTAAACTCACCGGCCGCACCGCGTGCATTGCCACCGGATCAGATATCGCCGAAGTCTGTTGTGCTACGTCTCTTTAAACTTAAAGACGTAGCCAAACGTAACTGGAAGCTGCTGCTTATTTTGACTGGTATTGGTGCAGCAATTGGGTTTATTTTCGACATAACCCATAAAAAGGCCCCTATTTACAATTCGTCAATTATGTTCAACCTGGGTAGTGGCTCATCGGCAGGTGGCTTGGGTGAACTCAGTCAGTTAGCTGGTGCTTTTGGCTTAGGTGGTGGCGCCCCAGATGCAAATATTTTCTCAGGCGATAACTTTCTTATCTATGCACGCTCTCGTCCGGTGGTGGAAAAAACGCTGATGAAGCATGACACTATCAACGGGAAAGATACGTTGCTGGTGAATTATTACATTCGTCACAGCGGTATTCGCGATGAGGAATGGGAAGACGATGATACGTTACGTTCCTTCTATTTCAACCGTGCCAAGAAGCCCAGTGAGTACACACGGACGGAGCAAATTGTTATGTCTACGATTTACACGCGGATTCTTACTGAAATTGCGGTGAAACAACCCGAGCGAAAATCGTCGTTTATGACGCTAAGCTGCGGTATGGAAGATGAACAATTGACGGCTGCTTTTCTGACAACCCACCTCAAAACTATTGAAGAGGATTATCAGCAGAAGCAAACCAAGAAAACTCGTGAAATGTATGACTTGCTTACCTCACGAGCCGATTCGATTGCCCGAATGCTGTCGGGAACCGAAAACCGCTTGGCGCAATATCTCGACCAGAATCAGCAGGTGGTGGTAGCTCAGGCACGTATTACGGAAACCAAATTAAGTCGTAACTCGTCCTTCTTAACAACGCTGTATTATACGGCTCTTCAACAAGCCGATAATATGCGTCTGTCGCTTATTCGGGAAACCCCGTTGTTTACCATTATTGAGCCGGTTGCCTTCCCGCTTTATAAAGAAATTAAAGCATCGTTGGGTATGCAGGCTGGCATTGCTGTCGGCTTATTTTTATCGATCATCATCATCTTCCTGCGCGAGACATATCGCTCAATTATGAAGGGGGATTAAATTGGTTGTAAGGTTGTAAGGTTATAGTGTTGCAAAGTTGATTAGAAGCATGAGGCTTGTTTCTCAACAAACGCTATAACCTTACAACCCTACAACATAATAACTATCAAACTATCTGACCTAATTGAAAAATTACGAAGTTCTTATTCAGCCCGGCCGCTCCGAACGGCACTATTGGCGAGATCTATGGCGTAACCGGGAGCTGATGTATATTCTGGCCATGCGCGACGTATCAGTACGGTATAAGCAAACTGCACTTGGTACTGCATGGGGGCTAATTCGCCCATTAACCACTATGCTGATTATGGTATTCGTTTTCAGCAAAATTGCCAGACTTCCTGCCGATCCGGGTATTCCATACCCACTAATGGTGCTGGGCGGTATTACAGTCTGGACGTTTTTCGCTACGGCCTTTACGCAAATCAGCAATAGTGTAACAATGAATGCCAACCTTGTTACTAAGGTTTATTTTCCAAGGCTTATTATGCCAATCAGTTCAATCGCCATCAGTTTTGTCGATTTTCTGGTATCGTTGGGGCTTTTTATTGTTATCGCTTTGTGGTATCAATTCATACCTGACTGGCATTTGTTGCTGCTGCCTGCTTTTATTCTATTAGCCTTACTAGCTTCTTTTGCGTTTGGCCTGTTCTTTGCTGCCATCAACGTTCGCTTCCGAGACATAGGTCAGCTTATTCCGTTTATTGTTCAGGTTGGTTTTTATGTCTGCCCTATTGCCTACAGTAGCAGACTGGTTGCAGAAAAACCAGCAACCTGGTGGACCCCACTCTACTGGTATAATCCTATGGTGGGTATTATCGATGGGTTTCGCTGGTCGTTACTTGGAGAAAAAGCGTATTTCAATCCTCAGAGTTTAGTAATATCTGTTGTTGTTGTTCTCGTTTGTCTGGCATTATCGCTTTATTTTTACCGAAACCGCGAAAACACATTTGTGGATGATATTTAATCAGTTAAAGGTTTATGTTTCTCAGAATGAGCATTACAATTAGCTGGTGACCTTGATACTATGTCTGTAATTACTGTCGAAAATATTAGTAAACAATACATCATCGACCACAAGAAAGGGAAGGGTTCGAATACGTTGCGCGATATGATTGCCGAAAATTTTCGGTCTGTATTCGGTCGTAACAAAGATCAGAACGCTATTACTCACGAAGAATTCTGGGCGCTACGTGATGTAAATTTCTCGATTGAGCAGGGCGATCGTGTGGGTATTGTTGGGCACAATGGCGCCGGGAAATCGACGATGCTCAAAATTCTGAGCAAAATCATCGAACCAACCTCGGGAAGTGTTCGTATTCGTGGCCGCGTAGCAAGTCTGCTTGAAGTAGGAACAGGTTTTCACCCCGAGCTAACGGGCCGCGAAAATATCTACCTGAATGGCTCCCTTCTGGGTATGACACGTAGCGAAATCCGGAAGCAATTCGATGAAATTGTTGCATTTGCCGGCGTAGAAAAATTTCTGGATACTCCTGTTAAACGGTATTCATCGGGAATGTATGTGCGGCTTGGCTTTGCCATTTCGGCCCACCTCGATCCTGAAATTATGATTGTGGACGAAGTACTGGCCGTAGGTGATGCTGAATTTCAGAAAAAAAGTCTTGGCAAAATGCGAGACAATTCGGCCAGCGGACGTACTGTTATTTTCGTAAGCCATAACCTGACAGCGGTTCAGTCGCTCTGTAACAAAACGCTTTACTTCGAAAAAGGCCGGCTTATTGAGCAGGGCGAAACAAACGAAGTGATTGCTTCTTATTTGAGTAAGGTGTCGAAAGTACGACTAACTCGCCAGTGGAATACGCCGGAAGAAGCACCCGGCAATGATCTGGTACGTATTCGCAGAATCGAACTTATTCCTCAATTTGAGCCCGACTCGAACCGTATCGATGTTCGAACACCCATGAAACTTCAGTTCGAGTTCTGGAATCTGATGGATCGGGCCAATTTAAACTTAAGCCTGCACCTGAATTCGCTCACAGGCGAATGTATTTTTAACGTGGGGACTCAATCGCAACCCTTCGAAAAAGGATTGATTCAAGGCGAATGCACGATTCCGGGCTACTTTCTGAATGACGGTACGTATACTATATCGATGATGATTGTGAAGGATACGGTTACGGTACTGTATAATCTGGAAGAAGGCATTACCTTTGATGTAGAAGATTATCGGGAAGGAATTGCCTGGTACGGTAAGTGGCCAGGTTACGTGCGACCGCAGTTTCCTTTCCTTGCAAAAATGCTGGAACCAGCCGCCACAGAACCAGCGTCGTAAGCAGTAAGTAATAACCATATCTGGTTTACTACCCAATGCTACGTCGCCTACTTACAGCAAACTGCTACTGATTGATGATTTACGTAACAAAGTCTTATCTCCCTGATATTGAAGAATATAACAAGTATCTGGAAGAAATTTGGAAATCGGTTCATTTAACCAACGATGGCCCACTACTACGTCGGCTGGAAGATGAACTTAAGGCCTATTTGGGGGTTAAACATCTGAAATTCTGCACGAACGGTACCATTGTACTCCAGATGGCCCTTAAGGCATTGAATATTACAAAAGAGGTCATTACGACTCCTTTTTCCTACGTAGCAACAACGAACGCGCTTCTTTGGGAAGGCTGTACGCCTGTTTTTGCGGACATTCGCCCCGACGACTTCAATATCGATCCGGACAAAATCAGACCGCTGATTACGGAAAACACGCAGGCAATTCTGGCTACCCACGTTTATGGAAATGCCTGCCAGATTGAGCAGATTCAGGCAATTGCCGACGAGTTTAATCTCAAGGTTATTTATGATGCTGCCCATACATTTGGGGCTAAATACAAAGGGCAATCAATATTGAACTACGGCGATCTTAGTACATGTAGTTTCCACGCAACTAAAGTTTTTCATACGGTCGAAGGTGGTTGCATTGTAACCAACGACGATGCTATGGCCGAGAAATTGCATTTTTACCGTACGTTTGGCCATAAGAATGATGATTATAAAAGCATCGGTATTAATGCCAAAAACTCGGAATTCCATGCAGCTATGGGTCTGTGTGTACTTCCAAAAGTAGACAGTCTGATTGCAGCCCGTAAGGAGCGTTTTGGTTATTACGACAGCCAACTTGATTTTACCCGCATCAAGCGCCCAACGCTCTTGCCGGGTATGGAATACAATTATGCGTATTATCCTGTGGTATTCGATTCGGAAGAAACGCTCCTGCAGGTAATGAAAGCACTACAGGCTCAGGATATTATTCCTCGCCGGTATTTCTACCCCTCACTCAACATACTTCCGTTTGCGCTCGATAAGACAGGCGCTCAGCCTTGTCCAATTTCGGAGGAAGCTGCCCTATGCGTTCTCTCTCTGCCGATGTATCCTGATTTACCGAAAGAAATCATCGACAAGATTGCTACCATCGTCAATGAAACGGTGGCTGTTCTCGACGAAAATGTATAATGTATCGAACGGGCAGGTTATGATGGCTGACAAGTTTTTTTGAATCAGTCGTTAAGCCCCCGTGTATTCTCTATGGTCATTTTATATCTTCTCTCGCTTCTTCTTTTTCTTTATTATCTGGGGCGTATCTCGACTTACATCAGCCGTGAGTCACTAACCGAATGGTGGCTAACCACATTTCTGTTAGGTGCCGGTAGCGTCATTTTAACTGGATTTATTTTATCGGCTTTTTACCTAACAGCCAGCGCACCTGTATGGGCCGGTTCAGTTTTCATTACAGCCACAGTGTTAGGTACAATTCTGAAACAACTGGTTGGCTCACAAAAGACGTTTTCGGTACGTCAGCTCATCGTGCTACGTCGGCAAACCTTTCGAGACTGGTTTCGTCATCTTTCGGGCTATTCGAAATTTCTGTTCGCAACATTATTTGGCACGTTGCTGATCATTGCGCTCATGAATTTGTTACTGGTTTTCTTCACCGTTCCGAACGAATGGGATAGCATGACCGGACACTTGAATCGGGTGATGCAATATCTCCAGCGAGGTACCATGCGTCACTTTGGTGGTACGAACTGGAACATGGATACGTATCCGAAAAGTGTCTGTACGCTTCAGATTTATTCGTTTTTGATAACTGGCCAATTCGAGAACGGATTTAAATTTATTCACCACCTTAGTTACTGGACAGCCCTTGTTGCTGTTTTCGGAATTGTACAACGTATCGGTCAAAATCGTCTGTCGGCCAGTTTTTTTTGTGCGTTAGGTTATGCACTCCTGCCCGACTTTCTGATGCAGGCCATCACAACCGAAACAGATATCGTTCTGACAGCGTATCTGAGCGTACTGCTTTACATGCTTTTCTCCTATAGGCAAGCGCAGGATAATCGCTACCTCTATCTGGCCGGAATGGCATTCGGTATTGCCCTGGGTCATAAAATCACGTTTGCGCTTTTGCTACCGTCGGTATTTATCGTCATGATTTATACCGTCTTCCTATCCCCTTCCTGGCTTATTACGTTCGGGCGCACCTGGCGATTAGGAATTGCTATTGTGCTGGGCGTGTGCCTATGGACTTTACCAACCGGATACCTAAAAAATATCGAAGTATTTGGTCACCCGATAGGCCCGCCAACAGCTCTAAAGCATCAGTCGGTTGAACGGGCTGGCTCATTTGCGAATCTTCTGGAACAAGGTAGCCGCAATGTTGTTCGTTACGGCTATGACCACATCAATCTTGATGGCATTCGGAACATTAAAGCTGGAGCAGACCTAAATCACACGATGCGTCTACCGCTGGTTTGGCTGGAAGATAAACTACATATGCGATTGGACGAAGAAACTGATTTTTCCATCCAGACTTTCTCATTCGACCGTCGGTTTGTTTATTACAATGCCAACCCATACTGGGGAGTTATCGGTTTTGGGTTGATTTTCCCGCTACTACTTCTTGTTTTGGTAGGCTATTTGCGTTCAACTGCGCACCTCTTTCTAGGAATAGCGTTTCTGATTCATTTCATAGCCCTCTCCTACTCAGCACCTTACGACCCATTTAAAGGCCGCTATTTTATTGAGACTGGCCTCTTCGGTATAACGTTTCTGGCTCTGGTTTTTCTTTCTCCACGCTTGAATGTAGAAAGTCCGAAGCGTTACGTCTGGAAGGGCTACGTTGGGTTGATAACTGTTATGGGCTGTTTTTCGGCGTTGATGTGCGTGTTTTTCAATATTAGGGCTCTACCTTTTGCCTGGACATCACCCGACGGCATTCAGTTTACATCGGTGTTCGAGGCCGACCGAATTCGACAAATCACCATCGGACGACCTGATACGTATATTCCTTACAAACGATTTGACGAACTGGTACCTGATAGTGCCATTGTGGCGCTGGCTACCATAAACGACGATTACGAATACCCATTATATGGCCCGAAATTGTCGCGTCGGCTCATTGCCATCAATCCGTTTGAGAAAGGATTACAACCTATTCCGAAAGATGCTGATTACCTTTTCTTCGATAAATCGGTAATGAAGCCACAACCCGGTGATTTGCGGTTAGGCACAGACACAACCATGCGGGCAATAATGACCGTACCGGGGGAAGATTATTATTTACGAAAATTAAAATGAGTACGTAAAAGTGATAAGGGCGACTATGAAAAACGTTTGTCGCTTTTATTGCTCCTCACCATAGCCTATGACACTTGCCATTATGCAGCCTTATTTTCTGCCTTACATTGGCTATATGCAGCTCATGAAGGCAGTTGATACGTTCGTTCTCTACGATGACGTAGCGTTTATCAATCGAGGCTGGATAAATCGAAATCGTCTACTAATTAATGGCCAGGAATACTTGTTTACAGTGCCACTAAAAGACGCCAGCCAGAACAAACGAATTAACGAAGTACACATTGCCGACGATCCGAAATGGCGCAGCAAACTGCTTAAAACTATTGAGCAAGGCTATCGGAAAGCTCCCTTTTACCAAACGGTGATGCCATTGACCGAAAATATTGTCAACTTTACTACCGATTCAATTGCCGATTTAATTCACTTCAGTCTGGTTGAATTAAATCAGTATCTGGGCTTAACCACGCAATTGATCAAATCCTCAACGGTTTACGAAAACGACGATTTAAAAGCGCAGGAACGAATTCTTGATATTTGTCGGCAGACAGGGGCTACCCAATACATTAACCCGATTGGTGGCACCGAATTGTATGATAAACCAACGTTCGCACAAGCGGATATTCAATTAAATTTTATCAAGTCCACGAAAGTCGAGTACGCGCAGTTTAGCAAAACAAATGAGTTTGTCCCATGGCTTTCAATTATTGACATCCTGATGTTCAATGACGTAGCAGCCATCCAAACGTTGCTCGACCAATATGAACTAGTTTAAAATGGTGAAAGAGCGAAAGAATGAAAGGCTGCCCAACACGGCAATAGTCTCCCTCTCCTCCACTCTTTCGCTCTTTCACTCTTTCACTTATTAAGCATGGCAAAAGTTGTAATTTTTGGGGTAATGGACACAGCCGAACTGGCTCATTTCTACCTCACACATGACTCAGAACACGACGTAGCAGCTTTTACAGTTAGTCGTGAATATATGAATGGTAACGAATATAAAGGCCTGCCTTTAGTTGCCTTTGAAGAAGTTGAAACACTCTTCTCTCCCCAGGAATACAAGTTTTTTGCTCCTATGACGGGCCGGAATATGAATCGCAACCGCGAACGGATTTATCTGGAGGCAAAGGCAAAGGGCTACGAATTTATTTCATACATCAGCTCGAAAGCCACTCTTTTCGGAAATCAGATTGGCGAGAATTGCTTCATTCTTGAGGACAATACAATTCAGCCATTCACAACAATCGGCAATAACGTAGTGCTTTGGAGCGGAAATCATATTGGTCACCACGGGCAAATTAAAGATCATGTCTTTTTCACATCACACGTAGTGATGTCGGGCCACTGTGTTATTGAGCCTTATTGTTTTTTCGGCGTAAACAGCACCATTCGCGATTATTTGCACATTGCCACGGGAACACTGTTAGCCATGGCTTCGGCTGTTTATAAGGATACCGAAGAATGGGGGATGTATCTGGGTAATCCTGCTAAAAAACTACCCAGGCCTAGTTACGAAGCGTATTGATTCAGCGAAGAGAGCTGGATGGGTAAGTCTTGTCTAATCCTGTATCTGGCTCCTCACCTCCTTTTCATTGAAAAAAGTTCTCTTCATCGGCCACGACGCTAACCGAGCTGGTGCTCAGTTAGTTCTGTTAAATTTGATGCGCCTGCTCAAGGAGCAAGGTATTCAAATGCACCTCCTTTTAGGCGATGGTGGGCCTCTTTTGGCCGATTATCAGGCTATTTGTCCGGTAACAATCTGGCCAACTCCCAAACGATACGTAGTGGGAGCAACTGCGGATAAAGTGTTGTGGAAATTGGGGCAATGGCAAAACTTTCATGACCGAAAACAAAAAGCTGAACAGGATGCCATTCAGGCGTCCTTACAACTCGATACGTTCGACCTGATTCTGGTCAACACAGTCACTAGTAGTCGGTGGTTTTGCCAGCTAGCCATTCCCGAAACGACACCTGTTGTTACGTTTGCACATGAGCTAGCTATTTCGGTACGTATTTATACAAAACCCGATGAGCTGGAATATCTGCTACGTCGTACCAATCGTTTGCTAGCTGTATCAGAAGCAACAGCACAGTATTACGCCCAAACGCATGGTTTTCCTGCCGACCGTATAGTGCTTTACACGCTTATCGATACACCAGCTTTACAACGTAACGTAGAGACTGCCCGTCAGCTACCGAGTATTTATGAATCACTGAGCGTACCGACCAATGCGTTGATTGTGGGAGGCTGCGGTAATGCCGAATGGCGTAAAGGCAATGATTTGTTCATCACGTTAGCACGCCAGGTAATTGGTCGAATGGTAGATACTAGTCAGCCTGTGCATTTTGTGTGGGTTGGTGTACCGCAGGGCTCTCTTCGCGATGATTTGCTGCTTGATATTCAAAAGGCAGGTCTGTCGGATTACGTGCATCTGATTCCTCCTACCCCCGACGTGCTACGTTACATGAGCAGATTCGATGTATTTGTTCTCTGCTCACGCGAAGACCCCTATCCTCTTGTTGTATTTGAAGCTGGTCTTTCCAGCATTCCTGTA
The DNA here is from genome assembly GCF_054776875.1 of Spirosoma daeguense. Classification (NCBI taxonomy): domain Bacteria; kingdom Pseudomonadati; phylum Bacteroidota; class Cytophagia; order Cytophagales; family Cytophagaceae; genus Spirosoma; species Spirosoma daeguense. The sequence continues at coordinate 89,657 of NZ_BAAHBF010000005.1, forward strand.
GTTTGTTTTCAGAATGCCGGAGGCTCTCCAGAATTGATTGAAACCGACGGTGGATTCAGCGTTCCTTACCTCGATCAGGATGCCATGAGTGCGCGTGTCATTGAGTTGCTTCAACAGCCTGCCCTCCGTCGAAAGTTAGGCGAACAGTTAAATGAAAAAATTCTCCAGCGCCATCCTGCTCATCAAAGTATTGAAAAAATAGTGACTTTATTCAACCAGCTAACTCTTAAGTAAGACAATTGCTTTTTGATTAAACGGCCTATTTGCCTAACAATCTGATTCTCAGAAAGGTTAGGATTATTTTTAATCATATTAAATCTTTTCAGGTTAATATTTCGTAAAACTTGAAATAGAGAGGTAACTTTCAGAATCAATATTGGTACACTTTCTTTTTCTCCCCTACGAATGTTAGCGGTTTTAAAAGTTCACTTTCCGAAATAATCATATAGATGAGTATTTCTTAAACAGTTTCGTATGAAAATTGCTGTATGGCACAACCTTCCTAGTGGAGGAGGGAAACGCGCAATGTTTTACCATCTGAAAGGGTTAAAAGAGCGTGGCCACCATATCGAAATCTGGACAACTCCTCAAGCAGACAGTCAATATCTTGACTTTGAATCCATTGGCCCTATCCATATTGTTCCCTTAGATTCCCCTGAAGGGCCCATTTCGACCAGTGACCGTATTGGTTATATGGGATTTCAGCAGGATTCAGCCATGCGCGCTATGGAAGCTCATAGCCGAACCTGCGCTCAGCAAATTCAGGCAGCCAATTTTGATATTCTGTTTGCTAATAGCTGCATGACGTATGCAGCGCCTTATATTTCCCGCTTTGTCGAGATTCCAACTCTTCTTTATCTGGGAGAGCCATTAAGATACCTTCATGAAGCACAACCTACTCTTCCTTGGACAGCTCCTGAAGGTACGCCGAAATGGACGAGCTGGGCTTATTGGCGCATGCTCGGTAATGATTTATGGAGAGAACGTCGCTTCCGTGTGTTACTACGCGAAGAACAGTTAAATTTTCTGGCTTTCGACAAAGTAGTGGTCAATTCGTTCTTTTCAGCAGAAACATGTGCACGAGCATACGGTAAAGATGCCGAAGTTGGTTATCTGGGTGTTGACACAGAAGTTTTTAAATCGCTTGATCTCGACCGCGAACCCTTTGTTATCTGCACGGCTAGTTTTCAGGCGCGAAAAGACCCAGCTTTCGTTATTGATGCTCTAAGCTATATACCAGCTAATAAGCGGCCTACTTTAGTCTGGGTTGCCAATTCGACAAGTTCTGCCTATGAAGCACAGATGCAACAGCACGCTCTGGATGCAGGTGTAGAGTTAGTGCTGAAAAAAATGATATCTGACGATGAACTGGTTACGTTGCTCAATCTGGCAAGCGCCTTTGTGTATGCTCCCCGGCTCGAACCGTTTGGACTAGCTCCTTTAGAAGCTAATGCCTGCGGATTGCCCGTAGTGGCTGTTGCAGAAAGTGGCATTCGGGAATCCATCCATCATCTTCAGAATGGCCTGCTGGTTGAACGAAATCCTCGTCAAATGGGTCAGGCTATTGACCGTTTACTGCATGATGATGATCTTTGGCAAAAATTATCAGCAGAAGCTCTGTATCACATAGAGACAAAATGGTCGATGAAACACTGCACCGACCGTATCGAAGACGCCCTCTATCAAACAGTGGTCAGAGCCAAAGAAATAAATCTTAAATGAAACTTGCTTTTACGATTTGTTCAGTCAATTATCTGGCGCAGGCACGAACCCTGGGCGATTCTCTTCGACAAACAAATCCTGACTACACATACATCATTGGTCTGGTCGATAAACTGAGCGTAGCCAATTTACCGGATGAGCTTATGCCAGTATATCCGATGGTTGAAGTCGATAAAATCAACATTCCTGACTTTCAGGCGATGTGCGATCGTTATGACATTACGGAGTTAAACACAGCCGTTAAGCCATTTTACTTCGATTATTTTTATAATACGTATCCCGAATTAAGCCAGATCATTTATTTCGACCCGGATATTATTGTTTACCAGCCGCTTACTCAACTGAATAATGCACTTGAGCAATACAGTCTGGTTCTAACACCTCATACCTGTTCGCCTACTCCAGATTGGAAACGCCCAAATGACCAACACCATTTAAACACAGGCATTTTCAATCTCGGATTTATTGGCCTCCGTAATGATTCAACCGCCCGACAATTCGTTGACTGGTGGAAAGAGCGGCTGGTTTACGAATGCCGAATTGACCTTTGCAGCGGTATGTTCGTTGATCAGCAATGGGTAAATTTTGCCCCCGCTTATTACGATAATGTTCTGATTGACCACCACCCGGGCTACAACGTAGCGTATTGGAATATTCACGAACGATACTTGTCGCAGAATGAGGCTGGTCAATGGCAGGTTGCCGAAACGAATAGTAAACCCGGACCACTATTACAATTTTTTCATTACAGCGGATACGACCCCTATAAACCCGATAACGTATCGAAATATCAGGATCGATACACGTTCGAGGAACGGCCAGATATAAAACCAGTATTTGAGCTGTATAAAAACCAGTTGCTTGCAAACAACAACGAGCAGTATCGCAAATATCCCTGCGTATACATAAAGCCGCCTAAAGTGCTACGTTATAGACGGGTACGTAAAGCGATTAATATGCCGTTTAATCAACTTATTTCGTTATTGGAATCGCTCTAATTGTTTCAGACTGTCCGCTTAGACGAGTTTTCAAAAACTATAGTGCCCATATCCTCACAATTGCGAAATTTGCGGGTAATTTGCTCAGTTCGCGAGGAAGTTGTCACCTGAATGAAGTCATCTGTTTCTGTTAATGTAGTCATTCCAATCTATAAGCCAGAGCTTACTGATTACGAACGTATTTCGCTAACCCAGTGCCTGCGCGTGTTAGGCAACTATCCAATCTGGTTCATCGCACCCAATTCTCTCGATATTGCTACATATCAGACCATTGAGCCATCCTTACAAATCCATCGGTTCGACGATAGTTATTTTACCGACGTACAAGGCTACAATCGGCTAATGCTTTCGGAGGAATTTTACCGGACATTTTCTGATCAGGAGTACATTTTAATTCATCAGTTAGATGCCTTTGTTTTTCAGGATGATTTAACGTACTGGTGTCAACAAGGGTATGACTACATTGGTGCTCCGTGGCTCCGCGACCGGGATTTTACCGGATTCTACGACCGTGCTACGTTCCTTATGCGTCAACAAATAGCCACCTGGCTCAACCTGAAAAAACCAGATGGCATTACCCCCCGCGAAATCATTAATCTGAATGGTGTCGGTAATGGTGGCTTTACGCTACGCCGGGTTTCGGCTATGCTACGTTGCTTGAAGAAGTTTCCGGAGAAAGCGAAGGAGTACGAACAAATTCACATGCATCAGTACCACGAAGATGTTTTCTGGAGCATTGAAGTGAACCGATACTGGCCAAATTTACGGATACCCACGTATCGAAAAGCACTCCATTTTTCGATTGAGTTTTTCCCAAAATGGGCCGTTGAGCATTACAATCATGGCAAACTGCCGTTTGGCTGCCATGCCTGGGATATTCACGGAACCGACTACTGGCGGCCAATTTTTGCCCGTTACGGATACCAAATTTAGTTCAGACCTATGACCGTACCGGAAAAACTTAGGATTTCGATTGCGCTTTGCACATATAATGGCAAAGCATATCTGCCAACGCAATGGCAAAGCCTGCTCGATCAGCAATTACTACCGGATGAGATTGTAATTTCGGATGATCTTTCGACCGACGGCACGGTTGAATTACTGAAACAGTTGTCCGCCGATGCTCCTTTCTCCGTTCGTATTCTTAACAATATCACCCGGTTAGGGTCGAACAAGAACTTTGAACGGGCGTTGTCGGCCTGCACCGGCGATTTGATTTTTCTCTGTGATCAGGACGATGCCTGGCTCCCGGAGAAAATCAGTACGATGACCCAATATATGTCGGAAAACCCTGACGTTCAGGTATGCTTTTGTGATGCCTGGGTTACAGATGAACAGCTTAAGGGTCGTCAGCAACGGTTCTGGGAAGTCGTTCGATTCGATGAACAGGCGAAACAGCGCGCTCTGCATGGCGAAATGATGGAAATTATACTCGATGGTAATCGGATGATGGGCTGCGCTACGGTTATCCGACGCTCTTTTCTTTCTGTTGTTCTTCCCATCCCGTCCGATATTTCCGGCTATATTTATGATGGCTGGATTGCTTTGGTAGCCGCCATACATAATCAGCTTCATTTTATTGATAAACCGTTGCAACTTTACCGAACCCACGTACAACAACAGGTGGGCGTTCGCGAACAGGAGGCTGCGCCAACGGTTCGGCTTCAGGATCGTTTTGCCCGACGTAGAGCCGGTAAACTAGCTCCGCTACGTGAAAAAGAAGCTTTATTCGCCAAGATTCATCAATTGTTAGGTGATCGGGTAAATGGCACCGCTTATGGAACAGCCATGCTACGTCGGCGATTAGCCCATTTTAGTATGCGGAGTCACTTACCCAGCAATCGGCTGAAGCGAGTTGGCCCAGTATTCAGTAGTTTTGCAAAAGGAAACTACCATCGTTATGCCGATGCATCGGCAAACTGGTACGCTCCTTATCTGGCTATTCTGGGCGATTTGCTTGAGTAGTTTTTTTATTACTTTAGTTTGTCCCCACTGTGTTACTAACCATCTGCACGATTCGTCAACTGCCACAAGCCTACGCGTTGGCTGATAATTTTCGTCTATTTTCTCCTAAGTCAACTGACCAGTCCAATGCGGTAATTATCGGTTTGGCCGATGATCATATCCAATTACCAGCCGGATTTGTTTCGCCTTACCCAATTCTGCCGGTTGGCGAACTGTTATCGGTTGACGAACTAAATACACTATCGGCAACCTACACACCAACTGAATTTGTAGCTGCCGTTAAGCCTCTGTTTATCAAAGAAGTATTTCGCCAATATCCTCATGCCGAGACAGTAGTATATGCTGATCCAAACATTCATTTTTTCGGAGCGTTAACGCCTATATACGAACAGCTTACGAACACCAACGCTATACTGACACCACACATCACCCAACGTCTGGAGAGTTCAGACACGTACTGGCCCGACGAAAAAGCGTTTCAGAACGTAGGGTTATACAGTGCAGATTTCATGGCTTTTCGCCGTTCTACTGAAACTGACCGACTCCTGAACTGGTGGGACGACCGTGTTCGTTCTCGTGCATATATCAACTTCTGTGAAGGTCTTTGCACTGACCAGATATGGTTGATGCACATGCCCGTTTATTTCCAGAACGTAAAAATTGTCCGAAATCCAGGTTGGCACGTTGCCCTCTGGAATTTCCCCGAACGAACCTTACGTCAAGAAAACAATAACTGGCGAGTCGATGGGCCAGCTGGAGGTAACGAAAACGTACTATTCGTTAATTTTAAAGGACTGCACAATCCCGACGAAGGTTTTTTCCCACATCAAACTCGGTTGCGCCCCGCTAAACGAGTCGACGTTACGTCGCTACTAACTACGTATCATCAGGCACTTTCGCTCCAAAAACTACCTAAGCTGGCCACAATAAAACCAGCGTTTGGCCAAAAGCCGGAGCCTGTTGTGCTACGTGGCTGGCGCTACGTAACGGTCAAGTCGCTACGTAGTATTACTGGATTCATTAGCAACGTACCGCTTCCGGTTATTAGGTAGCATGGTGCCAGAAGGCTGACAACAACAAGGTTTTATCAACAAATAGCACTATTTTTGCGGGTGTACTATCTCAGAAAAATACAACTGACTAGGCACGTACCGCTTCCTTTATGAAAGTTTTGTACGATCATCAAGCCTTCACCGGTTTACCATATGGGGGCGTTCCGCGCTACTTTTTCGAACTGATGCGTTCGTTTGCTAAATGGCCTGAAATTGATTTCGAACTCTCCTTACGCTTATCCAACAACGAATACCTCGAAGAAGAATCTTTCAGTAACCACCTTCGCTATAAACGTTTTTCGGCTTCCCGAAATGCAAATCGACTGGCGTCTTTATTAAACCGTTTATATAGTATGCAGCGGGTTCAGGCTGGTAAATTCGACGTGTTTCACCCAACGTATTACCATCGTTATTTCTTAAATGCCGTTGGCAACAAGCCTTTTGTCATTACGTTTCATGATGCCGCCAGCGAACGTTACGCAAAAGAATACCCAGATCTGGGAGAAGGTTTATACGAATTAAAAAAGCAGTTGCTACGTCGGGCCGATGCAATTATCTCGGTTTCTGAATATTCGAAGCAGGAAATATTACGTTATTTCTCCGTCGAGCCGGACAAAATAAAAGTAATTCATTTAGGTACCCGGCTGAAAAAACAAGCCTCGGAAAAAGTGCCGATGAATCGCCCCATTCCAATGCCGTATCTACTTTATGTGGGGAAGCGTGGGCTTTATAAAAATTTCAATGGATTTTTTCGGGCTATTCAACCTGTTCTTCAACGTCATCCCGATTTGCATCTGGTTTGTGCTGGCGGTGGGCCATTTACGCATCAGGAACAAAGTTTGTTCTATGCATCCCGGCTGTCGGACCGAGTTTTGTATCGTTCGGCAAGCGACGAGAATTTGCTGAAGCTCTACCAACACGCACGGGCATTTGTGTTTCCATCGTTGAATGAAGGGTTCGGAATTCCGGTACTGGAAGCTTTTGGAAATGATTGTCCGGTAGTGTTGAGTAATTGCAGTTCATTACCGGAAGTAGCTGCTGAAGCAGCTTTATATTTCGATCCGGAAGATGATGATTCGGTTGCTGATGCAATCGAACGTATCGTAACAGACGACGTACTCTGCAATGAGTTACGCCAGAAAGGCACCGAACGTCTACGTGATTTTTCATGTGATAAAACCGCCCGGCAAACGCTGGATGTTTATCAGTCATTAGCTTAACGCAATCATGGCTAAATTTTTTCGCTTTCTGCAGACAATGGATCTGGTCCGGTTAACAGTCGGAATCTGTATACTGCTCGATGGCTACCCAATCATCTTTTTCTTTCGCGATACGTTACATCTGGCACCTAACAGCACGGCTTTTACGGCCGCCGGGTTTGCAGGTGGGTTGGTACTCATGGTACCATTTACGTTTCTTCGTCGGCTTTATCGCCCGAACATATTAATGCTCACACTGTTGATTGGCTTTTTGGCTATGAGTGTGTTCTATATGTATGTGTTTAACGGCGATCCGAGTTTCAAAGATTATAATAAGGACCTGATTTACTACACGTATGTGTTGATTTTCATGTTCCTGTTGATCAATATTCCTAATGACATCATTCGAGTATTTATTCCGGTAGTGGTGTTTTTCACGCTGGTATCGAATATGGCATTACTTTTCTCGCTGATAACCGACCCTAGCTGGACGATTGGCCAACGGGCAACAATTTCGCTTGGCGACAGTGACGACGGCTCTGGTAATCCCCACGTGTTTGCCCGAAATGCATTTATGGGTATTATAGCCTGCGGTATCTGGATTTTTCGGCCAAACACGCACATTCTGTTCAAGCTCCTTTCGTTTTTTTCGGGCTCTTTCAGTCTGGCCATTCTCATTCTGACGCAAACCCGATCATCTATTGTAGCGCTTATTTTAGTTGTTGCTTTCTTCCTGTATTTCAATGCCCGTCCGGCTCAGATTCGGAATACGGTAAGAGGTCTGGTGAAGCCTGTTCCAATAGCCATTATGCTGATTGGTGTGGTCAGTATTATTGTTTTCTTCCAGCGAAATTATGATACCTACGCGGTGTTATATGGCTATGTAATCGGGTTTATGGAGCGCAATCTCGACAATATTTATGCTTTGCTGGGTTTGAAAGCCCAAGGAGCTGATTATAAAGCGGTTCTTGACGAATCGGCGGCTAACCGATCGACGAGTGCGGGGTTCTTTTATATTGTAATCACCGGCCACTTGCACATGCTGATTTTGGGGTACGGATACAAATATTTTTATCTCGATATTCCATTGGTCGAATCGCTGATCGATCAGGGTATTTTCGGACTTCTGCTGTTCGGTGGTATAAATGCCATGATTATGTACTACGTCATTAACATTATGCGGATAAACCCAAATCCGCTCAGTGTGTTTCTGGCCTATTTCTACATGCTTATTCTTGTATTACTGTTCACTGGTGGACGACCTTACGAGATAACATTCTTATTTCCGCTTGCGATAGCCACCCGATTTATGGGGCTTGAGCATCTATTTCCGGCTTATCTTCAGGAAAATCAACCTGTACCAATCGAGGAATCGCCTTATGTAGTTGTCCAGCCAGAAAGTCAGCTTTCCGTTTAGTCAATGTTTATCCGCCAATTTGCTCAGGGTGGTTATCTTGAACGATTTTTTGCTAACCCGTACTGGCACTTTTCAATAAATGCGTATTCTAATTGTCCATAACCTGTTATGGGCTCACTATAAATCCAGTGTTTTTCAGGCACTCCAACGTCTGGTCGATCAGCGTGATGATTGTCAGGTACACGTATTGCAGATTGCCCGAAATGAGCGGTCGCGGGCTGGGCTGGAAGCAATAGCCAACGACGTATCGGCACCAACGTATCAGTATAATTATGAGTTGCTTTTCGACCGATTTCTGGAAGACATTCCATTTCGAGAACGAGCGAAGGTTTTGCTACGTCGGGTAAAAGTCTATCGTCCTGACGTAATCAATCTAACTGGCTACTATGACCCCGCTCAGCTTTTAGTCCTGATCTGGGCCAAACTCAACGGTGTTAAGGTTATCATGCAAAATGAAAGCACCGAAACCGACCATCAACGTAAAGGCTGGAAAGAGCGACTAAAAAAGTGGATTTTCGACCGCTGTGATGGTTTTTTCTGTTTTGGCAGTCAATCTGCCGATTATGTCATCCAGTCGGGAGTGCCTGCCCATAAAATTCTACTACGTAAAAATGCGGTCGATAACCATAGCCTTCGGGTTGTTTACGATCGTGCGCTACATATACGGAGCCAAACGCAGGCTAATTTGGGCATACGAGCCAATAACTTCATTTTCATAGGTCGGCTGATTCCTGCGAAAAATTTATCGGCTTTAGTTAAGTCTTTTGCCGATGCCCAGCAACAAACGGCAAATGGCCAAAACTGGGGGTTACTTTTTCTGGGAGATGGGCCAGAACAGACTCGTCTTCAACAACAGATCGATACGTTGAACGTAACCGATTCGGTTCAATTTTTACCGGGGAGGCCGTGGTTTCACGTACCAGAAATTCTGGCTCTCAGCAACGTGCTTGTACTGCCAAGCCTATCAGAGCCCTGGGGTTTGGTTGTCAATGAAGCAATGGTTTGCGGGCTACCCGTCATCGTCTCGAATCGGTGTGGTTGCGTGCCAGATCTGGTATTGGACGGCCAAAATGGATTTGTATTTGACCCCAAACAACCAGATGTATTAACCCAGCGTTTATGTGAGTTTATGGAAGAAACTGTCGACGTAGCAGCGATGAGTAACGTAGCGCAAGAACATATTGCACCATACTCGCCAGAGGCCGTTGCCCAGGAAATGCTGGCTGGCTTTATGAAAATTGCATCATAAACGGTTATTTCGCCTTATCTATGCGAATTTTAAATATATGCGCCTATAGTTGGGAAACCGGTGGACCTCCCAAAATCATCTTCGATCATACACAGGTCGCGCTACGTCATGGTCATCAAGTTGATATTTTGAGTCCCATTTCTCCGGGCGAAAAACCATATACCGTTCCCGATGGAGCCCGATTAATTCTGTGCAAACGGACGCCCGGAATCAGTCGTTATTTTCGGGAATTTTCGATTGAGCTGTATCAATATCTGAAAAAGCATATTCGGGAATATGATGTTATCCATTGTCATGGCCTATGGCATTTTGGTACGTTGGCTCCGTTCATGGTCGATCGTAGCGTTGCCAAAGTCATTACCATTCATGGCGTGCTGGATCGCTGGGTATACGCACATAACAATTGGAAAAAGCGGCTCATGGATACGTTGGCGCAGAAAGCCTTTCTACGCCGGGCCGATCTGGTTCAGATCAATAATACCGATGAGCGGGAAGATTTGCTACGTTACCTGGGTTATCAGCATCCGAACGTAGTGATTATTCCGAATGGGGTAAAAATGAGCGATTTCGCTAAACTCCCGCCCCGCGCCATGTTTCGGCAAAAGTTTAAGTTTCCAGCCAATAAGAAGCTCGTGTTATTCATGAGTCGACTTAACGCCAAAAAAGGGCTGGATTTACTTTTGCCCGGCTTTCGGAATTACGTTCGCGACCACCCGGCTACTATTCTGGCGTTGGCTGGCTCTGACGATGGCTATGAAGAAGCTGCCCGGCAATTTATAGCTCAACACAAACTCGAAGATTCGATTCGGCTTGTGGGAATGTTAACGGGAGAAGACAAAAAAGCCGCTCTCGCAGGTGCCGATTTATTCACGCTTCCCTCCTACTCAGAAGGTTTCTCAATGGCCGTTTTGGAAGCAATGGCCGCCGGAACGCCAGCGCTGGTTTCTGATCGGGTCGGTTTTGGCGAGACAATACGTGAACACGAAGCCGCCGAATTAGTAGAATTAACCCCCGAAGGAGTTCGGGCTGGTCTAGAGCGAATGCTTGGTAATGATGCCCGCCGTCAGCAACTCAGCCAGAATGCAACTGCTTTGTTGAAAGCGCAATATGACATCGAAATCGTGGCGAAACGTCTGCTCGACGAATATGCGAAAATTGTAAAAAAATAAAGTTATAGGGTTATAAAGTTGTAGGGTTGTAAAGTGTGATGGCGTTCGAGCCTAACTTTACAACCCTACAACTTTATAACCCTATAACTCCATAACCCTGCAACTTTATAACGCTACAACCTTACTTGATACGTTTTTCCAGTCGACTTGGTGGTCAGCTTCAGCCAGATCGACAAAAGGAAACTCCTGAAGCAATTGCTTTAGTTTAGGCCAGCATCCTTTCAAACCATAATACGACTTAAACTGTCGGGCACGACTAAGCCCCGGAATCATCGGTTGGTCGGCGTCGAAATCACGTGGGTGAAAATAGGTCATTACGTAGTTAGATTGCCGGGTCAATTGTTTGATGAGGCTGTATGGAAATAGCCGAAAATAACCGCCACCCGAAAAAATAAGATCCTGTCCTAATATAGGTTGCGTATTGATCGGAAATTCCTTCAACAACGTACCATTCACATTCAAATAACCCGGTTCAAACATACCCAACGACGCATCGCCCCCATGCGCACGCCGGGCAGAAAATACAGAGCAATCAATCTCGATTCCCTGTTCGATCAGAATTGGAAATACCCACCGATTATACGCTTTGATCGAAAATCCGGGTGCTCTGTACGAACGCACTTTTTTGCCCGTCAAATCCTGTAGATGCTTTATCGACCGTTCTAAATCAGACTGAAATTCGGCAGGTGTTTGTTCGTAGGCCAGTTGGTGCGCGTACGAATGAGTTGCTATTTCGTAACCAGCCGCGTCGATTCGCCGAATTACGTCGGGGTGTTTATCGGCTACCCAACCCAGACAAAAAAACGTAGCACGGCTGTTGGTTTCGTCCAGAAGCTTAAAGATCAGGTCCATGTTTCGGTGAATCCGAGTCTCATATTGACCCCAGTCAGCTTCGGTTTTGGTCGATTTATTGTCCAGAATATGAAACCACTCTTCTATATCAAAAGTCAGGATGTTCATTGTAAGTCGTCAGTCGACAATTTTGGGTCGATAGAATGCGGAATTAACAATCCGGAGCTATTGACGTTATCGGCAAAAATTTAATAAAACCGTTTTCCGGCAGCCTGGAAAGCTTTTACGTCTTCGCGAGTAGGAAATGTAAAATAGGTCATTTGGGACGCGTCGTTCTCAATAAGTTCGTACTTTCCGGAGTGAACCTTTTCAATAGCTTCCAGAATGGCATCCATGCCCATTTTTTTCGTTACGTCGATCAACTCTGCCTGACTCATATTGCCAATTGCCAGTTTGTTCTGTACCAGAATCGGTCCGCTATCGATCCCCTCGTCCACAAAGAAAACAGATACCCCCGTATGCGTTTCGTTATGACGTAACACCCAGAACGATGGCATCAGTCCACGATACTTAGGCAGTAATGCTGTATGCAGATTAATACATCCATGCGTAGCAATATCGAGCAACTTACGTTTAAATATCTGATTACCAGCAATGGATACTAACAAGTCAGGCTTGTATTCCCGTATTTTATCTAGATTTTCCTCTTTGTTAATAGCACCCTCAATGGCAATAAGCGGAATATTTCGATCGGTAAGTATTTTTCGGACATTGTTGCCGCTGTCTAATTTAGACGCGACAAATTTGAGTCCGTAACGAATAAAAAATGGCAGACCAAAGATGTCATACGTTTTCTTCATCTTGTCAAAAAAACTTTCCCGCTTCCCAAACGGCGATACGTCGAAAACGACTGTTGCGACGACTTCGGCATAAGGCGGCATTTTTTTCAGCAGGTAGTCAATATTCCGGGCAAGATAAAAGGGATCATCCTGCGTAAGAATCACAATTCGCATAAACAAGTTAGAATAGTTGCGTGCAAAAGTACATATTCCAGCCGAATGCCCGTAGCCATCCTAATTCAGAACAGATACTTTCTGGCTAATGATCTGCCCGCTGGCAATTTGCGCTTTCACGATATACGTACCAATCTGAAGACTCTCTAACGAAAGAGCAAGGGTGTTAGTGGCGGTTCCCTGCCAATTTTTCACCGTCCTCCCCATACTGTCGTATAGCAGTACTTTTGTAAATACTGTTTCATAAGCCACCAGATTCAATATTCTGCCTGTACTAACAGGATTGGGAAATAGCTGTACTGTTGGGGACTTTATTTCTATATCCAGCACTAATGGACGAGCGTTTACTACGTTACTATAAAGCGATTCCGACGTAGCACTTGAAGCTCGTAATCGATAATAATAGGTACCGAACGGATCAGGAATAGTAGCATCGGTAAACGTAGTAGCCGTTCCAGTCAACGTAGTAACCGATTTAAAATTCGCGGGTGTGCCATCAGCGCGTTCAAGCACCTGCGTCTGTGCACCAGCCGATGCTGTCCAGGTTAACTGAATTTGTTTATCAGAAACTGGTTTAGCAGCTAACGTAGTGACAGGTGTAATGGGATCGGCAATCGCTACGTTATCGAACGTAAAAGCGCGCATACCCAACGTGTTTCGCAATGTTGGTCCATTGTAGAATGGCGACGCCTGATCGGCAAAATAATCGGGCAAGTAACGTAGCGTTTTAGCTGAAGCTGCTTGTTTCAAGCCCAGAACAATACGGTTTCCGCGCGCTACGCCCCCTGTTACCCATCCTGTTTGCTTGTCGAGGTAGAAATAATCTTTTTGCAGACGTGTCGACGTTATGGCTCCCGTAGCGAAACTATAAAAGTTCGTATCGGCCTTCCAGACCATTTGCATCTGATCGTCAAACACCAATGAAATAGAATCTTTTCGGGCATTATAAAAAACTTTCTTTATATCAGGCGAATTGATCTGTAAGGTATCTTTTGATCCGTAAAAATCGCGGGCTATTTGCCGGAATTGTTCAAAAGCCAACCGCTGATTCGCCAATCCATCGTAATGAACCCCATCGTAGCCCGGCGTACCGACCGTAGCAATTGTCTCTACGTTCTTAAAAAGATATTTCGTACGTCGCTGAAAATCACGTAATGCCGAGGCTCCATCTGCCAGCGCCATCAAGTTAATTTGACTCACGTAAATTCGACAATCGCCATAATCTTCCCGAAACTGATTGTAGAGCGTAGCAAATTTGGTATCGTAGCCAGCCAGACCAGTACCTGCATCTTCCTCTCCCTGTTTCCAGATAATGGCTTTTATCGATTTATCCACCCCTGCCCATTTAGCTCTGTACAATAAACGGCCATAAATAGTATTCAGGTTAGCGTGGTTCGTAGCATCGCGTGCAGACAGGTCGGCAATTGCGGTTCCGCCTTGTGCACCATTCAGTACACAGGTGGGTATACCATAGGTCTGGAGAATTAGTCGCTGAAATGTCAAGCCAAATCCGCCAACGCTCCCAAACGGGTCTTTCGCGGCAGACCAACTCATATACGCCGGAATATCATTAACCGCGACGCCGTAAGGGAAGGTGCAATTTCGCAGGTATTTATCATCAAAATTAAACGAATATAACGATTCCAATCCTGATGAGGCCAATGCATTCGACTGACCATGAATGACATAAATATCGCCACAGACAATACGCTGACGTGTCGTAAAAAGTGTGGAATCGGTTCCTTTGTAGAGATAAACTCGAAATGTATACTCAGCGGCTTCTGCTTTTATGGTATTGGCGAGTCGGAACGTAGCGTTATTAACTGCTGGGGCCAGCGTCTGGCTGACCATGTTTGAAATGGCCCCTTCACGTAGTAACTGAACTGCAATTTTTGTATAACCAGACGCAGTCATTCTGCCACTAAAAACTACTTCAGCCTGATTATTTGCGTTACGTGGATAGAGTTGTAAATCGTGTGGAACCTGATCGAATGTTAGTTGAGCGTTGGCGGGAAAATAGTACAAAAACAATATAAGACCCACGTAAAGTTGCTTCATTGGCTTTGTCACTTATAAAAAAAGTTATAATATTGCACGGTTAATATACCGGCCAGAGGATCTTGTAAAAATAGCACCTTTTTCCTACAAGCAGTAGCACTTCCGGCTATTTATTGCATTAATAGTAACTTAGAGTATGCCCGACGTATCTGTCATTATTCTGACGCATAACGAAGAAAAGCACATTACTCGCTGTTTACAGAGTCTGCTTCCATTCACAGATAAAATATTCATCGTCGACTCATTTTCTACCGATAAAACTGTAGAAATAGCCCGTTCGATGGGAGCTATAGTTGTGCAGAATGCGTGGGTAAACTATGCCACTCAGTTTAATTTCGGGATTGCCAATACGCCTTTCGAGACCGATTGGCTGATGCGGATGGACGCTGATGAGTACGTAATGCCTGAGTTAGCGGCTGAAATTAACCAGCGTCTGATGGGCTTACCAAGCCATGTTGGTGGTGTATATGTAAAGCGTCGTGTATTTTTCCTGAATCGATGGATGCGTCATGGTGGTTTTTATCCCATCTGGTTACTCCGGCTTTGGCGACGGGGCGATGGTTTCTGCGAGCAGGTTTGGCACGATGAACACATTAAACTGACAAAAGGAGAATCAATTCAGTTTGCCAACGACATTGTTGACCATAATTTAAATAACCTGACCTGGTGGACTCAGAAACATAACCATTACACAATTCTGGAAATGGTTAATTTACTGAATTATCGCCACCATTTCGATCAAGCCGATAAGGTACAGCCCCGTTTATTTGGCACGCAGGAGCAGCGAATTCGTTATCTAAAGGAGAAGTACGCATCGATGCCCTTCTTTACGCGCCCGATTCTCTACTTTATCTATCGGTATTTTATCCGGATGGGATTTCTGGATGGACGACCGGGACTCGTTTGGTGTTTTTTACAGGCACTTTGGTATCGTTTTCTGGTTGATGCCAAACTAATGGAAGTCAAACTGCGGGTTGGCGATGATAAAGAAGCACTTATCAATTATTTCCGAACGGAATATGGAAAAGACCTCCGACCAAACAAACTTGAACAAGCCAATCAGCAGTGATGGCCGTTCGGAATCGGAGATTTCAGGTAAAACCGATTTATCCCGATTCGATAATAGTTGGTACAATCCGGGGCCGAAATGGAAGGTCGTGCTTTGGTTTTTAGTCAATGCCTTCTTTCTGAACACGTACCTACCCATTCCAGTTAAATTAAAATTGACTGTTTTGCGTTTGTTTGGTGCTAAAGTTGGGCGAGGTGTAATGATTAAGCCAGCCGTAAATATAAAGTATCCATGGTTACTTCAGGTTGGCAATCACGTCTGGATTGGTGAACAGGTTTGGATCGACAATTTGAGTGAAGTACGTATCGGTGACCATGCCTGCCTATCGCAGGGAAGTATGCTTTTGACAGGTAATCATGATTATCGTCGATCAACGTTCGATCTAACGACCCGCCCAATCACTTTGGCTGATGGCGTCTGGATTGGTGCTCGGTCGGTTGTCTGTGCAGGTGTTACCTGTGAGTCACATGCTGTTCTGTCTGTCAATTCAGTGGCTACGCGATCATTAAATGCGCATGGTATTTATCAAGGGAATCCAGCAACCTGGGTTCGTCAACGAATCATTAACTCGTGAAAGTTTCTCTTATAACGGTTGTCTATAACGGGGCAAGCCATATCCGTGATTGTATCGAATCAATTCTCAATCAGACCTATTCTGATATTGAATACATTATTGTTGATGGAAAATCGACAGATGGTACGGTAGATATCGTAAAATCATACGGTTCAAAAATTGCACGATTTATATCCGAAAAGGACAAAGGTTTGTATGATGCCATGAATAAGGGTATTCGTATGGCTACCGGCGATGTGATTGGGCTGCTCAATGCTGACGATTTTTATCGGCATAATCGAGTTATTGAGAACATGGTTGCTACGTTCGAACGTACTGGCAGCGATGCTGTTTATGGCGATATGATCTATGTACATCGCGATAACACCCAAAAAATACAGCGCTACTGGCGTTCAGGCTGGTATAGCGATAATGATTTTATGTGGGGTTGGATGCCCGGCCATCTTTCGTTTTTCGCAAAAAAAGAGCTCTATGATCAACACGGACTGTTTCGAACGGATATGAAGAGTGCGGCCGATTATGAATTACTATTACGTTTCATTCATAAAAATAAAGCTAAGCTTGCTTACATGGATGAAGTAACGATTGTAATGCGGGCGGGCGGTGTGAGTAACAGTAGCTTATCGAATAGACTGGAAGCCAACCGTGACGATAAGTTAGCCTGGAAACTAAATGGAATGAAACCCTATTTTTTCACGCTTTGGTTAAAACCGTTACGTAAAATAACGCAGTATATGACAAAGCCTCCCGCAAAACCCGATGCAACCGTTTAATCAAATTTTAGTACAGTACTTGAATAAAGCTGTGAATTTTACCTATCATCGTACTGTAAAGTGTACAGTGGTATCGAAATAAACAGCACCTCAGTAAAAAAACTGGGGGTAACCTGGTGAGAACGCCTGCATTTAACTGTTCTGACTTATGAATATTGATTTATTTATCGCGTACCTGCAACATAAATTCAGTGATGAACTGTTTACACTTGGCTTGTACCAGTGTATACTTTCGTTTCTGGTGGCCACGTTTGTTTCTATCGTCTCAATTCCGGTTGTTATCAAGATTTCAGAGCTTAAATCGCTCATGGAAAAAACCGGCGAACGACGGTCACACACGGTTCCGACGCCTACGTTTGGCGGCATTGCTATCTTCGCAGCCGTACTGATTGGCTATTTCCTGTGGCCCAGCATTGATCAAACCGACATTTATCGTACCAATCTTTCCATTGTAGGTATGACAATCCTGTTCTTTATTGGAATCAAGGATGATTTAGTCGGAATTGACCCTACTAAGAAGATTCTCTTTCAGGTCTTAGCGGCTATGATTCTGATTTTCTTCGGTGATTTACGCGTTGATTATCTATATGGTATTTTCGGTTTTTACCACATTAGTGGTATTGTTGGAATAGCGCTTACTTGCTTTATTTTCATCGCCTTAACAAATGCTATAAATCTAATCGATGGCATCGACGGTTTGGCGGGTGGCATTGCAACAATAGCCAGTGCTACGTTTGGTGGATGGTTTTTGCTAACCAATCACTTTACAATGTCTTGTCTGGCATTTACGCTGGCTGGCGCGCTAATCGGCTTTTTGCGGTTTAACTTTTCAAAAACCAGCAAAATCTTTATGGGCAACACAGGCTCGTTAATCATTGGATTCATGCTCGCCTTTTTTGCCGTTCGTTTCGTTAGCTTAAATGCGTCTTATCGTTACGAACCAACTGCCTTTTTTAATGCACCGATTATTGCAATTGTCATTCTAATCATTCCAATTTTTGATACGTTACGTGTCTTTTTGGTTAGAATTCTTTCAGGGAAATCACCTTTTTCGGCCGACCGAAACCACATGCACCATATTCTTTTGGACAATGGTTTATCACATATTGAAGCGACTATGGTATTGTGTGGCGTGTCATTATTCAATACCATTACGTTCCTTCTGCTACATCGGAATATATCCAATACGATGTCGCTGGTGATTCTGTGTTGTTTATTTGGCTGTTATATGTTGATCAGTTTTGCGCTTAAAATGCGTATTAAATATATAACCACACATCCTCGTCGCCGGGCGGTTGTATTACGTCAGGAATTCCAGAAAGGTATTTCGGGAAAACGTATCGTCGATTATCTGTAAGACTTTAATCGGTTAGATCAGGAATTTGGAATAACCTGATAAATAGCGAAATCTACTATTTATCAATTCATACGCCCCAATTATAAAATTGATTTAGTAAGGCCAGATTGGTGAAGTTAGTTTTACTTCATCGAACTACTTAACTGCCCATTCCGGGTCATTAATAGTATGGCACTACTTTGGCTTTTCTGGGGAATTGATTTTATCGCATTTCTGGCAACTATTTATTTTTTCACCCAGGCACTACGTACTGGCCCCATCGCTGATCCTATTTTTTTTACTGGCTGGCTGAGTTTGTTAGTTATTCCATGCCTATTGATGGTGGCCAGTTATGAACTTTATGTATCTAGTTTTTATCTACTGTCCATTATAACGGCTGCCATTCTTGCCTTACCCGCAGTTTGCTATGCATGCTTAACTGTTTTACTCGTTCCGTTTGTATCAGACGTAGTACGCAAGTAGTCAAAAAAATTGGCCCTATACACAAATCGTATATAGGGCCAATTACGTTAATTATATTCCTTTCCGGAAATCGGATAAGGTTTCTATTTCTTACTTGCCTTAGCTGCTTTTTCTGCACTTTTCACCCCAAGTACATCCTGCATTTGTTTTACCTGTGCGGCCAATTGATTATAAGCTGTTTCACTTGCCTGAACTTTCGCTTTAAGCTGTTCTACCTCCGTGTTCAAATCTTTTACTGCCTGTACGAGTGGTATTACAAATAGTGTATAACCAAGCGTGTAGTATTTTCCACCTTCTTCCTGCTTTACCCCTTCAAAATCATAGCCGACGGCTTTTGCTGCGGCTTCAACGTCCTGCGCCAGAAAACCACTATGGCGTACTTTATCTGGCTGAATATTGGTCGTATTGTACCCAACTAATTGAGCCTCTTTCTGTTTATTAACGTAATACGTAACAGGATTCAGACGGGTAATAAAGCCTAACCCTGGTACGTTGGCTTTGATAGATTCCTTAATACGTTTGTCAGAAAGCGTTGATATTGATGTTACGTTACAACGTAGCGACGAAATCTGATTGTCGCCCAACACAATTGTGTTACTCGCATTTACCTTGGCATTTGCGCCAATTGCAGTAGTATTTGATAAATTTCCGCTTCCAGAAGGCGGTCCTGCATCGTAACCAAGAGCCGAATTATAATTTCCGGTAACATTATACCGTAATGAATTAGTACCTGCTGCAGAATTGTTTACCCCATTTGTGTTAATACTTAACGCGAGGACTCCGGCAGCCATATTCCCACCTCCCTCTATATTATCTTCTAAAGCCGAAGCTCCAATAGCTGTATTAGCATACCCTACTGTAGTGTTATATAAAGCATCTATTCCCACAGCCGTATTTACATATCCTGTTGTATTGGTTTTCAAAGCATTGAACCCTACTACTGTATTTTGATAACCAGTAGTATTATTTTCCATAGTACCAGCGCCTATAGACGTATTTTGATCGCCGGATATATTTTTGTTCAAAGCTACCTGTCCCAATGCCGTATTATTTGACCCCGTTGTATTGGCCAACAATGCAACGGCTCCAACAGCAGTGTTTCCTATACCCGCCGTATTGCTTCTTAATGACTGATAACCTGCGGCTGTATTAAAATTACCGCCTACATTAAACTGTAAAGCAGTTGCTCCAAAAGCCGTATTTCCGGTTCCTGTAGTATTTGTTGTTAGTGCCTGTAAACCCGTTCCTGTGTTATAATTTCCAGACGTATTATTGGTTAATGCCAACGATCCGAAAGCCGAATTTCCCAGACCCGTAGTAGCTAAATTCATCGAAATATAACCTAAACCGGTATTATTTTGCGATACATTGATCTGGCCTGAGTTCTGATTATTCACCCTAAAATACAGAGGAGCATTATCTGTGGTTCCTAAAAAATTACCACCACTTGTTCCAGCATTACCTGATAGATTCCAGCTACTCCCACCACCACCACCGCCACTAACAGCCCCTCCCGGAGTCCAGACTGGCCCTCCCGGCGTACCTGTATTTACTTCTATCTGATTGGTGCTCGTATTAAAAACCATTAAACCAGTTGCAGGACTTTGAATCTGATTTCTCTGAGACGTGTTTACTTTTGGCATCAGTAAACCACGGTATGGGCTACCTGATGGATAAGCGCCAGCATTGACATCAAGTGTAGCCGATCCCTCAACCACGCCCGTAGGCATACCTACCCGAATTTGCGCCTGTAGCCCTCCAGTTAAGCCTAGCAACATGGCAAGCATATACATTCTTCTGATTCTTATAGTAGTCCTTTTCATAGTTTTGTTATATTTAATATTAATAAAAATGCCAATTGTAAAACTAAACTAAATAGTTCTACAATTGGCACCATTCAATAAGACTAGTAACAAGTTTTGAAGCTAAGATCAAATGCGCTTATACTTTTCTCTTACCTGTAATCAGAGAGTAGTTGAGCCGTTGTACCAACAAAATCTTAAGTGACTGATTTCAAATTATTCGCTTTAAAGATTCTATTTATCTTTCATTAACAACTTCATCATTTGCCGTAACTCCTCAATTTCGACTTGTTGTTTCTGAAGTTTTTGTTGATGTTGGTCATTAATTGATTTCTGCTCTCGATTCGCTTTTTCTAATTGGATAGTATAGAGCGTTAATTCTTCAATTTTTTCCAGCAACTTGGCGTCCGTCTGATGCAAATCGTTTCCTTTTTCCACCATCTCCTGAGCAGAAGGAATTCCCGGCAAATGTTTGTGCGCTTTTATGTAATTTTCTATTTCAGGTAATCCCTTCAACTCATACGTATCGTCAAAAACCTTATCGCTCCAATCAGAGGTATTTTTTACAGCAACTTTCACTTTCTCCGCCAAAATCCCTCTGCTTACAAACAGATTATAACCCGCTGGCGTTTTACTCACCCCCTCACCGATTATAACAGCGTCATTCTGAACGCTTTGCAGAAATGTCCCTTTCCGCTGCCATAATGTTTCAGCAACGCCTTCACGAGTAGATGTATTCAAACTGCCCAGAATCACATCCCCCTGTGCATTCACGGTCAGAAATTTATACTGACTCGTTACGCTGGCCGGAGAGGAACTGGTTAAATTGGTAAACCGTAAACCCGACTGGTTAGCCGCCCCTTTGGTGATCTCCAGCTTGTTGGCAGGAGCCGTATTGCCGATACCCACATTCACCTGAGTATTACCCAGAATCATGGAGTTGGAGGCTGTTACGGCAGCATTAAAACCGATAGCCGTCGAATTAGTCAGGTTACCGCTGCCCACCGGATTGGTAGCGGCTACCCCAATAAAGGTATTTCGGGAACCTGTCGTATTATTGATGCCTGCATACCGGCCGATGGCGGTGTTTTCAAGTCCAGATAAATTATTATAAAACGACCCATCTCCGATAGCCGTGTTGCCCTCTCCACTGGTATTACCGTTTCCTGAACCGTTCCCAATAAACAGGTTGTAGGAACCATTGCTGTTGGCACCAGCCTGCTGGCCCAGAAATAGATTACCTATTCCGGATGTGTTGCTATACCCAGCCTGACTACCTACAAACACATTCGCCTGCCCTGTAGTACTGCTAAAGCCAGCCTGATTACCAACAAACGTATTAGCAATACCCGTAGAATTGTTTATCCCTGCTCTGGAGCCTAAAAATGTGTTATTCTGGGCTGCTAATGGCTTACTTAGCAATACAATAAATAAATAGAAGAGCTTTTTCATACGTAATCTTCTTTAAAAAATTGCTATAGTACAACTTTATGAACCCAACAAATCCTGAAAGTGAATATATAAAAGTAAGGTAACTCATTAATATTACGTTAATGAATTATAGATCATAGTCCTATTTTTATTTTTCGGCAATTACCAATCCACCGAATGGTAAAAGAATAGTAAAATTTACTTACAGAGTCAAAGCCATGTTTCGGCTTTAATGATACACAATCCGTATATTGGAAACTTAATCCGTAATAGGCAGGGTGAGGGGCACAAAATGCTTTTGATTGAGGGGCAAATTTTCTGCCGTCCATTCTACGTCTTGTACAAAAGCAAAAGCACGTACTGGGCAGTTCACTACCCGACAATAGTGACAACACTCTTTCTGACAGGGGTCGGTATGTACAAAAATCTCAACTTCTCCTTGGTTACCATCTTTCAATGTGTCCTCAAAGTGATGCACTTCATCATGAACCTGATGCAATTCCCAGTAATACGGCAAGGTAAGATGGCAGTCGATATGAAGGTCGGCCCCATATTTCTGAACCCGTAAATTATGGACATCAATCCAATTATTGTCTTTGTGGGAATTCAATTGGTCAACAACCCGATGAAGTGTCGGAATATCGGTTTCATCCATTAACCGAGCAACCGACTGACGTGTAATTGTAGAGCCATTGTATATAATCACGACGGCCAGCACTAACGATAATGCACTATCGATCCACAACTGGCCAGTCAGCCATACCAACGCCACACCAATCATAACCACTACACTACTGAACGTATCGGTCAGGAGGTGTTTTCCATCGGCAGTAAGCGCGGCAGAATCGGTTGCTCGTCCTGTTCGAATGAGCATCCAGCCGACAAATGCATTGGCCAAAGCCGTTACCGCTACCAACACTAGCCCCCAATCAAGATTGCTTAATACCTTTGGCTCGAAAAAACTCAGAATAGCCTGCCAGATAATAACCAGACCAGCCGATAAAATCATCGCCCCTTCAAAACCGGATGAAAGGAACTCAATTTTACCGTGACCATACGGATGGTTCTGGTCGGCGGGTTGCCCAGCGAGATAGATACTGTAAAAGGCAAATCCGCTAGCTATTACGTTCACAATCGATTCAACGGCATCGGTCAGAATTGCCGTTGAATACGTTAAAAAGTACGCTGTGAATTTGAGAATCAGCAGGACAATACTCAGCCCCAGCGAGATACCCATCCAGCGATATTTAGTTTGTTGATTGGCACTCATCGAAGCCTGATGAAATCGTGTTTGGTAGTGCAAAGATAAAGATTTCAGCAGGGATTTACGGCCTTGTTTCCATTCAACGGAGATAAATCAGATAGGCTCAAAGCATCAACAGAAGCGTTTCATTACGTGGTTAATTTTTAACAAATCAACAATTTATACTATCCTACTGGACTTATGGAGTCATAAATACCCAGTCAACAGTAGTATAGTGAAAGCCCGTATTCTTAGTAGGATTCCATGATCCAAGTAACGTACCGTTTTTATTTCTTTTCACCTCAAGCCGCGTCCAGGTATACGTACCGTTTTCGTAATCAAACGTCTCTCCATCATCGTCATATAGAGACCATTCTGCTTCTTTTTTCCCGTACAAACGTACCGTCAACGGTAATTTCTGATCTTTAGTTGGTGTATGAACAACAGGCGCAATCATCGGAATGATGCCACCTTCCTTCACAAATAATGGGATTTTGGCGAGTCCGGGAGTGATTTCAATAATTTCAGCTTCTCCAGCTAGTTTCCCCGTGTAGAAATCGTACCATTTGCCAGCGGGCAATACCACTTTGCGCATTTTTTCACCGGCAAACAGCGGTGCTACCAGCAGGAAATCCCCAACCATAAACTGATCGTTCAAATCTTTCCGAGTAGCCATTGCATACGGATTATCGATCGAATTTAATTGACCATTCACGGCCTCATTATTAAACGTAAAGCCATCGACTAGTTGCATCGCCCGAATCGGTGGTTTTCCCTCGAAGTGATATTGTGCGAACGTAGTGTACAGATACGGCAGGAGTTGCATACGTAGCAGCATGACGTCTTTTACCTCCTGTGCTACGTCCGGAAACGTCCAGGGTTTTGTTCCGTCGGCCCAGGCATTGAGCATGGCCATCGGCGAAAAACAAACGGTTTGCATACGCCGAAGCCATTCTTCCGATGTTTTCGACGAGCGTGCTTCTGGAGTCCATAATACACCAATAAAACTGCTACTACAGAGCGCCGTAATGAAATCGCGGTGATCGTAATAGTCGTTATAAATGACGTAAGGCATGGCCGATGCACCAGCGTTTGAACCACGTACTAGTCCATACGTCCGACGATTTTGCTGCCGAAACCAGCCATCGGTCATTTTCTGAAATTGCAACCCATAAATTTGGCGCATCTGTTCAGCATTAATCCCTGACGGAAAAGTTGTTACGTCGGGCCAGAGCCAGTTATCATAACCGTCGACCTCATCGACTTTATAGCCCGAAATACCATTTGCGAGATGCTGTTTCGTAAATAAATCTTGATACAGATCTCTAGCCTTTGCCATCGTAAAATCCGGCACACGCCCCACCCAAACCATGTGCGAAGCCGTAAACGGTAATACGTCTCTGAAAATAGGCGAGTGCGACGATACGTATGGATTCATCCACAGATTGGCCCGAATATTTTTCGCCAGTAATTCATCGAGAAACTGTTTTGGTTTTGGAAATCGGGTGCTATCCCAGACAAAGCTGTTCGGGTAGGAATGCGATTGCCAACCCGGCTCCAACCCCACGAAACTGAGTGGGTATCCTTTCATCTCAAAATCAGCTACTTCCTGCAAAATTTTTCCATCAGAAAACAAGGTTGGTGTTCTATGTGTAAAGCCCAGTCCCCACTTGGGCGGCAACGTACCACCGCCACAATATAGATTATACCGCTGTACTACGTCCATTGGATTGGTACCAGCAAACACATACACTTCGGTTCCTGCCGCAGGCACAAGTACTTCCACCGCATCGGAGTAGGGTTGGGCGCTCCAGTCGCGCTGGGTGTTACGATCTTTTTCCGGTGGTACGTCTTTACCGTCGGCTCGAACACCCGTTCCGGCATAGACGGTAATGTAGCGGGCGGAGTTAATCAGAACTCCATAACCAAGACTCGATACGTAGAACGGGACGGGTGCATGTGTACGACCATTGTCTTTACCGTTGTAATGATCGACGTGCAGCATTTTAATAGTTCCACGTTGCTGTACCGATTTGAAATTCAAGCCTAAGCCAAATAGTTGCTCACCTTTTTTAAGTGGAAATCGCAGGTATGTTTTCCCATCGGTATGTCGAAATACGCTTTCAGCCAGCGCGTTTGGAAAGGGTTTTTCGCCTAATTTTTTCAGGCCATCCAGACGAGGAGTTATGCCTGCAATCGACAAAGGGGTTATAGTTTCGGGTACACCTGCGGCACTTTTCCAGACACCTGGCGCGACCTGTTCCCAACGAAAGTTTGACTCCTGTGCAAAAAGTGAAGAATTTGGAGCCAATACGGTTGCCCAAATAATTAGGCAGTAGATGATAAACGTCTTCATTTCGGCGGGTCAGCTTTCTGATAAAACAGTACTACGTAATACGGTTACGTTACTCCTGTTTTATCTGAAAGCTATTTTTCCCCCGATTTAACCATCCACCTGATAACTTTAGTTAACAGCCTTCGCATTTAGCCACTTATCGCGAAAAGCCTGCATGGTGGGCGTAACTGATTGACCTGCTTTTTCGGCCAGCTCAACCAGAATCGCGGGATTTTCGATTAACATAACAGACGCAGTTTTAGCCTCACCTCGGTGCAGATAAGCTACGTCAATTGTTTCACCGGGTTTACGTTGATTCAAAACCGACGTAACGTCAGCCGATTTGGCAACAGTTTGGCCACCAATAGACGTAATAACGTCATCAATATCGATTCCGGCTTTGTAAAACGGTGTATCCCGAACCGTACTGACACTCAACATCGGCCCTTTCTCGGACTCGGTGTATCGAATATTACCCACCCAAGCTTTGCCTTCCTGCGCTTTTTTAATGGTTAAACCAGCTTTTGCCAGCAACGTAGTATAATCAATTGGTTCGTGTCCGTATATATATTTACTGAAAAAAGAACGGGCATAATCGGGCGTTGTTACCTGCGCCAAAACCGTCTGCAACCCATCGACCGTATAGGGCTGTTCGGTTTTACCAAAACGCTGCCAGACAGCCTGCATGTACGTATCGAGCGATAAATTCCGTTGCCGTAACTCCAGATCGAGCGCCAGCGCAACGGCGGCCCCATACGTATAATACGAAGTGAACATGTTGGCGTAATTCGACCGATCAATTGAAACACCGGCATCCACAAAAACAGCATGGCAACTGGCGTCGATTGGCGAGTAATACGTACCGCCGGGCGTCAGTTGCTTGCCCGATACAATGCTAGTCAGAATGCGTGTGTAGTCTTCAACAGGCGTAAGTCCGGCACGCACCAGCAATAATTCTCCGTAATACTGGGTAAATCCTTCGGCAAACCAGAGCTCGTAACTCATGTTGCTTTTCTCGAAATTGAACGGCTCCAGCGTTTTGGGGCGGATACGTTCTACATTCCAGGAGTGAAAAAATTCGTGGGCAAATACGCCCAGTACACGTTCTGTTCCAGTAAACGCAATTGGCACCGCAATCATCGTTGAATTTCGATGCTCCATACCATCGCCCCGAACGTAGGGATTCAGGCTTGCCAGAAACGTATACGTACCGTAGTCGTACTTGGGAAATTCACCGTAAACGGCTTTCGCCTGATCAACAATTCGGGTGATTTTCTTCGCAAAACCATCTGCTGTCGAATCAGGAACAGCAGCTTCCAGCGCCACCCGAAACGTCAATGGCTTCCCATCACTATTGCTACGTTGCCACTCTTTGACATTGAGTTTACCAATCTTTATGGGCGAATCCATGAAATATTGCAGATGGGGGGCCGTAAACGTAAAGCGATCACCAGTCGAAACGAGTTGCGTTGCTACTACGCCCATATTTTCGCCCGGTACGTTGAATTTCACTTCTATCGGACGTTGCTCCAATCCCTTGACCCACATAAACGTAGCGGGTATATTCAGATGGATACTTTGCGGATCGATGCCCATATACGTACCATCGGGGTAATTTCCGAAAATTGTATACGTGAGTTTTATCGTTCCTTTGTGCGTCGGAACGGTATACACATCGCCATCGGTTCGGGTAATAACAAGCGGCTGATTCTGCTCATCCGTTGCCACTACGTTGTAGACATTTTTACCAAACTCATGCGTAGCGTAACGCCCCGGCGACGAACGGCTCATCCGAAAAATAGCCGTCTGTTTAGGCAATTGCGTAACCGTCAGGCTGATCTGCGCTTCGTGGTGAATGGCGTTTGGAAATGAAACCTCATATCGAATAGGTTGTGCCTGACTAAACCGAAAGAGTAGCAGAAAGAGAAAAATAAGGCCAGTAAATTTCATGTTGAAAGATTCGCTCTTGAATGACAGGTTAAAAATAATTCAGGCTGCTACGTTCCCGTAAATCGTTACGTATCGTATCAGCCTGAATTATTTGATGATACTACGTAGCTATTACCGTGCAGCCTGAGCAACAGGGGCTTTACGAGGAAGTTTTTGATCGCGCATTGCCGCGTTATATACAAATCCAGCCACTACGGTTGCTGCCTGTTTCAGATCGTCGGGTTGCAGATGGTCGTAGGTATCCATGTTGGTATGGTGTGTGCGGGTGCTGTATTCAATCGGGTCCTGAATAAACTGAAATCCGGCCAGTCCAACCCGGTCGAACGAAAGGTGGTCGGTGCCACCCGTATTTTTAGGCGTAATGGTGGTAGCACCCAACTCATTAAACGGCTTTAGCCACTGTGAGAAAATTGGGCCAACGGCCTGATTACCCTGCAGATAAACGCCCCGAACTTTACCAGTTCCGTTATCGAGGTTAAAATAAGCGGCAATGTTATCGCCTTCTTTTGTCAGCTTGTTCGATGCATCAACAAGGTGATTATTTACGTAATTTTTAGAACCGTGCAATCCCTGTTCTTCACCACTCCAGAGTGCAATCCGAATGGTACGTCGCGGGCTAATGCCAATCGTTTTCAGGATTCGAACGGCCTCCATCATCACTGCACTTCCAGCGGCATTGTCAGTAGCGCCAGTTGCGGCATGCCACGAATCGAAGTGAGCACCCAGCATCACGATTTCATCTTTCAGTTTTGGGTCAGTACCCGGTATTTCGGCCAGTACGTTATATCCTTTCGTATCGTCGGTAAAAAACTTTGTTTTTACGTCGACGTCCAGCTTAACGGGCACGCCCGCTTTCATGAGTCGGCAAAGGGTCAGGTAATCTTCAACAGCTATCGACAGATCGGCCAGATCGTCGGGTGTAGCACCGATTGCCGCGTTAGCGTAGTCGCCACTAACAAACAACGTACCGTCGATACTATTCTGGGTGGTGCTGAGCATCCCAATTGCGCCCTCCTGCTTGGCGAGTTTCCGCATTTTCTGGTTAAAAGCATTTTGGGTACGCATCGCCCGTATACGACTCCGGAACGTAGTATCGCCCTCGCTACGTTGGCTGGGTGGTGCTTCGTTAGCCATTTTCTGCAATTCTTCGTCGGTATATCGAGCCGCATCAGCTTTGAAAGTGGGCGGAATTTTATACGACTGATCGATCAGAATAACTTTGTTTTTAAGTTTACTCCGATAACTTTCCAGGGCTGTGGTATCAGTTGAACTAATGTACAGAATCTCAGCAGCCTGTAATTTATTGGTACTGCCACTCCAGGCTCTGGGCACCGCAATAATTGACTTGTAGTAAGGAGCCGTCATGGCCAGATAACAGCGTTCAACAGTCCAGCCTTTCCCCCATTCTCCCCACGGTTCCAGCCGCGCATTCTGCAAGCCCCATCCCGTCAATTTGTCTTTAGCCCAGTTCGCGGCTTTCATAAAACCGGGTCCCTGCAACCGGGGGCCACTTACATCGGTCAGGTAAAAAGCCGTTTCCATCACCTGCGATTTTTGTATTCCTTCGGTTTTAATTTTCTGGATAGTCGCCATATCCAGTTTCTCTTCCTGAGCATTGGCAAGCAGCGAGCCTCCCAGCAACAGGCTGGTTAAGAGTAGTTTGTTGTGCATGAAATTGGTTAGATTATGTACCAGTCCGAAGATAGCCGATTTAGCAGGAGCGACCAGTGATCCCAGCTATCTTTTAATTAAATTTCAATAGTGTCTTTTTTTTATACAATACGTAGCATATTAACAACTACCAGCGAAATAATAGTTATGCTACGTATTACCGAAAGCGGCTACCTTTGTCGCTGTAGAACAACCTTTTCGTTGTAGATGACTGATAGCTCTTCATCAAATAAGAATGTTTCGATTGAAACGTCTGATCATGTAAATGCAACCGATAATCCCTGGCAAACGCTAAATTCGTCGGTCAAATATGAAAATCCGTGGCTTTCACTTCGCCACGAAGACGTAGTAACACCAGCCGGTACACCGGGCATTTATGGTGTTGTTAGTTTTAAAAATAAAGCCGTTGGCGTAGTGCCTATCGATGCCGAGGGTAATACGTATCTGGTTGGTCAATACCGATACACACTGAACGAATATTCCTGGGAAATTCCGGAAGGTGGCTCCCCTATCGGCACAGAGCCGCTCGATTCTGCCAAGCGTGAATTGCAGGAAGAAACGGGCCTGATAGCCAGCAAGTGGACACAAATTGCCCGTATTCACACATCAAATTCGGCTACCGACGAAGAGGGCTTTCTCTACATTGCCGAAGACCTTGTTCAGGGCGAACGCGCCCCCGAAGAAACGGAAGAACTTCGTGTCTGGAAGCTTCCCTTAGCTGAAGCAGTTAATATGGCTATGACCAGCCAGATTACCGATGCGCTCAGCGTAAGTGCTTTGCTAATCGTTGCCCGATTACGGGGAATCTAACAGTTATAGCGTTTAACTAGTTGTACAGTTATAGTCCGATAGATAGGTAGCGAGTCTACACCTATTGCCGGAAAACAACTTTACGACTGTATAACCGTACAACTATACAATTTACAATCTGTGTTTTTACCAATTCTCTTCGGCTTTTTACTGGGCGTTGCCCTATGCCTTACGTTTGGAACAGTTTTTTTCGCCTTAATTCAAAATAGCGTCGATAACGGATTTCGCTCAGGGCTAAAAATGGTAATGGGTGTTATTGTCGGCGATATAATTTTCGTCATTGCCGCTCTGGTCGGCACCTCATTTATTCCTAAGATTCAGGGTTTTGAGAATCTGATGGCTATTGTTGGCGTGATCTTTCTTGTAGCCTTGGGATTGGTCAATATTCTAAAAGGAACGCCCCGTCTGGCGTACCCGAAAACCCGGTTTGGCAACTTCGTTTATTATTTCTCGACGGGCTTTTTCCTGAATGCGCTCAATCCGGTCAACTTCGTAGCCTGGGTGGCTATTGTAGCTTATATCCGGTCGCATTTACATTACACCGAAGCCCAGCAATATGCGTTTATGATCGCTTCGCTGGTTGGGGTTTTCGCCACCGAATCGGCTTTGGCTTACTACGCCAACCGGCTCAAGCGGCTATTTACACCCCGTGTTGTCAAAATTTTCAACCGCACCACAGGCGTTGTTTTCCTTATCGGAGCGGCTAATATCGCTTATAATCGTCTGCTGGAACCGCTCACTAAAGCGTTGAACTGGTAATTTTAAAGAGCGAATGAGTGAAAGAGCGCAAGTGTGACACACTTGCGCTCTTTCACTCATTCGCTCTTTAAAAACTTCTCCCACTCCTGAATCAATCCTTTTTTCAGTACGCGGGGAAATTTATGCTGCCCCCCCATCTTTCCTTTTGATTTCATCCAATCATAAAAGGTATTAGCGGGAAGAACAGTTACGGTAATGTTTTTCAGGGCGTGTCTACGTTCAACGGCGTAATCGTCGTTCAATTCTTTAAGCTTGTTGTCAAGTCGGTCGCGGAAGTCGGTCGCATCAACTTTGTCGTCGGTGCCAATGTACCAGTTATGGGCAAACAACGTATCATGTGCCACACCAGCTACCGTAAACTCACGTATCGAAACGCTCAGTTCATCTGAAACCATTTCAATGGCCTTGTTCATATTATCGACCGAGAGGTGTTCTCCGCAAAGGCTCAGAAAATGCTTGGTACGTCCGGTAATGACAATTTCAGCCTGACTTTTATTGACAAATCGAATGGTATCACCAATCAGATACCGCCACGCCCCCGAACAGGTCGACAGCAGCAGCGCGTATTCTTTACCTTCTTCTACCTGATCAATCATCAGGGTTTCCGGATTTTCGGTCAGTTCACCATCCGACGAGAAGTTTTTTTCGTTGAACGGAATAAATTCAAAAAATAGCCCGTTGTTCAACACTAGTTGCATTCCTTCGGCATTCGGATGCGTCTGATACGCAATAAAGCCTTCGGAAGCCAGATACGTCTCGATATATGTGATCGGATGCGCCAGCAACTTCTCGAAACCCGCCCGATACGGTTCAAACGATACGCCACCATGACAGAATACCATCAGATTAGGCCAGATATCGTGAATAGTTTTTACGTTGTAGCGGGCAATGATTTTTTCCATCAGCAACTGAATCCATGCCGGAACTCCCACTACGTAGCCAATGTCCCAGTTTGCTGCCTGTTCGGTAATTTCGTCAAGCTTTAATGCCCAATCACGTTCCTGCGCAATTTCTTTACCGGGCTTGTAAAATCGCTGAAACCAGAATGGAATCTGACTTGCCGTAATACCACTCAAATCACCTTCGAAATGGCCTTCGCGCACGCTGAGTTCGGTACTGCCCCCAAGCATCAGGTACCCTTTTTCGTAGAGCGTTGACGGTAGGTTCTGGTATTTGCCAAGCGTGAGTATCTGGCGAATACTTGTCCGCTGAATTGCCTTCGACATGGCCTTAGTGACCGGAATGTATTTCGAAGCCGCTTCGGACGTACCAGAGCTTAAGGCAAAATATTTCACCCGACCGGGCCACGTAACGTTACGTTCGTTGGCCAGTGTGCGTTTCCACCAGCCGTCGAACATCTTGTTATAATCATGAATAGGAACAAATTCTTTGTACTTTTCGTAGTATTCGCGCTCGGTGCCAAACTCGACGGCACGTAGCAAATCACCGAAACGATACGTTGTTCCAAAATCCGTAAACTGCGCTTTCTGAACCAGTTTACGAAAAGTTTTTCGTTGTTGACGTAGCGGATTTACTTTCCGCAAGCGAACGACATTCGTTAGTCGAATACCGTTTTTTAGCAAACTTCCTAAGAGAGCCATGCGTTGCTGTATAATATAGGATGTATGATATAGGATGTATGATATAGGATGTAAGCCCCCTTTGTCCATCATACATTATACATCCTATATCATACATCCTACATACTTAAAGTTTCCAGTTTTTCAATTCGTCCATCATGCTGTAGGCCGTCAGATCATACTGACAGGGCACAACCGATGTATAGTTGTTGGCCAGTGCGTACTCGTCGGTATCTTCGGCGTGGGTATCGAAATTGACAAAATCGCCAGCCAGCCAGAAATAACGACGGCCATGTGGGTCGCGCCGTTCATCGAATACTTCCTGCCATTTGGCATTAGCCTGCCGACAGATACGAATCCCCTGCAACGGTTCAGCACCACGCGCCGGAAAATTCACATTTAGGGCCGTACCGGGTTTGATGCCCTTCTCTAATACATTACGAGCAATGGACAGGATATGTTCGTGCGTATGCGAAAAATCAGGTTGCCGCGTGAAATCGTTCAGCGAAAAGCCAATCGCCGGAATACCTTCAATGGCAGCCTCAATAGCGGCAGACATCGTACCCGAATACAAAATACTGATTGCCGAATTACTGCCATGATTGATGCCACTGACCACCAAATCCGGAGCTCGATCTTTCAGTACGTGGTGTTTAGCCAGTTTCACACAATCGGCAGGCGTACCGGAGCATTCATAGGCGGGTACGTCGCCGTATAAATCGGTTGGATAAAGTCGGATTGGATTGGCAATTGTAATAGCGTGTCCCATACCCGACTGCGGGCTGTTGGGCGCTACAACAACTACCGTTCCGAGTTGTTTCATCAGTTCAACTAACGTCCGAATTCCGTAGGCTGTAATGCCATCGTCGTTCGTTACTAAAATCAGCGGTTTCTGGTCTGACATAAAACTAATCGATACGTTACTGGTCGATCGTTATCACTCAGTAGCCTTGTTTTTCCTGTAGACCACTGACTGGCGAGTTCCGACCTTTATCCTGCAATACTACGCAAATACGAACGAAGCGTAGATGAAATTTATGTTGAGGTCGATTCTATTGATACGTTCAGACGTAGTGTTTCTTTTTAAACTGAAGCGGATTTTCACCCGTAACACGCCGGAAAATCTTGTTGAAATACGATAGACTTTCGAAACCGCTGGCAAAGCAGGCTTCCGTTACGTTACTATCGAGCAGTAACAGTTGCTGCGCCTGATGAACACGATATTGATTCAGAAACTGCGTGAACGTCAGATGGGTCATCCGTTTGAAATAATGACAGAAAGCCGCTTTTGTCAGATTTGCTACGTCGGCAACTTCATCAATGGTAAGTTGTCGTTGGTAATTTTCTTCGATAAACTGATATACACGTCGAAGCCGCTGCTGTTCTTTCAGTTTGTACGTAGCACTGACGGGTTTTCCATGAAGAATGGTGCGTTCGGAACTTATCGCCAGTTGCTGAAAAATAGTCAGTAAGGTCATCAATCGCTCGAAAGGCGGCAGGTTGGGCAATGTTTCGAGTTGCTCACCGATACGTCGCTTGGTTTCGCCATGAAACGAAATGCCGGTTCGAGCCAGCTCAAACAGTTGCGCGATGGCCGCAAATTCAGGCGCTTTCCAAAGCTGATCGCCCAGAAACGATTCTTTCAGTTGAACAACTACTTTTCGATGGTCGGTTCGCACACCATAATCAAAATTCAGGTGCGGAATATTAGGGCCGATAAATACCAAGTCGCTGCCTTCGTACCGCGAAATATGATCGCCCACATGCCGGGTTCCGTTGGCTCCGGTTATGTATACAATCTCGTATTCGGGGTGGTAATGCCATAGAAAAACATCGCTCAGCCGGGGCGTTTCCAGGATATGAAACGAGCTGTTGGCATCGGGGCTTATTTCCTCAAACGCAATCTTCATACAAATTCATGAGATTCTAAAGGCGAACGTACTGAACGTAGCATTCAGGTAATATGAGTCACAAAATTTGTGCATTATTTATAAATATAGCTTTCACTACGTAGCATTACAACAATATAGTGCAAAAAATGAGCAGTATCGGTGTGGAAATGAGATGCTACATTACCCTAACTTTGTTTCAACAAAATAGCTGAAAAATCCTAAACATATGGAAACGATACAACCCACGATGGTTCCGACTATGGTGCCTGACAATGCGCACAAAGACATTCCGGGCAATCCGTCAACGGCAACTAGCAGTAAAATTTCCCTC
This sequence comes from Spirosoma daeguense, assembly GCF_054776875.1. Classification (NCBI taxonomy): domain Bacteria; kingdom Pseudomonadati; phylum Bacteroidota; class Cytophagia; order Cytophagales; family Cytophagaceae; genus Spirosoma; species Spirosoma daeguense. Next base: position 124,330 of record NZ_BAAHBF010000005.1, read on the forward strand.
AATGACCGCTCGAACGGGCAGCCGTTACGTGTGTTATCGGAAGCAGATTGGGCTTTCTGGAAACACAACGGCTATATCATCATAAAACAGGCTGTACCAAAAGAGCAGGCAGAACGGTTAGCGAACTTCCTATGGGAGTTTGAAGAAAAAGATCCGAAGGATGCTGCTACATGGTATGCACCACCAAGGGCCGAGATGCAGATGAAAGAACTGACCAACAGCGGCATGGTCGAATTATATAATCATCAGTATGAATGGGATAACCGGCAGCAGCAACGTATCTATGATGCTTTCGTCGACATTTGGGGTACCGAAAAACTATGGGTTACCATCGACCGGGCGAATCTGAATTTCCCGGTTCGACCGGGGCATGAGTTCAAAGGGTTTATTCATTGGGATTACGACCCGGAAACTCGTCCGCAGAATGTGCAGGGCGTATTGGCTCTGGCCGACCAGACCGACGAAAATATGGGTGGTTTTCAGTGCATTCCGGAATTATACCGGACATACGACACCTGGAAACTGACCCAACCCGCCGACCGAAATCGCTTCAAACCTGATACAACCGGATTTGATTTCGTGAAAGTGAAAATGGAAGCGGGCGATCTGCTGATTTTTAACAGTACACAACCACACGGTATTCGCCCAAACCTATCTACCGATAAGGTACGTATTGCCCAATATATTTCGATGATGCCCGCTCAGGAAGAAAACGAAGCACTACGTCAATGGCGCATTACGTCCTGGCGCGACCGGCAGGCACCCGAAGGTTATGCCTTTCCCGGTGATCCGCGCAACTGGGAAAAAGAACGTCATCAAACCGCCGAACTCTCAGAACTGGGCCGTAAACTGCTGGGGCTCGATAGTTGGGAAAGCTAATTTCAATTGAGCATGTTGGGTTATCTTTGACCTCGTTAGGTCGTAAATTGATTTACTCAGCATGCTCTCTTTTCGCCAGACGTTATTTTCGGCCACCGACCAAACTCTCTGTCGGTTCCAGTACCACTATAAGTTTATACGTATTGCCGCCTGTTCTTTCGGCTTATCTTCAACGGAATACGCATCTTTAGATTAACATACTAAACCGCAATTCGCACAACATTCAGAATACACTTTTGGCACACAATATTGATGGACGTATTGTGTAGGTAATGACGCATGGATAACGTAAAAGGAAATTGGCTATAAAAAAGTAAGTATTACAACCCATTTAACTTACTTAGAGTCATAACTCTAGATAACGAAAAACCTAGCTATAGTTAACCATGAAAAACGTACTACTACTTTGCTTCCTGTTATGCGTTGGGGTTGGCTGTAAAGAGTCATCCCCCAGCCCCGATGGCTATGTAAAACCGTTATGGCTACGTGTCGAGCCTTTCCAAAATGGGGTTTCCTTGAAATGGGCTCCTGTATTTCACTTTGAAGAAGGAATGCATGGTGGGCCACTACCAGTGCCGCCAGAGCAGTATGAGGTTTACATTTCTGAAGATGTAGATAATGAGTTTAAGAAAATCGCAACACTCGACGGTACCATACAGACGTATTCAGTACAGAATCAACTAAATAGCAGAACTATTTATGTAAAGATAAAGGCCATTCATCGCCACCTTAATGGCAGCGAATCGAACGTAGCAACAACCAACATTGGTCAGTTGGGTATATCGGATATATTATTCCCCAACGATACGCTAAATACTACTTATGGGGCCTGGAGTGGGGCTGATTTGATTTATTCGACAACAGATGGCATGATTATCAGGCGCAAGGATGGCAGCATACGTAAATTAAAAAAAGGTGCCAGCAATCCCGTTCTCTCACCTGATGGCCGTTACGTTGCTTATGTCGGAACGGTAAACAATACAAGCTACATAGCACAACTCTTTATTGAATCTCTCGACACAGGTGAGATAATATTACTAGATACGCCGAATACTATTTTTTCGGTCGAATGGTCGCATGATGGTCACTCGCTGGCTTATGTTTCTGCTCGTAATATAATAACAATACGCTCCTTGATCGACGGCAAAACCACCTGGCTGAACACTCCGAAAAATATCGGCCCAAGCTATCAAATCGACTGGACTCCCGACGATCAATTTATTGTGTTTTCTCAGGAACGTATAGAAATGAATAATGAACCGACAAGTGTAGCATTTAATTTAATGAAAATGCCCATAAAAGGCGAAACAGCTCAACCTCTATTATCCTCACGATGGCAAGATGAACAACCTGCTTTTTCGCCCAATGGCCAACAGATAGCCTTTGTGAGTAATCGGGCAGGTTATAAAGCCATCTGGCTTATGGATATGCAAACGGGTAAACTTCGGCAGATTACGGGCCCTGACGAAGCTATTTATTATGAAAGCCGACTTGATTGGATGAGCGACACCCAACTAACCTACGCAGCTAATTTGCCTAAGTCTGCTGGTGTCTCTTTAAAGAAAGTCACCTTACCATAAATCGACTACAGGCTCACGTCTGTTTTCTGTCCCTGTCGGGTTTTAAAACCGAGTAGCGGAGTGTAATTCTGTGTTATTTTTCCGTAATAGCCTGAGCCATCGTATGCCCGGAGGTTCGGATCGTTTTTACAATCGTCGGTGCACGTGCCCTGATGATCGTGACCGCAGGTTTCGCACATGGTGACGTGATTGTTGCAGGTTGGACTAGAGCAGTTGATCATCCGACTGGTAGGCGTTCCACAACGAAAACAGGTTGAAACCACTGCCGGATTAACGTGATTGACAGGCACCGTTACGCGATTGTCGAATACGTAACACTCGCCATCGAAATCTTCGCCACCGGATTCCATCCCGTATTTGATGATGCCGCCGTGAAGCTGATACACATTTTCAAATCCCTGCGATAATAAATAAGCCGACGCTTTTTCGCATTTGATTCCACCGGTACAATACGTAACAATTTTCTTACCGGAACCTTTCAGGTGTTCGATTTCAGCAATATGATCGGGCAACTCGCGCAGGTTGTCCATATCGAACGTAATGGCTCCTTTGAATTTACCAACAGCGTGTTCGTAATTCGAGCGCATATCAACCAGCACTACGTCGTCATCGTTCTTGAGTTTTCGAAACTCCTCAGGTTCGAGGTGAATACCAGTTTCTATTAACGGATTGACGGGAAACTCAGAGTGAACAATTTCGGATTTTACCCGCACATGCAGTTTTTGAAACGTATGTCCGTCCGACTCATCTAGCTTAAATTCGATTCCGGCAAAACGTGGATCGTTACGTAGCGTTTCCATGTAAGCCTCACAATCGGCAGTCAATCCCGAAACGGTTCCGTTGAGTCCTTCAGGAGCCACGATGATACGTCCGAGCAGATTCAGATTCAGACACAACAGGTGATGCTCTTCCCGATAGGCCTCCGGGTTTTCGATGGGCGAATAGATATAGTATAAAAGAACACGGTACGGTTTCATAATATCAAGCGCAAAGCGGTAGTAGCCGGTGCCATACAATTGCTGCGGTTACTACGTCTTATTTATATTTACAAAATTAACTCAAAACAGTGATTAGTCGGCAGTCGTTAAAGAATAGTCGGCGGATATGCAGATAGAGAACAGGTAACGGCCCAAAAATGTCCATCTATTCTGGCCAAATCTCAATTTCGCATTTTCAGTTATCATTATTCGTTCACTACGTCATGCACATTGCCATAACGGGAAATATTGGAGCAGGGAAAACGACATTGGCCGAAATGCTGGCCGCTCATTATGGCTGGGAAGTTCTTTACGAAGCGGTTGAAGGAAATCCTTATCTCGCTGATTTTTACGAAGATATGCCCCGATGGTCGTTTAACCTTCAGATTTATTTCCTGAACAGCCGGTTCGCCCAGATGAAAAAAGTCATCGACAGTCGGCAAGCTGCCCAATCTATAGCTACCCAACCCCATACGATGGTGCAGGATCGGACGATCTATGAAGATGCGGCTATATTCGCCCGAAATCTTTATCAAAATGGCAACATGAGTGAACGGGATTATGGCACGTATCAGCAAGTGTTCGAGAATCTGACGAGTCTCGTACGTCCACCAGATTTGATGATTTATCTGCGGGCGAGCTTACCTAAACTACGTCAGCGAATCCAGAAACGGGGTCGATCTTATGAACAAAGCATTAGTGATACGTACTTAAGCGCGCTAAATCAGCTCTACGAAGAATTTGCGGAAAATTATGAATTGGGGCCACTACTGATTCTAAATGCCGACTCGATCGACTACGTATCAGATAGAGATGATTTCGACAAAATTGTGGCAATGATTAATACAAAACTAACCCATTAGTCAGCTAGATCAATAGATTTTATTCTTCAAAAAACGTGTTACTGAAACGTCATGTTCGTATTTTGCGAATGGAGAAGACCGAAAACCCTAACTTTCTCCAACGCACTTGTAAATAAATAGCTACGGTATCCTAAAGATCAACGTGAACGAAATTGATTCATCCATCAATCTGTCTGGTAGTTCGACTCAGGAGTCGGAACGTTTAAAACTTATTATTGAAGCCGCACAGGTGGGCACATGGGATTTTAATCCGATGACGGGTGAATTGATTTGGGACAATCGATGTAAAGCTTTGTTTGGTTTACCACCTGACGCAAAAATTGACTATGACGTATTTCTGAGTGGTTTACATCCTGATGATCGCGACATTACGGATCAGGTCGTACAGGAAGCACTCCGCCCCGGCAGTACTGGCCGGTATAATATCAACTATCGCACGATTGGCATTCAGGATGGGCAATTGCGCTGGATTCGAGCCAATGGTCGGGCCTTTTTCGATCAGACAGGAAAGGCCAATATTTTTATTGGTACTGTAATCGACGTAACCGAAAACTACTGGCAACAGCAGGAGTTAGAAAGACTCGTAGCTGAACGAACACAAGCCCTTCAGGAGGCAGTTCAGACCAGTAAACGGCAGGAAACCCTTGCGCAACAACAGTCGGAGGAACTATTACGTAGTAATACTGATCTTCGGCATAGTAACGAGAATCTGCGTCAGTTTGCGCAGATCGCCAGCCACGACCTTCAGGAACCGCTACGTAAAATTCAGACATTCAGCGATGTACTCCTGAACCAGTTTCTTGACAATCTGGCAGATGGCGAGCGCGATATGATACGTCGAATTCAAAAGTCGGCGCATCGTATGCAGATGCTGGTAAAAGATTTGCTTACTTATTCGCAGATAGCTACTAACCGTGATGCACCCGTGCCCGTTAATTTGTCGACTGTTGTAACGGATGTAATCGGTGATCTGGAAATTGCAATTTCTGAAAGGCAAGCCAAAATCGATGCAGCTAAACTCCCAACCTTGTTAGGCAGTTCATCCCGATATGGTCAGTTACTACAGAATCTGATTGCCAACGCGCTGAAATTTGCCAAACCAGACCAACCTCCTCTTATTGTCATCCGCGCCCAACTCAGTCAGCCAACACAACTGCCACCCACTCTTCAACATCGTCCTGACTCGTTCTGGCTCATTACTGTTTCCGACAATGGAATTGGTTTCGATGAAAAGTACAAAGACCGTATTTTCAATCCTTTCCAACGATTGCACGACACAAAATCCTACAGCGGTACCGGTATCGGACTCGCCATTTGCCAGCGAGTTGTTGAAAGTTACGGCGGGGCAATCGACGTAACCAGCCAACCCGGAATTGGGTCGGTTTTTAAAATTTACTTACCGACCTACGACGGCCTGACTACGTAGTTATTTTGCTACGTTCACTATAAAAAAACCTCCTCCAGTTTAACTGGAGGAGGTTTTCAAGACACGATATGTAAAAAAATCGCTACGGATAAAGCAGGTATTTTTTGCGCATCTTCTTATAATTCGACAAACCGGGCTCCCAGCTTTTGCGGATTTCGGCTTCGCTTACACCGTCGATAATTTGCTGTTTTAATAAACTGTTACCAGCTAATTTATTAAAATCATTAATCTCTTTACTTTGACTCGCATCAAAAAACCGGGCCTTATCCGGGTAAGCTTTGTAAAGCTCCATCAGCCAGTTCAGGTTCAGCTTTTCTGACTTACGAAGTTGATCGGTGTCGTACTTTCGCAAATCGAGCCCATAGCATTCGGTATCCTGATGCAACGGTGCTTCTTTCATTCCCTTTATGCTGATGGGTGTAAACGAGAATTCATAATTGCCTTTCAGTGCAGGTGCGCCTAAAACAGTAAATGGGAAATAGGTTCCCCTACCCTGGCTGATAATTGTTCCTTCGAACAGGCAAACACTTGGGTAAAGCACTATCGATTGGGCCGTATTCAGGTTAGGCGAAGGTGCAACCGGCAATATGTAAGGCGTATCGTGCGTGTAATGAGCCACCTTAACGATACGTAGTTTACATTTTTGTTTATTGGGCAGCCAGCCTTCTCCGTTGATCATCTGCGCAAATTCACCAATCGTCATGCCATGTGTTATAGGAATCCGAAACATACCGATCCCTGACCGCAAACGATCTTCCAGAATCGGCCCATCTACACAATAACCATTTGGATTGGGTCGGTCTAGAATCAGCAACTGTTTTTTGTTTTCGGCGCAGGCTTCCATCACATGGCTCAACGTATTGATATAGGTATAGAAGCGAGCCCCCACGTCCTGAATATCGTAAATCACTACGTCTACATCGGCCAGTTGTTGGGCCGAAGGTTTGCGGTTTTTACCATAGAGCGAGATGATCGGTATGCCCGTTTTAGGGTCTACACTGTCATCGACTTTAGTTCCATTGCTGGCATTTCCACGAAAGCCGTGTTCTGGCCCGAAAACCTTTACAATCTGAACACCAAGCTGAATCAGGCTATCGACGCTGGGCTTATCTCCAATAATTGACGTTGGATTGACAACCATTGCTACCCGTTTGCCTTTCAGAAAGGATACGTACTGATCCGTACGATCGGCCCCGGTTACTAATGAAGCAGGTGCTCGATGCATATTTTCTTCGACCGAGCCAATGCTGGGAGTCAGCGGAGATGCAATTCGAATCGTCAGCGAAATAAACGCAACCAGAGAAAAAAAGCTTACTGCTCGGAAGTCCATTGGAATAAATGTTGATACGTACGAAATGCCTGCCGAGCCCCTTCAACAATCTGATCGGCCTGATCCCCCTCCCGATTTGTCAGAAAAACGCCAAAATCACGCCATTTCAGACCGGTTTCGGCTCCATATCCTTGATAAAAACGGGCATCGGATAAAAGCGGCCTCAAATCTGGACTTTGTTGAAGGTAGTGCCAAACTGTTTTTCCGCCAAGCATAGAACCTTCTCCTACATACGTAGCACCCAGCAACGCTTCAGGTGTCCAATCGGCAAAAACGGAATCAGCCAGTATCTGGTTTTCGGTGAAAATGCTCAAATCGGCTACTAACCAGGGAGTTTTTCGGCGCGTATCTGGCGCATAATCCTGAAAGAAATCAGGGTATAGGTCTATCTCTTCTTCCAGAGCCTTATGAAAGGCTAGATGGGTACGTAATAAGTGTTGGTAATTTTCAGCCGATAACGTACCATTCCTCAATGAATCCGAATACAGTAGTTGTTCGGTTTCTTCGTGAAGCGGGCGTGTTTCAATTTTAAGTCGTTCCAGCAAAGAGGTCATGAATGGGAATGCAAAGTGTTGTTTTCGAGCCAGAACTGGCAAAGCCGTTGGAGTAATAGCCGTGTTGCCTGATAGTTGCCCGGTTTTACTATATACGCGTTGATTCCTGCAGCATAAGCCTCCCGAATGTCATTAGGACTATCGGAGGTGCTGAACGTTACAATCGGAAGCCAGCGCGTATGATCAACAGCGCGTAAATTTCGGATTACATCAAAGCCACTAAGCCCAACCAGATTCAAATCGAGCAATAAAAGTTTAGGCAACGTGTTCTTTTTTTGCCGGCCTTTCCCCGTCAGATAATCAATAGCTTCGGAACCACTTCCTAAAATAGTATATGAAATAGGCTTCTCTAACTTGCTTATTAATCGGGTGAAGATATCGGCATCATCCGGATTATCTTCAACATAGACTATATCAACCATGGGATAGAAAAATCGCTAAATGTTCGTTGTTACTGTTCGTTCGGATAACGAATTAACAAGTATTTATTTTATGTTCAGAGCTACGGTTAGGCCTGAAATTCAAAGATTTTGCTACTAAACTCTATGTTTACACTTCAATAGGAACAATTGGGAATGAAACAAAAAAAGTAGCTCCCCTGTTTGGTTCGCTTTGGTACCACACCCTCCCTTGGTGTCGATTCACGATACGTTTAACAATGGCCAGTCCAACACCACTTCCTTTAAAGGAACGGGCATTTTCCAGTCGTTTAAACAAATCGAACATACGGGCAGCCTCTTTCATATCAAACCCAATGCCATTATCGCTTATGGAATAAATAACCTCCTGTTCGTTACGTTCGCCTTTAACCTTAATCTGCGCATCTTTCGTGTTACGGGTGTATTTAGCCGCGTTCGATAATAAGTTGGTAAACAGTTGAAGTGCCATAGTTGGGTCGGCGTCAATGGCAGGCGTATCGCTAAATTCAATATGTAGTGAACGATCTTTTTCGGCAACCATAATCTCTTCCCGAATCTCTCCGAGAAGTTTTTGCATATCCACATGTTCGGCATTGATATCGGTACGGCCCATGCGCGAATAGAACAGGATGTGCCGGATAAGTGCCCGCATCCGGTCGGTCGAGTCTATTATTTTCTGAAATAACAGCTTCGCATCGGGATTAAATTCTTCCCCATATTCTTCCAGCAGAATCTCGGAATAACAGCGAATCGACGAAAGAGGTGTCCGCAAATCATGTGATACGGTATAGCTGAACGCATCCAGTTCCTCATAGGCAGCCTGAAGCTTCTGGTTCAGCAACCGAACTTCGTTTGCCTGCCGCGTTACGATCTGCAAGATATCTTCGCGTAATTTTACAGCAGCCGCTACGTCGGTTTCACTCCACGGATCAGACGTATGACGTACCAATTGAGTCCAGGCGCTAAAGCTTTTACGAGGGCTTAGCCGAATCTGGTCATCATCGGTGATGGTCATAGGCTTTTCTGGATTGCCCGCCCAAGTAACCTGCTGAATTTGTTCGGGTTTAAACCAGAATAGGTATTCGTTCAGTTCTTTCGACAACACAATGGCCAGCATACCCGCCCCAGTCGAGCTAAAGGATTCGGCAGGCGCATACAGCTTCGACAGTTGCGAAGTTTCCAGAAAGGTTTCAGTATCTGTCGTTTTGAGCCAGTCGGCCAGTTGAACGATTTCTGCATCGCTTGGTACATTGCCTAAACGATATTGGTGGTTGTTAAATACCAATACGGCTCCTGCTCCCGATGTAATATCTAATGCCGTTACGTTATGCCGGGTAAGCGCCCGCACTACGTCCTCATCGGCCAGTAATTGTTCATGAAGCATTTGCCCTTTTTGCAGGCTTTGCTGGCGAATAGTCTGATCTTCGGTATCGCGTCGAAATTCAAGCGCAGCAGAAAGCAACTGGCTAACGAATTTCGCATTTTGACGGGCCGAATAATCGACAAAACGGGGCGAATTGTGGTGGCACGACATGAGCCCCCACAATTCGCCACGATATAGCAGTGATATACTCATGGACGCCTGAACGCCCATATTTTTCAAATACTCAATATGAACAGGCGATACTGCCCGTAGCGTAGAATGCGTGAGATCGAGCGGCTGATCATCGGGCCAGATAGGACTCGATAAGATTGGTGACGGCGTACTGTTGACATCGGCAATCAGACGAATCATGTTTTTCTTATAGAGTTCGCGTGCCTGTCGAGGAATATCAGATGCGGGATAATGTAAGCCAAGAAAAGGCTCTAGTTCTGGCTCTTTCTCTTCGGCAACGACCTGTCCATGCCAGTCTGAGCTAAATCGGTACACCATCACCCGGTCGAAGCCAATTATGTCTTTTACGCGCCGGGCGGTGTTCTGAAGTAAATCCATCAATTGCCGACTCGACTGAACTTCTGTCAGGGCCTCGGTAATTAGCCGCTGATTCATAGCTTCATGAGATAGCGAATCAACAGGTTCCCATTCTAACAAAATAAACCCATTGTATTCGTGCCCAACCAGATTCCAGGGTTTGCCATTTATTTGCAATCGATACGGATTAATGGTAGCCCATGAATTGTTACGGTGCCCTACATTTAACAACTCAATAAGCGTAGCTTTCGGCAGATCTGTTTTGCTAAGTAACGTATCAAGTGGTTTTCCAAGAATGCCCTGTACGGGTTGACCAATCAATTCAGCCATGTTTGCACTGGCATGAATTATGGTATACGTATCGGGCGAAATGGCAATCAGGTATCCATGTGACTGAATATGTCCCAGAATATGAATGGGTTCCTGATCGCAATTTGTTATATCAACGCTGAGTTCGGGCATCAAAAAGAGGTTAATGGGCTAGTGTTGTACCTATTGTATAAACGCAATATAGTTCTTTTAGTAGACTATACCAGACCGTAAAAAAATAGGAAGCATATTATTAAAATAGCCAAAGACCACGTCAAAACCCCCTCTACAGGTAAGTTATGGCGTGGTCTTTGGCTATTTTATACTTGTAAATGTAGATCCAGATTAAGGCTGTTTAATCAGACGAATTGTTTTTTGCTCTCCACCTGTCTGTAACTGATAGATATAGGTACCGGCTGGCAGATTGTCGCCCGATAGATTTACTTCATGACGGCCGCTTTCTTCCCACTTAGACTCTGAAGGCAAACTCACTACCTGACCCTGTAAATTCGTCAGTGTAGCTTTCACCTGCGTAGCACGGGGTAATACGTACTCAACGCGAGTTTGCTGACGGAATGGGTTTGGATAGGCGATAACGGTCAGTTGATTAGCAGCTTCATCACCCAATACCGGACGGCTTTCGATGGTTGCTGAAAAAACAGAGCCAGCATTAGCTACAAAACCAGGTTGCAGGGTAACTGAGTTACCAGCCGTATAAATAGCAGAAGCTCGAGACGCAATTTGGTTACGTGCTGTCAGAGCAGTAACAGCATGTTGAGTCTGTTGTTCATTAGCTTCTACATTTTTGGTAAGCACGGTAGGTGCCTGCCCAAATGCAGATGCAGATGCCAACAAAGCAATGGCGAGAGATAGTTGTTTCATCGGTTTATAGGCAATTAGTTCTGAATGAATTATCGGGAACGTGTAACTGAGTGCAATATATGTTTAATTTTCTTATTTTCTTTCTGAAGTGAGTAAACGGTATTTTTAAGCTGCTGGTTATCTTTTTTGAGTTCAATCATATATAATGTTAGCTCTTCAACTTTTTCCAGCAACTTGGCATTCATGGTCAATACGTCCATACCTTGTTCAACCATTTGTTCGGCACTCGGTACGTTGGGCAGATGCTGGTGTTTATGGATGTACTGTTCTACTTCACCCAAAGATTTTAACGAATATCCGGGTGCAAACACTTTATCGCTCCACTGATCGGTATTCTTAACGGCTACTTTTACTTTTTCGGTCAGGATTCCATCTTCCACAAATAACTTATACCCGGCCGGAGTCCGATTTACGTTATTTCCAATAATCACGGCTTCACCTTCCGTGTTTTGTAGGAACGTACCGTTTTTCTGCCAGAATCCATCAGCAACGCCTTCACGAGTAGATGTATTCAAACTGCCCAGAATCACATCCCCCTGTGCATTCACGGTCAGAAATTTATACTGACTCGTTACGCTGGCCGGAGAGGAACTGGTTAAATTGGTAAACCGTAAACCCGACTGGTTAGCCGCCCCTTTGGTGATCTCCAGCTTGTTGGCAGGAGCCGTATTGCCGATACCCACATTCACCTGAGTATTACCCAGTATCATGGAGTTGGAGGCTGTTACGGCAGCATTAAAACCGATAGCCGTCGAATTAGTCAGGTTACCGCTGCCCACCGGATTGGTAGCGGCTACCCCAATAAAGGTATTTCGGGAACCTGTCGTATTATTGATGCCTGCATACCGGCCGATGGCGGTGTTTTCAAGTCCAGATAAATTATTATAAAACGACCCATCTCCAATAGCTGTATTTCCTGTGCCATTAGTATTACCGTTTCCTGAACCGTTCCCAATAAACAGGTTGTAGGAACCATTGCTGTTGGCACCAGCCTGCTGGCCCAGAAATAGATTACCTATACCGGATGTATTAGCAGCACCGGCCTGAGCGCCCACAAAAACGTTTGCTACACCGGTGGTATTTACCTGCCCTGCTGTGCTACCCAGGAATACATTTCCAATACCAGTAGTGTTATTTCGGCCCGAATTAAATCCTACAAAGACATTATTAATACCTGTGGTGTTTTGCGATCCAGCACCATTTCCCAAAAACGAATTTTGATTGAGAAAGAGAATAGAGTTTTGAGCCCAACCACTCGTCGTGTGTAACGTTATCAGACCCAGAATTGGCAATATCAAATGTAAACGTCTTACTTTCATGAAATCTATGCGCTGAATTTCACCTCCAGATTCAAAGGAGAGTTTTTCGTTAAAGATAACAGACGCTGCCCGAAAGAACATATGCATAACCCTCCATCCTCAAAAAAGTTATTCGAAATATAATCTTCGTTCTGGCTTTAGTAAATCGGGCAATTTCGGATAAATCACAACGTAATGATGCTATTCAATTCATCACAGTTTCGTACTTTTACCCAAATACGGCCAGCTTTCGGGCGTTTATTCGACAAGCTAACCTTTACTCATTGACTACTTACATTCGTATTACTTGAACCTCCCCGCTGATCATATTCGCTTATTGTTCGGGCTAAAACTTCGGCAACTTCGGCTCGATAAAGGCTTGTCTGTCAGTGAGCTGGCACAAAAGGCCGGTTTATCCATTTCATACGTAACAGAAATCGAAAAAGGCCGAAAATACCCCAAGGCCGACAAAATTTCGTCACTGGCCGATGCCATGCAGGTCGATTATGACTCGTTGGTGTCGCTCAAGTTGAGCAAAAAGCTGGAGCCTATATCCGATCTGCTACGTTCGAAATTCCTGACCGAAATTCCGCTTGAACTTTTTGGAATCGACCCTTCCGACCTGCTTGAGTTATTGGCCGAAGCTCCTGCCAAGGTGAGTGCCATGATTCGGACGTTCATGGATATTGCCCTGAGTTACAACATGAGTGTAGAACGGTTGTATCTGACTATGCTACGTTCGTATCAGGAAATGCACGATAATCATTTTCCTGAAATTGAAGCTGATGCGGCTCGTTTTCTGACAGAGTTTGCGCCGGGCTCCGATACGTTTGTGGATGAAGTGTTACTCACAAACTTGCTCAAGACGCGTTATGATATTCGAATCGAGCAATTTGACCCACTTACGCAACCTGAACTGATATCGTTACGTTCTATTTTTCGGCCAGAGCACCTTACATTACACCTCAATGCTGGCCTTTCTACCGAGCAGCGATTATTTATTCTGGCACGTGAAGCTGGTTTTCAAATACTGAATCTAAAAAATCGTCCGTATACCTATTCGTGGGTAGAAGCCGATTCGTTCGAGCAAATTCTCAATAACTATAAAGCTTCGTATTTTGCTGGCGCCATTCTTATTCGTAGAGAATCGCTGGTCGAAAAATTACGGGATTTATTTGCCCGCGATACGTGGAGTAACGATGCTTTTTTAGCGTTGATTACTCATTTTAGAGCAACTCCCGAACGGTTTTTCTATCGATTGAGCAATATTCTACCGGTCGATTTTGGCATCGATCAGTTATTCTTTTATCGCTTTAATCATACACCCGGTCAAACAACGTTTCAGCTCACAAAAGAAATGCATCTGTCTCGGCAACAGGGGCCACGTAGCATTATGGATGAGCACTTCTGTCGACGCTGGATTGCCTGGACAATTTTGCAGGAACTTCAGTTTTTGCAGCAAAACAAAGGGGTCGACGGTACGTTGTGTCGGGCACAGTTATCTGAATATGCTGATTCTGGACTTCAATACCTGATCATTTCGGTTGCCCATCCATTTCAGCCTCAATTTCAACAGAATATGAGTGTGTCGATGTGTTTCGCCGTAAACGATACGCTTAGAAAGAAGATGAAATTTATGGCAGAACCGCACACCAGTAAAAATCTGCCAGAAATTCCCTTCCGAATTGTGAATCAGACCTGCGAACGTTGCGGGATTTTCGATTGCCGGGAGCGCGTTGCGGCTCCTACTGTTCTTCAGACTAAACGGCGGTTTGAAGCGACAAAAAAAGCGATGGAAAAGCTGAAATAATCAACTACACTTTCATAAAATATTCCTTTGCCTTTAATTAATTGAAACTATTCTGTTACTATGTCCCGGATTTTAGTATCGCTCGTTTTTTGCACTCTTTTATTTCCCATATCCCAAAGCTGGGCGCAACAAAAGAAAACGTCAGGCAATCCCGTTTTTCCGGGGTGGTACGCAGATCCTGAAGGCGTTATTTTCGATAAAAAGTACTGGATTTACCCAACCTATTCTGACAAATACAATCAGCAGGTATTTTTCGATGCTTTTTCATCCCCTGACCTGGTGAACTGGACCAAGCACAGCCGAATTCTCGATTCAACGGCCGTGAAATGGGCAAAACGGGCCATGTGGGCACCTGCCATTATTGAAAAAGGAGGCAAGTATTACTTTTTCTTTGGCGCCAACGATATCCACGATCATAAAAAAGAAGTAGGTGGTATTGGCGTTGCCGTTGCCAACAATCCGGCCGGCCCTTTCCGCGATTATTTAGGCAAACCTCTGGTTGGTCAGATTATCAATGGCGCACAACCAATCGACCAGTTTGTTTTTAAGGATAAAGACAACCAATATTATTTGATTTATGGCGGTTGGGGTCATTGTAACATTGTGCGTTTAAAGGACGATTTTACAGGATTTTTACCGTTTCCAGATGGCACTACGTTCCGCGAAATCACGCCTAAAAATTACGTAGAGGGGCCAATCATGTTTATACGTAACGGTACGTATTACTTCATGTGGTCGGAAGGTGGCTGGACTGGTCCGAATTATTCTGTGGCGTATGCTACGTCTAAATCTCCCTTCGGCCCGTTCGAACGGGTTGGTAAAATTCTGGAGCAAGATCCCAAAGTTGCCAGAGGAGCTGGTCACCACTCGGTGATTCAGATTCCGGGTACTGATGAATGGTACATTATTTACCACCGCCGACCACTTACCGAAACCGACGGCAATCACCGCGAAACCTGCATCGACAGAATGTATTTTGACGAGAAGGGTGCTATTATGCCCGTAAAAATTACTGTTGAAGGCGTATCAGCCCGTCCACTACGATAGCATAAGAATACTACGTAGCAGGCGGTTAATAGTTTGCTACGTAGTACTTATTGAGGCCTCTGATCGAGAGCTTTGCGGATCAGGTCGGCAGTGTTTTTTACCCCAGCTTTTCGGATAATACTCGCTCGTTGGTTAGCCACCGTATTCGGGCTGATGCTGAACTTTTCGGCGATCTCCAGACTACTCATTCCGTCGATCAGGCAGGTCAAAATCTGTGCTTCCCGCGAGGTAATTTTACCCCAGATCGAAGGAGTTTTGGGGCTTGTGGGTGTAGTTTCTTTTTTTGACGTATTGGGTATCAGTAAATGTCTGATAATGACCGACGATGCATTGGGGGGATAATATAAATCGCCATTGACAACGGTACGTACTGCCTCCAGAATTTCTTCCTGCCCTGTGTCTTTCAACAGATATCCTGCGGCCCCATTTTGCACCGAATTCAGAATATAGTCTGGGTTATTGTGCATACTGAACATCAGTGTTCTAACATTAGGATACTGCTTCGAAACAACCTTCAGCGCTTCGATACCCGACATACGTGGCATTGTAATATCCAGTAGCAACACATCGGGTTGAATATCCGAAAGTAACGCAATTGCTTCATCGCCGTCGGCCGCTTCGCCAACAATCTGCATATCGGCTTCATCTTCCAAAAGCATCCGAATTCCTTTCCGCACAACAGAGTGGTCATCGGCAACAAGAATACGTATCGACATAGCTAACTATCTGATAAATTAATACTAACCTTAACCGTTGTTCCTTTTTTTAGCCGTGAAGATATCGTCAGATTACCCTGAAGCAAGCGCGCCCTAGTTTGCATATTGTCAAGACCATTTACAATCAGCGAATCATTTTCTTTCTTGGGCAATGACCGTATCGAAAATCCTTTCCCGTCGTCTTCAACGGCCAGCCCCAATTTCCGGCTATCCTGACGTAACGTAATACGTATCAATTGAGCATCGGCATATTTAATCGCATTGTGTAGTGCTTCCTGCGCAATACGATACAATCCGATTTCTATTGCTGGGCTCAGGCGTTTCCCTTCCCGATTTCCATCAAAAATAACGTTAACGCCCGACGAACGAGCGGTTTGTTCGGCCAGTAAATGCAAGGTAGCACCCAAACCGAAATCACTCAGGGTCGACGGCATCAGATTGTATGAGATTTGCCGGGTTGTCTGAATAGTATCGGCAATCAAATCACAGAGTTCGGCAAATCGCTGACGCTGTTTCTCTTCCAGCGTTACCGTCGATTTTAGTTTCTCAGCGTGTAGTTT
Organism: Spirosoma daeguense; assembly: GCF_054776875.1. Taxonomy (NCBI): domain Bacteria; kingdom Pseudomonadati; phylum Bacteroidota; class Cytophagia; order Cytophagales; family Cytophagaceae; genus Spirosoma; species Spirosoma daeguense. The sequence goes on from NZ_BAAHBF010000005.1 coordinate 140,892, forward strand.
CAGGCCGGTAAGCATTTGACCGATACCGTCGTGAAGTTCCCGCGCAAACCGCCGTCGTTCTTCCTCCTGCCCTTCGAGCAAAGCCGCTGAACGTATCGTGGTTTCTGAAAGTTGTAATCGGTATTTTTCCTCGGTTGCCTGAAGCAGTTCGGCTTGCGTAGCCACCAGTTTTTGGTTTGCTGCCGCCAGATTCTGATTCGTAGTTTCCAGTTCGCGATTTGCTGTTTCTTTCCGATTATTTGCCAGTTGCAAAGCTTTCTCCGAATGGTCGAGCCGTCGGATTACGTGTTGGGTATAATTGACTACCGGCCTGAAAATCAATAGTCCCTCAATCAATAACGTCAGCAACGTAGCGACTGCCAGTATCCATTCGATACGTTCCAGCGTTTTTACTCGCTCAAAACTTTCGGTATCGAACTGAAATACGATATCATTCATCTGCTGCACAAACGACAGTTCGTCCCTTAAAATCGTCTGAAGCGCAGTTTGCTTTTCTGATGCTACGTTTCTTCCGTTATTTAAACTGCTAAAACTTTGATAGAGCGACTGAAAGTAGGGTTCAATTCGAGTAAACATGCTGTCCAACGTAGCGCTTTTACGTACTGTATAGACTTTCTCCATCCGAAACACACCGTTACGTAGCTGAATGTGAGTTTGGCTCCAGGTATGTAATAATGAATCGAACGAAACTGTATCAGCCGCCGAAAATCCTGTAGAACGTAGCAGAGCAAGCTTTGTCAGTCGCTGACTTAACATACGCTGTCGCCCTGCTACGTTAACTATCCGGCTGTCGTCGTAATGCGTACTGATGGTACGTCGGATAAACAGAAGCCCACTAACCGACAAGACCGCAATAACGGTCAGTGCCAGTATATAAAAACGGGTCAGTCGACGGGCTACCTGCTGATCGAGTTGATTCACGTGCTACTACGTTATGTGTGTTGGAAGTTCTTGTAAAAACTTACCAGAATGACAACTAAAAGCTAGACACCTACATACACAATTCCCTGCTCTACCCGAATTGGGAACGTATTGATCTGATAGCCATCATCGTTCAGACATTGGCCGGTTTTGAGCGAAAAGGTGCGTTTATGAAATGGACAGGCCACTTTTGGTTCTTCACCCTGGCTTCCAATCATACCCCGACCTAGTGCCATCTGCTTCCGATGCGGACATTCGTTGTCGGTAGCGTACCATTCACCCCGGCGGGTAAAGTTGTAAATCGCGATTTGTCGCCCATCGATAAGGGCACAGGCACCGCCATCTTCAGGAATATCATCAATCCGGCAAGCTGCGTGCCAGGTAAGTTTATGGGTATTTATAGTGAGTGCTTCCATTGGTTTTTTGCAGTTGTAGAGTTATATAGTTGTAGGGTTATACAGTTGTAGAGTTGTAAGGGCAGGCGTATGTCATAAAATTCGTAACCCTACAACTTTACAACCTTACCAAGCCCATTCTTTTGCCTGAATCTGATCGCGCAGGGATTCGAATTGCACAGAAGGATCTTTCACTTCGGGCGCATTCACGAAGTGCGTGAAACGTTTGCGGAGTTCGGGGTTTTCGACAACCTCTTTCCATTCGCAGGCATACGTATCGACAATGAGTTGCATCTCACGCTCTAATTCTTCCGCGATTTCCAATACGTCGTCAACGACAACGGCTTTTAGATACGTTATGCCGCCCTCCATTTTATTCAGCCACGTAGCCGTACGGGCCAGTGGATCAGCCGTTTTTATGTAGAACATCAGGAAGCGGTCGAGGTATTTGATGCAGGTTTCCTTGTCAACATCCGACACTAGCAGTTGGGCGTGTTGCGGTTTTGTTCCACCATTGCCGCAGACGTATACGTTCCAGCCTTTTTCGGTAGCGATGATTCCAAAATCCTTACTCTGCGCTTCGGCACACTCACGCGTACAGCCCGAAACTCCCGACTTCAATTTATGCGGAGAACGTAATCCTTTATAACGGTTCTCCAGTTCGATGGCGAACGTAACCGAATCCTGAACGCCAAACCGGCACCAGGTTGTGCCGACACAGCTTTTCACGGTACGTAGCGACTTGCCATATGCATGGCCACTTTCAAAACCAACGGCAATGAGTTCCTCCCAGATTTTGGGTAAATCGCCTACGTGTGCGCCAAACAAATCGATACGTTGACCGCCGGTAATTTTAGTGTAAAGACCATATTTCTGAGCAACCTGCCCCAGCACAATCAACCGTTCGGGCGTGATTTCGCCACCAGCAATACGTGGCACTACCGAATACGTACCACCCCGTTGGATGTTGGCCAGAAACCGGTCGTTCGAATCCTGGATTGGTGCACGATCTTTAGTTAAAATGTTTTCGTTCCAGAGTCCGGCCAGAATCGACGCCACCGCAGGTTTACAAACTTCACAGCCATCGCCATGCCCGAACGTATTCAGTACGTCGGTATAGGTTTTTTGCCCGTTCATTTTCACCATGTCCAGCAATTCCTGACGGGTGTAATCGAAATGTTCGCACAGGATGTTACGTACATACACGCCTTTCTGCTTCATTACGCCCTGAATCAGGTCTTTCACCATAGGCGTACAACCACCACAACCCGTACAGGCTTTCGTCGCTTTTTTAAGCGAATCGACACTGTTATGCCCGTTCTCACCAATTTCGTGGCAGAGCATGGCCTTGGTAATAGCTTCGCACGAACAAATCAGCGCATCGTCGGGTAAACTCATCACGCCCGCGCCAGCTTCTTCTCCCCCACGCGAACCTAGGATAACATCCTCAGGGTCAGGCGGTAAAATGGTTTTATTCTTGCAGGTTTGCAGCAACATATTATACTGATCAGCATCGCCCACAAGAATGCCGCCCAGCAATTGCTTACCATCGGCCGATACGTTGATACGTTTGTAAACGCCCTTCGCTTTGTTCTCGTAAACGATGGTTCTACAGTTGGGCTCGCTGGCAAATGGATCGCCAAAACTACCCACATCTGTACCAATTAGCTTTAGCTTGGTCGACATGTCGAACGGCTTAAACTCCTTCGTTTCGCCTACTAGTTGCGACGCCACTACGTCGGCCATTTCATAACCGGGGGCAACAAGTCCATAAATCATGTGGTGTGCTACGGCGCATTCACCAATGGCAAAAATCGATGGGTCGGATGTCTGAAGCGAATTGTCGACAAGGATTCCTCCACGTGGATGCGTATCGAGCCCGGCGGATTTGGCTAGTTCGTCGCGTGGGCGAATACCTGCCGAAATAACCAGCATATCGACCTCCAGATGTGAGCCATCGGCAAACTGCATTCCCGTAATACAATCGTCGCCAGTTATTTCCTGCGTACTTTTCGAGAGATGAATAGTGAGCCCAAGCGATTCAAGTTTCTGTTGCAGAATGCCCGAACCCGCATCGTCAATCTGCCGGGGCATCAGACGAGGGGCAAATTCTACTACGTGCGCTTCATCGAGTCCTAAATCCAGCAGTGCTTTTGCAGCTTCCAATCCTAGCAGACCACCACCCAAAACGGCTCCTTTAGTGGCCAATCCAGGCCGGGCCCTGCGCGCGTACGATTGAATGAGCTCTAGATCTTCGATGGTTCGGTAGACGAAAACACCGTCTTTTTCGACCCCGGCCAATGGTGGCACAAACGCGCCTGAACCCGTTGCCAGAATCAGATAATCGTAAGGAACTACGACACCGTGGTGCGAACGAACTTCCTTCCGCTCTCGATTAATATCGACAACCGGATCGGTTAGGTACAACGTAATACCCTGTTCGGCATACCATTCTGCGGGTGCCAGGGTCAAATCCTCGGCTGTTTTACCCGCAAAATAGGCGCTCAGATGCACGCGATCGTAAGCCACACGTGGTTCTTCCCCAAAAACCGTTAGTGTAAATCGATCCCTATTTTTTTCTTTGGCTACCAGTTTTTCGCAGAATTTGTAGCCGACCATGCCATTGCCTATCACAACGACACGCTTGTTTGTGTGTGTAATCATAGTTAATAGTAACTATAATAGTATGAAAACCCTGTTTAAATATTGAACTAATTCAAGAAATCAATCAACTTTCCCCAAAATTGATTACGTCAAATTTAAAAGGTGTTTTTACAAAAACCTAACTTTATATTCCGTTTAAAGTTGATAACGAAAGATATTTTTTTGAAAATCACTTGTTTTTAAGAATTTCGACTCTAATTTTGAAGCAAGTTAGTACATAGTTAATAATAACTATAAATAGTACATTTCTACTATTTACCACTAAACACAAAAACAAATATGCAGCCAAAGCTAACACTCGTGGGGGCGGGTCCCGGCGACGGCGAATTGATCACCTTAAAAGGGATCAGGGCGCTCAGGCAGGCCGACGTTGTTTTATATGACGACCTTGCCAATGCTTCCTTATTAGATTTCGCACCAGCGCATTCATTAAAAACATATGTAGGGAAACGTGCCGGAAAAGCATCGTTCTCGCAGGACGAAATCAATACGTTAATTGTGCGACTGGCTCAGGAGCATGGGCACGTAGTACGGCTAAAAGGTGGTGATCCGTATGTATTCGGACGCGGTTTTGAAGAATTTGATTACGCACGTCAGTACGGTATTCCCTGCGAAATCGTGCCGGGTGTGTCGAGCAGTATTGCAGTACCGGCTTCACAGGGTATTCCGGTTACGAGCCGGGGTGTAAGCGAAAGTTTTTGGGTCATTACCGGCACCACACGTAACGGCGAATTATCCGACGATTTGCGGCTGGCCGTTCAGTCGAAAGCAACCGTTGTTGTGCTTATGGGGCTCAGTAAAGTAAATGAGATATGTGCGCTCTATTGTCAGGCCGGACGCGGCCATATGCCAATGGCAGTTGTACAGAACGGCACACGTGCCGATGAGCATTGTGTGGTTGGTCAAGTCTGGAATATGCCTCAATTGATAGCAGAGCAAGGTGTGGGGGCACCGGCTGTGCTGATTATCGGCGAGGTTGTTACATTGCATCCGTCGTATTTGTCGGAATGCCTACGTAACGTTTCAGTAGCCTGCTAAAATTAAAAAAGCCGATCCGGTGTGGGGGCACCTTTGGACCGGCTCAACAGGGTTTTGTCTATGCGAAAAACACAAACGCTTCAAAGAAAATGAAAAAACGTACGTAAAGCAAATCTGCCTTCCGTTCTGGCTGGCCCCGATGCTACGTTAAGCATCCGTATTTCTTCGCCCAGTCTTCTGTTGTTCTGCACGCTAACGGTCTGACCATTACCCATCTTTCATGGGCTGGGTGACTCTTGTCTTTGCCATTCATTTTCGCTCTTCTAATCACCTATCATCATGAAACCTTACCTCCGGCGAGTATCGCTTTTGGGTATCTGTATAATCGGTTTACAACCGACGCTTAGAGCACAGTTTTCCCTAACCGGACAGCTTCGTACCCGTACTGAACTACGTAACGGCGTCGGAAACTTGCCCATTAAAGATGCGCCGATGTCGGCATTTACGTCGCAGCGAACACGGCTAACGTTTGGTTATAAATGGAACCGTGCTACGTTTGGGTTTGCCATTCAGGACGTACGGGTTTGGGGGCAGGATGCCTCTACTATTTCCAATGCCGATGGCAACCGATTGATGGTACACGAAGCCTGGGCCGACCTTACGTTGCTCAACCGGGCCGATACAACCATTACAACAAAAGCAATTGATTATCTGTCCTTAAAAATTGGTCGTCAGGAGCTTGTTTACGACGATGTTCGACTATTGGGTAATCTGGACTGGTTACAGCAGGGCCGCCGTTTCGACGCTGCCGTGTTGAAAGCGCAACACAAAGGCTGGGCGCTGGACTTAGGCGTTGGTTTTAACCAGAATACCGATGCATTTGGTGTTGCCGGTACGTATTACACACCCGCCAACGTACCCGTTTCGGCGCTGTCGACACAGAACGTTACGTTAGCTGTTCCGGCGGGTTTTCTGCCTACTACTGGTAAAGGTGGTGCGCCAGTTGTTTCCAACGCGGTTAGCACGAATGGCCAGAACCAGCAGTTCAAATCGTTTCAGATGGCCTATTTGACGCGAAAATTCAATAGAACGAAATTCTCAGCGCTGGTATTCAAAGATGATTTTCAGAAGTACCGTATCGACTCCATCGGCTCAGCAACTGCAGGTTACGTATATGGTCGCCGTTATGACGTAACAGGAACAAATTCGCGCGTTACGTATGGCGCGATGCTGACCGGGCAATCAGGTGCAACGGGCAAAACGACACAGGTTTTGTGGCAGGCTTTCGGCTATTGGCAAAGTGGCAAAGACCGCGATGGACTACAGCTTAAAGGTGCACATCATTATGGAGCGAATGTCATGTTCCAACGCGGTGCGCTTAGTGTTGGACCGGGTTACGAAGTGCTTTCAGGCAACGATGACGCTACGTTAAAATCAGGCGAAACCAGCCGATTTGATCCGCTTTATGGCACCCCGCACCGGCATTGGGGCTACATGGATTATTTCTATGTCGGTACGGGTTCGCCCGCAGGTGGTTTACAGGATGCGTTTCTCAAGTTCAAATACGCGGGCAAACGCCTGACCACTACGTTCGATGTGCACTATTTCGCGCTGGCAAACACTACGTTCAACAAAATGCCCGACGTACCTACGGCAACTCCCCTATCGTCGAAGCTGGGCATGGAATACGATCTGATTGCTACGTATGCACTGAACAAATTCACGGCGATTGAAGCTGGTTATGCCATTATGAACGGCACCAATACGCTGGAATACACAAAGCAGGGCACTATGAATCAGAAAGATAAAATCGGCACGTGGGCATATCTGATGATTAATATCCGCCCCGATTTTTTCGCGGCTCAGAAGTAAAAAGTACCCCACCCTAAAACTAGGGGAGGGATTGGGACAGTCGGCCGCTGCCGTGGGGTATTCAAGTATCTATCACATTTTCAAACCTGAAATAATCATGACTTCCAATAAACCGCTTGATTCGCTGAACGTTCTCCGTTTCAAAGGCATTCAGATGCGTACCTTCCACATTACGTGGCTTACCTTTTTTGTCTGCTTTTTTGGCTGGTTCGGTTTGGCTCCACTTATGCCTGCCATTCGGGCTGACTTAGGGCTGACTAAACCACAGGTTGGCAATACGATTATTGCGGCTGTTTCGGCCACCATTTTCGCCCGATTGCTGGTTGGTAAACTCTGCGATACGTGGGGCCCACGCAAAACCTATACGGCCTTATTGGTGATTGGTGCATTGCCCGTTATGCTGGTTGGGCTGGCCCACGATTACACTACGTTCCTATTGTTTCGGCTGGCGATTGGCACCATCGGCGCATCGTTCGTGATTACACAATTTCATACGTCGATGATGTTTGCGCCCAAAATCAAAGGCACGGCCAATGCTGTAGCTGGTGGATGGGGCAACCTCGGCGGTGGTATTACGCAACTGGCGATGCCGATGATTATGGCTGCTATTGTTGGTTTCGGATACACCAAGCCCGAAGCCTGGCGGTTGGCAATGGTGGTTCCGGGCGTGATGATGCTGGTTATGGCATTCATTTATTACCGCTTTACGACTGATACGCCAAACGGCAACTACGATAAAAACAATCAAGTAGTTAGTATAACCGAGAAAGTAAGCTTCGGGAAAGCCGTTTCCGATATCCGGGTGTGGGCGCTGGCACTGGCCTATGGCTGCTGCTTTGGTATGGAAATCACCTTCGATGGTGTAGCGGCTTTATACTTCTTCGACAATTTCAAGATGGAAGAAACACAGGCCGGTTTCTGGGCCATGCTGTTCGGTGGCATGAACATTTTTGCTCGTGCACTGGGTGGTATCGTGGCCGATAAAGTCGGTACTAAATACGGTATGCGCGGAAAAGGGCTTCTGTTAGCCAGTATGTTACTCCTCGAAGGTATCGGCATAATGCTATTTGCGCAGGCAGGCAGTCTGCCATTAGCTATCGTTTCAATGATCACCTTTGCCCTGTTCCTCAAAATGGCGAACGGTGGTACGTATGCCATTGTTCCGTTCGTCAATCCAAAAGCAGTTGGTACGATCTCCGGCGTGGTTGGCGCGGGCGGAAACGTGGGTGGTATGTTAATGGGTTTTCTCTTCAAATCGCAATCCATTACGTATAGCCAGGCTTTCCTCTATATCGGTGGTATAGTTGCCGTATCCGGCCTGCTGCTTTACTTGATCAATTTCGGAAAAGCCGTTGTGGTTGAACCCGTCGAAGCCGAATTACAAACCGCTTAATCTAGTGATGAGCGATAAGTGATGAACGATGAGTTGGCTTACGCTTGCTATTCATCACTCATCACTTATCACCTATCGTTTAAAAAACTATGACTCACCAAACTACCTGTTGTTATTGTGGCGTTGGCTGTGGAATCGTGGTCAAACAGGAGCAGAACGGACGTCTGAGTCTCGAAGGTGACACCCAACACCCGTCCAATAAAGGTATGCTTTGCTCGAAAGGCATGAATCTGCATTATACGGTTATGGACCAGTCGGATCGGTTACTCTATCCACAAATGCGGTTCAACCGGAACATGCCCATGCAGCAGGTCAGTTGGGATGCGGCTCTGGAACGTACCGCAGCTATTTTCAAAACGTTCATCCAGAAATACGGCCCCGATTCAGTAGCTTTTTACGTATCGGGCCAATGCCTGACCGAAGAATATTACTTGGTCAACAAGCTCATAAAAGGGTTTATTGGCTCCAACAACATCGATACTAATTCCCGGCTCTGTATGAGTTCGGCTGTGGTGGGCTATAAACTCTCTTTAGGCGAAGATTCGGTGCCGGTTTGTTACGACGATATCGAAGAAGCCGATTTATTTCTGGTCGAAGGGGCCAATCCGGCTTGGTGTCACCCCATTCTCTGGCGACGTATTGAAGCACACAAAGCAGCTAATCCGCATGTCAAAATCATTTGCGTTGATCCACGTCGAACCGATACGGCCCGCTCGTCGGATTTGCATCTGCCACTACGTCCCGGTACCGATATTGTCCTGAATAACGCCATCGGCAGACTACTGATTGAAGGCAATTTTATTGATAACGAATTTATCGTTAACCACGCCGATGGGTTTGCTACGTATCGGGAGCAGGTAATGCTACGTTCCGTTGAGGAAGCGGCTGACATCTGCGGAATTTCTGCGGATGATATTCGTACCGCTGCAAACTGGATTGGCCGTTCGAAAGGCTTTCTGTCGCTCTGGACAATGGGGCTGAATCAGTCGGTCGTTGGTGTCAACAAGAATCTGTCGCTGATCAACCTACATCTTATTACGGGACGTATCGGCAAACCGGGCAATGGACCTTTCTCGCTTACGGGTCAACCCAATGCAATGGGTGGTCGCGAAACGGGCGGACTAGCGAACGTATTACCGGCTCACCGCGACGTAACGAATGCCGCTCACCGCGCTGAAGTGGAAGCATTCTGGAACAGCCCGGTCAAAATTGCCGATAAGCCGGGTTTGACAGCAACCGAAATGTTCGACGCGCTGGCCGACGATCGCTTGAAAGCCATCTGGATTATCAATACCAATCCGCTGGTTAGTATGCCCAATGTAAACGCCGTTGAAGAAGCTTTAAAAAAGGCGCGTTTTGTGGTGGTGCAGGACGTATCGAACCGAGCCGATACGGTGCAGTTTGCCGACGTAGTACTTCCGGCTGCGGCATGGCTCGAAAAGGAAGGCACCATGACCAACGCCGAGCGTCGGATTGCGTATTTACCGAAAGTGCTCGATGCGCCCGGCGAAGCGTTGGCCGATGTAGAAATCATCTGGCGGTTCGCGCAAAAGATGGGATTTGGTACCGATTTTTCCTACAATAGCCCATCCGACGTTTATCAGGAATACACACGTATCACCGCTGGAACCAACGTCGACGTAACGGGCGTGAGTTATGAATTGCTCAAGCAGAAACGTAGCGTTCAGTGGCCGTATCCGGCAAAAACCCAACCCCTGCCCATAAAAGCCCCTCCCTTGTTTTCAGGGGCAGGGGTTGGGCGGTCGGCCGCTGCCGTGGGGTTTGGCACGAAACGACTGTTCACTGACAAACGGTTTTACACGGCCAACGGGCGGGCACAAATTCATGCGGTTCCCGACGGAAATGCATCGGAGCCAACCGACCCCGATTTTCCGCTTGTACTAACCACAGGCCGCATTCGTGACCAGTGGCACACCATGACCAAAACGGGTCGGGTGGCTAAACTGAACCAGCACCTTCCGCAGCCATTTCTGCAAATTCATCTCAGCGATGCAAAAGAACGTAGCATTCGGGATGGACAGTTAGTAACAGTACGTGGCCGACGGGGTGAGGTTCGGGTGAAAGCGCAACTGACCGACGATGTTCGCCCGGGATTATGTTTCCTGCCGATGCACTGGGGAAAGCTGTTGAACAGCAACCTCAATCGAGCCAACAACCTGACAAGCACGCTGATTGATCCACGCTCGAAAGAACCTGATTTTAAATTTACTGCCGTCGACGTAGTACCGTATCAGAAGCCCACTGAGAAAATCATTATCATCGGAGCTGGTTCGGCAGGTCTGGGCTTTATCAATACGTATCGAACGCTGAATGTGACGGACGAAATTCATGTTTTTTCGAAGGAGATTTATCCGTTCTACAACCGGGTTTTGCTTCCTGATTACATCAGTGGCGCGCAATCGTGGGAACAACTTGTCAAGTTGCGCGAAGATCAGTTTTCGGAAGCTAATGTCATCGTTCACAAGGGCGTAGGTATCGCGCATATCGACCGAAAGGCGAAAGTAGTTATCGACACAAACGGTGACGAACATGCATACGACAAACTTCTGCTGGGCACAGGTAGTCGTGCATTTATGCCGAAAGGTGTGCCCCGTTTGCCGGGCATTTTCAACATGCGCACCCGACTCGATGCCGATGCGCTCATGCCTTTTTTTAACCAACCCGAACCGCATACCGTAATTGTGGGCGGTGGCCTGCTCGGACTGGAACTGGCGGCTTCGCTACGTCAGATTGATGTTCGTGTTACGTTGATTCAACGCGGTGGTCGCTTCATGGAACGCCAGCTCGATCCGCTTGCCAGTGAGCTGCTTTATCTGGAATTGCTGGACCGGGGCATCGAGATTTATTTCAATGAAGAAGTGCAGACCTTCGCCGGTACAGATCGGGTTACGGGCATTCGGCTGAAATCAGGTCGAAAAATTGATTGTCAGGCCGTTGTAATTGCCGCCGGAACCGAGCCAAATACTGAACTGGCGCGCACCGCCGGACTTAGCTGCAACCGGGGCGTAGTGGTCAATGATTATCTGCAAACCGACGACCCGGATATTTTTGCGGCCGGTGAAGTAGCGCAGTGGAACGGCCAGATGTGGGGCATCACGCTGGCTGCCGAACAACAGGCCGAGGTAGCCGCCCGATACATTGCCGGTGATATTTCGCAACCGTACCGGGGCAGCCTGAGCATCAGCATCCTCAAAATGGAAGGACTGCACCTCTGTAGCATGGGCCTAACAGAGGTGCCTGCCGGAAAAACGAACTACGAAGAAATTGTCTTCATTGACAAAGCAAAACGGTATTACAAGAAATGCATCGTTCACAACGACAAACTCGTTGGGACGATTCTAGTCGGCGACAAAAACGAATTTGCGGAGTTCCGCGAACTGATTGCTAATGGCATCGAACTATCCGACAAACGGCTTCAGCTCCTGCGAGCCAGTAAGAAAGTTGATCCGGTCGAAGGCAAGCTCGTTTGCTCCTGCAACACCGTTGGTCAGGGTAATCTGGAACGCGCCATTCAGGGCGGTTGCACTGATTTTCAGCAACTCTGTCAGAAAACAGGCGCGGGCACCGGCTGCGGTTCCTGTCGTCCTGAGATACGTAGCATTCTTGAAAAAATAATTGTAGAGACAGGGCATGCCCTGTCTCCCGTGCGTCAGCAATAAAAAACCATCCGGCCAGGAGACAAGGCATGCCTTGTCTCTACGTATTAAAAACTATGCGCGACTATTATACACTGAAAATCAACCTGCCTGCGGGTATTGTATCGCCCGGTACGTTACAGTCGGTTCTGCGAATAGCTTATGATGCCAAGGTCCGTACCGTTCGGCTGGGGGCTCGCCAGCAGTTGTTGATGACGGTACATTACGAAGACCTGCGTTTTCTGGAAAAAGACCTGAAAGCCGCCCAAGTTACCTACGAAATCAACACCGATCAATTCCCTAATATTATCAGTTCTTACTGTGGTGAAGACGTATTTCGAACGGGCGACTGGCTGCGGGAAGGCGAATACCACACGGTGCTGGATCAGTTTGATTATCAGCCCCGACTGAAGGTCAATCTATCTGATTCGAACCAGAGTTTTACCCCATTTTTCACAGGTAATCTCAATTTTATTGCGTCATCCGAACCGCATTTCTGGCACCTCTACATTCGGCCGAAACAAAGCAATTCGCTCTTTCACTGGCCTGATCTGATTTATTCGAACGACATTGGCCGTCTTGCGCAAACGATTGAGAAAGCGATGCTGGACGATGGTTTTCGCGATGAATCTACACTCTATCAACATATAACATCGACGCAGACGTTTATTACGCAATCTGCTACGCAGGATGTTGATTTGCCCGAATTTTCACTGCCGTATTACGAAGGCTTTAACCGATATGGGCAACGTTCGTGGATGGGGTTGTATCGGCGTGATGAGCAATTTTCGATTGCTTTTTTGCTCGACGTCTGCGAACTGTGTCTGAAAACTCGTGTCGGCGAGATTTGTACTACGCCCTGGAAATCACTCATTATTAAAGGTATTGAAGAAAAAGACCGGGCAACGTGGTCTCATATTTTAGGGAAGCATAACATTAACGTTCGTCATGCCGCTAACGAACTGGCTTGGCAAACAGAAGACCATTCCGACGAAGGAGCTAAACTCAAAAATTACGTACTACGTTATTTCGAGAAGCAGGACACGCGCACATTTGGCCTGTGCTTTGGCGTTCAGACACAGCCGAAATCGGAAGTGTTTGGCTCCGTACTTATCCGCAAACGCTCGCTGCTACGTATTGGCCAGCTTGATCTCCTGAGCGTCTACGACCTGTATTACACCGAAAATTTCAATCCAAACAGCCGAACGTATCATCTGGCCGAAAAAGGGCTTTTTAAACTATATGTACCCAATCAGTTAGAGCGACTTTGCCGACGGTTCAATACGCGACGGGCGAAAGAGACAACCGAACGGCTTCAACCAGAAGTGGAGAAACCGGAATCGGTACTACACGTAGCACCGGTTGTGTATCAGTGTCCGCATTGTTTTACGGTCTATGATCCGCAATACGGCGATGAACGTAGCGGCATTGTTGCTGGAACTTTGTTTGAGTTGTTACCCAAAACTTACAGTTGTTCTACCTGCGATGCGCCCAAAACCGACATGTTGGCCATTCAGGAAATGCTTGTCAGTTGACATCCACTATGTCACATGTGATTACTTATACAGATAACTACTCTGCTGATATACATACGAAACCACTTGGTTTATGCTAAATTGACGTCGCAGATTAAACACGGGCAGATCAAGATGGAGCATTACTACCAGCGGTTCTTCGATTTTATTGAAGAAATCATTACGTTGCCTGAATCCGATAAAGCGTCCATTCGCCAGACGTTTAAACCCGTTTTTGTTCCCCGAGACACTATTCTCGAACCCGCCGGAAACATACCTCAATACCATAATTTTATCGTATCGGGCTACATGCGCAATTTTCATCTGGACAAAGACGATAACGAAATCGTAACTGATCTGAACGACGGCCCTCGGTTTTTTACGTCTTATTTTCACTTCATGAATCGCACGGTTTCTCACGAAAACCTGCACTGCATAACCGATTGCGAGTTGCTACGTATCAGTCGGGATGATGTTGACATAACCGCCCAACGAAGTCGTACGCAGAAGGATTATACGATTCGGATTCTGCAGAAACATCTTGAAGAAGACAAACAGCGGCTTACGGACATGTCGACGCTGACCGCCGACGAACGCTATCATAAATTTCTGCGGAATAAACCAAACATCATTCAGAACGTACCACTACGTTACGTTGCGTCGTATCTGGGCATCACGCAACGCCATTTGAGCCGACTCAGAAAGGAACAAAACCCCTGACATTCGGCCCGAAATTCAACCGTTTATCCCTATTGGACATTTGTCTACTCATTGAAGAAACGGAGCATTTTAAGTTTGACCAAAACTTAACTTCTCTACTTCATGACGATGACGACATCTGTACGGCTTCCCAACGCCGGAAACGCTACGTTCGCAACCCGAATTCTATCGATTGCAGCAGCGACTTGGCTTGTTGTAACAACTGTGGGACAATGGTTATTCGGTACGTATATTCTTCTGTTCTACGGTAAGGCAACCATTGAAGGAGATTTTGAGCGATGGAATAACGTATTGCCTCACGGCTACGTTGAAGGCGACTGGAAAGGTAATTTCATTGTAGGACTCCACATATTGCTGGCAGCAATACTGGTCATTGGCGGGCCTTTGCAACTGATTCCTCAGATACGTCAGTATTTCCCTCGTTTTCATCGCTGGCTTGGCCGATGCTACGTAGTAACCGCCATTGTTGTGAGTGCAGCCGGGCTAATTATGGTCTGGACACGCGGTGCCGTTGGCGACCGCACCCAACACATCAGCATTAGTATTCAGGCTATTTATATCATTACGTTTGCCTTACTGACAATACGTTACGCCAGAATCCGCCAATTAGGTAAGCATAGAGCTTGGGCGTTGCGGTTGTTTATGGTGACTAATGGCGTCTGGTTTTTCAGGGTTCAGCTTATGTGCTGGTTACTGATCAATGGCGGCCCCGCCGGTTTTGATTCCAAGACGTTTACAGGCCCTTTTCTTACATTTCTGGCTCTGTTCACCTATGCCATTCCCCTTTCGCTGATGGTGCTGGAACTTTATTTATATGCGCAACGCCGACAAACAAGGATTCTCAGTTACGTTACGTCAGCTCTGATTTTTCTTGCAACTGTTTTGATGGCGATTGGCATTTTTGCTGCCACAATGGGCATGTGGTTACCCAGAATTTGAACAACACACCCACCCCATCACAATAGTCAATTGTAAACAAGCTACTTAAAAACCATATAGTCAACTATGCTTAACCAATGAAATAACATTAATTTGGCGGCATAACCATTCACGTCTTGCACAATCACCGATATAAGGTTTTCGTAGCTAACAGGAATCTTAAAGGTGTGATGTAAACAATTCATAAACCAATATGCAGACTTTTCAGGAAGCTCAATCGGATATGCGAGAGGGCTATGCCAACGGTTCGTTAGGCATAATCGTTTCTGGCTTTATCTGGCTTATCAGCGGACTTGTTGCTTTGTATCTTTCTCCGAAACAGGCGATTGGAGTTTTATTTTTCGGAGGTATGCTTATTCATCCGCTGAGTCTGGTAGTTGGTAAACTACTCGGCATTCGAGGGTCTCATACTAAAGATAATCCACTGGGTACACTTGCCATAACGAGCACAATCATCATGATTATGTGTATACCGCTTGCCTACATACTTTCGTTTCAACGAGTTGAATGGTTCTTTCAGGCAATGCTTGTCATTATTGGCGGGCGCTATTTATTATTTACTACGTTGTATGGCCTCTCATTTTACTGGATTCTGGGAGCACTTTTAGGAGTGGCAGGCTATGCATTGTTTTCACTAAAAGCTGATGCGGCTGTTTCTGTTTTGGCAGGCTCGTTCATCGAAATCTCACTTGGCTTATATCTTTTCATGGTTACTAGCCGGAATACCACCCAAAGCGAAGGCTGACAGGGTTTTATACCGTCTGAAGGTTATTTCAAAAGTATAAAACGTTCCAATACGGCTTCCAGTTGAAATAAGCCTTTTTTTAATGAAATCACTGATAAATCGACTTATTCTGGCTGGATTATTTTTTTGCGGCATTCATACAACACAAGCCCAGAATCGTTCACTAACAATTACCAAACGCTTTCTGAATTTGCCCGTATCACAGGCGCAAAGCCGAGGCAATATGCAGTTTGCCGTAGCAGGAAAGCCCGAACGTTCATTTAAGATACGATTGGCTGCCGATAAACCTGATTATTGGGTCTTTTGCGACATGTCGGCCTTGCAAGGCAAAACCATTACCATCAATTACAGTGGCAATACAGAAGGGCTAAACAAAATTTATCAGGACGATAAAATTGCCGGTCAGGATTCGCTCTATCAGGAAAAAAATCGCCCACAATTCCATTTCTCGACCCGTCGGGGCTGGATCAATGATCCGAATGGGATGATTTTCTATGAAGGCGAATATCACCTTTTTTACCAGCATAATCCGTACGAACGGGAATGGGAAAACATGTCATGGGGTCATGCTGTGAGCAAGGATATGGTTCACTGGCAGGAGTTACCAACGGCCCTCTCGCCCGATAGTTTGGGAACGATGTTTTCGGGGTCAACGGTGATTGACTATACCAATACAGCCGGCTTCAACAAGGGCAATACACCCGCTATGGTCGCTTTCTACACGGTCGACAATCCCGACAAGCAAATTCAGTGCATGGCCTATAGTCTGGATAAAGGACGTAGCTGGACAAAATACAACAAGAATCCGCTGATCGATTCGAAAGCCAAATGGAACAGTAAAGACACCCGCGATCCGCGCGTAATATGGTATAAACCGGGTAACCATTGGGTAATGGTATTGAATGAACGAGATGGGCATTCGATTTATACCTCTAAAAACATGAAAGACTGGACGTACCAAAGCCACGTAACAGGTTTCTGGGAATGTCCCGATTTATTCGAATTGCCCATAGATGGCGATAAGAGTAAAACAAAATGGGTGATGTACGGGGCATCTACTACGTATATGATTGGGGCTTTCGATGGCAAAACCTTCACGCCTGAATCGGGCAAGCATTATTATACCACAGGTTCCATTTATGCCGCCCAGACGTTCGCCAACATGCCCGAAAGCGATCCCCGTCGGATTCAGATTGGCTGGGGCCGGCTTGCGCAAGCCGGAATGCCCTTCAACAACATGATGCTGTTGCCAACCGAATTGCAACTCCGCAGCACCAGAAACGGCCCTCGCCTGACTAGCGTGCCGGTGAAGGAAACGGAACAACTTTTCTCCCCCGTTCAGCAATTTTCTTCACTGAGCCAAACAAATGCGAACGATAAACTGAAATCATTCAATCAGCTAGAGCGATTTCGGATGAAAACGACGCTTAAATTATCTCATGCAACCAGTGCCGGGCTTTCGCTCATGGGCCAGCGAATACTCGACTATGACATGAACAGCAATCTGGTCAATGGCGTTTTCTATTCGCCCGAAGACATGACCAGTATGGAAATAACCGCCGATATTTATGTAGATCGAACCTCAATTGAAGTGTTTATTGATGGCGGTGCTTATTCGTACTCGCTTGAACGGAAACCAGTTGCCAATAATCAGGAAGGTTTGAAGTTCTGGGGAAATCGCATCGATGTTAAAGAGCTGAAGCTTTATACTGCCAAATCCATCTGGAAGTAAGTGCTACGTTTATTATCGTTTGAATTGATACGTTCGCGTTCGGCAATCGCTCCTGTTTTGTCAGCTTTGATTGTATGGCGAATGAGCTTTACCTCTATCTCGATTCTGAGCAATTGAAATAATCCGCTTACGAAACTGTAACTTTGCCGGATGGAGAACCCCGAAAAGCCTCGCCCACGACGCGGCCAACGTAGCGATCAACAGTTTACCGTTTCGGAACCTGATCAGTTGATGACGTTTCTGATTGCCCAGTTACCGCATAAGAATCGGAACAACATCAAGTCGCTGTTACGGAACAAACAGATCTTGATTGATGATAAAGTTTATACACAATTCAACCATCCGCTACGTCCGGGGCAGGTGGTAAAAATAGGTGCCAGTCGTGCGCCTGAAACCTCGCAATATCGGGGGCTTACCATTCTTTTTGAAGATAGCGACATTATCGTCATCAATAAACAGTCGGGATTGCTCTCTATGGCTACCAACAAAGAGCGCGACCGGACAGCCTATGGCATTCTGAGCGACTACGTTAAAAAGGAGAACCCTAAAAATAAAATCTTCATCATTCACCGACTCGACCGCGATACGTCGGGCGTTATGATGTTCGCCAGAAGTGAGAAAGTGCAGCAGCTCATGCAGGAATTCTGGAATGCCACTACCAAACAACGTACCTATGTAGCATTGGTAGAAGGTGTACCCGAGCCTCCTCGAGGCACCATTACGTCGTACCTGCGTGAAAGCAAAGCTTTGATTGTGTATTCGAGCCAAAACCCCGACAATGGGCAGTTGGCCATTACCAATTACAACGTAGTGAAATCGAATCGCCATTTCGCTCTGCTGGAACTGGAACTGGAAACCGGACGTAAAAACCAGATTCGGGTACACATGCAGGACATTCAGCATCCAATTGCGGGCGATACCAAGTATGGCGCTACGTCTGACCCGATTGGTCGGTTGGGTTTACACGCCGAAGTACTCGCCTTCGATCACCCTATTACGGGCGAACCGATGCGGTTTGACGCGCCCGTTCCCAAAAGCTTTCTGAGCGTATTAAAAGAGACTAATTAACAGGCAGATAGACTTCTAAAACTTTAGTCTGCAACAGCAGTTTACGAGAGGAATACAAATCTATTTATTGTTCGTTCCTCTCGTTTGTTGTTTGGTTGTTACTGACCTCCGTTACCGGTTTCTCGCTTTCAGCAGTCAAAAATCGGCATTCGACCAGAATAATTTTCTGGTTCAGTACTCCTGACGGACCTTTGGGGCGTTAAACCTGAAGTCATGAAAACGCTGCTACTTTCCTTACTCACTCTCGTTAGCATAACCGTTTCGTTTGCGCAGGCGCCTACTATTCCGGGCACCTCAACAACAACGACACCGGCCATTAGCACACCGCCTGCTACGTCAACTGCACCCGTGTCGCCACCCGATCCGTTTGGCAACAAACCTACGAATACAGCCCCTGATAATTTTACCCTTCCCGGCTCAACACCAACTACGATTCCGGTTACGCCCGATAACGTACAGCCTCAGGCCGGGGCAACACCATCGGAAGCAGAACCGCTTGCTCGCGGAAACGGGAAAATTACGGGCGTTCTTACTGATTCGTCGACCAACCAACCGGTTGAATTTGCGACGATTGCCCTGCTAAACATTTCGACAAACAAGCCTATCGACGGCACTACGGCTGATGCAAAAGGACAGTTTACACTGCCTCGACTAGCTCCGGGGCGTTATCGGTTACTCTATTCGTTCATCGGTTACAAGGATAAACGGAGTAGCGTTATCACCATCGAGAAAGGAAGCACCATTAATGTCGGAAGCGTAAAACTAAGTGCCGACGTGCGTACGCTTAAAGAAGTGAACGTAGTAGGTCAGGCTGCTGTAATCGAGGAAAAAGTTGACCGGCTGGTATACAACGCCGATAAAGACATTACGGCCAAAGGCGGTGACGCTACCGATATTATGCGGAAAGTGCCGATGCTTTCGGTTGATTTAGATGGGAACGTATCGTTACGGGGTAGCAGCAATGTAACTGTACTGATCAACAACAAACCATCGACCATAGTTGCCAGCAGCGTAGCCGATGCGTTAAAGCAGATTCCGGCCGACATGATTAAAACGGTGGAAGTGATTACGTCGCCCTCGGCCAAATACGACGCCGAAGGTTCAGCGGGTATCATCAACATCGTTACTAAAAAGAATACCTTACAGGGCCTAACCCTCGATATTAACGGTGGAGCGGGTAACCGGGGCGCCAACCTCGGTTTGAATGGCAACTATCGTACTGGTAAAATGGGATTTTCGCTGGGCGGTTTCGGCCGGACTGAGTATAACGTAAAAGGCGCATTCCTCAACGAGCAGACAACCCGTTCCTACGATCAGGCAACCAATACGTATTCTGGCGTAACACGTACTGTTCAGAGTGCCAATACGTTGAATCAACGTTTATTTGGTAACTATCAGTTGGGTTGGGATTATGACATCGACAAGAATACGTCGCTGGTAGCCAGCATTCGTTATGGTGCTCGAAATGGTGTCAGCAACCAGTTCAACCTGCTGACACAAACTACCACACCAACCAGTTATTTCCCATCAATTAATAACCGGAATGTAAAAACAAGCGATTTATCGGGAACGGTCGATGCCAACGTAAGCTATACGAAAACCTACAAACCACAGCAGGAATTCAGCGTTCTGGCCTTGTATAGTCGGAATAACCGGACCAACAATTTCGTTGCTGATATTTTAAGTAACGCTGATTTCCAGACCATCACGTCTCGGCAGAAAAACGACAACGATAGCTACAATCAGGAGTCGACGTTACAGATTGATTATCAGACACCCATCAAAACCAATCAGTTGCTTGAATTCGGTGGTAAAGGTATTTTTCGTCAGGTAAACAGCCAGTATCAGTATTTCTTCTCAACGGGCGACAATGGAGTCTATCAACCCGATAACAGCCGTCCAGCCAACACGCTGTTCTACGATCAGAATATTGCCGGTACGTATCTGTCGTATACCTATTCGACCAAGAGCCGGTTCACGATCAAGGCTGGTGCACGTTACGAATACACCTTTATCAACGCAAAGTTCAGCAACGAATCAACCGGACAGACTTCAACCATTCCGAACTATGGCGTGCTGGTACCGAGCTTCAATATCTCGAAAAGCCTGAAAGGCGGACGTATCATTAAGTTGGCTTATAACCGCCGGATTCAACGGCCCGGTATCCAGTTCCTGAACCCGAACGTTAACTCAGCCAACCCAACCAACATCTCGATTGGTAACCCATACCTTTCGCCCGAATTGACTGATAACGTTGAATTTAGCACCAGCATGAACATCAAAGGGTTGTACCTGAATGGTTCGCTGTTTGCCCGTCGTACCAACAACGAAATCACGGCAGTACGGGACGTATCTACGCAAGCTGTTGGAGACGTAGTAAATCCAGTGTTCCAGCAGGTGATCCGTACCAGCTTTCAAAACGTTGGTCGTCAGGATGCTATCGGCATCAACCTCTTCGGTAACGGTACGTTGTTCTCGAAACTGCAATTAGGCGGTGGTATCGATTTATACCACGTTAGCCTAACCAACAACAACGCCAATCCAATCTATTCGGCATCGAATTCGGGTTGGGTTATCGGCGGGCGGGTGATGAGCAGCCTATCGCTGAGCAATGGTTGGGGTGTCCAGCTCTTCGGCGGTGGCCGTGGCAAACAGGTGCAGTTGCAGGGCGAACAAAGTGCGATGTATTTCTATAATCTGGGTGTCCGGAAGGAATTCAACAACAAGAAGGCCAGTCTGGGTATCGCTGCTGAAAACTTCTTTAACCATCCATTCACCCAACGTTCGGAATCGATGTCGCCAATTCTGACACAGAATTCGCAGAACCAGTTCTACAACGCGGGTGTTCGGCTGACGTTCAACTACAAACTTGGCAAAATGAGCTTCGACGCTCCGCAGAAAAGACGTAAATCTATCGACAACGACGACGTGAAAAGCGGTGACGACGGCGGTGGTAACAACGACAACGGCGGTGGTCAGCAACAATCTTCTCCATCGGGCGGTGGTAATCGTGGTGGTGGTGGCGGACGCGGTGGACGTCCAAGAGGTTAATCAAACTAGTTCCACAACTGGCTTTTAATTGGAAAAGGTAATGCAAAAAATCCTCCTGCGCTGCGGGAGGATTTTTTTAGTATAGTCAGTTGTCGCCATTTTTTGCAACGAACCCCCTCACTACTACGTATTGATTTATAACGATGACTCACTACGTGTTTCATCGCCTAACTACATTGATTTATAGTACTCTTAAATCAATAATCTGCATTTTTTCAGGTTTCTTTCCATTTAGTAAACTCTATTGACTACTTAAAGGTTAGCAACTTAATACGACCTGATACCACCATTTGAATGAAGCGAACACTACCCCTTGTGATTGGTCTGTTGTTGATTGTCTGGGCTCCTCTGGCTTGGGCTCAAAACAACTATATCATTAGCGGTCGGGTAACAGATGCCGCTACAGGTGAAGGCATTCCGTTTGCCAGCATAGCCCTAAAAGGCAAAACTTCGGGCACTACGTCTGATGTCGACGGACGCTATTCGCTCCGCCTGACCAGCTTGTCAGATTCCCTGCTTATACTCAGTTTAGGGTACCAAGCAGGCGCCTATGCAATTGCACAAAAATCCACCCAAACAATTGATGCCCAACTGGTAGCGGCTGCCACAAAGCTAGCCGAAGTAAAAGTATATGCTAAAGGGGGCGACCCGGCCTATCGGGTTATTCGGGAAGTAGTCCGTCGACGTGATCAGTTTAATCCGGCCCAACTATCGGGTTATCAATACGAAAATTATAGTAAGATTGAGGGCTACATAAACAGCTTCACCCACGAACGTAAAAACAAACGACGCGAGGGACTTATTAATCGTTTTCTGGGTAAACTTCCGGCAATAACCGATGCAAATGGTCAACCGGCTGTACCCGTATTTATCTCCGAAACATCGTCCAACTTTTATGCACGTACCAACCCGGAACTGGTTAAAGAACACATTCTAAAATCGCGGGTAGCGGGAGTTGGCGTTAGTGATGGCGGGCTAATTTCGCAGTTTACGGGCGCTTCGTTTCAGCAGTACAATTTCTATCGCAACTCGCTCCTGATTCTTCGGAAAGATATTCCTTCGCCAGTCGGTAGCCAGTGGGAAACGGTTTATAACTTCCGGCTTAAGGATACGGTTTTGGTCAATAATGCCGTTTGCTACGAAATCGAATGTACGCCCAAACGTACAAGCGACCTTGCGTTTACCGGAACTGTCTGGATCGATACGTTACAAAGTGCGTTGGCTCAGGTGGATGTGCTGGTCGACAGGCGGGCCAATATCAATTTTGTTGACGCTTTACACATTGAGCAAAGCTGGGAAACTCTGCCTTCTGGCATGCGGTTTCCGACCCAAACCGAGATCACGATTGATACGTATCAGCCGCTTCCCAACTCACCAGGCGCATTGATACGTTTCTTTTCAGCCGCCAGCAACATTGTCGCAAACCAGCCACAGGAGGTTAGTTTTTACAATCCATCCGTCGAAATTGCCGATAATTTTAAAGATACTGACGCTACGTTCTGGCAACATGCACGACCTGCTTCTCTTGACCCCAGCGAATTGCGGGCCATACAGGTAGTTGATTCGGTGCGCAATGTACCATTGGTAAAATTTGCTGGCGAAATTATTAAACTTGGCATACTGGGCTATGTTCCGCTGGGCAAATCGAACGTTGAACTGGGGCCAATTCTGAATACGTATGCAAGCAATAATATTGAAGGCTATCGGTTTCGGCTTGGGCTACGTACCAATGCAGGTTTCAGTCGAAAGTGGCAACTCAATGGCTATCTCGCATACGGCACCAAAGATAAGGAACTGAAATATGGCGCTACGGTTGAGTACATTTTAAGCCGCAAACCCTGGACCGTTGTCGGTATTCGACATAGTTACGACCTTGAGCGCGTGGGTGTTTCGACCGATAATATTGGCAACAACTCGCTGTTTGCAGCTTATTCCCGTTTCGGCAATATCCGACGACCTTATTTTCAGGAAGAAAATATGGTGTATTTTCGGCGCGAAATGAAAGGGGGAATTACGCAGACATTGGCGTTACGTAGCCGCAGTTTCGACCCACTGTTTGCGTTTGCGTTTCAGCCACAGGCTAACGACCCCGATCAGACCATTCGGGGTACGTATCAGACTTCGGAGTTAATAGCCGAAACCCGATATGCTCCCGACGACGTTATTCTTCAAAATGACAATATTCGGGTAAGTACGGGAGCAACCCGCAAACCCATTTATACGCTACGTTACGCACTAGGCTTTCGGAATGTGTTTGATGGTGATTTTACGTATCACCGAATTAATTTCAGCGTACGACATTCATTTCGGGTTGGTGTACTGGGACGAACGTATTACAACGTTGGTGTTGGTATTATTCCATCTACTGTTCCTTATCCGTTACTGTACATGCCATTGGGTAATGAGTCGTCGTTTTACGTCGGAAACGCTTACAACCTGATGAATTATTTCGAGTTCGTCTGCGACCGCTGGGCTACTGTGCAGTTCGAGCATAATTTTGGTGGCCTGTTGTTCAACCGGGTACCTTTGCTACGTCGGCTCAAATGGCGCGAAATCGTTACAGCTAAAGTGCTGGCAGGCAGTGTTTCTTCCAATAATATGGCGATGATTCCGACCTACGATGCAAAAGGACAGGCTGTAGAAGGGTTCAGTTCCCTCAATCACACGCCTTATATTGAAGTAGGCTACGGTATCACTAACATTTTAAAAGTGTTACGTGTTGATGCCATTCATCGGCTTACCTATCGCGACAATATCGGGCGTACTGGTATTCCTGTTACGCCCTTTGCCATCAAAGTATCGGGCTGGTTATCGCTTTAATTTCTGACTATCTCACCACGTATCACCTTCGTATTGAGTAGTGAAATTGTCTCAGACAGCATCTTGCTGTCAAATAACCGAATGGTCTGGTTAGCTGTTATTGCAGGTCAGACAGCAAGATGCTGTCTGAGATAATTTCACCACTCAGTTTATGTATTGATTAGCCGTTTTGGCAACTAATACGTAGTAGCTTATTTTATTTTCACTTTATCTCCTACTTTTTCGCATCGAGATTGGGTAAAAAAGCTGTTAGAATTCCCAGCAAGGGTAAGAACGCGCATACCTCAAACACATATGTAATGCTGGTATAATCAGCCAATTTACCCAGTAAAGCCGACCCAAGTCCGCCCATTCCGAACGCAAATCCGAAAAATAAGCCAGCAATCATACCCACTTTTCCGGGAACCAGTTCCTGTGCATACACAATGATTGCCGAAAATGCCGACGAAATAAGCAACCCTGTACAGATCGAGAGAATTGTTGTCCAGAACAGGTTGGCATGTGGCATTAACAGGGTGAAGGGAGCCGCGCCAAGAATAGATATCCAGATAATGTATTTTCGTCCAAACCGATCACCCAACGGACCACCGGCCAACGTGCCGACAGCAATAGCAGCCAGAAAGATAAACAGGTGAATCTGAGCACTTTTTACGCCCAATTGAAATTTATCCATCAGGTAAAACGTGAAATAACTCGTCATCCCTGCGAGATAGAAATACTTGGAAAAAATCAGCACAAGCAGAATAAATAGTGACAGCAGAATCCGGCGCTGGCTCAATCCTGATGAAGCCGACTCAACTACTTTATTCACTTTTGGCAAGGCAACTAGTTTGTACCAGTGTCCAATCCGAGTTAGCAGAATAATACCAATAATAGCCGCTACGCCAAACCACATCACGCTACGTTGCCCATACGGAACAACCAGCAATGCAGCCAAAAGCGGTCCTAAAGCGCTCCCGGCATTTCCGCCCAACTGAAAAATAGATTGAGCCAGTCCACGCTTCCCTCCCGATGCCAGATAAGCAACCCGCGATGAATCGGGGTGAAAAATGGATGAGCCAATTCCAATCAGACTTACGGAGGCCAGAATCCAGAAAAAACTAGGAGAAAGCGATAAACAGATTAAGCCCAGCAGCGAAATACCCATACCGACAGCCAGGGAGAAAGGCTTCGGATGCCGATCAGTATAAAGCCCCACAAAGGGTTGCAGGATAGATGCTGTAAGTTGATATGCCAGCGTTACCAACCCAATATCGCTGAAATCGAGGTGAAAATCTTCCTTGATGATTGGGTAAATCGCCGGAATAACCGCCTGAAGCATATCGTTCAGCAGGTGGGCAAAGCTGATGGCATACAAAACGGAATAGGCCGTTTGCTGGACAGTTTTCTGCGACTGTTCAGGTTGCATAATCACTTTGTTCATCATATCATCTGATGATTAATTATAAAAAATTAATGTCTTAAAATTTGATTTGCATAGAACAGCGTTTTCTCCTCGTCGCGCTCTTTGATACTCTGGAATAGAAATTTATGCAGATCGTTTGTTTGAATAAACGATTGCGTGTCTGGATGAATTTGTAAGAACCAGCTTTTAAGTTGCGAAGAGAAGGCCTGATACAAATCTATTAAAATAGCGTTGCCGGATGCTTTCGCGATACTAAGATGAAAGTTAATATCGGCCTGTACGCATTCTTCCAGCAAACCCGCCTGAGCTGCGTTTCCTCGCTGAATAAGAAACCCTTCAATGACAGCGAGCTGTTCCTCAGTATGATTAATCGCTGCCTTTTGCGCAATTTTGACTTCGACTAACTGACGTACTTCGTCAATATCTCTGGCTTTTGCCCGCCTTAGTCGCTGCTGTAATGTCTCATTGCCGCCTGAATATTCCTCGATAAATGTCCCTACACCCTGCTGCACACGTAGCATTCCAGAATTGGCCAGCATACGGATAGCTTCACGTATTGACGACCGCCCAACTCCAAACTGTTTCATAAGTTCAGGCTCGGTAGGTAATTTCTGGTTCGCTACGTAGTGCCCCGATTGTATATAAGCACTAATCTGATTGGCGACTTCGTCGGCTAAGGAACGTTTTTGAATTGGAATATTCATCCTATCATCTGATGATTAAGAGCAAAGGTAAATCGTTTTTTGACAACGACAATACCTCTGATATATATGAGTAAAGTTTTGGCAGTACGTAGCGGATACGCTCTGCTCTTAGCTTCCGGCCTTTTTCAGTACGTCTTCAACTGTTAGATTTTCAAGCGAGGGCGCTACCAGATCCGCCTGCGTCAATACGTCAGGTGAGCCTAATCCAACAACAAACATACCACCCCGCTTACCCGCTTCTACTCCTGCTACAGCATCCTCAAACACAATACACTCAGATGGCTCCACTTCCAGTTCGGCAGCTCCTTTGGTAAATACTTCCGGATCGGGTTTGCCTTTACTGATTTTTGTACCGTCGATAATGGCGTCAAAAGCTTCAGACATACCGATACGTTCCAGAATCAACGACGCATTCTTACTCACCGAACCCAGTGCCGTTTGCAATCCGGCCTTACGCACCTGCGAAAAGAAATTAGCAACACCCGGCAGAATATCGTCGGATGTCATGCGACTTACCAGTTCCAGATACCATTGATTTTTCCGCGAAGCCAGTTCGGCCTTTTCCTCGTCGGACAAAATCAGACCACCGTGAGCCAGAATAATATCCAGCGACTCCGTGCGACTAACGCCCTTGAGTTGCTCATTAAATTCTTCCGAAATATCAAAACCAAGTTCGTTGGCCAGCCGTTTCCAGGCCTGATAATGATAAATAGCCGTGTCGACAATAACCCCATCGAGGTCGAAAAGAAACGCTTTAATAGGCATAATATAATCAGATTGACGAATGGCAAAAGTAGCCGATTCAGCTGTTGATTGTGTCAATAAAAAAAACTTCACTCAAAAATTGTAAAATTCAATTTCACTTCACTTACTTTGCAACACAAAGTACTTTTATATCATCTATCATGGAACAACTACCTGCCTCCGGGCAACCTGCTTCTGTTATTGACCGTATTAACAACTGGATTCGCACATCTACCATGCTGAAACTGGCCGTTATCGGGTTTCTAGTACTTGTTTTACTGATTCCAACCAATATGTTGCAAGGGTTGATTCAGGAGCGGGAAGCCACACGCAACGAAGCCACGGCTGAGGTAAGTGCCAAATGGGGTGGTCAGCAAGTTATCGGCGGCCCGGTTCTGTCGGTACCGTATGACGTTACCACAAAGGACGACAAAGGTCAGATGCAAACCGTAACGTACTACGCTCATTTTCTACCCGACGATTTAGAGGTTGATGGCAACGTAACACCCGAACGGCGCAATCGGGGAATTTTTGTGGTCATGCTCTACAATACGAAGCTGACCATCAAAGGGAATTTCAGGAAACCGTTGGTGGCATCATTGGGATTGTCGGAAAGTAACATGCAGTGGAATAAGGCATTTTTATCGCTGGGCGTCAGCGATATGAAAGGAATTCGAAACGCCATTACGTTTCGGGTAAACAACCAAACATTGGAGGCTGAACCGGGCATTCCTAGTGCTGACCTGTTGCCATCGGGCGTGAGTGTTCCGATTAAACTCGATGCGGATACGTACCGGTTCGAGTCGGTTATTAATCTGAACGGCAGCACACAATTGAGTTTTCTACCGTTCGGTAAAGAAACCCGCGTAACGCTACGTTCGCCCTGGAATACGCCCAGCTTTGTTGGCTCTTATTTGCCCGACCAACGTAGCATTACGGCGCAGGGGTTTCAGGCATCGTGGAAAGTGTTGCAGTTTAACCGAAATTTCCCTCAGCAGGGCATTGGCAATTTCCTCGATAAATCCTATGCAAATGAGGCATTACCGACGTTTGGCGTCAAGCTGTTACTCCCGGTCGATGAATACCAGAAAACAATGCGGTCGGCCAAATACGGTATTCTGTTTGTGATCCTGACGTTTGTATCGTTTTTCTTCATCGAAATTCTCGACCGCCGACGTATTCACCCGATTCAATACCTATTGGTTGGCTTCGCTATCTGTTTATTCTATCTGTTGCTCCTGTCCATCTCTGAGCATATTTCGTTCGACGGCGCTTACCTGATTGGCAGCGGTATCATCCTGACACTCATTACGTTCTACGTTCGCTACGTATTCCAGAACACGCGACTTACCGTTTTATTTAGCGGGATTCTGGCGCTTTTGTACGGTTTCTTCTATTCGCTGCTTCAGTTAGAAGATTACTCGCTGCTGCTTGGCAGTTCCGGCCTGCTCCTGATTCTCGGTCTAATCATGTACCTGACTCGGCATGTGAACTGGTATCGGGGCTATTCGGTAGAGAAGGCTGACGTTGCTACGTAGTTCTGTTGAGTGATACGTTGTCTCAGGCATATAGGCCTACTTAGTTGCTAATCGCAGCCAGACAGCAGGATGCTGCCTGAGACAACGTCTTACTCTTTCACACCCATAAACTCCAGACCCTCGGGTTTATTGAGCGCGTGACGTACCATCAATACCCAGCGTTTTTGCGTGGAGTTGAGACTACGTAGTTCCTCAAAATTGTACTGCCCAATGGACTGGCCGTTTAGCTGTAAATCGTAGCTCACAGGACTGAGTTTTATGGCTTCAATACCCGTAAGCTGGTAACTACCAACACCAAACCGATCATACGTAAACTGGTATTTGTCAGCACCTAACGATTGAATTGTCAATCGCTGCGTAATGGGCATGGCACAACGTATCGGATCAATTTCCACACGGAAACGGCCCGGCAACGTACCGTCATCAGCAGTTGTGACTGACTTTTCTTTACAACCTGCCAGTGCGAGAATCAGGACAAAAAGTAACGTAGTGATTTTCATAGGGAAAGGATTTTAACAGAAGACTCTTAAAATCCATAAATAGTTGGAATGGAGTGTTACCTTACCGGCTGTCCTAAGAACTTACCGCCTACTTTCCCAACTCCAGAACCAGCGCCGTTTTGGCGGGAAGTTTCAGCAGCTTCAAATCGGTAATTGTTGCATCAGTCAGTACATCGCGGGCCGACGTAACGCCGTTCATTCGTTCGGCAAATCGGGACGTATCGAGCGAAATTTCTTTGTCGTTGGTGTTCGTCGCAATCATTACCGTTTTAGTACCATCGTAGCGAAAGTAAACATACGTACCGTCCTGCGGCAAAAACTGCATCAATTTACCGGAATGTAACACCGGATTGTCGCGTCGATACGTAGCGAGTTTCCGAACGTACTGAAACGCTTCATTTTCACGATTGCTACGTCCGGCCGCTTCAAACTTATTTTCCTTATCGCCCGGAAATCCTCCCGGAAAATCGCGACGTACTTCAGCATCGGAGGGGTC
This sequence comes from Spirosoma daeguense, assembly GCF_054776875.1. Taxonomy (NCBI): domain Bacteria; kingdom Pseudomonadati; phylum Bacteroidota; class Cytophagia; order Cytophagales; family Cytophagaceae; genus Spirosoma; species Spirosoma daeguense. The sequence continues at coordinate 170,747 of NZ_BAAHBF010000005.1, forward strand.
TTTAAAATTCTTCATCAGAATTTCTGTTCCGTAGTACATACTCGGTATTCCACGGGTTGTCAGCAGCCAGGCCAGCCCAATTTTGTACTTTTCAAAATCCTCACCAATCACCGATAAGTAGCGGTCGGTATCGTGGTTATCCAGAAACGTAACCAGCTTATCTGGATCGGCGTAAACGGCATCCTGCGCCAGTGCCTGATAGAAGCGATTCACCCCATCGTCCCAGCTAAATTTCTGTTTCAGCGCATCCAGCATCGACGCATAAAGCACAAAATCGAGCCCACCCGGCTGGTTAGACTTAAACGGAAAATCGATCCTGTTCCGAACGTAGTAGGCCTGATCCACTACGTTGTTTACCCACGATTCGCCAAAAATATGAATCTTCGGATATTCGTCCAGAAGTGCCTGATTACAGCGATTCATAAACGGCTGATCGTTATACATATACGTATCGACACGCCACGCATCGACACCAAAATTCTCCACACTCCAGATGGCGTGCTGAATCAGGAAATTCGCTACGTAGGGATTGTTTTGGTTGAGATCGGGCAGAAATGGTACGAACCAGCCATCGAGCATCACCCGTCGGTCGCGGTCGGCACCATGCGGATCGGTAACGGATTGATATTTATAGGACGTATTGGTGTAGCTTGGCCACTGGTGGAGCCAGTCTTTACTGGGCATATCTTTAATAAACCAGTGATTGATACCGCAGTGATTATAGACAGCATCCTGCACCACTTTCAGACCCATATCATGCGCTTTTTTCACGAAGGCTTTGTACGCATCATTACCGCCCATCCGCCGGTCAACGGCGTAGTGATCGGTAAAACCATAACCGTGATACGCTGAGCGCATTGAGCCTCCCTCGTTAGTGAGTGGTTGATTATTTTCCAGAACGGGCGTAAACCAGACCGCCGTAACACCCAGATCTTTGAGGTAATCAAGCCGTTGAGCCGCCCCTTCCAGATCACCCCCGTGTCGATAGAAGGGGTTAGCCCGGTCGGCGTTGGGGTCGGCCATATCATCGAATTTGTCGTTACGTTCGTTGCCATTGGCAAAGCGGTCAGGCATGGCCAGATAAATAAAATCCTTCGACGTAACCCCCTGCCCTTTTGGACCTTTATCGCGAGCTTTCAGTTCAAACGACTGCGTTAAGCTCTGATTCCCTCGCTTGCCGATAATTTTAAGCGTACCGGGTTTTGCCGTTGCCGCCACGGTTAAGTCGAGGAAGATATAGTTCGGATTTTCGACCGTATGCGTTTTGAGCAATTTAACGCCCGGATAGCTAATCGAGTAACTCAATGTTCCGGCATTGGGGCCATACACAAGCAGTTGTACATTCGGATTTTTCATACCGACCCACCAATTCGTCGGATTAACACGCTGAATTGTGGCCTGCTGAGCAAACAAACCATAAAAGGAATTAATCAGGAGTAGAAAACAGATAGCAGTACGTCGATTTATCAGGATCATAGGTTTTTCATAAAATAATGCAACAAGAACGTAAAATTAGCCCAATAGTTTCATCAAAAAAGGCCATAGTTTTGCGTCGAGAATTTAAAGAGCGAAAGAGTGAATGAGTGAAAGAGCGGCCATCCGTCAGGCTCAATCGCTCATTCACTCATTCACTCTTTCGCTCTTTAAAAATCAAATCTGGAACTATGTACACGTCATCTGCTGCCCCGGTAATCGACAAATTAATTATCTATCAGATTTTTACCCGCCTTTTTGGGAATCAGAATACAACCAATCGCTGGAACGGAAGCCGCGATGAAAATGGCGTCGGTAAATTCAACGATATCAACGCTGAAGCACTACAGGCCATTCGTCAGTTTGGGGCAACACATGTCTGGTTTACGGGCATTCTGGAGCATGCCACCCAGACGGATTATTCGGCCTTTGGTATTCGCCCCGATGATCCGGCAGTAGTAAAAGGACGGGCAGGTTCGCCGTATGCCGTAAAAGATTATTACGACGTTGATCCTGATCTGGCAGTTAGTGTGCCCGACCGGATGGCTGAATTTGACGCGCTGGTACATCGTTCGCACGCGCACGGGCTAAAAGTCATCATCGATTTTATACCAAACCACGTAGCACGTCAGTATCATTCTGACGTAAAACCTGCCAACGTAGTAGATTTGGGACAGAACGATGATACGTCGGTGAGCTTCTCGCCGAACAACAATTTTTATTACCTGCCGGGCGAAACCTTTGTGGCTCCCGGTGGCTCGCCGGGCAACGTATCAGCCGCTACGTTACACGAATTTCCGGCAAAAGTTACGGGAAGCGGCTCCATTACGGCCACGCCCGACCAGAACGACTGGTACGAGACGATAAAGCTCAACTACGGCATCAACCTGCACGACTGGAGTAACCACTTCGACCCAATTCCGGCTACGTGGCACCAGATGCTCGATATTCTGCTATTCTGGTCGGCGAAAGGGGTCGATGGGTTCCGCTGTGATATGGCGCACATGGTGCCGATTGCATTCTGGAATTGGGCGATTCGGCAGGTAAAACAACGGTATCCTAATCTTATTTTCATTGCCGAGATTTACGATCCGGGTCTGTATCGGTCGTTTATTTTTGAAGGTGGGTTCGATTACCTGTACGATAAAGTGGGGCTATATGATGCAGTCCGTGAGTTAATGGAAGGGCACGGTTCCTGTTATAAACTTACGCAAGTGTGGCAACGGGAATCCGGCGATTTCGCTCAACACATGCTTCGGTTTCTGGAAAACCACGACGAACAACGTATTGCATCGCGTTTTTTCGCAAACGACCCCTGGGCGGCCATACCCGGCATGACGCTTACGGCAACGATGCATACAGGACCGGTGCTTCTTTATTTTGGGCAGGAAGTGGGCGTACGGGCAGAAGGTAGTGAAGGGTTCAGTGGCGACGATGGACGTACTACCATTTTCGATTATTGGGGTTTATCCGACTGGCAGGGCTGGATTAACGAAGGACGTTTCGATGGTGCCGAACTCACAGATGAACAACGGTCGCTACGTTCCTTTTATCAGCAATTGAATCATCTGGTCAACGGGTCCGACGCAATTCAGAATGGTTATTTCTACGATTTGCAGTACGTAAACGATAATGGACAAAGTGCAGGTTATGACGCTCACCAGATTTATAGCTATCTGCGTTTCACCGACCGTCAGAAACTTTTGATCGTCTGTAATTTCTCAAATCAATATACCTACGACACAACCATCCATATTCCGTCGGGAGCGTTTGATGCCATGCAGCTCGAACCCAGCCGAGCGTACCGATTTACAGACATTTTCCTGACTGATACAGTTATAGAAAGTGTAGGATCGGCGGGGGTTCCGCTATTACTTCATCCACGTAGCGCATGGGTGCTGGAAATTAAATTGTAGTTTAGTGGTACTTTTCGTGTTTTTGGCAGTCTATAGGTTGTGCACGAGAAACCCACCAAACTATGCAAAAACTCTACACGGCACTTTTTCTGCTGCTGATACCCTCTATCCTGTGGGCACAGGATGGTGTCACGTCGCTTCAGTCATTGAGCTTGGTTGGCAGTAAAACACCTGCCGAAACAGCGGTTAGCTTCGGCAAAAAATTTCTGGGTTATCCGTATGTACCCCACACGCTCGACAACCAGCCTACCGAACAACTGGTAACAAATCTGCGCGAGTTTGACTGCACTACGTATCTCGAGACTGTACTGGCACTTACGCTGGCATGGCATGACGTAAACGATCGGCAGCGTCAGCCTGTACAGGAGCAAACGTATCGTAAATACCTGACGAAGCTTCGCTATCGTGACGGACGTATCGATGGCTATGCCAGCCGTTTGCATTATTTTTCAGACTGGCTACGCAACAACGAACGTAAAGGGCTGATTATTGACGTAACTGGCGAGTTACCGGGTAGTCTGTCCGTTGCCAAGCCCATTTCCTATATGACGTCGGCTACATATAAATACCAGCCGCTACGTGATCCGGCTATCTATAAACAGGTGGCACTTACCGAAGCTTCCTTAAGTCAGCAATCGTTTTCGTTTATTCCGACGAAAAACATCCGTCAGGCAGAAAGCCAGTTACGTGAAGGTGATATTGTAATGCTGACAGCCGCTCGTCCGGGCCTGGATATGAAACACGTCGGTATCGCCGTTCGTCAGCCTAACGGGCGGATGTATCTTATGCATGCATCGTCAGATCAGGGCGAGGTGGTTATTTCGCCCTACCCAATTACTGATTACGTACAACTGCATAAACGGCTGTCAGGCATTCGCGTGGCTCGTTTACGGTCAGGAGCAATTTTATCAGCTTCAACCATAGCACAGGATTAATCTACATAAAAGTAAAGTCACTACGGCGGACAGAATGTCCGCCGTTTTTTTAGATAGTCCTTACCGAACCAGATTTGTATAACTACGGATATACTCACTGGGTGCCATGCCCGTGATTTCCTTAAACTTACGGTTGAAGTTCGACAGATTGGTATAGCCACACGAAAAGGCAATCTGGCTAATGCTTAGTTTGGACTCCCGCAGGTAACGACAGGCATGCTCCACACGTACCTCGTTCAGCAACGTTGAAAAGGTTTTGCGGGTATGCTGACGAAAGAATCGGCAAAATGCGCCAGAAGTCAGATTGGCTACGTTGGCTACATCATCCAGCGAAATTGGCGTGTGGTAATTCTCCAGAACATAAGAAAACACCCGCTCGAGCCGCTGATGATCTTCCGGTCGTTGGGGATGCTCAAAAGCGGTAGCCGACAGTAGTTCACGGTTCGTGCTGGTCGACAGAAAATCCAGAATCGTCAATAACGAAAGCAACTGGTTAAACGGTCGTTCTGCCGATAACGTATCAAACTGCCCGGCCAGCCAATGCCCTTCTGGACAACGAAATCGAATACCATGCTGTGCTTCGCGAAGCAGTTGCTGCAAATGACGGGTTTCGGGGAGATTTAAAAGGGTTGATTCCAGATATTCGGGGCGAAACAATACCGAAACCGACGTTGAACGTTGGTCTGTATCAGGCCGAAAATAATCGGGGTCACTACGTAGTACGTGCGGCAGATTCGACCCAAGCATCAATACATCATTTCGGCCGAAGCGATCTAGTTTATCCCCCGCAATCAACGTACCGACTCCTTCCTGAATCAGGGTTAATTGAATTTCGGGGTGAAAATGTAAATGTCCGTAAAAGTGCGGAAAACTATATTTTTCAACGCGAAACGACCGCTCATCAATAGTTGGTACTTTGAATAATAAGGCCTTCATTCAATACCTTTTTGACGTATTACTTTTGCTACGTTTACAAATCTAGTGAAAATAGTACCAGTATTTACTAATTTCAGAAGAGCCATTTAGTAGAACAGCCTTTACTTTTACGGTAACATCGCAACATCAAAAACCTGTACAAACTGCTATGAATGTTTCTGTTCGTTGGGAAGGTGTTTATCCGGCACTTCTGACCCCTTTTACGGCTGATGATCAGCTCGACTTACCCCTTTTCGAGAAGAATCTGAACGCACAGCTCGACGCTGGTGTGCATGGGTTTATTATTGGTGGTTCGCTGGGCGAAGCCAGTACGTTGCTCAACACCGAAAAAATCGATTTACTCAAGTCGGGACTGGCCGTTTCGGATGGAAAAGTGCCCGTATTAATCAATATTGCGGAGCAGGCAACGAAACAGGCTATCGTTTGCGCGCAGGAAGCCGAAGCCAACGGCGCCGACGGCCTGATGCTGTTACCGCCTATGCGCTACCCAGCCGACTCCCGCGAAACCGTTACGTTCTTTAAAGCCATAGCAAAGGAAACATCATTGCCCATCATGATTTACAATAATCCATACGATTATAAAATCATGACCACCGTAGCCATGTTTGAGGAATTGGCCGAATTACCAAACATTCAGGCGGTTAAAGAATCCACCCGTGACCTGACCAACGTAACGCGAATGCGCAACGCTTTTGGCGACCGTTTTAAGCTGATGGGCGGAGTTGATACGTTGGCACTGGAAGCGTTATTGCTCGGCTGCGATGGCTGGGTTGGTGGTCTGGTCGATGCGTTCCCGCAGGAAACCGTAGCGATTTTTGATCTGGCAAAAGCCGGGCAGATCGCCGAAGCACTCGAAATTTACCGTTGGTTCATGCCTCTGCTCGAACTCGACATTCATCCTAAACTGGTACAATACATCAAACTGGCTGCTACCGCCACCGGCATCGGCTCGGAATATGTACGTGCTCCCCGTTTACCACTCATCGGCACCGAACGCGAGCAGGTTCTGAACATCATCGAAACAGCACTCGCAAAACGACCTGTATTAGTATAAAGAGCGAAAGAGTGCAGGAGTGAACGTAGTACGAATCATTCTTTTGCTCTTTCGCGCTTTCACTCTTTAAATCATGGGTGACTATCATTTTTTCTGTATCGATGCACATACCTGTGGCAATCCGGTTCGGGTAGTTACGGGCGGTAGTATTCCGTTTTTGCAGGGAGCGAATATGAGCGAAAAGCGCCAGCATTTTCTTCGTGAATATGACTGGATACGCACCGGCCTCATGTTCGAGCCACGCGGCCACGATATGATGTCGGGAAGTATTTTGTATCCACCCACCGATCCGGCTAACGATGCGGGCGTGCTGTTCATCGAAACATCGGGCTGTTTGCCGATGTGCGGTCATGGCACGATTGGTACCGTAACGGTCGCGATTGAGCAGAATCTGATTCGGCCAAAAACGCCCGGTCTGCTCAATCTGGAAGTACCCGCCGGACTGGTTCGGGCTGAATACGTGCAGGAAGGCAAAAAGGTGACGTCGGTGAAGATTACCAATATAAAATCGTATCTGGCTGCTGAAAATCTAACCGTCGAATGTCCGGATTTGGGTACACTTACTGTCGACGTAGCATATGGGGGTAACTTTTACGCCATTGTCGACCCACAAGCCAATTTTCCCGGACTGGAACATTACAAAGCCGAACAACTTGTTGCCTGGGCACGTGTAATGCGTCAGCGGATGAATGAACAATACACGTTTATTCATCCCGAAAACCCGACGATCAACGGACTTAGCCATATTCTCTGGACCGGAAAACCGCTCAAAGAAACATCAACGGCACGTAACGCTGTATTCTACGGCGACAAAGCCATCGACCGTTCGCCCTGCGGAACCGGAACATCGGCCCGAATGGCGCAACGCTACGCCAAAGGGTTGCTAAAACCGGGCGATGTGTTTGTGCACGAAAGCATTATCGGCTCTATTTTCAACGGACGTATCGAGGCCGAAACCGAACTGGCAGGCAAACCGGCTATTGTTCCGAGCATCGAAGGCTGGGCTCGAATTCACGGTTACAACCACCTCATTCTGGACGACGACGACCCCTACGTTCACGGTTTTCAGGTCATTTAATGAGTGAAAGAGCGAAAGAATGAAAGAGCGATTACTGACTATGAAGATCGCTCTTTCGTTCGCTTCGGTGACTCAATTCGCTCTTTTGCTCTTTCATTCTTTCGCTCTTTAAAATATGTCACACGTTGGTATTGTTGGCGGTGGTATTGTTGGACTTTGCTCCGCTTATTATCTGCACAAAGCTGGTCATCGGGTAACTGTTTTCGATCAGGATTTTATTGCCGATGGCTGCTCGTTTGGCAATGCCGGTATGATTGTGCCGAGCCACATTATTCCATTAGCGCAACCGGGTATGATTGCTAAGGGGTTGCGCTGGATGCTGAAATCAACTAGCCCGTTCTACGTTAGGCCCCGACTCAATGCCGACCTAATGCGCTGGGGATGGTTGTTTTACCAACATTCAACCCCCGAACATGTCGAGCGGTCGATTCCGGTGCTACGTGATCTGAGTTTACTGAGCAAAAATCTTTATCAGGATTTGGCGGCCAACGGCGATCTGACATTCGAGTGGCAGGAACGGGGTCTTTTTATGCTCTATAAAACGGCGTCGGCTGAACACGAAATGGCCGAAGAAGCCGACGTAGCAAATCGAGCGGGTATTGAAGCCCGCATTTTTAACGGACAGGAAGTACAGGAACGCGAACCCAATACGCGGGTCGATGTTCGGGGCGGCATCTGGTTTCCGGGCGATGCGCACGTTAACCCCGGCGAACTGGTGCATTCGCTGGTTGCCTATCTTCGTAAACAGGGGGTTCAGATTCTGGAAAAGCAGACGGTAACAGGTTTCGAGAAATCTGCATCACGTATTACGTCGATACGTACCGAGCAAGGCTCATTTCCTGTCGACGTAGCAGTTATTGCGGGAGGAGCCTGGTCGCCGGATATTGCGCGTTCTCTGGGAATCAACCTCTCGATGCAAGGCGGTAAAGGCTATAGTTTTATGCTACGTAACGTACCGAATAACGTGCGTATTCCAGCCATCATGCTCGAGTCCCGTGCCACGGCTACCCCGATGGACAACAATTTACGGTTCGCAGGAACGCTCGAAGTTGCCGGAACAGATATGACGGTGAACATGAATCGGGTACGTGGTATCGTTCAGTCGATCAATAACTATTATCCCGATATCAACGTCGAAATGCCTGTTGTCGATAAAGTATGGCGCGGCTTACGTCCTTGCTCGCCCGATGGTCTTCCTTACGTTGGCCAAACCAACCGTTTCGACAACGTAGTAGTGGCTACAGGTCATGGCATGATGGGCCTGAGTCTGGGGCCAGCAACTGGCAAACTTGTCAGCGAGTTAGTGGATCATAACGTAGTGAGTATGGACATTTCTGCTTTCAGTCCAGACCGTTTTGCGTAAACAGCAGATATAACCGCAAGTGTATGGCTTTATTATTACGCTTGCCGACGAGATTTACCCATTATCAGTTAATCAGATTTATACGATAAAATATATAGTTTGGTCAGGAATCAGCATTTCATAGCCTACTAGCAGGTTATGATTGATAGAGATAAAGCGTTAAAATTGCTTAGAAAACGCTTCAACCTGATTTATGCATACCATTTTACCGTTTCTACTTGCCATGATTGCTGCCATCGTGTTACTAAACATGTGGGCAGTTAAACTACGGATTGCTTATCCAATTCTGCTGGTAGTTGCCGGACTGCTTGTTAGTTTCATGCCGGGATTGCCAAGGGTGCGAATCGACCCTGACATGATCTTTTTTATTTTCTTACCACCACTCCTATTCGAAGCTTCCTGGACAATCTCTTTCAAGGAAATGAAACGGTGGTACCGGATCATTGGTAGTTTTGCTTTTCTGGTCGTGCTTTTCAGTGCCTTGTCGGTGGCAATAGTGGCTAACCAGTTTATTCCAGGATTCACCATTGCTTTAGGCTTTTTACTGGGTGGAATCGTATCACCACCGGATGCAGTTAGTACCGGAGCCATCACCAAATTTGTCAAAATCCCCAAATCTACATCGGCCATTCTGGAAGGCGAAAGTCTGCTCAACGATGCCTCTTCACTCATAATTTTCCGCTTTGCTTTGGTCGCGGTTGGTACTGGGCAATTCGTCTGGCAACAGGCTGCCTTGAGTTTTGTCTGGATGGTTATTGGCGGTGCGGGTATCGGCTTGCTTCTGGCCTGGATTTTCGTTCAGGGGCACAAACGGTTGCCCTTAGATGCGCAATCACATATTGCCCTGACACTCATTGAGCCTTATTTTATGTATTGGGTGGCCGAAGAATTTCACTGTTCAGGCGTATTGGCTATCGTAAGCGGTGGCCTGTATATGTCGGCCAAGCGACTCATCTTTCTAAACAGCGCCAGCCGCATCCAGAGCTTTAGCGTCTGGGAAAGTTTTGTCTTTATTTTGAACGGTATCGTTTTCCTGATTATCGGACTGGAACTGCCCGAAATTGTCGATGGATTACGTACTGAAGGAGTTCCGTTACGTACCGCCATTAGCTATGGCGTGTTGGTAACAGGCGTATTAATTGCAGCTCGTATGATCAGCTCGTATGCGGCATTGATTGCTACGTTGATTTTCCGACCAAGTGTAGCGCCATTTTCCAGGTCAAACAGACAGCGCTGGCAGATGCCTATGTTACTGGGCTGGACAGGTATGCGTGGGGTTGTGTCGCTGGCTGCGGCTTTAGCGATTCCTATTACGTTAGACAATGGTACGCCTTTCCCACATCGGAACCTTATTCTGGTAATTACGTTTGTGACGATCCTGCTTACGCTATTGGTGCAGGGCCTTACGCTTCCTTATTTTATTAATCGAACGGGATTGTTTGAGGGGTTGGTTGAAGAAGAATCAGAAGAATTGACCCGACAACGCATAAAAAAGGAGTTGAAACAGCATGTATACCAGTTTTTGAAGGCTAAATACGAAAATGAAGCTAATGGCCATGCTGGAATGGAAAAGTTTTTAAAGCTGTGGGAAGACAGGGCAAAAGCGTCTGACGATAGCTGGATGAATCGAAAAACAAAGGTGATTTTTGTGGAGATGCTCGAAATTCAACGGCAATACCTTACCGAGCTAAATAAAGATCCACAGATAAACGAAGACATGATTCGTCAGCAGTTGTATCAAATCGATCTGGAAGAAGAACGGCTAAAGATTATTTAGTGCCACCAGCAATTTTGCAACCTTTGAAAAAAGAGCCTCCTGAAGCCTAGTTACGGCATATAACTCTTTTTACTTTTTTGCCAACCCCGCTCGCCAGCTTAGCAATTTTTGCCGCATGTCTTCTACCTGTCTGGCATTCTGACTGGCTACATCCGTTTGTTCGGATAGATCGACAGCAAGATTATACAGTTCGGCGCCGGAACCATCGGAGTTTACCAACAGTTTCCAGTTGCCTTCGCGCATGGCCAGATTCGGGCTTTTGTCGCGGCCAGTCGGGTAACGAAACGATTCGTTGTTACGTCCATATTCCCAGAAAAGAGGCTTCTGACGAGCGGCAGGTTTACCTAGAAATACGGCAGCCTTGTTTTCACCATCAGCCTGAGAACTGATCCCTTTTTTACCCGCTAGACTTACAAACGTAGGCAATAAATCGACCGCGCTTAACACCGATTGATTATCAATTTTGCCTTTAGACGTTTGAGCGGGATAGCGAACAATAAATGGCATGCGAATACCGCCTTCGTAGAGTGAAAGCTTGCTGCCTCTGAACGTACCTGACCGATTACCCTGAAACGTAGGCAGAGCACCGTTATCGCTCGTAAATACAACTAGCGTGTTTTCATCAACGCCCAACGCTTTCAATCCCGCCATCAATCGACCAATCTGCACGTCGAGTTCGGCCAGAACAGTCTTGAATTCACGGGGTTTTTCGGTTCCTTTCGGAAACTCATCAAGCGTTGTTTCATCGGGTACCCAAGGTGTATGAACATCGTCGGGCCAGAGATTAACGTAGCAGGGTTTGTCTGGGTTTCGTTTCAGAAAATCGAGCGTTTTGTCGACAAAGTAGGCTGTACGATTCCAGCGTTTTATGCTATCCGATTTCGCCCAAATCCAATCAGTCGATGTGAGTAGTGGATCAGGGTCAGGACTTTCCCAGGTACTGGCATATTCATCGAAACCGTATTGCCGAATACCGGGCGCATTATCGACATCGCGTCCACCGCCCATGTGCCATTTACCAAAATGCGCCGTAGCATAACCTGCTGTTTTGAGTTCGCGTGCCACCGACGGAGCGGAAGTATCCAGAAAATCGGCCTGTTCGCAAGTGCGGTTGTGTTTCCGATCGGCGAGAAACGACGTAATACGCCATTTACCCGGTACGTTGCCCGTTGTGAGACCCACCCGCGACGGCGAACAAATGGGTGCTGCACTGTAATAATTGGTGAATTTAATTCCCTCGGCAGCCAGCCGGTCGATGTTGGGCGTAGGCGGTAATTGGTTAGCAGAGTTAGCAGGTCGATAACAACCGACATCGGCAGAACCCATGTCATCGATCAGAATCAGAATGATGTTTGGCGGTCGTTTGGCTTGCTGCTGTTTATACGGTGGTGTCGAATGACCAAAGCCGCAAAGAAGTATCGCGATACCTATTACTGAAAGTGCCAGCCGAAAATTCATAATACATTCAGATATAGGACTTTATAAAGTTGTCTCAGATAGCATCTTGCTGTCTGAGCTGTCATCGAATCACTAAAACACTTTGCAAACAGATCGCATTTTCCAGAATGCTCAACGTCTAACGTCTACTGCGGTTCTTTACGTCGAATTTTATCCAGTTGCTGTTTCATTTGTTGCACACGGTCGGGATGCTGAGCCGCTACGTTCTTTTTCTCGCCGATGTCATCGCTCAGATTGTAAAGTTGCGGGTTCGAATTATTGCCGAGTTCGGTATTAGTCTCTTTTGACATAGCAGGCCCTTCACTCGGTTCGATGTACTTCCAGTTGCCTTTAACTAGCGACAACGTACCAGCATGTTCAACAATTACCGAACGGCCAGCCGGATTACGACCCAATAACGCATTCAGTTGATTCTCACTATCGGGCGAGTCAGTTTTATTAAACGATTGGCCCAGCAACGCGGCAAAATCGGCCAGAAAATCAATTTGACTGACAGGTGCTTCTGAAACACCGGGCTTTATCTGCCCCGGCCAACGTACCAGCAACGGAACGCGTGTACCCGCTTCGAATGCGCTATACTTTCCGCCACGTAGCGGTCCTGCGGGCTTGTGACTTCCCAATTTCTCCACCGCCTGATCCTGATAGCCATCATCCACAACCGGGCCGTTATCGCTCGATAACATAACAATCGTATTATTGGCTAACCCCAGCCGATCCAGCGTTTTCAGGACTTCGCCCACTTCCCAATCAAATTCCAGCAACGCATCACCACGAGCACCTAAACCACTCTTGCCCACAAATCGCGGATGCGGTACGCGCGGTACGTGAACGTCGTGCGTGGCAAAATACAGGAAGAACGGAGTCTTCTGATTCTTTTCAATAAACTTAACCGCCTGACTTGTAAATACATCGGCCATATCCTCATCTTTCCAAAGCGCAGCTTTTCCGCCAGTCATCCAGCCGATACGTCCAACACCGTTCACGATGGTCATATCGTGGCCGTGCGAATGCTTCATTTTCAGCTTGTCGGGATTCTCACTTCCGGTTGGCCAGTTGCCGATTTTCTGTTTGTAATCGACCTGAATCGGATCTTTTGGGTCGAGATTCACAACCCGATGATCTTCTACGTATACGCAGGGCACGCGGTCGCCGGTGGCGGCCATGATGTAATTATGCGTAAAGCCAACTTCCATCGGGCCGGGTTTCAGCTCACCATTCCAGTCGGGGCCTTCGGGGCCACCCAGGCCTAAATGCCATTTACCAACAGCACCCGTCTGATAACCAGCCGCTTTAAATACGCCTGGCAACGTACTACGTCCGGGTTTTATGATAAGTGAAGCATTTCCCGGTGCAATACCCGTTCCTTTTTGTCGCCATGCATACTCGCCTGTCATGAGCGAATAACGCGAAGGTGTACAGGTGGCCGACGTAGCATAAGCATTTTTAAAACGTAAGCCCTGACTAGCCAGCCGATCGACGTTGGGCGTTTTTACGTTCGATGTACCCGTACCGGCGGACCGGTAGCAACTCAGATCGCCATAGCCAATATCGTCGGCATAGATAAGCACTACGTTCGGGCGCTGGGTTGGCTGTGAAGTAGCCGATGCGCTAACAAGCAGCAATCCAGCAATGAGAAATTTATTCATCCGATTGAAGACGTAAAATGTTGTAATACAATCAACTAATCGACCTGTTCGGGCTGAAGCGAAGAGCGTATTTCCGACGTAGTACCTTCGTCCACCGAAACGATGTAGGCGCGACCGCCTTCGCGTTCAATTGCTTCAGCAACCTGTTCGGCTTTGTCGGGGGCGTAGGCAAACATACAGCCACCTCCACCCGAACCATTGATTTTTCCACCCAATGCTCCCGCGTTCAGCGCAGCATCGAGCATCCGGTTGATTTTAGGCGTGGAAATCTGTTGCGCATCACGCAGATTTGCCTGATGTTCAGTCAGTAACCGACCAAATTTCACATGATCGAACAACGTAGTATCCGCTTTTAAAACCGTTAGTGCTTCCCTTAGAATGTCGCGATTGGAGAGCGTACCTTTCAGCAGAATATAATCGTCTTTGGTCAGTACGTCTTTGTATTCGGTAATGGCTGTAATGTCGGTTTTATGCAGTGAAAAATCTGGGTTCAACGCTGTTAACTGTTTGGCAATACGTAGCATACCATGCTTCACCCGTGCCAGAATACCAATGGTATCTTTGGGGTCCTGCGAGTTGCCCAGCACAAACGTACCTAACGGCGGATGATACGTTTCGAGATGAATAGTCGGTTGCGATTCGAGATAAATTACTCCTCCTACTGCTGTCGAATAATGGTCCATCATGCCACCCGGCTCACCAAATTCCAGCACTTCGGCTTGGTATGCCAGTTCAGCTAACCGCTTGGGAGACAACACCATAGCATTATCTGCCAGTTGCGTCAGTACATTGAGCCATGTAATCAGCAGAGCCGACGAACTCGACGTACCAGCGTTGATGGGAATACGTCCCCGCACTTCACCATCGATCCCCGCACTAAACTCAAAACCGTTGCGTAGCAATACGTTGATGGCACTTCGAAAATAATCACGATCGTGCTGGTACGTCAACGGCAGCTTGCTCAGGCTAAATCGTTCCTGACTACCAATATCCGGAAGGTTCAAGTGGACATAGTTGTCGGTGATACGTTCGGCTGCAATCTGGATACGGCATGATATGGCTGCAGCAATAACAGGCAGACCCAGATAATCCTGATGTTCGCCAAAAAGGCATATACGACCGGGCGTGGAGACGGAAATAGCGTTGTGTTTCATTCAGTAAGGAAAGCGTAACGTATCACGAACCTAATCGTTTTTGAGAAAGATATGGCTTGGGATACATCACCTTTATCGTTCGTACTAATTTATGTCAAAGCCAGATTAATAGTGACTTCTCTTTGCGGAATCGTCTAGCGTTCGTTGATTTCAGGCAAGATAGTAAGCCAACGAATCGTCTGTCAAAAATGATGACGCGGCCACATATGTTTGACCGCGTCATACATGAACCAACCTAAGTGTTAACTGAAAATAAAACCTGTACTAATCAGAATTCTGCGAGAATTTAGATCGAAAAAATTAATACACGTCTGTAAGCCCAAAAATGGGTTTGTTCGTTTTCCATTTTCCCCGCGTAAAATCGGGAATGTCAATGGGTTTGCTTCCTTTAGCGATACTTTCTTCCGAAAGCGGACTGATGGCACTCCATGCGGCTGCATCGTAGACGTCCATAGGCGGTGCAACCTGATTTTTAATGGCTTCGATAAACCCACGTAGCACGAAGAAATCGATACCGCCGTGTCCAGCATTCTGTGCCGTCTGTGCATGTTGTTTCCAGAGCGGATGGTCGTACTTATCCTGATACGTAGCAAACGGTTCCCACGTATGTGCCTTTGGGCTAAGTGGTTTGCCGTTGGCATCTTCCAGATAAATCATATCGTTATCATCCATCCAGATGCCCTGCGTTCCCTGCGCCCGGAACCCAAGCGAATAAGGGCGAGGTGAATTAGTGTCGTGAATAATCATGATATTTTCACCATTCGCACATTCCACCATCGTTGTCACTACGTCGCCCAGCTTGAATTTCGTTTTCGCATTGGGGTGATTTTCACCACCTTTATCCACTACGTACTTATGTAACCCCCGACTTTTGGTGGCCATTGAGGTAAGCCGTACAAACTGATTTCCCCGGTTGATATTGAGCCAGTGCGCTACGGGGCCGAGTCCGTGGGTTGGGTATAAATCGCCGTTACGATCAACGGAATGTTGCGTACGCCAGCTTGCTTCCGAAAACGCATTTTTACCAAATTCGGCACCTATTCCATGGCCTTTACCATCGTTGAATTTGATATTACGCAGGTCGTGCTCATAGCCACAGTGGGCGTAGGTCATCTCACCAAACATTCCCTGACGAACCATATTCAGAATCGCCATAACATCGCGACGATAACAGACGTTTTCCAGAATCATACAGTGCGAGCCGGTTTTCTCAAACGTATCGACCAGATCCCACGATTCTTTCAACGTAACGGTTGCCGATACTTCTACACCCGCATATTTCCCCGCTTTCATAGTCGCCACAGCCATCGGTACGTGCCATTCCCAGGGCGTCGCAATGACCACCCCGTCAATATCGGCGCGTTTGAGCATCTCCTTGAAAGCTTCGTCGCCTTTTGTATAGGCTGCTGGCGTTTTACGACCTGCTTTCTCGATCATAGCGTTCGTTTTGGCGATGGCATCAGTCGAAATATCACAAATGGCCGTAATTTCGACATCAGGCCGAAAAAGGGCCTGCTGCACATGATTTCGCCCACGTAAGCCCACGCCAATAAACCCCAGCCGAACTTTATCAAGCGGGGCGGGTTGATTACCACGAGCCAGACTTGTATTATACAAAGAAGGCAAAAAGGGAACAGCAGCGGTACTCACTGCGGCAGTTCGTAGAAAAGAGCGACGAGTTGTCATTTTTAAGCAGGCTTTAACAATACATTCAATGTATCGTTTGTTAAGGGAACGTGATTGAAAATTAGTGGTTTACCCACGCAACGTCAAGTATTTAGCTAGTGTATGTCTGCAAAAAAATGCGTTTGGAGCCTGCGCAAACGTTTGTCTTATGTTGTGCAAACGTTTGTCTGAAGCGACATTTATTTTTATATTTTGGCTTTATGAAGCTAATTAGATTTGGGCCAATCGACCGTCGATGAAAGAATCTATTACGATAAAGGAGATTGCCCGCCAGTTACGTATCTCACCATCGACCGTATCGAGAGCGTTGCAGGATAGTCCGCGCATTGGTGCGCAAACCAAACAGGCAGTTCGTGCCTTGGCCGAGCAGTTACAGTATTTTCCCAGTATTACCGCCCGAAATTTGCGGCAGGGCAGAACGGGAATTATAGCGGTTGTGCTGCCTGAGATTCGGGAAAATTTCTTTTCGGAAGTGGTAAATGGCATTGAAGAAGTCGTTTTTGCGGCTCACTCTACGGTTGCTTTGTATCAATCGCACGACCGTTATGACCGGGAAAAACAGATTCTGGAAACGTTGGCGTCGAATCAGGTCGACGGGGTATTGTTATCGGTCGCGAAAGAATCACAACAATTCGACCATATTCAGCGATTGCTTAACCGACGTATTCCCGTGGTATTGCTTGATCGGATTCCGCCCAAAATAGACACGCATCAGGTCGAATGTAACATGGAAAAAGGCGCTTTTGAAGCCACCAAATGGCTTGCGCAACGAGGTTGTCAACGTATCGCTTTGCTGAATGGACCGCAGCCACTGGTAGCCAGCGAAGAACGGTATCGCGGCTACGTTAAAGCCTTGATCGAAGCGAAACTTTCGGTCGAAAACTCGCTGATTAAACGGGTCGATTTAACGACGACCGACATTACCGAGAAAATGAATCAATTGCTCGATGTGGCCCAACCCGATGCAGTACTGGCCTTCAACGACTACGTAGCACTCGATGCCATGCAGGTGTGCCGAAACCGGGGCAAACGTATCAATCAGGATATTTCGTTCGTCAGTTTCTCCAATCTCCCACTCACTACGTATCTCGAATATCCGCCACTAGCGTCGGTAGAACAGCATCCTTACAAAATCGGCTTCACAGCCGCTAACATTCTCATGCATCTGAACAACGGTACGTTGAACGGAGCTGAATTACAAAAAATTGTTCTGGAGCCGGAACTGGTTGTTCGGGAACGGTAAAAAAAGCAATCGGTGATTATTACATCCTGATAAAACCGACTGGTGCAATGCACATTACACCCGAATCGTCCTTTTTGATTCCCAAAATGAACCGGTATAGCTATAAAAACTTGGAGATTGAGGTAATAGATGAATCAACCTATAGTTATGGTTCAACTGATAACAATTTCAGTTATTCAAAAACATACTTTGGTAAAGATGCTCAAGATTATCCAACGTCAAAATATGGCATCAAACTTTATAGTGACAATCAAATCATTGACAGTTGTCTTATTGTTGGTTCGGGCGGAGCAACAAGGCTTCATAAAAACTCATCTGTTTTTGATAATGACCAATTGGTTATCTGTTGTAGTAGTACAATTTTCTGTATAGGATTTCCTGAACTTAACCTTAACTGGCCAACAACAGCAGATCAGGCAACTTGCTTCCAAATTTTCAATCACGAGGAAAACTATATTATTCATGGCGAACTTCAGATAACGATGTTAACCAAAGAAGGAGACATAAAATGGGAATTTTCAGGAGCCGATATATTTGTTTCTTTCGATAATGAAGAGGTGTTTGAAATTGAATCTGATGGTATACAACTGACAGATTTTTCTAAGACAAAATATAAAATCGACTTTGAAGGTAAACTTCTTTGGGATACTTATAAACAATAAGAAAACAGAACGTACAGCCAATTCACTACTCGTCCGTGATTGTATCGCGGACGAGTAGTGAATTCAGGTTTATTGTTAGACTAGTGCTTTCCGAGCTTCGCGGTCGGGGTCGTTGGTTAGGGCGGGGGCATCGTCCAGAATCATGGTTTCTCCATTTTGTGTCGTGTACGGTTTCCAGTTGGGTAAACCTCCGCCATTTGGATTGCCAGTTTTACAGAAGTTGATAAACGAACCCGCCATCTTTTCCGACAACGCTCTGGGTCGCTTTCCTCCGCCTGTATGGGTGAGCATCAGATCGGTATTATAAAACCAGAAGCAAATATCATCGCAATGGAACGCCCGCATCCGACCGTCGAACAGCGGGGGTTGCCATCCGAACCACGCTACGTAGACAGGTGCTTTCTGCTGAGCGGCTTTCGCATCGGCAGCGGCCACCGCATTCTTACGGTTCGAGACGATCAACGCCCAAATTTCAATCGGCCGGGCTTTAGGGAAATTCTTGGCATACGCATCGACAATATCGCCCGATTTATCGCCGAAACGTGGTTTAATTTTTTCTTTTACGTCAGCCAGTGAAACGCTTTCCAACGTAGCATCCGTCCGGTTCGGATTCATCTCATGGAACGTAGTACAGAGCATTAGCGGAATGTTAGCCGAAAAATGGTTCGGGTCACGGAAGAAAGCGCCCTCGGCCATGTAGTTGCCATCGCCCACTGGACTATAACCACCGCGCTGAATGTTTAGCCGTTTGGCTTCCTCGGCCATTTTTTCAGTGGCCCGATTGGCAATGTCGATGTATTCTCGCCAGGGTATTTGTTGAAGTTTCTCGATTTCGCCGGGTTTTAGTCCTGCCTCTTCCATCACTTTCAATCCCAGCTTTTCTGAGTATTCTTTATTAACACCCGCCAGCGAACTACCGCTCAATGCTACGGCCTTATGAAACAGACCTTTGGCCGATGGCATGTTCATCAACGTAGTAACTTTCGCTCCTCCCCCCGACTGCCCGATTATGGTTACGTTATTCGGATCGCCACCGAAATTGGCAATGTTTCTCTTGACCCATTCAAGAGCTGCCACCATATCCAGATTCCCCACATTGCCCGACGCTTCGTGGCCGCCCGCTGCTTTCAGATTGGTGTAGCCAAGCGAACCCAGTCGGTGATTGAGCGAACAGAAAACAAGGTTTCCATGACGAGCCAGATTTTCGCCGTGATAGCCATCCTGTTCGATACCGTTTCCATTCACAAAGCCACCACCATGCAACCAGACAACTACGGGACGTTTCTGCGAATCCAGCGCTGGTGTCCAGACGTTTATCTTCAGACAATCTTCCGATACGTCATCGTAATTCCAGTGATCCACGAAAGATGCGTACTGATTGGCATAGCGTTTTTCCATGATCTGCGGAGCCGAATTTCCCCACCAGAGCGTCGGACGAATATCGTTCCATGAAGCGGGTTTTTGCGGTGGCATAAATCGGTTTTTGCCCGACGTATCGGCCCCATACGGAACGCCTAAAAACTGATGAATTCCACGCAGAATAAATCCACGAACTTTACCGTATTCGGTGTTGGCAATAGCAATATTATCGCCCACAAACAGAACCTGGTCATCGCCCGACGGCTTAGCTAACTTTGGCGGATTTAAAGGAGAGGCTAAAGATGGGGTCGATACGCCCAGACCGGCCACGCTAACACCCAGCGACTGCAGAAAATTACGTCTTGACGGCTTCATCGTTGACTATTTTAAACGGTTTAGGAAAGGTAAACACCAACTCCGACAGAGTCTGGCAACTGTCAATTGATCAGTATTTTGAGAAAGACCCGAAGAAGCTATTTTTTACTTTACGCTGATTGCCAGAGTTCGATTTGTTTTCTTTTACTACGTATCAAGGACTATATAACCTTAATATTTGCTTCTTTAAACGTTGTCAGTAATCGTTGTAGCAACTGACTTTTAATACTCGCTTCCGAATAAATACTACGTATCCAGACCAGCACTTTTAGTTCTACACTATCTCCGCCGATGGCTGTAATCAGTATCTCCGGTGGCATTGTGTTTATCGCTTCATCCAGCTTACTAACTTCCGTTTTTATGATGTCCTGCATCATTTGCAGGTCGGTATCGGCGCTTACTTTCAGTGTAAATTCTGATTTCAGGTACGTTTCGCTGGATGTCCAGTTCACGAGTCGGTTCGACAGTAAATCGCCGTTAGGAATAATTACCTCCGATCCCTGCGCAGTGATCATCTTGCTCGAACGAATACCAATGTCGCGGATTCTCCCTTTTTTATCGCCCAACTCTACATAGTCGCCAATCTGAAACGGCTTTTCAAAAATCAGGATAATACCTGATACAAAGTTGTTTACCAGATTTTGCATACCCAGACCAATACCTACGCTCAGGGCACCCAGCACAACGGTAAATTTATCAATTGAAATACCTGAAGCCGCAACGGCCAGCAATACACCAACAACAATAATTACCAGTCGAACCAAAGCCAGAACCGAGCTTAATTGTCCGACTTTCCCGTCTGTAACGGGCAGTTGACTTTCGCCAAAAAACAGGCCGATTTTCTTTTGTAAGAGACTCGATAGGTAAATAATAATGGAAAACGACAGCACATTGCCCAGCGTGAAACTGATGCTGCCAAACGTACGGGATTGGGTCAGGAATTTAGCGAGTAAGGCAAAGACCCAGTCTACGATTCCGATGTTGATAAAGAACACAAGCACCCACAACAGAATAGCGACAAAAGCTAACCCCTTTTTGATAGATCGACGGGTATGATTGATATTCACACGGGAGAAAACTCCTGCCGAGCTGGCACTTATTTTAATTTGAAGATCCAACGCTTCAAGCATTATTTCTATAAAAACGCCCAGCCCCATCAGTTGAATCAACCCAATAACCGACGTAATGCTAAAGGCTTTCGCCAGCGTCATGCGACCCAGAACGTTCAGGATGATGGCCAGCCCCAACCCTATCAGATACAGCTTACTAACTGACCGACTGAGTCGATTACGCGAATATTTCCGCTGCAATCGGCTAAAAAAGACAATGCCAATATACAAAAACGCTACGTCCAGCCCGATCAGGCCAAGCCGCATCACAATAGAATCAGCCACTAACGTATTGACTAACAGCAATGCTACGTATAAACCTCCCATCGACAACCACATCCACGTATCATGCTTCGAAAACTGCGGCCATAGGTGAATGGAAAGAACTATGAATAAAAGAAGGTGGGTAATTTCGATGTATAACGAAGGCGAATACGGCTCGAATAAAGGCGCCAGAATAAGCAGCACCAGCAACGAGGCTACGATTGGAACAGGCTTCAGGTTTTCATAACGTAGAAGCCCAATTTCCTTACGTAGCGTTGCTGTACGGGCTTTTTTGTAGTTGGAAAACACCCAGATAAAAAATAAGCCAGCCAGCAGAACCAGCAAAAACCGATTGTCCCAGTTCGACGAAAAGAAAAAGCTCAGTATCTTGTTTTGCCCCTCATAACTCGCCTGAAAGGCAGTCAGTAATGTATTGACATTGGGCAAATCAGGCGCTTCCCACAAATACGGCGACTCTTTTTGAAATGCATTTATTGTCGACTTCTGTAGTTGCTCGTTGATGCTGGTTTGCAGCGTACTTATGCTTAAATACGTTCCCGATACGTCGGCCAGCAAACGGCTAACGGTATCCAGTTTGCCACTAGTGCGGATACCCGCATCCTGCAATTGAACTTTCAGGCCCGATAATTGATCAACATACAGCTTTTTTTCTGTCGAATCACTTCCCGCCACTATTAGCACGGAATCACTGCTCAGGGCCAGAACATTATCGAGGTTTCGCTGTATATCGTTCGTCGATTTTGAGAGTGTAGTCCGCCATTCAGCCAGTTTTTTCAGCCCATCGTTCAGAATAATGCTGTAATTGGTCAGGCTTTTGGCATCGATCTTTTTCCTATTCCGTTGAATATCTGCGGCAATGGGCGATACGTTGGCTTTTACATTCGCTAACCCATTACGTATACGCGAAACGCCATACCCTCGCTTATTAGCCGCCTTTACTTCGGTTATGACCGATTGCGCCTTCTGTATTTTAAATAATAACGTATCTGGAATCGTTTGGACAACTTCCGGACGTATCGGCTTAGTTGTATCCTGCGCCTGTGTCGGCCCGATTATTAACCATGAAAATAAGCTGACTACTAGTATATTGAATGAAACTTTAACAACCATATTGACCTAAACGGATTGCTCTAACAATAGAAGCGTGATGGACTGATTAGCAACGAAATCAGCCTCGAAGTTTATCAGGACGAAGGCTTCTCGAACAGCCTTATCCTCTCTTTTTAACTCCCAGAATCGCCTAATGTTATTTTACCCGTTCAGTGAACAGGAAACTCCTCGGGATTAGGTTACGGCCCAAACAGGCTCCGGCTGTTTGAACCGTAGGTTTAGTTTATAGCTACATCTCAGCCATCTGATCAAACAGCCGGAGTCTGTTTGGTCCATTTAGACCATAAACGAAAACGCGCCGACAACCCAGGTTATCGACGCGTTTCATTTGTTGATGAAGGTGTTCTATTTCACTAATTCTGCGGCTGGAATGACACCTAGTTCCTGACCAACTTTTGTAAACGCAGCCACAGCTTTTTCCAGATGCTCTGGCTCATGCCCTGCTGAAATCTGCACCCGAATCCGAGCTTTGCCGTTGGGAACAACCGGATAGAAGAAACCAATTACGTAAATGCCTTCTTCCAATAGTCGGGCGGCAAATTTTTGCGCCAGCGGTGCCTCATACAGCATGATGGGTACAATCGGATGTTCGCCGGGAAGAATATCGAAACCAGCCGAAGTCATGGCGTCGCGGAAGTATTTCGTGTTCGATTCAAGTTTGTCACGTAGCGCCGTTGAGCCTTGCAGCATATCAAGCACTTTCAGTGATGCACCAACAATCGTCGGAGCTAACGTATTGGAAAACAGGTAAGGACGCGACCGCTGACGTAGCAATTCGACAATTTCCTTACGAGCCGCCGTAAATCCCCCTGATGCGCCCCCGAGTGCTTTTCCATACGTACCGGTAATGATATCGATACGTCCTACAACGTTGCGGTGTTCGGGCGTACCACGACCGGTTTTGCCCATAAATCCGCTGGCGTGGCACTCATCGACCATTGTCATGGCCCCGTACTGGTCGGCCAGATCGCAGATTTTATCGAGTTGGGCAATGGTCCCATCCATCGAGAAAACGCCATCCGTTACAACCAGAATCCGACGCGACCCCGTAGCGGCTTTCAACTGCGCTTCCAGATCGGCCATGTCGTTGTGCTTATACCGGAACCGTTTGGCTTTGCACAACCGAATGCCGTCGATGATTGATGCGTGATTCAGTTCGTCGGAAATGATGGCATCCTGTTCGCCCAGAATTGGTTCAAATACACCCCCGTTTGCATCGAAAGCAGCCGCGTATAAAATGCAGTCTTCAGCACCTACGAACTCGGCGGTACGTTTTTCCAGTTCCTTATGAATATCCTGCGTACCGCAAATGAAACGTACCGACGACATACCAAAACCGTGCGTATCCAACGTATCGTGCGCGGCCTGTACTACGTCGGGGTGCGACGACAGACCAAGGTAATTGTTGGCACAGAAATTTAAGACTTCGCGCCCGCCGTGAATGGCAATGACCGACGATTGGGGCGACACGATGATACGTTCGGATTTATACAGACCGGCTTCTTTGATGCCGTCCAGCTCCTGCTGAAGTTGTTCTTTGATCGTTCCGTACATAGTTTAATGTGTTGCGACAAGCGGCTGATAAACCGATGTCAGATGAGTAATCATTTCCTGGGTCATGCGAGTCAGATCGAAGGCGGGTTTCCAGCCCCAATCCTGTTCAGCTACTGAATCGTCGATGGTTTTAGGCCACGAATCGGCAATTGCCTGTCGGAAATCGGGTTTGTAATACGTAACAAAATGAGGAAAATGAACCTGAATCGCTTTTGTCAGTTCGGCGGGCGTAAAACTCATACCTGCCAGATTATAGGATGTACGTATCGAAATTCTGGCTTCGGGCGCATCCATCAGCTCCAACGTAGCACGTAACGCATCGTCCATATAAATCATGGGCAGCAACGTATCTTCCGAAAGAAAACACTCAAAATTATGTCCCTGAACGGCTTCGTGAAAAATGGCTACGGCATAATCGGTTGTACCACCGCCAGGCATAGACTGATAACTGATTACGCCCGGATAACGTAGCGAGCGAACATCAAGACCGTAGCGTTTGTGGTAATACATCGACCAGTTTTCGGTGGCAACTTTGCTGATGCCGTAAACCGTAGCCGGGTCCAAAAACGCCATTTGTGGAGTTTCATATTTTGGCGCATGTTCGCCAAAAGCCGCAATCGAACTTGGAATAAAGACCTTTTTAACCTTATGCAAACGAGCCACTTCCAATACGTTAAGCACGGTTTGCATGTTCAGATTCCATGCCCAAAGCGGATCGCTTTCACCTTTTGCCGATAAAACGGCCGCCAGATGATAAATCTGCGTAACGCGATACCGGCGAACAACCTCCGTTAAAGCTTCAGGTTTGGTGGCATCGAGCAGTTCAAAAATTCCCTGCTCGGTCTGCGGTTTGCGAAGATCGGCTGCAATGACATGGTTCTGGCCAAACTGAGCCTGAAGAAGGGGAATAAGCGCCGTGCCGATCTGACCGTTTGCCCCGATAACTAAAATGTTTTCTCGTTTCATAGCCAATGAATTGAACCTGTGAAAACGGATACTAGTAGTTAAACTATTTTTATTGATGAAGTGCAATCGTATTACGGCACAAAGTTATATTTACCGATAATTCACATATCAAAATAGAAAAAATTAGAAAATATTGTTGATATATCTAACTATCTCAACGAAAATTACTGATTAGATTTAGCAGAGAATTTATTTGTAGAAAAATTTTCGGCATGGAAACACTCGATGATATTGACAAGAAATTATTAAGGCTTTTGCAGAAGGATGCAAAGCTGACTACGAAAGAATTGGCGGCCCAGCTCGGACTAACCTTATCACCTGTTTATGAACGTATCAAACGACTGGAAGGGCTGGGATTTATCAAGCAATACGTAGCGGTTCTGGATAAAAGTATGCTGGGGCAGCCCATCACTACGTTCTGTCAGGTATCCATGCGCTACCACGATCAGGGATTTATCAATAATTTCGAACAGGAAGTGCAGAAGCTCGAAGAAGTGCAGGAGTGCTATCACATGGGTGGTCAGGTCGATTTCCTGCTTAAAATTCACGTAAGCAGTTTAGCCGCCTATCACGACTTTGTGAAGAACAAACTCTCTCAGATTGAGAACATTGGCGTATTGAACAGTACGTTCGTGCTTAAGGAAATCAAGCATAATCTGGGGTATTATATTCCGTAGATAGTAACCGCAAAGAGCGCTAAGGTTTTCGCAAAGATTCGCAGAGTATATCTCTTTTGCGAATCTTTGCGAAAACCTTAGCGCTCTTTGCGGTTAAATAAGCAAACTATTTATACTCTAATAACGTAGTGGCTTCACAAGCTTTATCGGTTTTAAATCGAATCCACCGCGCCTGAAAATCAGCAGGAAACGCGTAATCAACCGTTTTTCCGGCAGGCACCGAAATCGTCTTATACGGCATCCACACACCCGTACCAACCGGGTCGGCTTCGATAGTGAACGTAACAGGTGTAGTGGCTTTGTGCGACAGTTTCAAACTACGCTGGTCGTAGAAACCAATCAAATAGGGGTCCGATGCTTCATTAACGTTTACCGACGTAGCATTCCATGGGCCGCCGTGACCAGTTGGTTTGCCAAGTTTCCATAGATCATCAATTGCCCCTGCCCAAACGGCTGCCTTTTTATCGTCCGATACAACAATGTGCTCATTTTTAGCCGCTACGTTCAGATCAATACCCGTCATAACCAGCAACCCACGGTACGATGCGTAATCGTTGATACGTAGATTATGTGACGAAACAGGGCGGATTTTGGCGTATCCATCGGCATTTTCGGCGGGCAATTCATAGAACGTACCGTGGCAGTTGAGCAAATCGCGTTCGGTAGCTACTTCGCGACAGATACGTAGTGCCGCCTGATTGGTCAACTCAGTGAACGAATTATTTCCCAACGGCAACCGCCACCGACGGCCTTTATCATCCACAATCAGAACACTCGATTTGTCAATTGTTACAACCTGCTGTGGAATGGCAAATTTGCTCTTGATAAACGACTGATCGGCTGGGTTTTCTTTCCGAGCCAGTTTCATATCGGCACCCAGTTCGTAGTAGCCTACGTCGGTCGGCGTAACGTTCTGATACGTCTGCGCAGCCAAAGCCAACGCCCGCCGATCTTTCCCTAAACCATACATTAAACCGCCCGTCGTTTTGGCCGACGCTACGTTGCTCAGACCGGCAAAAATCGCATTGGCCGACGTAGTACGCGTATCGCTGGCGGAATAGGTAAACTGTGCCGAAAGGTTAGTGCCTTTATCGGTTTTCACCCGAATCCATTCACCCGATGCGTTGGCCGGAAACGCTACGTTAGCCGCGTTTTTGGCACTAACCTTTGTCGTTTGCAACGTAGTCCAGTTGCCATTTCCCGTTTTATCCACTTCGAACGTAATTGTTACGTCAGCATCGCCGTTGTTTTGCAGCCATGCCGAGCGGTTATTCCAGCCAGCAAACAAAAACGGCTCCGATGCTACGTTAGCTGTTACAGATTCGTTCAGCCAGACGGCTCCTTCGGCGGTGTTTGGACCAAGCTGGTCGGGCAGATTAAGCGGTGTAAACCATAGATTGGAATTCGATTGACCGGGGCCTTCGATGTGTCCCTTCGTTTTCCGTTTGTTCAGGAATTCCTTCTGCGCCGAATCATCACAACCAAAAACAAGCTGATTATTCCAACGCGTATAATCGCCAATCACTTTCAGATAAGCCGTTCGGGGGCGAATGCCTGCCGTATTCGATGCCGTGAATGTAGCCGGAAACTTCCAGAACATGCCGTGCATCGTCATCAGGTAATCAGCCTGCTGGTCGGTACCAATGTCCCGGATGCGCGGCCATTCGGTGTTCCACCCGTGAGCGCCATCGTAGCTGTGACTGGCTTTGGGAAGTCGGTAGAAATGCCAGCCGGATGTTTTATCACGCACCCCCATCAGTACTGATTTATGGTCCCAGCCGGTTGCCCAAATCGGATCGGTTTCGGGGTTCTTATTCCCGTAAATACCGCCCGGACCCGTCACTTCCACAAATTGATTCCGACGTACCACTTTCCAATCTTTGCCGTTCCACTCCGACAACGAACCGGCGTCAATATCGAACTGTACGAGTGCTTTTGGCCCCGGCTCACCATTGTTCGAATACACCATAACGCCCTGACCCGAATACACCCCTTTGCCATGCGCACCGGGCAGCAATGAGCTCTGATGATTATTCGCTACGTCGTCTTCTTTTTTGTGCCGAACGTTTCCGTCTTCATACAGCATTGTGGGCGTCAGGTTGTTAACATCAACTTCGTAAAAACCTTCTTCCATCGTTCCATACAGGATTTTACCTTTCGGATCAGTCAAATGGCGAGCGTTTCCGGTATGTCGACCGGGCATGGCTTTATACGGAATCGTGCGTATCTGCCCCGCGCTGTTGATGGCGTATGGCCCGATAAATAACTGATTACTTTCGGGATGAATCATCCGGTTGGCGGGCGTTCCGCCGATGCTTTCCGACCGAACAATCTGCTTCAAATCGGGCGTGATTTCATACAATTTATCCGACGAGCCAAACGGCAAATGCGGCCCATACGTAACGACCCAGAGTTTACCAGCCCAAGGCACAACCGCTCCCGTTCCGCATTCGCCTTCGTTGTTATACATGGCCAGTTGTGGGTAAATACCGCTAAACGAAGGCGTCTTTTTTGATTGGGCGACGGCGTAATTCAGGCCAAGCAACCAGCCCAGTAATGTAGCCGACAGAATGATTTTTTTCATCTGAAAATAAAGAGAATATGTGAGGTAGGATATGGGGAGTATATTTATGTTAAAAGTTTACCACCCCCACCCCCCTCCTAAAACAGGAGGGGGCTAAAAATCGCCGAGCGTAAGCCCCCTCCTGTTTTAGGAGGGAGTTGGGGGGTGGTAACTCTTTTCAAACAGTCAGAGCCTGTTTGAGCCATACACCCTACATAAATTAATAACCAGGGTTTTGCGTGATGTTGGGGTTTACGCGCCGTTCTACGGCGGGAATTGGCCAAAGGTACTGGCGGCTTTTGTCGAATTTCCGTTCAATCAGGCTTTTAACATCAGTCCCGAAAACCGAGTAGTCGGCAATATCGTCGTTGTCGAGGGGCGTAACACCGGGGAACGGCCATTTGGCACGATTCTGAACGGTTGGATCGGGTAGCCCAATAACGGGTTTTACCAGAATTTTTTCGGCCGTTTTCCAGCGAATCAGATCCATATACCGCAAGCCTTCCCGCACAAACTCAACCCGTCGTTCGCGCCGAACTAGCTGACGTAGCGCGGCAACATTGGTCGACGTAACGGCTGGATACGAGGCCGTTTGTCCAACGGCTACGCCATACGCCCGCGCCCGAACCTGATTGATGGCGTTAAGGACACTAGCGTCAATTTCGCCCAGTTCAATCTTGGCTTCAGCGTAGGTGAGCAACACTTCGGCGTATCGGAAAAGAATGGCGTCGTTGTCTTCAATCCGCCGGTCGGCCCAGGTCTGGTCGATGCCTTTTTTCCAGACGAACCCAGTAAAGCTGGCGAAAGCCGCCACGGCACGGGTGTCATTGTTTGTTACCCGCCGGTTCAATCGTGAACTAAATACCATCAGCGAATCAGGATGCGGTGTGTAGTTATAGCCGAGCCACTGCGTATTGAACTCTACTACGGTAGCCGTCAAGCGGGGATCTCGATTTTTGAACGGAGCCTTCGGATCATACAAAGACGATTCGTCGATGGGTTTGCCATCCGTACATTCAAAGGCGTCGACAATATCGCGGGTGGGCAATTGAGCACCAAAACCGCCAGCGTTTCGGGTAATGTTGTCCTGAACGTAGCCAGCGGCACCGAATACCTGAAGCTTTTCGTCGCGGGGAATGCTGATAATCAGCTCCCGACTGGTTTCGCCCTCTTTCAGAAATAACGACGAAAAACTGCTGTTTAAAACGTAGCCCGACGCGCCCAGTTGCATAATGGCGTTTGACGCTTCTTTCGCAATGGCCCATTTGCTCATATACAGCGCAGTACGTGCCTTGATGGCCAGAGCCGCGCCTTTTGTCAATCGTTTTACGTCGGCAGCAGCGTAGGAAACAGGCAGGTTTGTGGCCGCAAAATCCAGCTCTTTAAACACAAAATCGAGAATCTCATCTTTGTTCGTTCGGGTCACACCGTATGAATTTTCGAGCAGGATTGGGTCGGTCAGAAACGGTACGTCGCCAAAATGGGTAATCAATCGCGAATATTGATACGCCCGAATCAGGCGCATTTCGGCTTCCAGACGTAGCAGGATGTTGGCGGGTGTATTGGAAGCCGCTTTGTCTTTGTTGGCCAGAAAGGAATTAGCGCGGGCAATGGCTTTGTACGCGTTGAGCCAGAACGTTTGTACGTTGGCATCGTCAGCGTTCATCGTACCGCCAATTACAGCATTTGTAAGCTGGCCCCGGTGCCATTCGTTGTCGCTGAACAATTCGCTGTCGTTTCCCCAGAAAGCTAGCCGATAGAGGTCATTGACAGCCAGTTCCAACTCGGTCTGATTCGAATAGAACGTACCGGTCGAAGCCTCGGAAGGCGGATTGAGATCGAGGGTGTGGCAAGCCGATAATCCAATCGAGACCGCCAGAAAATAAACCAGTTTTTTCATGAATGATAAGGTCGTAGGAAATGATACGTAGCGTTTCATTAGAATCTGATAGTCGCTCCGGCCAATAGTGTCGTTACAATCGGATAGGCGTAGTTGCCCGATTCAGGGTCGAGATAACGCGGGAATTTGCTCACCGAAAACAGGTCGTTGGCCGATACGTAGACACGTAGCGTTTGTACTCCCGCCCGTTGTTTAATCAGGTCGCTCTTCAGTGTGTAGCCGAGGGTGATGTTTTTGGTTCGGAAATAAGAACCGTTGATCAGCCAGAAATCCGAAAGCGCGTAGTTCGATGCACTGGACGTCCGCGACAGCCGGGGATACGTAGCGAGCCGGTTTTGATCGGCCGTATTGTTCAGACTCCAGAACTTGCCAACCATGTCGGCGGGCATATTGCCAAACGCTTCCGCAAACGGCTGATTCACCTCACTCGGCAACCGCGACAATCGTTTGCCAACTCCCTGAAACGCTACCGAAAAATCGAAACCCTGATAATCGAGCCGGATGTTGCCGCCGTAGAGGTAGCGGGGCAGCGATCCGCCCAAAAGTACCCGGTCGTCGGTTGTAATGCGGCCGTCGTTATTGGCGTCAACGTAGCGCACATCGCCGGGTTTGGTCGTGGTATTCAGAACCGGAGCATTGGCAAGTTCGTCCTGCGTTTGGAAAAGCCCTGTCGACTTATAGCCGAACCATTCGTTGTATTCGCTGCCGTTCCGCGTCACCATATCGCCCCGAAACTCAGTGCCTCTCAGATCGCCAACGGTTGATCGGGCGTCCGAAAAATTAGCAGCTACCGTATAGTTCAGTTTACCGACCCGGTCGCGCCAGCCTAGCTCCAGTTCCCAGCCCCGCACGTTCATGATGCCCGCGTTCTGGTTGGGTTTGTCGTAGCCGATATAGAGCGGAATATCGAGCGGAAGCAGAATATTTCGAGTTTGTTTCAGGTAATAATCAGCGGCCACCGTCAGGCGGTTATTCAGGAAAGCGGCATCAAGCCCTACGTCGGTTGTCTGGCTGGTTTCCCAGGAAATATTTTCCACGGCATACACCTGCTGACCGGCTCCGGTAAGCGGCACTACAGCCCCATTCTGATAAAACAGTGCCTGTGAAAAATCGACCGTTGCCTGATACGGATAATAAGCCGGATTGTTGTTGCGGTCGAGCAAGCGTTCGTTCCCCGCTTCACCCCAAGACCCTCTGATTTTCAGGAACGACAGCCAGTTGTTATTCTTCAGAAACGTTTCTTCCGACAACGTCCAACCAGCCGATATGGACGGGAACACGGCCTGCCGATACTGTGAAGCAAACCGCGACGAGCGGTCAGCCCGCAGATTTCCCTGAAGGAAATATTTGTCCTTGTAGTTGTACTGTAACCGGCCAAAGAACGAATGCAGCCCCGACGCGTTGGCATTGCCCGAATTATCGCGCAGCTCCGTCGAACCGGCATCCAGATAGGGGAATCCTGTCAGGGCAAAACCACCTCGCGAAGCATTCAACGATTCGAACGAGCGGTAGTTTTCTTCAAAGCCCACCAGCAGGTCGATGGTGTGTCCGCCTTTAATTTCTTTCACATAATTGGCCAGCAATTGCCCGTTCATGCTCAGGCTTTCGCTACGTCCTTCCGACAACGTAGTGCGGGCCTGATTGACCACTGTGCTCAACGTACCATTTGGGTTGGTAAAGCGAATCTGCTTGTTGAAATATTTATTCTTGTCGTAGTCGAAAATCGGCGCCACCAGAGCCGTCAGCGTCAGGCCATTGATGGGTTTATAGGTGAACGATATTCGGCCACCAATCTGATTGTTACGGGTTTGTGAGAAACCGCCATCCCGAATCTGCGCCAGCGGATTCCGGCCATCTTTCCCCAACGCTAGCCGCCCATCCGAATACACATCGTCGTAGATCGGTGGCATCACCCGCGCTTCGTAAATGGGGTTAAACGCGCTGCTGGATAAAAACTCATTGGCATTACCGTCGCTGTTGGTACGTTTGAAAAATACGTCGAGGTTGACGTTGACTTTGTCGTTGACCTGCAAATCGTTGTTGACCCGGAACAGGTAGCGTTCGTAGGAACGATTGTCGTAGAATGCCCCAGCTTTTGAGTAACCCAGCGATGCTTTCGTTTTGATCTTGCCCGTTCCCATCGTAAACACCAGATCGTGGCGGATACGGGGCGCCGTGCTACGTGTCAGGATGGATTTTTGCCAGTCGGTATTCGGAAATAGATCGGGTTTCACGCGGTTGCTGTCGAGGTAGGACGTAATGAGTGCCTGCGAATACGGCCCAGTGCTGGCACCGTCGTTGGTCGATTGCTCGTTGAAATACCGCATGTAATCCTGAACGCCCACGTAGCTGGGTTGAGCCGTTGGCCGTTGTACGCCGTACTCGTAATTGTATTCCAGACTACTTTGGCCAGATTTTGCCCGTTTGGTAGTTACCAGAATAACCCCCGCAGCCCCACGCGAGCCATAGATAGCGGCCGACGACGCATCTTTCAGGACCGTAATATTCTCTACGTCGTTCGGGTTTACGTTATCGATGGTGCTCACCGGCACGCCATCCACAATCACCAGCGGACTGTTGGTGCCGATGGTTGTAATGCCGCGAATCAGGATGCTGGAACCCGAACCCGGCGCGCCACTGCTACGTGTCACCGACACCCCGGCAATGCTTCCCTGTAATGCTTCGGACACCTGAATCGTTTGCCGACCAGCCACCTCCTGCGATCCAATTGTGGCCACAGCTCCGGTCAGGTCTTTTTTCTTTTGCGTACCATAACCCACCACCACCACCTCGTCCAGCGAGTTGTCGTTAGGTTGCAGGCTGACGTTCAGAATTGCCTGATCTGCTACGTTCAGGTCCTGACTCTGATACCCCACAAAGGAGAACGTAACCGTAACCGGACCTTTGTCGGGAATGCTGAGCGAATACTGCCCGTTTGCATTGGTGACCGTCCCCCGTTGCGTTCCTTTCACCACAATGCTGACGCCGGGTAGTTCTTTGGCCGATTCGTCGGTAACTTTACCCGTTAGTTGCCGCGTTTGCGCGAACGACGGGATTAGTCCGATCAAAAAAAGCGCACAGATAAGTACAAGTTTGTGTCGCATATTTTTTCGATATTTAGTAGTTTCATGCCTTCCAAAAATGGAAGTTGATTAAGAGTTAATTTGGAGACAGCAAATTTAAAATTGGATTATACGGTGTTAGACCAAGCTGACTTAACCATTTCCCTAATCAAAATTTTGGACAAGATAATTTTCTAATAGACAGCAGGTTACATAGTTATGGTAGTAGAGAATGGACAAGGCAAAGCGGAGTTTTACGACTATCTGGACCGCTGTTGTCAGTTAATCAGCGAAACGTATGGAAAGCCAAACCCGGCCGAATGGCTCAATGGCGACTACGTTCAGTTGAGTACGATCCTTTTTCGGGCTACCAAAGTGCAGATTAGCCCCAATACGTTGAAGCGTATTTTCGGTAAAATCAAAACCGACGTTCGCTATTTCCCCCAGAAAGCGACCCGCAATGCACTGGCTAACTACATTGGCTATTCGAGTTGGGAGCAGTTTGTGCAAGTGCAGCAACTGGCCGGAAAAACCACTCCCCGAACAAAAGAATCTGTCGCCGAAAATCAGGTTCCAGTACGTTCGGTCATAGAAGAAAGTCAGCCCGTTCGTTCCCGAAAATGGCTGTTTCCAGTTCTGATTGTTGTAGTGCTGGCGTTGATTTTGGGAATTGTTTTTACCACCCGGCAAACTGAATCAGACGTAACGGCGAAGCTCATTTGCCGGAATCCGCTGGGTGAAAATCCCCATTCGGCCGTTTTCGAATTGCGACGTTCCACTACCGATGAGTCAGCTACGTATCGGATTCTGTTTGGCGATAACAAAAAACGAATAATGTCGCTGAGCGATAGTGTATATACGCATTATTACGAGCGGCCAGGGCGTTATTTTGCCATTCTGGAACGTAATGGAAAACATATTGATACAGTAACTGTCTATTTGCAAACAAAGGGTTGGACAGTTACCGCCAATATGATGCATGACACCAGCCGGGTCTATCCGATTGAGGTAAACCACCTTTTTAGTAACGGGCAACGTAGCGTTAGCACTTTAGAAGCGGCCCATGCTGGCGTCGATACGAACCGGACGTTTTTCATGGAATTTATTAACAGCCAGCCAACCTCTATCGACGGTGATAACTTTGAATTGATTACCCATGTGAAAACCTCCCCCGACCGGGCCGGGGTTCGTTGTTCGCAGGTGGGTATTACGGTTTGGGGCGAATCGTCGCAGCACATGTTCGACGTTATGAAGCCGGGTTGCGTTCACTGGATTGACCTGCAAACATCCGACGTATTCAAGAGTGGCCACCATGATGATTTAAGTTTTCTAGGAGCGGACTTACGGGCGGGCGGGCCAATACGTCTGGAAGTGATCGATAAACACGCCCGGATTTTTATTAATAACCAGAAAGTATACGAAGCCCGTTACCAGACACCGCTACGTCGCGTGTATGGCGTTCGGATTCAGTTTGCGGGTATCGGTACGGTCGATTCGTTTTCGCTGAGGGATTTAAAAACGAAAGAAACCTTTTCAGGAAATTTTTGAGCGAAATTCACCTAAACAGCATGAATTTACCCGAAAACGTCTGTCAATGCCACAAGCCGCCGATTCTCTATAGCGACTATACCAGTACGTTTGTCGGAGTGGACGAGACCAACGGCCGTTTTGCTAACGTAGCAATAGAAACCTGTCGGCATTGCGGCACAAACTGGATAACGTATCAGGTAGAGTATGAGGCAATCACAAAATCGGGCCGTTGGTACAGAGGAATTTTAACGCCTGAAACACAAGCAATTCGACCAGAAGATGTAGTGGCCTATCTCAAAAACCTTAACTGGCACATCTACGGCGGCTCTTACTTTGATACGCCAGGAAAATTTGGACGCGGCAACGTATGGGTTGAGTAACGCTGACATTCTGTCCGCCGGTTTACACCCCATTTTCAAAAACATGCACAAGGCCAACATCCAAAAAACCAGCGCGTTGGTAAATACGTAGTCCATCGGGCGAAGCTTGCAACACAACTTGCCTTGCATTCAAGCGATTAGCTTCCCGTAACAGATAACCAAACATTACCGAACCGAAGCCCTTCCCACGTGAAGTCGGCCGGGTAGCAATGTCGTAAATACCCGCTACGTCGCCATCAACAAAGAGCGTCCCCGTTGAAACGATCTGTCCAGCGCACTCGCCGATGTATAAACGTATCGGTTGCTCGGGTTTGTGAGCGTGGCTGATTAACTGATGATACGTTCGGATTTGCGTTGCTTCAGGCAAGTTGCCAAAAAGGTCGGCCAGTACGTCGGCAAAGTGAGCGTAGTCATCAGGCGTCTTTACGTAACGAATGTGAAAATCGGGAAGGCTTGTATCCGCTGGTGCTACGTTTGTCAGATCAGCCCACATTGCTACGTTCCGTTCTTCACCAATTAATTTGTGTTGCTGTACCAATTCCGCCAACGCATCAGAGAAGCACCACAACGCAACAGGAAAACTGTTTCTTGTAAATGTATTGATACGTTCAAAAAGCGGCAATAAAAATTCAGACTGACCCGTTTTCGGGATTGCTACGTTGAACGTACTAGTGGGCAAACCCGTATCGACAAAGGCGTATTCAGCCGTTTCAACAGCGGTCATTCCGGGAATGAGTTGCGCAAAATAAACTGCCTTCGCGATGAAATTCTGTCGAACAAGCGCCAGCCGCTGTACATCCATAATCGTTTAAAACAAACTGGCCGCTTTCAGAATCAAAAGCGGCCAGTGGAATTAATTTTTATCGTCTTTCAACGTAGCCAGGAAACTCACTACGTCTCGAATTTCCCGCTTTGTAAGCAGGTATTTCATGTCGGGCATACTCGACGGCGCATAGGTCGTTTTGGCAATCTGACTCTTTTTGAGGGTCACTTCTGGATCGTCGCCACTTTTTATCACCATTTCCGAATCGGTTTCTCGCTGAACAATGCCGACCACCGTTTTACCGTCTTTCATCTCCAGCGTGGCTGTTCCAAAACCCGGTGCCAACCGGGCACTTGGGTTGATAACGGCTTCGAGCAATTGCTCACGCGATAGGCGACTCGCGACACCATTTAAACGAGGGCCAGCGTTTCCACCCAGATCGTCGTACGAATGACACCGAATGCACTGCGCCGTCTGATGCCGGAAAAATATCCGCCGACCTTCATCGGGTACGCCACCAAACAAACTGGCCTGATACGATGCCAAAACCGCATCGGGCGATTGTTTCGCCAGCAGTGCTTTGTGTTGGGCTATTAGCTGTGGCGATTTCGTGGTAGCAATGGCTTCTTCCAGTTCCAGCGTAACCTCAACCGGCACTTTCCCCGCCGACAAATCGGTCAATAATTGATCGAAAACAGGCTTGGTATACGTAATAGGCTGTTTTCCTAACGTAACAAGTGCCGCCTGTTTTTCTTCGTTCGAATGCGTTTTGATAACGTCGGCAAGCTGCGCCACCATCTGCGGTTTAGGCATGCTGGTTTTACCAATCAAATCCAGCGCAGCTACCCGCACCTGTTTGTCTTTATCGGCAAGCGCCGTTTCAATGGCTTTACCTATTTGCTTATCGTTCAAGGCGGCCAATGCACGTAACGCTTCTACCCGAATTTCGGCATCACGGTCATTTTTCAATTCATCCATCAACACAGGTGCTGCCGAAGCTAACGACAACTTACTGATTGCCCGAATAGCACTCCGGCGTATCGGTACTTCTGAGTTAGTTGCTAAAGCTGTGTACAGACCAGACGTTTTTGTTTTAACCAATGCCAAATCGCGATTTACGACACCCCGGTAGCGTCCATCGACCCGGTCGAGCAGGGATGGTTTCGCCCAGGTACTCAGAGCATCCATTGCTTCAGCACGTAGCGCAACGGGGTTTCCATTACTGTTGGCATACTGAATCAGATTCTGCATGGCTGCGGGTGACCCAACCCGCAGGTTCGCGTTGATGGCTCGGCGAATCAGGGCTTCGTTCGTGAATTTCGTCTTCGCCAGTACGTTACCTAACGCCGGTAGTGCCGCAGGAATCGACAAATCATCGTTAATACCGCGAGCTGCTTCGGTGACGATAAACTCGTCGGAATCATTGAGGAACGTAGCAATACCTGCGTTGCCCATCCGACGTAGTGCCACCACCGCAGCGATACGTAGCGCGCGCGACGAATTGCCGGACAAGGCAATAATTGGTTCAACTTTGCCGATACGTGCCAACGCCAGACTACCCGCATGACGCAGATACGTATCTTCGTCCTTATTGGCCTCGAGCATGGCAATTACAGGCTGAACAGCAGGCGCATATGCGATACGTCCGAGTGCTTCGGCGGCAAAGAAACGTACCCGACTGTTTTCGTCTTTCAGCATCGAAACCAACGTAGCACCTGCTTCCTTGTAACGCATATCGCCCAGCCAGCGAGCCGCCTGCGCCCGAATTTCAGCATCGCTATCTTTAAGCAATGGCATCAGGCGTTGTGCATATTTGGCATCTTTACGCGCCAGTTGACTCATTCCCCAAATGCTGTGGATACGTGCCAGTTGATGCTCCTTTTGTTGAATCATCTGCCCAAACGCCGTAGCTCCCTGCTCACCCCGTTTCGCCAGTTCGAACTGCGCCTTCTGCCGAACACGCATGTCTTCGTTTTTCAGATAACCGCTTAGCTCGCCTACCGACGTTTTCGCGAAGCTCTGAGCCAGCAGTTTTTTGGTCAACGCCCGTTCGGCCCAGTTAGCACCGTCCTTATCATCGAGTTTCCAGATACGGCCATAATCTTTCGTATCCCAGCCGTTGATCCAGTCGGCAATGTACATGGCTCCATCGGGTCCGAAATCGATACCGGTAGCCAGAATATTCCCCAGAATTTTTTTGTGGTTATCTAACTCAAAACCTGCGCCTTTTGGCTTCAGCGTGAAGGTGTGAATACCCGATTTTGCTGGATTACCGACAAATTCACCAATAAAAAACGTGTTTTTGTACTTCGGACTGAGTGCTGTACCGGGATTATACAACATACCCGTTGGGCCGCTCACGAAGTTTGCCAGTGGTGGCAGAAAATACGCAGCCTGTCCATCGAAACGGGGTTTGTACATATTTTCGTCCATCCAGACTTTGTACGGATTGTTGAGCGGGTCGCGGTATTTTCCGTACTGCCAGTTGCTACGCCATCCCGTATCAGAACCGTTGACGATGTAAACCAATCGTTCTTTCTCGCCCGGATGGTCGCCGTCGTTGTCTTCGCTGATGAGGTTGCCGAACTGATCGAAAACGAACTCGTGGGTGTTCCGTACGCCATAGGCAAACACCTCAAAATCACTACCGTCCGGGTTTGAACGTACCACTACCCCACTGTTTGGGTGCTCCCATTTTTTACCATCGGCGCCAACACCGTTAAAGCCAATATCGCCGATCTGCCAGTAGATACGTCCATCAGGACCCATCTCAACGCCCGACAAACCATGACCGCTAAACCCAACGTGAATGCCGTATCCGTGCGAAAGTGATTTTTTCTCATCGGCAATGCCATCGCCGTTTTTATCGCGCAGCCGCCATAAATCCGGCGCTACCGTTACGTACAAATCGTTCCCATCCGACAATACGCCACCCATTACGTCGGTCACTTCGTCATGGAAATCTTCGACGGCCAGTTTCGATAAGTCAGCCACGCCATCACCGTTGGTATCTTCCAGTCGAAACACCTGCTCTTTCTCAACGGTCATATCGCGCCAGTCGTGCGAGCCATCACCGTTTAAGTCTTTGAGCCATTCGTTCTTTTTGCTGTTGGCGGGTGACAATACTTTATGCAGAAAGGCCCGTTTATCTTCGACGGTCTGCAAGCGATTCGATTCGATTTCCCAATCCTGATGCCCCCGAATATCGAATTCCGAATTTTTCTGACGATTAGTACGGGTATAATACAGTCGACCCAGATCGTCGATATCAATCGCAATCGGGTCAGATACCAGCGAATCGACACCCCAAAGGTTCAGTGTAAGCCCATCGGCTAGTTGTGGTTTTACCAACGCTTCTACGGCTTTCGCCATTTCAGCCGCTTTTTCGGGGGCGAGTCGTTTAATGCGTTTACTAACGGGATCTTCCTTAAATGCGGTCGAACCGGCCCAAACGGAGAGTCCAACAACTGTTAAGGGAATTAGCGATTGTCGGAACGGAAATCGAATTTTCTTTTTCATGCAGAGCAGTGGTCATCAGTCATGGTTACAGGTACGACTGAACTTTTCAGAGAAAGAGGCTTTTGGCATTGATTTACTGGAAAGTCTCCTGCGAATTGAGACAGATGATTCCGTTAATAAGTTGTTGAGGACTGTTTTTTTGGATAGAGACGTAGTACCCTACTACTAACTAATCAGGCTGCTGAGCGAAACCATAAGATTCCACAGAATCAACCTTAACCCTAAACACAATACCAGCCATACTACCTTTTTGCTTCATCGGCTGTATAGCTGTTGGCAAGCATTTGTTAATTTTGATATCCTTAGCGTTCAAATAGTAAATTCGTTGTATGCAGATCGGTGATTTAGCAACGGCCATTCCCAGCCCATTACCAGAGGAGTTAGTTGACGTACTGATAGATAATCCCAACGTTCGTATTGAACGGATTGTGTCAAGAGGGCATGCTTCTCCCGACGATTTCTGGTACGATCAAACAGAAAACGAATGGGTCGTTCTACTAACTGGCGAAGCAATTCTTGAACTGGAAAACGTAGCAGACGCCATCCATTTGAAAGCGGGAATGTACATCAACCTGCCAGCCCATCTCAAACATCGTGTTGCCTGGACAGCACCCGACGTAACGACGATCTGGATAGCCGTTTTCTATTGATACGCCCGGTTTATCGACTGGCTTTACTAACCCCCGAAGGTAATTTTTGCGGTGTGGTCGTAGGCCCTGTTATTGTGATTCGGCCGTCTTTCGCTTCCATTCTGTCAATACAAACGACACGTTCATCGCCCGTTTTAGCGGTTCGGGCATGATAAACGCAGAACATCTCTTTCCCATCTGGCGAATAGGTAATACTGTTGTGTCCTGTGCCGGTTACGTTTCCGCCCTGTTCGGTATTTTTTTGCAACACAGGATTATTAGCAGCTTTTTTGAATGGCCCCAAAGGCGAGTTGGACGTAGCATAGCCTACGGCATAATTGCCCCCGGCAAAGTGATTGGCCGAATACATCATGTAATACGTATTGCCTTTTTTAAACGTCACCGATCCTTCTGTCCAGCGCCGATTCACTTCCCGCGCTGTAACCGAGCGGCTCTCCCACTCCGCTTGTTTATCACTCAGTTTCGTGGGCGGACGTAGCAACAAAACCGGCTCACCAACAACGCCGGAGAAATCAGATTTAAGTTCGACGCCATATACCCAGCTTTCCTCAATTTCTTTATACCAGCCATTTTTGCGGGCCAGATCAGCAATTTCACTCTCGACCGCATGTTTATAACAGCAGCGTGAGTAATACAGATACGCTTTGCCATTTGTGTCGAAAAATACGTTGGCGTCGATGATGGGATAACCGGGATCAAAAACAGGTTTGGCAGCCAGATCAACAAAGGGTCCCGTTGGCTTATCCGAAACCGCTACACCTATGCGAAAATTTTCTACTTCTTGCGTCGGATTTTCTTTCCACTGGGCACTGTAGAACAGGTAAAATTTACCATTCCGCTCATACACTTCTGGCGCCCAGTAGGCACCACCCCAGCTTGCCTTGGGATCGCTCCAGCCGTTTTTATTATCGTGAAAATATACCTGACCTTCCGGCTTCCAGTTTACCAGATCATCCGACGAATAGGCCATAAATCCTTTATCGGCTCCCCCACCCGTGCCATACAGATAATATTTCCCCTTCGTAAACAATACGTATGGATCGCCAAACTGAAGCGGAAGCGGATTGGAATAGGTAGCTTTATTTGAAACGCTACGTTGTGTTGTCTGCGACAGCGCTGATTGACAAATCAGTACAGCAAGACCGAAAATCAGAAGGGTTACTTTATTCATTAACTGCTATTATTGATTGCTATTGACTCAAATGTAGTATCTAAACGAAAAAGTAGTGTCGGAATTCATATTGGTTTACTGCCAATCCGAAAAAATGAACTAAGACCGCAACGTACGCTTAGTTATCGTTTAATCCGTAAGCTCAACTATCATTGTAAGTTGAGTATTCTATCTTTACATTTATTGAATACCCAATGAGAGTGCCCACCTACTCTAGTTAGCAAGAAGTATTCGCGCCCAAAAATAGCTGATATGAAATACGCAATATTTATACTGATAATTCCTCTTTTCCTGGGTTTCTTTTCCGTTTCAACTCACCCCGATTCGCCAATAGTGACTAACGATATCGTTATCTGCGGAACAAGTGCCAACGGAATGATCACTCCGCTAGAAAACGGGAAATTTATAGTGCCTTTACCCGGCTGGGGAAACTATTCCTATACGATTTCTACACGGGTAGATAGTGCGCAGTTCTACTTCAATCAGGGGCTGACTATGTACTATAGCTACCACATGAAAGAAGCGATGGCGTCTTTTAAGGAAGCAGCCCGATTCGATTCAACGGCTGCTATGGCCTGGTGGGGGCAAGCCTTGGCCGGAGGGCCTTACTATAATACGGCCCATTTATATAAAGTCCCTGCCGACATGCCTGTTATTCTGGCGCGGATGAACGAGCTGGCTGATCAGGCAAGTCCGAAAGAAAAGAAATTGATCGAGGTGATGAATACCCGATATAATTCCGATCCGGCCGATGCCCAACGGAAGCAGCTTAATGTGGCTTACGCCAACGCTACCCGACAGTTGATTACCGAGTTCGATGATCCAGACACTAAAATGCTGTATGTAGATGCAATTATGTTACTACATGCCTGGGACTTCTGGAATACTGATGGTACGCCTAAAGAATGGACTCCCGAAGTTGTTGACATAAGTAAGAACGTACTCGAAAAATCGCCCGATCACCCGGCCGCGTTGCATTATTACATCCATCTTACCGAAGCCTCTAAACATCCGGAAGTGGCTTTTGCCAATGCGGATAAACTCAAAGCGTTGTTTCCCGGCGTAGCCCACATGGTGCATATGTCGAGCCATGAATATCAGCGAAATGGTTATTATGCACAGGGCGTGGTGGTTAACGATCTGGCCGATGTGAATCTGCTACGTTATGATTCGTTAGCCACAAATCTGGGTCTGGTAAAACATTCTCCTCACTATTTTGCCGTACAAACGTATTGTGCGCTGACAGGCGGTATGTACAAAGTTGGGCTCAACGATGCGCTACGTTGCCGACAATCGGTTTCACCGACGGTCGAGAATCCGTATGACCAGTATCTGTACATGTTGCCCTCATTAGCCCTCGTCAGACTAGGAAAATGGAACGACGTACTAGCTTCTGAAAAACCAAACGAAAAATGGGCTTATGCTATGCTACTAGATCATTTTTCGCGCGGGATGGCGTTGGTACGTACCAATAAACTCAACGAAGCAGAGCAACAGTTAGCGCAACTTCGCGAGCAACTAAAAGACCCCATTCTGGAAAAACGTCGGATTCCGTTTAATGCGTTCCTGCCAATGGCTCAGGTAGCAGCGCATATTCTGGAAGCTTCTATTTTGTTTTCATCCAACAAGCAGAAACAGGCAATGACAAGCTTGCAGGGAGCGATTACTATTGAAGACCAGTTGATTTATACCGAGCCTGCTGACTGGCCATTACCGGCTCGTCAGTTTCTAGGAGATTATCTACTAAAAATGAATCAATGGAAGGAGGCCGAAACGGTATACCGTCAGGATTTAGTGCATAATCCGGGCAACGGCTGGTCAATGGTGGGGCTTCATCAGGCGCTGAGCCGACAAAATAAAAGAGCCGAATTAGGCTCTCTTAAAAAAAGGTACCAGATGGCGTTTTCGAACGCGGAGCAAATCCCCACTACGTCTGTTTATTAATCGACTCCGTTACGTAGTGAATCTATAAACCTGTCGATTTTTCCATTTGTTCTGTATAACGACTTCCTACTACGTCAATTTTATTGGAAGCCTGCTCTATTTCCTGTAGTTCGTCGGTCGATAACTGAATAGATGCCGCTCCATTATTTTCGGCCAGACGATGCAGTTTTGTTGTTCCGGGAATTGGCACAATCCATGGTTTTTGCGCTAATACCCAGGCAAGGGCAATCTGAGCGGGCGTAGCCTGATGCTTTTCGGCAAACTGCTGAATCAAATCGAGCAACGCCTTATTGGCAATACGTGCTTCTTCGGTATATCTCGGCAATACGTTCCGAATATCGCCTTCTGCAAATTGAGTGGTTTCGTCGATTTTACCCGCCAAAAAACCTTTTCCAAGCGGACTGAAAGCTACCAGACCGATGCCTAATTCTTCGATGGTTGGAATAATTTCGTTTTCGTGCTGGCGTGTCCAGAGTGAATACTC
Source organism: Spirosoma daeguense (assembly GCF_054776875.1). Taxonomy (NCBI): domain Bacteria; kingdom Pseudomonadati; phylum Bacteroidota; class Cytophagia; order Cytophagales; family Cytophagaceae; genus Spirosoma; species Spirosoma daeguense. Next base: position 214,529 of record NZ_BAAHBF010000005.1, read on the forward strand.
ACTTTGCAGGGCCGTAACTGGCTGAACCGCGTGCGCCTTACGAATCGTCTGTGCACCCGCTTCCGACAGACCGAAATGTTTTACTTTTCCTTCCTGAATCAGCTCTTTCACCGTACCCGCTACGTCCTCAATTGGTACGTTAGGGTCAACACGGTGCTGATAAAACAAATCGATAACGTCGATACGTAGTCGTTTCAACGAAGCTTCGGCTACCTTACGAATATTCTCGGGTCGACTGTTTACACCCGCCATTTTGCCGTCTACTATATTGAAACCGAATTTAGTAGCAATCACTACGTTCCCCTTAAAGGGTTCCAGTGCTTCGCCAACTAGTTCTTCGTTGGCAAAGGGGCCATAAACTTCTGCGGTATCGAAGAACGTAACGCCTTGTTCTACAGCGGCTCGAATCAACGATATGCCTTGCTGTTTATCAACGGCTGGCCCATAGCCAAAGCTCAGGCCCATACAGCCCAAACCAATTGACGAAACAGTCAGGCCGTTCTTTCCTAGTGTGCGCGTTTGCATTGTTGTACTCATAACGATGTGATTTTAGTATATCGCAAAATTACCCCGTTCGCAGAAGATCGAACAATGAAAAGCAAACGAAAAATTACGAAAATCAAACATTGCGAAACTTCAACGGACTCACATTGACATGTTTTTTGAAGAAGTTGTTGAAGTGCGTGGCTTCTGTGAAACCCAGTGCATACGCAATATCTACTACGTTCCAGGTACTACGTTGCAGCAGCGTTTTTGACTCCTGTAAAATACGTTCGGCAATCAGTTGAGAGGTTGTTTTCTGGGTTGTTTCTTTTACAGCCCGATTCAGGTGATTGACGTGAACGTTTAATTGTGTAGCGAAGTCGGAAGGCGACCGAAAAGTAACTTGCTGATGGGTGTCATCGATTGGAAACTGCCGTTCCAGAAGCTCCAGAAACAACGTCGAAATGCGCTGGGATGCGTTGAGCGGCTGCTTTTCGAACTTCGACGTCGACTGCATTTTCATAGCAAAGTGCAACAGCTCGAATACCAGATTCCGCAGTACGTCATATTTGTGGATGTAATCGGAGCCAATCTCCTCAAACATCCGCTTGTAGATCTGCTCAACCTGCGGCACCTGTTCGTCGGTCAGTTCGAAGATGTGATTGCCGCCCGGCTGAAAAACATCATACTGGCTCAGGTTACCATATTGGTTGAAAAACTGCTGATTGAAGATACAGTAAAAACCGCTACGTATCTGATCCAGATGCTCCCATCGGTAGGGAATAAACGGATTAGAAAACGAGAGAGCCTGTTTGTTCACTTTTATCACTTTATCGGCATAATGCACCTGACTATTGCCCACCACAAGCATGATTTTATAATAATCCCGCCGTCGGTAAGGTGCCGGTTTAGCTTTATCGCCAACCACCGGTTCTAAGCGAAACAGGTTGAAATGCCCGATCTCCCGGCGAATGTTGTCGGGAATCCACGGGTAAGCTTCTTCGTCAAACTTTCGTTTATATAATTCTTCTAAGGTTTCCCCTTTTTCCATGTACAAATTAGTGATGGGTTGCCGGTTTTTATGACTTGTGTTAAGCGCATAACCGGCGTTTTATTTCATTAAACAGCAGCCATATTAAACGGTAGCTTGCGAATCCGTTTGCCGGTCAGATCAAAAATAGCGTTGGTCAATGCCGGAGCGAAAGCGGGCAAACCGGGTTCACCAACGCCACCAGCATCGGCATCGTTTTCCATGATGTAAATATCGATGGGCGGAATATCGGTGATACGTGGTAACTGATATGAATAGAAATTTTTGTCGACCGGAATGCCGTCTTTAAACGTTACCTGATGATGCGTAGCAGCGCCCAACGCCATCACAATCGACCCTTCAACCTGCGCTTTGATAGTGTCTGGATTAACGTACCAGCCGCAATCCATAACCGCCCAGACGTGGTCAATTTTTAGTTTACCGTCTGAGCCTTTCGACACTTTCACAACCTGTCCAACCGTGCTGGCGAAACACTCCGTAATAGCCGCGCCGTAACCTTCTTTTGTCTTCCGATTTTTCCAGCCCGATACCTCTTCCATCTTATCGATGAGCTTGTTTAGCCGCTCTTCTTTAAGGTGCTCGCGACGAAACGATAGTGGATCTTTACCGGCTTCATGGGCCAATTCGTCCAGAAAACTTTCGTAAGCAAAACCGTTTGTCGACGCATATACCGACCGCCACCACATGGTTGGAATCGGTGTTTCGAACGGAACATCCTGAATGCTCAGGTTTTTAATATTATCGAAATACGGCTTGAGAAAACCTTCTGACGCACTTCGGTTCGGCTCGTCTTTTTTGCCGCCCCGCCAGTGGTTATTATTCTGTCCCGCCAGCTTGACTTTGAAAGCACTGATTTCGCCATTGTTCACAACGCCCTCGCATCGATACGTAATACCGGGTCGATAAGGTCCCTGCGTTGCGTCGTCTTCGCGGGTCCAGATGACCTGTATCGGCGCACCAACTTCTTTCGAAATTACCGACGCTTCGTGCGGATAATCCATAAACGCTTTTCGGCCGAAACCGCCACCCAGAAACGTCATGTTCACAATGACGTTTTCGCGGGGAAGATTCATCTCTTTACTGATGTAATCCTGCACCCAGTCGGGTGCCTGAATCGGCCCCCATATTTCGAGCTTATCAGCTTGATAATGAGCCACGCAATTCAGCGGCTCCATGCAGCTATGGTACTGATAGGGCGTTTCGTATAGCACGTCGAGTTTCTTCGGAGCCTGCGAAATAATAGCCGCTGGATCGCCCTGCTTTTTGAACGAAAGTCCTTCCTGCGTCTGGAGTGCTTCACGCTGACGTTTGTAGATTTCGTCGGTGCTCAGGTGCTCAAAACCACTATCGTCCCAAACCACTTTCAGCGCTTTTTTGCCCTGCAAAGCCGCCCAGGTCGAATCAGCCACTACAGCAACACCTTCGCGATACGTATTGAAAACGCCCATTCGGGTTTTTACTACGTGTTTCACACCGGGAATTTTACGAGCGGCACTATCATCGAAGCTTTTCACTTTACCACGTAGCCGGGGATTCCTTTCAACAGCCGCATACAGCATTCCCGGAATCTGTTTATCCAGCCCGAACGTAGCAGTGCCGTTGGTTTTCAGTTTGGTATCCTGACGTAGCATCGGCTTACCGATCAGCTTATACTCCGACCGTTTTTTCAGCACTACGTTCTTCGGCGTTTCCAGTTTCGACGCATCGACAACCAGTTCGCCGTAATTGGCTTTCTTGCCAGAAGGTTTGTGTAGTACGTATCCAGCCTCGGCGTAACAGTCTGCTTTTGCTACGTTCCATTTTGTCGCAGCCGCCTGAATAAGCATTTCGCGCGCTGTGGCACTGAGATTCAGCAGATTTTTATACGAACCCCGTATCGTTGAGCTTCCGCCTGTGACCTGATTGCCGTACTTTTTCTGATCGCCTTTGGCAAAAACAATGTTTACTTCATCCAGATTTACCTCCAGTTCTTCGGCAACCATTTGCGGAATGGCCTGATAAACCCCCTGTCCCATTTCGGCCCGGTGGCTGAAAATTGTAACCTTGCCCGACGTATCAATATGAATCCAGGCGTTCATCTCAACGCCAAAAGTCTCAGCTTCAGCAGCCTTAACTATTTCGGCACCTTCGCCGTGTTCGGGAACGTAGAAGCCCAGCGAGAAAACCGCTCCGGCCATGCCCGACATTTTCAGGAAATTTCTTCTGGAAACTGTCATCGTTTCGTTGATTAATGATGGTCGAAGGGTTTATGGTTTCGGGGCATAAGCACCTGTTTTAATCCAGGTAGACCAGGCTTTCGCGAATTCGGCGTGACTCATCGGCGGTAACGTCCGACCTTCGCCGGGATTCCAGCCAGCCAGTACTAATTCATCGTTGGCGTGTTCCAGCAGTTGCTCCATATTTTTACCGCCGTTCTGCTTAGGGTCGACAAGTTGTTTGGCTAACTGATGCGGAGTTCGCCCCTCAAAAACCATTTTCATGGTAGCGGGTGGCAAATGCCAGTTCGGGTTGCCCGGTGGCGTATGTACTCCCGGCGTATTGGTCGGTTGGTGACAGTTCGAGCATTTCATCGCATAAAGACCTTTGCCGTCTGTTCCCCGTCGCGGAGCCATAGTATGCAAGTGGCTATCATCGCCCTGTAACGGTACGTCGCCCGCCGGGTGGCAGTTCATACAGCGGGGACTCATCAAAACTTTATACACACTGGCAAAGGCTTTTACCGACGTAGCACTATCTTTTTTGATGGGCGCATACGTAGCGGATTCTGACTCCGAGGTAGTGCTACGTAGCGTAGTATTCGGAGTAACCGTAGTGGCCATAATTCCCGTCACCGACAGCAGAATAGCCAGAAAATAGATTGTCTTGAAAGGCATAACTGATGAGTTTTTTCTCTAACTGTTATTCGTTTTTACCAACTTTCCGATCCATTCCGGCGGCAAGGTGAATGGCTTTTCGGATACGCAGATAGGTACCACAACGACAAATATTCCCAGCCATCGCAATGTCGATATCCTCGTCGGTTGGGTTCGGATTGTCACGTAGCAGCACGGCCGCCGACATGATCTGTCCGGAATGACAATAGCCGCACTGCGGTACGTCGATTTCCTGCCAGGCGCGCTGAACAGGATGGTCATTGTTAGCCGATAAGCCTTCAATCGTTACCACTTTTTGCCCGCTAATCCGGCTCACTTTGGTAACGCACGAACGTACCGCTTCGCCGTTCAGATGTACGGTACAGGCACCGCACTGAGCCACTCCACAGCCATATTTCGTGCCTTTCAGCCCGACCACATCGCGAATTACCCAAAGTAATGGCATTTGCGGGTCAACGTCGAGCGATTGCTCCTTGCCGTTAATAATACATTTGATGAGGGCCATAACGGTGATTGTTAGGGGTTGAAACAGTTCTTCTTATAAGTGAATCGGCTAGTAGCCGTGAAAATTTTCGGAACGGATAAACCGGGGTAAACCAGCTAAAAAAGAGTATTTTCAAATAGTAGAAATCATTCATTTACAACCAGATAATTCACCATTTGTTGCTCATCTATTGATATACGCTTTATTCCTTTATTCTAATGGAGAAAAAGCTATTAAATAACCCCACCCTAAATCCCTACGTAGGGATTTAGGGTGGGGTTATTTAATTCCGCTAAATTATTGCAATGTGTTGGGCTACCATTATCATTTTCAAACAGGTAATTACAAAAATCAAACAATTCATAACAACAGCGTAGTCAATAACAGTCGCTACGTTATAAATGCTACGTTGCGAACGTAAAATCATCGAAAGCAGCTAACTAGTAATTGCATTGAGGGTAACTCATACGGCTAGTGCCGTTTTTTCGATAACTTTGACCTGTTATAGCCTGCTAAATCAGGCTTGTTTTTACGTGAACGCTACGTGTCTGGATGGGCACAGGCGGCTATTATGAAACGAATTCTGCTGTTTGATTCAATCATTGATGGGCACCATGCCGATTATCTGTCTCATCTGATTACGTACTGGCTTCAACAACAAGCTGAGGGCGAGCTAGTCGTGGTAACTCAGGCTTCGTTCGAGCCAAGATTTCGGCAATTGATCGACGCTTTACCCGCTGGTGCTTCTGTGCAGTTTGTGGCAATTCCTCAGTCGGTTATTCAGGAAACGCATCAGGCATCGATAATCGCCCGTTCGTTTAAAGAGTGGAATCTGTTGTGTAGTTACGCCAAACAGCATCGCTCGACCCACGCTGTGCTGATGTACTTCGATATTTTTCAGATGGGCTTATGGATGGGCCGAAAAGCACCCTGTGCAGTTTCGGGTATTTATTTTCGGCCTGATTTTCACTACAAAACCGTTGCTGGACTGAAAGCACGTCTGAACGTAGTACGGAAAAAACTGACGCTACGTGGCATTCTCCGCCGGGGTGCGCTAACGAATTTATTTTGTCTCGATCACTCGGTTGTTCCAAGGTTGCAGGCTATGCACCGGAGCGTCAACGTAGTGCCCTTACCTGACCCCGTTAAAGCCTATTCCATTCCATCGGCTGAAATCGATGAATTGCGAAACCAACTGAAAATCGAGGTCGGGCGTAAGGTATTTCTGCTGTTCGGTTTTCTTGATGATCGGAAAGGTATTGAACCCCTACTCGATTCACTAAAGTATCTGGATTCATCGCTTCATTCTCGTGTTTGTATTCTGTTGGCGGGAGCCATTCATTCTGATTATCAGAAACATATCGAACAGAAAATTGCAGCCATAAACCCGGCGATACAGATCGTTTGTGAGTTCAAAGAAGTGCGCGGTCAACGTATTCAGGCGTTTTTCGATCTGTCTGATTATGCGTTAGCCTTATACCAGCGCCATGTTGGCATGGCTTCGGTAATTATACGGGCTGCGGTATCGGGCAAACCGTTACTGGCGTCTGATTACGGCTACGTTGGAAAGATTGTTCAGGAAGAAAAATTAGGGGCCGTTGCCGACTCAACCTCACCCGAAGCCATTGGAAAATTGCTGGAAAAAGTACTGACAACGGGCATTCCCTATTCAGAAGAAAACCTTAAAAAGCTGGCTTACCAGAATTCTGATACCTGTTTTGCCGAAACAATCTTTAACGTATTGTAAGAGTTTTTACCGTAACGTGTGCTAAGTTTTCCGCAAAGGCCGCGAAATCCTTCTGTAATCTTAGCGAAAAGCTTAGCACACGTTGCGGCAAAAAAACCGATCTTATCATGCTTTACGGCTTATTTTCAAGATATTTTCTAATTTTTTAAAAAAATAATCTTAAAACAGGGTTAACTTTTCCTTAAAATCTGCTCATAGCTATATAGCCACCGTATAGATATGAGCAGACGGTTACCCCCACGCGAAGCGCAGCAACTTTGGCAGGATTACCAGGCAGGCGATATGTATGCCCTGGCGAAACTTATGCAGAGTTACTATCCCGATCTGTTTCATTGGGGAATGCGCCTGCATGCCAACCGCGAGTTTGTGAAAGATTGTATTCAGGAGGTATTTATGAATCTCTGGAAAATGCAGTCGTCGATACGTTCCGTCGAAAATGTCCGGTCGTATTTATTGGTGGTGCTCAAAACCCGAATTCTGCGTGAGTTAGCCAAAAATCAGACAACGTATCAAGTGTCGCTGCCCGATGAATATGCATTTTCAGTTGAGTTCGCTGCTGATGTCCGACTGATTGAAGAAGAACATGAAATCTATCAGATTCGTCGGTTACAGCACGTAATTAACCATCTGCCCGACCGACAGAAAGAACTCATTTACCTTCGTTTTTATCAGAATCTGAATTTCGAACAGATCGCCGAAGTCATGCAGCTTGGCCGACAGTCGGTTTATAATCTGCTGCAAAAATCGCTGAATAGTCTGCGCAAACACCTAGCTGTCAGCGTCACTGGAATCATGGTTTACTGGCTAAACCAGCTATAAACCAGAACCGTATCATGAGCAAAACCGAACAGTAAACGGACATGAAAAACTACGACACATACGGGGCCGATGATTTCATTCAGGACGAAGACTTTCGCGACTGGGTGCAGGGACGTAGCAACCGGGAAACATTCTGGCTTTCGTTTCTGGACCAGTACCCACAAAAACAGGAAGCGTTTCAACAGGCCGAACGATTTATTCGAGCCACTGCTGTTACGTCGGACGAAATCAGTGAAACAGAAATCAGAAATGAAATCGATCAATTTCTCGCAAAATCTAATGCGTATATACCAAACCGTTACGACAACAATACTACGCTACGTATCAGAAATGGCCGATTAAAGGGTCGTTTTCGGCTTGGCAAAAAGCTGATACTTGCAGCCTGTTTGGTTACGGCATCAGGCTTAAGCTGGTACGTTACGTCCTATAGCCCTATACAGTTCGTCCCACATCTGACTAAACGTATTGCGGCTCCCCAATTGGTTGAAACCGTCAATGCTACGCAGCAACCGCTTCGGGTAGTTCTTGGCGATAGTTCGGAAGTGTTGCTGAGTCCGAAAAGCCAGCTACGTTATCCATCCCAGTTTGCTGGAAACACCCGTAAAGTTTACCTAAAAGGCGAAGCTCAGTTTTCGGTAAAGCGTAAGAATCAACCGTTTATGGTCTATACGGGCGATATGGTAACGAAAGTACTCGGTACGCGGTTCGTAGTGCGGGCGTTCGATCTCGATAAAAAAATCACGGTTCAGGTATTGTCGGGAAAGGTGTCGGTTTATAAGCCGAAGCCGGACGCATCGCCCGAAAACAAGGAAGTGAACGGGTTGATTCTACACGCAAATCAGGCGGCAATTTTCGAAAAAGGCGCGGGCAATCTAACCAAAACGCTGGTAGCCAACCCAATCCTGATGAAGCAACGTAGCAAAGCCAATCAATTTGTGTATGATGAAGTAGCATTGCCTATCATTCTACGCGAAATGGAGCAGAGTTACGGCATTCCGATTCAGTTCGACGAAGAGAGTTTTGAGACCTGCAAAATTACGGCAGCACTAACCAGCGAGTCGCTTTACGAAAAGCTGGACGTATTGTGCAAAGCAGCATCGGCGAGTTACGAAATCACTGACGGACAGATTGTTATTACGCGTAAAAGTTTCCGATAGAAGGCCCCGACAGGCTCCGGCTGTCGGAGTTGCATAGCAACTAATTAGTACGCGAACCTATATCCGACGGCCAGAACCTGTCGGAGCCACCAATCCCCTAAACCTTTAACCATAGCTGTAATCATGAAAAAATGCCTCTCCAGCCAGCTCTGGACTACGCTTATGAGGTTTTCGCTGCTGCAAAGTGTCGCGATGCTTCTGGTGGTAGGCGTATCCTCAGCCTATCCATCCAGCGCGCAGGATTACCTTCGACGTCGCCTGACGATACACGCTGAAAATCAGGAAATAAAGAAAGTGCTGACCGACATCGAAAAAGCCACGGGCGTTCAGTTTGTCTACAGCACCGAGGTGATTGAACCGAAGCAAAAAATTACGGTTCAGGTCAACAACGCTACGTTGGAAGAAGTGCTGATCAAGTATTTTAAACCGCTTAAGGTGAATTATGAACTGGTTGGACGCAAGCTGGTTTTATCGGCCATTGCATCGGCATCACGCGAAATGGGTTTGGTTGAACCTATTGAATCAATTTCAACGGTTGATCCCAAGCGCATGATTTCGGGGAAAGTGACCGACGAAAAAGGAGCTGGTTTGCCCGGCGTAAGTGTGCTGATTAAGAGCACCCAACGCGGAACAACCACCAACTCCGAAGGCGCGTTTCAGCTCGACATTCCCGAAAGCGGAAACCCGGTACTTGTTTTTAGCTTTGTTGGTTACGACACTAAGGAAGTAACAGTAGGGAATCAATCTACGTTTCAGGTGTCGATGGCACCCGCCGACAAAGCACTTAATGAGGTCGTAGTCACGGCCTTGGGCATTAAAAAGCAATCCAAAAGTATTGGCTATGCTACGTCGACCGTTACCTCGGATCAGATAACGGTGAACCGGACAGCCAATTTTATGAATTCGCTGCAAGGCAAAATTCCGGGGGTAAACATTACGTCGCTGGGAACCGGCCCGGCGGGTACGTCTAAAATCAGGATTCGTGGGCAATCGTCGTTTGGTGGCAACAACTCACCACTGATTGTGGTCAATGGCGTACCGATTGACAACACAAACTTCGGTGCTCGGGGAGACGTATCGGAAAAAGGCAGCAACCGCACTTCAGATGGTGGCGATGGCTTGAGCAGCATCAATCCCGACAATATTGAAACGATGACGGTACTGAAAGGTGCCGCAGCGTCGGCTTTATACGGGTCACGGGCGAAAGATGGCGTTATCATGATTACGACCAAAACCAGAGGTGCTGGCTCAGGCATCGGCGTCGAATACAACACCAACTTTACCAGCGAAACGCCCCTCGATTACACGGATTATCAATACGAATACGGGCAAGGTGAAAACGGTGTACGGCCAACAGCTCCGTTTCCGACGTCGGGTCAGTGGAGTTTCGGCGAGAAATTTCAGCCGGGCATGACGCAGACTTTGTTCGATGGTATACAGGCTCCTTACGAACCGCAACGGAATCAGATTACAAAATATTACCAGAAAGGCCAGACCTGGACCAACACCATTAGTTTATCGTCGGGTGGCGAATTTGGCGGTTTCAATCTGTCGATTTCCAATCTGGACAACCGGCTGATTCTACCCGGTTCGAGCTACAACCGTAAAACGATCAATTTGGGGTTTACGCAAACATTGGCAAAAAAACTGACTGTGTCGGGTAACGTCAACTATTCCAACGAGTTCCGGAAAAACCCGCCCAATATTGCCGAGCAGGATTATAGTCCGGTAGTTATTTTTAGTATGGCAAATTCGATGCCCTTGGACTTATTGGAAAAATACGCTTCAGATGCGAATGGAAACGAGGTTGTCTGGTCGCGTTTTACTAACCGTACCAACCCATATTTCGCCCTCAAACGCTTCGATAACATACGTAACGACCGGATTTTCGGCAATCTGACCGCTCGTTATAACTTCACCGACTGGCTGTTTTTACAGGCTCGGGTTGGTCAGGATTATTACTCCCGCGAACAGGATTACAACCTACCTACTGGAACCCAGCGTCAGCCAGCCGCACCAGCGGGGTTTGTAAACGGGCAATACACGCAGGATTCGCGGATGGTTCGGGAACTGAACACCGACTTTCTGATTGGCGCGAATCGAACATTTGGCAGTTTTGGTATTAACCTAAACGCGGGTGGAAACCAGATGTACCGACGTATCAGCCGACATAACGTATTTGTTCAGGATTTCTACACCCGCGATCTCTACACCATTGGCAACGGCCGTCAGCGCGACGCTACGTATGAATTTTCGGAGCGGCAGGTAAACTCGCTTTATGGTTCGGCTGAAGTTTCGTACAAAGATGTTCTATTTGTAAACGGCACGGTACGTAACGACTGGTTTTCAACACTTTCGGCCGCTAATCGCAGTATTCTGTACCCATCTGTAACGGCTAGTTTCGTGGTCTCACAAGCGTTTGCCCAAAGTCTGCCCAGTTGGATTTCGTTTGCCAAAATCCGGGCCGCTTATGCCGAAGTGGGGAGCGATACCGACGTGCAGCCCTATTCTAATAATCTGTTTTACGGCATCAACGCGCAACAGTTCCCATCGCCGAGCGGAGCGGCTCAGCCACTGGCTACCATCAGCGGGTCAACGGTTCCCAACGCCAATCTGCGACCCATGCGTGTATCGGAAAAAGAGTTTGGCTTAGAGTTGAGGTTATTCAACAATCGCATCGGTTTCGACTTTACATATTACGACAAGCTCTCGTCGGACCAGATTCTGCGAGCCCAAACCTCAGATGCGGGCGGTTACCTCTCGCAGCTTATCAACGTAGGGCAAAGTCGGAATCAGGGTCTGGAAATGTTAGTAACGTTTTCCCCTCTGAAAACGCCCAATTTCGTCTGGGATGTTAACGTAAACGCGGCCTACAACAAAACAAAAGTACTTGACCTCGGCCCTAGTGTGAGCGATAACATGATTACGGTTGGAACGGGCGAATTTACCGGCGAACTGCGGCAGGTAGTAGGTCAGTCAATGGGTCAGCTCTACGGCTTTGGCTACTTGAGAGATGCGCAGGGACGGCAGGTGTTCGATGCCGGAAATGGTCGTCCGCTACGTACCGCTACGCAGATTCCATTTGGCAGTGCATTGCCGTTGTGGGTGGGCGGTATCACAAACAGTTTTACGTATAAAGGCATCAGTCTGTCGTTCCTGATCGATTTCAAATTGGGCGGCAAAATGATTTCGGGAACGAACCACAACGCGTGGCGGCATGGTCTTCACAAAGCCACTCTGGTTGGTCGGGCCGAAAATTTCGTGATTGGCGACGGCGTAAATCCGAACGGCGAAGTAAATAAAACGAAGTCGGGTGTACAGGCGTATTACGAAACGGTACGTTCGCAGAACATTGCCGAAGAGTTTGTGTATGATGCTGGCTTATGGCAACTACGTCAGATAACCCTTGGCTACGATTTCACCAAATTTCTACCATCACGGATTCCATTTATTAAAGGCATCCGCCTGAATGCCGTGGCTAACAACGTAGCAGTTATCAAAAAGTGGGTTCCGAACATTCACCCCGAACAGTTTGGCTTTCCATCTGATAACCTGATTGGTCTGGAAGCCACCGGCTTACCCGTAACACGTAGCATCGGCTTCAACCTGAACGTCAAATTCTAACGACAGACTATCATGAAAACTTTCCATAAATCTCTTTCGGTTAGCGTTCTAAGTGTTCTGCTACTGGCTTCCTGCGATAAAGGATTCGACCAGATGAACGTCAATCCGATTGCCCTAACAGCAGTAAATCCCGGTTTTCAATTAAATACGGCCATCGTTAACAGTGCGCCCGCTTATGGCAATTTGAGCTATGAGACAACTATTGTAAAACAGATGATTACGCCCTTCAGCGGACAGGGATCGGCGGCTAATTTCAATCAGGATAATCGGAACGTAGCGGCTGGTAACTGGAATTCGTATTACCAGACCAACGTAAAGGAACTGACCGACGTACTAGCACAGACAAAATCGGACCCGGCCCGCACGAACCTGTATAATATGGCCCGCATCTGGCGTGCCTACACATTCATGCTTCTGACCGATACGTATGGCGATGTGCCTTATACGCAGGCCGGAAAAAGCTATCTGGAAGACGTTGTTACGCCCATTTACGATACGCAGGAGTCGATTTATACCGATATTTTAAACGAACTGGATGCGGCTTCGGCGGCTCTTGATGCGTCGAAAACCAAAGTTGCCAGCGATATTATGTACGATGGCGACGTGCCGAAATGGAAACGACTGGGTTATTCATTGTTGCTACGTGCCGCCATGCGTCTGTCGAAAGTAAATCCAACCAAAGCGGCCGAATACGTAGCAAAAGCGGTAGCGGGTGGCCTGATGCAATCGAACGACGATAACGCCATTGTCCGGCATACGGCCAGCTTTACCAACCCGATTGGTTCGCAACTCAATGGCGGTCAGTCGGCTTTCTTTTATCTGGCCGACGATTTTGTGTCGTACCTGAGCAAAAATAACGACCCTCGGCTGGCATCCATCGCCGTTCGCTACGTCGGTGCAACGAGTGGTGCGCAACAGGTCGAGTCGAGAGCGAACCGCACCCCCGCTGTTCAGATTGGCGCTCCGCTTGGTTATGACAACACAACTATCAGCACTGCTGTAACAGCCAGTAAATTAGCCAGTTTGTGGGATTACAGCCAGCTCGACCGGACCCGAATGGCCAGTTTATTGGCTCCTAGTTTCCTCGTTACGTATGCACAAACACAGTTGCTACTGGCCGAAGCCGCTTTTCGGAAATGGACAACGGGCGATGCTGCTGCACTTTATGCCAACGGTATCCGGTCGCACATGCGCCAGTTTGCCAGCTACGGAGCCAGTACGGCCATTGCCGATGCCGCCATCAATACCTACGTAACGGCCAACCCGCTGACAGCCGGAAAAGAACTGGAGCAAATCAACACGCAGTATTGGGTCGCTTCGTTCCTGATTGGCCCCGAAACGTGGGCGAATTTCCGACGTAGTGGTTTCCCGGTGATGACGCCCAACCCCTACCCCGGCAGTGATCTGAAAACGGAGCCGTTTATTCGTCGCTTAACCTATACCGATGCTGAACTGAACGTGAATAAAACTAACGTTCAGCAGGCCATCACTCGGCAGGGACCAAATTTATTAGACACCCGCATTTGGTGGGATAAGAAGTAAAGCCTTCATTTCCTCGCCTTTACGTGTACATGAAAAATCTAAAAAAACGACTCCAGCAGGGAGAAACCTTAAACGGTTGCTGGTTGAATCTGGGAAGTTCGCTCACGGCCGAAATCGTTGGGCAGGCTGGTTTCGACTGGGTATTGATCGACCTCGAACACGGTGCCGGTTCTGAAAAAGACGCACTTTATCAGCTACAGGCGCTCGAACACACGGGCGTTGGTGCCATCGTTCGGGTCGAAAGTGCCGAAAGTCAGCGTATTCACCGGGTGCTGGATATGGGTGCCGAAGGAATTATGTGCCCTAAAATCAGGAATCAGGACGATGCGCAGAAAGTAGTAAACGGCCTGCATTACCCACCCCACGGAAGCCGGGGTGTAGCAAAGATGGTACGTGCCACCAACTTTGCCCAGAATTTCAATGAGTACTACGAACAATCCCGCGAGACGATTCTGGGTGTAGTGCAGATTGAAACCGTAGAAGTGCTGAATCATCTCGATGCCGTAGCTAGAATGGATGGTGTCGACGTACTGTTTATCGGCCCCGCTGATTTGTCGATGGAGTTAGGCATTTTCGGCCAGTTCGATCACCCCCGGTTCAAAGAAGCCTTACAGGAAACCGTAAATGCCGCCAAGAGAGCGGGCAAAGCAACGGGTATCCTGTTCTTCAACCCCGACGATTATCAGCGGTATTACGATCTAGGTATTCAATTGATTGCCTGCGGAGCGGACGGTACGTTCGTAGCCGAAGGCGCCCGAAACATGGCTAAAAAACTGAACGGCTTCCGCGCGGCTTATAAATAGCCAACACTACGGTTTATAAAATACCATCAGCTTACCTGCTTCCTAAACCTTAAATTCTTAATGACTGACCCACTTTTTATTTTAGCCATAGGTGTAATTATCGTAGTAGGTGGCATCATCGGGTTGAAACTACATCCATTTCTGGCCCTTTTGCTGGGTGCATTTGTGGTTGCCCTGATGACGCCAGCCGCTGCCATCGAAGCGTTTGCGATTGCCAAAGGAACCGCTCCGGCCGCAGCCGCAGCACTGGCGAAGAAAAGCGTTGGCGAACGTATCGCTACCGAATTTGGCAGTACGTGTGGCAAAATCGGTATCCTGATTGCTATGGCTGCTATCATCGGTAAATGTATGCTCGAGAGCGGGGCTGCCGAACGTATCATTCGATCAATGCTACGTCTGACCGGCATTGAAAAAGCGCCAATTGCCTTCCTGATCAGCAGTTTCTTTATCGGGATTCCCGTTTTTTTCGATACGGTTATTTTTCTGATGATGCCCCTAGCGAAAGCTATGACACTACGTATCGGCAAAAATTATCTGCTACTGGTACTCTGCATCATGGCCGGAGCCGCTATGGCAAATTCATTAGTTCCGCCCGCGCCGGGACCGTTGTTCCTTATTGGCGAAATGAAAATCCCCATCGGTATGATGATGATTGCCGGAACTATTGTGGGACTATTTACCATTACGTCGGGGTATTTTTTCGCACTCTGGGCGAATAAGAAATGGCCAATTCCGCTACGGGATTCGCTCGATGCCAGGCTGGAAGACATCAAAGCCATTGCCGCGAAAGAAGATTCTAGTCTGCCGTCATTGGGCGTATCGCTTCTGCCGATTCTGATTCCGTTGGTGTTTATCTGTGTCGATACCGCTTTCGGTGCAATGGATTCGGTCTCTGCTTCGATGAAACCGATAGCCAGTGTGTTCCATTTTCTGGGCGAAAAAAATCTCGCAGTCGTTACGGGGGGCGTAGCGGCTATGCTGATTATGATTAACCAGAAAAAAGGGGGTAAAGAAGGCTTAACGCCCTTCGTTCAGGCAGCGCTGATGAGTGGCGGGGGTATTATTCTGATCACGGCTGCCGGTGGCGCTTTTGGCGGAATGTTACAGCAATCGGGTATCAGCGGACGTATCGCCGAACTGACCAAAGGGTATCAGATGGCGTTGATTCCGATGGCGTTCTTTATCGCGGCAGTTGTCCGTACAGCGCAGGGTTCGGCAACGGTGGCGTTGATTACCGCTTCGGGAATTTTATCGGGCATGGCCACGAACGCAAATCTGGCGTTTCACCCGGTTTATCTTGGGTTAGCCATCGGTTGCGGCTCCAAACTGATTCCGTGGATGAACGATGCCGGGTTCTGGATTGTCTGCAAACTCAGCAACCTGACTGAGAAAGAAGCCCTGAAAACCATCTCTCCATTACTCGTTGTGATGGGCATTACAGGACTGATTATCATCATGATTGGCGCACAATTATTCCCACTGGTTTAAACCAGATATACGTCATTAAAATAGATTGCAACGAATGGAAAAAGTAGGATTTATTGGATTAGGAATCATGGGAAAACCCATGGCCTTAAATTTACACAAGGCAGGTTACGACGTAGCGATTTTAAGCCAGAGCAAGGCGGCTGATACGTTGGTCGAAGCTGGCGCACAGGCTTATTCAAGCAGTAAAGAACTGGTGCAAAACTGTGATATACTCATCACGATGCTTCCCGATTCGCCTGATGTAGAACAGGTTGTAAACGGTGCCGATGGCGTGCTGGAAGGCATTCAGCCGGGAACTTTATTCATCGATATGTCGACCATCGCACCAGCTACGGCACGTAGCATTTACACCAATATGCAGAAAAAAGGCGTGGAAGCGTTGGATGCGCCGGTATCGGGCGGACAGGTTGGAGCAGAATCCGCTTCGTTGTCGATTATGGTTGGCGGTAGTGAAAGCGCTTTTCAGCGAGCGTTGCCGTTGTTTCAGGTAATGGGTAAAAACATTGTTCACATCGGCGAACCGGGGGCGGGCCAAACAACCAAAGCCTGTAATCAGATGATTGTCGGCATTACGATTCAGGCCGTTGCCGAAGCATTTGCACTAGCCGACAAAGCGGGCGTGAATCTGGAAAAAATGCGCGACGTATTGCTTGGCGGATTTGCGCAGAGCCGCATTCTCGACCTACACGGCAAACGCATGATCGACCGAAATTTTGCGCCGGGTTTCAAAATCAAACTGCACAAAAAAGACATGGGCATTGCCCTGAAAACAGGTGACGAATTTTCGGTACCCTTACAGGCAACAGCATTAATAGCGAAGCAAATGGAAAACGCAGTGGCTGCCGGAAATGGTGAGTTAGACCACAGCTCGCTCCTGTTGTTGCTATAGAAATAAACGATGTTGTCAAATTCCTAAACAAACCTTACACCATGAAACGGAAGAATTTCCTTCGAACAATTGCGGCTGGCTCAGTGGGTGCCACTATCTGGAAACCAGAATCGGCCAGCGCTGCGAACGTAGTGAAACCCAAGAAAGTCTTGATGAAAGTCGGCTGTCAGTCGGGGGGCACATCCATTGAAAATCTGGAATTTAAAGCCCGGCATGGTGTCTATAATCTGGATGGCGGAGCACCCAAAACCATAGCGGGTAAAGGCTGGGATCTGGAGGATTCACTACGTAAGAAAGAAGCCTGCGAAAAATACGGGATCGCGCTGGATGCGTATCATTTTCCGCTGGCATCGTCGGGTATCGACAGAGCTGAATATCCAAACATCATGCTTGGCAAAAGCCCGGAGCGCGACCGCGAAATCGAGATTCTCCAGCAGATGATTCAGGTGGCCGGCAAAACGGGAATTAAGGTTTTGAATTATAATACCACCATTTTGCCCGTGCTTCGTACCGGACGTACTACCGACCCAAAACGAGGGAACACTACGTATAGCACCTGGAATTACGAAGAAGCCCTGAAGCAAAACCACCCCAAAACAGTAGCGGGCGACGTAAACATCGAGCAAATGTTCGAACGTATTACGTATCTCCTCGACCGGATTCTACCCGTAGCGAAAGAGTATAAAGTGAAGCTGGCCAATCACATTGCCGATCCGCCAACGCCAGTAGGTTATCGGGGCATCACCCGCTGGAACAGCCCTGACGTATTCAAAGGAATTCAGCGATTTGCTAAACTTTACGACAGCGAATACCACGGCTTCAACCTTTGCATCGGTTCAATTGCCGAAGGGCTGAAAGACCCAAAAACGGAAATTATGCCGATCATCAAATGGGTAGGCGAACGGAATCAGATTTTCAACGTACACCTACGTAACATAAAAGGCGGCTGGAACAACTTTCAGGAAGTTTATCCCGATAATGGCGATATGAATTTCCTGCACGTAGTGCGTGCCCTGCGCGATGTGGGGTATTCAGGTATGGTGATGCCCGATCACGTACCACACCATCCGGCCGCTGGCAGCGATTTACAGGCTTTTTCGTTCTGCTACGGTTACATTAAAGGGCTCATTCAAACCATAACCGACGAAGCGGCTTAGTTTTAATCAATGGATAATGTAAAATGAATAATGGTTAGTTGCTAATAAACCGACCATTGTTCATTTTGCATTATCCATTTTACATTATTCATTAATTATGGGTCCAAAGATTAAAGAAATTCATATCACGCCCATTGCCATTGTTGACCCGCCCTTGCTCAATGCGGCAGGTTTACATGCGCCCTACGCGTTACGTACCATTCTGGAGATCGTTACAGACGATGGCATTTCGGGCATCAGCGAGATTCCGGGCAACAAGGATATTGATCTGGCACTGAACGAATCGATCCGATTATTAATTGGCAAAGACGTATTTCAGCTCAACGAAATCCAGCGGATTCTTAGCAATCATTTCGGAACCGAAACGGCGGCTGAGCGGGGCGAAACGCCTTGGGATCAACGGAAGCTGGTACATATTTTTAGTTCTATTGAGGTAGCCTGTCTCGATATTATCGGGAAAGTCACAGGTCGGCCTGTTGTCGATTTATTAGGCGGAAAAATGCGCGACCGCGTACCTTTTTCGGCTTACCTTTTCTACAAATACGAAGGAGCCGGTGGCGAATTAGGTTTCGGTACCGATCCAAATGCAACAGGTTGGGCAGCAGCTCGACAGGCCAGCGGATTGACACCAGCCGAGATTGTTGCGCAGGCGAAAGCGATGTGTGCCGAGTTTGGCTTTCAGTCGATTAAACTAAAAGGTGGCGTATTTGAGCCACAGCAGGAAGTCGATGCTATGTTTGCCTTACACGAAGCATTCGGCCCCGACATACCGTTACGTGTGGACCCGAACGCCATCTGGAAGATTGAAACAGCTTTACATTACGGAAAGCTTATGGAGCCAATTCTGGAGTATCTGGAAGATCCGGTTCGCGGGCAGGAAAACATGGCGAAGGTACGTAGCGTTCTGAAAACTCCGTTGGCAACCAACATGTGTACTACGTCGTTTGGCGATATTCCCAAAAGTATTGCCATTGGTGCAGAAGATATTATTCTGAGCGATCACCATTTTTGGGGTGGTTTACGTGCATCAATGACCTTGTCGGGTATTTGTGGTACGTTCGGACGAGGATTGTCGATGCACTCCAATAGTCATTTAGGTATCTCGTTGGCCGCTATGGTTCATCTGGGCGCAGCTTTACCGCAAGTTCCTTATGCGCTCGATACACACTATCCCTGGCAGTCGGACGAAGTAATTACGGCCGGGCGTTTCAAATTTGAAGAAGGTGCCGTTCTGGTTCCACAAGAGCCTGGGCTTGGTGTAGAACTAGATCGTGAAGCACTGGCCAGACTGCACCAGAATTACCTGAAATGCGGATTGACCAAACGTGATGATGAAACGGAAATGCAAAAAAAACAGCCCGGCTGGAAATTTCAATCGGTACGTTGGTAAAAGCTTAGTTTAGCAAAGTGAAATACAGCGTGTGAACGCTACGTTCCAACATTCTTTTTCTAAGGCATGGGAACGTAGCGTTTTGTTTATGCAATGATCATACTACGTCGCCGAACTACTATCACGCGTATTTTTCTGAACGGCAATGGCAGCAAATAACGCCAGTAGAAAAGCAAACGCGTAAAATCCTTTCTCACTCGGAAGCAACGTAGCATTCCAGAGCCCCACAGAAAGTAAGACAATCGACAGGATCGTTGAAAACCAGCATATTCCGTAGTATATATCAGTAACAGGAATACCATCTAAGCGATCGCGAACGCTTTTTTGCACAGAGACTACTGAAAAAAGACCATACATCAATACGGTAAAGTAAAATCCTTTTTCGTTAAGCTCCATATCTGAACGCCATAGTCCAATTAGAAAGCCAAACATGCCCGCACCAAGTGCTACCCATGATGCACCAATAAAAGCTGCTGAAGGTTTTTGATTCATTGTATAATGATGATGGTGGTAAAGTAGTTAGGCTATAATCTTATTAGTAAAATACGTGTTATCGATACGTCAAAGTTGATAGGAAAATTAAGTGCAAACTAGCTAAAATCAATACGTAGCAGTTTTGAATAAATAATTAACACTCTGGGCCATGTAAATCCCATAAGTCTATTATTGTAATAAACTCGAATTAAACGTACTTTTGCGCCACTAAAGGGTTTGATCGTATATGTACAAAACGGTTTTATACATCTAGTCTTTCAACAACCTTTATAATTTGGTCCTGTAGCTCAGTTGGATAGAGCATCTGCCTTCTAAGCAGACGGTCAAGCGTTCGAGTCGCTTCGGGATCACCCTAGAAATCAGCCAGTTAGCCTTGTGTCTAGCTGGCTGATTTGCATTTAGGTACAACACTAGGTACAACAACATCTTCTAAAGTCCACTATGGTGTTGGGATTTAAACAAATCACCTCCGTTTACTAATACCTTTTTGCGTATTTCATAAAACGCCGTGTATAAGTTATATGAAATACTCTGTCATATGTAAAATAGAACTTGGGATCAACATCGGGATAACTATAAGTAGACTTTCAGAGATATGCTTACAATGCTGCAAAGCCTTCTTGTTAGACAACTCCATTTCATCTATAACGATAAAATATTTAGATATACCTTAAGTGATTTTTATAAAAATTGCTTTATTTGTTATAAAAAATACACTTGTATATAAAAACGGCAATGATACTCCCTAATTATTTAATTCAGAATTCTGATAGAATTAAATCTCTACCCGAACAAAATATTGCCTTGTGGAATAAAAACTACGATTATTTTCTTGATGACTACTCTATTGTTCAAGACATTTATAAATTATTCCCAGATCGAGACCCACAAAGAAAAGATGTTACACGACTTTTTGAGAAGGATTATTTTATAGGTTTTATAGCGGCTATGATGTGGGGAGGCATCAAACCTATACATTTTAATTTGTTGCTAAAATACACTGTCAATAACTTAAAGAAACTTGATCAAAGTATCCAATATGCAGAAAAGCAAATAAAGAAGAGTAATTTTAAGGAGCTATTTATGGCTTTCGATTCAGGGGCAAATAAAATACCTGGGATCGGCCCATCTTATTTCACAAAATTGTTTTTCTATTTAGGCGAAATAAATGATATAAAAATTAAACCATTGATTTTTGACAAGTGGACTTCTAATGCTCATTGTGCGCTTTCAATCCAACAACTTTCAAGTTATCCAGAGCGCATTTTTTATTATACTGGTATAAATACTAATGAAAAGCATATGTTAAACTATCGAAATAGAGAAGATCTTTACGTGCAATATGTTAATGATTTAAATAACTGGGCTAATGAATTAGATGTGCCTGCTTCTAAATTAGAGCAATTCTTGTTTGGGATATCTTTAAAAACTAACAAAGACAAAACGAACCCCAGACTAGAGTTATGGAGTATAAATAAAAATCATTTTCCTCACTTTCTTATTAAAAAATCAAATAATATATCATTAGAAAAACCCAAATTAGTGAACAGCGGAATTTCTGAGCTTTCTCCTGATAATACGTACTTTCCATTACAATTAGTGCTGAAAAAATCGGCTATAAACAAAGTTGATAAAGTAAGATTAACTATTAACGAGATTGAGAAAATTATAATGCGGCCTTTACCCCCTTGGGCTTTTTCCCATATTAAAATTTTCTGGGGAAATAGCGGCTCACAATACCATGTTCAAAAAAGTGCATGGTTATCACAAGGTTATAAAGTTGACTTATCAAGTATTACTCAAGAAAGAAGTAAAATAATTACTTTCATTAAAGATTGAATGAAGTAAACTAACGATCATGAGATTTTTAATCTTTTCGGTTGTTTGGTAAGATAAAGAGCGTTCCAACGTTAAATTTTCTGGCGTAGTGCTTGGCTTCTCCTAATGTCATTCGATGCTCTTTCCCTTTTTGTAAAAGTGTACGGGATCATCATCACTCATTGTTTGACCGCTTTCAAAGTCTAAATAATCAATGAACGGGAACTCCTCTCCATAACCTGCTGCAATCGTAGGCGGTTGGCTTGGCTTTTACTACCTTGTAAAATCTTTGTAAGCAGCCCTACCTTTTCGGCTCGTTTCATCCTGTTATTTCTTAAAGTGCCAATCGAACTTAGGAGGATCTGAGTCTAGGGAAAGCAGTAGAAAGGGGTATTTTTCAAAAGCTGACGCCGATTGCTTAAAATAATTACGGAGATCGGCAATTGTACCGCCTTGCAAATAAGTGTTGGAATAGTTGGAGTGTCGTATCTGTATATAATCTAAGGCTACAGCATCGTACTGGCTACTGTCAGGGTCTAGTGAACCGATTGCGCTGTATGAATAATATTGTTTAAGGGTAACCTCATCAAATCGGCGTAAGCAGTCTTTCAGGGTTATATAATCGTTTCTATTACCGTCTATGATGCTTTCAGTAGGCAAAACCAGTAAGTCCAACAGCAGCGGGGAACATTGGCGAATATGAACGAATCCATAAACCTCCAGAAAGGGCATTTCTTTTTTACGCTTTTGAAGATGCAGTTCCTGTAATGTCCTGTTATTACCCTGCAAGACCTCCGACAAAACCTTCAACTTGTCAAGCCGCTTCATCGGGTAAAACGGTTTGGTGAATTGTGCAAAACAGATGGTATTGCTTGCCTAATTCAGCCTTGAGTGTGTTGAACTCATTACGGCTCATGGCAGGATGGTGAACTACATGAAGAGGATGATAAAGCTGAGGATACGAAACTGTAATGTCTGTAATTAAGTCTCCGTGATGCTGTTCCGAGGTTCCTAACCTCGACAAGGGTAAGCATATTGTCGCATCAATCAAGATAAACGTTTTATGCCGCTCTTTATAACGCCGTAATAGTTTGTCATTACCTTGCAGAGCGGCTTGCAAGGCTCCCAGCCTTCCCTTTCTCTCACTAGCTTTCACGCCCACCCTGTTTAATAATTGCTTCTAATTCCTCATCCGTCATTGCTTCAAAATTGGAGCAGGATTTACCTGGCCTCAGTCGAATAAGGGCTTCTAGTTGCTCATCACTCATAGCCTCGATTTCCTCTTGGGTAAATATTGACTTTCTAGGAGGAAAGCCTTTTAACTGACGTAATAAGGCTGATTCACCCGTCAAGACTTGATGCAAAATCTTTAGCTTTCGGGTTCGATTAATAGCATTCAAACGCATGGTTAATCCAGTTTAGTCATTGCCTTATCCAGCAACTCGTCTATCTGCTCATCAGTCAGCGTTGACAGATCTATCTTCTGTTCACGTTGTTTAGGCACTACGTATTCCAGTAACTTCAGGTAGGCCGAAACGCGGTCTTTGGGCTCCAGTAACGACACATCCGTAGCGATGCTATCAAACTGCTCGCCAATCAAATTGACGATTCTGGTTTTTATATCAGCAGTGGCTTTGTTTAGACTACCTGGCTTACGCCCTCCCGTTTTTTCACGGCCTTTTTCGAATTTCATGGTCAACAGTTAATTGGTGGTAGATAGATTCTTTTCGCTTTGCGTCAAAACCATACCTAGCCATTCTGGTTTTCCTCGTTGAGGTTGGTCTTGCTTTTATTCGGCTTTAAGTTCAACGCTGGTTAGTTTCGGCATTACATAGTATAGTAAGGCCGTAAGCAATCTGGCTCGCTCGACGGGCTCTAATTGATTAAGTAATTCGGCAATTCGTTCAGGGTAGAACGAACAATACTTTGGAGTTGTTGGCGTAGCTCTGAGGTGGATTTATTGGTAGTACCAACTTGCCTTCCTCCTGTTTTTTTACGCCTTTTTTTGAACTGCATAACGTCCTCTATTTTCTCTCTAATTTAGAGGAAATATTGCGAAAATGAAAAAGACAGAAAATAATTGACAGTCTCAATTAATCATTGGTGAAAGCTTCTTAAATTCTGATTCGAATATTTGTATGTATCAATACAGAAATAAAATACTTTTATTAAAAATAAATAAACTATTGGAGACAAGTGAATAATACAAAAGATATTAGCCGAATGCACATTTATTTATTATTTTAGTGTTTGCCTATTGTACTCACTTATTAGGCTGATAGTCCGTAAAAGTATATCATCATAATTAGAGGTTCCTATACTGTTTATAACTGATGGAAGAACTGTATCTCTAAAAAGTAATATCTCAAAATTGTCTGGCTTTAGATTATATTCCTCTGCTATTTCATTTTTCCAAGCTTCAATAGTTGAGCTTTTATCACTTAAGCACCAAGTACACCAAACTCGAATTACCTCGTCGTATTCAAGACCCAGATTTTTGTATGTTGCTTTTATAGAGTTGAGATATGACTTGCCTTTCATGAAATCAGTCTTTGGATTGTTTGGGCGAGAATTTCGTACCACACCAAAAAATTTATACCCCATACTTTTTTTTATATCATTAAATGATAAACTCCATTATTCACCATGTGCAACACTTACTTCTATGTGGTAATATTTCTTTGTTTTAATATTGATGGCAAGTAAATCAAGTTGTCTATTGTTGCCACTAATAACTTTTATGTCTGACATAGTAAAACAACCTGCTTGACGATAATATATTTCAACTAAGTGTTCAGCGGTGTTCATGTAAATCAATTAAATAATTTCCAGGGCTTTACTATGTTAATCGAATTCTTTTTATAACTTAAGTTTAATAAGGAATTTGAATTTATGTTTAGAATACAAATTCAAATGTACGTTTTCTAGTTAAACAAATTAGTGCTTTTTGCTTTTCGTCTAACTAGTTTTGAATTTCTTTTTGAAATGATTTCTAACTCAGGGATTTTATTAATTATCTCTACAACCATATTTGATTTTAGTTTGTGACCTGTTATAGTATTAATCATCGAGGTTAATTCTGTCAATTTAATTTCTAGTTTTGTAGAAAATGTTTTATTGATAATGTCAAAGTATTGATTTAAGGAAATAGATTGACTAAACTCTCCCAAAGTGTTAATATTGAAGGATTCATTTAAGACACTATCTTTTGCGTTGCCTTCAAGTATAATATCAGAAGTATCAACTAGTTTTAATTTATTAATATTCGATTTTTGATCTATTACTAACGCATCACGTTTTTTGAAAAAGCGCAAATTCAATGCATCATAATAGGAATCATAAAACTTTCGAAATCCAAAAAAAGCACCTAATAAAATAACTGTACAGTAAAAATTGTCACCAAACGTCTTTAAATAATCTAAGTTTTTAAATAATCTTGTTTGTGTAAGCTCATCAGATTTGCGGATTTCATTTCGAAGCATTAAATAAAGTGGTGCTATAATATAAAGCTTTAGATTTGCTAAAGTAGTTTGAGAAATATATTTTTTAGATCTTTCGTCGGTTTCTAATTGTCTAATAATCTCAGGAAATTTAATTGTTGAATTTTCTACATTGAGATGTTCTAATAACTTATAAAGATCACTACCTTCAAAAGTTGTAAGACCTTTGCTAAATGCAAATACTTGTCCTGCGTCATAAAAATACCCAAGTGTAGAATTTGGGAAATAGTCAAATCGGTCGTAAGCTAACAGGCATTCCCAGTAGTTTTTGCCTATAATTTTATCGGCTTTAGCACCTACTCTTCTAAGCTCTATTCCTTTAAATATATTCTCAGTACCTATCGTAGATACAAAATTTTCTCTATTAACATCAATTTTACAAATAATCCATAGTGCAGAAATTGCATTCTCAATTTCCTTTTTCTCAATTTCAAATTCAATCCTAGGTAATTCAATCTCAAAAATAGGGTTTTCAAGCTTGATCCTTTGGTCAATTTTTAATTCAATTGAGGATTTTGATCTTTCAGAAAGTGGATATATTGTAACGATATCTTGTATTTCAAAAAAAATAAATTCTTCATAACTTAAAGATTTTTGAAAGTGAATTATTAAATATTCTTCTTCGTATTCGAAGGGAGCCGCCCTTGCAAATTGTTTTACAATAGCATCTTTAACGTCATGGGTAATATGGCCTTCAAATTCAATAAGACTTGATTTCGGTAAAAAAGTGTAACCGAATCTGTAAAATAGCCGAAATTGATCTCTTAATAATATATTAAGGAAATGTTTCATCACTAAAAGTCAAAATTGTCAGTTGAATGATTCGACGCCCTTTGGTTCAGTATATCTGATACCGAAATATTAGTACAATCACCTTTAAATTTATCGACAAGATCATGTGTATAACCGAAATAAGTTAGATACAAATTTTTTCTACTCCTTGTCATCGCTACCATAAAAAGTGTTTCTCTATTATAAGGGCTTATAAATAAACTATTATTCAGGAATGGTAAGAAAACATTGTCAAAATCCAAACCCTTTGAGCTATGATATGTCATAACAATAATATTCTTATTGTTTTCAGCATTTTTGAAAGAGCCTTGATTATTTCCGATATACTGTATTTTTAAACCGTACTTTCTTAAATGATTATTCAAGTTCTCATAATCAGGTCTTTGTTTCTCTTTTGGTTTATTTATATCAAACCCGATTGGCTTAAATACCCATTGTGGGCAATTATTAATTTCCAATAAAATTTGAAAAAAAGAGATAATTGATGTATGGGTTGGCAATAGAACAACTGATTTTTCATTAATATTTGCTCCTTTTTGTGATTCTAAATATATATAATTAACCTCATCTTTTATATTATCTGCTTCGCAAAGTCTTACAAAAACATCTTCCTTCGTTAAGTCTCTTTTGGAACTCCAAATATTCATATTTGGAATTAATTTTTGAACTACTTCAATTATACTTTTTGTTAACCTATGAATAAAATTTAATGTATATGGCCTAGCATTAATTATGTCACCTATGACTTCTGAATCGACTACATTCTCAAACCATTTCGGATCACTTTGATATATAGATTGATTAGAATCCCCAGCAACGATGATTTTTTTACTTCGATTTTTCATTTCATATAATACTTTAGCTGGCAAATCCTGTACTTCATCGCAAAATATATAGTCATAGTTTAAATTATCCTTATCAACAAAATCATAATAAGTTTTAACAGGGATATTTCTTGTTATTTTATAATATGTTTTAAGTTCTTCAATCCCATTCTCAAACATATCTTTTAAGGAATGAGTAAATACAAGTACAATAACACTAGATTCTGGTTGCTTTTGTAAAGTATCCATTAGCGAATGAACTAGCAACACAGATTTACCGCTACCTGCGTACCCTTTTACCCAGATGTTTCCTGTTTTCTTTGACTCAATATTAATAAAGTCCTTTTGATCTGGATCTAGTTGATCTTCTCGTATCATCCAAGCCATAGTTGATTATGATTAAGTGCTGATTGGTTTTTTTTATTCTTTTGAAGTAACTGTTAAATTTTCAGAATTATATAATTTGTCGCTTTTAAATTGAGGTTTAGATTCTCTTACTTTCTGCGCAAAATCCCTCAAGCCCAATTCGTCTGCCGCTGTTGATAGCCAACTATAATCACTTTCACTCATTTGGTTTGTTTCGAATTTTATTTTCCATATTCTAAATGCTTCTTCAATCATTTTTTTTCCTTCCATATAGTTTTCTTTTATCATTAATCTTCCCAATTCAAACAAACTATGTGGCATTTCAGGATCAAGCCTTAAAGCTTCTTCTAAAATTTCTTTGAATTTTGCTTTATCCTTATATTTATGTGAGTGTGCGTAATTAAATGCTGCAGTTGCGTTTTTATTTTGATTATATCCATTTTTATAGTGCTCTAAAGCTTTATCATAATAGCCAGCATTAGAATATAAAACCCCAATTTCATTATAATTGAATTTATTTGGATATATTTCGTTCAACAGTTCTAATGTCTCAGCCGCCTTAAAATCATTACCTATTTGTTTATAGGCTTTATATAATACTTCTAAACCTTCCTTTGTCGGCGTTCCACCATTTTGTTCGGCTTCAATATAAGCTTGTCGTTCAGCTTTCAACACAATTCTCTGCTCAGTAGTTAATTCTTTGTTAGCAAACGGATTTATAGGATCTATAAATATGGATTGCCCAACTGCTGAAGCTTTCGCAAGTAATAGTTTATCAGTTGTTATTTCTAATTCTAGTTTTACTCTTGTATTAAGTTTAAAACCATGTGGACTATCACTTACTATCTTAATATTGTATAATATTTTGTTTATATTGCCTAAGCAAATTGGTAACTCTATTGCCTGTTGCCCTTCTTGATTGGTTACTAAATCGTCAATTACAATTAAATCACAAGGTATTTGTGTCCCTGCTCTTAATATTACTTTAGGTATTTCATCCTTTGTTATTATTAATAAAGGTTCACTTGTTATTGGTTGGATTATATTTTTGTTGAACCCATTATACATGAGCGAATGTATTGCGGCACCAGCCGATACATGAGTTTGTAAATCTTTAGGAATTAATAAATATGAATCATTAAAATAAATTTTTAAAACCGCTTGTACATAAGGATTTTTAGAACTCCCACCAATTAATAATACATTGTCAATTTCATTCTTTGATAATGAAGCCTTTTTTAGCGCTGTTTGAATTGAACTAAATATTGTTACAAACTCACCCTCAGCGTACTTTGATTTGTAAGTAGTTAAATTTGTAGATTTTAGAAATACTTTCATTACTTCGTTAAATTCTTCATATGAAAGTTTTGGTTCTGTTAAAGTCAATATCCCTTTTCTTGAATCTATTTCGATACGATATCCTACTGAAACATAATCTTTGCTCACAGCTGCTATTGGCAGTATAAAGTCACTCATTTGTAAAGATATGTTCTCACAAATCAATATCTTTAATTGTTCTGATGCTTTAAGTAATTGACTTATAATTCTATTTTTTTCAGGCGTCCTGAAATCTTCTATTTTTTTATTACTTTCTTTAAGCAATTGAGGAAATAAGTACTCAGTTGCAATAAGGAGGTCTATATCGTCGCCTCCGATTTTTTCAAATTTTGAAATCGAAATATTTTTAGAATATATGCCCTTTAAATCTTTTCCTAGCTCAAGTATAGAAATGTCACAAGTTCCTGCGCCAAAATCAAAAATTAATATTTTCGGATTATCCCCTTCTGAAATAGTTAGTGAATTACTCTCTTTTGCCGAAACTTGAATATAGCTAAGGAAGGCCGCATTAGGTTCATCAATTAGTGATTGTTTATTTATGGATATCCCGGTTTGCTCTAGGGCATAAATTAGTTCCTTTCGTTGATTTGCTTCAAAAGACGCTGGAATACTTACAGCATATTGAATGTTAGAAGGTAAATTATTTGTTCTAACGTATCTGTCAATTTGAGCTTTCAAATATTGAAAGAAAATTTTTGCGGCATCTTTCGGATTTAGGATAGGAAACTTGCTGTTACGGTTGAGTTCACTGTTATAGTATTTTGAGCCAAGATCTTCGCCCAGTTCCATCTTAAAAGAGTACCAAACATTGACTCCTTTCTTAAGCTGATATTTTAAATTAGCTGCCCCTTTTCCTATTAGAAGCTGTTGATTGTACCATGCTATAACTGTAGGAATTTTTTCTGAAGCCATTATTGCACCATCATAAAGTTTTTGATTTAGCCAAATAGGGTTTGTAGCTATTTCTCTAGTTAATTTATTAATTGTTGCAACCGATACAACGGTGGTGGATGTGCCGAAATCAATTCCAATAAAAGTTGTATTGAAAACATCAAATGTTGGTCTGTCAATAAATGTTTCTCCTAATGCGGGAAATAAACTTTGAATATTAATATCTGTCGCCATTATTCTATTTTGAAATGATGTTGTTACGGAGTTGAAGTTTAATTAAATTAGAGAAGGTAAAATTTAGCTTCCGCTGATGTTGAGATTTTATTGAAATTCATTAATTCTTTGACTTATTGTATTTTCTTGATTTTCTACTGTCAAGTACTTGCATTTTGATAAATGACTTCTAGTTAAACGGAATTGATAATGATCTAGCTTCAATTTATTCTCCAAGTTAAGTCAGCTTACTAGTTTCTTAGGACTGCTTTGTAAGCCCCAGGTAATAAGGCTGTTATTTAAAAATTGTATTTGAGCAGGTGATTATACTACAAAATTTGAACCAAAGTATGTATAATCAATATTATCTGAAATATCTGCTTTTACTCTATTTCTGGGATATCTGTGAAAAACTTCTCGACAAATTCCAGAATTTTATCCTTTATTCGTTCGACAATGCTTTTCCTCTGAAGCAATTTCGGCTTTTCAGTTAGAATGCTTACCACCTCATCATTCAGCGGTGGACGTTCGGTAAATAGGTAATCACTGATTATCTTTTGCAGCCCCTCTTTGTCCAGCTTCTCTTCTTCTGATAGCTGATCTAGTGCTTTGTCTCGTTCGGCCTGTATGTATTCATCGAATGATTTAGGAACCTCATCAGCTGTAGCAATACCTGGCAGGTTTTCGGCTATGAACTTTTCTATCAGTTCGCGTTTACTACGTAGCTGCACTTCACTTGATAGTATCTTTTGAATGGCGGCACGTTGTTTACCCTGATCGGCTGGTTTAGCGGCTTTGAGGGCCATTAACAGACGAATGATGTACGCTACATTGATTTCGTCGCGTTGAATCAATTCAAGCTCAAAATCAACATCATTCAGGATGGATTCTTTTTCCTTGTGGGTACTGGTTTTTACTTTTTCGTAAAGGTCTAGATACTTGCTTTTGTAATCTTCGAAGGTCTGCTCATCGATTGCTAGACCGTCAAAGCTGAAATCACTGAAGCAGGAAAGTATATTTTTCAGGCGGATTAAATCCCGAAACGCTTTGACAAACTCCAGTTCCTCTTCTTCGCTGGGTAGCTCGTCTACGCTATCGACAGTGGGCGCAAGAGAAATTAGTTTTTGATACGCTTTATCAAACTTCTCTACGTAGTCTTCATAGGGCTGCATAATGATTTCTTCTATTGCCTCTTTGTTAGAAAAGAGGGTAATAGCTTCATCAGTAGCGGCTTTGAGGTTGCGAAAACAAACAATGTTGCCTTGTGATTTCTGTTCGTTTAAAATTCGGTTGGTACGGGAATAGGCTTGCAGTAGACCATGATAGCGTAAATTCTTATCGACATACAACGTATTGAGTTTCTTAGCATCAAAGCCTGTTAGAAACATATTGACCACTAATAGAATATCTACGCGGTCAGTCTCCAGAAATCCTTCTTTTTCACGTTCCTTTACCCGCTTGGCAATATCCTTGTAATAGTTGTAAAAAGACTGGCTGTCTTTGGTGGTGTATTTGGTGCCGTACAAAGTGTTATAGTCTTCTATATATTCTTCTAGCTTATCACGGCTATGCTGATTGACGGGCGTTCCGTCTGGTACGTCTACATCCACATCAGGAATAAAGCCGTTAGCGTCTTTGTCCTCCTCGTTGGCGGTGTAGGAAAAAATAGTAGCGAGCCGTAACGAGTGCTTGCCCTCCTGCTTTTTGCGTTTGAAGGTATCGTAGTACCGTATCAGCATATCGACGCTACTCACGCAAAGCATAGCCGAAAACTCTTTACTGTGGGTTTTGCGGTTGTGGTTAGCTATTATGTAATCAACAATTTTATCCAGCCGGTCTTCCGACTCCATTAACTCTTTGGTGTCAATGGCTTCTACGTTTATATCCAGTTCAGTACGACTGTCGTCTTTGTGCCGATAACGGCCAATGTACTCAACTGCAAACTTTAATACGTTCTCATCCCGAATAGCATCGGTAATCACGTACTTGTGTAAACACTCTTCAAACAGTTCTTTGGTAGTACGTTTACCTAGCTCATTTTTTACGGCATTGTCGGCAAAAATGGGCGTACCAGTAAAGCCAAAAAGCTGGCTATTGCTGAAGAACTCTTTTATTTTCTTGTGGGTGGCTCCGAACTGGCTCCGGTGGCACTCATCGAAAATAAAGACAATCCGCTTATCCTTCAAGGTATCCATTTTGCTCAAATGTCGGCCTTTGCTGATAGCGGTGTTGAGCTTCTGAATGGTGGTGACAATGATTTTACTATCGTCGGCAAATTGAGTAACGAGCTTACTGGTATTATCGGTAGTATCGACGCTGCCTTTAGCAAACGTATCAAATTCGCGTTGGGTCTGGTAGTCCAGGTCTTTACGGTCTACCACAAACACAACCTTGTGCACTTGCGGCATGGCCGTTAATATCTGGCTTGCTTTAAAAGAGGTAAGGGTTTTACCGCTGCCGGTGGTATGCCAGATGTAGCCGTTTTTATTGCCCGTTTTAACTCGCTCCATAATGGCTTCTACAGCGTAATACTGATAAGGTCGAAACACCATCAGTACGTTGGTTGTAGGCAAAACGATGTAGCGGGTTATCATCTTGGAGAGGTGGCAAGGCTCCAAAAAGGCTTGGGTAAAGGCTTCTAACTGCTTAATAGGCTTATTATCAACGTCCGACCAATAGAAAGTTTGCTTAAATGACTGTTTCCGGTTATTAGCGTAATATTTGGTATTTACGCCGTTGCTTATCACAAACAACTGCACATACTGAAATAGGCCGAAACCCGCCGTATAGGAATGCCGCTGATAGCGGTTGGTTTGATTAAAAGCTTCTTTGAGTTCCAGCCCACGCCGTTTTAGTTCAATCTGGACGAGTGGCAAACCGTTAATTAAAATTGTTACATCATATCGGTTTTTGTAGCTGCCTTCAATACTGATTTGATTGGTAACCTGGTATTGATTCTGACACCAAAATTCCTGATTTATGAACTCCAAATAAAGGCTAGTCCCATCAATGCGAGTAAGCTGTATCTTATCCCGTAGGATTTTAGCCCTTTCAAATACGTTACCTTTGTTGAGGTGGTTGAGCACGGTGTCAAACTCATCATCGGTTAAAGGCGTATCGGCTAGGGCGGCTTTATTGTGGGTTTCCAATTGGGTTTTCAGGTTGGCTAGCAACGCAGTTTCATCCGGAATAACGACCCGCTTATAGCCTAGCCCGACTAACTGCTGTAATAGGTTTTCTTCTAATGCTGCTTCGGATTGTGTAGCCATTAGCCCATGTATTTTGTTAACTCTTTCGATTTTAATAATTTCTTCAGCAGTAAGTACTTCATTCTGCACGGAATTAGGTTCGTTATTATCAAAATTTTCATCAAAATCATTAACCTTTATATCTACTAAATTCAACTCATTTTGATAATTTAATAGTTCTTGTTTGTAAGCTTCAACATCTTGGTCAAATAATGCTCTGCTATAACTTAATAGACCAAAAGAGTTTTCACTATCTATTTTTTCGTTAAATTCTGGATTATCCTCATATTCAATTTTTCTAACAAGTGAGACATTAGAGAAACATTGTAAAACATAATAAAGCATGCTATCAGTTAAGTTTACAACTAAATTTGAAAACTGGGCATCGCTTATATACGCTTTTGGAGCAAGTTTACCGTGAGATATGTCTCCTCTTTTATTTCTTACTTCGCCAATAGTTACAATCAAACTATTCAATCTATTCACAAAATCTATCTCAATATCACCATGCAGCTCTCCTAGCTTGGTAACAGCTTTCTTTACCAACGGCTGAAAATCCATTTTGTCTACAGCAACAGTGTCGTATGCTAAATCTATTTGTTTCCAAATAAATTTGGACATCCCTTCCAATAGAGACTTACAACTTTCAATAGCTATATCTGGATATTTATCTACGTTTTCTTCTATTTTTTCGACTATCGTAAAGTAATAGCTGATATTTTTATGCTGATTTTCAAGATGACTTAATATATCTTTTGTCTGTTTCATGTCTAACAAAACATATTTTGCAATAAACCATCTTTCCAGATTTTCATTTTTGAGACTTGCAGATTTAAAATATTTATTTTTTCGTCAAAAGCCGATAGAAAAGTTGATATTTTCTGTTGTTCAGGCAGAGACGGAAGCGAAATGTTTATTTTAGCAAGATCATTCGAGTTGATGGCAGGGTACCCGGTTCCAGTACACCTCATCATAACTTCATCAACAAATTTATCTGTATGTAGGAAGTGATAGATATATTTTGGATCATTATTAGTACGTATCTGTGCGTATCCAGTAGAAGCCACATAATCCTTACCCTCGTGAAAAAAGAGATTATTCTTTTGATATGGTCTAACCATTTGAAATATAATATCATTATTCGTAAGCAATCGTTGAGCCCGACTTGGAGCGTTGCTTGCTTCGATAATATTCCTTTTAATCAACACTCCCTTCTCAACACTTTCTAGATCTATATAAACAAATGATTGAGGTAATTCTTTCGTTTTAGGGTTTATTGTAGCCGCTTCCTCTAATTTGAGTATTTTCCAATCTGGAAAAGCATTACCCTCTTCATCTTTAAAGCGAATTTGCTGGCTAAATAACTGCTGCATAACTCCTTTTTTGTACTGCTCAAGCAGAGCTTTCTTTTTGACTAGTAGCCCAATCCTAGCGTCAACAGCCGTTAGGAACGATGCTACTTTTTGTTGTTCGGGTAGGGAAGGGACAGAAATTTTATCAGTTAAAACATGAGCATTGTTAACCTTCATATCGTTCTTTGCACCTTTTTTGACCAAGGGGCGTAGATAACTATTTAGGTTATCGTCTAACGAAAAATAATAGTCGAAGAAATTCCCTAAAGCCTTTTCATGAATCACTTTATACACAGCGTATAAAGTTGATACAATACCCGCATTCCCTTTATTACTTTTAATGATTCCGTAGGGAGCATTCTTTAAAGGGCTTTTAGTGTATACTACATCTCCATTCTCAACTAC
Source organism: Spirosoma daeguense (assembly GCF_054776875.1). Classification (NCBI taxonomy): domain Bacteria; kingdom Pseudomonadati; phylum Bacteroidota; class Cytophagia; order Cytophagales; family Cytophagaceae; genus Spirosoma; species Spirosoma daeguense. The sequence continues at coordinate 249,278 of NZ_BAAHBF010000005.1, forward strand.
ATGATAATTATGCACAGATTCTCCTGCGTATGATCTTCCTAAATGTTCTATCTGATTAACAACACCTAGTTCACCAGAAACAGAAAGTACGTCAGATTTATCGAAATGCAGCTTGGTGTTACGCTTCTTTGACTCTTGAAGCCATTGGTTTAGTTTGTCATATTCCCAATTTCCTTCAAATTCAGGGAAGCGTAGTTTGGGTACATTATGTTGGTCGATATTCATAGATCAAAAAGGCGTAGAAATATTCAATTCTTTGCAATAATCGGCAATCGTGGCATCGATAGCCAATATATCCGTTTGCAGTGCCATCAACTGTTCGGCAGTGGCTTCCAAGTCAATGTCATCTTCTGCCGCGAACGTGTCTACGTATCGCGGAATATTTAGGTTATAGTCGTTTTGCCTGATTGTATCTAACGAAGCCAGATAGCTGAACTTCTCCTCTACCCGTCGTTCGCGATATGTGTCTACAATCTTGTCAATGTCGCTTTCACGTAGGCTGTTCTGGTTCTTGCCTCTTTCGTAGTACGCGCTAGCATCTATAAACAGTACGTTGTTAGGGTTTTCGCGACACTTCTTGAACACTAGAATAGCGGTTGGAATGCTGGTGCCGTAAAAGATGTTGGCCGGTAAACCAATTACCGCGTCTAAGTAGTTTTTATCTTCAATCAAGTGTTGGCGTATGTGACCTTCGGCTCCTCCTCGAAATAGCACGCCGTGTGCCACCACTACGGCCATTGTCCCGTTTTCGGCCAGATGGTGTACCATGTGCTGCACAAAAGCAAAATCGGCTTTACTAGCCGGGGCTAACTTTCCGTACTGACTAAAGCGGTCGTCAGATATATGCAAAGGGTTCGCGCTCCATTGCGCCGAAAAAGGTGGATTAGCTACAATGGCTTCAAACCGTTTGTCAAGGTGTTGCGGGTGTTCTAAGGTATCGTCCTGCCGTATGTCAAAATTTCGATAATGCACATCATGCAAAATCATGTTCATTCGAGCAAGGTTATACGTAGTACGGTTTAGTTCCTGTCCGTAGAAGCTTGATACCTCTTTCACCTCTTTGGCAACACGTAGCAGTAATGAGCCAGAACCACAGGTAGGATCGTAAACCGATTTGAGTTTGGTTTTGCCACTCGTTACAAGCTTGGCTAATATCTTGGATACCTGTTGTGGGGTGTAAAATTCCCCCGCCTTTTTTCCGGCTCCACTGGCAAACTGTCCAATCAGGTATTCGTAAGCATCTCCTAAAACGTCAGCTTCAATGTTTTCTAACTGAAAGTCAATTACGTTCAGGTGTTCCAGTACTTTAACAATTAGGCTGTTTTTTGCCGCTTCGGTACGTCCTAACTTACTCGATGTAAGGTCAAGGTCTTCAAAGAGTCGGTTAAAATCCTCCTCACTATCCGTACCCATCGTACTTTGTTCGATGTTATTGAGGATGTTAGCCAGATCGCCCAAAATAAAATTAGACTGGCTTTCACCTATCTCATCGCCGTTTTTTCCCTGTCCACGTCTGACAATCTCTTTAAAGAGTTCGGAGGGTTTCAGAAAGAAACCTAATTTCTGAATGGACTCTTCTTTGATCGCATCCAGAAACTCTTGGCCTTCGTCGCTCTGTTCGTTTAGTTTCACGTAGGTAATCCCATCCTCGGCCAATAACTGATTGGCATACAGTTCCATTTTCTCAGATAGGTATTTATAAAAGATGAAGCCTAAAATGTAATCCCGAAAATCGTCGGCATCCATCTTGCCCCGTAGGGTATTGGCAATGTTCCAGAGTTGTTGTTCTAACTGCTTTTTTTGATCGACTGACATTCGATACGTAGCGTAAAAAGTGATTTAACGAATTGGCAAAAGTGCTGATTTTACTCCATACAGAAAAACAATTTCAGCCGGGAACTACTGCTTTTAGGGGCTTGTCTTCATTATAGAGAACGTTACGTAGCACGAAATCGAAACGGTATGCACTACAAAGTTTACGAACGTATAGAGGCTGTTCGGCTTGGCAAAACCGACACACTGGAGTTAGGTAATCTGGACTTGACGGAATTACCTGAAGAGGTATACAGCCTGACCAACTTAAAAGTATTGTCTGTTGCCAATCTTCTACTGATGAGCAATCAGGGTATTATAGATTTACTAAGTGAAGACCAGGCCAGGAGTGCAGATACTGAGACGTATTTAGAATTTTTGCTGGAAGCGGAAAAGGAATTACAGGCTGATTTGCTTGTGCCGAAGCAGTTGCAATCGATTGATGCACGAATCAGTCAGCTACGTTCGCTAGAGGTGCTTGATTTGCGTTTTAATCGGATCGAATCCCTTCCTGATTCGATTGGTACATTACCTCGTTTACGTCGACTGATTTTACATGATAATCAATTGACAATCATACCGGAGTCATTGGCTGGCCTTGCTACGTTAGAACTTCTCGATATTCGTAACAATCCAATTCAATACGTTCCGAACTTGCCACAACTTGGCAAGTACAACGTGTACAGCGAACATTACCGTTTGCAGAGAAACGAAGCGTTTAGGCAATCAAAAGATATTGATTTAAGTATTTGGCTTTATCGGAAAGAAACACAATACGGGCTGATTCAGTAAAAAGCATGGAAACCCCATATGGTGAACTAAATTTCAAATTCTTAATTGGTGGATGGGATAGTGAAAAAACAATCCTGAAAACCAAACAGAACAATGTGTATTATTTCCGTTCGGAATACCCATTCCGTGATGATGAGGCTCGTGTAGAATACGACTTTGGCGAGCCTGAAGTCATTCAGGTTGATCGAGCGGCATTATACGTAATGCTATTACCTTGCTTAGATTGGGAAAGTCTTTATGACGAAGGAATACTTGACGGAGAACAATGGACATTAGATATTGAAATGGAAGGTAAGCGTCTCCACTGTTACGGTTCTAACGTTTATCCTGATGATTTTTATGCCGTTATCGGCCAGATCGAATGGTTAATTGGTAGGCAGATATTAGGATATTCAGATGAATAGGTAAAATGAAAACACCCATAGGTTATCTGAGTTTCCGGCTGGTTATTTACTCATTCGTCTTTGGAGAAGAAATAGAGTTGCGAACCTACCGCAATAAGCTCTTGTATTTTCACGGTGAAATGGTTTCCAGATTTAACTATGAATGTCTTGAATTCACCCCTGCAAAAGAATATATACGTTACAAAAATGAACGCTTTTTAAACAATGCCGAATTACTTACTGTCGATACTATTAAACTGTATGAAATTTTAGCTCTTTGTCTGGATTGGCCAACTTACGATTATTATGCTATTTCCTATAGCTCTGGATGGGAGTTGTTTATTAGTGTTAATGATAAAAGTCGATTTATTGACTCCAGCTATCCTGATTCAGAGAAATATAATTTGTTCAGAATGGAATTAAATCAGTTGATTCAAAGACCACTGTAACAAAAACTATCTAAGTGTAAAATTATGTATCCCAATCAGCAGGGTAGCTGTCGCTTGGCTCGAACGCCAATACTTCGCCGTAAATTAGTCGCCCATCTAATAGCCAGGTATTGTTAGGCCGAACGTCACTTTGCGCTGATTGGTTTGGTATCAGTAGAAAGTCGGCAAGGTCTAATCCTTTTTGCTTCTGCTCCTCGCTGGTTACCTGCTCCAGATAGTCCGACACCTCAATATCAAACCCATTTGCCTGTAACTGTTTGGCGCGGTAGCTCCAATCAACAAACCCGTTTAGGTCGGGGAATAGCATGATTTTTCGGCCACGAATGGGTGCTAACCGGTCGGCATTCAGATATGATAAAGCTCCAACGGCTAACCAAATAAAATCAGGTAAGTAATACGTACAAATAATCGCTGTTTTTGGGGCTTCAACAATCGCAATGGGTGTATTTAGGGGCGCGGTTAATAGCTGAGACAATCCAAACAGGCAAGACGAACATTCCCCGTTTTTATTGTATTCGACTAACCAATCAGGTAAAGGTGTTCCGGCTTTTTCTAGCCGATAGGTCAAGGCCGAATGTACCCAACTTGTCTTACTGCGTTTACGGCCTTCATGGTCAATGTATTTAGCCGTATGCCAGTCAGAGCCGAACAGTTTAATTTGCCCTCCTCGCTTGCGGCCCTGCTCATCAATGTACCAGAATACACAAGCACCCGGCCAACGTGCCGACGTACCAACTTGGAACAGTTTCAATAACTCAAGAGCCTTGTTTTGTCCAAATTGCTGACTGAGCAACTTAGCAAATTGGTTTTGGTCGTAATGGCCTAATGACTGGTTGAATAGACTATCAGGAATACAGTAAATTGGTCGGGGTGGTTTCTCGCTACGGGAGACAGTTTTGGGATGTACGTTGGTTTTGGGTTGCATCGGATTATTTTCTTTCCATTGCTGGTATACCTCCTCAGCATAGCTTAGGCCCGATGCTGTTTTTTGGTAGGGGCTGAGGGAATAGCCGCAATTACTTTCCCGGTCACAACGTCCGTATAGTTTGGGCAATAGTTCGTCCGTTCTGGTATCCACATACCGGCTCAGGGTTTTACGATAACGCGGCCCACATTGGGGGCAATCGCTTTTTATGGCCTTTTTCGGTAATTGGTAGCGGTATGAATTTACACGTGGCATTTTGACACAATGGCACTAAGAGCCATAACGCATTAAGTTTCAGACTTAAGGTTTTATAGAAAGTGCCAAAGTGATTGCCAAAGTGCCAATCTAAGAGAAACGACTAGGGCAGTTTAAACAAAATCTCTTTGGCACGTTGACATTTTTTTTGGCACGTCAATGAAATGTATAATACTCTGTTTCAAGTTATTACAGCTGAAAGTGTCAAAGTGCCAAAATGCCACAGATTAACAGCATTTTTCGTATTCACCACGCCCTATCCGTTTAAATACAAGCGGGTTCCTGAGCAATCGCATGACTGTTCTTTTGGATATGGGCGGCATCATTTTAATTCCCATTTCAATGGCATCGGCTGTATTGACTTCATCAGGCATTCCATTGAAAAGGCGTTGTTGCTCACGAGGTAGGCGTTCGGCTGCGCTCTGTTCATTCAACACGTAATACACCTTTTCGGCATTTGCCTGAAAATAGGCGGTTAATTCAATGGCTCGTTCTACGCTGGAAAGCTGTATATGGGTCAGGTCAGAATCACGGCAAGTCCAATCCAATAATTCAATCAGTAGTGCAAACCGGATGCAGTACGCTTCCAGTTTGGCGTATAATCCTTTTAAGGCTGGATTATCACTTTGGTTACGCCGGTCGGTACTGGCATTCTTCCAATTTCTCATGGCCGTAAAAGCATCGGGGGCAAAGGGTAACCATCTCGTTTGTGGATTACCGTTTTCGTCGTTGGTGACACTCTCACGCAATCCGAGTAGCTTTTTGATGCAGATTCGATAATCGTCCGTAATAGCCGAATTTAAGCTACTATCCGCATCGTAAGGCGTTGTTTGTTCATCAGGATAGGCGAACAAAATCCGGTCAATAAACCCATTCTGGTTACGCCGGTCTTTTGCCAGTTCACCCAGGACGCCGGGTTGAATAGTTCCGGCAATTGAAATAAAGGGTTGATCGATTAGGATAGGGGCCGTAGTCTTTCGGATGATACTAACTGGCGAAAACGACCAGTTTGATAGCCAGAATTCCTGTTCACTCCCTTTTTGATAGCGATTGAAATTCTGGAACCATCCGGCCAACTCATCCATGAACAGACCTAGCCCAACCGGGTTATTTTGATGGGTTTGGGCTAACCCCTCAGGAGTTACATCGGAAACCAATAGCGTATGATAAAACGGTGGGTACATCATTGTAGGCAAACCCTGGTTTTTGCGTTCAGTCTTGCTCAAATTCTCCCATCGGTCATACTCGGCTTTTTCTTCTTTATACCGTTTGTAGTACTCGGCATTTAGTTGACGTAAGGGCTTTAGTGCGTATTCTGGAGGGCCGCTTTTGTTCGTTCCTGGCATGCCAACAATGGCCAGATACAGCGTTGCTTTTTGCGGCCAGTTATTGTATTTGGTTCCTATACTGTTCCCCGTTGCTACACTAGCAGCGTACAAAATCGACGTGGCTATCCATTCTGTACGGTATTGTAAATGCCGGGCTGTTTGATCAATAACCCGTTGCAGCAACTTTGGAAATATAGCGATAGGGAAAGGGCCAACATTGGGTTGTTCTCCCTGTTTAAGCCGTTGAGCATTAGCCGCAACATTGGCTTTTAAATCTTCAGTAATATTCATAACTTTGGTAAGATCAGTACAGTGCATTAGGGGCGTTCGGGGGAACGCCTTTTTTTGTGGTCAATCCTGTTCGCGGGGGGCGGGGCCAAATGGGAAGTCGTCAGGATTTTCTTCAACTTCAATTGCCGCTGGCATTGAGACGGGACGTTTTCGGGGCAATCTGAACCTCCAAAAAGTAAAATAGTTCAGGATGTCCGGTTGGAGTAAAATCAGCAGGACTATCATAAGTCTTGCTCTCCTATCATTTCACGGTTGCCTTCGTCTAGCCATTCTAAAAGCTCAGATCGTCGGAACGTTAATCGATTTCCACGCTTCTTATGGGGGAGTTTTCGCTCAGAAACGAGCGTGTAGATTCTAGCGGCACTTAAACGCGTCACGTCCTGTGCTAATTTAATACCGCCAACCTCATCGTTTGAGGATGTGGTTGTACTACGTAGGAGTTGTAGTACTTCTAAAGTTAACGCTTCTAAATTATTAAGCCGGGCGTTAATCGGCTCAAATGGATTATTCATTGCCTACCATCGTTTAATTTGATGGGGGCAAGTTGCATAAGCAGTCACGTCCGTGACTAGTCAAGACTAGTCTTGAATTTTATTATTAATCGTTTGTATCTCTGTTTGAGCTTGTCTTCTCTGCTGCTCGTTAAGATAAGGCATGATTTTCTCAATATCCTTTATCAGTGGTTTTATTGCTTTACCTTCTACGCCTGTTCTGTCACAAGTACGACTATATTTATTATAAAGTTTGTATAACCGCTCCCCACTTTGATGTTGATATTGACGAGCAACTTTATTAGCCTCATCGCCCCTGCTTAAAGGCTTGTTTTGATATATGAAAAGCAATGCAATTTGTCGTAATGATAAATTTTGCTCAGGGTCAATAAAAACTACTTCTTCGAGGGGAGCAGGTTGGGAAGATGTTTCATGTTTATAATAAGGGTTTGTTAATATCCAAGTTATAGTAGCATCTGCTTCAGCTTTATATAACAGGTTACGGTTATTTGCTAGATCCGCCAGATATTTCACATAGTCAAAGAAGGGCTGTGCTGATTCATTGGCCCGTAAACCATTATAATACTTCTCAAATTGAAAGCTCAGAAAGGGAGCTATTTGATTGACATGGCAAGTCGTAATGTAATTTATGAACGCTTCGTTTATATCTTCATTGGTTAGATTAACATTCTTTCTCTCAATCACTTTACCATTCTCATCTGTCACTACTTCATCTTTATTTACTTCTAACACGTAAGGTGACGAACTATAGTGTCTAAATTTTGTATGCCAAAAAAAAGGATGTTTATAGGGGGCTGGATTTCCTTTTGCGGCTTGGTATTGATGAACAAGCGATGTTACTCCACGTTGAAGCTTAGGGGGGTCATCAAAGCCAGGAATTTCTATTTCTATTGGTTTAATATTATCGTTAATAAGTTTATTCTCTAATGTAGTAGCGGCTTGAACTCTATTTAGTGCTTTTATTCGCTCTTTATTCCAGATATATGAGAGTATTCGCGAACTACGAAACTTGGGGTCGTCTTTATCCTGCTGCACATAAATACTTGCTTCTCTCATCTCTTTCTGTGCATCTGTAATTTCAGCATTACAGTATTCCGTGAATTGTATGTCAGTTAAAATTTCTTTTTGTTGGTTGGCCTGGAAAACTATCTGTTCGTCTATTTTAGTGGAAATGTATTCAATAAGAGGGCATTTAGGGCACAATTCACTTAAATCAACTTTAAATTCATTAGCGGTACAATGCGAGTAAATGTCATGTGAACTAGTAGCCTGTAGAGATTTTATCACTCCAGTTATATAAACATCATATTTGTTCAATTCAACTATATTCTCTGGCCTATCTTTTGGGGTTTCCTGTTTCCATCGGGCAATATTATTTTTCTCTTCTTCCAGCCAAAGCTGTTGAAAAGCATTTATTTCCTTATTACCTGTTATCAGACCAGCATTCCATCGCCTTCGGTCAATAAACTCTTTTAATTGCTTTAAATACAGGTCATAGCGAACTAATTTCATTTGTTCTGAATCATCCGTAGGTATATAAGGCAATCCTGTTATTTCTTCCAGTTTTTTAATCATTTCTTGAAATGCGACCGATTGACTACGGGGTAACCTTTGGCCACCCTGTTGAGGATCTGCATCATAAAATTTGGCATTGCGAAAGCCTTCACGAAGCATTTCTCTAATCCCCTTTTCAATCCCGGCTTTATCCATTATATCAAATACATACTTCATCGTAAGTTGTTAAGTTTAAAGTAAAGCCTCATAAGCCAAATCAACAGTTTCCGATGCAAACGAATCCAGATAAATAGCAGTAACAGCTTCGGACTTATGGCCCATTGCCTGACTTATAACAGCGGTAGACGTACCTTTTTGCCGTAAAGCGGTAGCGAATGAATGTCGTGCAACGTAAGTGGTCAAAGGGGTATCAATCTTAGCCCTTTGGCCTATTATCTTGAGGTCAGCATTTACCATTGCAGAAACCTTATGCGTTCTATTATGAATTTGTTCAGGGGTTCGGTGTTTCTTTTCGTTAAGGATTGGGAATATGTATCCCTCTTGCATGTTATGCCTAAAAGATTTGTATAGATCAATAATGGCAACAGCAGGGGGGAGTAATCGAACTGAAAACTTTCCACCTGTCTTTTGTCGAATATAAGTAAGCCGTATATTTCCTTCGGCATCAATTGCCAGATTGCTCCAACGTAATTTTACTAAATCAACAAAGTTTATTCCACCAGCATAGAAACTGAATAGGAATACGTTTTTTGCCAATGTTAAGCGTTCGACTTCAACAGTATTACGTAAACTAGCATGTGGCCCGATAGCTGTTCCGGTTGGCGTGAAGTTTTCGATTTTACGAATGTCATCCCGGCTTATAGCTCTTTTTTGTGTTGAGGTGTCGAATTTGCCGATGGAAAACCTATGCTTTTCTGCCACATTTCGAGCGAAAGGATAGTGCTCTGATTTGGCTATTCCTTCGGCAATAGCTTTATTAAGTACTGCTCGTAGGGTTCGGAAACGATTACTTAGGGTTGTATCTGAATTACCTCTTTCTCGAAAAAATGTTTCCAGCCTATTACAAAACTGTACTGTTACTTCACTAAACGAAACGTCTGCAACGTTGTACTGAAATTTGATAAAATCGGCTAATTGATTTCTAAGGTCTCTATAGATAATACTGTTGCCCTTCTGCTTCGCCTTGACCATAGTTGCTGCTAGTTCATCAATGTAAGCCAACAGTGTTACTCTACGGGCTTGTTTGCGGCTTTCAATAGCTTTGCTGGCTACGCTTTTGGAATCGTGTATTTCATCAGTATCAGCTAATGCTTCAGCGGCAATGCTATATTTCTTTTCCCACTCGTTTAATTTATTGATTAATTCGTTTCGGAATGGTTCAGGATAATTTTTACGAATGGCCTCTTTGTAACCTGTATAGTTACTATTCCAATACTTCGGTTTGAGGCTTATGCCTGTGGCAATAAAAGTAGTTTTCCGATTTTTGGTTATACGTATCCAAAACGGGTGTGAGCCATCTGAAAGAGTCTTAGCAGTTCGAAAAATAATTTTAACAGTTGCTTTGCCTTCTTTGTGTTCGGTAGTCCTTGCCATCTGTTGTACCTAACTTTTGGGTACAACGTTAGGTACAACAAATATAATAAATAACACTAGAGAACAATAAAAGACAATAATTGAATTTGATATAACCAATTGAATTTTAAATAGTTAATAAATAACGACAAACAATAAATAGTATTAACATTACGCCTTCTAAGCAGACGGTCAAGCGTTCGAGTCGCTTCGGGATCACATTGGGAATTAGCCAGTTAGCTGTAAAGTTAACTGGCTTTTGTATTTTCAGTTTAAACAATGACTCTATTCCCTTTTTGCTTGGATTGCATAATGATTAAGACTCTCCATATATTTTTTGATGAAACTTAAACGCTTTATGGTAGGAAACAACTTAGGTATTGCTCAAAAAAGGCATGTGAGATTCTATGAAATTACAGCATGAATGACTGGGTTAAAACCGTTAGGAAAAAATAAAATAGCTTTGTAACCATGTACCGCTAGTAAAGGTCAGAGCGAAAAATTACTCAAAATCTAAAAGCTCCAGAGTTAAAAATATCCCGGCTCCGGGTGGCCAGACTGATGAAATGAGCTATTCTAAAAAGTGTCATTCAGAAGAAATATATAGTCACTGCTACGAATTCCAAGTACACTTACCCAGTTGCTGAAAACCGTTTGAACCGCCAATTCAATCCAGCAAACCGACCCTCTCGACTATTATAACAGGCAATGTCAAAATGTTGCTTAGGGATTTGTCCAGTGTTTTGTTAAAAATTCAATTATAATTGTTGTAGATCAGTTAGACGGAGAAGTCAGCATCGTGAGCATATTGAAACGCCTTTTCGATGTAGTCTTCAACAATTAATATGGATGGGCCACATTTTCATGGCATTTTGGGTGTCATCCTGTTAAACTGTGCTTGAATCAGTTCAGCATCCGGATCGTGCTACACCATACGCTGATTCACGGCCAGACCAATCGGGAACTAGTTTTTGTAATAATCTTTCAGCCCTTTTTCAGGCGCTATCTACGGAGGCAACCGTCAGGACAATTAGGACGTAGAAAGTGAGTTAAGCATCAGGAAATAATTTAAGATTTTCGACTGGATTGACATGACTTACAGAATCCCAACAAGTCATGTCAATCCAGTCGAAAAAGCTTATTTATATGCGTCAATCGGCTTGATCGTCCCATCGGGATTGTATGTCAATTCGGTTACTTTCACATTCCGTAGATGGGTCTTTCCAGAAAGCTGAACATCATGGTAGAACAAATACCATTTTTGGTCAATCTGTACAATGGAATGGTGATTCGTCCAACCGAGTACGGGTTTGAGAACGATACCCTGATACGTAAAGGGCCCGTACGGATTGTCGCCAATAGCGTAGCAAAGGTTGTGCGTATCACCGGTAGAATACGAGAAGTAGTATTTGTTGTTGTATTTATGCAACCAGGCTCCTTCAAAAAAGCGTTTGTCGTTATCCTTTTCTAGAAATGGTTTTCCAGCCTTATCCAGAAGCTGCACTTCCCGTATCGGTTCGACAAAGCTTTTCATATCAGCACTTAGTTGGGCTACACGGGGCAGGTACGCTACCTCATCTTTTTTCTTCAAAGCTCCTTGGGGGTTATACGTATTGCCGCTCCAGCGTTGCAACTGCCCACCCCATATGCCTCCGAAGTAGAGATATGCCTTGCCGTCGGCATCTTGAAAAACAGTTGGGTCGATGCTGTAGCTGCCTTTAATGGGTGTTGGCTCAGGTTTGAACGGCCCCGTTGGGCTTTTGCTGGTTGCTACGCCTATGCGGAAAATATCCTGCTTGTCCTTCACCGGAAAATAGAGGTAATACGTACCATTCTTATACGTAGCATCGGGCGCCCATAGCTGACGACCCGCCCAGGGAATGTCTTTAATATCGAGGGCTACGCCATTGTCTTTCACCGGACCGCCAATTTTGTCCATCGATAGTACGTGGTAGTCACGCATGGCGAAGTGTCCCCCTTCGTCGTCCTCCTTCACATCCTTCGCATCTATGTCATGCGAGGGATAAATGTAAATTTTGCCGTTAAAGACGTGAGCCGAGGGATCAGCGGTATACATATGCGACACCAGCGGCTTATCCTTCGGCGTTTTGCCTCCGTTGGTCTGTGCATCCGTAGGTAGCGAGCAAACGGTCAGAGCTGTTAGCGTAAGACCAGGATATAACCATTTCATACAGAAAATCATTAATAGTTAAATAAAAACACTGAACACAAATTTCGTATGATTACCTAAACAGTAACGGTGTAAACATGAACAGATCGTGCCGCCAGACAGGCCAGGTATGACCACCAGCATATTCACTGTAGCTATATTTGACTCCCATCTCGTCGAACTTTTTCATCATAATCTGACAGTTCTGATAGGCAATATCTTCCTTCCCACCCATCGAAATCCACAGATTTTTCAGGTTATTGTTGATGGTGCTGGCGTTGGTTTTCATGAACTCGTATTGTGGATCAGACAGCTTGGGATTGTTAGCGAACCAGCCCGAACTAAAGACCCCAAGCGACGAAAACATATTCGTATTTTTGATACCTGCATACAGTGTCTGCAAACCACCCATCGACAGCCCTGCCAACGCCCGGTTTTTCGCATCGGTCTCGACCCGAAAATTGCTTTCCACAAAGGGGATTGCGCCCTGTTTCAGCTCGTTCTCAAAAGATCGTAATACGTTCTCGTTGAAACCCGCCAGCCCTGCGTTGCTCACATTGCCATCGAGCATCACGATCACCATCGGTTTGGCTTTTCCTTCGGCAATCAGGTTGTCCAGAATCAGGTCCGTTTTGCCCTGCGTAGCCCAGCCCCGCTGATCTTCGCCCCCACCGTGCAGGAGATACAGCACTGGATACTTTTCTGTCGACCGATCATAAGCCGGTGGGGTATATACGTACATTTCCCGCCAAGTGTTCGACGCTTTCGACAGGTAGCGCTTAATTCGTATGTCGCCGTGTGGTACGTCTTTTACTGCGTAATAGGCACCGTCTTTGTCTGGAATCTCGATGCCACTGGCCATGCGACTCATGCCGTAAAAGGATTCGCTGGCTGGGTCAGCCACGGGTAGGCCATCAATCAGCAGCGAGTAATAATGAAAACCCCGGCTGACGGAATCCGTCGTTACGTTCCAGAACCCGGCCGTATCTTTTACCATATCGTATTTCTTGCCGAGATCAATCTGTACCCTCTGCGCACCGGGCGCTTTGAACCGAAATACAACACGGTTGTCCGGTAAAATCTGGGGGTATTTGGCAGATCGGATATTCGTAGACGCTGGCGATCCTAAAACCGTGTACTTCGTCAACGTGGACGTATCGACCGGCTTGAACAGGAACTGCGAGAACATATACAGGCCATTCTTCCAGACCTTAAAATCGTGTACGCCCGGTTCAACGTAGTAAATGTGTGGTACGTTATTCTGGTATAGATAGTCGTGGGTGCGTTTGCTGAACGTAATAAGCCCATCGTTATCTCCGCACGAAATCCAGAGCAGTTTGAGTTTCTTTCTGGCTTCTTCCGCGTTCGGGACCAATTCCTGAGGAGGTTTCGTGTTGGGCGCCGACGAAAAACCACCGACCCACGCAAACGTATCGAGATTACCCAGACCGAAATTCAGCGATTGCCCGCCCCCCATCGACAACCCGGCAATGGCGCGATTCTCCCGATCTTTCAGAACCGAATATTTCTTTTCTATAAACGGAATCAGGTCGTTCAGCAAATCTTTCTCGAACGTAGCAAATGCTTCGACCTTGTCTTTGTCGAAAACGTTGCCAACCGCCCGGTCGTCTTTCATGGCGCGTCCGTTTGGCATCACCACAATCATAGGCTGGAGCTTCTTTTCTGCGTACAGATTGTCCAGAATGACCTGCGGAGTGCCGCCCCGAAGCCATTCTTTCTCATCCCCACCGATACCGTGAAGCAAATACAGCACCGGATATTTAGTCTTTTTGTTGAAACCCGGCGGAGTGTATATCAACGCTTTACGAGTAGTGCCTACCGTTTTTGATACGTATTGAATAGTATCGAGTTTGCCTGTAGCAATTCCCGTCCGAAGTTGATCGAACCCTTTGGGCGCTTCTTTTTCAATGGTCTGTGAATAGGCAGTTGACCCAATTATTAAGGTAACAACCAGATACCACCATTTTATGAATGAAATTTTTATCATGTTTTTAAGGAATGTTTTCGACAGGATTAACAGCCGGGCCGACGCTTCGGATTTTCAGGATTCTTTTCAATTCAACAAATCCTGTCAGAAAAAACGTTTATTTAAACAGCAGTGGAGCCATCTCGTGCAGGCTACGGCGCCAGGTCTGGAACTCATGACCTGTTTTATCGGACACATACGAAACCGCATTATAACCGGCGGCTTTCAGGTCTGTAGCCGACTTATTAACGCCATCGGGCCTTTCTTTGCTGCCACAGCTCAGAAAAATAAGTTTCGGTTTCGTCTTGTCCTTGAGGTCATCAGGTGAGTAGACACCGCCACTGAGCAGACCGTAATATCCAAAAACATCCGGCTTATTGAGAGTGATGGTTTTGGTTTCCATACCACCCATCGACAGCCCCGCCATCGCCCGATTGTCGCGGTTCGCCAACGTACGAAAATTAGCGTCTACGTACGGAATTAGTTCTTCGATAAGCACTGTCTGAAAGGGGTCTATCTTGAACTCTCTTATCTTACCGAATTTCACCTCGTTGGTCATGCCATAGGTCATTACGATAATGAAGGGCTTTATTTTACCTTCGGCAATCATATTGTCCATAATCAGATTTGCATGTCCCTGATTACTCCAGGCCGTTTCGTCCTCACCCCAACCATGTTGCAGATACAGCACCGGATATTTCTTTGATTTCTCTTTCTGGTAGCCCGGCGGGGTGTATACAAACGCCCGGCGGGACGTATTGGTGCTTTTGGAAGGGAACAGAATCTGCTGCACGTTTCCGTGGGAGACCTCCTTCAGCGCGTAAAAATCCTGATCATGAGCAGGTATTTCAATGCCACTCTCCCACCGCACCGAACCGTAATAATTCAGCGCGCCGGGGTCGTTGAACTTGCCGCCATCAATCGTTACGTTGTAATAATGAAACCCTTCGTCCATCGGGCCAGCCGTTGTGCCGCTCCAGAAGCCATCGTCCCCTTTGTTGAGTATCGTACCTCCGCGTCCGCCCAGCCCCAGGCTCACCCGAACACTATCGGCTTTAGGCGCTTTTATGCGGAACCGGGCATAGCCCTGAGAGTTTACCTGCGGGTACTCCTGCCCCGGCTGGTTCAACGTAGAGGGTTTAAAATCCTCTGTGACTGTTAATTGGCTGCCCTGAGAAAAACAGGTTACACTGGCTATCGCCATAGTGACGAGTGTAACTAACGAATTGCGAATCATGGGTTTGTTGGTTTAAGAAATAATGATTTTTTCTTAACTGGTTTGTTTACCCATAAGTCCCCATCAGGGGATGTATGGGTTTTTATCCTCACTTAAAGATCTCCTGTAACGTAGTGGCCAGATACTGCCTGCAGTTCATCCAGGTATGGCCACCGGGCACGATGTAGCTTTTCGTTTTGATTTTTTTCTCTTCGAACATGGCGATGTTCTTTTTTACCGGCTCGTACAGAAAATCGTCGGTGCCTACGCTGATGGTGAACAACTTCAACTGGCTGTTGATCTTATTCGCATCGGGCGACCAGTTGGCAAAGTTTTTCTGAAATTCTTCAGTAGCCGTATAGGGCGCATACGAACAGATGTAGGCGAATTTGTCAGTATTGGTCAGGCCAATGTTAAGCGTTTGGCCACCGCCCACTGAAAACCCAGCCACCGCCCGGTTTTTGCTGTCTTTCAGAACCGGATAATTTGCCTCCACGAACGGAACGATGTCATTCACCATGTCTTTCGTAAAGTCGGGCATGGGCGCGGGACGAACGTTACCGTAGGGCATCACAATCAGCATCGGTTTGGATTTGCCCTGAGCTATCAGGTTATCAGCAATCAGGTTGGCGCGGCCAACTTTGGTCCAGGTTTCTTCGGTATCCGAACCACCGTGAATCAGATATAGCACCGGGTATTTGATTTTGCCGTTGGAATTGAAGCCGGGTGGTGTGTATACCAGCAATTGACGCGTAGTGCCCAATGTGCCCGATTTGTAGTACCGATAGCTGATCTTCCCATGTGGTACGTTCTGGAGCGAATGAATCAGCGGCTGATCGCCTGGTATGTCGACAATGCTACGTTTGAAACGCTCGTTGGCAAAAATGTACGTATTGTTCGGGTCGGCAAGCTGCACACTGTCGACAGTGAAACTGTAGGGATAAATGTCGGGCTTGACGGGCGGAACCGTTACGCTCCAGATGCCAGACGTATCCTTTGTCATAGCAACGGGCGCTTTCAGGAACTCACCGCTCAGCATAACCTTGTTGGCTTTCTTCGAATAATAGCGGAACGTAACGCTGTGGTCAGGATGTACGTCAGGTGAGCTAATAGCCGGGGGCCGCTGCTGGGCGCTGACCGTCACCGAAAAAAACAGCAGAGCTTGGAATAAGTAAAGAATTCGTTTCATGAGGGTTGACGGGTTAGCGGAAGAGTAAAGGCGTAGTTTCGGCAACGTAGTGTTTGACATTCATCCAGGTATGACCGCCGTCGGTGATCAGGCTTTTGTAGTTCACCTGCTTCGCCTTCAGATAGTCCATAAATTCGACGGTGCCTTTGTAGAGAAAATCGTCGCTGCCTACGCTCACCCAGAGCAGCTTCAGCTGCTTGTTGGTTTCATTGGGCTTGCCAACTATCTGCGGGAAGCTCTTTTCCATTTCCTGGGGCGACAGATACGAACTATAGGCACATACCCACGCAAACTTATCCATGTGCCCGAAACCCGTGCGGAGCGTTTGCCCACCCCCGCGCGAGAAACCGCCGATTGCCCGATTTTCCCGGTTAGGGAGGGTACGGTAATTTTTCTCAACGTAGGGGATTACATTACCGACCAGATCATCGCCAAACGCGTTGGCCCGTTTGACGGCATCGTCGCCATCACGCACCGTTGGATCGGCGGGTTTGGCTCCCCCTTTTTGTTCGGAGATACGTGCCGCAATGTTCCCATACGGCATGACAATAATCATGGGTTTGGCTTTTCCGTCGGCGATCAGATTGTCCAGAATCCAGTTGGTTTTGCCCACTTTGAAAAAGGTTTCTTCAGTATCGGTCGTGCCGCTGATGAGGTAATAGACCGGGTATTTCTGCGACGTATTTTTATCATAACCCGGCGGGGTATACACGACCACCGAGCCAGTAGTCCCATCAGCGGATGGGTAATATTCATAATTGACTGAACCATGTAGTACGTCCTTCATCGAATGCACCAGGGGTGTATTACCGGGCACATCCACCAGACTGGCTTTAAACCGCTCGTTCGGGAAAAACGCTACGTTGGCCGGGTCCATGACTGTTACGCCATCGGCCTGGAAGCTGTAGGGATAAATATCGGGCTTGATGGGACTTGTCGTCACGCTCCAGATGCCCTGCGCGTCTTTAGTCATTGCAACGGGCGCCTTTTCAAACTGTGCGCTCAGTCGAACCTCTTTGGCCTGCGGAGCCAGATACCGGAACGTAACAGACTTATCGGCATTTACCTGGGGCGACACCACCAGCGGCCCGCGCGGAGGCTGGGCTATTGCCAGGCTACTGAGGCACAATAGTGCCCAAACAAACAGAAAACGGACGGGTAAGGGTTGATCCATAGTTATGAAAGTCTAGGAATTACGAGTTAAGTTGACTGTTTTTGCGAAACGGAAGTAGCTTATTAATAACACATTTTTTATAGCGACTTGTACTTATTCAGATGGTCTGGGCCTATTACCCAGCAACAACAGCATTTGCATGGCGTAGCGTTTCCCCAGTTCCCGATACCCGGCCGCGTTGAAATGCAGGTTATCAGCCGAGCCGGTGCAGCCAGCCGACGAAATCACGTGTGAATTTTTGATCGTCTGTGGGAGCGTAGCAATGATTTTATTCATACTTGCACATTTACCTTCCTGATCTGCATTGACCGTTTCCCCGGCCAGCAATGGCACTTTTCTGGGTTTCAGATTCAGATCGTTCATCAAGTTGTCATACACGACTTTCACCTTTTGCGTCCACAACGTATCGTTGGTGTTCGACTCACCCTGGTGCAGCAGAATACCCTTGATGATCCCATCTTTCTGAGCCAGTTTCGCCATCTCGACCAGTCGGGCATATGGATTCCCATCGTATTCCTTAATGAAATTTTTCATCCAGCCCGGCACCGTCTTAACGTACGAATCGTAGTGATCTTTATCGAACAACTCGATTTTGCAGCCGCCAATCGCTACGTTAATCACGCCCACCCGTACTTTTTCGGGAAGGTTAGATACCAACTCCCGACCAAAATAGTCGGCGGGGGTAAGGCCAGTTTTACAGCGGCACAAAGGTGGAATGGCGGTGTACCAATTCCCTTTGGTTCGGTTCAGGCTGGGGCAATCAACCGCTTCCATCACCTGAAACCGGCTAGTTACGTTAACGGTATCCTGCGGTTCAATTTTGGCGTTCCCTTCCATGTTCGACTGTCCGAAACACAGGAAAATGTAGAAATTTTTATCCTGAGCCTTCGCTAAAAAAAACTGGCAAAATAGACACGTAGTAAGAAGCAAGGCTAACTTATTCATGGTGTATCGTATCGCTTATGTGGAAATAATCGAAGTCGGCATACCCACCCGTATTCGCAGTGGCGTAGTTGAACAAACCAAATCGGTAGCCCATGAAATGCGGAATGGTGTATGACATCTTCAGCGATTCGCCGATGGGGGTCCAGGTTTTGTTATCCAGGCTGTAAAAGAGATGAACCGTATCGGCTTTGTTTTTAAAGTTGCATTCGGCTTTCAGATATACCGTTTTCTGCATTAGCGGAATGCGTTGTGCTTCAATTGGTTTGCCTGAAGCCGCACTTACCATCACTACAAAATACTGTCCATTCTCCCGCTTCACGCCGACCAATCCATAACTCTTCTGCAACAGACTCAACCCCGAAAAATCACCATCTTTCAGATTCGCTACGTCCAGCGCAGTTGCTCCAGTACATTCGGGACCTATGGTACGTTGTGTAAGTGTATTTCTGGCCATCACAAACGACGTATCCATTCGATTGGTTTTCAGCCGCAGAAAACCCTTGCGCTCGCTGACCGACCAGAGGCTGTTGGCAGGGTTGTGGTTCCACTGCCATACCAGCGGCAGGGCCGGTTCACCTTTTTTACGAGTAAACTCATCGGAAGCTACTATACCGGGTATAAAGCCTTTACTGACAGGCAGGTCAAGCGTTTGGGGTACTTTTCCATCGACACCCAACACAGGCCAGCCCCCCTCCCATTTTACCGGAACCAGATACGGAATGCGCCCCACGCCACCGAAATCACGGAACAGATACGCGTACCACCTGCCGTTGGGCGTATCGATGAGTCCACCCTGCGCTACGCCTAAATCATGCAAGGCAACCTTCCCCTCCCAGGGACCTGTCAGTTTATCGGCCCGGTGAATCACTACGGTACGCATACCCCCACGTGGCCAGGTAATGTTGAACAGGTAATATTTCCCATTCACCTTAAACAATTGAGACCCTTCGGCTGGCAAACCACCACCCATTCCCGACGGCGTACTGGCGTTTTCAATTAACACCTGCTCAGTAGTACCCGGTTTTACACCAGAAGCATCAGCGTTGAGTTCAAGTATTTTGAGTTTTCCAGCCCCGTAAATCAGATAAGTGCGACCATCGTCGTCAAAAAACAGGCTGTGATCGTGGTAGGAGGGTTTAAACGAAGATTCTTTCCAGGGACCTTTTTCAATATTTTTTGTGGTGTAGATATAGGTTTTGCCGGTAGTCTGGGCAAAGGTTGTTACGTAGTACGTACCGTTGTGGTAGCGCAGACTACTGGCCCACGAACCCCGACCATACGCACTTTTTCCGTTTGTCAGATTCAGAGCGTCCACAGTAGCCAAGGTATCGTACGCATAACCAACCATTTCCCAATTCACCAGGTCTTTCGATTTCATAATGGGTAGGCCCGGACTCAAGTGCATGGTCGTGCTGCTCATGTAGTACGTATCACCCACCCGGATCATAGCCATATCAGGCACGTCGGCGAAGATGATCGGGTTTTGGGCGATTTGCGCCACTGCTGTTACGTATCCGAGCAGCGCCCCAATTACCAGCAGACCATATCGGAGCATTCCGTTTCTCATATATCAGTGCTATTAAACAGAGCCAGCTCTATAAATATCTTCTTACTCGTGTGTATATGACCCAATTCTATTATGCAGACGAGTTAGATTATAGCCCGGGGGGATGATTTACTTTTTATACATCGGATCTTCACCCTTATAAGTCAAAAACTGGAACGAAGCTGTATTCGTACTCGGCTCACCCGACGACGTAGCATACAGGCCGTATACACAACCGACAAACCCACCCGACACTTTGGTGCTCAGAAACTTACCGTCTAGTTTATCTTTTAACAATGTCCAGTTCTTGGCATCGGTCGAGGTATAAAAACTATACGTATCGCCCTGCGACGTAATGCGAAAACCGACTTTTCCCGATTTCGGGTCCAGTAGTGTTTCCGTCAGCAACTCCATCTCCTTCGACCGGGGAACTCCTTTGTAAAGTTGAAGCACATCCTTACCTCCTGATTGTGATTTGCACAGGAAATAGAAATGACTTTCATCCTGCAAAATCACCAGACCAGCTTTTTCTTTATCTGATTTTGGCGTAAACGTCAGCTCGGTTTCGGCCGTGCTGTAAAGGTGTTGCTGGCGTTTCCCGACGAACGACGGGTTCCCGAAGTCCATTACCGTTTCGGGCTTCAGTTTTAGAGTCAACCCCTGCTTCTTCGACAGCGAATATGAATTTTTATCATGCGTCCGCATGAATAAAAGCGACGGATCAAGTTCTTTATCAAAAGAGAGGGTGTAGCCAAAATTACCCGATTGCGGCAGCGCCCCCTTTTGCTTAACTTCCTTGTAATTAACGGAATAACTATAGGCAATAGCTTTCTCGCCATGCTCGATCATCGGCCAGTCGTTTTTCCACGTCAACGGTGCAATGAAGGTTTCGCGGCCGGTGTTGTAATAATCGCCTTCGTAAGGACGTACCGCCAGAAAAATCGAATACCAGTTTCCGTCAGGACCTTCCACAAATTGCGCGTGCCCCGCCGACGTAATGGCATCTTTCCGATCAGCCGGCAACTCCCGTTGAGTCAGAATTGGATTGCCTTCGAACGGTACGTAAGGCCCCCAGACATCTTTGCTACGTAGCACCACTTCGGAGTGATTGACCGACGTACCGCCCTCGGCTGCGTATAAGTAATACCAGCCATTCCGTTTGAGAATATGCGGCCCTTCAATCCAGACCGGCTTTTTCGACAGGTCCACGCCACCGTTAACCAACTGTTTTTCTTCGCCAATAACCGTCAACTTCACCGGGTCGAACTCATACATGCGGATAGTCCGGTGGCCCGAATACAACGGCTTCCGGTCGGGGGCATCGCTGTTGTAGATAATGTAGGCTTTATCAGTACTTTCATCAAAATAAATGGATGGATCGATGCCCCGTACCTGCGGAATTTTGACGGGATTGCTCCAGGGACCAGCGGGATTTTTGGCCGTAACAACAAAGTTGCCGTCGTGGTCAATGTCGGTGCAGGTAACGTAGAATGTGCCCTTGGAATAACTAATACCCGGCGCAAAAAGACCACGGGTCAGCCGTTCGCCCATAAAGTCCATCTGTTCGGGCCGGTCAATAACGTTACCGATTTGCTTCCAGTTTTTGAGGTCTCTACTGTGCATAATCGGAAGACCGGGAAAGTACGAAAACGTGGAATTAACCAGATAATAATCCGGACCAACCTTCACGATGCTGGGGTCAGGATAAAAGCCCGTCAGGATTGGATTGACCAGCGTCATTTGAGCAGGAGCCACAAAGCTCAAGAACAAACTTAGTAGTACGAAAAGAGCCGAATAAAGGCGGTATTTCATTAGGTTATAGGTTAGTTACTTTAACTTATTCAGTGTTTTTGGTTAGCCTTTTTTGTTGTCGTCGCTTTTTTGTCATCCCAATGCAGAAGCATCTTCGGATGATACCCAAACTACCTCTTTACCGAAGATTGCTCCTGCGTCGGGATGACAAAAAACCTACTCCATCAACAGCGTATACACCTTCCCGCGCTGCGTCGGTAAGTCATAAACCAGCGTTTCTTTCAGCGATAAAGGTGTTACGTTGGCCTGAGCCGATTTAATGGCCGCTGGCGTTTCTTCCACTGTATAGAACGGGTTTGTATTTGGTCCTGATGCCAGTTTCAACATACCGCCATTGACTTTCACGGCATTCGGTATACGTAGGCGCAGGTTGCCACCCAGATTCGATTTAACGGCGGCTTTTGTAACCTTACCATCTTTCCATTCCAGGTTTATGATTTCAAAACCACCACGTGCCCGTAGGCCGCTGATGCTACCCGTTGGCCAGACATCGGGCAGGGCGGGCAGTAACTGAAGGCTACCATCAGTGCTTTGCATGAGCATTTCTGTGATACCCGACGTACAGCCAAAATTGCCATCGATCTGGAACGGAGGGTGTGCATCGAACAGGTTGTTATACGTACCGCCCCCGCCCTTCACGACGCCCAATGGCGTTAGTTGATTCTGAATCAGCGCGTAAGCATGGTTACCATCCTGAAGTTTGGCCCACCAGTTCACTTTCCAGCCCATGCTCCAGCCGGTCGATACGTCGCCCCGATGCGTTAAGGTCGTTTTGGCGGCACTAAATAAATCCGCAGTGCGGTAGGCCGAAATTTGATTGGACGGAAACAGGCCATATAAATGTGATACGTGCCGGTGGTTATCGTTGGGATCGTCAATATCTTCCAGCCATTCCTGCAACTGACCGTGTTGCCCGATGTGCATGGGCGGCAGTTTGCTACGTTTCTGCTTCAGCAATGCGACAAAATCCTTATCTTTTTTCAGCAGTTCGGCGGCTCGGATGGCCGTACTGAATACGTCGAAGACAATCTGGTTGTCCATTGTCGTACCCGCATCCAGCGACGAGCCGCCATGCGCTTTCGGTGCGTTTTCGGGCGAGGTACCGGGGTTCACCACCAGCCAGTGGTATTTCGGATGCTCAACCAGAAAATCGGCGTAGAACTGGGCGGCTCCTTTCAGAACCGGGTAAATCGATATCAGATACGTCTGATCACCGTTGTAGAGGTAATGTTCCCACAGATGCTGACTGGTCCAGCCGCCACCCGCTGTCCACATGCCCCAGAAAGCACCATCGACCGCCCCGTTTGTACGCCAGATATCGGTGTTGTGATGCGCCATCCAGCCCCCGGCGCCATACATGACCTTAGCCGTTTCCTGCCCCGTTTCAGCCAACTCCCTGACCATCCGCAAAAACGGTTCGTGAAGTTCGGCCAGATTGGTTTTCTCGGCGGGCCAATAGTTCATCTGGGCGTTGATGTTGATGGTGTATTTACTGTCCCAGGGCGGGCGCATTTTGTTGTTCCAGATTCCCTGTAAATTGGCCGGTTGGCCCAGCGTACCATCGCGGCCCGGTTGCGAGGACGAAATCAGCAGATACCGCCCGTACTGATAATACAACGTAACGAGTTGTGGGTCGTTGACTGAACGAAAGTTGTTCAGCCGTTCATCGATGGGCAGTTTGGACGCATCCGTAACGCCCAAGTCGAGCTTAACCCGATTGAAAAACTTCTGATACGTAGCAACGTGCGGATTCAGAATGGTTGCAAAGGATTTCGAAAAAGCCTTGTTTAGATACGTAGCAGTCCGCGCATTTTCGTCTCCACTTAGGTCTTTATAGTTATTAAAATTTGTGGCAATCGCTACGTAGATGGTTGCCGCATTAGCGTCTTTCACCGTGAGCGACGTATCGTTGGCCGCTAGCGTACCGCCCGACGTTTTAATTCGGGCGATACTTTTGAACTTCACCATGCCTTTTACACCCTCATGGTCCGACGTAGTGCCGAAAAGTGTGAGTTCGTTGGTAGCTGTAGTTTTGATGTCGAACGATTTGTGCTGGGTGGAAAAAGAAGCGGAAAACGACAACTTACCAGGTTTGCTGGCGGTTAGTTGCATCACAATCACATTGTCGGGAAACGAGGCCAGAACTTCCCGCGTATACGTTACGTCTCCGATGGTATAGGACGTTTTTGCTACGGCCCGTTCAATATCAAGTTCGCGGTAATAATTCGTTACGTTGTCTGATCCGTCGAAAGTAAGATTCAGATTGCCCACGGGCTGAAACATCTGCCCATGCGATTTTTTGGTGATGATGGATTTATTGGCAAGTTGCTCGGCCTCTTTCTGTTTGCCATCAAAGATCAATTGCCGGATTTCGGGCAAAGCAGCCAGTGCATCGGGATTGTCGTTTCGGTTCGGGCTACCCGACCACACCGTCTGTTCATTCAACTGAATGATTTCCTTCGCTACGTTCCCATACACCATCGCTCCCAGCCGACCGTTGCCGATGGGCAGCGCATTTTCCCAGGTTTGCCCGGAGGGTTTATTGTACCAAAGTTTTAGAACTGACTTCGTTTGTGCATAGCCAGTCGTTGAGATAATCAGTAAAAAAAGAGAAAGGAATGATCGCATCATCGTACAGAGGAAACACCTACTTCAGATTCGGAGAGGTACAAGAATAAATAATTCGTATACCTCTCCGAACGCACTTTGTTATGGCAATTAATAGCCAGGATTCTGTGGAAACTTCGGCCCATCCACTACCCGGTCTATCTGCGACGACTGCGGAATGGGACGTAGCATGTGAAAATCCTGGACATAAGGTGCAGCCTCTGGATTCCAAGCTTTTACGCGACGCACCAGCGA
This sequence comes from Spirosoma daeguense, assembly GCF_054776875.1. Classification (NCBI taxonomy): domain Bacteria; kingdom Pseudomonadati; phylum Bacteroidota; class Cytophagia; order Cytophagales; family Cytophagaceae; genus Spirosoma; species Spirosoma daeguense. Next base: position 274,013 of record NZ_BAAHBF010000005.1, read on the forward strand.
ACGGGTACGAACCAGGTCGTGCCACCGTTGCCATTCACCGAATAATTCGCGGCTTCTCTCATCCAGAATAAAGTCTACCGTTACGTCAGCTGCGGTGATGGTCATGGCCGTAACAGCCGCTGCGTTCTGAGCCGCTGTGTTCGTTTTTCGGTAAGCGGCTCGCTGCCTTACTACGTTCAACAGAGCGGCTGCTCTTGTCGCGTCACCCGCTTTCAGATACGCTTCGGCACCAGTCAGATATACATCGGCAAAGCGATACATTACAACGGGGCGAGTTGAGGGGTCGTTGAAGTTGGCGCCCCGGCTGGGGTCCATGAATTTCTTCAAAGCTGGGAAAACATTATTATCCCATAAGCTCGGAGGAACAACAATGCCTTTGAACGGACGCGTCCCAACAAATTGTGGCGCTCCTGCTACCTCAAAATCAGGTATCCAAATGGCTGTATCCGCGCCAACTACGGTTGTATACCCAATTCCTCGGCTGTTATTAGCCGCGTTGGCTGTATTAGTAACAGACGTATTGGCGATGTAAACGGTATAGAACGAGTTTATAAATCGTGAATCAACGTTTCGATTTGTGAATGCCTGATCCAGAAAATAATTCTTACCAGCATTGGCCCCAGATGGCCATTTGTAGCTGTTTGGACGCATACGGCTGTAGGGACGTCCATACTGCGAATCGCGGATCATCAGCGACGTACCGTTATTTACAATCGTTCCCGCTGCACTTTTATAAGAGTTAATGCCGCTGAAGTTGGGGTAATTCCAGTTCGTAAACCAGGGCGACAAATTATTAGCAAAACCGCCCCCTTCCGCAGCACCTACCTTATAATAGCCATATTTTGGATCAAGTACGTGATCGCTGACAAACATGGTTTCTTTTCCATAGTCATTGGCCGGAACAAAGGCATCGCCAAAATCCTGCCATAAATCGAGTCCGTAGGTTGATTTATTAGCAATAATATCGGCGCAAAGGGTAGCAGCCTGCGTAAAATCCGAGGCTGTATTGTTCAGCCAGCCACGGGTCAGATATGCCTTGGCGAGCAGAAACTGGGCAACGGGCTTGGTGGCCGCTTTGCCCAAAAAAGGAGCCGTTGGCGTATTGGGCAGATCAGCAGCCGCTTCGGTTAGATCTTTGATAATTAACTCGTAAACCTGAGCCGCTGGTTGACGAGAGGCCGCCTGTGAGGGAACCGTAATGAATTCGGTGCTCAGTGGTACGTCGCCCCAGGTCTGCACCAGATAGAAGTACCAGAATGCCCGCAGAAACTTAGCCTGTGCCAGGTATTGCTTCCGGGTTGCTTCCGGCAGATCGATCGTTTGACCGTATTTGAGTACGCCGTTGATGGTGTTAATATCCTGAAAAGCTGTGCCCCAGGCCGCACCGAAGTTACTTCCATTTAGTCCATTATACGTGTAAGGTGGAACCCCTCCGCTACTTGACCCCTGTATAAAATCGTCGGTACCAGCCTGCATCTCTACCGTGAACCCTTCGGTGCCCCACTGGCCGCGAATGTCATTGTAGACACCGGCAATGCCGCCCAATACGCCGGATGGACTGTTGAAATAAGACGGAACAATCTGAGATTGCGGGTTTTCCTGTAGTATTTTTTCGCAGCCCGTGTTAAGCAACGCTGCAAGGCCAACTATAGACCAAATTTTTATTGTCTTCATTGTTCGATCAATGATTAGAATTTAAGATTGACCCCCAGAGTAAATTGACGCACAGGTGGGTTGTTCAGGTTTACGGAAATCTGCCGCTCGGGTGTACCGCGCTCACTGGCATTCTGCGGATTCAGCGTCGACTGACCACTGGCATAGCCGTTTCCTTCCGGATCGATGGCCAGCTTCTGGCTCACCAGGGGTGAATAAAGGATCAACGGATTGGTGGCGTTAAAATAAACCCGGGCGGAATTCATACCGATTTTCCGGATCAGCGCGCTGGAAAAGGTGTAGCCCAGATTAATACTTCTAACTTTAATGAACGACCCGTCATAATACCCCAAGGTTGATCCAAACCAGGCAACTGCCTGACCGGCATCGGGAGCTGGGTAGGCATTAGTCGGGTTCGTTTCGGTCCAGTAGTCGGTTTTCACCTGATTTACCCGGGCCTGATTGAAGAAGGCAAAACCGCCTGAACCTGTTGAGTTACCAGTCAGATACGGCACGATTACTTTCATACCCATACGGGCAAAAGTGACAATCGACAGATCGAAGTTTTTGAAGCTGAAGCGGTTGGTCAGGCCTCCCTCCCAGCTGGGCTGAAAGTTGCCAAGAATCTGACGATCAGCCGGATCAATTTTCCCATCGCCGTTTACATCTTCTACCCGGATTTGGCCCGGAAACTGAACGGGTGAGGTTTGCTTGGCCAACGTACCGTTTTCTTTATCCGATGTCTGCCAGATACCAATCTTTTTATAATCGTAGATGACCGAAAGGGGTTGGCCAACAAACCAGCCTGCGCCCAGGTTAGCCTGTTCGGCTGGCGTCGTGAGCTGCGTAATTTTCTCCCGGTTAAAGAAATAAGTAAGATCGGCACTCCAGTTAAATCCTTTCGGGTTCCGGAAAATCTCAAACGTCAGCGCCGTTTCCAACCCTTTGCCTTCCGTCCGTCCTAGGTTTTTCAGGGTCGAACCAGCCCCATTGCTAGCTGGCAGCGGCACAGACAAGAGAATGTCTTTGGTTTGCTGATGATACCAGTCTACCGAACCCGTAATGCGATTATTCAGGAAGCCAAAGTCGATACCCAGATCTACTTGTGATGTCGATTGCCAGCCCAAACTTGTAGCGGGTAAACTTGTAACGGTATAGGCCAGTTGCTGTCCGGCGGTTCCCGTACCGAAATTGTAATAGCCCGCCGATAACGCACCCAGAGTAGCATACGCACCTACGTTTCTATTACCGGATAAACCCCAGCTACCCCGTAGCTTCAGATTCGAGATAACGGGAATTTCCTTCATAAATCCCTCCTCGATAATATTCCACCCTGCGCCGATAGCCGGGTAATTAAAATATTGATTTCCAGGCGACAACGTAGACGAACCATCCCGTCTCAGCGTCAGAGTCAACAGATAGCGGTCGTTGTAGCTATAGTTTACCCGGCCCATGTAGGAGAGCAAACCGAGTTCCGAGAATGAGTTACCAAAGTCCGAAGGAGCAACCGGCGTTCCGGATGCCAACGAGAAATTAGACGTCTTGATGTAATCGGCCGGAACTCCGGTTACCGTAAAGCGGCTGCCCAGCGAGTGGTTTTTGGTAATTTCATATAGCCCGGTAACGCCAATTTTATGCTTACCGATTGTCTTGTCGTAGTATAGCAGGTGCTGGAGGTTGATGTCCCAGTATTCGGTGTTACTGATCTCGGCAGTAGACGATGACTGAACTGTCGCGTTGTTAAAATAGGTCAGTGGACCACCATAATTATTGAGGTTCGACTGGCTGTAATTCAACCCAGCATTCATTCGGTACCGCAGCCCAGACAGGATATTCACCTCCGCGTATAGGCTATTGAAGGTACGTATCGAACGGGTACGGCCCAGGTAGGCGTCTTTTTTGGTAATGATCGTCAATGGGCTGATCGTAGCGGCATCTATAGAGCCTTCTGCCGGAAACAGGTTTACCGTACCATCGGCATTGTAAGGCGCTGCCAACGGAGTTAACCGTACAAGCCCACCCGGAACACCGCCACCACCGGGCGTATTCGTATAGGTAAGCGTATTCAGTGTGTTCAATCCAAACTTGATATGTTTGCCAATACGCTGGTCAATCGTTGCCCGGATAGTATAGCGTTCAAACTTTTGACTGGGAATAATCCCCGTCTCGTTGAAATAACCTAGTCCCATCGAGTACTGCGTTGTTTCAGTACCGCCAGCCATGCCTAGCTGATGATTGGTATTGAAGCCTTGTTTATATAGTAAATCCTGCCAATCAGTTGAAATACCGGCCGCCAGCGCGTCTTTTTCTTTCTGGGTAAGCGGATAAGCAGTCGTGCCGGGGCTGGTGCGGTTATACTTGGTCGCATCGTCTTTAAACTGGGCATATTCCTGTCCATTCATCACGTTGAATTTACCCATAACATTGGTCACACCGTGGTAGCCATCGTAGCTGAATACAGGCTTGCCAACTTTACCCCGTTTGGTCGTGATTAGAATAACGCCACCCGATCCTCTCGATCCATAAATAGCCGTAGCCGACGCATCTTTCAGAATTTCCAGACTGGCAATATCATCCGGGTTGATGTCATTCAGTCCACCGTAAGGTATTCCGTCAACGACAACCAGCGGACCGTCTAGCCCATCGCTGTTCGAGCCCTGGCCGCTCGTCAGGGTACGGTTACCCCGAATTCGGATCTGCCCCTGTGAACCGGGCGTCGATCCGTTACTGACGATCGTTACTCCCGCTGCCCGGCCTTTCAACTGGTTAACCAGGTTCGGGGCGGGAACTTCTCTAAGGGTTGTTTCATTTACCGATACGACCGATCCCGTAACATCGCGTTTGCGTTGCACACCGTAGCCGACCACAACTACTTCGCTGAGGGTTTTATCGTCGGCAGCCAACGTAACGTTGACGGTCGATTGCGAGCCTACGGTGACTTCCTGGCTCAGGTAGCCAATAAAGGAAAAAACGAGGACCGTATTCCGATCCGGAATACTAATCCGGTACGTACCATTCCCGTCGGTTGTCGTTCCGCGCTGGGTCGACTTGATCTGAATATTGACGCCCGGCAAACTTTCGCCGTTCTCAGCCGTAACCCGACCGGTTATCTGAATATCCTGTGATTGTTCCAGATTAACCTCACCGGAGGTTGTTTTCTGCAGCATAACAGCGGAAACGCTCTCCTTTCTGATAACGATTTGTTGCCCGGCTATCTCATAGCTTAAATTGAGTGGAGACAAGATCTGCGTCAACACCTGCGAAAGCTGTTCGTTTTTGGCCTGATAGTTCACGTTCTGCTTCGACTGAATAATCTCCCGGCTAAACAGAAACTGAACGTTCGTCAGTTTTTCAATCCGCCGAATTACCAATCCAACATCCTCATTTTCAGCAGCTATACTAACTCTTCGATTCAGAAGTTCCTTCGCTTTACCGTTACGTGCAAAGCCCACATGGGTTAGGGTAAGGGCAAGCAAAAGTTGCAGGCTGGAAATTTTTATAATCCTGATCCAATCAATGTGATTGATGTACGGGTATTGCATACATTTATGCGTTTTTGTTGTTTTTGGTAGAAATGACAAGAAACTGGTCTCTTCTCTTATTAAAGAGCAAATGTGTGTATTTGACACATTCAGGGACTTTCGAGCGATAGTGTTGGTAGCACTATCGCTTTTCTGCTGAAAAGGATAGTTTTTATTCCATAGGTAAAAGGTTGGATTAGGGGTTAAGGGATACTTAGTTACAATTGTGATTGTGAGTGATGCCTAGGTTAACAACGATTTCAAACGTAGACTCCATAGTTAGACACATAAGCCGACTTTTCCCCAGAAAAGACGTATCGTTGAGCTGACCGGTAAAGGTGGATTTGTAAAGCAATTTTCGGTCATAGTGAATGAGAATGTAGTGCTGGACTAAGACAGGGATCGTATATGTGTGGGCTGACGTTTTACGTAAAATCAGCATTAAACAGGAATTGAACATGTAGCCGTTAAGTAAACCTTTCTGTTACTGCATATTGCTCTGAAAACCCTGTTGGAGATACACCATATAGCTCCTTAAACGCCACCGAAAAATTGTTTACGTTCGCATAACCTACGGCAAATGAGACTTCTGAAACACTTAGCCCTTTAATGGTTAGCAATTCCGCAGCCTGTTTCATCCGAATGTTTCGGATCAGGTCTCGGGTTGTTAAATTCGTTAACTCCTTGAGTTTACGATGCAGATGCACCCGACTGATGCCTATATCACCAGCGATCATTTCAACACTCAAATCAGGGTTATTCAAGTTCTTGTTGATTACCAAATGAACTTTCTCCAATAACTTTTCTTCAGCAGCCTTTATACTGATCTTTGAAATGAACTCCTCCTGATACTGCTGTTCATTTTCGTTGTTCTTCAGGATCTGCCTGTTTCGGATCAGGCCCTTAACAGTTTTTAATAATATGTCAATATTGAACGGTTTAGTGATGTAAGCATCTGCTCCCATATCGAGCCCCTGAACATTACTTGACTCCTCGGTTTTGGCGGTCAAGAGAACAATTGGTATATGGTTGACCAGCGGGTTGGCTCTCATTTTACGACAAAGCGTCATTCCGTCCATAATGGGCATCATTACATCACTAACAACCAGATCAGGTTTCTCTTTCACTATCCCTTTATAGGCTTCTTCTCCATTAGCATAGGAGAATACGCTGTACTCTTCTGATAATTCGTCGAAAAGGTAGTTGCATATTTCACTGTCATCATCAACCACCACCACACGTCTCGATTTCCGTCTGATTCGCGCTTTTATAGGTTCTTCAGGTTCGGGTAAGCGTTGGACAATACGTGTAAATGGGACCACTACTGGGAGTTCAGCAGGAATAACCTCGTCGACAGAGAGCATTATCGCAAAACAGCAGCCGATAGACTCTTTATTTTGGACTTTAATAGTCCCGCCGTGTAATTCTACGAGTTGCTTTACCAAATGAAGGCCAATGCCCGTACCATATTGATTATAGTCCCGGTGGTCGGCCGATTGGTAGAAGCAATCGAATATCCGTTCTGTCTCACTCTCATTAATACATTGGCCAGAATCTTCGATTGAAATAACCAAGTTCTGTTTGTTCTTATCTAATTTTTGAATAGATGGCTTTACTGTCAGAGTTACCCTAATTGTCCCACCGATCGGCGTAAACTTGAATGCGTTCGACAGGATATTGATAAGCACCTTATCAAAATTCAGTGGGTCAATACGGGCAAAAACTGAATCTGCCGGAAAATCCGTAACAAAGTGAATTTGCTTGTCCTGAATCTGCTCTTCGAATAACTGACAGGTCTCATTGATGAAGTGCACGATATCTACTCTGGCCAACTGCAGGGTCATCTGTCCTTTTTCGATCTTGCGGATATCCATTAGCTGACTAACCAGATCCAGTATACGTTTTGTATTACGCCCCATAATCTCATACAAGTGCCTACGGTCTTTATCCTGATCCTGACTAATCAGTTTTTGCAGCGGACTGACAACTAGTGTCAGTGGAGTACGTATCTCATGAGCAATGTTGATGAAAAACTGGAGTTTAGCTTCATTGACCTCTTCGAGTCGTTGATGAGCCAGCCTTTCCTCCTGGGTTCGTCGTCGATTACGGATCATCCGGTACACTAAACCCGATAGGAGCAGGAGCAGTAAGCCATAAACAATCTTCGCCCAGATCGATAAATACCAGGCGGGGTGAATAACGATGGTTACCTGATGCTGGTCCGATACGGCATTCGTAGCATTCGCTTTTAACCGAAACACATACGTTCCCGGTGCTAAATTGTCGAAGGTTAATCGGTTAGCCCCTGGACGTAACGCCACCCAATTATTGTTATTGATCGAATACAGGTAAGAGACGCGTTCGGCATCAATAAAATCCATAGTGGAAAACTCCAGAGTAAATGAGTTATCCTGATGCGACAAGTGAAATTCGCGGGCACTATTGACGGTTGTGTCGATTACTTGATAACCACCTGATGTTGTCCCCTTTCGGACCGGCTTATCATGAATGTAGAGATCCACAATCTGCACCGACAGCCGTTTGTTGGCGATACGTATCTCATCCGGTTTAAAATGGGTAATTCCATTTACGCCACCGAAGTAAAGCTCACCATTGTCCGTTTCGATGGATGCCCCCTGACTAAATTGATTATCCTGAAGTCCGTCGGCCGAATAGAAATTGACAAACGTATTGGTTTCCATATCCATTCTGGACAAACCTCGATTAGTACTCAGCCACAAATGTCCGTCGTTGTCACCCCGGATGGCACTGATCAGATTGCTGGGTAAACCATTATCCATATCAAACGAGGTAACCTGCCCGGTTGAACGACTAATTTTTTTCAACCCCTGAGATGTGCCTACCCACAGATTACCTTTATCATCGTCGAACAGCGAATAGATGACAACGCCCCTTAGAAGGCTATTACGACCAAACGTGGAGACAAAATTTTCTGTATCCAGATCCAGACAGGCCAGGCCGTTGAATGTACCGATAAACAACTTATTGTCTTTGGAGATGAGCAGACAGTTGATCCAACTATTCGGAATATAATTGTCGGTTGGCCGGTACAATTTGCTGGACAGCGCGTCAAAGTTTTTGACGTTGCCAGAGCGGAGATCCAGAGAAAATAAGCCGGAACCCATCGTAGCCACCCAAAGCCGCTGCTGGGAATCCTCTTTAATGCTAAAAACCCGTTGAACATTATCGCCGTTCTTATCGACAATCTTACTGATGTAGCTGCTTTTTCCTGTTTTTGGGTTGAATTGCACCAGACCGCTTAGATAGGAACCAAGCCAGACATTTTTCTTGGAGTCCTCGTAAATAGCCATGATATTGGATGGTACAGGCCCCTTTTCGGTATCAGGTTTATAGTGTATACTGGTGGTTGTGCCAGGCAAAAGTGTATATAAGCCATCGTTGTCAGTACCTACCCAAATCGCTTTTTCGGTATTCTGGAATAAAGACATGACCGTACTTGAGCCGATAGAATTGCGGTTAACCGACTTGTAGCCTATGTAACTGAACCGATTTGGGTTACCTGCCAGCAGCAACAGACCCTTCTGAAAAATTCCGATCCATAGATTCCCCGCTTTGTCTTCCAGAATTGAATGCAGCTTGGATTTAGAAAAATCGAAGGTGGTCACATTCGTGTTCAGGTCGAGAATTTTGCTGGTTGCCGGATCGAAATACTTGAGGCCTTTTCCACTGGTGGCAATAACAATCTGGTTGTTCCGATTCACGAGCAACTCCTCAATCGGAAGATCTGTACCTCCATTATACAGAATGGCAGTAAAAGATTGACTGGCAGGTGCATATTGATACAGCCCGCTGCTCATGTTACCAACAAATAGACGACCGTACCGATCCTGACAAATACTTTTTATTACGTTGTTCTGCACTTTTTTGTATCCAAAGAAGGCCTTGACCGTGGAGCCGTTAATTCGATACAGTCCTTTATCTTCGGTGGATACCCATAAATTCTGATTAATGTCCTCGAAAATCTTGATAATCAGCTCGCTGGGAATATTTAGAATGATTTTTTGGGCCCAAAGTTGTTCTCTATTTCTGGTGAGTTTAAAGATGCCCCACCCTGAGGTACCAACCAGAATATCCCCATTTTTTCGTTGGCACATACTTACTATACGCGTGCTAATGACGTCTCCATTATCCAGTTTGAGGGGAATATTGTGAAAGGAATCACTGGCCGGGTTGTAATACTGCAAACCATCGATTGAACCGACGTACATTCTACCTGCTCTATCCTCAAACAAGGTTTGAAGCAGGTTATTCAGTATTCCGGTGTCGTTTTTTTTATCGTGCCTGTATACTGTGAATTTGTTCCCATCGAACCGATTTAAGCCGTCTTCAGTGGCTACCCACACAAAACCACTACGGTCTTGATGGATATCACTGACCACACCACCCGATAAACCGTTTTCGACCGTAAACAATTTATCGGATTGGGCCAGCGCGGTGTAAGAACACCACAGCCAGAAAATAAGGAATAGGATTCGTTGATTCATGTAATATACTTTTTGCTTTGCCATTAAATCATCTACCTGCATAAAGGCTCAGCAACTAAGTTATCCTTATTCTAGTGACTTTTCCATACCGTCCACATGACAACGGGTCTACTTTTAAACACATTGAAAAGCATCCAGAGTTATTTCCTCTACGTTAACTTCTCTGTTGCGACTATCGCTTGTATGTATCTTTTCAGGTAATATGAATCAATCCAATACTAACTGAGGACAAAAGTATATTGACATAATCCAAAAACGAACAAAAGCATGTTACATGATTAATTGGCTATGTTACATTTTTGGGAGTTAGTCTAAATGAACGCGGCTGCCCAACCGCAAAGCACTGATAGTGGTGGCAAACTCAATCGGATTTTGAAGACCTTAAGACAATTTAATCTTATCCTAAGCTCATCCTTAGACCACCCAACGTATTTAGCCTCCTCAACCAAGGACTACTAACTACGTTGGGCACGAAACGAACGATCTACCTTATCTTTCTCTTACCCGCAATCAGTACACCACTTTTTGCCCAGCTCGATTGTAATAACATTGGCTTTGAACTGGGAAAAACCGACGGCTGGACGCTGACCAATGGACAGGTAACGAATAAGGGGCAACTGGTCGTCTTTCAAAGCGAAACTACCGGAACGCTTGAGAACGGACACCGAATCACAAGCCTGAGCGATGGCAACGATCCCAAAATAACTACTGAGGCAATCCCGATGGTCGCACCCGGCAGTATGCACTCGATTCGTATTGGCAACGTAACCCGTGGGAGCCGGTTTGACCGTATTAAAGGGTCGTTTTTCGTTACGGCCGACAATACGTTGTTTCAATATAAGCTGGCCGTTGTTTTGCAAAATGCCAATCACGAGGCTTACGAAAAACCAGGCTTCACCATCCGAATTACCGATAGCGATGATCAGGAATTGCCCTGTAGCTTTTACGATGTGCAGGTTTCAGCTGCCGGTACGGTCGATGGATTCAAGACGCAGGGCGATATCCAATACCGCAACTGGACCGTTGGGGCGATCGACCTGCGCAATTACGTAGGGAAACGTATCACAGTGGAAGTGACAGCGCACGGCTGTACACATAATGGTCACTTTGGCTACGCTTATTTCGATGCACAGTGCCTTAAATCGGAAATAAAACCAGCGTCGGCTTGCCCCGATGCGGAAGGTTACGTTATCCTGAATGCTCCCGACGGTTTTGAAAAATACACCTGGAACACCGGTCAGACCACTCGCTCGGTTCGAGTGAAAGCAGCAGTCGGCCAGAAATATTGGGTCAAAATAACGCCGTTCTCCAGCCTGAACGCAAGTTGCGAATTCCAGCTCGACCATCAGATTCGTTTTCAGCCCGTCGAAACCACAGTGGTAAAGAGCATTTGTGAAGGCGACGGGTTTGTGGTGGGTGACACGACGTACCGCAGCAGTGGTCAGTTCACACGCACCATCACCCACACCGCCCTGTGCGACAGCACCGTCAAACTAACCCTGACCGTCAAACCGATAGGTCGTTCAAAACAGGATGTAACCATTTGCGAAGGGGGCAGCCTGACCGTTGGCGATTCAACGTATCGCCAGGCCGGTACGTATGTCAATTACTTCACCAGTCCATCGGGATGCGATAGCGTGGTTACTACTAGACTAACTATCAATCAACTGGCTATCCAAATCAACCCTGACGTAACGATCACCCAGGGCGATAGTACGCAATTAGACGTAGTGGCAACGCCATCGGGTATCTATACCTATCAGTGGCGTTCTGCCGATCGCTTAAGTTGCCCCACCTGCGCGCAAACCTGGGCAAATCCATCGGCCAACACACAGTACGTTGTGCAGGTTTCGGATAAAAGCGGGATTTGCAGACAGGAAAAATCCGTTACGGTGACTGTCGTTCCGTGTGGCCTGTATCTGCCCACCGCATTCTCGCCCAATGCCGATCAGATGAACGATTTCTGGGAGATTAAGGGTAATTCCTGCATTCGACAGATCCGAAAAATGACGATATACAACCGCTGGGGCGAAGTGATCTATCATCAGGAAAACGTCGCACTATCGGACCAAACCCGTTGCTGGGACGGACGGTATCAGGGGCAGCAGGTCCTCGCAGGCGTCTATCCCTACACGATTCAGGCCGAACTAACTAACGGTGATTTGACAAATTATCAGGGCGTTGTCCAGTTGGTTCGATAAGATGGTTAGTTACCTAGTAACCAGTCATTAATTTATTTCTGATGGCTCGCTAATCAAAACATATTCTGACTAAAAAGGTAATCCTATTGAATGCGTATTCACCAATTGTCGCCTATGACCCAATCACTACGTTCATTTATTACTTTCTTTCTCCTGCTGTTGAGTTTGATGCGAGCAGTAGCCCAGACAACTACGTCCATTTCGGGCCGGGTGCTTGGCTATCTGGCAAACCGGGTTGGTGATTATGATGGACTACGATTACGAATAGCAACGGGGGAAGTTCACTTATCTTTCCCACCTCATGCAGCCGCTCGTATCCGACCGATAGCCGCAACCGGGCAGCAAGTAACTGCCGACGTAGCGCCCGGACTAGCCCGGCCAGTGCCCGGCATCCAGACGGAAGAAAAAAACAGAACGATACCGATAACCTACCGGTTGATTCGGCTCCGTAACGAGAAATCAGGCATCACGTTTCAACTGGCCGATTTCCCGCCACCTCCACCCCAATCGGGGCAGTTGGTGCAATCTGAGGGGCCACTGGTGAAGAAGCTATACGATGAACAGGGACGATTAACAGCTCTACTGACCGATAAGTATTTACTTGAATTAAAACCCCATCAGATTGAACAAATAAGCTCACTGCTGGACGGGGTCAAGCGAGTAGGGTTTACCGGATTTGAACGAACCGCAGAAGGCTTTGTCAATCAAACTGGTCGGCCCGTGTTACATCCTACTTCACTAACCATCCGAGGCCAAACGTTTGCACTCTAATGAAAATTCTGCTGATCGACGACGAAGAAAAACTCGTTTTGCACTTGCAAAAAGGCCTTCGACAGGCCGGTTATACGGTCGATACTGCACTGTCGGCAGCCGCTGGTCTCGAACAGGCCGCAGTGGGTAGTTACGAGTTAATTCTGCTGGATTTGATGTTGCCGGGAACAACTGGTTTCGATGTGCTACGTACGCTGCGGGCGTTTGGTATCGACGCGCCAGTCATGATACTAAGTGCGCTTAATCAGTCCCGACACGTAGTCGAGGGGCTGGATTTGGGTGCCGTCGATTATCTCCGTAAACCCTTCGAACTGGACGAACTGCTGGCCAGGATTCGTACGGTACAGCGCAGCCATGCCGGAAGTCGACTGGCCGTTTGGCGAGTAGACGATCTGACTATGGACCTGGCCAGTCGTCAGGTCAGTCGGGCAGGCCAGCCCATTACGCTAACACCCCGAGAGTACCAACTGCTGGAGCAGCTCATGCGCCAGGCCGGACGGGTTCTTTCGAAAGCGCAGTTGACCGAAAAAGTGTGGGAGTCGGATTTCGACCGGGGTAGCAACGTAGTAGAAGTCCACGTACATCAGCTTCGTAAAAAAATTGACCGGGGCTTTACGGCGCCCCTACTCGAAACGGTCGTTGGCGTTGGTTACCGGCTCAAAGGAACGCTTGAGATTAATTAACCCTTCTATCTTTAGCGTCTATGGTAGTGTTTCGGCCAGTACGTAGTATTCGGGTAAAGATTGGTCTGGTCTTCGGCCTCACGTTCTTCCTAGGCTTTGCGGGGGCAGCTACCTATGTGTTTCATGAAGTAAGAAAGGTCTTGATTCAACAGGAAAACCGGGCCATGACCGACCGGGCCATCCGGCTATCCGAGCGAACCTCGCTCTATCCGCTGGTGATTCCCCTGCCAGATCGGGGCGAAATGCTGGCACTGTGGTATACGACAGGACGGTTCTCCAAACGGCTTTACCAGTCGCCTAACTTCCCGGTGAATCCCGGCAACATGGGCAATAGCTCGGCCATGCAGCTCGATACGTTTCAACTGGCCCGTTACGTTCGAAATGCGGAAGGCGGCTACGGCAGGCTGACGACTATCGTAGGACATAGCAAACGGCCGCTGGCCCGTCAGCTACAACGGATTGGCTGGTTACTAATCATTACTCTTCTGTTGAGTATGATGCTGTCTGGCCTGGGTGCCTGGATACTAAGTGGCTGGCTGCTACGTCCACTAAAAACCATCATCACCTCGGCCCGCTCTGTCAACCTCGCCGAAGAGGTTACCCCCATCCCGACACCCAATTCGAACGATGAGCTGAAGGAGTTAGCTGAGACAATCAACGACATGCTGGCTCGTATCCGGCAGGCCGTCGATACCCAGCACAACTTTTTTGCAGCCGCTTCGCACGAACTACGTACCCCACTTAGCATCCTGCGTACCGAAATCGAAGTGGCCCAACGGGAAGCCATCAACGACCGCGAACGGAATTTTCTAGCCAGCCAATTGGCTGAGCTACGACGATTAAGCCGTCTGGTCGATGATTTACTGGCGATGAGTCAGCTTCGGGCGGGTACGCTGCAGCTCCGCCCGGAAGCCATCGAACTCGATGATATGACGCTCCAGCTAACAGAACGTTATCATTCGTCGATTAACCAACGGCAACTTTACCTGTCGGTGCAATTGGACGATGCGGCTCCTTCGCTCACCGTCCGCGCTGACCATGACAAGCTGACCAACGTATTGTTGAACCTGCTCGACAATGCCGTTAAGTATGCCCGACCAAATACCCAGCTTGACCTGAACATCACCGCACAAAACGACATGATTATCTGGTCACTAACCAACCTGACCAGCGTTCCCATCCCCGACCCGGACCGCCTGACGCGCGAGTTTTATCAGGCCGATACCCGCCACGATGGCTATGGGTTGGGCCTCTGGATTAGCCACCAGATTGTTCGGCTGATGGGTGGTACGCTTTCGGTCAGTGCAATAAATGATACGTTCCGGGCGGAGGTTCACTTTACTAACCAATAAAACCAGCCCCCTTTGGAGACTGGTTTTATTGGTTAGTGTGACGTGGCACTAATTACCCTTTTGCTTCGGCCTTCAACAACTCACCGGATGCTGAGAATCGAAGTTTGTACAATTGCTGCCCAATAGCCAGATCGACGTTGTATTCGCCCGTGGTTCCCGTCGGGGGAGTGTGCATGTCTGCCGCTAGAAATTTATACCCGCTGAAATTGGCCTGCAAATACGACGTAATGACCGATGGTAATTTAGTGGCATCCAGAATAAACTGATGATTAGCCGCAGTAGGTGGGGTAACCGTTCCCGATGCAGGTGGAGTAGTCGTACCTGATGCAGGCGGAGTTGGACCACCTGGCTTCGGCCCTGGGCCAGCCACTGCCGTTGTTGAACCCGGTCCGACTGGCCCACCCGGACCCGCTGGAGCAACCTGTGTTCCTGCCGTATCGAAATGCAACACGATGGGCTGGCTATTAATAAATAGCTTGACATCATACGTAGTCGTTCCGTCGTGAATGTGTTGCTCGGACCACCCGTAGGTATAACTCGAGTAGGTGCTGCTCAACGCGGTTTTGACAGCATCCGGCAGATTATCCCGCGATACGTAGTTGACCGAGTGCGTCGTGTTCAGATTACCGGGAGCCGTATGCGCATCGCGAAACGTACCGCTACCATCAAAATGAACGTCGACCCGTTGATTGTTAGTCAAAATTTGCACTCGGTACTCCTGCACAGCTCCACTAATCCGCATCGATTCAGCAACAACAAGCTGATAACCAGCATACGTCTGATTGAGGTAACTGCTTACCGAAGCGGGTAGTTGCCCAGCCGTCAGGCGTGTAACGACTTCTCCCCGTGGCCCGGCAGGCCGGTTCGTTGGCGAGCCATTCGTATCGAAGAAATAATCGACGGGAACGCCATTTTGCAGGACGGTCACTTTCGTTCCCCAATAGGTCGTCGTACCGGGCTGAATCATTTTTTCCACACGTATCAGCGTATAGCCCGATACGTTCTGATCCAGATAATTTTTTACCGACGCCGGTAGTGTTGAAGTTGGCAAGGCAACTAAACCCGCTGACACACGAGCACCAAAAAGCACACTGGTTTCAGTCGCCTGAGTTTGATCGGGAACCATCGCCGTTTTACTGCAACTTGCGGTGAGCAGCATTACCAGAACGGCAACGGATAAAAGGGTTCTTTTCATTGGCTTATTTGTTTGTTTAGCCAAAGGTGACCTCGCCAGATGAAGATTCCCTTAAGATAGAATTAATTCCAGGCTGAACATTCTCCAGTAAAAAAAGTACTACCATCAACGTCTTTTCAAATGCTTGACAATAGCAGATTTAGACCTGAGTATGGGAGTTAACCTATCGATTGATTTGTGTTTATTCGAAGAACTAGGTTATGATCGCTTCTTGAGATATGAGCTTATCTATGAACCAATTAATTCTCACAACCCTGCTTGTTCTGACAACGTCGGGCCTGCTAGCCCAGACCTCTTCCCATAGATCGTTCCTCATCAACGACGTGAATGTCATTCAGATGACCTCACCCAATAAAGTCCTCTATCATGCCAAAGTGGTTATTACGAATAATCACATCGAATCGATTAACGGAGCGGTTATCAACGATGCAGTCGTCATTGACGGAAAAGGGAAATGGCTTATTCCAGGACTGATTGATATGCACGTTCACCCGCTGGCCGATTTTTCCATCAATCCGCCTTTGCCAACCCAACCACCCAGTTTTACCTTCAACACACAACATCTCATGACCCCCTATATTACGAATGGGGTGACCACGATATTCAATCTGAATGCCAGTACAGAGTCCTTTTATCAACGGAAGGAAGTCGAAAAAGGCTACGTGATAGGACCTCGTATGGCGCTGGCCGCTCTCATTAATGGGGGGAGCGGGCCGGGCAGAATAGCGAATACAGCGGAAGATGGTCGTCAGGCCGTTCGAGATGCCAAAAATGAAGGATATGAGTTTATAAAGCTCTACTCGAAGTTAAGCTCCGAAACATTTATCGCCATTGTAGATGAAGCCAAAAAACTCGGATTAAAGACGGTTGGGCATATACCTGATGCGTTTCAGGGAAAGCTGAAACAAGCTTTTGTCCCTCATTTTGGACTGGTTGCCCATGCTGAGGAATTCTCCAAGCAGGCCAGAAATTTTAGTAATCAGGAAGCCCAGCAATTTGCAGAGCTGGCCAGAGAAAACGGAACCTGGCTATCGCCTACGCTAACGGCAATTGTTCGAATCGCCGATCAGGTACGTTCGCTGGATAGTATAAAAGCGTTACCAACGTTATCTTATGTGCATCCGCTACTGCAAAGCAAATGGTTAACGGCCAACAATTACAACAAGAATACTAGTCCGGAACGAGTCGCTTATTTCGATAAATTGATCCAATTTCATAGTCACCTAGTACGTGCGTTTAAAGAAGCTGGCGTGCCGATAGTTGCCGGAACGGATGCCGGAGTTTCGGGGGTGGTGTGGGGGTTTTCATTACATGATGAACTGGAGTTGTTAGCAAAAGCCGGGTTAACTTCTGAAGAAGTACTGGCTTCAGCTACCCGATTGTCGGCCATTTGGCTGGGAGTGAGCAGTCAGGTGGGAACAATTGAACCGGGGAAACTGGCCGATCTGGTTTTGCTGGATGCCAATCCACTGGAAGATATTGCCAATACCCGAAAAATTTCGGGTGTATTTGTCAATGGTCAGTGGTTAAGCAGCGGTAAATTAAGAGCTATGCTCATCGAGTTGTCAACATGGAACAGAGCCCACAAAGATCAATTTGACTGGAAAACAATAATGGGTAAATAAAGAACCGTCTTCCTATTTTTTTCAAAATACATTGTTGGTGTTCGTTTTATTATTTCTACTATATAAACTTCATCGGCGGTCTTCCTTGCATAGTTGTGTCCTTGTTTCCTACCTGTTCTCAGACAACCCTTCGGGGCATTTGTTGAGGGAGCCAGACCTCTACCCTCTCGTAATCATGAAAAAGACTAGCCGCCTATCTGTGTCAATTGAAAACGCCAGATTGATGATTAACAATCCAGCATACTGGCTTTTGATAAAACGACTTATCGATTAACTACCGCTTCCGGGACTGTCTGACAATTTCATTGAGCAGTATAGTTAAATCATTGTTCATTAATTGAAGTTCGGTTGCTAGTTGGCCCAGCATAGTCGAGCGAACGGTTAGCTCTTCAGCGGTGTAAAAATCCCCGTCGCCAAAATAATCGATTTCCTGTCGCTTACGGTGACGTGCCTGCTTCGCTTGCGTATCGAGCGACAACATAATGTTCCATCGGCTCCGCAGGGCATCGATCAACGGGGGGCTACCGGCCGATTTCGGTTTATTAACGTAGTACCAGACCAGCGGAGGAAAAACGGTTGATGTGGCCGGATGCGTCCATATATCCCGTAGCGGATTGCGCAAGTGACGATAATCGGCTTTGCAAGGTTTTTGCCAAAGGGACGTAACACCCAGACCCGCTTCCGACAGGCCGCCCCCAATACCGACCCACTCACCAGCATTATCATGGCTGCCTAATTTAAGCATACCAACCGCTAAGGCCGTCAGCGCACCGGTCGTGATTGCACTAATAGTCAGAATCTTTTCCCGGCTGTTTTCCTGCCGAGTGAGTAACGTAGCGGTTAAGGTAGCCCGTTTGCTGTCGCAGTCGACCAGCGCAACCGCCGTGGCAATATCAAAGCTGGCCAATTGAAGCTGATCGGTCATTTTTTGACGTATCGTCAGGTATTCGTTCGAGGCTGGTCCATCGGAGGTTTGTTCCCGTTCCAGCAACGTAGCGCGTACCAACAAGGGCGTAAGTCCTACGGCTTGCGCCATCCGAAGCCCACGCTCACCGTAACGCTGCCGAAGCAGTGAATCGTCCGTTGAGCCAGACAGTAAATCAACAGGGTGAAAGACATAGCCCGACGTACCGCTGGAGTCAATTGCACAATTATCACTTGCCACTTTTGCCAACATGGATGCCATCTGTCGTGATGTCATACAGCCAGTAAGCGTAGCGGCAAAATATAAACTTAGTAGGTAAACTGGTATTCTGTTCAGTGGAAGGTTGGTCATATACTCTGTGTCAATCAGTAGTAGTGAGGAATTGATCAGCCAGTGCCGATATGTGTTCCGAAGAAGTCAGCTCGCCTGTGAACTCGTTTCCGGCACGAAAAACCAGAGTACGACCAGAGCGACGACGGCCAGGGCGGCCAGGGTCAAAAAAGCAACATGGTAACTCGTCTGTTGCAACAACATTCCGGCAAACGCATTGCTGAGCGAAGCCCCTAACCCAACGGCTGTAGCAATGGCTCCCTGTGTAGTGTTGAACAGGCCTGACCCGCGCGTCAGGTCCGAGACAATTAGGATGGACAATACGCCGAAAATCCCCGCGCCCACACCGTCCAGAATCTGAATGGCAACCAGCAACATCGGGTCACTCGTGAGGGTATAGAGCAAGCCACGGATGGGCAATACAGCAAAGGCAATGATTAACAACCGCTTACGTCCACCGGCTGCTAATTTTCCGGTTAGGTAACTGACGGGAATCATCACGATCTGCGCCACAATGATACAGGCCGACATGTAGGCCGATGAAGCTCCTGCACTGATTCCCCGAGCAAGTCGCTGACCAAGCAGCGGTAACATGGCGGCATTGGCAAAGTGGAAAAGCACACAGGCCAGCGCAAAAAAGAGAATCGACCGATTGTGGAGTATGGCCTGCCAACCTGATGGTTTGTCGTCTTTATTCTGATCCTCTTCCTCCGTACAGCCTCGCGCCAGTTGATGGTCGATGTCTTTTTCTTGAATGCGCCAGATTGACAGGCTACTCATGACCGACATTCCGGCCAGCAGCAGAAAAATCCCTTTTGTGCTGACGTAGTAGCCTAGCAATCCCGCCAGCAAAGCGGCAAATACGTTCCCAGCATGGTTGAAGGTTTCATTACGTCCCACCCGCTTATCCAGAGCTTTAGGCCCAACCAGTCCCAGCGTAATGGCGGCAACGGCCGGAGCAAACCAGGCGGCTGCTACGCCCATGATGGCCTGCCCGCCTATAATCACAGGGTAAGTCGGTAAAGTAATTGTGATGATGGCAGCAAAAGCAATTAGAAGCGATGCGATGATCGAATAAATACGTTTCTGACGGGTTCGGTCAACCAATGCGCCTGCCGGTGTCTGGGCCACCACAGTAGCAATACCCATCACCGACATGGCGATACCAATATTCTGCGCATCCCAATGCAGCGTCGTTAATAAGTAGATAGCCAGATATGGACCCAGCCCATCCCGAACGTCTGCTAAAAAGAAATTGGCCACATCCAGCGCCTGCAGACTGGATGAACTTGGCTGCCGGGTCGCTGGTTTCGTTGGTGATTTAACCATTTTTTAATGATTAACGAATGCTGTTAAAATGAATGATGAGATAACATCGTTCAGGCTACGTAAATAATGTACCAAATCGGACGGATGGCCTTGATTACAGCTTAGTGTCTGATTTTTAAGGAGCAGCCTTTCGCGCATTCCACAGCTACTTACTTCTCCTGTAGAGAAAAATACCTACTAGTGGTGCTGGATATACTCATGGTTAATACGAATCATTCTGGCATGACGAATGACTCATATTAACCATGACAACGAAATCACGAGTTTTTGTAAAATGAATCCGCTTTAACGAACCAGAAACGATTGGCCGTTTACGGTGATCTGCGTAGCATTGATAATGGTCTGTTTCGAGAGCCGAACCTGGCCTTCACCAATCGGATGAACGTAGCCCTCTACCGAAATCGTGCTTTCTTTGGGGGCTACACTAACGAGCTGAGTCGCTACGTGAGGAGGCACCCGTACCAGCGTCTGGTCGCTCAGGCGTAAGCCGTTGACCTGTCCCTGTCGATCTAGCTGATAGTCTACTACTTTTCCTTTCACACTCGTGGGTGTCGGGGTGGGCAAGGTCGCAGGAGCAGCGGGTGGCGTTTCTGTTAACACGGTTTTGCCGCTGGTCAGACTAGCCAGGCGAAAAACAGTTATCCCTTCGGGTGTTGTGTCAGAAGAACCAGTCACGGTTACTTTACTACCCGCCTTGGTAGCGGCCTGAATCGCCTGACCCATGTGAGCAGGAAACCGAACCGCGACGGTTTGCGAACCCGTGTTGATGGTAAATCCATCCAGAACCGATTCGTCATTGGCCGTGAACTGCTGAACTGTACCGGAAAAAGTTGTCAGAGCAACCATACCGGGCACTTGTAGTGGACGGATACCGGCAAAGGCAACAGGGCCAGGTCCACGACCGGGACCTAGTGAGGGTTGTGCTTGCGTTGTCAATGCGACTGCCACACCAATAATGATTAGCAGAGATAATAGCTGATGGTTGCGTTTCATAATTCATAGTTGATTAATTACGAAGGCAAACCTACCGCATCCGTCTAAGAGCAATCTGAGGAAAAAATTAATTTCTCTTAAGTTTCAGCTTAAGAGAAATTCTATCAAAAATAGTGATAGAAGAGCCAGATAGTGCCCAGCGTACAGAGTAGCGGAATCGTCATCACCAGAGCACCCAGTTTAAGAAACGTCCAGGCGCTCACCGAAAGTCCTTCCCGCCGTAATGCCACTAGCCAAAGTATTGTAGCCAGCGAGCCTGTAACGGATAGATTGGGTCCTAAATCAATACCAATCAGAATGGAGCTTTTAATCGCTTCGGGCAACTGGCCCACCTGAACCACAGTGCCCGCAATTAACCCTGCGGGCAAATTGTTGACCAAGTTGCAGGCAATAGCTACACTGATGCCACTAAACCAGGTTGTTTCAGATACCGAACGGGTTGTATTTGTCCGCAACAGTGTGGTCAGTTCCTCAATCACCCCCGTCTTGGCTAGGGCTTCTACCAGCACAAACAACCCAGCCACCAATGGTAGCACAGACCAGGAAACGCCTTTAATAACGACCCAGGGATGTTTTTTAGCCCGAAGTAGTACCAATGCCGAAGTGATAATACCGGTAATGGCAGTGGGCAGTCCTAAAGGTTCATCAAGTGCCGACGCCCCCAACAGGATGAGTGCCGTGGCAGCAATACCGAAAATGGCCAATTGTCCACCTGATGAAAGCATTGGCACCGTAATATCTTGGGCAACAGACTCACGTAGCGCGTCGCGTTGGGAAAAGCGTAAGACTAGATACGTAGTGACAATCGAGATAAAGGAGGGCAATGTATAGTGACCAAGCCAGACCAGTAAAGGAGGCATATGGGCGCCGTAAATAACCAGGTTAGCGGGGTTGGAGATAGGCAGAACAAAAGAGGAGGCATTTGCAATGAACGCACAGATAAACAGATAGGGCAACGGATTTTTAACCCTTGCCGTTTTCACTGCGGCCGCCACCGCCGGAGTGAGCACCACAGCCGTAGCATCATTCGACAAAAAAGTCGTTACAACTACACCCACCAAATAAATCAGCCCAAATAATCGACCGGCCGAGCCAGTAGCCCGAACAGTTGCATGAGCTGCCAGCCAGTCAAATAGCTTTTCTTCCCGAGCGGTTTCGGCTAGGAGCATCATGCCCGTTAGGAATAGATAAACGTCCAATCCTTTGGCAATCCCCGACAGGCTTTCGGTAGGAGTAATCAAACCAAGAGCAAGCAACAAAACTGCTCCCCCAATGGGCCAAATGAATTCGGGGGTTTTAAAGGGGCGGAGGATAACCCCCGCAATCGACAAAAAAGTTATAGTCCAGATGAAGCTGTAGGTCATGTGGTGGTAAAATTAGCTTTGTTATTCCGGCTCTTCCCCAATTTCGTGCCGGAAACGCTGTTCGGTACAAAGTGAACGATATCTCATGCCTAAAATCATTCGGAGAGTTTTGTAGCGATTTAATAAAATACTAAAACGACCAGCTTAGGATAAAATTAATTTTTCTTAAGGTATCCGGATTCACTCTGTTCTTCTATACGTAAAATCTGGAACATTAAGGCGCCCGGTTCAGAGTAATGGATAAGATACTATTGATGAAGAAGTATAACGGTACTCCGTGGTGCCTGCGCAATCCGCTGATTCAGAAGGCTCGTAATGACAATCATTTACGAAAAGATTGCCTTAACAACCAAGTCCCTAGTGACCAATTATGATTGATTACCGATGTTTCAAGCCGCATGGTATGGACAATCCATTCGAAAAAGGTCGGCTTTAAGCGGTATTTCCAATAAGCTACGGTAATAGTTTCGCCTATCTTATCTATTGGCATTGAAAACAGGTCTTACACGAGTGTGCAGGATGTTGATCACACTTGACACCGGTCTGCGTTGAATGCGTTGATCCATACTTTGGCAGTTTTGGTGGCATCCCATTTTTATGAAACCAAGCCCTGTTCCTTTGTCAAATCAAGCCGAATATAGTCCCGAATTTACGTTAAGCTCAAAAGACGGTCAAACGTTTGAATCGCTTCGAGATCATACCATAAAAAAGGGTTACACAGAAATAGTGCAACCCTTTTTTATGACAATAGCCCAATATATGGCCTAATTAAGCTATCAACCTTTAAAACTAGATCATTTTATAGGTTGATAGCTATTTAAGAAATCTAAAAGGAAACCTGATGAGCTGTTGCTGGAGTCGTCATTTTTTGAATAGGCGGTGAAAACTGAGTTAGCTTAATACCTTTTACCGCAACTTTATATTCATCAATGGTAGGGGTTCTACCCAGAATGGCAGAAAGGACAACCACTGGGGTAGACGCCAATAATGACTCTCCTTTCTTGCGGTCTGAATCTTTCACCACCCGTCCCTGAAACAGACGAGTAGAGGTAGCCATCACAGTATCGCCTTTCTCTGCCTTTTCCTGATTACCCATGCACAGATTACAACCGGGCCGCTCCAGATACAAGATGTTTTCATACGCTGTGCGAGCAGTAGTTTTAGGAGCCGCATCATCGAATTCAAATCCTGAATATTTTTGCAGTACATCCCAATCCCCTTCTTCTTTGAGTTCAGCAATGATGTTGTAGGTTGGGGCTGCCACGACTAAAGGAGCCTGAAACTCAACTTTCCCATAGTGATCTTCCAGGTTTTTCAGCATTTTGGAAACGATCTTGATATCTCCTTTATGCACCATACAGGAGCCAACAAAACCGAGATCAACATGCTTCTCACCTCCATAATACGTAAGATCGCGGATAGTATCATGCGTATACCGTTTTGATGCATCCACATTATTTACGTCTGGATCGGCAATCATTGGCTCATCAATGATATCCAAATCGACTACGAATTCTGCATAATATTTAGCGTTCTCGTCAGGGGTTAATGGGGGCGTTTCTCCCGATCTGATTTGATCGATCCGTTTATTAGCTTTATCGATAAGGCCTTGAAGTACCTGTTTCTCATTATCCATGCCCTTTTCGATCATGATCTTGATTCGATCTTTCGCGATCTCTAAGGATTCGATAAGGGTATCAGGCTGAGAAATACAGATCGACGCTTTGGCTTTCATTTCAGCCGTCCAATCGGTGAAGGTAAATGCCTGATCAGAAAGCAACGTACCAATGTGTACTTCAATCACTCTTCCCTGAAATACATTCTCTCCGTTGAATTGCTTCAACATCTGTAACTGAGTAGCGTGCACCACATCCCGGAAATCCAGGTGATCATTCATTTTACCTTTGAACGTCACTTTTACGGATTCAGGGATGGGCATAGAGGCTTCGCCCGTGGCCAACGCAAGCGCAACTGTGCCGGAGTCTGCCCCAAAAGCAACACCTTTCGACATCCGGGTATGCGAGTCACCACCAATAATAATCGCCCAATCATCAACCGTAATATCATTAAGTACCTTATGAATTACATCGGTCATCGAATGATAGGCTCCTTTGGGGTCCCGAGCAGTGATGAGACCGAAGTCATTCATAAATCGCATCAGCTTGGGAATATTCTGCTGCGATTTGCTATCCCAAACCGATGCCGTATGACAACCCGATTGATAGCCTGCATCTACAATTGGCGAAATCACCGTTGCCGCCATCGACTCCAACTCCTGAGCCGTCATCAATCCCGTTGTATCCTGAGAACCAACAATGTTTACCTTGACACGCACATAAGAGCCTGCATGTAACGTAGCACCAGAGGTTCCAACCGCATTTCTATTGAATATTTTTTCGACAGCAGTAAGACCTTGTCCTGGATTCGAAATCTCTTTGGATGGGGCAAATACAGTTGGAGCCGTAATGCCAAGGGTTTGAGCGGCAAACGTCTGTAGTTTTTTACCAAATTCGATGGAATAAGACCCTCCAGCCTTCATGAATTCGATCTTCTGAGGAGTGAATGCTGAAGCCACATCCATTATCTCATGTCCATCTTTGTACAGCTTTTTGGTCTTTGTATTGACGGTCAGAACCGTGCCAGTATCTACCGAGTAGGATTGTTCTAAAATGGGCTGACCGTCAGCATCAACTACCAGCTTACCGTTTTCATCGAACTTTTTAACCCAGTTTTTAAGATCTAATCCAATTCCCCCCGTTACGCCAACGGTTGTTAGAAAGATAGGAGAAATCCCGTTTGTTCCGGCCACCACTGGAGCAATGTTAACGAATGGCACAAACGGACTGGCTTGTTTACCAATCCACAGTGCTACGTTATTCACGCCTGACATCCGCGAAGAACCTACCCCCATAGTGCCTTTTTCAGCAACCAACATGACCCGTTTATCAGGATGTTTTTCTTTAAGTTCCTTTAGTGCAGCTTGTTGAACTTTATTGTGTTCAAACATACACTGGCCATGAAGTTCACGGTCTGATCTGGAATGCGCATCACTTCCCGGCGAAAGTAAGTCTGTCGAAATATCGCCAATACCAGCAACGAACGTTACTAATTCAATCTCTTCAGGAATATCTGGCAACTTAGTATAGAACTCCGCCTGAGCATAACTTTCAAGAATATCTTTAGCGATTGGGTTACCACTGTTATACGCTTTCGCCAAACGATCGGTATCAGCTTCGTAGAGAAAAACTTGAGTTTTTAAGACCTCTGCGGCATTTTTTGCGATTGTTTCATCATCACCCAATGCTAAATCTAACAATACCTCAACAGAAGGTCCGCCCTTCATGTGAGACAATTGTTCAAAAGCAAAGGCAGGCGAAATTTCATTTACGGCAAACTCTCCAAGAATAATTTCCTTCAAAAACTTCGCCTTTACACGAGCGGCACTGGTGGTTCCCGGTAGTACATTATAAATAAAGAACTTGAGTGAATCCTCTCGGTACTCATGGTTTGCATATTTAATTTGTGCAATGACCTCGTCCATCAATTCAGCACCGTCAATCGGTAATGGATGAAGCCCCTGAGCTTCTCTTTCTATAATCTGTTTTTGATACTCACTATATCTGCTCATAAATTGAACCTTTCGTTCAAGAAGTTTTGATAAATTATGCAAATTTACAAACCTAAACAATTAATCTAAGAACGTTTTGGGAAATTGAGAAAGGTGGAAAAACCATACCAACTTTATGGATGCTCAATGACAAAGCCGTAGATTGACGGACGTAAGCCCTGTGGTATATAACTTATTTTGCTCTTGCCCACTACGTATTAGAAGTCTTCAAAATAAGGTAGAGCAAATTGCTACGTACTTATGACCTTATAACCAGATTTCCCTATTTGCCTACGCTACGTACTGGACCGTACTTTGGTTGTCGTTTGTGGTGTCATGAGCTTTCGGCGCCTTCCTAATTCCTCTACGTTCCAACATCAGTCCTATTTCAGACGCCATATAAATAGAAGCCTCAATCTCAGCTTTCCGAATAGCTACACTTTCAATATTAAAGCCGAACGGAATAGCATGTTCGGTACAAAATGTGGTTAGTTCCGACGCAATGTCGAGGCATAACTTTACTGATTTCTCCAGAATGTCGTCCGATTTTTTTAGCTCATCTTTTAGCTCATCCGGAACATGAATACCCAACCACTCCATAAAATGAAGCGTCTTTTCTGACCCGCAGGCGGTTATAGTGAATATAATTGTCGGAGGTTTTATGTTCTGCTCCTTGCACGTCTTCCCTATATCCTCGATTAACTTTCTGGCGTAATCAAGATTGAAAATACACTGTGAAATAAAGTAACTCACCCCACAGTTCATCTTATCCAGCATTCTGACGTCCTCATCCTTCAATACGTAATGTCTTTCAGGAATAGTTACTGCCCCAATAGCCGATGAATCCTGATACTGGCGCCATAGCTGATATGCTTCGGGAAGGCTAGTTTTTACCGGAAAATCGGGAGCCGGTACACCCACAAAAACTGGAAATGAATTGTGTTGGTGTAGATTTTCAAGCCAATCAGTTAGTTCCTCACTTGAAAATTTACCAGCAGGCCGGTAGATTATTTTGGAAAAAGGTAACGTATTCAGATAGTTGGAGGAAAAAACAAATGGATCGAGTGCATTAACAAACGGGAAAGGTCTTTCGGCCGTTGTCCGCGCAGACTCATCCTGTACGTCATAGACTACAAGTGCATCAATATCCAATCCCATTAGTCGCTCCATTGTTTTTTGGGCAATCTCGGCAACACGTTCAGGAGAAGTGCCAGCTTTGGGTGGAGTGATTCCGTAAAGTAATACGCCTGATTCTGCAGATTTAATTTTTTCTAGAAACATGAGGTAATTAAACTTGGGCCTTTCTTCTGTTGGTAAGGTACTAGCTAGCTTAAAATAGATTTAGTATTGCGATTCTGTTCTACCCTTCATCCATTCTTTTTCAATTATCACGCCTAAAATTACAACACGTAGCGTCATTCTGCGTGTTTATATTTCATTTATACTACGTAGTGACTATCACTGATAGGCAACAACATTATTACACATTAGCGTTGACGATGAGTTAAATGGCCTATTGGCTCCTATGCCGAACGTAGCATGTGTGTCTCTCTGGCACTCTATCGAAGATTAATTTTGTGCCTTATCAACCATCTGTCGGTAGGGTTTCAGTGATAAATACATAAAAAATACTCCTAGAAGCGTTCCGAGAATCGTCACGATCAAAATAGAATAACGTATCATCGTGGTATCCTGAAAGTATTTATCCGTTAATAAAGCAACTGAAAGGGGGCCAAAAACCAAACCTAAAATATTGACTATGAACAAATAAACAGCAGAAGCCATAGCACGCATCCGGTTAGGTGTTACTGCAGCAATGGCTGCGGTACCCGCGCCAAGCGGAGAAGATGAAAAGAAAGCGACTGGTATAATAGCACACGCAGCCCAAATACCCTCAGACATAAGTGGGAATACCCAACCAGTTAGTGAAAATGCTCCAATTAGATAAACACAGGCTCGCAATCGGCCATCCTGATAGCCTTTCTTTATCAGGTTATCGGCTAATTTTCCACCAAACCATAATCCTAATGGGCCTAATATGAAAATCAAAATTCCGAAAACAGACCCTGATTTTGATGCAGACCAGCCATACGTTCTGACGAAAAAAGAGGGTATCCAGGCTGAATTGGCATAGTTTACCAGCGTTAAAAAGCCAAGTCCCAGATTTATCGCCATATAGGTCTTTGCGTTTTTCAGCATAAAAATCCAGGTTTGGGTCAACGTCGCCTTATCTCCTTCCCCTCCTTTACGAATCGGCTCTTTTATTCTTGAAATCAGAAAAACAATTAACAGGCCGGGAAGTCCTACAACAAAGAAAACCACCTGCCACGGAAACACGTCTCCGATCAGTGGGATGTGCCACATCGTTTGTACTTTAACTAGATTTATGACAAGACCACCAATTAAGAAGGCCAAACCTGAGCCAATGAAAATGCCCATATTGTAAACGCTATTCGCCATAGCCAGTTTACTTTTTGGGAAAAGGTCGGCAATCATCGAATAGGCTGCCGGAGAAAGAGTGGCTTCGCCTACACCCACGCCCATACGAGCAAAAAACAGTTGGGTAAAATTACCAGCCATACCACAAACAGCCGTCATGAGCGACCAAAGGCCAATACCCCAGGCTACAATTTGTTTTCGACTGCGCAGATCGGCCAACCGGGCAAGAGGAATTCCCAAAAGGGTATAAAATATACCAAATGAGAGTCCCATTAACAGGCTAATTTGGGTGTCTGAAACCTGTAAATCCCGTTTAATGGGCTCAACTAGCAACGAAAGAATCTGGCGGTCAATGAACGATGAAACATAAGCCAGAGTGAGTATCCCAATAACATACCAGGACTGGCGAAGCGCGGTTGTAGATTCCAAGAGATTGAATTTATCTATTCCAGTAAAGTTTTGTCTAACCAAGCAACCACCTGATTCCAGCTTTCTACCGGAATTTTCGCATGCGTCGTATTTTTCATGACTAAAAATTCTTTCTGATTGCCCGGTACAAGATTGTAAAACTCATGTGCTTTATCGAGAGAAAATAATTCATCCTTATCGCCCATTCCTACCAAAACCGGACTATTTAACGTAGTAGGCAGCCGAAGTTCCTTAACATTCAACATGGTCAAAAACCGAAGGGTATACCTGAAATTGAACAGAGAATCTTTAGTCACGGTCATCCCTTCCCGATAATATTCAGCCGCCTGATGCGATGGACGGAAAATAGAACTGGCGAAAATCCTTGCTTTATCAAAAAATGTAGGCTGTGCTGCTACGCCCTTTCTGCCCTCATAAGCCCCCGAAAGTAAGACTAATCCAGAAATTTCATTGGGAATAGCATCGGCGACACAGATTGCAGACGCTACGCCTAAACTATGCCCTAGAATAACCACTTTGGGAAAGCCAAGCTTTTTGATGTAGCGTACTGATTCTACTAAATCAGCAATCCATCTGTCTTTGCCTGGACTATCTCCCCGATTGCCTCCCGATAAACCATGCCCTCTATAATCTAACCCAAATGTTGTATAACCTCCGGCCGCCAGGGGTTTACCCGCCATATCATATGGCCCACTATAGGCGGTGATGCCGTGAAAAATCAACACAGCAATGTCTTTTTTTGATGAGATAATACTATCGGGATTCCATCTTCTCAGAAAAAGTGTTTCCCCATCCGACGTAGTAAACAACTGATGGGGCCCTGTAAAATTCTGTCTTAAACTGGCCGCTTTTTCAGGAGAAATTCCGATATGTTTAGTCTTTGGTTCAACCGGTAGAAATGCCAGAATTAATCCAATTAGACAAACAGTTCTTAGGAAGACGATAATAGCTGTTAAGATTCGTATACCAATTTTCATGATAATTATCATTATTATCATGAATAAATATACTTTTCCGCTTTAATCCTACTATCTACGAAGGTTTACGACACAAACGATTTATAAAAATGAGGCTATGATAAATGTTTAGTGAAAGTTCACTACGTTGGTTTAGTATGAAGGGCTTATGGTTACAGACGTACGTAACGATATAGGAATACCCTTGTTACTAAAAAAATTCTTTATACGAAGAAATTAACCAAGGTAAAGTCCTCCGTCAACTTCCAGCGTCTGGCCGGTAATAAATGAGGATTCACTAGAAGACAAAAAAAGTGCTACGTTAGCAATATCTTCTGGTTGGCCCAGGCGACCTACCGCAATACGTTGCTGAATCATTTGTTTCAGCGAATCGGGTACTGCCTCAAACATGGAAGTTTGAATAGCCCCGGGCGCAATAGCATTAACTGTAATGCCATATTTCCCCAGCTCGCGCCCCCATACTTTAGTCATACCAATCAGCCCGGCCTTTGTTGCTACGTAGTTGGTCTGGCCAAAATTGCCATGGATACCTACCGACGAGGCCATATTAATAATTCGCCCATATTGTTGGCCAATCATAGTTTCCATTACGGCCTGTGTACAGTTAAGTGCCCCTGTTAGGTTTACATCAAGCACTCGTTGCCATTGTCTGGCATCCAGTTTGCGTAGGGTTGCATCTTGTGTAATACCAGCATTGTTAACCAGTATATGTATGCTCCCGAAACGACTGACAACTGAATCCACAGCCTGCTGAATTGCATCGGTTTTCGTAATGTCGATGCCAGCCATGCCCATTACAGAGAATCCTTTTTCACTTAATTCCTCAGCAGTACGTTGAGTTGCCTCAGCATCGACATCCCAGATAGCAACCTGAGCTCCTTCCCGGGCAAACCGTTCAGCAATAGCGCTCCCATTCCCCCTGCGCCACCCGTCACTATGGCTATCTGTTTGTTTAACTTATTCATGTTTTAGAGTTTTATGCACTCCGATAATTCGGCCAGTACGTATCGGCAATTAGGTAAATATAGAGATGTTGTGGAACTTTGTGACAGCCTTTACAGCCGGACTACTGACCCTAAAAGGGGGCAAATTGTTCATTTACTAGCCGATAAAGTCGTTTTCTATTTTATTAGATCAGGTTGGCGTTTAATTAGTCTCATCCATATATATGGTTATTTGGTACATAATTGATTTAGTGGGTACAAGTGTCTTTGCGATCTCAGGGGCACTTTCTGCGCTTAGTAAAAAAATGTATCACGATATAATCGCTTTATTTTTTATTGGCTTTCTAACAGCAGTAGGTGGGGGTACAATTCGGGATGTAATTATGGGCTCCTATCCTATCGCCTGGATACGAGACCCCAATTATCTGATTGTTATTATCGGTAGTGTTCTGATTGCTGTTTTCTGCCGTAAATGGTGGCGTAGTACTCTCAAACGTACTTTATTGATCTTTGACACCATCGGGATCGGGCTTTTCACCATTTTGGGCCTACAAAAAGCGCTATTAGCGGGCGTAAACGAATGGGCCTCCATTCTACTTGGCATCATCACAGCTCTTTTTGGCGGAGTGATACGTGATACCTTGGTAAATGATTTACCGCTTATATTAGACAGACAGCTTTACGTTACGCCTTGTCTGGCTGGCGCCTTGCTTTATCAATTAGATAGAACGTTAGGAATGGACTCAACCCTAAATGTTGTTGTATCAGCAGGATTAATCACATCAATCCGATTGCTCGCCATTCGGAAGAACTGGACAC
The DNA here is from genome assembly GCF_054776875.1 of Spirosoma daeguense. Lineage (NCBI taxonomy): Bacteria > Pseudomonadati > Bacteroidota > Cytophagia > Cytophagales > Cytophagaceae > Spirosoma > Spirosoma daeguense. Next base: position 305,696 of record NZ_BAAHBF010000005.1, read on the forward strand.
TGCCCCGAATTCAGGATTGAGTGAACCCTGTTTTCAATTACTTTTTTAGCTGATATTGAATACCGACACTGGTCTGCCAGAGATTAGGATATGACGAAGGGAACCAGTTCTTTCCGGCTATAGCTTCAACTGTCAGTCGTTTTCTAAGCTGATATTGAATACCAATACTGGTATTGGTTTGCCAGTTGGTATTACGTAGCGTTTTTTGAGAGGATTCTACACTGGCGGGCTGTCCATTCCCATGATGATTTTTTCCGCATAGTCCCTCTGCCTGACCGAACAGCGCGTACTTATCTGCTTTTATAAAATAATACCGAACAGATCCGCCAGCCCCCAGATAAGAGAGTTTTTGGTTTGAACGCTCTTTCTGATACCGACCAACCACAGAAACTGACCATCTGTCGGCAAGGAAATATTGAATTTGGGGCGAAAAAAAGTTAGCCGTAGAGGTATTCTCCTGACCGATGTGTAACCCCACTGTTATGACTCCCTTTGATGAAGGATATTGTTGTTTAGCAATGACCAAATTCTGAGCCTTCCCCAAAAAAGGGATACCCAGGCAAAGCAAGAGTAGATAACTGCGCATCAAAAACCAGCTTAGTTTACATCTGAGATTCTTAACTAATTCAGGTAGTTGGAAATGCTGTCAGCATTTTAAGTCTTTTTAACATACAAACGGACCTTCACAATCGACTAATGGAAAAAACTAAGTTGGAATTAATGTCAACTGACGAAGAAAAAGGATCAAGTATATGGCTGAGTCAGCCAATATAGGAAAAACTCCACCTTCCGAATCCTGCGAAACTGACTTCGAAACGCCTTGATCTTGCCATTGAACGACTCGGCAAAGGCATTGGTGCTCCGATTGTCAAAATAGTTGAAAATAGTTTCGTAGTGATTCGGGATGGATCGGCTACCGTATTAAAGCTTTTGAAACCCGTTTAGCGAACTTTTTCATGCCATTTAGCCAACCGCCCGAAGCCGTAGAGTTTGTCGGTCGTATTCTGGAAGATACAGCTCAGCGTTTGACTCAATTCATAGGCCTTCTTTAAATCAGGATATCGCTCGAAAAGCAGGCCAGCTCGTTCTTGCTGACTTTGGCTCCAATCGGTGGATTTTTTATAGAGCACATACCGGCTGCGAGCCAGCAGCTGTTTGAGCGTATAGCCATTGGTAAGAATATCGGGTTGATAGTCCATCTGCTTGAGCTTCGCTTGGTCAATGGCCTGATTTTCGGCCTTCAGGGCTTGCCAGCGATACTGGATGCGCATGTCCTGAACAGCGTTTAAGGCCAATTGTTGGGCGTGGAAACGATCAGTCACCTGGGTAGCCTGAGGGAAACATTTTTTAGCAATCAGAAAAGCCACTTTGACAATCCCGGTAGTGACGCCATAAGGCTCGGCCATCAACCCATAAAAACCACCAATTGAGTGGACGCTAGTAGGGTTGGTATCGACTGATTTGTTTTAAAAAGCGGAAAACTCACTGGTCATCCGCGTTCCATCCGCTACCTGCGTCCAGTCTCGATAAACGACTTTTCCCGTTTGGTATTGAGCCAGCGACGGCGTTTGATGTGCATGAATAACTGATGACCACGAATGGGGAAGTCCTGGACGGTGATGGTGGGCAAGAAACTTTCCAAAACGAATCGGTTTGATCAATTCACAAACCTAGAAAAATACAACCCTCTCCACAACTTTTGCACTTGATCCTGATTAATCCCACAAACCTAGAAAAATACAACGCCCTCCACAACTTTATGAATTGATCCGCTAAAAGTTGTTGTACCTAACGTTGTACCCAAAACAAAAAAAGCACTTAACATTTCTGCTAAGTTCTTGATTTTCAGTGTCGGGGTGGCAGGATTCGAACCTACGACCTCCTGCTCCCAAAGCATAAGTCTCTAATATCTGATAGCTTTTGATCAACACTCTATTTCTCTGAAAATCAACTATTTAGTAAGAGAATAATTTTCGTTGATTACTATTATTTTTGGATGTATCTTTAACAAATGCAAACCACAGTGCAAACCGGTTTGCATTTGTTAAAGCCTAAAAACATGGCAGAAATCAAAAGACTTAGAGAAAAAAAGGCCAGTGTAAAGATCGTTTTATGGACATCTAAAACATTGGCCGATGGTACACACCCATTTGTAGTTCGTATTCATAAAGAGGGAACTCGTAAACACATCACTACTGGCTTAAGCTTACATCCTCAGTTCTGGAATTCTAAGAAGCACGAAATTCGCCAAAGCTATCCGATTGAAAAACGTAAAGCACTCGAGAAGAGCTTAGAAGCATGGAAGGATAGGTTTAATGATGCCGCCGAAGAACTTGCTATAAATGATACTCGACATGATGCAAGTAGTATTGTTCATAAAGTTGCAGATGAGCGTAATGATTTGCGTCGTTTCAGGTTATTAGAATATTTTAATGATTTAATCAATCAGTTTGATAGCACTGGCAATATTGGCAACAAGCGAGTTTATAGGGATGTTCACAACGCTTTACTTCGACATATTGGCAGAGGACAAGATATATCATTTGATGCGGTTTCTGTTAAGTTTTGCAATCAATGGGAGATCAAAATGAGAAGTGAGGGAGTATCTGAAAACACTTTATCAGTCCGGTTTCGCACACTTAGAGCTGTTCTTAATAAAGCTATTGCTAACGGCTATGCTAAGCCCACCTCCTACCCTTTTGCCCGTAATACCGCCGAAAAACACAAATTTCAAATTGGCAAGTTCAATACAAAGACAGTCAAACGTGCAATTAGTAAAACCGATATCCGTAAAATAGAATCTTATCAGCCTCCGAAGAACACCGAGAAGTATAGTACATTACGTAATACACAAGAGCGGCTACAACTAGCCAAAGACTTATTCCTTTTCTCTTATTACTGTGGCGGCATTAATTTCGTTGATATGGCTGCCCTGCGCTGGTCAAATATTAGTACTGATTTGGATAATAAACTACGCCTAACTTATATACGTCAAAAGACAGGTGGTAAATTCTCAATTCGACTTATGCCGCAAAGCTTAGCAATTCTTGATCATTACCGAACAGATAATATTTATCAATCGGATTATATATTTCCTATCCTTAATACTTCTATTCACAAAACACCAAGCCAGCGGAAAAATCGTTGTAGTAAGATTATGGGACAAGTTAATATTGACCTAAAAACGATAGCTGTTAGTATTGGAATCGAAACTAATTTAACAACATATGTGGCTCGTCATAGCTTTGCTACAGCCTTAAAGCATTCAGGGGTTGCTACTGGTATAATCAGCGAAGCAATGGGACATAGTGATGAAAGGACGACTCAGATATATTTATCAGAATTTGACTCCAATATAGTTGATGCTGCCTTTGAAAATTTGTAATACAATTTAATAGAATGATGCATTGAAAGCCATGACAGAACCAGCCTACAATGATGACCAACTACTAAATAACCATGCTTATAGGTATGAAATAGTTGACCAATTCACAGCTTATATGAAAACAGTAGTGGATACTGACGAACGCTTTGAATACTTTCTGAAAATGACAAAGGCAATGGGGTTTGAGTTAAGTTTAAATGGTCATTATTCGGTTTTCAAACATCCTTACTATAACTATGATGGTCAACGATACATAGGCAATAATGGTGAAGAAATACCGCAGCCTAAAAATTGGTCTCCATATTATACCAACATAGAACGAGAGAGGGGTATAATTATAAAGGCTTATTTTTATGAGTGGAGTAAGAATTATAAATCTATTCTTTTTGGCATTAATATCATCCCAATAGATGAATTGGTTTTAAATTATCGCAAACAACCTCAGACAATAGAATATATCCAATATGAACTCAATCAAGTCATTTGCGATATAGAAGATAGATTTGAATTGATTGGTAAATTTTTACAAAGCAAACCAGAATATGAACGTCCTGAAGAGATATGTAAATTAATACCAATAAAAGAATACGGACAAGAAGAATATTATGAGAAACAGGTCAGCAAAACCATTGGGAGAATTGAGCGAGAAATTAAAGGAGTAGCATCAATAAACTGGGGAGTATTTGTTACCCGAACTCATTTAAAATATTTACTTGCCATTTGGAGCAAGATAGAATACAAACTTTTTTTAGAGCAACATATTCATCAATCAACAAAAAATACAGGCAAACAACAAAAGCGTATTAATACAGTTGCAAGGGATAAACACAAGCAGGTAATCGAGAAGTACGAAACTTATCTAAAACGCGGTTTTACAGAAACGAAAGCGATTGATGCATTAGTGCATGACTTTAGACGTGAGTATGGCAAAGGTACCCTCGAACATACAAGAAAGAGAATTCAAGATATTATTAGAAATTGGCGGAATAATAAGGAATAATTAATTTAATATTACCAATAAAAACACACCCTAAAACACTCATTTTCAACCTCTTTAATCGCGAAATATAATAATAAGAATAATAAGAAAATATCAAAGTTTTAAATAATGATTTTTACAGAACGAAAATATCTTCTGTAAAATGAAACTTGAAACAGAAATAAACATTGCTCTAACGGAATTCTTCCGACCAATAATAGCCCAGTGTCTCCAAGAGGCTATTCAAAAAATTTATACTACATCTCATACTATTTCACCTGATGTTGAACCTTACGGTGATTTCAACTGGCTTGTAGCTACCTGTGCTGGAGTACCACCGAGTACTTTACGAATAAAGTCAGCGGCAGGTGAAATTCCTGGTGTTGTCAAATTTGGCAAACGTGTTCTTTATGATAAAGCTGCCGTTTTAGGCTGGTTGCAAGGACAAACCCGACCAACCCTTGATTTAACTAAGATTAATCAAGCTGCCGAATTGCAAATGAAGACTCAGCTTGGCAAACGTTCACCAAAAAGAGAAGGAATAGCATGAGCCAATTACATCACCAACTGATTACATTGAACATGTCATTCTCTGAAAATGATACGTTCGCGCTAGCGGAGTTACTTGTAACTATAGCAAAGAATCTGCCAATAACGGACAAACAGCGCGAGTTAGCTGCCATTCTTTTTGTCAAAATGGATAAGGCAGCGAAAAACACTACAATAAAAATCAATTCAACCTCTATCCGTGCCGATTTACGACCAGCACCATATAGCCATCGCCGTAAGAAAAAGGGTAGACGATAAATTTCATCACCCACACTGTGCCGAATAGGTCTTATCGATAGAACAAAAGCACATGGGTTGGGCTAAATCTTTACAAGCCATGAACGCAAAAATTGCAAATCGGGTGATAAGCCTTTATAAAAATGCTTATCAGAAAGAATCTTATGACGAAATAACCATAACAAACTTCCTTGAAGGCGTTGCGATTGGCCGATGGAGAAAGGAAGTTGAACGCGTACGGGCTGCCAAGTATAACAAGGAGAAATACAATCAATTAAAAAAAACTGCTCCAGCAGTAACATTAGCGGGTACATTTAATCAGCGTAACACAAAGTCCATTAGAGATTTTTCAGGACTAATGGCCATTGATCTGGATCATCTTGGACCCGAGTCAGAGGGAGTTATTAACATCCTTAAATCAGACCCATATGTCTTGGCTGTATTTCGTTCCATAGGCGGTGACGGTCTTTGTGTCATCTTTCAAATCTCGCCAGATCGTTGGTTAGAATCTTTTGAAGGCATACGTATATACCTAACCGATACGTATGGACTAATAACTGGATGGGATGAATCAGTAAAGGATATTTGTCGACTGAGATTCGTTTCCTATGATCCTGATACGTATATTAATTACCAAGCGAAATTATTTAACAAGTACCCACGTAAGGAAAAGAATCAGCCAAAGAAAGAAGGCTTCGTTCATACTGAAAAGAATATTCAATATATAGTTGACCAAATCAATCAACGTGCCATAGATATTGCGCCTGATTATAATGCTTGGTATAGAGTCTGTTGGTCATTAATAAGTCAGTATGGAGTAAATGCATTGGATTTATTTCAGCAAATAAGCCAGCATAATGATGACTACAACTCGGTTGAAGTTGAAAAGAAGTTTAATTACCTAGTCAAGACTCAGCCGCAAAAAATCACAATTGGTACATTTTATTACTATTGCAAACTAGCAGGGATTGATATAATGACCCCTGAAACCAGAGAAATTGTAGGTAAAGCTGTTGCTTCAAAGCGTAACAAAGTGACTATTGAAAGCTGCTTGAAGACTGCCATAGAATTAATGGGCTCTACTGAGGAATTCGCAAAACCTATTATTGAGCAAGTTTATGCGAGTAATGAATCTTTTGATATTCAAGAAACTCTGTTTGATCAGATAGCAGATTTTTTGAAAATGAATTATTCAATACGTTACAACGAAGTAAAACGTGACTTTGAGGATGATAATGGCAATCCGCTTGAAGACTATCACTACAATGCAATGTACTTTAATATTAAGCGTGCATTAGGAGATAGTGTACGCTTCGATGATATGTATAGGATCATTCATAGTAGAGTTGTCTGTGAGTCTTTTAATCCGTTTACTTCATTTTTTAAACGCTATAAACAGCGTGGGCAAACTGGCAATATTCAGGCTTTGGCTAACACGATTGCCTCAGACACTGGTTTGGGGAGTAGTGATTTTGAATCTACGCATGTCTACCGTTTCCTCCGCAAATGGCTTATTGGATTGATTGGTTCAATCTACGGTAAACCTTGTGACTTAGTACTTGTGCTTACTGGTGGTGATGGTATCGGTAAAACGTGGTTTTTTAGATACCTCCTTCCTGAAGAATGGCAAGCTTATGCTTACGATTCAAAATGGTCTGCCGATAAAGATGAATATATTGATATGTGCAAGCATATTCTTGCTATTAATGATGAATTCAAAGGGCGAGACACGAAGGATATGGAGCATTTCAAAGCCATTACCTCCAAGCAATATTTCAATGTTCGAGAAGTCTATGCTAAGAAATCAGTTAAGTTACCTCGATTAGCTGTTCTTTGTGCGACTAGCAATCATAAAGGTATAATCTGCGAACCGGAGTACAATCGCCGAATAATTCCAATCAATGTTTTGTCGATAAATCATGAAGCCTACAATTCCATTGATAAGATTGATTTGATTATGGAAGCCTATCACGCTTATCATGCAGGTGAACAATCTACTCTCACCAAAGAGGAAAGGATTTTGTTAGGAAGTCAAACAGAAGAGTTTCAAAATAAGTCTGTTGAGCGACAACTTATTGAGCAATACTTACAGGTTCCGACTGGTAATGGTGGTGAGCAAGTTCAATTTATGAGCACGATGGATATCTTGGCAAAGCTAGAATTAAAACTTAATAATCGTAGACTTGATGATCGTAAGATGGGACGTGAATTAAACGCGTGTGGATTTACACGTAAACAAAAGCGGATAGACCATAGCAAACGGGCATGGGGGTACGATGTGGTATTACTTGAAAGTACTGTCACTAATGTCACCCAAAAGTCACTCTAAAAAAAGTTAATTGGTGACAAGCCTTAAGTTGATTATCAATACATTACTTAAGTGTCACCATTGTCATTACTTAAAATAATAAAATGTATAAAAGAGGGAATATTGATAATAAATATTTTGAACTACATAATCTTACAGTATAAACTTTTGCAAGTCATGATTGGTGACAATATTTTCAATCATTATACACTCATAATCAATCACTTACATGTCACTAAATATTTTTAAAATTACTGGTGACAGTCGTGCGATTGTTTATCTAAAATAACAAATTAAAATGAACCATAAAAAACGAGGTGCTCCAACTAAATACAAATCTGAATACGCCGAACAAGCTCGTAAATTCTGTTTACTTGAAGGAGCCACTGATGAGGAATTAGCCACAGCTTTTGGCGTATCAATTCGAACCATTGACAATTGGAGACACCAACATCCTGATTTTTTGCAGGCAGTCCAAGAAGGAAAAAAAATAGCCGATGCCAACGTTGCGGAAGGATTATATAAACGTGCTACAGGCATGAATTATACTGAGGTGATCCGTGAGTTAGTTGACGATGAGATGAAAGTCGTTAAGGAGATAACCAAGCTTATCCCCCCTGATACAGGAGCTGCTCTAAACTGGCTCAAGAACCGTCAACCGACTAAATGGCGTGATCAGCAGACAATTAATTATTTAGGTAAGATTGAATCAAATGAACTTAGTAATCTCAGCAATGAGCATTTGAATCAACTCTTAACTGAACTACAATTCAAAGCCAGACAAAACCATGATAACCCCTGACCAAATCCGCCTAGAGCAGGTACGAAGAGAGTTAGCCAGACGTGACTTTAGCCACTTTGTACAATATATTAATTCTGACTATCAGATGACTTGGTTCCATTTGGTAATCTGCCATAAGATGCAAGCATTTGCCAAAGGAGAGGTCAACAAATTAATGGTGTTTATGCCTCCTCAGAATGGTAAGAGTGAAATTGCTACGCGCTGTTTTCCGCCTTACCTATTTGGGCTGAATCCTAACCTGCGCATTGCCGTATTGAGTTATGCAGCATCCAAAGCAAAGAAGTTTAACAGAGAAATACAGCAGCGATTAACTTCATCTCGCTATCAAATGCTTTTCCCAAATATACGATTGGGAACGGCCAAAGATGAGGCAGTTGCAAGAACTACTGAACAATTTGAACTAGTAGGCTATAGAGGCTCTTTAAAATCTGTTGGTAGACAAGGCCCCTTAACAGGTGATTCAGTTGATATAGCAATTCTTGACGATTTAATAAAAGACCGTTTAGAAGCCCAATCCTTAACAATTCGGGAGAATACTTGGAATTGGATTGTAGATGTTGTTGAAACTCGCTTTCATAACGACAGTCAGATTCTGTACGTTACAACCCGTTGGGATGAGGATGATCCGGCTGGCCGTTTTCTAGAACGTGACGGATATCGTTCCGAAGAAAATCCTAAGGGCTGGGATGTCATCATCTTTCCAGCGATCAAAACAGCAGACCAAGTACCATATGATTTACGCCCAGTAGGCTCTGCCTTATGGCCAGAACGCCATTCATTGGAACGCTTACATTCTATCCAGCATAATAGTGGACTAACATTTAATAGCTTATATCAGCAAGACCCCAAGCCCTCAACCGAAGCATTAGTATTTTCAGATTGGGTAGAAGTAGATACATTTCCAGATTGCAATGTTCAGTTTTTAGGAATGGACTTTGGTTACTCAAATGATCCAACCACTCTTATTCGAATTGGGCTATCAGGGAAAAATATGTATTTAGATGAGTTAATCTATGAAACAGGTTTAACCAATCCCGATATAATACAACGAGCGCATTTAGCTAAGGTTTCGTCTTATGAAGAAATAATAGCAGATAATGCCGAACCCAAAAGTATTGAAGAAATCAGAAGAGGAAACAATCAATACAAAGGTTTGAATATCAAGGCCTGTACGAAAGGACAAGGGTCGATTAATGCAGGAATTCAAAAGTTAAAGGAGTATCAAGTACATTATACTAAACGGAGCTTAAACCTTCGTCGAGAAGTGCGCAACTATCAATGGATCATGGCTGGTGGAGTTGCAACTAATACCCCAATTGATGCCTATAATCATGCATTAGACGCCGTTCGGAGTGCGGTATATACGAAATATGCAGTACCTTTCAGCCGCCCTAAAATAACTAGGCCTATGCGCCGTAAAAAAGGCTATTTTTCCTAGGTAAGGTTTAGGCGATATTTACTTTCTCATTTAATGAATAAGTAAATTAAATCGAATTACTATCATCAAATTCACATACCGAATCATGTAGTAATAGAGCTTATTTAAAAGATTTACTTTAAAGCTTATTTATAAATAGGCTTTAAAGTAACAGATTATAGTTGGTTACAATCATTAAATCAATCAGTTTTATGTAGCCATTTACATGTATAAAATCCATAATTTTTCAAAAAATATAAAAGATAATTATAACAAATTTTATACCTTAAATTCTAAAAAAACTTTAACCTATTCATATCCAGCGACTTAACAATACTAAATATACTATTTACGATAGAAAAATTATAAAATTTTCTTCAAATAGTATATAACCTTTAAAATAGTAGTCTAAATGTACTAACTATGCGTATATGAACATAATGTAAATATACATTATAGGCAAAAACGATAAATAAGTGAGTTAAAAAACAAAAGCCACTCCTAAATTATGGAAACAATAGAAGTTAAAAGCAACACTCTGCTTGATATAAGTAATACAATTCCAGAGTCACTGGAAATAGAAGTGAGTAGAGCCACGGTGATTGACACTATTGAAAGAACATTTGATAATGGTATTGATATTGTGTTTATTGAAGGAAATACTGGTATTGGTAAAACCACCTTATTAACTCAATTTGCAAAAAAAAACCCTATAAACTCAATCACTCATTTTGTAAATCCAGCAGATAGATTTACTTACGATATTAATTTTTTTCGAGCTAGTCTTTATAATCAAATTTATTTTTGCATTAACAATAAAATTAATCCAGAAATTCAATCTGACATTACACTTTTTGAAATACGGCCTCAATTAGACAAGTTTATAAAAAAAGTCAAAAAACCTCTTTATTTTGTCTTTGATGGTCTAAATGAAATAAATCCAGAGAAGAGGGAAGTATTATTTAACACAATCGCTGATTTGCCATGGGGAAAAGTTAGATTTTTAATAAGTGGCGACTCTGATACTCTTCAAAATATTATTCCGTATTCAAGTATAAAAAGTAGAAGCTATCCATTATCGTTTTTTAGCTACACGGAAACAAAAGATTTTCTAAAAGATTTAACAACAGATGAAACTGAAATTAATGAGCTCTATAAAATTGCACAAAAGGGTTTTCCAGAAAAACTAGTTCAAGTTAAAAGGTTATGTAATCAGTATAGTGTATCAAAGTTTCTCTCAGAGGATATAACTGAAAAGACAGATTTATTAGAAATAGAGTGGAAGAATGTAAAAAATGCTAAAAACCATCAATTATTATTATCACTATTAGCATTTGACGATTATAAATATACCGTTTCTGGGCTATCAAAAAGATTAAAGTTAAGTACAGACGAAGTAGAAAAAATAATCACTAATTACAATTTTCTATCAAAAAATGACGAAATAATCACATATATATCTGAATATTTTAGATCTTTTGCATCAAAAAAACTTTCAAAATATAAGCAAGAGGCAATTAACTTAGCGATTGATTACTATATTGAAAATCCAAACTCAGATGAATCCATCAATAATTTATCTGATCTTTATCAAAAAGCTAAAAAACATAAAGATTTAATAAAACTATTATCAATAGAAAATTTTGCTATACTATTACAGAGTCATCAATCTTTCTCTTCTATTAATCAACAATTTGAATCCGGCATTAATGCTTCATTTGAATTTGATAAATATTCAGCATATTTCTTACAATTTGCATTACTAAAATCTTCGTTTAAAGATATTGAAAGATACGAAGCTTTTGAAAGTGAAGTCGATGCAAGAATTTCTTTAAATCAGTCGACCGAAGCATATAATATAGCAACAAATGCATATCTAAAAGAAGATAGATTCATTTTGCTTTCTGAATTAGCGAAACAGAAAAAAATAAATCAATTAATAGTAGAGCCTGAACTTATTGATCAAATAAAAGAACTCTACCAACAAATTAATATTATTGATTTAGGAGAAAAATCCTTATCTATTGCTTCTAATCTTCTATATAGTTGTCCTGATCTATCTATAGATATTATTGAAAGCATAAGTAAAAATAACCCGAGAACTAGTTTTAGAGATATTGCATATACACATTTATCTATAGATGCCCTTAGAGCTAATATTGATACAAATGACTTATCAAATAATATTGAATCTATTACTTCAAAAATTCAAAATCAAGATAATAGAAATGATATAAATGCTCTAGCAGGTATTTTAGGAGATTACAATTCAAAGCAAATTATAAGACGTGTCGATGATATAGGAGACGTCTCTAGAAAATTGTTTTTTTTAGAAAATTGGATAGAAATCAATAAAAACTCTATAGAAGTCCATGAAGTAATAGCAAAGACGTTAAATATAATAATCAGCAATTCATCAGATGAATTGCCCTCTTCAACACTATTATATAATATTGCTCGGCCCTTACCAGAAATCCAAGATGTACAACAAAAAGTTAATTTATTAAAAATATTTGATAGCCAAAGAAACAGTATTGTTAATCCACGCGAAGATTATATCAAGCTTCAAATATTATTAGCAGAGACTGTTGCAACTTATAACTACTCATTAGCTAAAGATAGATTTGTTGAGATTTTCTTTCAGCTAGATGAAATCAAAGATTTATGTATAAAGTCAAATTGCTTATCATATCTCTGGTTTGTATTATCAAAGTCTATCTATAAAGATACTATTGAATTAGAGGAAAATTTAGTAAGTTTAGTTTTTAATGACTTGGATTCAAGTATAGAAAAACTTTTAAATGATACAGCTTTTCATGAGAGTTTGGTATTTACATCTATAAAAAACATTGCAAATATTGATTACAATCTCTCTTTAAAATATTTACAAAAAATAAATACTCAATATAGACGAGACAAGGGCTTATATAATATAATTACTCATTATATAGAGCAAAATAAAATTAAGAATATCAATTTTGAATACATAAAACAATCATATAATCTAATTTATGACAAAGATACTAAAGAAAGGGTTGTTGTAAGAATATTAAACTTTCTCTCTGTAAGGGAAAATTTTAAAATTCTTGTTATAGATGAATTGATGTTTTATATAAATAAAGGAACTGAATTAGATCATTTATGGCTAAAGTGCAAGGCACTAGTGTACAGTATTGTGATATTAGAAAATGATGGCACTAAAAAATCCTTTACAGATTCACTATATGATCTATTAAAATCATCTTGGAGTTCAATTGATTTATCTTGGTATAAAGTAGATCTTGGATTCGAAATATCAAGTATGTTTGCGAAAGTAAAATTGAATGATATTGCCACAGAGTATTTATTAAATTCAATATCAGAGAGAGAAAGTGCAAGCTTACTTGACTCTACATCAATACCAAATACATATATTCTAAGTATAAAACTTGCAATAAGAGCTTTTAGCGCATTAATAAAGAATTTAAAAGATATTGACAGTAGTCTAATAAAAATTGAAAACCTTATTAATGTACTACCTTCTTTTGGTGAACAGGCTAGATTGTGGAGTGACGTATCATTAAACTTTTATAAAAGAGAAAAATTTGATTTATTTAGAAAAGTCACTAAAGAGCACGTTAAGCCAAATTTGTACAGTTTAAATGACAAAGATAAAGGTTATAAAAGTTTCATTATAAAGAATATTTCTCCTACTTTATATTTATATCATCCTCAGACATTTTTTGAATTAATTGCTGAAATGTCTGACATTGATAGCGATGAATCTATATATAATGTTTGTTATTTCATCATGACAAAATCATTATTAGATGAACCTCTTGATTTTAATGATAAGGGTTATGAGTTACAATATGAAGAGGCTAAAGATATTTGCTTATTAGTCGAAAAAGTTAATAGTGATGAAAAAGCTTTCATTATAATTTCACTACTAATAAAGTGCTTAAAAAATTATAAGTTAGTCTCAAGCCAAATTAATATTATAAAAAAGGATTTGTCAACAATTGTCGACAATTGCTTTCCTAAGAAAGCGCATGGAATATCACATGATGGATATAAAATTGCTTCTCAAGTTTTACTAGCAAGTTTAGATCAGTTTAATGAGAAAAAGTGGAATGCATTAAAAAGTCAAGCAATTGATATTCCGAATAAGTCAGACTCTGTATTTGTTCTTACTAAGATCGCACAATCAGTAGATCAAAAAAATAAAAAATTTCAATTAGAAATGCTAAATTTAGCATATACTGAGTCAAATAATATACCTTCAAATTATGATAGATTTGAGAGATTAGATGACATATTAGAAAACTTTTCACAAGTAAGTAAGAGTGATTTCACAAAAGTAACAAGTGAAGTTATTGGAAGTATTAATAATATTCAAGATGAAGATATGAGTGAAAAGCATAATGACTTGATCGATTTAATGTTTCAGCATGATCCTGATAATATAGATAATTATTTAAATCTGATTGATAGTGATATTGTTAAAAAAAATAAAATAAAAAAAGTAGTTAGCCAGCAAATTGACTCCTTAAAAAAGCGTAAAGAGGTTTCATCAAATTATAAAAACTTACATGATATAGTAAAAAAACGCGATTTACTTACATTTTCTGAAAATGCGCTAAAACAGCTAAATTCCGGTCGGACAGTTCCAAAGAATTCTAATGATTTATACTATATAGTTAAACAAGCTTTGAATTACACTTTATCCGATTCATATCTTTTGTATTCGCTATACATAGAAAGTCTTCTAAAAAAATATGAAAAAAGTACATCACAAAAGAATGTTGATTTTTTACAAACTATTTTTGATGCAACTATTTTCAATTCAAGCCTAATAGACATCTTATCTCAGAATAGTCCAATTAAAATAAAAAATAGGCTGAGGGCGATTAATACATCAGTGGCAAATTCTGATTTATATTTTAAGATTGGCGAGCGAGAAAAATTTGATTCTTTCTTAAGAGATTGGGTTGAAAAAAACGTTGTTAATTCATTAAATATTTTAGACCCATATTTTACCGAAGATGATCTTCCAGCTTTATTATTGATAAAGTCTGTAGTTCCAGAATGTGAAGTATTTATATTAACAAGTAAAGAAGGAAATAACAATCGTTATGAAAATAATGAAGAGGTATATAAGAATAAATGGCAAGAATTATCATTTGATTCACCTCCGCCTACCACTGTAAAAATTATTTGGAGGGAAAGTGAGCAAAACACTGGACGAGAAAACAATTTTAAATCTCCATTTCACGATAGATGGTGGATACCTGATAATGCTCAAACTGGCTTAAGATTTGGCACATCTTATAATAGTGTAGGATTAAGCAAGGATTCCGAAATATCTATCATGACAGTGGATGACGCAAAAAAAGTAGCGGATAACGCTATTAGGGATTATATTGAGGGTAATGTCCGTAAATACGGCAATGAGCGCATTAGAAATTTAAGCTTTGAACTTGATTGAAAAGCTTTAGGAATAATAGATACTTTTTGTATTCTTAATTTTGTTTATACGCTATTCATATAAGCATATGTGTATATTAGTCAAATTTTCTGTACTTCATGAGTGAATTTTGACTTTTTAACACCTTGCAGACATGTAACGTATTTATTAAATATGCTACATGTCTGCAAGAGAAGTATAAGAGATATAGTGGTATTAAAATGCTATCAAATTTACATTTGGGTCTAGGATTTAACTATCTCGTAAGCTGGAGTATTAAACTGTAATTTTTAATCTTATTTTTTAGATAAATAGATTTTTTATGAAGTCCTAGATGTTACATAGAACTATATGATTATCATTAACTACTATATGATTATCATTAACTACTATATGATTATCATTAACTACTATATGGTAAATGCCATTTATCTGTAATCAATAACAAAGTATTTTTTATAATACACTAGTGAATACTGACGAATCCACTCCTCAAAAACGCAAACCGCTATGCAAACCAAAATGAAAAAAGCACTTAACATTTCTGCTAAGTGCTTGATTTTCAGTGTCGGGGTGGCAGGATTCGAACCTACGACCTCCTGCTCCCAAAGCAGGCGCGATACCGGGCTACGCTACACCCCGAAATTTGTGTACTCCTGCGGAGAGAGAGGGATTCGAACCCTCGGTACCGTTACCAGTACGACAGTTTAGCAAACTGTTCCTTTCGGCCTCTCAGGCATCTCTCCGAAGCCCATATCATCCGTTCCTGAATGATTGGGACACAAAGATAGAGGTATTATTCGTTTTCAGCAAGGGGTAATCCAGAAAATATTTTCAGAATTGTTAATTTCGCCTTCCTGATGCGCTTTACATTTTATCTTTTTGGCTCAGCATCAGGCTGATACCTACTCAGCATGAATTGGCTATTTTTTTTCACTCGTACAGAATTTATTTTCATTGCCTTATTTATTGGTCTGTATACACTTTATATCTGGCGCACGTTCCGGCTGGCTAAACAGCTTAATACAACAGCTTGGGGTGTAGTTCCTAAACTATTTTTAAGAGGAAGTTATCTAACCTTATTAATTATAGCTCTGCTTGGACCTTCCTTTGGAGAGGCCGAAGGAGATTTTGTTACTACTGATCGCGATACGTATCTAATCGTTGACGTATCCAGATCAATGGATGCTGGCGATGTAGTACCTACTCGTTTAGAACGTATTAAGTATGATATTCAACAACTCTGTGATACGTTACCAACCAACCGCTTTGGCCTTATTCTGGCAACAGACGATCCTTTTGTTTTATCGCCACTTACAGCCGATCACAATGCATTGAAACAGTTTAGTCGGGAAATACATACCAATGCCTCCCCAACAGGAGGAGCCGATTTATGCAGTTCACTTGACCTCGCTCGCCAAAAGCTGCTTGCCGAGCCGGCTGCACAAACAAGCATAAAATCAATTATCGTATTTAGTGATGGAGAAAATTTCGGAGCCTGCGAACGCACATTAATGAATCAGTTAAGGACGCAGGGAGTATCAGTAATAACAGTAGGTATAGGTACAGACGGCGGTGCATCTATTCGCGATGGGCGAGATTTTGTACGAGATGCTGATCGACAAATTGTTCTTACACGTCTGAATAGATCTTTTCTACAAGAACTGGCTCGCGATGGCCGGGGATACTATTTGGAAGCCGACGCTAATGGTCAGTATGTGAATGAGTTAGTAAATATTATCCGCACCTTAAAAGGGCGTTCAATCGATCAACGCCGGATAGCTGTATCCACTAATAAATATTATTATTTCCTTCTGGCGGCCCTAGGTTTACTGGCTCTCGATCTAATTGTGACCATACGTACCTTCCGTTTATGAAACCTATCTCAAGGTTTCGTCTTATTTTTGGCTTTTATTCGTAATACCTTTGCCTTTCTTACCTATCCAAAACCAGGAGATAGTTAAATTTGAACGAAGCTATTATTTATGTTTTACTTCCTTGTTGCTGCTTGGTTGTTATGGTCTGAGAAGCTTCCTGTGAACCAGATTTCACAGAATAATCAGGCGCGTCAGCAAGCTCAAAAGGCATATCAGGCAGGCGATTTTAAGCAAGCTCTCCGGTTATATACCTATCTCAGTCAGGTTGCTAAAACGCCTGAACCTTCGGTTCAATTGAACCTAGGGCATACTTACTTTCAATTAAAACAATACCAGAAAGCGAAGCCCCAATATGAGTCGTTGCTTTATTCGGGTAGCCCCGAATTACGAACAGCGGCAGCTCATCAGTTAGGCGTATTGGCCTGCCTGTCTGGCGATAGTGCAACAGCACTTGCTTTGTTTCAGGAATCTCTGCTCGAAAATCCGGAAAACGAACCCGCTCGATATAATTTTGAGCTAGTCAAAAAATATTATTCGGGCAAAAAACCGAAGTCTAATCCTAATCAAAAAAATCCATCACAGCCTCCACCGGTTAACAAGCCCGTTCCTACAGGAGGTCAGCAGGTTGAACGTTCAGAGCGACAGGACGAACTGTTACGTCGTTTCCAGCGGTTGAATCTGAATGAAGCGCAGGCCCTTCAATTGCTCGAAGCAATGCAGTCCGATGATTTACCGTATGCCTTAACCAGATCGGCCAGGCGCTCGAGAAGCAAACCATCGGCTGGAGAAAATCGGTGGTAGTAGATTATTACTAGACTACGTATTATGAACGATGTTGTTATCATTTCGGCAGTACGCACCCCTATCGGAAGTTTCGGGGGAGCTTTCTCTAGTCTATCGGCTATTGATTTGGGCGCTGCCGCCATACGTGGAGCGATTAGCCGTAGCGGAATTTCTTCAGAACTTATTCAGGAAGTTTACATGGGCAACGTAGTGTCGGCCAATCTTGGTCAGGCTCCTGCTAAACAGGCGGCTCTTAAGGCTGGCTTGCCCCCAAATATTCCCTGTACAACAATCAATAAAGTCTGTGCGTCGGGTACCAAAGCGATTATGCTTGCGGCTCAGGCGATTCAACTTGGCCAAGCCGACGTAGTACTAGCAGGTGGTATGGAGAGCATGTCAAATGTGCCTTACTACGTACCCAAAGCACGATTTGGCTATAGATACGGTAACGCTGAACTGGTTGATGGTCTCGCACGCGATGGACTGGTCGATGTTTATGATCAATGTGCGATGGGTGTTTTTGCCGATCAGACAGCGAAACAGTACGCTATTAGCCGCGAAGAACAGGATGCTTACGCCATTCAATCATATCGCCGGGCGGAAGCCAGTACGCAAAATGGTCGATTTGGTGCCGAAATCGTACCAGTTGAGGTACCGGGACGTAAAGGAAGCGTGACCGTAAGCGAAGACGAAGAGTATAAGAATGTAATTTACGACAAAATTCCGTCGTTGCGGGCAGCCTTTACTCCCGACGGAAGCGTAACAGCCGCCAGTTCATCGCCCATAAGCGATGGTGCTTCGGCCCTGCTCTTGATGAGTCGTCAGAAAGCAGATGAATTGGGCGTAAAGCCGCTGGCCCATATCCTCGCTTATGCTGATGCAGAACAGGAACCACAATGGTTTACCACCGCTCCTACAAAAGCTGTTCCGCTGGCACTGGAGCGAGCGGGCCTGAAAGCCGAAGACATCGATTTTTTTGAGATAAATGAAGCGTTTGCGGTTGTTCCGTTGGCCTTTAGTAAAGTACTGAATATTCCACAGGAAAAGCTGAACGCTTTTGGTGGAGCTGTTTCCATTGGCCATCCGCTTGGCGCATCTGGAGCACGTATCGTTACTACACTTGCCAACGTATTACAGCAAAATAACGCACGTTATGGAGCTGTTGGCATCTGTAATGGAGGTGGCGGAGCATCCGCTATCGTCATTGAAAAACTTTAACATATACGCATCGTTTCAAATCTGATTTTAAACAAAAAGTATCGCATCCGAAACGTAGCAGTTGAAACCAAGAACACTTTTTATTTCGATTAAATGAACGCCATTCAGGAAACTAATTTTCAATTCCCCGGTCAAACGAGTTTTTATCGCGGTAAAGTACGGGATGTCTATTCCTTTGCCAATCAGGGCGATGGAGAAAAACTGGTTATGATTGCCTCCGACAGAATTTCAGCTTTTGACGTAGTGCTGCCCCGCCCTATTCCATACAAAGGGCAGGTACTCAACCAAACAGCAGCTCACTTTTTACAAGCAACAGCCGATATTGTTCCGAACTGGCTTCTCAACGTACCAGATCCTAATGTAAGTATTGGCCTTCGGTGCGAACCTTATGCGGTTGAAATGGTGGTACGTGGTTATCTGGCGGGCCACGCCTGGCGGACGTATCGCGATGGCATTCGAACACTTTGTGGCGTTACGTTACCAGATGGTCTACATGAAAACGACCGGCTCCCTACACCAATTATTACGCCATCGACCAAAGCACATGAAGGACACGATGAAGACATTAGCCGGGCAGAAATTCTAAGCCGGGGCATCGTTCCCGAAAGCGAATACATACAACTGGAAGAATATGCATTGGCTTTGTTTGACCGTGGTACAGCAATGGCTGCTGAGCAAGGCTTAATTCTGGTGGATACGAAATATGAGTTCGGTAATCTGAACGGAAAGGTATATTTGATAGACGAAGTCCATACACCCGATTCGTCTCGCTATTTCTATGCCGATACCTACAACGAAAACCAGAAAGCAGGGCTTCCACAAAAACAATTGTCGAAAGAATTCGTTAGAGAATGGCTTATTGCGAATAACTTTCAGGGAAAAACGGGGCAAGTTGTACCGACAATGTCGGACGAATGGGTGAATCAGATCAGTAAACGCTACGTTGAACTGTTCGAAACCGTTACGGGACAGCAGTTTCAGCCTGCCGATTCAACCAATCCACTCGAACGACTTGAAACCAATATTTTACAGGCATTACATTCATAATACGTTCGGGAATCGAAAACGCTTTCACATAGCTTGTGAACCAATCCAGATATTTCCCATTCCCTCCATATACAATCTAATATGAACTATACTATTGAAAAAAACGAACGGTACGCGCTGATTCGACTGGCAGAAAGTCAGCTCGACGAAATCGTAAATACCGATTTCGAAACACTGAGCCGGAACTTGTTCCGGGAAGGCTACAGCAACATTATTGTTGATTTCGCTCCTGTACAAACCGTGGATCAGGCTGGGGTGATGAGCCTTCGAAAAATTAGTCGTCAATGTAGCAATGAACTTGGCCTGCTTGTGCTGGTTACGAAAAACGATAGCCTGATCGATTTTCTGGATCGGGCCAACATCAGCGACTTAACGATTCTCCCAACTGTGGAGGAAGCAATCGATGCTGTGTTCATGAATGAATTAGAAAACGACTTCCGGAGTGAAGAGGACGACGAATACGACGCAGAAGGTAGCGTTGGTCGGGCCGATGTTTAACGTAATGACCGATACTGAACACGATTTTCATCCGCACCGTCCGGCTCATCAACCGTTTGCGCTCACCATCCTGGGCGCCGGTTCAGCTACGCCCACGTTACACCTTCACCAGACGGCTCAGCTACTAACCATCGGTAATGAGCATATTCTTATCGATTGTGGCGAAGGCACTCAGTTTCGGCTGATGGAGCAACGTATTCGGGCCGGGCGGCTGCGGTACATTTTTATCAGCCATCTTCATGGCGACCATTATTTCGGGCTGGCTCCGCTCCTATCAACATTTAATCTGGCCGGACGTACCGAAGATTTGTATCTGTTTGGCCCGCGTGGATTAGATGAGATACTGACTACGATTTTCCGCATTTCCGATTCAAGGCTAGGCTATAACCTGCATTTTCAGGCTGTTGATCCGTCTCAGCCTATTAAGCTCGTTGATAATTCATTTATGGCGGTGGAGTCGATTCCGCTGGAGCATCGAATCGATTGCAGTGGCTATCTTTTCCGGGAAAAACCGCACAAAGCCAAGCTGTTACGCGATAAACTACCGTCAGATACGCCTATTGATTATTTAAAGCAACTCAAAGAAGGACAGGATATTCTGGATGCAAACGGGCAGCTATTGTATGCAGCTACTGATTACACAGAACCGGGTCTTCCTCCCCGCTCTTATGCGTTTTGCTCCGATACACGCTACGTAGAAGCGCTGGTTCCGCAGTTGCAGGGCGTCGATTTACTGTATCACGAAGCCACTTTTCTGGAAGATAATGCGCAGCGTGCTGCTGAAGTGTTTCATTCTACAGCTCAGCAGGCAGCCACTATTGCCGCCAAAGCCAGCGCTGGCCGTTTACTTATTGGTCATTTTTCGTCGCGCTACAAAGACTACAATCTGTTTTTACATGAAGCCAGAGCTGTTTTTCCAGAAACGTATCTAGCCATCGAAGGTGAAACAATTAGCCTGTAGTACAACGGTTTTGAGCCCGTATGCTAAACTATGGGCAAAGAAACCGGCGAATGTCAGCTAACCCAATTGAGTTCTTTTTATCTTTAACCCCTTTAAACCTGACTCGTTACGTATAATGCTGGCTTTTCGCCTGGGATTTTTAGACATCGGTTGGCTCGATTTGCTCGACATCGGCTTGGTGGCTTTGCTCATTTATCAGATTTATAACCTCGTTCGTGGAAGTGTAGCCAGTCGGGTTTTTGTTGGTTATTTACTGGTTTATCTGGCTTATCTACTCGTCAAAGCGCTGGGTCTGAACCTGATGACGACCATTTTGGAATACTTCATCAGTGTGGGTGCCCTGGCGCTGATTATTATTTTCCAGCATGAAATCAGACGTTTTTTACTCCTCATCGGTAAGTCGACTAATCTGACTAACAATCGGTTTTTTCGACGCTGGCTGCTACGTAATACAACAGAGCGTGCAGAAACTCAAACTCCGTTAAAACCTATTCTGGATACTTGTAAAGCACTCAGTGCCGAGTTTTCGGGGGGATTGCTGGTTCTTCAGAAAAACGACGATCTTGAGAAGTTCACGCAATCGGGTGAGCCAATCGATGCCGAGGTAACAAAATCACTGTTACTAGCCATTTTCAGCCAATATAGTCCACTTCACGATGGTGCAGTTATTATTGGCGATGGGCGAATCAAAGCCGCTCGTTGTATTTTGCCCGTTTCTGAAGATGATGAATTACCACCTTCTCTTGGTTTCCGTCACCGGGCCGCGCTCGGTATGAGCGAAGCAACTGACGCTGCCGTTATCGCCGTTTCGGAGGAAAGTGGCCGTTTATCCCTTGCAATTAACGGAGAGTTGTTCACCAATCTGAGTCTGCACGAACTGGAAGGCCGTCTCGAACGATACTTACGCGAGCCGGGTCGATAGCTTTTACATCTTCCGGCCTCACTTTTTTTATTCCTACATTATGAATCAACGACTGGCTCATGTTGCGCTGGTAGTCAATGACTACGATGAAGCCATAACGTTTTACACCCAGAAATTAGGTTTCACACTTATTGAAGATACGCCCCTGAGCGACACAAAACGCTGGGTACTGGTGAAGCCAAACGGCTCAGGAGAGTGTTGTTTATTATTAGCTAAAGCCACTACGAATGAACAGGAAAGCCGTGTAGGCAATCAAACAGGTGGACGAGTTTTTTTATTTCTACACACCGACGACTTCTGGCGCGATTACAACAACTTCGTAGCTAATGGTATCCGGTTTGTCCGAGAACCAGCTGAAGAAGCCTACGGCACCGTAGCTGTTTTCGAAGATTTATACGGTAACTTGTGGGATTTAATTGACCGAAACTAACATCCATACGTAGCAAACGCTAAAGAAAAATGCCTCCTGAAAATGCTGAATTTTCAGGAGGCATTTTTCTTTACGTAACAATTAGCCTATCGCTTGCTAGTTGCCGATTTAGGCGCAGAAACTCCGCCCTGACGTAACAACCAGTTAGCCAATTCTTTAGCAGCTTTATAATTCTCGAACTGAGCCGGAATTTTACGTCCGTCAACGTATTCATTGTATAACCAAGGGTCACCTACAGTAAACACAGTTCCCTTACCCACCTTGGCTACGCCCATAATCACATCCCCATCATCGGTCACAGCCGCTTTCGCGGGTGCTTTTATACCTATCGGAGCCAATTCTTTAATATATACTGTTCTCGTAGTTGTGAAAATCTCGTTTCCAGCAGGAATACTGATTTTCCCTTGCTCATACTGATTTCCCTGAACCATATTCCGGTTCTTAGGCAAAAATTGCATACCAAAACGAGCTGCCAGTTTGTTGAACTGCTTATGTTCACAATTCGACGTATCGTTTGCCATAAGCACCAACGTACCACCAGCCTGCACCCAATTAGCAATGGCATCAATATCCTTTTCACTAACGTAGTTTGGTGAAGGTGTCTCTTTCGGCGTATCAGGATCAACGATAACATACACGTCAGTACCTTTTAATGAAGCCGACGTTGGAGCACCCGGTATAGTAGTTAGTTTAGCTCCCTGTTGCTTAAAAATGTTGCCCCACCAAAAGAAACCCGAATGCTGGCGGTCGTCCCAGGTGTAATGGAATGGTTCGGGTTTACCTGTGTAATCTTTCCGGGATTCGTGGTTGAAGTAGTTATCAACAGCAACCGTTTTTCCTTTACCTACACTGCCTTCGTCTGCCATTTCCATTTCAACGCTGGCCATAATAAACGGCCCTACTCCTTTCAAATCGTCCTGACGAAGGGGTTCACTCAGATAATATTCGTAACTACCATCCCGATACGGAGTTCCGCCTAAGCCACCTACAAGAACGGTTTTCTCCAGGTGAATCATCCCTTTTGCATCGGTAGTTATGAAATTTTTCAGCATTCCCTCATAACCTTTGCGAGCATTGGTCAGCATCGACGCAGGCAGATAACCCAATCGCACACCTTTCGCCAACGCATACACAAACATGGCCGACCCTGATGCTTCCAGATAGTTACCTTTGTCGCCTATCCGATCCGTAATCTGATACCAGCAGCCCGATTTTGGGTCTTGATATTTTACAAGGGCCGGTGCCAGTCGATTCAGAATAGCTAACAATTCGGCACGGCGTGGCTGATTTTCGGGCATAATGTCCAACACATCGACCAACGCCATCGCATACCATCCCATTGCCCGACTCCAGAAATTGGGCGAATTACCGGTTTTCGGATTGGCCCATTTCTGCTCCCGGCTTTCGTCCCAACCGTGGTAAATCAGCCCTGTTTTAGGATCACGGGCATGTTTTTCCATCCATACAAACTCATTAATAACCTCATCGTATTGTTTGGCATCGCCAAAGACTTTCGTGTATTCGGTGAAGAACGGCTCAGCCATGTAAAGCCCATCGAGCCACATCTGATATGGATACCGCTTTTTATGCCAGAAACCACCTTCCTTTGTGCGAGGCTGCTCGGTCAGTTGCTTACGTAGCAAATCAACAGCTTTCCGGTACTTTTCTTTGCCGGGCAAGCTTTGCTGATAAAGCAGCAACAACGAGCGACCCGACGTAATAAAATCCAGATTATAATCGGCCAACCGATACGTACGAATGTCTCCATCTGGCTGTACGTACTGATCCATATTTTTCTGAATGTAATTGAAATAAGTATTATCAGCCGTACGATACCACACTTGTTTGATACCTTCCAGCAAAACCCCTGTTTCATAATCCCAACGGGCTGTCACTTGTCGTCCATCACGTTTATAGGAAATCGAATCGGGATTGCTGGCTATAATAGAAGCCGCCATCCGTTGCGACCAGGGCATAGCTGTTTGGCTTGTTGTTTGGCCGAAAGCTAGTGGGCTAAACGCCAGTAAAACGGGCAATAGGTTTAGTTTCATTTTCGATTTTCTTACTTGTTACTATCGATAATTTGTACTTTTTAATTTTAATCGATGAAAAAGTATGGTAAAGTTACCTTATCTATCGATTTGTAAGCCTTTTTTCTAAAAAGAGACAAAGAGAACCCAAAATAATATTCGGCTGTTATCAAGTAAGCTTATTTTGGTTCCGATTAATTGCCGAATAGAAATCGGCCTTATTTTATGATTCATCAGCTTTCTTTGACACTTCCGCCCGAACAGGCGTTCGACGATTCCGCCTTTCGGGAATACGTACTACGTAAGCTCTCCCTGCCCGATACGGAAGAAATTGTTGTTCGAAAACGTCGCCAATCGATAGACGCCCGTAACAGACAAGTACGTGTTCAGATTGAAACTGATGTATTTGCCGGCGAAACGCCACCTCCGCTAATACGTTATCAAAAGCCCGAAAACGATGTAAGCCGAGCCCCTCAGGCAATTGTTGTGGGCGCAGGACCAGCCGGTTTATTTGCCGCCATTCGATTGGTTGAATTAGGTATAAAACCGATTGTTTTAGAACGAGGTAGCGATGTTCGCTTGCGTCGGCGCGATTTGGCGGCCATCAACAAAGATCACGTAGTAAATCCCGAATCGAATTATTGCTTTGGCGAAGGCGGAGCCGGTACATATTCAGACGGGAAACTGTATACGCGCTCAACCAAACGGGGCGATGTACGGCGCATTCTCGAAATTCTGGTTGCACACGGTGCCACTGACCAGATTCTTATTGATGCGCACCCACATATTGGCACCAACAAACTTCCCAACGTAGTAGCCGACCTACGTAACAGCATTCTGAAAGCCGGTGGCGAAGTTCGGTTCGATACCAAAGTAACCGATCTGATTCTGGATACCAATGAGATCAAAGGCGTTGGGCTTGCCAATGGTGATACCTTGACAGGTGTTGGCGTAGTATTGGCTACGGGACATTCGGCCCGCGATATTTTTCAGTTGCTGCACGAACGTAACGTTCACATCGAAGCCAAACCCTTTGCGATGGGCGTACGTATTGAGCATCAGCAATCTTTGATCGATCAGTTTCAATATCATCGACCCAATCGGGGCGATTATTTACCCGCAGCTTCCTATAGTTTGGTCACCCAAACAAAATTTAAGGGGGTAGAACGGGGCGTTTTTTCGTTTTGTATGTGTCCGGGGGGCTTTATTGTTCCTGCTGCTACGGCTCCGGGCGAGCTGGTTGTTAATGGCATGTCGCCGTCGCGTCGTGACTCGCAATATGCCAACTCGGGGCTGGTTGTTGCTATTACCGATACTGATTTAGAACCTTATGCCGATGCGGGGCCGCTGGCCGGACTTGCTCTGCAACAGGACCTCGAACGTTGGGCATGTCGAAAAGCAAACAGTCAGCACGTTGAACACTCGCAAACAGCTCCTGCTCAACGTATTGCCGACTTTGTGGATGGGCGTATCTCAAACGAATTACTGCCAACATCGTACCAGCCCGGTCTGGCATCGGTCGACATGATGGACGTATTACCTGACCATATTGCCCAACCGCTACGTCAGGGATTACGTGATTTTGGCCGTAAAATGAATGGGTATCTGAGCAATGATGGACAGATTATTGGCGTTGAAAGTCGTACATCATCACCAGTACGTATTCCGCGCCATCGCGACACCTGCGAGCACGTAACGGTTCGACGGTTGTTCCCATGTGGCGAAGGAGCGGGTTATGCAGGCGGTATCGTTTCGGCAGCAATGGATGGTGAACGATGCGCCGAAGAATTAGTTAAGCTCTATAAGTAGTTAGTTTAGGTTGACATAACGTAGCATCTGAAACGTAACGCACCGGCGGACCGGCTGAACAGAAAACTGTGATTGACACCTCATTTCATAGCTTTACCGAAGACCTCCGCCAGCGGCTGCAAAAACCGTTGCCTGGAGAAAGAGCCCATCATAAGATGGCCTCGTCTAATCGGTATAAGCTGGGAATTAAACCCAATGAGCGAACTCGTCGAAGTGCGGTGTTAATCTGTTTTTATCCCTATCAGCACTCGGTTTACCTTCCGCTCATACTACGTCCTCAATACGATGGTGTTCATGCTGGTCAGATGGCATTTCCGGGTGGGCGCATGGAACGATTCGACGAAAATCTCACCCGCACGGCGCTACGTGAGGCTCAGGAAGAAGTTGGCATTCGGGTATCCGATGTAAAGGTGCTTGGTTTACTAACCGAGTTATTTATTCCTCCCAGT
Organism: Spirosoma daeguense; assembly: GCF_054776875.1. Lineage (NCBI taxonomy): Bacteria > Pseudomonadati > Bacteroidota > Cytophagia > Cytophagales > Cytophagaceae > Spirosoma > Spirosoma daeguense. The sequence continues at coordinate 332,843 of NZ_BAAHBF010000005.1, forward strand.
AATTTCTACGTACAACCCGTAGTAGGTGTTCTGCCTTACCGGCCCGATTTTTATCCTGACCCACGCGAAGTTGAAGCAGTTGTTGAAGTGGATCTACACACTCTTCTCGATGAAACTATTGTTGGCGACACGCAGATTGAAGTACGGGGCGCCTTGATCGATGCCCCATTTTATCAAATTCAGGGGCAGCGGGTCTGGGGAGCCACCGCCATGATGATTAGCGAATTATTAATGGTAATGGCGTCCTGATTTATCATAAATGCGTTTTTATAGGCAAATAGCTTATTGATAGACCTGTGTTTTTATGATTTTTTAGAATTTTTTCTAACTAAGAAATATTTTTTTAAGATATTTTTCTAGCAAACACTACTGAGTAGTTCCTGAATAATGTTACGGTATCGGTTTATGGGTCTGGTAACGTATCCAAATGATACCCAATTGGCTATACGTATCACCATCTGCGTTAGCTATTAAAAAGAAGTTAAAATAAGACAAATAAGTATGAGCGTTTTTACGGGTAAGCTATTGCGTGTCAGGATTGTATTTAATGAGATTTAGGCGACAAATCGCTTTCTACCCCAACATCTACCGATTGATATAGTCTTCAGCCGTTAATAGCTTTGTAGTCTGTAACAAATACGTAATTTGTACCGTTTATTTCTTCGTTCCCTCTTGCTAATTTTTACTCTGTGAAAAGATGGATTGCTATCGGTCTCGTCGTTGTCGTTCTCGGCGGGATAATTGTGTATAATAAAATATTACATCCGGCTCCAGGAGCCTCAGGTGGTGGACCCGGTGGGGGCGGACGAGGAAGTGCTGACAGTAAAGGGGGCAAAGGTGGAGGAAAAGACGCTCCTCCTACGGTTGTAAATGGTTTTGTAGTTATTACCAAGCAGCTTCAGGAAGACATCGTTTCCAGTGGTTCGTTATTGGCAGCCGAACAGGTCGATATTTACCCTGAAATTTCGGCTCGTATCACACAACTTAATATTCAGGAAGGTCAACCTGTTGCAAAAGGAGCTTTGCTGGTGAAGCTTTTTGATGCTGACCTTCGTGCTCAACTCCAGAAACTTCAGGCGCAGGCCGACAACGCCCGCCGGACCGAAGAACGTAACAAACAATTGTTGGCCCGTGGCGGTATCAGCCAGCAGGAATACGACATTGTTACAACTAATCTTCAATCATCGCTGGCAGATATTGAACTGGTAAAAGCGAACCTGCAACGTACCGAAATACGCGCGCCATTTTCCGGCATCATCGGCCTACGGAATGTTAGCCCAGGCGCTGTTGTATCGCCTAATACGTTAATTGCTCGTTTGCAGCAGGTTTCGTCGTTGAAACTCGATTTCTCCATCCCCGAAAAATACGGCCCTTATGTGCGGAATGGTAGCGCAATTTCGTTTTTGGTAGATGGTAGTAATCAACAAAGTCAGGGCGTTGTTTATGCCGTTGAGCCGGGTGTTGAGGAACAAACGCGTAACCTGCGTATCCGGGCGCGGGTCAACAACGCATCGGCTCGATTCCGGCCCGGTACGTTTGCCCGCGTTACGTTAACGATTCAGAATCAGCAAAGTCTGGTTGTGCCCACTCAGGCCGTTATTCCACAAACACGCACTAACCAAGTCATTGTAGTAAAAAATGGGAAAGCGGTATTCAAAGATGTGAAAACGGGGCTACGTACGGCTGGTTCAATTCAGATTCTGTCGGGTCTGGCGGCTGGTGATACGGTAGCCACAACGGGCCTGCTCTTCTTAAAACCTGACTCGCCGGTAAAAGTGAACCGCGTTGTTCCTTTGCCAGGCGGTGCCCCTAAAGTTGCACAAAACTGATCACTTGAACTGTTATACAGTTGTAGAGTTATACGGTTGTAGAGTTTTAAAAATCAGAACTATACAACCCTGTAACCATACAACGTTACAACCATTACAACTCCAAAAACCATATAACTCATCAACTAAATGAGTCTCCCAGAGCTTAGTCTGAACCGGCCCGTTTTTGCGATGGTAATGTCCATCGTTATTGTGCTGTTTGGCATTATCGGCTTCACGTTCTTGGGGGTACGTGAGTATCCGGCCATCGACCCCCCGGTAATTTCGGTACGTACCAACTATACGGGTGCCAACCCCGAAATCATTGAGTCACAAATTACGGAGCCTATCGAAAAATCGCTGAACAGTATCGAAGGCATACGTACTATTTCGTCGAACAGCTCGTTGGGCGCCAGCACCATTACGGTTGAGTTCAATCTGGATGCCAACCTCGAACAGGCGGCTAATGATGTTCGGGATAAAGTTGCACAGGCACAGCGACAACTCCCTCAGGATATCGACTCCCCGCCTGTGGTAACGAAAGCCGATGCGAACTCCGATCCAATCATTTTCATGAACGTTCAGAGTACGAACCGCAATCCGAGTCAGCTTTCGGACTACGCAGAAAACGTACTTCAGGAGCGTTTACAGACAATTCCGGGTGTCAGTCAGGTGAATATCTATGGACTGAAGCGGCAGGCCATGCGGCTCTGGATTGATCCGATTAAACTAACAGCTTATCGGCTTACAGCTCAGGATATTCAGACGGCACTGAACGCGCAGAACGTAGAACTACCCGGTGGTAAAGTGTACGGAAATAATACCGAACTTACCGTTAAAGCAGTTGGTCGATTAACTACTGAAGATGACTTCAACAACCTGATTCTTAGGCAGACGTCTAACCAGATTGTACGTTTTAAAGACGTAGGTTACGCTACGTTAGGCGCTGAAAACGAAGAGACGATTTCGAAACAAAACGGCGTAGTGGGCGTATCGATGGCGCTTATTCCACAGCCCGGTGCTAACTACGTCAGCATTGCTGATGAATTTTACAAACGGTTCGATCAAATCAAAAAAGAGCTTCCCGACGACATTATCGTTAACATCGGAGTCGATCGCTCTACGTTCATTCGTCGGGCTATTGAGGAAGTGGGTGAAACGCTTCTGATCTCGTTTGTGCTGGTTGTACTGGTCATTTATTTTTTCTTCCGCGACTGGCTCATTGCCTTCCGACCACTGATCGATATTCCCGTATCGCTGATTGGTGCGTTTTTTATCATGTACGTTGCCGACTTTAGCGTAAACGTATTAACGCTTCTCGGTATCGTGCTGGCAACCGGTCTTGTGGTTGATGATGGTATTGTGGTAACGGAAAACATCTTCAAGAAAATTGAAGACGGTATGGAAACCAGAGAAGCCGCTCGAGAAGGTTCGAATGAGATTTTCTTTGCTGTTGTCTCTACGTCGATTACACTGGCGATCGTGTTCCTGCCAATTATCTTTCTGGAAGGGTTCGTAGGTCGGCTGTTCCGCGAATTTGGAATTGTTGTCGCCGGAGCTGTATTGATTTCTGCCTTCGTATCGCTTACGTTAACGCCTGTTCTAAGTGTTAAACTGACGAGCAAAAATCACGGACGCTCGTGGTTCTATCGGAAAACCGAACCATTTTTTGAATGGCTCGATGAATCTTATCGGGCATCGCTGGCCAGTTTCATGCGTAAACGTTGGTGGGCGCTGGGCATGATTGTGGTTTGTTTGGGTATGATTTTTGGATTAGGGTCGTTGCTCAAGTCTGAATTAGCACCTTTAGAAGACCGTGCTCGTACACGTGTGAGCATTACATCACCTGAAGGAACGAGCTATGAAGCTCAAGCTGCTCTGACCGATAAAGTCATGCAGTTTATTATGGACTCTATTCCAGAAAACAAACTGGCATTCAGCGTTGTAGCTCCAGGCTTCACCGGTTCAGGTTCTGTTAACTCATCGTTTGTAATGGTCAATCTGGTCGATGCATCAGAACGGACACGGTCGCAGCAGGATATTGTCGATTATCTGACCAAAAACCTTCGTAAGTTTAACGAAGCGCGTATGTTCCCCGGACAGGATCAGACCATTCAGGTGGGTCGCGGGGGCGGTCAGCCAGTGCAGTTTGTGATTCAAAACCTGAACTTTGAGAAACTGCGAGAAAAGCTGCCGCTCTTTCTCGATGAGGTTCAGAAAGATCCAACCTTTGTGAACCCCGACGCCGACCTGAAGTTCAACAAGCCTGAACTGAATATTACCATCGACCGAGAAAAGGCGACCAACCTTGGCATTTCAGTTCAGGACGTAGCACAGACGCTTCAGTTAGCTTTGAGTAACCGTCGGTTGGCCTACTTCCTGATGAATGGAAAACAATATCAGGTAATTGGTCAGGTAGATCGGCACGACCGCGATGAGCCTTTTGATTTAGCCTCGTTCTACGTTCGTTCGAGCACCGGCCAATTGATTCAGCTCGATAACCTGGTGAAATTTCAGGAGGTTAGTAGCCCACCTCAAGTTTATCACTACAACCGGTTCAAATCGGCAACAATCTCGGCCAGTCTAGCTCCCGGCAAAACCATTGGCGACGGCGTAGAAGCCATGCGCGCAGTTGCGGCCCGTACGCTGGACGATACGTTCCAGACGGCACTTTCTGGCCCCTCGCGTGACTATGCCGAAAGCTCATCTAATACGTTATTTGCGTTTAGTCTTGCTCTCGTACTGATTTATCTGGTCTTATCAGCACAGTTCGACTCATTTATCGATCCGTTCATCATCATGATTACGGTACCGCTGGCGCTGGCCGGAGCGGTTTTCTCACTCTGGATGTTTAATCAGACGCTGAATATTTTCAGTCAGATTGGTATTATCATGCTGGTAGGTCTGGTAACGAAAAACGGGATTCTGATTGTGGAGTTTGCCAACGAGCAACGATTAGTAGGTAAAAACAAATTCGAAGCGGCAGCCGAATCGGCAGCGCTACGTCTACGACCAATTCTGATGACAACGTTGGTAGCTGCTTTCGGCGCTTTACCACTGGCTCTCGCGCTGGGTTCTGCGGCTAAAAGCCGGGTTCCGCTCGGTATCGTTATTGTAGGCGGTCTGTTATTTTCGCTGGTTTTGACGCTCTACGTAGTACCAGTTATTTATACATACCTGACACGTCGGAAAGACGTAACGCCTGAGACAACAACAGAAAATAAAGACGATAAAGAGAAACCACAGGAAATGGTGGCGCACGCTTAGTTCGAAAATCATAAAAATGGATAAAGGGTGAACTCGAAATTTCCGGGTTCACCCTTTATTTTTTCGCTCCGTTCTTCTCATACGTAACGTAAAAGATTCTATAGTCCGATTATACCAGCGTAACTTTTTGCTTATCTACTATAACGCTACGTCTTTTACTCTCTTATACCAATCAATTATCGATATGAAACATTGTTTCGCTGCTTTACTCTTCTTCTTAGCCTTCAATACATTTGCGCAAACACCTATCAACGTAAAAAATGAATTTGCGTTTGCGGCTAAGCAGTATGAGTTGATGCTGAAGAGCCATCCCGATACCACTCAATTTCCGCAATCGACCAAGCCGGATGGCACGCCCGACAACCGGAAATCAAGCTGGTGGTGCAGCGGTTTTTTTGGCGGATCGCTCTGGCACATTTACGAATACACTAAAGCTCCCGGGTGGAAAGATGCAGCACATTTATGGACAATGGCTGTAGCGAAGGAGCAGTATAATACAGGAACGCATGACCTAGGCTTTATGCTCTACTGCCCGTTCGGAAATGGATACCGGCTCACCAAAAATGAAGCATATCCTTCTATTTTGCTTAATGGAGCTAAATCACTCTCTACTCGTTTCAATCCGCAGGTTGGCGTGATTAAATCGTGGAATAAATTTCAGAACTACGATTATCCGGTTATCATCGACAACATGATGAATCTGGAGTTTCTGTTCTGGGCTGCCAAACGTTCAGGTAATAAAGAGTTCTACAACATCTGTATCACCCACGCCGACAACACGATCAAGAATCATTATCGGCCCGATTTCAGCAGTTATCACGTCATTTGCTATAATCCAGACGGCACGGTTGCAGCCAAGAAAACGGCGCAGGGATACGCCGATAATTCGGCATGGGCGCGCGGACAAGCTTGGGGCCTTTATGGGTACACGGTTATGTATCGCGAAACGAAGGATAAAAAATATCTGGAACAGGCCCGTCATATTGCCGATTTTTACCTCAATCACCCAAATCTACCCGCCGATAAAATTCCGTACTGGGATTTCAATGCACCAAACATTCCGAACGAAGAACGGGATGCGTCGGCCGGAGCCATTACGGCTTCGGCACTACTCGAACTCTGCACGTATGGTGGTCCATCAGCAAAAACATATTACCACTTGGCGGTGAAAATGCTCGAAAGTCTGGCTAGTCCGGCTTATAAAGCAAATCTGGGCGAGAATAACAACTTTATTCTGAAGCACAGCGTAGGACATAAACCCGCTAAAAGTGAAGTCGATACGCCCATTGTATACGCCGATTACTATTTCCTCGAAGCGTTGCTACGCTACGACGCACTACGTAACAAAGCAAGTTTCAAATAGAAGATATGATTACGAAAAAGCCTTGGCTCCAATGTTGCGCCAAGGCTTTTTCGTGAGTTTATACCTATTTATCTTTCTTTGTTTTTATACATCAAACCACTTATCGCCCCGTTGGATTGTCTGAATTGTTACAATAGTTGGAGCCGATACGTAGAAGTCGAATAGCGAACGGCCTAACAATTCATGACTCACGGCGCTCAGATGTTTCTCATCGTTCGGAAGAAAATATTCTTCGCAAGGACGTATCACCGAATCAGTATCAAATACACTCACCAGCTTTTCGTCAGCTTCTTCCAGAATAATAGCCCGACTTCGCCGACTCAGCCACCGTTCAACGGGGTGACGATTCGGGAATGGCGTCAGCAGCAACACCTTATGCCGACAGGGTCGTATTTGTTTTAATAAAGCCGATAAAAATGTACGTGGATAGATCGGCAATATGGACGTTAGTAGAGTTCCTGCAATAGCTTTCAGTCGACGGGTAAAGGTTTTCCAGTTATTTTCCGGTAAATCATCAGGTAAGTACGGCAAACTTAAAACGCTGTCACCAAACTTTTTCACCGGGCTAATTGGTTGATTAGCTGTATTATCCATCTGTAAAACAATAAGATCATATTGCTCAAGTGGAAGTTTTCCTAACGTAAACAGCAACTGCGACATAGTAGGATTGGCATACGCTTCAACCGACACTGCCTGCCCCGACCGTTTGATTTGTCGAATAAAATGACCGATATAGCTTAATTTTCCACTCGGCAACCCATAGCCATATGTATGTTCATCGCCAATAATTAATACCTTCATCTGCTACGAATGAATGGGGTGAATAAGCCCTTTTCTGTCTGTACGTAGCAGAATGGCCGAATGTGGCAAACGAGCTAAAAAAATATTGACAACCTATATAACCTTTGCAACGTTACACGTTGAACGCGCGTAGTGTATTTATATTCGGAAACATTTACATAAACTATCCAAACTTTGTTCTTTCGAAAATCGCCATCGTTCGCCGAAAATGACCTGCCGAGTGTCATTAGGGCTTGCCGTGCCAACGATCCGCGTGCGCAGCGAACGCTATTCAAACAATTTTTTGGGTATGCCAAGAGTATTTGTCTGCGTTACACGTCGAATATCGAAGAGGCCGAAGACGTTCTGAATGAGGGGTTTCTTAAGGCATTTCAGCATCTGGACAGCTACGACGAAACACTACCATTCAAAGCCTGGCTACGTACCATTCTGGTCAATACGGCCATCAGCCATTACCGTAAGAATCAGCGATTTGAGCAACATAGCTCTTTGGAAACGGGCGAACAGGTAGCTTTTGACGACAACGTAGTAGACCGAATTGCAGCTGAAGAAATTCTAGCACTAGTGCAACAATTGAGCCCCACGTATCGAACCGTTTTTATGATGCACGTAGTGGATGGGTATAGCCTCCACGAAATTGCCGGCATTTTAAGTCACAACGAGGCTACAGTACGTTCGAATTACGCCCGGGCCCGACAAAAATTACAGGTACTCATCAAACAAGCTTATCCATCTTTCGAAAAAGTTGGCCCGTCGGCCACTTCACCATATCATGAAAACTGACCGATTTACCGATATTATCCGGCGAAAACTGGAAAGTATTCGGCCGGAGTTTACCGAAAAAGACTGGACCCGTATGCAAGCCTCGCTACAGCAGGCCAATTTGCCACAGCCAGACATGTCGGGAGCCGGACAACCCTTTAGCGGTGGAGTCTGGTCTGGCCAACCCTGGCTTTTGGCGGCTGCTGCCGTAAGCACCGTTGTGCTGGTTTCGCTTGGCGTCTGGCAACGTAGTGAAATCAATACGTTACGTCAGACGGTAAGCGAATTGTCGAAACAGCGGGTTGTAAAACCAGTAATTCCATCGACTGATGCTACGTCTCTCCAACAACGTAGCACAGCACCTAACATAGCACAAACCAATAAGCTAAATCAGTCTGGTATGGGTTCAGCAACGGACGTATCAGCCATAAAAATTCAGCGCGATACGGTTTATATCACGCGATACGTAGCGGTTCCTTCGCGAGGACGACCCGAAACTGTGGACGATATGCGTTCTGGAGAACGTACTAATGGATTACCTACTCAACGATATTCGGCCAACAGCCACAATAAAATTCAGGAAGAAACAGCACGTGTAGCTAATAACCTAAATTCTAAGACCGAATCGTATGATGTTACCTCTACTCCCTTATCCGTTGAAAAAAGCAGTGGTACTACGTCGGCAGATCCGGCGATTCGGCCTACTTCTGGGTCACCGGGCAAAGACCTTCTGAACGGAAACAAAAGTACGTCAGGTCAGTACGTAGCTGGTGGAACTAATGGTCAGAACAATCCTCCAACTGATTACAGGGGGAGTCAGCCTGCGGATAGTGGCAATTCGGCGAATACAAACGGGGCTACTTCAGACAAGAGTGCTACGTCGGCAACAGACAACGTGGCTGCGCAGAATGACGTAGCGACAGAAGCTAACGCTGCTAAGTTGGCAGGTGTGACGGAGTATGAACTGGTTGCCAGTCATGACTTAAAAATGGCATCGCCCAATTGGAATGCGTTATTGGCACAACGTGCCCGACGGATGCGCCCAGTTCGGACAACCGTTGTTAATCAGACCAATCAAGCTCCAGAAAGTCAGCCTGTTCAGCGGATCGGTACGCGATTCCGGGCGGGTGCAGGTGGCGAATTTGATTCTCGCTTATGGAGTGCTGGGGTGTTTACACAGGTGCTTTTTGGCCGTCATCTGATGCTTGGTGTCGGTTTAAATCAGGCAACGTACATGAACGGTATGTTCATTACTGCCGAAGAGTTTGACTTACGAACACAGCGAAATTTCCGAATGGAGTTTGGCCGCAATCTCGACCCAAGGCTCGATCTTAAAGGTGATGTTATTAATATTGATACGCGATTAGTTCGGGTTCAGATTCCTATCAGTATTAGCTATCGTATCCCAATCAATCAATCGTTAACGATGGTTTCTACGGTAGGTACGTATCTAGCGCTCAGCAACACGGAAAAAGTGACATATTATTATCGCAAATACATAAAAGGCAGTTTCACTGAAGCTAGTTTCAACGTTGAGCGACCTGTTGATTTGATTAACTCAGTGGCATTTAGCCCCGGTTTAGAGTGGCAGAACAAGCACATTGTTGTGCAGGCAGCTCCAGTTATTACCGTTCCGACCTGTCTCTACAAAGTGCCCGGCCCAAACTGGCAATCCAATACAACCATTGGACTACGCGCCGGGTTATTCTACCAGTTCTGAACACTACGTTGATTTACTACGTAAAAAAGCGCTCCCGAACTTTTCGAGAGCGCTTTTTTAGTTGACGCCCTTATTTGCTCGCTGCCACACGCCAGATGCGTCCTGACGTATCATCGGCTACGAGAATTGAACCATCGGGCAATACGGCAATACCTACTGGTCGGCCGTACGCATCTTTATCTTTCCCGGTTAGAAAACCTGTCAGAAAATCCTCCGGTGTTCCAGGTTTACCATTTTGAAAAGGTACGAAAACAACTTTATAACCCGAAAGCTGAGAGCGGTTCCAGGAGCCATGCTGACCAATAAACGCACCATTATGGTATTTTTCTGGAAACGCGGATTTATCATAGAAAGCCAATCCAAGTGAAGCCGTGTGCGAGCCCAACGGTACGTCAGGCACGACGGTTTTTTGCACTAAATCAGGGCGTTCACCTTTCCGGCGAGGATCTTCGTTCTGACCGAAATAAGCGTACGGCCAGCCATAAAATGCGCCTTCTTTAACACTTGTCATATAATCGGGCACAAGGTCATCGCCTAGTTCATCCCGCTCATTTACAGCCGTGTAAAGCGTTTTTGTAGTTGGCTGCCAACCCATACCCACTGGATTACGTAAGCCACTGGCAAAAACACGTTCGCCGGTTCCGTCCGGATTGATCTCCAGAATATTAGCCCGACGCAGTTCATTCTCAATACCATTTTCTGCTACGTTACTTCCCGAGCCAACCGAAATGTAAATTTTCTTTCCATCGGGTCCCGCCAGCAGATTACGAGTCCAGTGATTGTTGTATCCACCAGCCGGAAGCTCCAGAATTTTTTTACCGGGCGTTGTCATTTTCGTTTGCCCCGCTTTATAATCGTAGCGCATCAGTCCATCGGTGTTGGCAACGTAGAACGAATTGTCTATCACCAACATGCCGAACGGTTGATTTAGGCCAGTCAGAAAGGCTTCCCGAACTTCCGGTTTTCCATCTTTATCGGCATCGCGGAACAGGGTAACGCGATTAGCGCTACTACCTTCGTTCTCTGCCTTATTCCGCCCTTTTACAGCGTTGACAACTTTATTGGCAATTCCTTTTCGTTCGGTTTTTGCCTCCGAAACAAAAATATCACCGTTGGGTGCTACGTAAATCCAGCGCGGATTATCCAGATTTCGGGCAAATTCGGTCACAGTAAAACCCGCAGGAGCCTGAGGCATTTTTCCTTCGGGCCAGCCAATTACATTGCTGAACTTTACCGTCGATTTGGTGGCATAAGGCGCAGGCAGATCGACAGTTTCAGTGGCTGTAGCCACGGTATCTGCCGTTTGATTTTCTTCTTTCTTCTGCTGGTTACAGGAAAGAAAGGCCACCGATAAAGCAGTGGCTGTGAGTAAAATTGAAGTTATTTTCATCGTTGAGTATGATTGTTTGCCAGTTTGGTATCGACTTCCAGCCAATACCAGAACCTGGTAAACAATCAACTCATTGACTAGTCCTTTGGTTATGGCTTATCTTTCTTAGCCGATAACTCGCTTCCCTGAATAGCCATTGTAAAGCCCGTTACAGCTTTGTTAGCATCGCGGGTGAACGTAATGACTGAGCCATATGAACTAGTCGATTTATACGTATCAGCCTTTTGTTTGATAAGCTTATTTTTCCCGAAATCATCAGCGGCCCCGAAGAGTTCGCCTTTATCTGACGTAACGGTATATTTCTGAACCGGACTGCCGCTTTCAAACGTATACGAACCAGCATAAACCGTCAGGTTGGTGGAGTCGGTTGCGGCCACCGTTTGCGCATCCGCCGATATTGCCAGCATCAGCAGACTGAAAACGAGGCAAAAAGAAAATAGCTGCTTCATTGATATTGAGGGATTAGATTTGATCTTTTGTAGAAAAGACGCTACTACGCTGACTTTCCTGTCATTACGTTGAAATTTTTACTGTAAGGTTAATTTACAAGCTACGTGAAAATTTCGCATAGGGAATCGCGCCTTTGTAAAATACTTCGCTGATTGCTTCCATCTTGAAGCGTCGGTAGAAATCGGCGGCATCGAGCCGGGCATCACACCATAACGTAGTGGCTCCCAATCGGCGAGCTTCGGCGATTACGTGATTCAATAACTTCGTTCCAATGCCCTGACGCTGTAAATCCGGGCGAGCGGCAAACTTGCGAAAACGGGCCCAACCTACATTATCACGAAGTGGTTGCGTTCGATTCGAGTTTTTCTCCTGTTCTACGAAAAGCGAGATTACGGCCACCAATTCATCGTTCTTAAAGGCACCAAAATGATGGCCTTCACTGTCGTTTTCTACTTTTACATAGTCGAAAGGCTTATCCGGCCAGAGTACCGAGTGACGTAGCGGATAGGTTTGTTCAGGTGTGATGGTGCGAATATCAATCATTACTTAAAAGGTAGTTTTCCTAAATCTACATTGCCGCCAGTTATAATAATCCCGATTTTTTGCCCGGCAAACATTTGTTTATGTTTCAAAACAGCCGCCAGAGGCACTGCCGAAGACGGTTCTATTACGATCTTCATCCGTTCCCAAACCAGTCGCATAGCGGCAATAATTTCAGCATCTGAAACGGTCAGAATATCCGCTACGTTGTCACGAATGATACGTAGCGTACGTTCGCTAAGCGTCGTCATCAATCCATCAGCAACGGTGTTTATATAAGGTGCTTTTTCAACTTTTCCGCTCTGAAACGACAGAATCGCATCGGCGGCCCCTTCCGGCTCACCGGCTACAACGCGCGTTTCGGGCGAGAGGTAACGTACTGTGAGCGACGTACCGCTGAGCAGTCCGCCCCCCCCAACAGGAGCCATCACTACGTCGAACGGGCTATCAGTTCCGGCGTCTTCAATAAGTTCTTTAGCGGCTGTAGCCTGTCCGGCAATCACACGGTCATCATCAAACGGATGAACCAGCACAGCGCCTGTTTTTTCAATTATATCGCGAACGCCCGCTTCACGAGCCTCAAGAGTCGGCTCGCATTCAATGACTGTTGCGCCATAGCCAAGCACGGCGTCTTTTTTAACCTGCGGAGCCGTTCGCGGCATCACGATATAGGCAGGCAAACCCACCTGTCGGGCAGCAAAAGCAACCGCCTGCGCATGATTACCCGACGAGTGCGTAGTAATGGCGTTTCCTTCGTTATGCTCAACAACCTGAAGCACGGCATTGAGGCCACCCCGTGCCTTGAAAGCGCCGATTTTCTGGAAGTTTTCGCACTTAAAGAATAAACTGGCACCGCTACGTTCGTTGATCGTCTGATTGGTGAATACGGATGTACGGTGGATAAAAGGTCGGACGCGGTCATGCGCCTGCACAATGGTATCGAGAGAAATCATACGGGCTGATAAAGGAAACAGACACGGCCAAATTACGAAGAAAATAGCGTGGGTTGCCATAAAAATATTCACTCCGTCGTTAACGGTAATGAGTAACTTGCGACAGATTTACGATTTGTTTTCTGCCGGAGTCGTAATTCAATCCTGATAAACCGTAAACCAATCCCATGACAACCGATCGTCGTTCATTTTTAAAACAAGCTGCTGGCTCATTGGCCGGTATGGCTTTAGTACCCAGCGCATTTGCTCTGACCGAAGCTCCTAAAAAATTGTGGTTCGATATTTCGCTGGCAGAGTGGTCGCTCCACAAGGCACTGTTCGCCAAGAAAATTACGAATCTAGATTTCCCCGGTATTGCCCGTAAGGAGTTCGATATCAGTATCATTGAGTTTGTAAACCAGTTCTTTAAAGATAAAGCGCAGGACAAAACCTACCTAAACGACCTGCTCACCCGCTGTAAGGATAATGGCATTACCAATCACCTCATCATGATTGATGGGGAAGGAAACCTAGGCGCTTCGGATGCTGCCGAACGCATGAAAGCGGTTGAAAATCACCACAAGTGGGTTGAGTGCGCGAAATTTCTGGGTTGTAAAACGATTCGGGTAAACGCAGCCGGTCAGGGAACAGCCGAAGAAGTGGCTAAAGCCGCTGTTGAAGGTTTGAGCAAACTAGGGGAATTCGCTAAAACTATGAATATCAACGTCATTGTTGAGAACCACGGCGGTCATTCCTCGAACGGCCAATGGCTGTCGGGTGTGATGAAGCAGGTGAATATGAAAAACGTAGGTACGTTGCCCGACTTTGGCAACTTCTGCATCAAACGGGGCGACAACCATACCTGCGCCGAACAATACGACCGTTATCAGGGCACCAAAGAGCTGATGCCATTTGCCAAAGGTGTATCGGCCAAAACTTATGATTTTGACGCAAGCGGTAATTGTGTTGAAACGGATTACACCAAAATCCTCAAAATTGTAAAAGACAGCAAGTTCCGGGGTATTGCCGGTATTGAATACGAAGGCAGTGCGGTCGATGAATACGAAGGCATCAAGAAAACCAAAGCTTTGCTGGAACGTATCGGAACTACCGTTTAACGTTAACTGTACTACGTTTCGGATTCACTAGCCAGTGTGCTACGTATCCGGAACGTAGTGTAAACCACCATTATAAAAAACTATTTCAATCCAGTATGAATGTTACTCCTGCGTCGCTCAACGTCAATTTTATAGGCAATGAGGCTGTTGCCGGTAATGGCGACTTTTTTCAGGCTTTCGTTCCTGCCCGTCACGAATACCTGCCTGATGAATTCTCGAACGTTACTAATGGTCAGGCCAGCCAGGCGGTTGAGAAAGCCGTAGCTGCTTTTCCAGTTTACGCAAAATTAACATCCGCCCAGCGCGCTGATTTCCTAACGTTTATTGCTTCCGAAATTGAAGCGTTGGGTGATGAACTCATTGAACAGGCCGTTTTGGAGAGCGGCTTGCCCGTGGCTCGGCTTACGGGTGAGCGCGGACGTACTACCGGTCAGTTACGGATGTTTGCCAATGTATTACGTGAAGGCTCGTGGGTCGATGCACGTATCAATCCGGCCATGCCCGACCGTCAGCCCCTGCCCCGCCCCGACCTGCGTCGGATGCTGGTTCCGCTAGGACCCGTAGTTGTGTTTGGCGCGAGTAATTTTCCGTTAGCATTTTCTGTAGCTGGTGGCGATACGGCTTCAGCGTTAGCGGCTGGCTGTCCGGTTATTTTCAAGGCGCATCCATCACATCCCGGTACGTCGTCGCTGGTTGGAAAGGCCATTGTTTCAGCGGCAATAAAAGCAGGAATGCCCGACGGTGTTTTCTCCCTGTTGCATGCCAGCAACGAAACGGCGCAGGAACTGGTAGCTAATCCAGAGGTAAAAGCCGTTGGTTTTACGGGTTCACGCGCGGGTGGTATGGCGTTGCTGAAAATTGCGCAGGCACGTCCTGAACCGATTCCTGTTTATGCCGAAATGAGCGCCGTTAACCCGGTGGTTATTTTTCCGGGAGCCATCGAGAAAAACGCCGTGGCGGTAGCGTCGGGTCTGGCCGCATCGGTTACGCTTGGTGTTGGTCAGTTCTGTACGAATCCGGGACTGGTTTTTCTATTTGACTCACCACAGACCGAAGTCTTTCTGGAAACCGTTGCGGAACGTATCAAAACTTCGGCACCGGCTACGATGCTGAATGCTGGAATCTGTCAGGCGTATCAGCGGGGTCTGCAAAATAGCCGCGTGTTGCCGGGCGTACACATTTTGGCCGAAGCCGAAGTTGATGCTGAAACCAGCCGCACCGAAGGCCGTCCCACCGTGTTGACGACAACGGCACCACTCTTTCTGAGTAGTCCAGCACTGGCCGACGAAATCTTTGGGCCTACTACGTTAATCGTCGTTTGCCACACCGAAGCCGATATGGCTCAATGTGTCGAAAGCCTTGAAGGTCAGCTAACGGCAACACTCTATGCTACGTCCGACGAAGTAAGCAGCTCTGGTTTCGACTGGATTTCACTGTTACAGGCTAAATCGGGGCGCGTATTGTTCGGAGGTTTCCCAACGGGCGTTGAAGTAAGTGAAGCCATGACTCATGGCGGACCTTTCCCGGCTACCAGCGACAGCCGTACTACGTCGGTCGGCACGGGAGCTATTCTCCGATTTGTACGTCCTTTTACGTATCAGAGTTTCCCCGATGAGTTATTACCAGCTGCCTTGCAAAACGCGAACCCGCTTGGAATCTGGCGTAATGTGGATGGGGTAACGACGAAATAGGGTTAAAAAGTTGACGGGTTATCGGGTTGTAAGGTTTGGCTATTTGCTACCAACTTTACAACCCGATAACCCGTCAACTTTTTAACCCTATGACTACTAAATCGTTATACCCGGTTGGCTAACGTAACGTAACAATTCCTGACGAGTGGCTTCTTCTTCAAATTTGCCGCCATACGACGATGTAATGGTGGAGCTGTTTATATCGCGAACGCCACGGGTCGATACACACAAGTGCTTAGCATCAATGATTACCGCTACGTCGTCGGTTTCGAGAACGCGCTTCAGTTCTTCGGCAATCTGAACGGTCAAACGCTCCTGCACCTGCGGGCGTTTGCTAAAATACTCCACAATCCGGTTCAGTTTCGACAAGCCAATTACTTTACCGCTCGAAATATAGGCTACGTGCGCCTTGCCGATTATAGGCACAAAATGGTGCTCGCAGTATGTCTGAACGGTAATATCTTTCTCAACCAGCATTTCGTTGTACCGAAACTTGTTGTCGAACAGCGTTGGCTGGGGTTTATTGGCGGGATTAAGGCCGCTGAAAATTTCGTTTACGTACATCTTGGCAACGCGCCGGGGCGACCCTTTCAGGCTGTCATCGGTCAGGTCGAGGCCAAGGATGTTCATGATTTCGCGAAAATGCTCTTCAATCAAATCAATTTTGAAGTCATCATCAAGTGCAAACGCGTCGGAACGCATTGGCGTATCGATTGACGCAGCCCCATGCGCATCGCCGATTTCGTCCACTAGTTCATCACTATGGTTTCCCGCTACGTCATGGCCGTTTTTATGGGCACTATCTACTTCCCGGCCATTAGACGGGGTACTCGACGAAGTTCCGTTCAGTTTCATATAATCTGATTTTAAGCTCTAAGTTTTCGCTTAGATGGGGACGTAAAATAGTGTAAATGACAATGGCAATATTTTCGGCCGACGGATTCAGGTCGGCAAATTCAGCCGTGTCGAGATTCAGATTCTTATGGTCGAATCGTTCAATGACATGTTCTTTCATCAGGTCGCCCAGATACTTCATGTCAATGACATAACCCGTTTCGGAGTCAATCGGGCCGATTACCTGCACAATTAGCTCGTAATTATGCCCGTGAAAATGCGGATTATTGCATTTTCCATACACCCGCGCATTTTTCTCGTCTGACCAGTTTGGATTGTTCAGACGGTGCGCTGCGTTAAAATGCTCTTTACGGAATACAGCCACTCGCTGGTTAGTTAGCCGAGGAATATCTGTCCGGGGAACATCCGAATTCGTATTTTCCATAAGTATTGAATCGAAAAAACTTCAGTCAATCTGCCGTTACAAAGTTTGTGTACAACACAGAATGACCGCAGAGCGTGTAGCCAGAACGCCCTTTTTGAGTCGGTTCGGCTATATAACATCCGCTTATCCCGTATTGTTCCCTCTTATCCTGCTGTACTCGGTTTGTGGGAACTCGCCTTTCACTACGTCCGTTGTGCCCCCATGAAACGTTTAAAAACCACCATGTTAATTCTTATTTTAGTTATTGCGGGTCTAGTTGGTGCTACGTTACTTTTTATGCAACAGGCTGTTTTTGGCAGCGACCCTGCCACCACTCGACTCGAACGTATCAAACACTCACCCAATTATCGCGACGGCATGTTTCAGAATCTGGAGCTAACGCCGACGCTACGTGAAGGAGCTTCGTATTCGGCTGTGTTCTGGGAAAATCTCAACAAGCCTAAAAACAATGTTCCGCCCCTACCCATTCCATCCACTAAAACGGATTTAAAAGCCCTTACCGACGATAAACCGACGATTGTCTGGTTTGGCCACTCATCGTACCTTATCAAATCGAAAGGTGTTACGTTGCTGATGGACCCGGTTTTTAGCGGGAATGCATCGCCCGTATCGTTTTTTGGACATGCGTTTGCGGGATCTAATAGCTACGATGTTGATGACATGCCCGACATCGATATGTTGGTACTTTCGCACGATCACTACGACCACCTCGATTATAAAACGATAGTAAAGCTGATTCCTAAAGTAAAGAAATTTTATACCGCTTTGGGAGTTGGCGCTCACCTCGAACGATGGGGGGTTCCGGCCGACAAAATTGTGGAGTTCGATTGGTGGGAAAGTAATACGGTTTCGCCAGAAATCAGCATCACGGCAGTTCCGGCGCGCCATTTTTCCGGACGTAGTCTTACTCGTGGAAAAACACTCTGGACGGCTTTTGCACTGAAACTGCACGGCTACAATCTGTATCTCGGAGGTGATTCAGGTTATGGAAAGCATTTTCAGGAAATCGGCGATAAATATGGTCCGTTCGATATTGCCATTCTGGAGTGCGGTCAGTACGGGAAAGACTGGCCAAATATTCACATGATGCCCGAAGAAGTTCCTCTGGCTGCTCAGGACCTTCGCGCCCGCATCATTTTGCCCGTTCACTGGGCCAAATTTTCGTTGGCTATGCACCCCTGGAACGAGCCAATTCAACGTATGCTTAAGAAAGCCGGACAGGTGGGCATGGACGTAACAACACCACGTATCGGCGAGCCAGTTGTATTGAGTTCTGTCTATCCCCGATCAGTCTGGTGGGATTTCTGATTTATGCATTGAACGCTTTCGAAACAAAAAATTGACTTGAGTTCGCCCGACAGAATCGAGTTGGCTGTGTTTTCTGGAAAGAAACAACTTTCTTTGACACACGAACTCTTTCAGCCTTATGCAAATAACTACCCGACGCCAGTTTATTCGAACAGCCGCTCTTGCTGGCACTGCTACGTCTGTTTTTCCAACGATTTTATCGAGTGCGCAACCTCGTCTTACAAAATCAGCGGATGCGAAAGTTCGACTAGCGTTTATTGGTGTCGGGTCTCGCGGACGTAGTCACGTAGCACAGGCACTTTTCCGCGACGATGTTGACATTACGGCTATCTGCGACCCCGATTCCGAAGCGATTAGTCGCACAAATGCCATGATTGAAAAGGCAGGTCGTAAAGCACCAGTTGCTTACGGTAAGGGGGATGAAGCGTTTCGGGAGATGCTCAAACGTGACGATATCGACGGGGTTGTGATTTCGACACCTTGGGAATGGCACGTACCGATGGCGGTAGCGACCATGAAAGCGGGGAAATACGCAGGCGTTGAAGTATCGGCCACTGTTACGTTGAAAGAATCGTGGGATTTGGTCGATGCCTTTGAAAAAACCGGTTCACACTGCATGATTCTGGAGAATGTCTGCTATCGTCGCGACGTACTGGCGGTGCTGCACATGATTCGTCAGGGAATGTTCGGCGAAATGACTTATGCTCATTGTGGGTATCAGCACGACCTGCGTAACATTAAATTCAACGACGGTAAATCAATTGGCGGTGTCGGTGCAGAATTTGGCGCGAAAGGCTATTCAGAAGCCCACTGGCGTACACAACACTCGGTCGACCGTAATGGCGATATATATCCAACGCATGGCCTCGGCCCGGTAGCCCACTGGTTTAACATCAATCGGGGCAATCGATTTATGTACTTAACCAGCATGGCAACCAAAAGCCGGGGGCTTCATAAATACGTAGTGGATAAAGGTGGCGAAAAACATCCAAATGCAAAGGTTAACTTTAAGCTTGGCGACGTAGTTACTACGTCGATTCAGTGCGCCAACGGCGAAAATATCGTAATTATTCACGATACGAACTCGCCACGGCCCTACTCGCTTGGGTTCCGGGCGCAGGGAACACAGGGCATCTGGATGGACGATAATGACATGATTTATCTGGAAGATACCAATGGCAAACCCCTCAGTCCCAAGTCACACCAGTGGGAACCGTTTGCTACGTATCAGGACAAATACGACCATCCGCTCTGGAAACGTCACGCGCAAACGGCCGAAAATTCAGGTCACGGCGGCATCGACTTTTTTGTGCTACGTGCGTTTATCGAGTCGATTAAAACCAAAACAGCCCCCCCCATCGACGTATATGATGCGGCTGTCTGGAGTGCCATCAGTCCGTTATCCGAGCAAAGTATTGCGGGTGGCAGCAAACCCGTAGAGATTCCTGATTTCACACGTGGCAAGTGGAAGACTAACAAGCCAATTTTTGGCTTAACCGATAATTTCTGAGTCGGGATTTTCCTGATTGATGGATTAACAAGATTATGTTTTGCATATTTGGCAATTCATCTAAATCTGGTTGATCCATCAATCAGATAAATCTTGTTTCAAACAATGGTTTCTGCCCCCTCTAAAACCCAGAATTATTTTGGCCCATTGCTTATTATTGGCGCCCTTTTCTTTGTTTTTGGCTTCGTAACATGGACTAACAGCGTCTTGATGGCGTTTTTCAAACAGGCGTTTAATCTGAGTACGGTTGGTTCGAGTCTGGTTGCCTCTGCATTTTTTATCTCTTACACGTTGATGGCGATTCCTTCGTCGGCAGTGCTGAAACGGACGGGTTTCAAAAACGGTATGTCGCTGGGATTACTGGTTATGGCTGTGGGTGCGTTGGTTTTTGTGCCAGCTGCGCGGTCGTTTTCATACCCCTTGTTTCTGGTCGGTCTGTTTCTGATTGGCGTCGGCCTCACAGTATTGCAAACAGCATCGAACCCATACGCAACTATTCTCGGCCCACGCGAAAGTGCCGCCCAGCGAATTAGCTTTATGGGCATTGCCAACAAAATGGCCGGTATTATCAGCCAGCGGGTTTTTGGCAGCATACTTCTGACAGGTGCCAGTGTTGCGGTAGGTCCCCAAAGCTTAGAGAAAGTTGTTACGCCTTATCTCGTTTTAACGGGTATTCTGGTTGTTTTGGCGGGTCTGGTTCGTTTATCTAATTTGCCCGAAGTCTCTGAAGAACAGGACGATTCACCTGAAGATGCTACGTCTCACACAAGCGTATGGCAATTTCCTAATCTGGTGTTGGGGGTTATAGCCCTATTCTGCTACGTTGGTGCAGAGGTGATTTCGGGCGATACGATTATCAACTATGGTAAAGCTATTGGCTTTGGTAACGACGAAGCCAAGTACTTTACGGAATATACGCTTTACGGCCTTCTGGCAGGTTATCTGCTGGGGATCATTGCCATTCCACGCTGGATTTCGCAACAGAATTCGTTACGTTGGGGAATGATTCTGGCTATTATTCTGACGATTGGTGCTCTGGTTACGGATGGTTTTGCGTCAATCCTTTGCATTGCTTTGCTTGGCTTTGCTATCGCCCCAGCCTGGCCCGCTATCTGGCCATTAGCATTGAACAGATTAGGGAAATTCACAAAACTGGGTTCGGCATTACTCATTATGGCAATTGCTGGCGGGGCCATTTTACCTCCTATACACGGTTATTTATTTGATAACATCAGCCCAAAAATGGCTTACGGTCTGTTGCTACCTTTATTTGCCTTCATTCTCTACTACGCTACTGTAGGGTATAAGAAAACGAGCTGGTAAGTTTATTGACTTCAGTTGAGATCAAACATGAGTCATCCCGAATTTTGTCTCCGTAATTGGATGGAGGCTATTCGAGATGACTCATGTTTGTTTCCGTCTTTGTCTAATTAATCTAAGTTGTATGTCATAAGCTTGTTTCAAGAGTATAGGCCAGTAAAAACAAGACAAGCTTGATCAGAAACCCTGCTTCAGTAACCGCATGAATCTTTTTAGGAAATCGCAACTTAACCTGACCGCCGAGCGGCCCCGTGAAAGCTTGTTCGATGGCTTGACAACGCATCTTCTTATAAGCCAACACCTAACCTGGGTCAGCTCGGCAACTATTACTCTTACGTTGAATCTGTAAGTAAATCTGCTCACAGTCAGCATACAACGCTTCTTGTTCGTAACCCATTTAGGCTGAATCGCCAAACACCTCGCTGCCACTTGGCAATTGTAAATGCATTAACTGAAGGGCCGTCAAAATATGAACCCGGAAGAATAAAAAAGCTGTACGGGTAGTTTATAACTTGTGGGTACAACCTGTACTCGACACCCAAAGCAGAAACGTCGTTTGGAGGTAATTTTGCCCCGGAATTCCTCTCCCTTCATTAAGCGAGAACGGCTGATACAAATGTTGTAGCAAATGGATACAGGAAACGAATCGATTACGTATTGACTGGTCAAATTAAGGGTTTTAAAGAAGTCAGCCAGATAATAAAGCAGGACGCTTAGTGTATAAGACAGTTGAGGCAACCGTCGATTAAAAGCTGATTTTCAAGCATAAAAATACCTTGCTTGTCAGCCAGATAGAGCATAGCCACTACTTTTTCAAACCTAGTAAGAGCAGGTTACTAATGTTTTCGCACCGCTCCAGCGGTCTGGCTCAAAGGTACTTGCTCTTGGCTATGTTTCTTTCGTATTCAGATTAATCTGCATTCACACAACTTAGATTAATTAAAATGACTGTTTGGATGTAAGCATTTATCCCAATAGTCCAAAATCGATCGCATCTGTTCTTGTAAGCCAATAAATGTTTGCTCTTTTTTAAAGTAGCCCTGAATGGTCATCCGGTACGCCATATTGACCAGATCCCAATCGGCTGCTGTGGTTAAAAAAACAAAGGGAATACATTTCAGTTTCAGGTACTCATTCAAATCAATCAGCTGACGAAGTTCAAGGCCATTCATAGATGGCATGTTCACATCGCTGAGAATCACTAACGGTGCTTCAGGAGTAGCGATTAAATACTCAATGGCCTCAACGCCATTACTAAAAAAGACGAGAGGGTTCGCCAGTGCCAATCCTTTGATAGCTTCCTGGATAAAGAGTTGATCATCCTCATCGTCTTCAATCACCACGATGGGCGCTTTGCTAGTCATAGAATAAAGGTAATACGTTCCCTCGGTAATGGCCTGTGGGTAGCAACGGCCCTTACCGAGGCTTTGGGTAAGCACAAATATACCAAAATAAGGGTAGGCTGAGTAACCATTTCCTACCTACCTTTGCCCTATAAAGTGTAGAATAGGTAAGACCAATCCCACGATTCCACTTTACATCCCTGAATAAAAGTCGTCTTTACTGAACATACGTTTTCAACCATTGGTTGTTAGAGGGTAGTTACTTTCACTTTGCTCCAGTGACTGCACGCGACGATGTTACCTCCCCAACCTGCCCAGGAAACCAACCGGCTACTAGCCCTACAAAGTTATCAGATCCTGGATTCTTTACCAGAGACCGACTACGACCTTATTACCCGTTTGGCGGCTCAAATCTGTCAGACGCCTATCTCCTTAATTAGCCTGGTCGATGAAAAACGGCAATGGTTTAAGTCGACCCTTGGACTTTCGATCAAGGAAACACCCCGCCAGTTTTCCTTTTGCGCACACGCTATCCTCAATCCCCAACAGCCTTTCCTGGTCCCCGATACCAGGCAAGATGACCGATTTTCCAGTAATCCCTTTGTGACAGGGGACCCCCATATCGTTTTTTACGCCGGCATACCCCTGATCGGTGAGGATGGTTTCCCTCTAGGCTCCCTTTGTGTGCTGGATGACAAGCCCAGGCAATTGAGTGAGGCTCAACTGGAGGCATTAAAAACCTTGACCAGCCAAGTGGTCAATCTGCTCACGTTACGAAAAGCTAACTACGCCTTACAGCTCAGCGAACAGCGATATCGAACCCTCACGGCTGAACTGGAAGAGCAGGTACAAGTCCGCACCCAGGCCCTCAAACTAGCCAACGATGAACTCCACAGCGCCAATAAATTACTACGTCAGGCAAATGATACGTTGCACCAATTTGCCTCGGTGGCTTCCCATGACTTACAGGAACCCCTGCGCAAGATTCAATCGTTTGGTAACCTCTTGCTATCGCAGTATGCTGACCAACTGGGCGAGGGAAAAACCTATCTAGAGCGGATGCAATCGGCGGCCAATCGTATGTCAGTCCTGATTCAGGATTTATTGAGTTATTCCCGAATCTCGGCCATCCATGAGCGTCGACAACTCATTTCCCTCGCTTCGGTTGTCCAGGCTGTCCTGTCGGATTTAGAGGTGGTGATTGCCGAAACAGGTGCACGGATCGAGGTGGATGCCTTACCGGAGGTGCTGGGGGACTCGATCCAGTTGGGCCAGCTCTTCCAGAATCTGCTCAGTAACGCCCTCAAATTTAGTAGAGCACCTACGTCCATTCGGGAGACATCAGGCATCTCCAAGCCCCCAAAGATTCAGATTCGCTTCCAACTACTGCTAGCCAAGGATTTACCCCCGTCGGTAAAACCTACCCTTTCTGCCCCGCTCTACTACCGGATCGATGTCATCGATAATGGCATTGGCTTTGAGCAAAAGCATGCCGACCGCATCTTTCAGGTCTTTCATCGGCTCCACGGTAAGAATGAGTTTGCAGGCACGGGTATTGGGCTGGCGATCTGTGCGAAAGTGGTGAGTAATCATGGGGGGGCGATCCGGGCGACCAGTCAGCCAGGTCAGGGGGCAACCTTTAGTGTCTTTTTACCCAATTAACCTACCTTATAGGGAAAGCCCCTGGTGGAAATCAGTGCTACCTTCATAAACGTCTTATTGGATAAATTATTAGTTAACAGAACTAGGATGTTAGCGGGAGAATGGGCAAAATAAGTCACGTACTGGGTAATGGGTGAGAGTTTATGTTCACAAAGTTGGGCAAAAAAATCACCGTCATTCGTCACTAGTCTAGCCACTATTTCAGCATAGTATTCTGTAATACAAATAATTATCTCTTAAATTTAAGATTGGCATGATTTGAGCTTAACACAGTACAACGGGTTTTAATCTTTAGTTGTTCGCTACCCTTGGCGTAGCTTTCCTATAGATCGATGTCGTTTCACTCAACGTTAGAAAAAACAAAAAACTTGGAAAGCTCGGTATGGAACCGGGCTTTTATTTTACCCTTAGTTATAGTTTGTAGTTATGGACGATCACCCTATCATCTTCATTGACGCCGATGAAGATGATCATGACATGTTTAAACAGGCCTTGTCGGAGTTAGCGCTGCCGCATCCTGTCCACGTTTTTTCTAATGGCCAAACCGCCTTGGACTACTTGAAGTCGACGACAGATAGTCCCTTTTTGATTATTTCCGAAATCAGTATGCCGGGGATGAGTGGACTGGAACTTCGACAACAAATTGATCAGGAGCCGCACCTACGCAAAAAGTGTATTCCATTTGTGTACATGACCCATCCCGTCGAAGAAGCCGTAGTTGAGGAAGCCTATGAATTAACCATTCAAGGATTATTTGAAAAGAAGGCTACATATACTGCCTGGAAAGCACAGTTAGGGGCCATTATTGCCTACTGGACGGAGTGCCATCATCCTAAACGCATTACTTGGTAACGAGCACCAGTAAACTCGTTTGAATAAATCTGCTTCATAAATGGGACATTTTCTGAAATGTCCCATTTATGAAGCAGATTTATAATACATATATATCCCTTCGTCTCACTTTGGGGAACATTATCTAATATTTCAAAAAAATATAATACCTAAGATTTAGTAGTATATATAATTCTAGTATATTTGAGTATGAATACTACTTCGCACCAGCTACTCAAGGGCAGTCTCAGTGCCATTATCCTCAAGTTACTCTCGAACACGAACTGGATGTACGGCTATGAGATTTGTCAAAAAGTAAAGCAAATTACCGATGGCCAACTCAAGATTACCGAAGGTGCACTCTACCCCGCTTTGTACAAACTCGAAGCAGACGGCATCCTAATCACCAAAACCCAAATCGTTGACGGCCGCGCCCGTAAATACTATGCCATTGCCCAGGATCAACAAGGAAACGCCGTGGATAAACTAGCCCAGATCGAGCAGTTTCTCCACCAATTGCAACGCATACTTACTCCCACTGATCTCAATACGCTTCCTACTTCTTAATCAACTTTATCGCTATGACTCAGGCTCAACAGGTGCTCATCACTTCCTTTCTGACCCAACAATGTGAGTTGGTTGAAACCACCTTTATCCAAGAGATGACCGACCACTTTGTTGTCTCCGTGGAATCCCGGATGACTGATTATCTTTCTTTTGAGGAGGCACTTCAGCAGACAATTGATGACTTTGGTGGGCCAAGTAACATTCAGAAAATGGAATGGACCTATCGAAAAGTGTATTTGAGAAGTCTGTTGCGGAACTGGTGGACACTGGTAAAAAACCAACTCGCTAATCACAAACGAATTCGGACACTACTGGTCGTCGGCTTTGTTACGTTTGCCAGCTTGTACTTTGGCCTGATGAGTGACTTTATGGGTGTACTCGGCGCGAAGATGCTCTGGAATTCCGTTCAATGGGTAAGTATTATATGGGTTATCATGCTGAGCTGTTTTCTACTCCAACGAGTTGCTCCCCAGTTTAAGAAATTGGGGGTTGTCCGATTCCCCGCCTTGTTGATACGGCTGCTTTCGTATCTGCTATGGGCTGGCACTGTGTTGCTTTATATAGGCCTTAGTAGTATGGAGCTGTCGTTGCTGGTGAAAGGCTTAAGTTATTTCGCTCTGTGGTCAACGTCGGCACTATTTTACCTGGGTCTGGTGGATTTCTCAAAGCAAACAGACCCCAACTCGTGGTACTCAACCAGGTAGATAATAGATTTCCTATTAATCACTGGCTCAACAATCGCCCGTGCACCTCAAATGGCTGTCATACTTATTCTTGGCTTGATCTGCTGTCTTAAATTGACATCCGCCCGGTCACAAATCAACGTTTCTTCTTCAGAGCCGCAGATGAGTTCACGATGCACTTTTACAAACGTATGACCAACGTAGTACATTTGTAAAAGCTCTGTTTTGCCCACCTGCAAACGGTCGTTTATAATTAAACAGAAATGAGTCATCCCGAACAGCCTCCATCCAATTACGGAGGCAAAATTCGGGATGACTCATGTTTTTAGTACTAATACGTAGTATCCAATCAAACTTTAGCCGCTCGCTGAGCTGGAAGCCAAGACGTTAATACGGTAATCAGGATTACCAGAAAGCCTGTCAGAGCGATATCGCTTATGTCCAGACGAACGGGGTATGCATCAATAATAGAACTCGTCGTTCCCATACCGATAAAACCATATTCCTGTTGGGCCAGACAAATAACGATACCCAACACTAGGCCCGTTACAGCACCAAGCACGGCAATTAAGGCTCCTTCGATCAGGAAAATCCGACGTACCATGCCTCTCGTTGCCCCTAACGCATACAAAATCTGAATGTCGGCCTTCTTTTCAATGACCAGCATCGACAAGGAAAAGAATATATTGACCGACGCAACCAGAATAATAAACGACAATGTGAGCGCTACCAGAAACTTTTCGATACGTATCGTTCGGTAGAGATCTGTATTCAAATCGTCGCGACTTTGTACATTAAGTTCAGCGCCTACTACGTCCTGCAAAGCCTGTTTTATGGCATCTTCATTGACACCCGGATTAAGTTGAATTTCAAGACTTGTTACGTCGTCAGGACTATAGCCAAACAATTCCCGCGCTACTTTCACAGGTACCAGCACGAAATTATCATAGCGGGATTCGATAAAGAATACGCCCGAAACTGTTAACGATTCCTGATTGAATGCATCGGAATTTAGTACGTTGAACGATTTATCGCCCTGCGGATAGAGCACCTGTAAGGGCGACAGAATGTCAATAATCGAAATACCCAGATCTCGACGTACACCTTCGGCAACGATAGCATAATTTACACCATCCCGATTCAGCAACGTACGACCTTCAAGCATCGACGAATCGAGTTGCGGCCGCTGTAAATAGCTATCTTCTACGCCTTTTAATTTAATTACGGTTGTACCATTTCCATAGCGAGCCAATGCATTGTCTTGAGCTACCGACGAAAGCAAATGAACTCCGGGAACATCGCGTAACCGCTTAAGTAAGGCAGGTGATGCCTGAAATCGCTTTCCCTGCTTCGGCAATACGGTCATGTCGGCTTCGAAGGTTTTGAAAATCTCGCGATTCAATTCCTCCATGCCGTTGAACACCGAAAGAACCACCACCAGTGCCATTGTGCCCACACCTACGCCCAGCATCGACAAAGTCGAAAGCCAGCTAATGAAACTACGTTTCTTTCGGGAGAAAAAATATCGACGGGCAATCCAGACAGGGAGGTTCATACTTTACAAGAGCGAAAGAGTAAAAGAGCGAAAGAGTGAACTGAAAAAGCTACTTTTCGCTCTGCTTCGGCATTCCGACTTTACTCGTCCTCATCTTCTTCCGGCGCAGGTGGAATTTCCAGACCGGCGAAAAGTTTGTCCATTTTATCGGCGTATTCAGACGTATCATCGAGGAAGAAATGTAATTCAGGAACGATACGTAACTGATGGCGAACTCGCTCGCCAAGGTGCTGCCGAATCACTTTTCCTTTCTCCTGAATCGTTTCAAGTAACAGGTCTTTATTTTTTGTCGCTAAAAAGCTTAGATAAACCCGTGCTACGCTTAAATCAGGCGAAACGCGCACATTGGTGACGGTAATAAAAGCGCCGTTGAACAAATGTGGCACCTCACGCTGAAAAATCTCACTTAAATCTCTCTGCAATTGCCGCCCTACTTTCTGCTGTCGTTTCGATTCCATATTCTCAAAAAACTATGTATTACACTGAACGATAGAATGTCTGAATAGTTCAGCATACGCTTTTCTACTAACGATTGATTCTAGTACATCCGTAACTTATCCTGCAAATATCCGTTCATTTTTCCGTTCTGCCGAAATTGACTGTAATTTTACCGGTGTGAGTCTATGAATCAGTCGTGTAAAAACACATCGAGGACTAGACCAAGAGTGATGACTATTGACGTTTACCGGCTTTGCTACGTTTCTTTCAATCCTATTTCTCATATCAATACGTAAGCCTGCTGGGTTTGCTGTTGCTTATCCGGCTGCCGTTGCTGCTGCACTCGATTCCGTTGCTGATTCCAGAATTGAACTGGATGATTGTGGGGGAGCAAATGAGCCAGGGCGACTTGCTTTACCGCGACATCTGGGACAGTGTTAGTCCGCTTTCGGCGTTGGTTTACTGGGGAATCGATACGGTGTTTGGTCGGTCGCCAGTAGCTTTGCATGGGGCTGCTACGTTGGTGACGGTTTTCCAGATCGTTTATTTCAATTACGTAACCAACGTCCGCGATGTGTTTCCTGACCGGACGTTCTGGCCTGGGCTGCTATATATGCTGTTCATGCACCTCTCGTTCGACTGTCTGACGCTCTCACCCGTGTTGATGTCTACGAGTTTTCTGTTATTGGCGTTTGGCACATTGGTTCGCCAAATGGAACGACGCGGTGCTACCGACGAAGTTTTTGAAGTAGGCTTTTACCTTGGTATTGCGGCCTTGTTTTACCTGCCTTCCGCCTTATTTCTTCTCTGGGCAGTAATTTCCCTGCTTTTCTATACAGGTGCTACGTTCCGGCAGAATTCGCTGGCGATGTTCGGTTTCCTTTTCCCCATTGCCAGTACTATCCTGTTTTACTATCTGTTCGATAGCCTTGACGATTTCAACCGAAATTTGCTGGCATCCGTATTCCGGGTTCGTCAATATTCGCTATCTGATTTTCAGTCGTTAATCGCGTCGTTGTTAATTCCGCTTGGGTTAGGGGTATTAGGTTTTCTGAGCCTGTTCAACAGCCGAAATCGCTATGGCAATTTCCAGCAACGTATTCAGCAAATCATGGCTATCTGGTTTGTTTTTGCGGTACTAACAATCGGGCTCATGCCATTTCTGGCACCTATGGCCTTTCTGAGTTTTGTACCGCCGATGGCCTATTTCAGCTATTTCTATTTCGAGAATGTTCGAAAAGCGTGGCTGGCCGAAACAGGATTTATTATTGCTTTCAGCCTGATTCTTTTACTGTTTTATCAGGGTGCTATCGGACTGATTCCGGGGGCGGAGTTGGGTCGGTTGAGTAGTTTACAGGTACAACCTTCGCCCCTGCCACCCAACATCCAGAATCAACAGATTCTGATTATTGGCGAAGATTTGAGCGCCTATCGGCAGAATCGACTGGCAACACCCTACCTGAACTGGGATCTGGCTAAATACGACCTGAAAAATCTAGACAATTACGAATCGGTTATCAACGTATTCGACCATTTTCGAAACGATCCACCCGACTATATTATCGACCGTGAGAATGTAGTTGAAAAACTATTTCAGCGAGCCCCTGATTTAGCCAGTAGATACGAAAAAACTGCGGTCAACGACGTATATAAGCGGAAGTAATATTGTAATGGATAATGTAAAATGAACAATGGAGTTCTGATTGCTTTCCATTTCATTAGTTGCCATTCATTTTACATTATCCATTATTCATTCCCCGTTTACTATGCCTTCTTTTACCAATAAACGCACGAATCTATTTATTTTTCTAAGCGCAGTTTTTCTGACCAATGCGCTCATTGCCGAAATCATTGGCGTCAAAATTTTTTCAGGCGAAACGCTGATTGGTACGCAACCAGCCCAAATTCACCTTCTGGGCGATTTTGTATTAGACTTTAACCTAACGGCTGGAGCGGTTATCTGGCCGTTCGTATTTGTTACGTCCGATATTATTAATGAATATTTTGGCAAGGCGGGCGTCCGTCGGATTTCGTTCCTGACTGCCGGTTTTGTTGCCTATAGTTTCCTGATTATTTATGCTGTTACTACGTTGCCACCAGCGCAATTCTGGCTCGATGTGAATGCGAAGGATGCGGCCGGTAATGCGATCAATATCAACAACGCGTTTCAGATGATTTTTCGGCAGGGGTTGGGCATCATTATTGGTTCGCTGACGGCTTTTTTGATTGGCCAATTGCTTGATGCTTATGTGTTTCAGGCACTACGTAAGATTACAGGCAGCCGAAAAATATGGCTTCGGGCAACGGGTTCAACACTAATTTCTCAATTGATCGATTCGTTTGTTGTTCTTGGCATTGCCTTCTACGTATTTGGCAATTGGTCGCTGGCGCAGGTAATAGCGGTAGGTATTATCAATTACATCTACAAAGCATTTACGGCGATTCTACTGACACCACTGCTCTACATTGCCCATTATTTTATCGACCAGTATTTAGGGAAAGAACACGCCGAAGAGCTAGCGAATGAATCGGCCATGAGTTCGTTCATGTAAATACCTTATCATACATTTTTATTCAGCGTGTACTTGTCGTCTCGGCAGGATTACACGCTTTTTTTGTGGCTAATGCCTATTTATTATCAGACTAAATTACTTAAGTATAAATACCAAATATTATCCAATTAATTAGTACAATAATTAAAAAATACAACTACATTCGTTAGACATATAACCTACAGCTAATATACTGATTACCTATAGGTTATACGCATTTAACATCATATATTCTTATGGACTTTATAGGAATTTATAACTATGAAAACACTCATACCTATAAGCTTATTATGGCTGCTCTGGCAACCAACGAAAGCACAGCTTACGTCCACCACATTAGTAGCTCATGGTGCTACGTGGCGCTACTCCGATAAAAGTGCAATGCCACCCGATCAGACTGCAGGCGCCACTACGTATAGCTGGAAAGACGTAGGCTATGACGACAGTAGTCCTACGTTCTGGGCTACGGGTGCATCGGAACTTGGTTATGGTGATGGCGATGAAGCCACCGTAATCAGTTATGGCCCCGATGCCAATAACAAATACCGCACAGCCTATTTCCGAAAAACAGTTTCCGATGGTTCATACCAGAATCGCTTTCGGTATAAGATCCGCTATAAACGTGATGATGGCATTGTCATTTATGTAAATGGTGTAGAAATTCGTCGGGATGGTATGCCTTCCGGAACCATTACGTACTCGACCTCTGCTACGCTCAATACTGAAGAAACTACATTCCACGAATTTTACATTCCTAATGGAGCCCTTCGTTCGGGCAACAATGTTATTGCCGCTGAAGTACATCAGATTGGACCAACCAGTTCCGATTTAAGTTTCGACCTCGAATTTATTGCCGAATCTAATAGTAATACGCTCGCGTCCATCCCATTACCTATAACATCGACAACTTCCACAAACTGGAAATATAGTGACCATGGGACAGATCTCGGAACGAGCTGGCGAACTGTAGGATTCAACGATTCATATTGGCAGCAAACAAATATCGGTAGCGTAGCACGTGGTCGAATGGGCTACGGTGAAACCACCGACCCAAATCTGGCCACAGTTGACCCGGCCAGTAATGACCCATACAAAGCCAATATGTATACAAACTATATCAGTTATGGCCTTAATCCAGCCAATAAATTTCCAACAACCTATTTTCGAAAGACAATAAACATTCCCGACGTGAACGCGAATTCTGGTTATGAAATTCGGTTTATGCGCGACGATGGCATTCTGCTTTATGTGAATGGTGTTGAGTTGCCACGTGACGTAAACGGCAATACCAACAATATGCCCGCTGGCCCAGCTTCCTACACAACCCTGGCCACAGTTTCGGTTGACACTCCAGCAGAAACAACCTGGTCGGCCTGGCAACCCATTAGTGCTACGTTACTAACAAATGGCGACAATCTGATCGCTGCTGAAATTCATCAAGTTGGTCCTACTACGTCGGATATTACGTTTAACGTAGAGATTCGCGTACAGGGAGCTCCTGCCATTACGCGCGGGCCTTATCTGACGCTAGGTACCCGAACCGGAGCCACTATTCGCTGGCGAACCGATATCGCCAGTATCGGCAAAGTAACCTACGGGCTTTCGGCAAATAATCTATCCAGTTCGGTTAGTGAAATTGTTAGCTCAACCGATCACGAAATTCAGCTTACAAACCTTCAGCCCGATCAGCAGTATTTTTATAGTGTTGGCACAACAACAGTAGTACTTCAACAAGGTGCAGACAATTATTTTCTGACGGCCCCACCCGCTAATGCGAAGCGTAAAATCCGAATCGCTTCCTTTGGCGACAGCGGCTCCAATGAAACAAACAATAACCAAATAAAAGTACGCGATGGCTTTTTGTCGTTTCGGGGCAGCAATCCAACAGACCTATGGATGCTTATTGGCGACAATTCTTACGATGGCGATGATCCCCAATATCAGGCTAAGTTTTTTGAGCCGTATCAAAACACTAGTCTGATGAAAAACTCGATGATTTATCCGATACCGGGCAATCACGATTATAACAACAGTGCTGTTCTGGCCGCAAATCACAACATCCCCTATTTCTCTATTTTCAACTTCCCAATAAATGGCGAAGCAGGTGGTGTTCCATCGGGTACGAAAGAATGGTATTCCTTTGATTATGGCCCAATTCATTTTGTGATGCTGGATGGGTATGGGCGTCGGGATGTAAATGGTACGCAACGACGATTTTATGAAGACACGCTAAATCATCCGCAAGTTATCTGGTTAAAAGAAGACCTGGCCCAGACGAATAAGAAATGGAAAATTGTGTATCAGCACTATCCATCTTATAGTCAGGGGTCACATAACTCAGAAAACGAAGCCGATTTAATTGCCATTCGACAAGTCATCAACCCTATTCTGGAGCGATTTGGTGTTGATCTGGTCCTGACTGGCCACAGTCATGTGTATGAACGATCATATCCATTGCACGACTTGTATAGTGCCAATAGCATGACACCTTATTCAACTAATCCATCAGCCTTCCGTTTCCCTGGCGACGACAGCAACGGACGATACGATGGTTCGGGTGGTTCATGCCCCTACAAGAAAACTTCGGAGAAGAAAAAACAAGGAACTGTCTACATAGTAGCTGGATCGGCGGGGGCATTGGAAAAAATTGCGGGTCTGGGCAATCATCCAGCCATGGTTTATACGCAGAAAGATATTGGTGGGTCCTTTTACTTTGATGTAGAAGATAACCGACTCGATGCCAAATTTCTTCAAAATCAGAACATTTACCCACCCTATGGATACACTATTGCCGATCAGTTCACAATCCTGAAAGATGTTGGCATTCCGCAATCGCTAACCGTAGCAACAGGTCAATCAGTTACGCTTACTGCCCCTTTCATCAGCAATTATGTATGGAGTAACCCGGCCGATGGCGGTTTCTCGTCGTCCAGCCGGTCAGTGGTGATAAATCTGCCAGTAGGTACGCATACGTATCAGGTGCGCGACGCTCAAAGTTGTGTTCAGAATACGTTCACAGTTCACGTAACCAACACAACGTCGGCCAGTATGCAAACCCTGAAAATTGGCGACTGGAACGATCCAGCGGTTTGGTCAGGCAACCGCGTACCTGCACCTAATGACGTACTACGTTTGAAACACTTAATAACGATTCCCGATAACACGACTGTTTTTGCTGGTCAAGTCATCTACGACCCCGGCGTGCGAATTCTGCACGGCCAGAACGCCCAGTTGAAAATTCAGCCTTAACGCTCTGTCAACTTACTAGTAACGCCCACCCGATTTTCGACGGTTCCAGGCAGGATGTCCTTCAACAGCAGGTAGTTGGTAAGGACGTTTTGTCAGTCCCGTCGTATCGGTTAGGGCTTGCATAAAAGCAACGAGTGCGCGTTGTTCGTGGGGGGTTAAATCGAGTGGTTTATCGGCTAAAGTTTGCCCCTCTACGTCGATTCCGATGCCCCGGCCACCGCCCCGATTATAGAAATCGACAACCTGTTCCAGCGTTTTATAGGCCCCGTTGTGCATATACGGTGCTGTTAAGGCAGCATTACGTACCGTTGGGGTTTTAAACGCAAATCGATGCAGATCTTTCTGAAATGGGCCAAACTTGCCTAAATCGGGATCTATTTTCGCGCGGCTGATTTTTGGTCGGTTGGGTACGCCGATAATTTCGCTCTCTACTTTTTCGAAATGAGGAGGTACGTAACCATTATAAATCGGAAAAAAATGGCACGTAGCACAACGGGCTTTCCCCAGAAATAAGTTAAACCCCAACCGTTCATCGGCCGACAACGTAACGGCTTCGCCACGCAGGTACTGATCAGGACGAGCATTCAAACTACTAAGACTACGAACGTAACAGGCCAACGCATTTCGTACATTGGTAGGATTCAGTCCGTTCGGAAAGGCATCGACGAACAGCTTTTTATACTGGGCACTGGCTCCCAACTTTGTCACTACGTCCTCGGGCGATGTTCGCATTTCGTGGGCGTTTTTCAGTACGTCGTGAGCCTGATCTTCCAGATAAACCACGCGGGAATCATAAAATTGCGCCTTTTGTAAGCCAGCATTCAGCAACGTAGGCGCGTTCCGGTTTACCCGTTTGAATGGATTGCCAAAGGCACGGCTTTTGCTACGTCCGTCGGTAAAGGCTCGTTCGGGCCGATGACAGGACGCACAACTTCGTTTGTTATTACCCGACAACAACGGGTCGAAAAACAACTTCTGTCCTAAAGCCACCTTTTGCGGAGTACTGGCAAAAGCCCGAAAATTCGTTACATAGTCGGGACGAAAAGCACCCGAATCCGATAACGTAGCAACCTGTGGCGACAGAAATCGACCAGAAGACGGCTCGGCAATTCCGGCTTCCTGCCGCATCTGCTGTAAGGCTCGACAAAGCGGGTAAAGTTGTTCCCGAATAAACATAACCCGGTCGAACGTATCAAAATCAGGCTCATTGTCAACGGCTTGTATAGCCGATTTCCACCGCTTTTCCAGATACGTTACTGTTGGCTTTGGCAGTTGTTGTTCGTAAGGACGTAGCGCAGCCTGTAACGTTCGAAGCGAGATAGCTGCTTCGGGCAAAGCACTACGTACCTCAGGCGTATCGTAGCCAGTAATGCCGAGTGAAAGGAGTCGAAAAAGTTGCTGACGAGTGGCTTCAACGATATCCGAATCGGTCAGCGGAATGGGCGGAATTCCCTGCTCCAGGCGCGCCGAATAGGAAAGCAACGTAGTGAGTTCGCGGTTTAGCTCAGCCGTTTTTGCCGTATCGGTCGATTGGAATTCAGGAAACAGAAGCGGCTCAATTACCTGCAATCCAGTGGGCGGAATAGCTTGCTGACCCATTTCATAAATTTCAATCTCTGCCACAGGTGGGCCATTAACATGACTAGCCAGATAGGGCTGATAATATTCGAGCAACCATTCTATCCGTTTGTAGCTTAATCGACTTCGCCGGAACGCCATCTGAAGTGAATCCTGACTAGCGTTAGTGCGTACAAAACTGGCCAACTGCTGTACCTGCTGATGAAAGCGGACTTTATCGGCCATAAATTGCTTATACACAGCCTGTCCGTTTGTGTTAGGGCGCGGCTGCTCTGGCAGAAAGCCCAACAGCGTCAATACTCCCAGAAACAGAACTGCTAATCGGCGCATACAGGTACTCGATTTTAAGGAAAAGATACGCATTTAAGCCGAACTACGTTGAGCCAGCAACCCGTCGAATATTGTCGAGCAAAACGGCGGTGGCAATCCCTACGTTAAGCGATTCTGCCTCACCATATCGCGGAATGGTTACCCGTTGCGTTACGTACTGTGCTACGTTAGGGCTTATACCATTCGATTCATTGCCCATGATCAGATACCCCGACGTAGCAAACGACAACGTATGTACATTCTCCCCATCTAGAAACGCGCCATAAACAATTGGCCGATTTTCGGGTTGCAGACTTGCGCGATTTAATACGGCTACTACGTCGCCATACCACCAGTTTACGCGTGTAAACGAGCCTTTACTGGCCGAAATCACTTTAGGATTGTAGACATCGGCGGTTGTATCAGAGCAAAGAATTTTGCGTATCCCATACCAATCGGCAATACGTAGTATGGTTCCTAAATTACCAGGATCACGAATATCGTCTAAAATCAGGGCAATCTCATGGGTGTTAGCCAATAGCGGAGTGTTTTCTTTCGTTCTGACCACAGCCAGAGCCGTATTGTTACTTTCTAACGTACCCATGCGGGTAAGCTCGGCCGCTGAAACGATTTCCACCGGAGTTCGTTGGCGGTCTGTGAGGTGAGCGTTTTCTTTGTAAAACAATTCGGTTGCTACAACCACTTCCGTCTGAAAGTCTGATTGCAACACTTCCTGAACGCTCTTGGCGCCTTCTACCAGAAACGCACCATGCTGCTGCCGGTACTTTTTCTGATGAAGTGACTGAATATATTTAAGTTGATTTTTAGAAAGCATGAGATTGTTAATGGATAATGTACAATGGATAATGAATAATAGAAAGTCTTTCGCTTATCTGCGTCATTGTTCATTATTCATTATTCATTGTATATTATTAGCTGGTTTATCCTCCTGTTTTAGTTCAAAACAACTCCGCAGCAATGAATACATTCTGACATCGCAATCTGTTCGGGGCAATCATGCTATTTCAGACGAAGATCTGGAAAGCCTGATTCCGCAGAAACCCAACCGTCGACTGCTCGGATTACCTATCACTCCTCAACTATGGTTTTATCAGATCGGTCAGCGCCGATTCGACCGCGAAGCCGCTTTGCGTGAGTTGGAGGCCAAAACTAACGAATTTGAACAGCAAAGTCAGGCACTGGCCAATCAACCCAATGCACTACGAAAGTTAAACCGACGCTATGGCCGAAAACTGAACAAACTGCGAATACGTGCCGAAGAAGGAAACTGGGCCATGCGTAATCTAGGTGACCCACCAGCCTATTTTGCCCAGAAAGATGCCCAGACCAATGCCGCCAAGATGCAGAAATACCTGTCGGACAAGGGTTTTTTCAATGCACGGGTACGCTATAAACTCGACACACTACGTCGGCGGCAGATTCGGGTTAGTTATTTGATCAATGAAAATGCGGGGTTCTATCTGCGAAATATTTTCTATGAAGTTGCCGATCCAAAAGTTGATTCCATCGTTCGGCAATCACTCAACGTATCGAAGCTCCAGACGGGGCAACGGTTTGATTTTGAAAATATGACAGAAGAGAAAATCCGCATTGAAAGTCTGCTACGTGATCAGGGCTATTATGCGTTTTCCCGTCAGTATATCCGGGCCACCGACGTAGATACCACCCGGCGCGGCACCGACCGTTTTCAGTCGGGCGATTCAACGCTACGTAAAGTCGACGTTGTTTTACAGATTGCCAATCCGCCGGGCAGCGCAAGCCATCCCATTTATAATATTGGTGATGTGGAAGTACGTATCAGCCCCAATGGTGATGCCGAAGTAGTGGGAGACAATCCGGCTATGGCGTCAGCATCAGCTAGATACGATACGTTAAAACGCGACGGTATTCAATATCTGCTGGGAGCCCGAAATATGTCGTTGCGCTTATTGGAAAGTAAAATTCTGTTTCGACCCAATCAATTATATAGTCAGGCCAATTATCGTGATACGCAACGGCAGCTATTTCTGCTGAACCAATTCAAATTTGTCAATTTGAATTTTATCGACACCACCAATCGGCGTTTACGTACTCTGATTACAGCGTCGCCCCTCGACAAATACGATTATACGTTCGAAGGCGGATTATTTGTATTGGCCCAAAGACAGCCTGGGCCATTCGCCAACGTAACGTTTCGGGCTCGAAACCTGTTTGGCGGCCTCGAAACCTTTGAAACAACGGTACGTTATGGCATTGAATTTCAGACCGGGTTTGGCACTGACCAAGAGGATAACAGGACTTTTTATCAATCGAATGAGTTTGGTATCATAACTTCCCTTTCGTTTCCACAGATTCTTTTTCCGGGCAGAGGTCGCTTTTTTTTCACCCGATACAATCCGAATACGCAGGTCAGCCTTAGCTTTAATAATACCATCCGCCCAGATTACACACGTTCCTTGCTACGGGCAACCATGGCTTATAACTGGCAAATTACCCAATCAAAACAGTTTAATTTTCTTATAGCGGACATCAATCTCATCAACGCTAATTTTCCGAATACAGACATAGGAGCCGCTTTCCAGAAACAGCTTGCACTAGAGACAAGTACTGGGAGTACAATTGCACAGAGTTTTCGTCGGTCACTCAGTTCCAGTTTTAGTTTTGCCTATACCTATAACACCAACGTACCGGGCAAGAATCGTCGGGCAAATTTCTTTCGCAGCGCAATTGAATCGGGCGGTACAACGCTCAATTTTTTTTCAAACAAAACGATTGAGCATTGGAGCGATACGTCCGTTACAGGGCTTCAGTTTTATAAATTCTTACGGTTAAGCGTCGATTATCGTCACTACGTTCCTATTCGTTCACGTACTACGTTGGCCTTTCGATTTAACACCGGAATCGTTTATGGGTATGGCCCAAATAGCACAGCCCCTTACGAAAAACTATTCTTTGCGGGGGGCAGTAACAGCATTCGGGGCTGGCTTCCACGTCGTTTAGGACCTGGCTCTGAAATGCCACAGCCAACTCCCGATTATCCAACAGTACCTGCTTTCAACAAGCGGCCAGGTCGTGGAGATCAATTTGCCTATACCTTCGAAAAACCGGGGGATATGCTTATTGAAGGCTCAGTTGAGTTACGAGGTCGCCTGTTTCGGCTAGGTGCCGATGTGAATGGCGCATTGTTTATCGATGCGGGTAATGTCTGGTCAATCCGAGATAATCCCCGGCGTGTTGGCGAGCAATTTCAATTTGATACGTTTATTCCGCAGATCGCCGTTGGTACGGGCGTAGGCTTACGTATCGACTTCTCCTTTTTCGTGATACGCTTCGATGGTGGTATTAAAGTGTGGGACCCCGCACGAAAATATCAGCCCAAACCCGACCTTTCTTTCAAAGATGAGCGGTTCATGCTTCCCTTATTTTCATTCCGCCGAATGTCATCTGGCCCCAATCCGTTGATTATCAACTTTGGCATTGGATACCCTTTCTAATAAAAAAGCCCATTTGATTAGAACAGGCATATGGGCTTTTACTACGTATCAGATATAATAAATCCGGTTTACCAAGGATCACATTCCAGATAATTTTCGGCGCTGAATTCGTTAAACTTTGTTTCGTGCCGTCCAAAGCCATACGTATCGAATAGTACGTTTAGTGCTCCATTTTCGAAGCCTGTACTAGTAATATAGCCGACTGTTCCGGCAGGAAGTGGAACCCGATTACCGATTGATGGCGTAGCGGGCAATTGTTTTGAGAGGGTTACCTGTTTGTTTTTGCGTAGGTTAAAGTGAGGACGTACCGGGAAGGAATGCATGTTTGCTTTTAGTTAAGAATTGTCCGACCAAAATAATTTACTTTTTCGAATCTTGACAACCTACTAATAGTCAATTGAGTAAGTGGTCATAAACTAGTCGATCCAATAAATATCTCTTTACGCCAATAGGCTCACCTCCCGATGTTTAAGAGAATTTAACGAGCATCGTCTGCCAAAATGACAGCTTTTCGGGGGTTTATTCGTAAATTTGTAAAAAACACGAGAGTCGTTTGTTACGCGTCGTCAGCATAGTTGGCACCGAAACGAGTTAATTGACGGCAATCGAACAATGACAAGTAATTGACATGGCGCTCATTCCCGAACTGACCATATTGCAACCCGAAGATAAAGAGCAAATTGACCTGCCTCGCACCTCTGAAGATGAGCTGGCAATAGGTAAAAAGCGACTTTATATTGAAAGCTACGGTTGCCAGATGAATTTTGCCGACAGCGAAATTGTGGCCGCTGTCATGCGAAATGCCGGCTTTGCAACGACTTCTACAGCCGAAGATGCAGACCTTATTTTTCTGAATACCTGTGCTATCCGCGATAATGCGGAACAAAAAGTACGGAATCGGCTCAAGCAC
Source organism: Spirosoma daeguense (assembly GCF_054776875.1). NCBI lineage: Bacteria > Pseudomonadati > Bacteroidota > Cytophagia > Cytophagales > Cytophagaceae > Spirosoma > Spirosoma daeguense. The sequence continues at coordinate 373,273 of NZ_BAAHBF010000005.1, forward strand.
CTGACTGGACTGAAACGGCAAAAGCCCGAGTTGCTGGTAGGTATGCTGGGCTGTATGGCCGAACGGCTCAAAACCAAGCTGTTGGAAGAAGAAAAAGTGGTTGATATTGTGGCTGGTCCCGATGCCTATCGCGATATTCCGAAACTGGTCGAAGAAGCAGAGTCGGGTCAGAAGGCAGTAAATGTATTCCTCTCTCGCGAGGAAACCTACGCCGATATTTCACCGATTCGCCTGAATTCTAACGGCGTAACCGCATTCGTATCCATCATGCGAGGCTGCGATAATATGTGTAGCTTCTGCGTGGTACCTTTCACACGAGGTCGGGAACGGAGCCGCGATCCGCACAGCATTGTCCGCGAAGCACAAGATCTTTTCGATAGGGGCTATCGCGAGGTAACGCTTCTGGGGCAGAACGTGGATAGTTATAAATGGGTACTAGAAGCGAGGAGCGTGGAGCGAGAAGTAGCTGATGCAAATGATTCTCCTGACTCCTCACTCCTCGCTCTCAATACAACAACCTTCGCGAACCTACTCGAAATGGTTGCGCTTATCCATCCTGATCTGCGGGTACGTTTCTCAACGTCGCACCCAAAAGATATTACGGACGATGTGCTGCATACCATGGCCCGTTACGACAACATTTGCAACTACATTCACTTACCTGCTCAAAGCGGTAACAGCCGTGTATTGAAGATCATGAACCGGACATACGACCGGGAGTGGTACGTCGGCAAAATTGACCGTATCCGGGAAATTCTGGGTGAAGATTGTGGCATATCGACCGACATGATTTCAGGCTTCTGTACCGAAACAGAAGACGAACATCAGGAATCACTCTCGCTGATGGACTACGTTCATTACGATTATGCCTACATGTTCGCCTATTCGGAACGACCGGGTACACTGGCCGCCAAAAAATACAAGGACGATATTCCGGAAGATGTTAAGAAAAGACGTCTTAATGAAATCATCGCGAAACAACTAACCCATTCGTCTGAACGTAATAAACGACACATCGGACAGGTTCAGCGCGTACTAATCGAAGGAACATCTAAACGCTCCGACGATTTTCTGTGTGGACGTAACGATCAGAATAAAATGGTGGTTTTCCCAAAAGGTGATTACCAGAAAGGTCAATACGTTAACGTACTTGTCAACGAATGCACGTCTGCTACGTTGCTCGGTGAAGTAGTATAATACGTAGTGCTGGTTAAAGAAACCAACACTTTCGAGTTGTAAAGAGTGTCAGTTTTAAGAAACTGACACCACAGCGACCGTAGACCTTTATGAATCAACAGGAAATTCAAAGCGTAAAACAACGTTTCGGTATAATTGGTAACGCCCCTGGACTAAACTACGCTATCAACGTAGCGATGCAGGTAGCGGCTACCGATCTTACTGTGCTTATTACGGGCGAAAGTGGTAGTGGGAAAGAGTCATTTTCGAAAATCATTCATAGCCTGAGTTCCCGCAAACACGGCCAGTTTATTGCCATTAACTGTGGTGCCATTCCTGAGGGAACCATTGATTCTGAGCTATTTGGTCACGAAAAAGGATCATTTACAGGTGCTGTAGACGCTCGTAAAGGCTATTTCGAAACGACGAACGGTGGTACTATTTTTCTGGATGAAATAGGTGAGATGCCGCTGGGTACACAAGCCCGATTGCTACGTGTTCTCGAAAATGGCGAGTTTATCCGGGTAGGTTCTTCCAAAACCCAGAAGACCGACGTTCGCGTAGTTGCCGCAACCAACGTCAACCTGATGGACGCCGTTGAGAAAGGTAAATTCCGGGAAGATTTATATTATCGACTCAATACGGTACCTATCTACGTACCACCTCTGCGCGAACGTGGCACCGATATTGAATTGCTCTTTCGGAAATTCACTACAGATTTTGCCGAACGCTATCGTATCAAACCACTTCAACTTACCGAAGATGCCAAAGAAACCCTGATGGCGTTTCCATTTCCGGGTAATATTCGGCAGTTGAAAAACATCGCAGAACAGGTTTCTATTCTTGAGTCTGAACAAAACAAAGCCATCGACGCACCTGCTTTGGCAAAATACCTACCTCAGTCGCAACAACAGCCGGGCCGTGCACTGGCGTTGTTTCCTTATGCAGGAAGCGCAACGGCCAACGAAAATTTCTCAGAACGCGAACTGCTCTATAAAGTGCTTTTCGATATGCGTCGGGATGTTAACGAACTTAAAAAGCTCGTACGCGACGTACTAGGAAATGAACAGGATGGCCGCCAGATTCTGCATACGCACAAAGACCTGTTCGACTCAATTTCTCCTGATATCGATCCTCGTCCGTCCAGCGACGTAACACGCTTTTTACCAGCCACAAACGGTTCGCTACGTGCTGATTCCATTCCGCCTACATCTGAAACCTATGGTGCTCATCCGCCCGTCCAGATTTTCGATGATGTGGATCATGACGTCAACGACGTAACGGTTGAAGATGTCAGTCATGAAACAGAGGAAGACGATTCGCTCTCGCTTGAACGGCAGGAAAAGGAAATGATTCTGAAAGCCCTCCGACGTAACAATAACAAGCGCAAATACGCAGCTCAGGCACTAGGCATTTCAGAACGGACGTTGTACCGGAAAATCAAACAGTATGAGATTGATGAAGAATAAGTTAGGAGTGATGAGTGATAAGCTAAGACCGATGAATGTAATGATAAAGCAAACCTTTCTGGCACTCATCGTTCTTAGCTCATCGCTCATCGTTCAATCATGTGGAGTCTATTCTTTTACAGGAACAACGCTCTCGCCCGATATTAAAACCGTAACGGTCAACAACTTTGTACTGGCAACGGCAGGTGGTCCGGCTAACCTTCCGCTAACATTCAACGAAAAATTAAAAGAATATTACCAGCGATACACAAATTTAAAGGTAGTTCCAGCCAATGGTGATATTCTGCTGGAAGGCAATATTACTGGCTATGAATTACAGGCGGTAGCACCATCTGCACAAGACCAGGCGAGTGTTAACCGTTTACAAATCACCGTCTTAGCAAGGTTTTACAACAATAAGGATGAAAGTAAGAACTTTGAACAATCGTTCTCCTTTTATCAGGATTTCCCGCAGGGTCAAACACTAAGCCAGAATGAAAGCCGACTGGTCCCGAAAATTTTGGATCAAATTGTGCTAGATATTTTTAATAAGACAGCCGCCGACTGGTAACAAAAAGTTTAATAGAGTTACGGTTACAATTTAGTGCTGAAAAAAAAGTACTTTAGCATACGTAACAAAACCAGTTGGGCGGCTCCATTCGTCAATGACCGTTTACCGTGCAAGCACTCGATAAAGAAACATTTTCGTACTGGGTCACACATCCCGAAGACCTTTCGGTTGCTGATTTGAATCAGCTTCAGGAAAACCTGTCGGCGTTTCCGTACTGCCAGTCGCTCTATACCTTAACGGCCAAGGCTGCCTCTATTCATCAACGAACACAGGCCGTCTCGTCAGTTCGGCAGGCTGCCGCCCACGCATTAAGCCGGAACGCGCTCCGCAAACTGGTCGATAATGAATTTCAGTGGTCAACGAACCTGCTGACCCGTCTGAATGAGCTTTCGGCCAAGCATGTACCTATTCCCGACGATTATCAGCAGGAAAGTTACGCGCTCTTTAAGTCGAAAAGCGGACTGAGTGGCGGTTTTCCAAAGTTGCAGTTGTTGCGTCTGCCAACCATGCCAACGCCGGAAGATACAACGCTTACCGAAACAACACTGCAAAATGATCTGGCTCAAATAGCTGAACCTCCTACTGAAGAGTTGACACCTGCCGATCTTGAGCGTAAACGTCAATTCGACATAATCGAGAATTTCATTAAAAATGAGCCCAGCATTTCTCGTATCGCCACCAAGGAAGTGCCTGATCAGGAAGACCTGACCAAACGTAACAAAATTGTTAGTGGGGGGCTTGTGACTGAAAGTTTCGCCAAAGTTTTAGAGAAGCAGGGCAAATTTGATAAGGCTCGTGATATCTATAAAAAACTAATGTCAAGAAATCCAGAAAAAAAGGCGTACTTTGCGGATAAAATGACTGAAATGGAGAATCATCGAAAAGCAGCTGAGGAATAAACTTTGCCTGTCTCTAAATTAGTCAAGACATTAACAAAACATTTAAGTAACGTTTTTCATGGCAACGGCAATCATTGTCTTTATTTGCATTCTTACCGTTCTGTTGGTTTTAATTGTTCTGATTCAAAACTCAAAAGGCGGAGGGCTGGCTGGCGAATTTGGCGGCCTAGGCTCGAACCAATTGATGGGTGTTAAAAAAACAACTGACCTGCTCGAGCAAATCACCTGGGGTCTCGGTATTGCCGTAATGGTATTATCGCTGGCTTCATACGTAATGGTCGACCGGAATCAGGCAGGTATCATCAATAGTGCTAACGTTGACCGTGCCCAAACGCAAACGCTACCGGGTGCTGCCGCTCCTAACGCAGCCAATGGTGCTGCGCCAAGTCAGGCTGCTCCGGGCGCTGCTACTCCAGGTGCTTCAACCTCAGCGTTGACTCCACAGAAGTAATTCTGCTACGTATCATTATCATTAATAAAAAAGCCATTCTCAGACGGGAATGGCTTTTTTATTAAGCTGTTGCCTGAACCAGAAGTTGCCGGGCAATGGGCAAGAGTGTTTCCTGAACCGGATACGTATGATTACTCTCCAGCATATACGTAGCAGGATTTGGCAAATGACGATAGCGACGTATCAAATCAAGCTTAATATTTTCGAACGTATTAGCCAAGCCTTTACGTACTGCTTCAACAAACTGCAATTGCACCATGCGGCCGCCCGGTTCCTGCTCAGAATATAACGTAATACGAAACTGGTAAATCTGCGTTTCGGATTGATTTGTTACGTGCAGCAGCAGGTATCCCTCCTGAGGACGTAACGGCATTACGCCAATTGGAGCAAGTTTTAATGACTGGGCAATATCCGACCAGCGCTGCTGACCTTCTGTCAGCATTTTCTGAAAACGTGGCAATGCAAAACCAATAATCGCATCAATCTCTGCCATAAATGAGGCTTCATTCACCTCCGAAGTATATTCAATCTGGGGTGGCTGTCCACTAATCCGTTTAATACGTTTTGGGAAAGCGGCATTTAGCGTACCTTTGCCCCTCGAAAAACGAATACCAGCATCATAGTGATCGCGTAATTCAGGTAAATCAGGGCAAAGTTTATGTTCGGTGAAGTTTTTCTGGACAGCCTGGAGATATGCCATCACGACATATTTTTGGTATTCAGCATCCAGCCAGTTTTGTGTAAACCAGTCAGGTTGTAATTTTTTCATACACTGGAATTAACGATTCGGAGGGTATATGACATGGTTAATGTAAGCAATGATTCACAAACTACCAAATTCTATTTGCCCGAATAACTTCCAAAGCCAAAGGAAGTTTAGCAAATCAGACAAATGGCAGTATGTCAGTCAGAAAGCGGAAAATTTGACAGTATCTTCCCTATTGGCACAGTAATTGGCGATTGCAGAACGTCGTGTAATACAACAGTACACAAACAGTAATAACCTTAATCAACTCATTACTATCATGGTAGCAGAAACGGAAAGCGTTAAAGTGAACGTGAAACCGCTGGCCGACCGGGTGCTGGTAGAAGCAGCTCCGGCAGAAGAAAAAACCTCGTTCGGGATTATCATTCCTGATACGGCAAAGGAAAAACCCCAGCGTGGTACGGTCGTTGCCGTTGGCGCAGGTAAGAAAGATGAACCGCTGACGGTTCAGGTGGGCGATACGGTGTTGTACGGTAAATATGCTGGTACAGAAATCACCGTTGAAGGCAAAGAGTACCTCATCATGCGTGAATCCGACATTTTCGCAATCCTTTAATTGAACGATAAACGATGACCGGGTCGCCGGAGCGGTGATGAACGATGAGTAAGTACGCTTGTAAGGCACTCATCTCTCATCACTTATAACTCATCACTTAAAAAGACAATGGCTAAGAAAATATTTTTTGATACCGAAGCTCGTGAGCGCATTAAGAAGGGTGTTGATACCCTCGCCGACGCAGTGAAAGTAACGCTGGGTCCTAAAGGACGTAACGTAATCCTTGATAAAAAATTCGGCTCGCCTGCAATCACCAAAGATGGTGTAACGGTAGCTAAAGAAATTGAACTGAAAGACGCCATGGAAAACATGGGCGCTCAATTGGTTAAAGAAGTTGCTTCGAAAACTGCTGATTCGGCTGGTGATGGTACAACTACCGCTACTGTATTAGCACAGGCAATCTACTCGATCGGCGCGAAGAACGTAGCAGCGGGTGCTAACCCAATGGATCTGAAGCGTGGTATCGACAAAGCGGTTCAGGCTGTTACAGCTCAATTGGCTGAGCAAGCGCAAACCATTGGCGACGACTTCGGTAAAATCGAGCAGGTTGCTACCATCTCGGCTAACCACGACGAGGAAATCGGTAAGATGATTGCCGAAGCCATGAAAAAAGTAGGTAAAGAAGGCGTGATCACGGTTGAAGAAGCTCGTGGTACCGAAACGGAAGTTAAAACCGTTGAAGGTATGCAGTTCGACCGGGGTTACCTGTCGCCTTACTTCGTAACGAACACCGAGAAAATGGAAGTTGAACTGGAGCGTCCGTTCATCCTGATTTCGGAGAAGAAAGTTTCGTCGATGAAAGAGCTGTTGCCAGTTCTGGAGCAAGTTGCTCAAACCGGCCGTCCGCTGTTGATCATCGCTGAAGATGTTGATGGCGAAGCACTTGCTACGTTGGTAGTTAACAAAATCCGTGGTGCTCTGAAAGTAGCGGCTGTTAAAGCTCCTGGTTTCGGCGACCGTCGGAAAGCTATGCTGGAAGATATCGCTATTCTGACCGGTGGTCAGGTTATCAGCGAAGAGCGTGGCTATAAACTCGAAAATATAGATATCAACTATCTGGGTCAGGCAGAGAAGATTCTGATTGACAAAGACAACACAACTGTTGTTAACGGTGTTGGTCATAAAGACGATATCACGGGTCGGGTTAACCAAATTAAAGCACAAATCGAAAACACTACGTCGGATTACGACCGCGAGAAATTGCAGGAGCGTCTGGCTAAACTTTCGGGTGGTGTAGCTATTCTTTACATCGGTGCTGCTACCGAAGTAGAGATGAAAGAAAAGAAAGACCGTGTTGATGATGCTCTGCACGCAACTCGTGCTGCTGTTGAAGAAGGTATCGTAACGGGTGGTGGTATTGCTCTGATCCGCGCAATCCCATCTCTTGATGGTGTTAACGCTATCAATGAAGACGAGAAAACCGGTATCAACATCATCCGTCAGGCTCTGGAATCACCACTACGTACCATTGTTGCCAATGCTGGTGGCGAAGGTTCTGTAGTTGTGAACAAAGTGAAAGATGGTGAAGGCGGTTTCGGCTACAACGCGAAAAACGATACGTTCGAAGATCTGTTCGCAGCTGGTATCATTGATCCGAAAAAAGTATCACGTCTTGCTCTGGAAAACGCAGCATCTATTGCTGGTCTGTTGCTGACGACCGAATGTGTTATCGCTGATGAGCCAGAAGAAGCTCCAGCAGGTGGCGGTGGTCATGGTCACCCAGGTGGCATGGGCGGCATGATGTAATAATATCTCGAAATTTATCTGATTGATAGATTTCCCTGATTTTGTAAAAATGCTCCTGATCTTTCGATCAGGAGCATTTTTATTTATAGCTCATCTGTGTTACCTCTGCCCGGTTATAACGTATTATTCAAGTACATTAGCAGACATGCATAACATCAAAACTAGTTTATAAATGCGATTCTTTTCAGCAGAAGGCATCTATCAGGGAGTTGGACTTGCCCTGATTCGAATTATTGTTGGGCTATTATTGACCTATCACGGATGGGAAGTTTTCGATCCAATTAAAATGAAGGAGTATGCAGATTGGGACGTATTTAAAGGAACTTCATCCGCTACGTTAATGGTGTATCTAGGTAAAGGATCTGAGCTGGTAGCTGGTATTTTATTCGCTACAGGTTTTCTGATCCGATTAGCTTGCCTAATTACAATCGGTACGATGCTTTACATTAGCTTCTTCATCGGTCATGGTAAAATCTGGTATGAAGATCAGCACCCGTTTCTTTTCGTTTTACTTGCTCTGGTATTTTTCTTTACTGGCTCAGGTCAATGGAGTATCGATGCCTTACTGAATAAACGACATTAGACAAAGTGTGGAGCCATTACGTCATTAACAGCCAATTACCCGCAACATGTAAATGTCATAATTGTTACGTAGCATTATTGGCGATGAAATTCGCTACAACCTAGGCAGGAGTAAATCTGATTGATGGCGCAAAAAAAGAGGAGACTAGATGTATTAATATCAACATATATACAAACAAAAAAGCCAAGCGAGACACTCTCTTGGCTTTCTGATTTACTCAACGTTATGAAAAACTTTTCTTTTCGACACAATTATAAAACAAAAATAATAAAAAAAATATCCCTTCGTTAAAAAAATATTTCACTCAACAATAAAGCGCTCATTATTAGAACTTTATCTAAATTTTTATAAGTATAAATACTCGAACAAACAGAGTATTTATTGTCCCATTCAATAAGGATAGCAAAATAATCCTTATTGAACCATTCTTCTAGTATGCCTAACGACTAATTAGTAAACGATGAGTCTTGGTCCATTGTTCACCAGCTTGTAGTCGAATTATATATAATCCAACTGGCAAATCAGCTACAGATACCCTATGTGTTGTTGGACCTTCGAGCCTTAGTTTCTCTGTGTAAACACGGTTACCCGCTATCGAAATTAAATTTAACTCAACTTCTGTTTGATCTTCGACAGGTATGAAAACATCCACAAAAGTTTGTGCAGGGTTGGGGAATATTTTTAGCAACGATTCCAATTCTTCACCCAAGCGACCACCAGCCGAACAGCCAACGGTTTCGATCTTCCAGTGCTGAGCATAGGCTCCACTTTGTGCATATTGAATCACCGTAGCTCCTTCATCCTGGTTCGCTACGTCAAGCATTTTGTTTGAGTGAACAGCTTTCAGCGTTGAAAATCCATCCCCAACTGATTGCACCAACCAGCGTTGATGCGTAGCCGTTGATACACTTGTAGCCTGAGTCAGCATCGCCCAGTCGTTGGTTGCCGCATTCGGAACAGTAAGCGCTTTCCCGCTATGAACGGCAACAAATTGATACGTATTTGCTACGCCTGTTGGGCGCATTTCCCATTTCTGCCAGGCTTGATTAATAAAGGTACGCTGCTTAATCGAAGCGCCATCAACGGTTGAAGCACCTTCCACTTCCAACGCCCTGCCACTAATCCGGTTAGTTAGTTTATAACACAGTGAGACTGATGTTGGCGGTGCTGTTGTGGTACTAGTGCAACCCGTTGTTTCAATTTTCCAGTACTGAACATAAGCGCCACTTTGTGCGTACTGAATTACCATGGCACCTTCGCTCTGATTTGCTACGTCCAACAATTTATTTGAATGAACAGCCTTTAATGTTGAAAATCCGTCATTATCGGTCTGTATAACCCAGCGCTGATACGTAGCGTTAGCATTAGTGGTCTGACTTATACTGGCCCAGTCGTTCGTTGCACCGTTTTGTACTGTCAGTACTTTTCCGCTATGTGATGCGGTTAATTGATACGTGTTTGTTCCTACCGATTGAAACTTCCATTTCTGCCAAGGCTGATCGACGAAGGTAAATTGCTTTACAGTAGCATCATCCATAGTCGAAGCACCTTCAACTCCCAGAGATCGACCACTGACTCGGTTGGTAAGTTTATAGCATAAGGCTGGATCGAATTGGCCCGGTCCGGTTGGAGCAGAACCTGTTGTTACGCTTACTTCTACCCCACCCGACCACGCAGTTCCGGCTCTTGTAAACACCCGAAAATAATACGTTGTCTGCGGACTTAGGTTTGTTACCGTTACCATACTGGCCGTTCCGCGATAGGCTACCTTGCCCCCTTCAATCGCTGAGCCATTGCCTGTAAAATCAGCATTGGCGGTATAGCTTGTTCCTGACGGCCTATCCAGAAAACCACTTCCTGCTTTAACCGCAACAAGCACTTCATCAAACGGAGCAGTGGGCGATGACCAGTTCAGGTTCACATTTGTGTTGGCATTGACAGTTCCGACCAAATTACGGACGGCCAGATTTGCCGAAGCACAATCTGGGTAGATCTTAACCGAATCAGTTGCTGTCAATCCACCATTATCCGTCACCAGAACCTTGATCAGATAATAATACGTATCACCGTCACAACCGACCGGGGAAATCTTTACACTGGGCGAAGCTTCCGTTACTACAGGCTCGGCGTGTTGGTGGTTATTATGACGCAGAATCACCTGCCAGCTATAAGCCAGACTAGCAGGCGTTTCGTCTGTAACAGTCGCTTTTAATTGATACGTGCTTTCCCGGTCGAGCGGATAAAGGCTGTTTGCAGCAGGTGTCGTAATCTTCACCGTTGGAGCAGCGTTATTGAGCGAAATCACCATTTGCTGACTTGCCGTTTGCCCTCTTGAGTCGGTCACCGTTAATCGAACCGTAAAGCTTTGCGTTCCCGTTCCTGTAAACGTATGAGCGGGATTAATGGCCGTTGATGACGTAGCATCACCAAAATCCCAGGCATAGGTAATGGCATCGCCATCTGGGTCACTAGAACCGTCACCTTTAAACTGAACGGTCAAGGGACTACTTCCAACTGTTTTATCAGCCGAAATAACAGCAATTGGCGGCTGATTGGTACCGTAGCTTATTTTACGAATTTCGCCGTTATTGATGTTGGTAAAATAGATTGCCTCATCCAGCGGATTGTATTCAATATCGACAACACCATTTGTTCCTCCAGCAGGCACAAAATCACGCACATTCGTAACAGCTCCGTTGCTGTTTAGTGTAGCAGCTTTAATCCAGTTGTTGCCATAATCCCCAAAGAAGTAAAGGTTGCGGTATGCCGCCGGGAAATTGGTGCCCGTGTAATAGATGCCGCCCGTTACGCAGTTTCCTTTAAACGGGGTTCCTGTAGCCGGAGAACCGCTGGAGCCAATCAGAGACGCCGTAGTGGTTGTGCTTGTAAAAACAGGTACTCGAGCGTTGTTTTGTGTATGGTGATAGTCGAGCGCGGGAACACTATGGACGTAGCGTCGTTGCAAACCCGGCAAGGGCTGGTTACTACACGGATTCAATACAGTAGTTGTGCCACTTGAAGCTTGCTTTAACAGATTTGCAAAGGTCAGGTAAGGTTTATTGCACGTATTGGTTGGATTAGGCTCATCGCGATTTTCGAGTGTCTGGGCAGCGGTTGCGTAGGAACTAATCTCCAAAATGCCTTCGTAAATGGGCCAGCCCGCATTTTCTCCACCCTGCTTTATCAAATGAACATCTTCCCAGGTTGACCAGCCGACATCGCCGACATACAACGTACCTGGATTTCCATTCGCGGGATTGGTACTACCAGTACCCGACTGAAGGCTCATTCGGTTTGGATTTCGAAAACCCAACGCCCACACTCTTGAAGCAGGGGCACGGGGATTAGCTGAACTATAAAACGGATTACTGGCTACGCCATCGCCTGTATTCGGGTCGATACGTAGTACTTTACCACACAGTGACGTAATCATTTGTGCCCGAAATGCTCCAACATTTTCATTGGTCCGCATGATACCATCACTAATTGCCGTCTGCCAATACGTATCGCTGGAGCTTCCCTTGTCGGTTGTATTATAACTCGCATTATCACCAGTAGAAACCAGCAACGTACCGTCCGTTCCAAATAGAATTGTTCCGCCAGCATGAGATTCATGAGTGAGTGGTACGCCTGTTGATTTTGTTTCGCCCAGAAGAACCTTCCGGCTACTGGCATCGGCAGTCAATACGTTATTTGTTTTTAAAACTTTATAGCGTGTTACACGGCTAATAGTCGCCTTGAAATAATCGTTAGTGGCAGCATTGTAAGCAGTAGTACCGAAGTTAAGTAGATGGTGACGATCCACTACGTAGAACAGGTAAATTAAGCCATTCGTGGCAAAATTGGGATCGAGACACATACTCGCTAACCCAAAATCACGCCAGTTCCCAACTTCCGGACTAATATCTAGAACCACTGATGTTTGCTTAACGTATTGAACACCATTCCAGTTAGATACCCAAACACGACCTGCTTTATCCCAGACAAAAAGCTGTTTTCCATCAGGCGAAAAAATTGTTCCCATTGGCGTTGTATAACCATTAAGAACAAGGCTGTTATTAAAACCTGCTGGTAACGATTGCCCAGATGTGAACCACGAAATCGTCAGGAATAGAGCCGATATAAATAAGGAACGTAGCTTAATTGACTGGTGAGTAAAGTACGTAGTGTACATATTTTTCATATAGGCAGGGTTAGGTTTATAAAAGGGCAATAAAAAACTTACTCCCCAAAAAAGGGAGTAACGATAATCCAGAAAGAGTTCTAGAAATTAGACGATCACCATTCCGTCGCGAATAACAAATTTTCGGTCTGCCAGATCGGCAAGCTTTTCGTTATGCGTAACAATGACAAGTGTCTGACCAAATTCATCGCGTAACCGAAAAAAAAGCTGATGTAATTCTTCGGCATTACGGGAGTCGAGATTGCCACTGGGTTCGTCAGCGAAAACAATCGCAGGTTGGTTAATCAAGGCCCTGGCAACGGCTACTCGTTGTTGTTCACCTCCTGACAATTGAGACGGTAAGTTACCAAGTCGGTCACGTAGACCAAGTAAAGTTAGTAGCTCTTCCGCCCGTTGGCGAACCTGATTCTCAGCCGTTCCGGCTATGAACCCTGGCAAACACACATTCTCAAGGGCTGTAAACTCCGGCAAGAGATTATTGAACTGAAAAACGAAACCGATACGTTCGTTGCGAAATTTGGCCAATTGACGATCATTCAGCGTAAACACATTCTGCCCATCAATCAATAACTCGCCCGAATCAGGACGGTCGAGCGTACCGAGAATTTGAAGTAAGGTTGTTTTTCCGGCCCCCGATGCCCCAACAATCGACACAACTTCGCCTGACCCTATACTAAGATTGATGCCTTTCAGAACTGGCAGAGTGCCGTAACTCCGGCGAATATCAGTGGTTTGAAGTATCGACATTTTTGAATGATGAATGATGAATGATAAGTGATGAGTTAAAAGAGTTGTTTAAAAACTCATCACTTATCACTCATCACTCACCACTTAGTGTTAACTTGCCACGCAAAAATACGATTTCCAAATCTCCTTGTTGCAGTTGTCATGAATATACACGAGTATCAGGGTAAAGAAATTCTCAAAAAATACGGCGTTCGAATCCAGGAAGGCATCGTGGCCGAATCGCCTGAGAAAGCCGTTGAAGCCGCCAAACAAATTATGGCTCAGAGTGGGTCAAAGTTTGTTGTCGTCAAGTCGCAGATTCATGCGGGTGGCCGTGGCAAAGGGAAAGTTGTTGGTGGAGAACAACGTGGCGTTGCTCTTGCCAAATCGGTTGATGAAGTACGTGATATTGCCAAAAACCTGATTGGCAACGTACTGGTTACGCATCAGACCGGCCCTGAAGGCAAAAAAGTAAATAAAGTGCTGGTTGCACAGGATGTGTTCTATCCGGGTGCTTCGGAGCCGAAAGAGATGTATATCAGCATCCTGCTCGACCGTAGCAAAGCCTGCAACGTCATTATGGCAAGCACTGAGGGTGGTATGGATATCGAAGAGGTAGCCGAAAAGACCCCCGAGAAAATTGTAAAAGAGTGGATCGACCCATCGGTTGGCCTGCAACCTTTCCAAGCCCGTAAAGTAGCCTTTGGTCTGGGTCTCGAAGGCGAAGCGTTCAAGGAAATGGTCAAATTTGTTACGTCGCTGTATAAGGCTTACGTTGATACCGACGCATCGATGTTCGAAATCAACCCGGTTCTGAAAACATCGGATAACAAAATTCTGGCCGTTGACGCAAAAGTTAATCTGGACGACAATGCCCTGTATCGTCATCCAGATCTTGCCAACCTACGCGACATCACCGAAGAAGATCCGCTCGAAGTAGAAGCATCATCGAACGACCTGAACTACGTTAAACTTGATGGTAACGTAGGTTGTATGGTAAATGGTGCTGGTCTGGCTATGGCCACGATGGACATTATCAAGCTGTCGGGTGGTGAACCTGCTAACTTCCTCGATGTAGGCGGTGGCGCTAATGCCAAAACGGTAGAAGCTGGTTTCCGTATCATCCTGAAAGATCCGAACGTAAAAGCTATCCTGATTAATATCTTCGGTGGTATTGTTCGTTGCGACCGTGTTGCTACGGGTGTTGTAGAAGCATACAAAGCGATTGGCGACATTCCTGTACCGATTATTGTTCGTCTACAGGGTACCAATGCAGCCGAAGGCGCTAAAATCATCGACGAGTCAGGCCTGAAAGTACAATCGGCAGTTGAGCTGAAAGAAGCTGCAGAGAAAGTTCGTCAGGTCGTTGAATCGCTTTAGGGAGTTCCCTTTCTAACTAATCCAGAACGTAATGAAAAAGCCGGAGCGAAAACTCCGGCTTTTTCTATGCTACCGTTTGTAGTATTTCATTGCTTCTGGCATTAACGCCTGTAAATCGCGAATCCGTCGCTCGTCAGACGGGTGCGTCGATAGAAACTCAGGCGTTTTTCCTCCGCCACTGGCTTTTGCCATTCGTCCCCAGAACGTAACGGCTTCCTGCGGATTATAACCTGCCATCGCCATAAAAATAACGCCCAGATGATCGGCTTCTGTTTCCTGCTTGCGGCTGTGTGGCAAAGCACGTCCTACCTGATAACCAATTGGAAGTGCGGCACCTACTGCCTGAAGTAGAATTGAATTAACCTGATTGTTACTACCACGAGCCGCTATACCTGTGGCGATCTGCCCACCCTGAATCAGGCCGTTCGCTAACAAACCTTCGCTCATACGCTCGTTACCATGTTCGGCAATAGCGTGCGAAATTTCGTGTCCCATAACGGCGGCTGCACCTGCTTCATTTTGCGTATAAGGCAAAATACCCGTGTAAAAGGCCACTTTCCCACCTGGCATACACCAGGCGTTTACCTGTGGGCTCTGAATCAGGTTAAACTCCCACTGGAATCCCTGTAGCCGACTTCCTAAATTATTGGCATTCAGGTATTGCTCCATTGCCTGACGCAGTTTATTACCAACACGCCTAATCATCTCGGCATCGTTGGTGCCTCGAACAACTGTACTTGTATCTAAAACGCCTTTATAGTTGGTGAAACTAAGCGGTAGCAATTGATCATTGGGCACCAGCTTCAACTGGCTCCGGCCCGTGATCGGGACTTTCTGGCAACCAATAGCAAAGCCGACAACCAGCATTACAATAAGTGCATTTTTCATTATCTAACAGGTTTATATCTAATTGAATGGTTCTGACGTATAATGACCGCAAACGTACCGGATTTGTTCAAATTTTTCTCTATCCATGCGGTCAGGGCGTCTTTAGTCCTTAGATTTGTAGTCTATCTTTAGGTTTAATAAAACGCAGTCAGGGACGAAAATTTACCTCTTATCCGCATAGAAGCGCGCGCTACGTCTATGAAAATCATTTGTGTTGGTCGGAATTACGCTGAACATATAAAGGAACTGAATAACGAACGGCCCAACGATCCGGTTATTTTCCTAAAACCCGAAACGGCGATTCCGCTTCGAAATGAGCCGTTTTTCTATCCTGATTTCTCAAGCGATGTTCATTTCGAAGTCGAAATTCTGGTCAAAATCAACCGGGTCGGCAAAAACATCGAAGAAAAATTCGCCAATAAATATTACGACGAAATTGGCATCGGGATTGATTTTACCGCCCGCGATGTGCAGAGTAAATTAAAAGCAAAAGGATTGCCCTGGGAGTTGGCTAAAGGATTTAATGGTTCGGCGCCAATATCTGGTTTTGTACCCAAAACGAATTTTCCAGATTTGCAAAATTTGAATTTCCAGCTCGATCTGAATGGCGAAACCCGTCAGCAGGGAAATACGAGCCTGATGCTCTATAAGATCGATTACCTGATTTCGTTTGTATCAAAATACTTCCTCCTGCAACAGGGCGATATCCTGTTTACCGGAACACCACACGGTGTTGGCCCTGTGCAGATTGGCGATAAACTTGTAGCCTCCATTGAAGGCCAGAAAATGCTGGAAGTAGACGTTAAATAATCATCTTTTATCCGACCGATACGTAGCAGTCTGATAATTTAGTTTGCATTGCTTTTGAGACAACTCATTATTCATTTTTTTCTTGCGGTTTTAGTTACCAGTAGCCTAACCTTTGGGCAAAAAGGCGTAGTGCAACCTTCTCCGCCAACCCAGCCTTCGGCACCTTCAGGCGCTACGTTAGCGGGACTGATTCAGCCGGGCTATTTTCTGTTTCCCATTCAACCGGGTGCACTTAATTCATTGTCGGGGGGAATGGGCGATTTACGACCCAATCACTTCCACGCAGGTATCGACATTCGGACGGGCGGGCGCGAAGGTTTGGATGTACACGCGGCTGCCGATGGCTACGTATCACGCATTGCCGTTTTTACGGGTGGTTATGGCAACGTAGTGTTTATCAAACATCCTAATGGCCTGACCACCGTTTATGGTCACTTACGAAATCTGAATGATACGTTAGGAACGTATCTACGCACCCAGCAATACCAGAAAAAAACGTTCGAAATCGACCTACGCCCCGAACCGGGCCAATTTCCGGTTAAGAAAGGTGACGTAATAGCAGCTTCGGGGAATACCGGAGGATCAGGTGGCCCTCACCTTCATTTTGAAGTTCGCGATGCGAAAGACAATCTGATAAACCCGCTTCTTTACGGTTTCCCCGAAATCAAGGACGAGATTCCGCCCTATTTTGAACGGGTCGCGCTGAAAACAATGACATCTACGTCACGTATCAATGGTGAATACCAACGGGTTAGTTACGTTCCGGTACGTCGTTCCGATGGTACGTATACCATTACGCAACCCATTACAGCCTCTGGCCTGATTGGTATGGAGGTGCTGGCCTATGACAAAACCAGCGGATCGCCCTACCGTAACGGCATTAGCTGTCTGGAAATAAAACTGGATGGTCGTGAGGTGTTTGCCTACAACATGAACAGCTTTCCGAATGAGCTAACGCGGTTCATGAACATCCACGAAAATTACGAAGTAGAACAAACAAGCGGGCAGCGTTACCATCGGGGGTATATTGCCGACGGTAATATTCTGAATCTATACAAACTACCCAGCAACGCATCGTATCGGGGTCGACTGCCCATCCTCGACGGTCAGACTCACGAAGTTACGCTCACCCTTTTCGATGCGTATGATCAGGCTACCCGACTGATTTTCACCATTCAGCCCGAAGTCCCGGCTGTAGTATCATCTGTTATCGATACTACGTCGACTCAATCACCAGAAGAAGCTAGTTTACATGAAGCGAAAGAGCCAGTGGCAACCATTACGACAGATGAAAACGTACTGAAACTGGCAGTCAAAAATGTGTCGACGGTTAACCCGCCCAAAGCCAAATTGATTACCGGACGTAACGTAACGGAGCAATCTGTTAGTTATATACGTAACAATCAAGCCATTTATCTTATAGATTTGCGCTACGTTTTGCCCGACTCTGTTCAGTTTGGTCGAAGCGTAGTTCGTACTAACCTGAAAAAACGGATTTTCCCCGGTCGAAAAGAAACCATTATTGACGGGAACAACCGGATTGAATTCGGCGAACGAACGTTATTTGATACACTTCATCTAGCGATGCGGCTTTTGCCGGGTGGCGGGTTAGAAATAAATCAACCCACTATTCCGCTTAACGATTACCTGACGGTACAGCACACACCTACGTACCCGATTGCAATCGACACGGCTCGCACCAAAGCATACTGGACTAGCGGTGGCCGCGCAAGTTTTCTGGGTGGTACCTGGAACAAAGGGCGAATCGAATTTAAAACCCGTTCGCTTGGCCGGTTTCAGTTACTTACGGATGCCAATCCGCCAACCGTTCAGATTCTGAGCGCAACACCTGCTGGCATTACTGCCCGAATTCGGGACGATTTATCGGGCATAGCCGATTTTCGCGCACTGGTCAACGGCGAATGGGTGCTCATGCAGTACGATTATAAGCGTGCTTTGCTTTGGTCAGATAAATTCGATCCGGAAGAGCTATTTGAAATTGGGGATGAGATACTTGTGCAGGTTAAAGACCGTTCGGGAAACATAGGTTCTGACAGTACGATTATTCAGGCACCCCGGAAGTTTGCCCCTAAAAAAGCGAAAGCAGCACCCAAAAAGAAGAAACGTAGACGGTAGAAACTGTTCCGGTTTGAAACCGAAACTTGAAACATAAACGATTATGAGCTTACAAATTGGCGATGCCGCCCCCAGTTTTACGAGCACCGATCAGAATGGTCAATCTGTCAGCCTATCTGATTATCGGGGCAAAAAAGTAGTGTTGTATTTTTATCCGAAAGATGACACGCCCGGTTGTACAGCACAGGCTTGTAGCCTTCGGGACAACTACGAAAAACTACAATCATCTGGTTATGAAGTACTGGGCGTTAGCGTCGACGACGAAAAATCACACCAGAAGTTCAGCAAAAAATTCGACTTACCTTTTACGCTCGTCGCTGATACCGATCATACGATTGTAGAGGCTTATGACGTATGGAAAGAGAAATCGATGTATGGACGCAACTTTATGGGTATCGTCCGCACTACGTTCCTGATCGACGAGAACGGCGTCATTACCGAGATTATTAGTAAAATAGACACGAAAAACCACGCAGATCAAATTTTACATTAATGGACAATGAATAATGTATAATGAAGCATAGCATAACTGTCATTGTCCATTTTACCTTATTCATTATACATTACCCTTCACTATGGAAATCGAACAACTCGAACACGTTGCTACCGCCGTTCGGCGCGATATTGTCCGCATGGTTGCGGCTGTTAACTCTGGTCACCCCGGCGGTTCGCTCGGCTGCACCGACCTTATGGTTGCCCTTTATTTCGACATCCTGCGTCTGAAACGCGATGCCGACGGACAACCTATTTTTGACATGAATGGTCAGGACGAAGATTTGTTCTTCCTGTCAAACGGCCATATTTCGCCTGTTTTTTATTCGGTGCTGGCGCGGACAGGTTATTTCCCAATTGCTGAACTTGCTACGTTCCGTAAGCTGGACAGCCGTTTACAGGGGCACCCCACTACTGCCGAACATCTTCCGGGCATACGTATTGCGTCAGGCTCGTTAGGGCAGGGCTTATCGGTTGCGGCTGGAGCGGCTTACGCCAAAAAACTCAATGGCGACGATAAGCACGTATACGTATTGATGGGCGATGGCGAACAGCAGGAAGGCCAGGTTTGGGAAGCAGCTCAGTTTGCGCCCAACAAAAAGCTCGGTAACCTAACAGCGATCATCGACTTCAACCACGCCCAAATCGACGGCTCTACGCAAAACGTCAATGACAACCGTGATCTGGGAGCGAAATACCGCGCTTTCGGCTGGAATGTTGATGAGATGCAGGGAAATGACATCGCCGACGTAGTGAAAACGCTACGTAAAGCACAGGCTGATCCCGACGTACCGACGTTGATTCTGATGCACACCCAAATGGGCTTTGGCATCGATTATATGATGGATGGACACAAATGGCACGGCATTGCCCCGAATCCGGAGCAATTAACCCAAGCCCTCAACCAGTTGCCATTAACTGTGGGTTATTCAGATTATTAATAGGCCCAAATAACCTCTGGTTGTTTGTTTATCTCCATCGCAAACAGCCAGAGGCTAGTTGAGCACTACGTATGCAGATCAAAAGCCTAACCATCGAAAATTTCAAGTCCATTGAACGGATCGAGCTTATTGAGCCGAATCCGTTCACGGTCTTTGTCGGCCCTAACGGTTCCGGCAAATCGAATATTTTCGAGGCTTTGGAGTTTTTCAATTTATCAGTCAAGACGAATCGAGGTACAGTCGAAAGTCTGTTTGGCGGTAAAGATTACTTTCTAAATCGACGTAGTAGTGTAAACGTTGTTCAGATTGAAATTAAGCTAGATGGCTCTAGTGTTCATCGCCTTGTTCAACGTCATAATAATATAGGTCAACCTGAATACACTGTAGTTGGCACTCGGTGGGGAGAAGAGGACGCAATAAAGATTCAGCAGGAAAATCAGCAATTGCTAGCCAATTTCACTCATCTATTTATTAGCCAACAGAAAAAACAGAGACTTAATCTTTCTGACGACCTTCAACTGACGTTATCTGCTGATAATCTTGAAAAAGTTTTAAAAAGGATCTTAGAGCAGCCTACACTCAAAAGCGAAATTTTTGAATGGCTAGATTTATTTGTCCCAGGTTTCAAATCCGTTGAAGTAGTTGAAAACCCTTTTGACAGAACGGCGACTCTTCTTTGGCATGAGCAATCATCAGATCAGCCATTCACGAAAGATTTAATTTCCGACGGTACGTATAATATTCTGGCTTTGCTGACGGCTGTTTACCAGAGTGATGATAAACCACAATTTCTCTGTATTGAAGAACCAGAAAATGGCCTCCATCCACAGGTAGCCGGTGAATTAGTCGATTTCTTTCGCATTATGTGCGAAGAACGTGGTCACTATATCTGGCTAAATACACATTCGCAGTCGATGGCTTCGCGGGTCAAACCGGAAGAATTTGTTATTGTGGAAAAGAAACAGGGCGCCACAACCGTTCGGCAATTTAAGAAGGACGATTTTAGTGGTATACGTACTGATGAGGCCTGGCTAACAAACGTATTAAATGGAGGATTGGCATGGTAAACGTCGGGTTCATTTGCGAAGGGGATACGGAAGTAAAGATTGTCAAGTCGGAAACATTTCAACATCTGCTACGTGCATCAGGATTAAATTGTGTTTTGCCCATTGAAGATGCTGAAGGCAATGGAAATTTGTTACCTCATAACATTCTTGAACGACGTAGTACTCTTGAAAAGGCAGGTGCCGATATGATCTTTATCTTAACCGATCTTGATGAAGATGTAACGATTGATGCAACTCGCCAGCGAATAGGCGCATATCCTAACCAGCATATTATTGTCGCTGTGCAGGAAGCCGAAGCCTGGTTTCTGGCCGACTCCGATACACTCAGTACATTGCTTGGTAAGCCTGTTTATTTTGATTATCCAGAGCAAGAGAAAGAGCCATTTGAAAAAATACGCCAATTATTTATCAAAGAGACAGGGCGGGGTGTTGGCACAAAACCTATACTTGCTCGGCGGATGCTTAAATACGGCTTTAGTATTGAAAATGCAGCAAATCACCAAAATTGCCCTAGTGCCAATTATTTTTTGAGCAAATTGCAAACCCTCGCTTCGGCGAACTGAAAATAGACCATGAAAAAATACGAATACACAGATAAGAAAGATACCCGTTCCGGCTTTGGTGCGGGCATTGCTGAACTCGGCAAAACTCACCCAAACGTAGTAGCTTTGACCGCTGATCTGGCCGGTTCGCTTAAGCTCGAAACGTTTATTAAAGAGAATCCGGATCGGTTTATCCAGTGCGGTATTGCCGAAGCAAATATGATTGGCGTGTCGGCCGGTTTGACCATTGGTGGTAAGATTCCTTATGCCACTACGTTCGCCAACTTTGCTACGGGTCGCGTGTATGATCAGATCCGGCAGTCGGTAGCGTATTCGAACAAAAACGTTAAAATCTGCGCTTCGCACGCGGGTGTTACGTTGGGCGAAGATGGCGCTACGCACCAGATTCTGGAAGATTTGGGTATGATGAAAATGTTGCCCAACATGACCGTTATCAATCCCTGCGATTATAACCAGACTAAAGCCGCTACCATCGCTATTGCAGACCATGACGGACCTGTCTATCTGCGTTTTGGTCGTCCGGTTATTCCAGTATTCACACCAGCCGATCAGAAGTTTGAAATCGGTAAAGCCTGGACGGTAAACGAAGGTAACGACGTATCGATTTTCTGCACAGGCCATCTGGTTTGGGAAGCGATCAAAGCGGGTGAAATTCTGGCCGAAGAAGGAATTGAAGCCGATATTATTAACATTCATACCATCAAACCGTTAGATGAAGAAGCTATTCTGGCTTCGGTGAAGAAAACGGGTTGTGCCGTATCGGCCGAAGAGCATATGCTTAACGGCGGTTTGGGCGATAGCGTAGCGCAGGTTTTGTCGCGTCACTATCCAGCACCACTTGAGTATGTTGGTGTTCATGATACGTTTGGCGAAAGCGGTACACCTGACCAACTTATGCAGAAATATGGCCTTACTGCCGACAAAATTGTTGAGCAGGTGAAGAAAGTAATGGCAAGAAAATCGTAGAGACAACACATGTGTTGTCTCATAACCGGATGGTAATTGATCCGGATGGTTTGTTGCTGACGCATAAGAGACAGGGCATGCCCTGTCTCTACACAAATTAAAATGACTGACGAAGAACTCCTTACTAAATACCGCGACCCGTCGAGCCGGAATTATGCCTTTAATCTGATGGTACGTAAGTATCAGCAGAAGATTTATTGGCATATTCGTAAAATGGTGATCGACCACGACGATGCCGATGATTTGGTGCAGGAAACCTTTATCAAAGTATGGAATAGTCTGGAAAATTTCCGGGGTGATAGTCAGTTGTATACCTGGATTTATCGCATTGCTACCAACGAGTGTTTAAACTTCCTCAACAAAAAACGAAGGCGCTTTTTCCTGCCGATTGGTGATGTGGAAGGCGAGTTGATGGAAAAGCTCGAAAGCAACTCTGATTTCACGACGTCGGGGAATGAGCCAAGCGGTGAAGAAGTGCAAATGAAACTGCAAAAAGCACTATTGAAATTGCCCGACAAACAACGGCTGGTGTTTAACATGAAGTATTTCGATGATATGAAATACGAAGAAATTGCCGAAATTACCGGTACGTCGGTGGGTGCCTTGAAAGCGTCGTATCACCTAGCCGTAAAAAAAATCGAAGATTATATAACAAATACAGATACAACGAATTAAACCTCTGTGCGCCGGGGCTGTCAAACTCCTAAACGAGATCAGAATTGTGTAACTGACACACCACTATGAGCAATTTTAATAACATTCGGCTTGACGAACTTCCACCGGAGCATCCGTTGCGGCAAAATCCGTTTACGACGCCAGATGGCTATTTTGACGATCTGCCTTCACGGGTACAAGCTCGAATAGTAACGAAGGCAAAACCAGCTTTTCGCATTAGCTGGTCGTGGCAGCGCACGGTAGCCTCCATGGCGGGAGCCAGTTTGATTGCTATACTGGTCTGGCAAACCTTGCCACAACGGCAGGAGTCGATCGGTAACGAGGCATTGGCCGGTGTTAGTGATGAGGTCATTGCGGCCTACCTCGACGAGCAGGGTGTTAATGTGGATGAATTGGCTGATGGTCAGCAGCTTCACTCCTCTTTAGGTAGCGACACTACGGCGATTCAGTTTCTGAACGTAACACCAAATGAGATTCAGCAGCTTATCAACGAACAAAGTTTGATAGACAAGTCAGACCGCGATTCCTGATTTTACGAATGGTTAACTTCACCAAAATGAGATACGTATTGATTGGCTGCCTGGTTGTTCTCTTGTGCTCAACGCAGGCTGTAAGGGCACAGAATGACGTTAATGGGCGCCAGAAAATTGAATCCGCCAAAATTGGCATGATCACCAATCGGCTGAACTTAACAACCGATCAGGCTCCGCAATTTTGGGCAATTTATAACGAATACAACGCCAAAAAACAGGAATTGAACCGTCGTGTTCGTCAATTAAATAATGCCCCATCGCGCACTGCCCTGAACGATCAGCAACTGGTAAATGGCCTGCGAGAAGTAAACTCGACCAAACAAAAACTCGCCGATTTGGACGACGAGTATATGGAGCGTTTTTTGAAAGTAATTAGCCCTGCCCAATTAGCCGAGCTGTATAAAACAGAGCAGATGTTCAATAAAATGCTGCTTAATCGATTGAACCAGAATAACTAATTCAGAAAAGCTCCGGCGGCTGCCGGAGCTTTTCTGACTAATAACGTACTACTTTGAAGCGCGAGATGCCTCCGTCGAAACGTATCGTTATCTTTTTTGAAGCACCGTCGTAATCGGGGCTAACAAACTCTCCTCCGCCTACACTCGTAAAATCATCGAGTTGTTCGAGATTCAAAGCACCGTCTTTCTTGATACGGCAACCTACCGACTTCGGAACACGTACCGTTACAGACGCGGCACCAACATCTAATTTTACATCGGCCTGATCTGCTTTATCACCTAATTTAAGGTCAAGGTCAGCCGCACCAACAGCCAGTTTCAGATTTTTCACGGCATAGGCACTTAAATCCAGATCGCCTTCGCCTGCACCCAATGCTACGTCCATTGTCCAGACGGGTGTAGCGTTCAGGTGAATATCAACCCGGTTTTCAAACTTACCGTCTTTCCAGTCAAGGTGCTGGCTATCTTCAGTTGGTTTGAGTTCGATAGTGGGGATATGCGTTGTAGCGTCACGGTCTACCGACATAGAGTACGTACCAACGTTCTGCTTCGTATCGGCTTTGATTAATTCAGAGCCGGGATCACTAATGGTGAACTTACCGGCACCACCCGCCAACTTCAGCACCGCTTCACGCGTATCGGCATCCATCGCTTCAGAAAAGGTATTCGAACGCGACTCCCCTAACGAACGCCGTTCACGCTCCGACTTATAATCACCATCGGTGTCGTCATCATCATCGTCATCTCCGTTATTGTCGTTGTCATCGTCCTCATCATCGTCGTCGTGATTCCAGCGCATATTAAATCCATCGTTATGTCTACGATGCGAAAGAAATCCGAACAACGTAGTAGGAATAGCCACTGCCAGCATCACCGTAGTAATAAAGGCTGCCGAATGATGACGACGTTCGAGAATGATATTTGCCCCGGCCAGAATGAGCAGCAACGGCCATAAATTTACGAGTGAGTGCCAGTCGACATCGAGCCAGCCAGCACGCCGGGCCAGAAACAGAACGCCCAGCGTCAGCAGAAAAATACCCCAGAATAATCCGTTTCTTCGTTGCATGACAGTTTTAAGATATGTATGAAGTAGGAGGTAGGATTATATGATGTATGAAAGCAACTCAGCTTATCGCCTACACCTTATCTCCTACCTCATCATTTATACTACAAAGTTCCGCTTTGGTCGTTCGGGTTACTGTAGTTAGACGTATTATTATTGTCGTAAGGGGGCTTAATCCGATCCTTAAAGATTAACCATAAACCAATGGCAATCAGCATAAACGGCCACAAATCGCTGAAGTCGATATCCAGATAACGATCTAGCAAAAACAGGACACCTAAAATAATCAGGACGGCCCCGCCGACGATGCTACGGTCGGGAGATGCAGGTTTGTTGGGATTGTAGGGATTCATGGAAAAATAAGGATTAGAAAACGCGGTTGAATGAGCAGTAGTACCATCCGAACGTCGTTCGGGTAGAACCATCCACATGATAATGTAAATAATAATTGCCGGAAAATGCGGCAAAAAAATACCGATTACAAACAGTATGCGCACCAGAGCACGGTCGATGCCAAAATAATCGGCCAAACCAGCGCATACACCCCCTATCTGGGCCTGGTCGGCAATACGTTCCAATCGCTTGTTCATGACATTTAGTTGTTTAAAACGTTGTAAACCTAGCCAATAAGCGATTTCAGTGGTAACATAATTGGAAGAATGGACGCGGTTATGGATGGAAGTATGTTTTCAATGATAGTAGGTAATACATAGTAGTGGATTAATCTCGTTGGTGGCAGGGTGCTTCGTGCATGAATGGCTAGGCGTTGTCTCTACCTGGCAATCCCTGTATGAAGCCTAATCTACTTCAATCGCTTCCAGAATATCCATAAGGTCACCGAATTCTTTATTGCCGGGCCGTTCTTCATCGCCCCCACTCAGTGCTATACCTCGTACAGGTAGATTGTCCAGCAATTCATGGACGTTCTCGGCTGATACGCCTGTACCTAATAAAATCGGATAACGCGTTGATAATCGCTGGAGTAATTCTTTTAAATCAGCATCAAGGTGAAGCGAACTATTGCTTTCGAGTAGAATATAATCAGCGTTCGATGCACTGGTCTGGAACAACGTATCAAGCTGGTCGAACGTAACAAGCGACAGATCGACGCGGAGGATAAGCGGTCGTCCTAACGTGCTCAGATAAGGAAGCAAGGCCGATTCATCGACCTGTAATACGTCGGGCTGATACGTATCGACAAGTTGCTCAATGATTTCTGGATCAATAGCGGTTGTTTCGCCCACAATCTGAACACCCGCCACCCAGGACTTGATTTCTTCAAATTTTTTCGGCTCAACGTAGTCCAGCGCATCCGCATCCATCGAAAAGCCAAGCATATCGACACCCATGCCTGCACAGTAACGCGCATCGCTGAGGTTAGTAACATTAGAAATTTTAACGAGCGTTTTCAGAGCCATGGTTTCAGGTGTCTAACTAATAGAATCAGGTCGCGAAGTTACAGCCTGTTACGTATTGTCGTATCTGTTTTTCAAGCAGGAATGTTCGGCCTCGGACAAAAAACGTACGATTTCGGACAGAGAATATTGGCAAAAACCAGCTTAACGATACGTAATGACCTATTTTCAATATTGGCAAAGCATTTGTTCTACAGAAGTTGAATATATCTATTACGTATGAGACGAACGTATTTAGGCGAGTTTGAAGAGATTGTTTTGTTGACAGTTGCGGTATTGAACGAACGAGCATATGGCGTAGCGATTACCGATGAACTTGATCGACAAACCGGCCGCTCCGTTACCATTAGCGCCGTACACGCAGCCTTACACCGCTTGCAGGAAAAAGGTATGCTTTCGTCGCACATGAGCGATGCTACAGCCGAGCGCGGTGGTCGTCGGAAACGGTTGTTTACCGTTACAGCACTCGGCAGTCGGACGTTACACGACATCCGTACCATGCGCGAACAGTTGTGGACGTCTATTGCTCCAAACGCCTTACCAGCAATTAGTATATAAAATGCAGGGAATAGCAGGGAGGGCAGGGATTGATTCAACGATAACCCAAGCTCTCCCTGCCATCCCAACGCGAAGCACCCAGCCATTTCCCGCTTTTCCCTTGCCCCAAACCCTTAACCCCATGCAACCTATCCCACCTCGCCCGGCCGATAAATTGCTCGAATGGTTCTGCGCTCCGCATTTATTGGAAGAAATTCAGGGTGATTTGTATGAACGCTACGTTCGCGACGTACAACGTAGCGGACAGGCTGGAGCAAACCGACTTTATTGGCTCAACGTGCTACGTTTTGTCCGTCCTTTTGCGCTTAAACGACAAGCTAATGATTATCAAACTCCTTTTTTTCTCAGCCCACTTATGCTACGCAACTATCTAAAAACCAGCTTCCGCAGCCTGGCAAAGAACAAAGTCAGTACGCTGATTAATTTGTTTGGCCTTACGTTAGGCGTAACGGCCTGTCTGGCTATTTACCTGATTACAAGCTATGAACTCCGTTACGATACGTTTCATACCGATAGTGAGCGTATTTACAGATTAGTTGGAGAGTCTCAATATGACAAAAATACCGAAAAACACCCGGTCGGTTTTGTACCGAATGCGGTACCAGAAGCTCTCCGAAAAGAGATTTCCGGGCTGGAAACGGTAGCTGCTTTTCATAACATCTCGTCGGACGTACTGATTCCAAATGGCAAGGAAAAGCCGATACGTATTGAAGGTAAAAAACATAGTGAAATCGTTGTGGCTGAGCCCCAGTTTTTCCAGATTTTCAACTACAATTGGGTAGCTGGCAATTCCAAAACGGCTTTAAATGAACCGTTTAACGTAGTGCTGTCTGAACAGAAAGCACGCCTTTATTTCGGCGATTTACCACTTGATAAAATGCTTGGTAAGCAAGTTATTTATCAGGATTCGGTACGTGTTACGGTAACGGGCATCGTAAAAGCCTGGGCTAACCCATCTGATTTGGTATTTACTGATTTCATTTCATTCGCTACTATCCGGGCCAGCCAGTTGAAGAATGGAATCAATCTCGACCAATGGGATGATATCTGGTCGGCTTCGCAGGCTTTCGTCAAACTTCCTAAGGGCAAAAATCCCGAACAATACACAGCTCAATTTCAGCAGTTTAGCAAGAATCACTACCCAAAAGAATTTAAGTTTTCACCTGCTTTACAACCCCTGTCTGATCTCCATTTCAATGAATCCTATCAGGATAACTATGCGCGTAAAGCTCATTTGCCAACACTTTATGGATTGATGGCCGTTGCCGGATTTATTCTGCTGATTGCTAGTATCAATTTCATAAATTTATCGACAGCGCAATCGGTTCAGCGGGCCAAAGAAACCGGAATCCGCAAAGTGATGGGTAGTAGCCGTGGAGGTTTGATAGCACAATTTTTGAGTGAAACTACGTTTCTAACCGCCATTGCTATTTTGCTTTCGCTGCTTCTTGTCAAGCCCATTCTAGCGGCTTTTCATTCGTTAATGCCCGAAGGTTTGACGTTCGATTTATTTAGCCTACAAACCATGCTGTTTCTGCTGGCTGTGTTGCTTACTACGTCGCTACTGTCAGGTTTTTATCCGTCCTGGATGCTGTCGGCCTATACGCCTGCCCTATCGCTCAAAGGGCAAGCCGCGCTAACAGGTGGACAAAAGGGGCATTTTCGTAAAGTGCTGATTGTATTTCAGTTTACGGTATCACTCGTTTTTATAATCGGTACGTTGATGGTAAGTCGTCAGCTTAGTTTTATGCGAGATAAAGATCTGGGTTTCTCAACGAATGCCATTATTTCGATACGTCCGCCCTGGAATGATAAAGGGAATGGCCCTGTACTAGCGCAAAAAATTAAACAACTGGCAGGCGTGGAGGGAGTTACAATGGAGTGGTTTCCGCCGATGGGCGAAAGCCATATGGTAACAAAGTTCAAATACCAGCCTCCCAAAAAGTCAGTCATTGAATTAGACGTATCGGCTAAAGTAGGCGACGAAAACTTTGTTCCACTTTATAAAGTTCGTCTGTTGGCTGGGCGGAATTTTGTGAAAAGTGATTCGCTACGTGAATTGCTTATCAACGCTACGTATGCCAAAGCACTGGGATTCAACAAGCCAGCCGATGCCTTGAACAAAATTCTGGAATGGGACAAAGGCAAAAAAATCCCGATTGTAGGCGTAGTTGCCGATTTTCATGAGCAATCGTTTCACGAAAAAATAAGCCCAGCGTTTATTGGTTACATGCCACGGCAAGCTCGAAACATTGGTGTTAAACTGAGTACGCAGGGAAAAGGTGTAGCAGATATGAAAACAACCATCGCCAGTATCGAACAGCAATGGAACAGCCTCTTCCCCGACAATACGTTCGAGTATAAATTCCTCGACGATTCAATTGCCAAACTCTACGAAAAAGAACAGAAAACTGGCCAGCTTGTCAATGCAGCCACGATTGTTGCCATTCTGATTTCGTGTATGGGCCTGTTCGGATTGGCGCTATTTACAGCGGAGCAACGTACCAAAGAAATTGGCGTCCGCAAAGTGTTGGGGGCTTCCGTAAGTAGTATTGTTGTTCTATTGTCGAAAGATTTCCTGAAACTGGTTGTCATTGCCCTTATCATTGCATCGCCAATTGCGTGGTGGGCTATGAATCAATGGCTTAAGGATTTTGCCTACAAGGTCGACATTGCGTGGTGGGTATTTGCACTAGCGGGTTTACTATCGGTTGGAATTGCACTAGTGACAGTCAGTTTTCAAAGTATCCGGGCCGCGCTGGTTAATCCGGTCAAATCACTACGTTCGGAATAATTTGGTTACCTCCTAGACGTATTGTAGACGTTTTGTAAATGTAGAGACAAGGCATACCTTGTCTCTACAAATTTCACGGATCAGCCTTACTTGCCGCTGTAAATTTTCCGGAAGTTGATCACGCTTTCTGCGATTTCGGGGCCGTTATTTTCCCAGTGATATTCGTATTCTACTGAAATAGGGCCTTTAAATTTCTGCCGTTTCATTTCTGCAATCACCGCTGGCACTTTACAGTCGCCTGTGCTCCACACTACATCGTGATATTTCCCATCAGGCGTATCTTTCTTTACATCTTTGAAGTGCATACCCAATACGTGTCCGTTTAGCTTTTTCAGGCATTCGACCGGATCAAGGCCCGAACGTACCCAGTGGCCAATGTCGGAGCAGGAACCAACGTATTTGCTATTGCCAATAGCTGCCAATACGGTGTCAGGATGCCAGTAACGCGATGGTTTCGGGTGGTTATGTAGTGCTACGTTGATTTTATACTGATCAGCCAGTTGCCGGACCAAGGGCATCTGGGCAGGCGCTGGCTCTGTGTTGATATTCAATACGCCCATATCTTTAGCAAATTCAAACAGCTTTTTCCAGTCCTCATCGGTCTTCGGATTAACTACCCCATAAGCGACCAGTGTTAATCCTTTATCCTTAATCAATTTCTTAACAGCCTGACGAGTTGCGGCATCCATCGTAAAATCCATTTTCCCGTCGATACCTCCACCAATCGTCTGACCGGGAAAAGCCTCTACATATTTTAATCCGCAACTATCTATTTTTCGCAACGCTTCGGCAAATGGAAAAAGTCGAAACGAATACGCCTGCGCACCAAGTTTCCAGCCAGCCTTGTCTTCTGGGCCTTTCTGTGCCAGACTATTAGTTATGCTTACGAATAAAAAAGCTCCAAAGAGCAGGTATTTAAGTAACTGTTTCATTATCGGTAAGATTTGTTTCTGAACAAAAGGAAGGGAAAAAGACTCTATACCCATTTGATTGCTCAAGCCCATAATCTGGGCGTCAACCTCCCTAACCTCTACCCGAATTTTGATCGGCAGTACGCATTTTTTCTTGTCCCATACCGTACAATATATGTCCGAAACTGGACAACCAAGCAATATCCCTTTTTAGCAAAAGCACCATCTACGTAGCACAAGAGCCATTTTCTGTTTCTGGCAAAGCATTTGATCAGCAAAAATAGAACTAACGTAAACCCATGAAACGAACCTATCTAGGCGAGTTCGAAGAAATTGTTCTGCTCGCTGTGGCAGTGATGGATGGCAATGCTTATGGTGTGGCTATTACACACGAAATCAACGAGCAGACGGGTCGTTCGGTACGTTTGAATCAAATCCATTCGGCGCTGGAACGACTCGAAGATAAAGGTATGGTTAAGTCAGAAATGGGCGAGCCAACGGCAGAACGCGGTGGTCGTCGGAAACGGCTGTTTACGGTAACAGCTTATGGACGGCGCACCTTGCAGGAAATTCAGGAAGTACGTGTCAGTTTCTGGGACCGGCTGTTAAGCCCACTAAAACCAGCAACGAGCTTATAAATGCAGAGGGCTTGGGGCATAGGGTAAAACTAGCCACCCTTTACCCTAACTCCTTCCCCCAACCTCTATGTCAACGACCCCACCCAAACTCGCCGACCAATTGCTACGTCTGTTCTGTGCTCCGCACCGATTGGAGGAAGTTCAGGGCGATTTGCACGAGGAGTTTAGGTATCAGGTACGACGATTGGGCGAACGGCGTGCTCGCTGGCAGTATTGGCTAGACGTAGCAGGATTCCTGAAACCTCGATTTGTAAAAAAATACGAACCCAAACACTACCCAAAACCATCAAATACAGCTATGCTACGTAACTACCTCAAGATTGCCATTCGGAATCTGGTGCGGCACAAAGGCTACTCGGCCATCAACATTGGTGGTTTGGCCGTGGGTATGGCAGTTGCCATGCTTATCG
The DNA here is from genome assembly GCF_054776875.1 of Spirosoma daeguense. NCBI lineage: Bacteria > Pseudomonadati > Bacteroidota > Cytophagia > Cytophagales > Cytophagaceae > Spirosoma > Spirosoma daeguense. The sequence continues at coordinate 405,076 of NZ_BAAHBF010000005.1, forward strand.
GTATGTGGATGTATGATGAACTGTCGTACAATACGTATCATGAACATTACGACCGTATTGCGCAGGTCATGCAGCACCAGACCTCGAACGGACACGTAGGATCTCAGACTTCTATCCCAGCTCCGCTGGAAGCTGAATTGCGAGCTAAATACGGCAGTAATTTCAAACGGCTGGCAACTGCTACGTGGCAAGACAGCCGTATGCTATCGTATGGCGATAAAAAACTCAATCGGACGGGTAATTATATGGGTGCCGAAATGCCCGAAATTCTGTCGCTGCACATGCTGAAAGGTAGCCGCGATGGACTGAAAGAAACCAACACGATTTTGCTATCAGCCTCAACTGCACAGGCACTATTCGGCCCGGCCGACCCAATGGGTAAATCCATCAATATCGCAGGTAAGGCCGATGTTCGGGTAACAGGTGTATACGAAGATCTGCCGTACAACACCGAGTTTCATGAACTGACATTTATTGCCCCCTGGGAGTTATACGTAGCCACAGAGCCTTGGGTAAAACGAGCCCGTGACGAGAATCAATGGGCAAATAACTCATTTCAAGTGTTTGTACAGCTTGCCGATAACATGGACATGGAAGCGGTGAGCGAACGTATTAAAAACGTCAAGCTCAATAACGTACCGGCCGACGAAAAGAAATATAAATCGGAGATGTTTCTGCATCCAATGAGCGACTGGCGTTTGTATTCAAGCTGGGAAGAAGGGGTAAAAACAGGTGGCTACATTCAGTACGTTCGGCTGTTTGGCATTGTAGGCATTTTTGTACTGCTACTGGCCTGCATCAACTTCATGAATCTGAGTACGGCACGTAGTGAAAAACGGGCTAAAGAAGTGGGCATTCGGAAAGCTGTTGGGTCGGTACGTAGCCAGTTGATCAATCAGTTTTTCAGCGAATCGTTTCTGGTGGTTGTCTTTGCCTTCATAGGTGCTACGTTACTCATTCTGGGGCTGTTACCCTGGTTCAACGAAGTGGCAGACAAACACATTACGTTTCCATGGACCAACGCTCCTTTCTGGCTTGTCAGCCTTGCTTTTGTTGTCATTACCGGGTTGCTGGCAGGTAGTTATCCAGCTTTTTATCTGTCGTCGTTTCAACCCGTTAAAGTGCTCAAAGGTACGTTCAGAGTAGGCAGTTGGGCGGCTATTCCGCGTAAAGTACTGGTAGTGATTCAGTTTACGGTTTCCATTACGTTAATTATTGGTACCCTCATCGTGTATCGGCAAATTCAGCACACCAAAAATCGACCAATTGGCTACGATAAAAATGGTGTAGTAATGATTCAGATGATGTCGCCCGCATTTTACGGGAAATATGACGTATTGAAAACCGACCTCCAAAATGCGGGGGTCATTCAGGAAATAGCCGAATCGTCCAGTCCGTTAACAGGCATTTGGTCCGACAACGGCGGTTTTAATTGGCAAGGTAAAGATCCATCACTCGACGCTGATTTCTCGACCATTTGGGTAACGCACGATTTTGGCAAAACCGTAGGCTGGCAATTCAACGAAGGACGTGATTTTTCGAGAAAATTTTCAACCGATTCGTCGGCAGTAGTTATCAACGAAACGGCTGTCAAATTCATGGGCATTAAAAATCCAGTGGGTACCGTGATCCGCTGGGGAGATGAAAAAAATCCCAAAACCAAATCTTATACGGTGATCGGAGTTATCAAGGACGTATTAGCCCAATCGCCTTATGAACCTGTGAAACAAGCCATTTACTTCATGGATTACGAGAACGTAAACTGGATCATGCTCAAGTTGAATCCTGCCCGAAGTGCCAGCGAATCAATGGCAGTGATCGAAGCTACGTTCAAAAAGCACGTACCGTCGGCTCCGTTCGATTACAAGTTTGCAGATGACGAATTCGGTAAAAAGTTTGCTTCAGAAGAGCGTATTGGTAAACTGGCCGGCGGGTTTGCGATGCTGGCCATCTTAATCTCCTGTCTGGGACTTTTCGGGTTGGCATCCTTCACTGCCGAGCAACGTACTAAAGAAATTGGCGTCCGCAAAGTACTAGGTGCGTCGGTACTAAATCTGTGGAGCTTGCTATCGAAAGATTTCGTCATGCTGGTTATCATTTCCTGCCTGATCGCTTCGCCCATTGCTTACTACTATCTGAACGAATGGCTGACCGATTATGAGTATCGCACAGAGCTATCGTGGTGGATTTTTGCAGCCGCTGGCGTTGGTGCTCTGCTCATTACGCTGCTGACCGTCAGCTATCAAAGCATCAAAGCGGCTTTAGTGAATCCAGTGAAATCACTACGTAGTGAATGACCCCTGTAGAGACAGGGCATGCCCTGTCTCTACCCATCACAAATCATGAAACAACCACCCAAACTCGCCGACCGATTGCTACGTCTGTTCTGTGCTCCGCACCGATTGGAGGAAGTTCAGGGCGATTTGCAGGAAGAGTTTACGTATCAAGTTCGACGGGTGGGCGAACGGCGTGCTCGCTGGCGATACTGGTGGGACGTATTGGGCTTTATGAAGCCCCGATTTATGCGAAAACAACAAGCTGATACCTATCAAACAACCAATTTAATGAACCCTGTTATGATTGGAAACTATCTTAAAATTGCCCGGCGGAATCTGGTCCGCAACAAGTCGTTTACGGCGATCAACATTCTGAGTCTGGTGTTAGGTTTGGCCTGTAGCCTGCTGATTATGCTATGGGTGCAGGATGAACGTAGCATCGACGGTTTTCATGCCAATGGTGATAATCTGTATCAGGTTTATGAACGTGCGTATTTCGACGGCAAAGTAGAAGCCAACTATTTTACGCAGGGGCTGCTGGCCGACGAATTGAAGCGCGTGGTTCCCGAGGTTCAGTATGCCAGTGCGCTGGAGTGGAATAACGCATCAACATTTGCGGTTGGCGATAAGGTTGACAAAATGTCGGGCACGGCGGCTGGTGGCGATTTTTTCAAGATGTTTAGTTATTCGCTGCTGGAAGGCACTATCGAAACGGCCTTAACAACACCGGGTGGCATTGCTATTTCGCGAAAAATGGCGGAGGTTTTTTTCGGAAGTCCGGCCAAAGCGCTAGGCCAGAGCATTCGCTACAATAACAAAAGCAATCTGATGGTCAGCGCCGTGTTCGAAAACCCACCCGCCAACTCGTCGCTACAGTTCGATTTTTTAACCCCCTGGAGCGATTTCGTTAAAGAAAACGATTGGACCAAACGCTGGGGCAACACCGATCCGGTTACGTTCGTGCAGCTACGTACCGACCGAAACGGGCAAGCCATTGATCCAGCAAAGGTAGAAGCCAAAATCAAAGATTTCGTGTATCGATACACGCCCAAAACGACGGGCCACCGGATCGAAGTTGCTTTGCAGTCATTTCCTGAAAAATACCTCCATTCGACGTTTAAAGATGGTCAACTTGATGGCGGACGTATCGAGTACGTTCGGCTGTTTAGTCTGGTTGCGGTATTTATTCTGCTGATTGCCTGTATCAATTTTATGAATCTGGCTACGGCACGTTCGCAGAAACGGGCAAAGGAAGTGGGCGTTCGGAAAGTGGTCGGTGCGGCTCGGTTTGCGCTGATCGGGCAGTTTATGAGCGAAGCCATTCTGCTTACATTTTTCGCCGTGGTGATTGCGATCGGTTTAGTTTTGGCGCTCCTGCCAACGTTTAATGAGCTTACCGGAAAAACGCTGATGTTACCTCTGAACCAGCCTGTTTTTTGGCTGGGCCTGATTGGTTTATTACTACTAACGGGTTCAGTTGCGGGCAGCTACCCGGCATTGTTCCTGTCGTCGCTCAATCCGATACGTATTCTAAAAGGTTCTGTTACGTCGGTTCGGACGGGTTTAGGCGCGTTATTATTCCGGAAAGGGCTGGTGGTTTTTCAGTTCTCGCTATCAATTATTTTGATTGTGGGTATGATTGTCATTTACCGGCAGATGGCCTATTTCCAGTCTAAAAATCTTGGATTCGACCGACAGAATCTGGTCTACGTTCCGCTTGAAGGCGAATTGATTGGCAAATACGATTTATTTAAACAGGAAGCCGGACAACTGGATGGCATTGCCACCGTCTCGCGCATGGAAGAATCGCCAACGGGCTTGGGTCATCATATAACGGATGTCAACTGGACCGGGAAATCGCCCAGCCTGTTCACCTCGTTTGCCAATACGGCCGTGGGGTATGATTTCGCGAAAACACTGAATATAAAGTTGTTAACAGGACGTGATTTCTCGGAAGCCTACGGAACAGATACGCTGAATTTCCTGATCAATGAAACGGCATTGAAGAAAATTGGCTACAAACAGCCTATTGGTCAGCCATTAAGCTGGGGCTCAAGAAAAGGCACCATCGTTGGGGTGTTAAAAGATTTTCACTTCAACTCGATGCGGCAAAGTATTGAACCGCTCATTATTCGTCTCCGAAAGGAGCCACGCTGGGGCACAATTCTGATACGTACTGAAGCCGGAAAAACGCGGGAAGCATTAGCTGGACTGGAAAAAATTTGTAAAGACCTGAACCCTAATTTTCCGTTTACCTATCAGTTTTCGGATCAGGAATATGCCCGACTTTATCAGAGCGAACAGATTGTTAGTCAGCTTTCTACCTTTTTTGCCTGTTTGGCCGTCTTTATTTCCTGCTTAGGTTTGTTTGGGCTTGCTACGTTCACGGCCGAGCAACGTACTAAAGAAATTGGGGTTCGGAAAGTGCTGGGCGCGTCGGTAAACAGTATCGTCGGTTTGCTCTCGAAAGATTTTCTGAAGCTCGTCGCCATTGCCATCGTCATCGCATCGCCCGTAGCATGGTGGGCCATGAATGAGTGGTTACAGAGCTTTGCCTATAAAATCGACCTTACATGGTGGGTGTTTGCCCTCGCTGGCCTGATCGCTATAGCCATTGCGTTGCTGACGGTGAGTTTCCAGAGCGTAAGAGCTGCCCTGATGAATCCAGTGAAATCACTACGTAGTGAATGACCCCTGTAGAGACAGGGCGTGCCCTGTCTCTACCCATCTCAAATCATGAAACAACCACCCAAACTCGCCGACCAATTGCTACGTCTGTTCTGTGCTCCGCACCGATTGGAGGAAGTTCAGGGCGATTTGCAGGAAGAGTTTGCCTATCAAGTTCGACGGGTGGGCAAACGACGCGCCAACTGGCGATACTGGTGGGATGTACTCGGTTTTTTACAACCCCGTTTTGTCAAAAATCAACAGACTGATACGTATTCAAAAACCTACTTAATAAGTCCAATTATGATCCGTAGCTATTTTAGAACGGCCTGGCGGAATCTGTTAAAAAACCGATTCTATTCGCTTATCAATATAACCGGGCTAACGGCTGGATTAGCCGTCGGTATCCTGATTCTCCTATGGGTGCAGGATGAACTTAGTTTTGATCGTTTCCATCGCCAGTCTACCAACATCTACCGGCTCGAAAACTGGGCCGGTACCGGCAGCAGCCGACAAATCTGGACATCGACTGTAGCGCCCATTGCCGAAATGGGTAAAAAGGAATTACCGGAGATCAAAGAGGCAACCCGGTTGTCGTACAACTACATGTACTCCTTGTTCAAATACAAAGACAAAACGTTCAACGAAGAGAATACAACCTTTGCCGACCCGACGCTGTTTTCGATGTTCGATTTCCCGCTAATTCAGGGAAATCCGGCGAATCCATTTCCTGATAATCATTCGGTTGTGCTGACGGAAACCACGGCGAAACGGTTTTTCGGCACTGAAAATCCGATTGGTAAAGTACTGACCAGCTCCAACAATAACTCGTTTAAAGTGAGTGGTGTGATCCGGGATTTTCCGAAGAATTCGAGCATCCGACGCGACATGATTCTACCGATTTCGCTCATGTTCGACGGTATGTATAAGGATAAGACCGATGGACTGAATCGGCATAACGATTTCCATAGCTTCAACTACGATACGTATTTCGTGCTTCAACCCGGCGCATCAATCGTTACGTTGACCGACAAGCTACGTACTATTCACCTACGTAACAAACCCGACGACACCGACCTGACGTATCTGCTGCAACCGCTGACCGACATGCACCTATACAAAGCCGATGGTTCGGAAGGGGGTATCGAAACGGTACGTATGTTTTCGATTATTGCGCTGCTGATTTTGGTCATCGCCTGCATCAACTACGTGAACCTGAGCACCGCCCGCGCCCTGCTACGTTCGAAAGAAGTAAGTATGCGTAAGATTGTGGGAGCAGCTAAAAGTCAGTTGTTTATGCAATTTCTGATCGAAACAACCCTACTTTTTTCGCTGGCTGCTACGTTGGCTTTTGGATTGATGTACGTACTGTTGCCTGCTTACAATCAGCTTACCCAAAAAGAACTCATTCTCGACTTTACAGACTATCGGCTCTGGCGGCTCATTGGCCTTACCATTGCCGGTACGTTGGCGGCTTCGAGCATTTACCCGGCGTTGCTACTCTCTTCCTTTGAACCGCTCAAGGCGTTAAAAGGGAAAGTCTCAGCCAGATTTAGTGAAGCTATGTTTCGGAAAGCTCTGGTCGTGACTCAGTTTGCGGTATCGGTGATTCTGATAGCCAGTACGTTCATTATCAGCAATCAACTGAATTACATTCAATCGAAAGAGTTAGGGTACGACAAAACGCACGTGTTTGGTTTTTTCATGCGTGACGACATGAGCAAGCATTACGATGCCGTAAAAACTGAGCTAATGAGCAAACCGGGCGTAGCAGACGTTACGCGCGCCAGTAGCAATATTGTTCAGATTGGCGCGCAAACCGGCGACAATGAATGGGATGGCAAGGAGAAAGGCGAAACCATGTTTATACGTCCCATCTCCATCGACAAAGACTTTATTCCGTTTTTTAAAATTAAGCTGTTGCAGGGTGCAAATTTTGCCGGTACACCTTCCGATTCGCTCCATTTCATCCTGAACGAAACCGCAGTTAAACGGGCAAGAATTAAAGATCCGATTGGTAAATCGTTCCGTTTGTGGAAAGACAAAGGCACTATTGTTGGCGTCGTGAAAGACTTCCATTTTGAGTCGATGCGGCAGAAAATTGAACCAGCTGTTTTCTATTATCGGCCTTCGCAAATGTACGCCATGTACGTTAAAACTACGGGGCAAGATGCTCAACAGGCAGTGGCCGCAACGCAACGTTCCTTCAAACAATATAACCCTGATTTCCCGTTCGATTACGCCTTTTTAGATGAATCGTTCAACCGTCTGTATAAGTCGGAACAACAAACGGGGCAGTTGTTCAACCTCTTTGCAGGTATTGCAATTCTGATTTCATGCCTTGGTCTGTTTGGGCTTGCTACGTATACAGCGCAAGTACGCACGCGCGAAATTGGCGTTCGGAAAGTGCTGGGAGCCAGCGTAACGGGCATTATCGAACTGCTGGCGAAAGATTTTATCAAGTTGGTGCTCATTTCCATTGTGATTGCTACTCCGATTGCCTGGTACGCCATGAGCTTATGGCTGAGCGATTTTGCTTACCGTACCGACGTGCAGTGGTGGGTGTTTCTGCTGGCAGGATTCGTAGCGTTGGTAATCGCTTTGTTGACAGTGAGCTTCCAAAGCATCAAAGCCGCCCTGATGAATCCGGTGAAATCGTTACGTAGTGAATAACCCTGTAGAGACAGGGCATGCATGCCCTGTCTCTACACTAACAACCCATGCAAAGCCAACCGCCCAAGCTCGCCGACCGATTGCTCTGCTTCTTCTGCGATCCTGACCGATTGGAGGAAGTACAGGGCGACTTACATGAGGATTTTTTGTGGCAGGTACGTCAAAACGGACTGCAACGGGCACGCTGGCAATACTGGTGCGACGTAGTGGGGTTCGTCAAACCCCGATTCATTCACAAAAAACAATCTGACTCATATTCAACATCTTATATAGTAAACCCTACAATGCTACGGAACTACATCAAAATCGCACTACGTACACTTTGGCGTAGTAAAGGCTATGCCGCCATCAACATCTTCGGTTTATCAGTTGCATTTTGCGTCTGCACGTTTTTGTTTCTGATGGTGTATCGTCAGCTTACGTTCGACTCATTTCATGAAGACCTTGATCGTATTTATCAGGTCTATCGCTTCACGAACGACCCTGACAAGGCAAGCCGTTCGGGTGGTATGCCCATGCCATTGACACCGGCATTGAAAAATGAATACCCGGAAATAGAAGCCGCTACCCGGTATCTGGACGGAAGCACGCTGATTGAATACAAGGGGAAATTTATTGAGAAAGGAATTAAATACGTCGATGCCGATTTCCTGAAGGTGTTTTCGTTTCCGATGCTAAAAGGCAGCCGGGCTGTGGCGCTACGTGATTTAAGTAATCTGGTTATCAACGAAAGTACGGCTAACGCTGTTTTTGGCGATGAAGATCCGATTGGGAAAACGCTACGTCTCGGAAGCGATGGCAACCACCAGGAATACGTAGTAACAGGCGTTTTGGCCGATACTCCCGACAACTCGTCGCTTCGGTACGAAGCACTGGCTCGGATTGAAAATACGTCTGCTTACCGGAATTCTAAAAATCAATGGGATGCGTTTTCTCATTCGGCTTACGTGAAACTGGCTCCGAATGTCAGTCAGAATGCACTGGAGAATCGGCTTAAATCGTTTTCGCAGAAATACTTTGCGTTTGATATTGATAAGCTGAAAAAACAGGGTGCCAAACCCGATGAACGTGGTGATTTGTTAGCGATTCGGTTCCAGAATTTCGCCAAAGTCCACTTTGACCGGGAAATTGCTGGTTCGGGTGCGCCGGTCGCTATTGTGTATGCGTTGCTGGGGATTGCCGTTTTTATTCTGCTGATTGCCAGTATTAATTTCATCAATTTAAGCATTGCCCGTTCGTTTACGCGTGCCCGTGAGGTTGGTGTGCGCAAATCGCTGGGGGCTTTAAAGAAGCAGTTATTTGCCCAAATCTGGGGTGAGTCGGCGCTGTTGTGTCTGGCGGGTTTTCTGATCGGTACGGTGCTGGCGTTTTCACTTATAACAACGTTTAACGCCTATTTCAACGCCAGAATTGAACTGTCCTATCTTTTTAAGCCTGGTGCTATCGTCGGTATTTTGGGAATGTTTCTGCTCGTTACACTGGTGGCCGGTGGGTATCCTTCCTGGCAGATGACCAAGTTCAATACAGTTGAGGTGCTGAAAGGTAAAATCACCGTAAAAAGGCCCGGCTTCCTTCGCAACTCGTTAATTGTAACCCAGTTTACGATTTCCTGTCTATTAACCTGCTGTACCATTTTTGCGCTTCAGCAGGTCGATTTTCTGCGCACAAGGCCGCTGGGTTACGAAAAAGAACAGGTCATTAGCATTCCGGTTGGCAACAAGTATAGTGGTCGTCAATTAGTACAACGCCTACGTAACAAGCTCGCCAATGACCCGTCGGTGCTGGCAATTTCGGGGTCGGGCGTGAATCTGGGCCGGGGCAAAGATGGCTCTACGTCACGGTCGGTTTTAGGGTTCACCTACAAAGAAAAAGAAGTATCGACCGACTGGCTGCTGGTCGATTACGATTACCTTAAAACGCTCGGTATCAAACTTCTGGCAGGTCGGGAGTTCAGCCCGTCTTATCCGTCCGATTCACTAGATCGGGTAGTAATTTCGGAAACGATGGCCAAACAGATCGGAGAAAAAGATCCTGTCGGCAAGTTTTTTCAGACCGATTCGGGGGGCGCGAAAATCCAGATTATTGGGCTTATTCCTGATTTTCACCTGTATTCGCTCCAGCAAAAACCGAAGCCTATTACCATGCACATTTCGGCTACCGAGGCAATCAGTTACATTTTTGTTCGCGTAACGCCCCAGAGTCTGAACAGTTCGATGGAAAAGATGAAAAACCTATGGGCCAGTATTGCACCAGGCGCCGAATTTACGGGTACGTTCGTCGACGCAAATATCGACGCTCTTTACCGGAATGAGGAGTCGATGGCACAGATGGTCAGTTTTGCGTCGGGCATTGCAATTCTGCTGTCGTGTCTGGGCTTATTTGCCGTTGCGTTGATGGCGATTGAGCAACGTACCAAAGAAATTGGCGTTCGCAAGGTGCTGGGTGCCAGCATTCCGGGTATCATCCTGCTCATCTCCCGCGATTTTGTCAAGCTGGTGCTGGTTGCCCTAATCATTGCCATTCCGCTGACCTGGTTTTTGATGCAACAATGGTTGGCCGAGTATCCGTATCGCATCGACATCAGTATCGGCGTGTTTGCGCTCGTCGGTTTAGGAGCCATTCTGGTCGCCCTCGCAACCATCAGCTTCCACAGCATAAAAGCAGCGTTGATGAATCCGGTGAAAAGTTTACGTAGCGAGTAGTCTGAACCGCAACGGCGGCCCGCCGGGCCGCCGTTGCGGTTCTATTTCCTTTCCAGCAATTGCTTTACTAACAACTTAAGCTCACTTACTTCGGTCTTCAGTTGTTGCAATTCCTGCTTCTTGGCCTGATCGGCTTTTTCCAGTTGAATACTATAGAGGGTAAGCTCCTCTATTTTTTCGAGTAACGTAGCGTTAAACTTCGCCAGATCAACTCCATTCTTTACTACGTCCGTTGCCGATGGAACGCCGGGCAAATGACCGTGCTGACCTATATAAGTGTTTACCCACCCTAGTGTTGGCAGTCGATAAGCAGGTTCAAAAACCTTATCGCTCCATTCATCACTACTATTGATACGTAGCTGATAACGACCTTTAACTACGTCACCTTTCTCGTTAACCGTCAGAAATTGGTCAGTCAGATTCGATGCCGGACTGCTGGCCGTAAGCCGGGTCATGCGTATACCGCTCGAATGTTCACCGGGGCCAACCACCTCCAGCCGGGCTGTTGGCGACGACGTACCGATACCAACATTGGCATTATTTCCTAACACGATAGCATCGCTAATTGCTACCCGAGCACCCGCTCCCAACGCTGTAGCATGATGAAGTTCCGGCGATTCGGCACCAGCCCGGTGGCCAATAAGCGTGTTGCTCTCTCCCGCCCAAAGCCCACTACCGGCTTCACTTCCGATAATGACATGATGGCCGCCCTGCCCTTGCCCGGTCTGAGAATTATAACCTAACAGTACATTGTCGCTGCTATTCGTAATCGTTGTACCCGACTTAGGGCCAATAATTACGTTGTTATTACCAGTAGTAACATTCTGTCCTGCCTGTAACCCCACAAACGTATTGTTCATACCAGTGGTGTTAGCATACCCGGCAAAATAGCCCAGAAACGTATTTTGAGAACCGACTGAATTCGATAAGCCAGCGAAATAACCCAGAAACGTATTACTATTTCCCGACGTATTCCCGTAGCCTGAATAATAGCCCAGAAACGTATTATTTATACCTATCGAGTTCATATAACCCGAAAAGTTACCCAGAAACGTATTGTAATTTCCCGACGAGTTTACGTAGCCCGATCGGTACCCCAAGAACGTATTATAACTGCCGGTTGTATTTCCCTGTCCGGCTGCATATCCCAGAAAATTGTTGTAACTGCCGGTTGTATTCTCTCTTCCCGAGCCAAATCCGACAAAACTATTCTGAACCCCAATCGAATTACTATTGCCCGCAGCATAGCCGATAAACGTATTATTGGCTCCCGAGGTAGTATAGGTTCCGGTATTGTATCCAAAAAAACTATTATAGGAACCTGTCATCGACAGATTGCCTGCACTTGGGCCCACAAGCGTATTATACGTAGCAGGGGTAGACGAATTTGACGTATTAACCACGTAGTTGCCTTGCGCCAACACAATACCGGGAAGTAAAATCAATAGGGCAACGCTGGAAGTAAATCGTTTCTTCATTAGTGCTTACAATAAAGTGAGGACAGGCTATGATTGCTAGTTTCACTACAAGTTATTGAAGCGCGGGTTAAATATCAATTTATTTTATTATTCGAATCTTTTTTAGGATTTCAAGTAACTACGTTAACGTTAACTAGTTCAGAAGTGCCGCCTTTCGTTATACCTTGTTGATTGGCTCAAGTAGTGCATTATTGATGTTGCTCTACATTGGAACAAACCTACTGAGCGAATCTGCTACGTTGCCCTGAAAACACAAAAAAGCAATCCAGCAAAGCCAGACTGCTTTCTCCTATCTATAAATCAAAAATCGTTTTTCTGCTACGTATCGCCTTATAGGAGGCTATTCACGAAGCATACGCTACCAGCGAGAAAAGTCAGGAGTAGAGTTGGAACGAAGGTGTTCTCATTCAGATAACTGTAAGTATGTCAGATGAAGTTTAGTAGAGGTAAACCTGAAAATTGTATCATAAATTTGAGTGCAACCCGCTCCAGAACCAAATCGCTACGGTCTATTCCGGTTTTTTTTGGGTCGAAAGTCAAATTTTAAGGGTCGAAAATTGACCTTTACCAGAGGAAAAAGCATCATTACTTGCCCAGCCACTTCTTAAAATCGGTTAGTCGGTCGGGACTAACGAACACATCGTGCCGGGAAGAAGGCTCTAATTTCAGATTCGTTTTGCTACCTGAATACGTATGAATGGAAGAGATGGCTGGTAAACTGACCAGATAGGCCCGATTAACCCGAAAAAACTGATGTGGATCGAGCATGCTGGTTACTTTATCCAGACTATATTCAACCACCATATTTTGCCCGTCCTGCGTGACCAGATACGTAGTTTTGTCTTCGTAAAAAAAGTAGGCAATCTGCTCTATACCAATACTTTTAATCTTTGTACCGACCGTTACCATAAACCGGTCTTTGTAGGTAACCTGCTCAGGCGTATCCTGCCAGCTTAACAAAGCCGACCATTTTGACGTGCTGGACGTAGCGTTACGTTGATTTTGCTGAGTCCATTTGAATTTATCGATGGCCGCAGCTAGTTCGATTTCGTCAATGGGTTTCAATAAATAATCGACGCTATTCGCTTTGAAAGCCTGAATAGCATAGGTTTCGTAAGCCGTAGTAAAGATGATCGGCGTCCTGAGCTTCACTTTTTGAATAATGCTGAAGGCACTGCCATCTTCCAGATGAATGTCCATAAAAACCAGTTCGGGCTGGGCCGTAGCTGGCTGCTCCTGAAACCACTCAATGGCGTCAGCAACAGAACCTAATAAAGCAACTACCTGTATTGACGAATCATAATCACGTATCAGCGACTTCAGGCGCTGGGCCGAAAGTGACTCATCTTCAATAATAACTACGTTCATACTAAAAGGGGAATGCTGACCGTGAAGGTGTTATCCTTCTGATTAACCAATACGGGTCGGTCAGTGAGCAATCGATAACGATTCGTAATATTGGCCAGACCTATACCAGTGGAATTTTCGGTGAAGGTTCCATCCGTCAGACGACAGAGAATCGGATTGCTTATTAACAAATACTGTTCGTCGATAGTCAACGTAACAATCAGGGGTTGTTTCCGCGATATCTGATTATGTTTGACCGCATTTTCCATCAGCAACTGCAAGGTTAGCGGAGCAATGTTGAACCGGAGCGCTTCTTCTTCCGAAATGGTATTTACAAGTTGAAACCGATCATCGAAGCGAATTGTGAGCAAAAAACAATAGGCACCTAAAAACTCCAGTTCCGTTTTCAGATTGACCCGTTCTGAGCCGCGCTGCTCTAAAATATAGCGGTATACTTTAGCAAGTTGATTGATGAACCGAATGGATAATTTAGGATTGACCTCCACTAACGAAGACAAAATGCTCAGACTATTAAACAGAAAATGCGGATTGACCTGATTTTTTAAGGCATCGAATTGCGCCTGTGATGCTTCCCGTTGTAGCTGTTCGGCATTCACCTGCAAATGGGCAACTACCTTTTCTCGGCGTCGGTTGGCGGCTAAATAGTAAGCCATCAGCAAGGCCATAACCGTGAGCGCCGTTGTTGCTTTTTGTCGTCGTTGCCCTCCTTTCCTGCTTAAAATCAGCTTTCTTTCTGATGGGGTCAAGGTTTCCAAGCCGGGAATTATAGAATCTCCTGACGGGCTGAATGTTTTGCGGGCCTGATGCAAACCCTCGAAAAAAGCCCGGTCAAATCCAACCGACAGCACTCCCGCAATGAGCAGTGTAGCTACCTGAACGGTAAACTTCCCTTCCGACAGAAAAAGAAACCCTGAACGTCCATTCAGTTTATTTTCCAGCCATTCGGTAAGGCTTAGCCAAAAGGTGAAAAGCGTAATGGTAATCGGTATTTCCGACAGCCAGATAAACCACCAGAAAGCACTTACCCTTTCTAAATCAAATGAATTCAGGTTAATATAAAAACGTAGCGGCCAGTAAATCGCGAATACCGTAGCAGCCAGCCGGATTTTCTGAGATAAGGTTAAATTAATCGTTTCGGGAGCCTCCATAAAATTGACCGTCAGCAAGCCGAAAAACCGGACTCCACAGACAAGCGACTCAAGTTAGCTGATTGAGCCTGCATAAATATAGGCAGAGTACGAAAAATAGGTTTCCCCTGCGGCCAATGTGGGCGGATACACGTCCTTAATTACCGGAAAACCATATTACCCAATGCGAACCTCTACAGGCCAACTACAATACGTTCGCGAGTTTGGAGACTTTTAATTATTGCTTTGAACAGATTTTAAATACAGAAAAAATGCAAACGGTTTATATACGTTACGTTTGCACTATATTCAGAGAGGTTTTATAACTAAGAATTGTTATGTGGATTGACCAAGATTAGAAGCTAAGCGTAGCTTACCGCTTCAATTAGGAAAGTACTAAATCCTATATCTGATCGTGAGTAGCAAACACGATAAATTCGTGTTTTTCTCCTCGCTGAATATCTCTCCTCAACTTATATTTCTGATCCACAAATAAATCGGGAATATGAGCATTGCTGTTCGTAACGATATCATCAAACAGTTCTAACTCGTATTCGCTAGGTTCATCTTCAAAAATGGCCAGTAAGGTCATTCGATTAATACTTAGGTCGATATCAAGATAGATTCTCTTTAGGTTGTCAGTTATTTTGAAGGCTAAGAAGCGAAGAACAGTACGATATAAATCAAATTTCTTCTCTTCAGGACTCATGATCTGATTTGTTGTATAAGTGCGTTTATGTTAGCTTACAGCTTGTAAACTCCTTTCTGTTTAAGGAAGTCAACTATATCCAAGTCAGTGGTAATAGGTTTTGTTAAATCCCTTGAATCAGGCATATCGATTCCATATAGATACAGGATAAGCTCCCATAGTAGCTTTTCATCTTCCGGCGGCTCATAAACAAGCTTATGTTCATCTTGTAACTGCATCATGTTCCAAGCCCACCGATCAGCCTCACCATAAGTTAGTCGCTTGGTCAATAAAGACTCATATTGTTGTAGAACCGTTTCTAAAGTGACTGTCATTTCACGGTTTGAACCTGTTGTATAATCTGTTATATGTTAACAAATCAAGAGAAGGGCGCTATCGTTAGTTACTGAGGGGCAACTCATTCCGCAGTATCATATTGCGTCTTATCTGGGAATCATCCCTACGCAACTGAGTCACATCCGATATAAAATTGCTCGTTCCTGATTTCTTCTCCAATGTACATCGTTTTCGCTACGTTCGGGCAGAAATTTGCAGCGAACGAACGTATCAACCAATAATCTATCTTCACAGAATGACATTGTTAAGAGTGGTGTTTATTAGCTGGCTGATAGCTCTATTCAGCTTTAGGGCTACGTTTGCCCAACCAATTGACGCCCGCATCGATCGCTACGTTCAGGCAAGGTTTGCGAAAAGCAGCGTTCCCGGTTTAGCCATCGCTGTGGTACGTAACGATACGTTGCTTTTTTCGAAAGGTTATGGCCACACAGCCAACAAAACGCCTATAACTGCCGATACGCCCTTTGCGATTGCTTCACTCAGTAAAGCCTTTACGGCAATGGCAATTATGCAACTGGTGGATGCCGACCAAATAAACCTCGACGCGCCCGTTGTTCACTATATTCCTTCATTCCAACTAAATGATGCAAAAGGAGCCTCAATAACCGTTCGGCAACTCCTGCACCAAACAAGCGGCCTGACCGATACTGGTTTTCCAGAGTTGGCCCTCTCCGAACAACCTGCTACGTTGGATGAAGCAATCGCACAGATGAGAGCTGCCCGGCTGGTCAGCAAACCCGATGAACAATTTCATTATCATAATCCGAATTATCGCGTATTGGCAAAGATCGTAGAAACCGTCAGCCACGAGCCGTTCCCTGTTTATTTACAAGCGCATATTTTCGAACCGCTGCACATGGAACATACCAGCGATGTACCGACGACAAAAGCACTGGTTGAGGGTAAACAGCACGTAGCAAAAGGGCACGTTTATGTTCTTGGGCAACCCGTTCCGATACAGGAACCAGACTGGTTTATCGACGGCTCGGCTGGGATGCGTTCCAGCGTGAATGATATGGCCAGCTGGCTCAGACTTCAATTAAATTATGGACGCTTTGATAACCTGCAACTGCTGAGTGCTAAATCATTAGCCGCTATGCACAATCCGCTGGATAGTACCAAATCACGCTACGGTATGGGTTGGATCGTTGATCAGGAGCATAACCTTTACCACAGCGGAATTTTATGGACTTACAGTGCCGAACAACTCCTGCTTACCAAAGATGGCTATGGTGTAGTAATCCTTTTCAATGGAGGACTCAACCCGTTTGTCGATTATAATTCATTTATCCGGGGCATCGCGGCCATACTTACCAATCAGGAACCAGAATACCCTACGCTACCCGACTGGGTCTTCCCGATTGCTATCGACGCGATATTGCTGGTAATTATCGGATTGGCCGTACGTCGCCTTTTACGGTTGAATCAATGGTTTCAGACCTATCATAGACACCCTCGCTGGCGGGGCTGGCTCTATTTATTCGGTCGATTAATTCCTTTTTTCATAATCCTATTCAGTCCTCATCTGGTTACGGCTTTGAGTGGGCGCGTATTGAGTGCAGAACGTATTTTTCTGATGCTTCCCGACGTAGCGATTCTTTTCGGGACTGTGGCTTTGCTGAACCTACTTATCGTTGTTACGCGTCTGATTCACCTATTTAGACTCAAGACGACCTTCACCAATTGACCCAGCTTGTTAGGTGAAACAAGTACAAGAACACAACGTAGTAAATTTCTCCCAATACGTACTAAAAATATCCTTTCCAACTCTTTTCCAGCAGGTTAAAACTTAAAAATCAACTCAGATTGAAACAAAAAACTGATCTATCAATTACATCTGGAGAAGAGACATTCGTATTTCGCTGGATATGTCGGAGAAAATAATCAATTATAAGGGTGTACAGTTAGCCACTCAATGGTTTGGTAATTCAGACCAACCTGCTGTATTGTTACTGGCTGGCGCAACTGTGTCGATGCTATTCTGGGACGAGGAATTTTGTCAGCGTTTAGCAGACAAAGGACTTTTTGTAATTCGTTACGATTATCGGGATGTTGGTCGATCCACTACGTATCCGCCCGGTACTGCGCCTTACGATATTGTCGATCTGGCCAATGACGCAATTGCCATACTCGACGGATATCAATGTACTTCGGCTCATTTTGCAGGTATTTCTCTTGGCGGATTGATTTCTCAAATTGCAGCATTGACGTATCCAGAACGAGTGTTGTCGTTAACCCTTATCGCAACTGGTCCCTGGGGCGATTCAGATCCTGATATTCCGGAAATGGACTCACGTATCGTAGCTTTTCAGGCGAAAGCCGATTCGGTCGATTGGGCCAATGAGACAGAGGTGGTTGCGTATATGGTGGAGGGAGCCGCGCTGATGAATGGAAAAAAACCGTTCAACCGGAAACGTAGCGAAACAATGGCTCGGGAAGAATTCCGACGCGCTGACAACTACCGGAGCATGTTCAATCACGCTACGTTGCAAGGGGGCGAAGCTTATTATGGAAAGATTCAATCCATCAAACAACCCGCCTTGCTCATTCATGGCACCGATGATTTGATTTGGCCTTTTCAACACACTAAAGTGATGTTACGTGAACTAAAGAATTCAACGCTCATTCCGCTTGAAGGAACTGGTCACGAATTGCACGAAGCCGACTGGGCAACAATTATTGACGGTATTGCCGATCACGTAGCAAAAACAGAAAAAGTGGAGCTATAGCTTTTCTGGCATTAAGCAACAACTTCGTTACGTATGAAAAATGTACTTCTGTTCAGCATCTTCATCTTCTTCCTATCGCCTGTTATCAGCAACGCCCAATACGAAATCAACTCGTCGATTGCATCTGGCGAAGCGTTGTACATGTCGAACTTTTCGATGATCAACAATACGTTGATGAATTCGTATAAGAAGTCGTCCCGGAAATCGAAAAGTAAGACCATATCTTCTACATCAGCCTCGCTACGTAGTCTGGATTTCACCCGTTCATCAGCCATTAGCAATCAAGCCAAATCGACTTATATCAACCAGTTAAGTAAGGCTAATCCAACCGCTAAGCCGCAACTGGAAAAGCTTTTAGCGAATGGACGCCTGATAAATGAATTCGATAAGCTATTGGCAGGATACGGATTTTCGGGACGTAATCTGGCCGACGTTATGACTGCTTATCTGGTGCTTAACTGGCAAATTGCCAACGGGCAGGAATACAACAATAAAAGCGGTTTCAACAGCGTGCGCGAGATGGTTCAGGAATCGTTGGCGAGCAATTCGAAGATGAAAAACGTACCGGATGCCGAGAAACAGAAAGTAGCCGAAACAATGGCGTATCAATCGATGATTGCGCTGGCTGGTTACCAGAATCTGAAGAAGAAAAACGACACTGCCGGATTAGCGAAACTCCAACAGTCGGTTTATGATAGTGTCAAGCAGTTAGGCTTTGATTTAAAGGCCGTTCAGTTGACAGCAAATGGCTTTATCGGCCGATAAAATCAATTCTCAAGCCACTACGTAGTGGCTTGAGAACGTATTGGTTAGTTTACCTGATACGTCAGTGAAACCAATCCGGTTGAATACGTTTGCGAATCGATCAACGTCAGTTTGACGCGGTCTTTAATGTGCTGAAAAAGCGGTTTCCCGGCTCCCAGAATGATCGGGTGAACGGCCAGTACTAGTTCATCGACCAGTCCTTCGTTCATAAACGACGTAGTAAGATCGGCCCCGCCATACAACCAGAAATCTTTACCAGGCTGTTCTTTCAACTCAATAACTTTCGCTTTCCAGTCACCGTTAATCAGTTCTGCACCGTCACCAACTTCTGTCAACGTATTAGAGAATACGTATTTTTTGAATTGAGGGAATGAATATTCGCTGGCCTGTTCGCTCACGTCGTTTAGCAGATCGTAGCTTTTTCGGCCAATGAGAATGGCGTCGATACGTTCCAGAAACGCATTCATTCCATAATCCTGGTCGGTCATGCACCAGTCGTATTCGCCATTTGGCCCTTCGATATATCCATCCAGACTTACTGCCAGACATAAAATTACGTTTCGCATACGTATTGTTGTTTATGATCGCTGGCAAAGGTGCGACGAATTCAACATACGTAATTGTATAAATCGGACATGGTCGTAATCGTATTGAGAACTTAGGCAGCCGTTGCTATTTTTCTGGCCCAACGCCCTGAAAACGAATACGCTACTAGGCCAATAACCCCCAAAGCGGCATAGATTGTCAGCACAATCAGCGGCCACGAACCAACTGCCAGATTGTTAACGGGATCATCAACTAAAAAGAGTGACAGACCGGATAATCCCAGACCACCACCGAAAAAATAAGCCGTAGTGGCAACACCAGACGCCAGTCCGTGATTGGCTTCAGGAATCTGTTGAAAGGCAAGAACCGTCAATCCTGAATATGCCAGCGCAATACCAATTCCGTTGGCACAAGCCATTGCCAATAACAGCGGAACATAATTTTCGGGGGCAAGCTGCGTATGATAAAGCAGCAATAGTCCGCTCAGGGTTAATGAAGTCATACCCATCAGCGCAATCTGCGCCACACTGAACCGCTTGATCAACGCAGGAATGAAAACTTTTCCGGCAATGGCGGACAGTATGCTGAACGGAAACAGCAGCAACCCCGCCTGTGATGCACTCAGATGACGATCATTTTGCAGGACAAGCGATATAAGAAAAAGAAATCCGGTAAACGACGCGCCCAGACACAGAAAAACGCTGATGGCCGCTAGCGATGGCCGAAGAATACTGAAATCAATTAGCGGCTCCGTTTGTGTGGCGTTACGTTTGAGGAAGACGAAAATACCACCGATTTCCAGCAAACTCAATCCTGCTAATAAAGGCCATTCGGTACGCCAGTTGCCTAGTTCATGAACCAGATAAGAAAGTGTAATGATCAGGCCGGTTAACAGTAACCCCAGACTCATATCGGGAAATGACTCAGTGCGAGGAGAATCGTCTGGAATATATCGGTACGCCAACGCCAGCGTCAGCAAAATAACCGGTACGTTGATAAAAAATACCCACTGCCATCCGAACTGACTGGCAATGAGTCCGCCCACAGAAAGGCCACTACCAGACCCGATAGCCGCAAACGAACTGACGATACCAATGGCTCGGCTGCGTGCCGCTGTTTCGGTGAAAGTTTTGGTAACAATAGATAAAGCCGATGGCATCAATAAGGCAGCGGCTATTCCCTGCATACCTCTAAACGCAAGCAGCCACGCAAACGTACTTGCCAGACCCGCACCCAACGAAAATAGCAGAAACAGGCTAGACGCTATCAGGAAAACCCGCTTACGACCAGCAATATCGGTCAATCGGCCGCCCAGAATCAACAGACCGCCATACATCAGAACATAGAACGTTTGAAGCCACTGCACCTGATTCATTGTCAGATCGAACGCCCGCTGAATCAAAGGCATTGTCAGGTTAATAATGGCAATGTCAAGTGCTTCGAAAAATACACTAACCGATGCTATAATGAGTATGAGTTGCTGACGTGACACGCTTTAATAAAATGGTTTGTGTTCGCAAAACACCTATTTTTAGAACGCAATAAAAAGATATTGTTTACTTTTAGAACAAGTGATCAGATTTTACCAATCTGATAGAACATAGTAAAAAAATCTAGCAATTTACATGGCCGAAATAGAACAGCGAATAAGTGATACGTTACCGCTCGATGAGAAAGACTATGCCATTCTACGGTTGCTCGAACGTAACGCCAAACTAACGGTACGAGAAATTGCACAGCGCGTTCATCTTAGTCCAACACCAACTCATGAACGTATTAAACGGATGGAGCAAACGGGCGTTATCAAACAATATGCGGCCTTGCTCAACAGTCGAAAACTGAACCGAAAACTCACGGTGCTTTGCCTTGTAGCACTGAAAGAGCACGACAAACAAGCTGCTCAGGAGTTTGTGCAGGGAATTGTGGCGTTTACCGAAGTGATCGAGTGCTTCAATATTGCGGGAGAGTATGATTTCATGCTCAAGATCGTTACGGAAAACATGGAAACGTATCACGATTTTTTCATCAATCAACTAGGCGAGATGAAAGGAATAGGAAAGGCACAAAGTGTTTTCGTTATGGATATCATTAAAGACACCCATGAGCTACTGCACTGAAAAATAAACGTTTACGACTGTATAAATCGAACCTCAACAAACGCTACGTTCAGCCTAATCAATCCAGCAATACAATACGTTGTTCCTTTCGACTAACTGGCCGGGTGTAAGCCCCGAATAGTCACGGCAGGTACGAATAAAGTGAGCCTGATCATAATATCCACCTTCATAGGCAACTTCAGTTAAGCTACAAGCAGGATGTTTTTTGAGGTAGTTAAGCGCATTTTTAAACGTAACCATTCGAGCAAACTCTTTCGGCGACAAACCAACGTATTGATTAAACCGCCGTACCAGTTGCCGATTGCTGATACCTGCCTGATTAGCTAACTCTTCGAGCGAAAGCTGACCATTGGCCTGCTCTATCTGACGAACGCAGAAATCAACTCCCAGATCATACGTAGCAGACTGTTGAAGTTGCTGCATAAGGTATTGCTGAATGAGTTTAACGCGCGCTGTCATGGTCGATGCATTATCGACACGATCCATCATTTCATCGGCCTGATCGCCCCATAAATCACGAAGATCAACCACCTCGTTGGCAACATCGTGCATAGATACCGGAAAGAACCGATACGCCAGACTCCCGCAAAAACAAACCGATACAAACGCTACGTCGGTTTTCGATTGAATATCCATAAACCGGTTCATACGAGACGTAATAAAGCACCGACTAGGCGACGGAACGTTGCCAGTTGACCACGCCATTTGCTGCGGTTTTGTCAGGTTCACAAATAGCTCAACACAGGTATCGGGCAACACCCGCACTGGCAGAGCACCCAGCACTGGAGAGCTATGTTCTATGGAGCAAATTATACTGACAAATGGGCACAGAACAGGATCAATATCATAGAGCTGGTAATCCATTAGCCAAAGTTACTCATTTCTTTTTCTATCGAATTGCTTGTCCGTTTTGCGGACAACGTTTGTCCAGAATCGGACAGGTTCTGGAAAATAAACGTAGCATAAATGGCTGAATTTTATCAGGAAAGCCGATTTATAGTATTGGCCCCTTATTTGTTCGACATTATCGTATCAAATGCTTTTTACCATGAAAAGAGCCTTTTTGGGTGAATTTGAAGAAGTTGTTTTGCTGACCGTAGCGATTCTTGACGAAGAAGCCTACGGCGTAACGATTACGCAGGAAATCGAGCAGAAAACCGGGCGTTCGGTTGGGTTCAGTACGGTACATACGACCCTGCAACGGCTGGAAGAGAAAGGATTTCTATCGTCGCGGATGGGTGGTGCTACAGCCGAACGAGGTGGCCGCCGGAAGCGATATTTTACCGTAACGGCTGCCGGACGAAAGGCGCTGGCCGAAGTTAAACAGATACGCGAAGAACTTTGGAATGCCCTGCCTCCGCAAACCTTACAACTCATTAGTGAGTGAAGTCTTAACGTAACGTATTGCTGACGCACAAGAAGCTCCTCCAGATATGGCGGCTCTACACTATTAATCCTATGTTAAACACTCCTCCTCGTTTTGCCCGCTGGCTGCTCGAAAACTTCGGCCATCCCGATACGCGAGAAGAAGTTCAGGGCGATTTGCTCGAACTTTATACGTATTGGCTCGAAACACAGGGGCAACGTAGTGCCAACTGGCGGTACTGGCTGAGTGCACTGAAGTTGCTACGTCCGTTTGCCAAACCAAAATATACTCCACAGTACACAGCATCTTTTCCTCTGAGCCTCATTATGATCCGAAACTATTTGAAAATTGCGCTTCGCAATCTTGTAAAAAACAAAGTTTACTCCTTCATCAATATAGCCGGATTATCGGTAGGAATGACAGTTGCACTACTGATCGGTCTTTGGTTGTGGGACGAGCTGTCGTTCGATAGTTACCATGAGCATTCGGACCGGATTGCACAAGTAAAGCAGCATTTGACGAATAATGGCGAAGTTCAGACCTGGAATACGACTCCTTTTCCACTGGCCGATGAGCTACGCAAACAGTATGGTGATAATTTCAAATACGTAGTGCTGGCCAGAGAAGACGGCGATCATGTACTGACTCACGGCAACGAAAAATTCACGAAACGAGGCATTTATTTCGAGCCGGAAATCACGGAAATGCTCTCACTGAAAATGCTCAAAGGAAGTCGGGACGGCCTGAAAGAACCGGCTTCAATTCTTTTATCTGAATCGGTCGCAAAAGCACTCTTTAAGGATGCTGACCCAATGGATAAGCTTATTACCATCGACAATCGGCTGAGCGTAAAAGTAACCGGGGTTTACGAAGACCTCCCCCACAACTCAACCTTTGAAGAGGTGAAGTTTATGGCTCCCTGGAATTTATATTACAACAATACAGACTGGGTACGTACCGCAGCCGCATACGAACCCTGGCGACCAAATGCATTCCATACGTTTGTCCAACTGACCGAAAAAGCTGACTTCGATAATGTTTCGGCCAAAATCAAAGATGCCAAGCTGAAGCATGTGAATAAAGAGCTGGCGAACAAAAAACCGGAACTATTTCTACACCCGATGCGCCAGTGGCATTTGTATTCAGAGTTTAAAAACGGGGTGAATGTAGGCGGCAAAATACAGTATGTATGGTTATTCGGCATTATTGGCGCCTTTGTGCTGCTGCTGGCCTGCATCAATTTCATGAATCTGAGTACGGCACGTAGTGAAAAACGGGCTAAAGAAGTGGGCATTCGAAAAGCCGTTGGGTCAATACGTAGTCAGTTGATTTATCAGTTCTTTTTTGAATCGTTGGTCATGGCTATGTTCTCGCTGGTACTTTCGTTACTACTGGCGCAGTTGCTCCTGCCCTTTTTCAATGAAGTAGCCGATAAAAACGTATCTATTCTCTGGGGCAATCCAATTTTTTGGGGAATCTGCCTTGGCTTTACAGTGATCACAGGTCTGGTGGCAGGCAGCTATCCGGCGTTTTATCTGTCATCGTTCCAGCCCGTCAAGATTTTAAAAGGCACGTTCCGTTTGGGCCGTTGGGCGGCTGTTCCGCGTAAAGCGCTAGTTGTGGTTCAGTTTACCGTATCAATCACCCTAATCATTGGCACCATCATTGTATTTCGGCAGATTGAATTTGCCAAGAACCGCCCAATCGGTTACGACAGCAATGGTCTGGTAACTATACCCATCGTTACACCTAATATCCATCGCCATTTCGACGCAATTAAAAGCGAACTAACCCAGCTTGGTGCAATTAAAGCTATAGCTGAATCAGGTGAATCTGTAACCGAAATCTGGTCGAGTAGCAGTGCTTTCGACTGGACCGGCAAAGACCCGAATTTATCCATCGATTTCTCTATTGTGAACGTTTCGCACGATTATGGCCAAACAATCGGCTGGGCTTTTCGGGAAGGGCGCGACTTTTCGAAGAATTTTAAAACCGACTCCACAGGTTTAATTCTGAACGAAGCGGCCGTGAAATTTATGGGATTAACGAACCCCATCGGCCAAACCGTTAAGTGGTATGACAACTCGTTTACGATTATAGGTGTAGTGAAAAATCTTGTCATGCAATCGCCCTATCAGGAAGTCAAACCCTGCATTTTCAGTTTGGCAAACGATGCCGGTACGTATACCATACTCAAAATAAATCCTTCAGCCAGCGCGAACGATGCTTTAGGTAAAATTGAAACCATCTTCAAAAAATTTAATCCATCTCAGCCGTTTGAATACCGCTTCGTTGACGAAGAATATGCGAAGAAATTCGATAATGAGGAACGTATTGGTAAGCTGGCTACCGGCTTTGCCATTCTGGCTATTTTCATTAGCTGCCTGGGTATTTTCGGCTTAGCATCTTTTGTGGCCGAACAACGTACCAAAGAAATCGGCATTCGGAAAGTACTCGGCGCATCGGTCGTCAATCTCTGGCAGTTATTGTCGTTTGATTTTATTATACTGGTCGTCATTTCCTGTCTGATTGCCGCCCCAATTGCGTATTATTTCCTAAACGGCTGGTTACAGACATATACGTACCGAACAGCTATTTCTTGGTGGATTTTTGTAGCATCAGGCGTTGGCGCGTTGGTTATTACACTTCTAACTGTCAGTTTTCAAAGTATCAAAGCGGCATTGGTAAATCCGGTGAAGTCATTACGTGCTGAATAGTTTATTTCTTCTGTATCGTCAAAAAGCACCGTCTCAAATACGGTGCTTTTTTTGTCCGTCTACGTACGCAGTTTGTCCACAATCGGACAGCCCGACCAAGAATAAAATGCGTTTTTGAGCCAGATTGAAAGGATTTATAAGTTGGCAGGGGATTTGACATACAGAAATAGATAAAATAAGTAAATGCGGTTATTCGAGTAGTTAATCCAATGCGACGTAGCGATTTAGGGGAATTTGAAGAGGTAGTTCTACTGGCCGTAGCCGCCTTATCGCCCAAGGCTTATTCGGTCATGATTGCCGAAGAGCTTGAACGCGAAACAGGAAATTCGGTCAGTACGGGTGCAGTTCATGCCGCTCTGCAACGACTGGAACAAAAAGGGTATCTGACTTCCTATATGGGCGAGGCTACTGCCGAGCGAGGTGGTCGACGGAAACGGTTATTTACAGTAACGGCTCTGGGTGGTCGGGTGTTGAGCGACGTCCATGCTGTTCGGATTCGTCTTTGGGACCGTATTCTGCCAAACATACGTCTGGAGTGGAGTTGACAATAGCAAAGCTTGCTGGAGTTACAGAGAAATGCCTGGAAATCCTCCCTTTTCAATTCAGCCTACTCATGCCATCCTTTTATTTCCTGCTCCCCCCGCCTGCTCCCCTGCCCTATGCCAAACACACCGCCACACCTTGCCGACCGACTGCTACGTGTGCTCTGCGCTCCGCATTTGCAGGAGGAAGTACTAGGCGACTTGCACGAACGCTACGTATTGAGAGTAAAGAGGTTAGGCAAGCAAAAAGCCAAAATTCGTTACTGGCTGGACGTATCGGCTTATCTGAGACCAGCTTTCATTAAACGGCAAACGACACCTGAAAAAATGGGGCCTATGCCAACCCAATGGATTCATTCCTACGACGACCATTTTAACCAAACAACAACTACAATGCTCGGTACTTACATTAAAATCGCGTTTCGAAGTCTCTCGAAAAATCAGCGGTACTCGGCCATTAACATTTCCGGGCTAGCGGTAGGTCTGGCCTGTGCAATTATGCTGTTTCTGGTTATCAAACATGAGACCAGTTACGATACGTATCAAACCAACAGCGGCCGTATTTATCGGGTCGAAACGGAGAATATTCAGGAAAAACATACATACCCCGGTACCTATACTGGTATGGCCAACGCCTTGCTTACGGATGTTCCTGAAGCAGAGCTGGTTGTACCGTTATTTAAAGTTAATGGCAGTACGTTTGCCGAACCAACTTCCGACAAACGTTTCAAAGAATCATTTGTGTTCGCTGATAATCGACTATTCCAGCTCCTTGATTATCAATGGCTTTCCGGCAATTCACAAATAGCCTTATCGCTGCCTAATTCTGTAGTATTGAGCCGGGCGTATGCCGAGAAATATTTTGGTACTACTGATGTGCTCGGAAAAACGATTCGCTTCGACAATAAACAGGATTTGCAGGTAGTTGGTGTGCTGGAAAACCATACTAAACGAACAAGTTTTCCGTTCGACATACTGGTTTCTTTACCGACGCTGAAAACTACCAATCCTGATTTTGACCTAAATAAATGGAATGGTTGGGGCGACAATTTTCAGGTATATATTCGACTGAAAGCTGGTTTACAAGCGACTCAACTAAAACCCCGGTTTTCGGCAATAATAGCCAAGTATATAGGCAAGGAGGCTCTTCCAGACAAAAATTTCGTACTAAATCCTCTTTCCAAGCTTCATTACGAGCCGAATCTGAGCGGTCGTTCGGCAAATTCTGAATTGCTTAAAATGCTATCATTGATTGGTGTGTTTGTGCTGCTGATTGCCTGCTTCAATTTCATCAATCTGGCTACAGCTCAGGCATTTAAGCGCGCCAAAGAAGTAGGCATCCGAAAGGCCGTCGGCAGCAATCGACAATCGTTGGTATACCAGTTTTTGACCGAAGCCGGGCTCATTACAGGGATATCCATCTTACTTGCCATTCTGCTGACGCAACTTGCCCTGCCAACCACTGCCAACGTAATGAATATTCCCTTGACTACCGGAGATTTATATACCTGGCAAACGGGTCTATTCCTTATTGGCCTGGTACTAATAACTACCTTACTGGCAGGCTTATATCCGGCGTTCCGGCTGTCGGGAATGGCACCGATCTGGGCGCTTAAAAACAATACGTTGCCGCAGGTGAAACAAGGATTTACACTACGTCAGGGACTTGTTGTTGCCCAATTTACCGTATCACTCATTCTGATTGGTTGCACTTTGCTGATCAATCAGCAATTGGCATTTTTGAAAAATGCGGATTTAGGTTTTAACAAAGCGGCAATTATTACGATAGGACTACCCGATAACAGTCTATCAAAACTACAATCGCTTCGTGGTCAACTACTTGAATCATCACAAATAAAAGATGTTAGCTTCTCGTTCAACAGTGCATCGGCCGAAAGCAATTGGATGCAGAACATGGAGTACCGAAAGGAGGCTCAGCCAACGATTATAAAAACGCAGATGAAAATGGGAGACGCCCATTTTCTGGACACGTATGGAATTCAACTAGTGGCGGGAGCGTCATTAAGAGATAGTGATACGTCGTCTGCTTCGTTTAAAGTGATTGCCAATGAAGTATTTATCAACCGCTTAGGCATCAGCCGACCAGAAGCCGCCATTGGTCAGAAAGTTTACTACGGCGACGGTCAGGAATGGGCGACCATTGTGGGTATTGTCCGAAATTTCAATGTAAACTCGTTGCATCAGCAAATTGACCCAACGCTTTTTCAGGTAGTTCCGAAGAATTTTTATCAGGCCGGTATCAAGCTAAAAAATGATCAGTTTTCGTCTGAATCAGTGCAAGCGGCTTTAAGTACAATTGAAGAAGCGTGGATCACTACGTTCCCAAATCAGGTATTTGATTACAAATTTCTGGATGAGTCGCTGGAAGCAGCCTATAAATCTGAAACGCGAACGGCCCAACTTATTGAAGTTTCTATGATACTGGCGATTCTGATTGCCTGTCTGGGGCTTTTCGGGCTTGCTACGTTCACGGCCGAACAGCGTACTAAAGAAATTGGCGTGCGGAAAGTACTGGGCGCGTCGGTTGCCAGTATTATTCTACTGCTCTGTAGAGATTTTCTGAAACCTGTGCTCATTGCCATTGGCATTGCTTCGCCGATAGCCTGGTGGGTTATGGGAAAATGGCTGCAAAATTTCGCCTTCAAGATTGAGATTCATTGGTGGGTTTTTGCTCTCACGGGTGCGTTTATGACGCTTATTGCTTTAGTAACGGTCAGTTCCCAAAGTATTAAAGCGGCCCTGGTGAACCCCATAAAGTCACTACATAGTGAATAGTTTCGGACCCGCACCGACAACGTGACGTAGAGACAAGGCATGCCTTGTCTCTACCATGATAACCGACACAATCCAATGAAAAATCACGTACCGCCACGCCTTGCCGACCGACTGCTACGTATGCTCTGCGCTCCGCATTTGCAGGAGGAAGTACTAGGCGATTTGCACGAACGCTACGTTGTGCGGGTCAATCGACTCGGAATAACCAGAGCGAGACGACGGTACTGGCTCGATGTATTGGCTTACGCAAGACCTGAGTTTATCAAACGATCATCAACAGCCCCTGACTTTCCTACCCCAACAAATACGACCATGCTACGTAATTATCTCAAAATTGCCATCCGTAACCTGACACGGCAAAAAGCGTATTCGATCATCAATATTGGTGGACTGGCCGTGGGCATGGCGGTTGCGATACTCATTGGTCTGTGGATTTATGATGAGGTAGCCTTCAATAAATACCACAAAAATTACGACCGGATTGCGCAAGTCGTGCAGAATCAGCTTGAAAATGGGGAGATCAAGACCCGAAAATCATTGCCTTTTCCGTTCATCCATGAACTAAACACTAACTATAAAAGTCACTTCAAACACATCATAACTGCCACGTATCCAGAAGATTATATTTTAACGC
Organism: Spirosoma daeguense; assembly: GCF_054776875.1. Lineage (NCBI taxonomy): Bacteria > Pseudomonadati > Bacteroidota > Cytophagia > Cytophagales > Cytophagaceae > Spirosoma > Spirosoma daeguense. Next base: position 434,624 of record NZ_BAAHBF010000005.1, read on the forward strand.
TAGGCGAAAAGAAAGTAACAAAAAAAGGGCAGTTTGTCAGTTCAGAAGCACCTGAGATGTTTACCTTACAGATGATCAAAGGTTCGTGGGCTGGTTTGCAGGAGCAACAATCAATTTTATTGTCGGCTTCCACAGCCAAAGCGCTGTTCGGCGATACTGACCCAATGGGCAAACTGATAAAAATCAATACAGATAAGGACGTGAAGGTGACCGGCATTTATGACGATTTACCGCAGAACACCGAGTTTCATAACGTACAGTTTTTGTCGTCGTGGGATTACTACCTAGCCACGAATCCATTCATGAAAGATAAGAAATGGGACAATCATGCGCTTTCGATCTATGCTCAAATTCAGCCAAATATCACTTTCGAGCAGGCTACAGCCAGCATAAAAGATTCGGAACTAAACGTAATCAAACACATGGAGAGTATGCAGAAAGAAGCAGCGACGAATCCGCAAATCTGGCTGCATCCAATGCATAATTGGCATCTTTATTCCAATTTCAAAAACGGTGTTGCGAGCGATGGCCCCATTCAATACGTCTGGCTGGTCGGGCTGATTGGCTTCTTTGTGCTGTTATTGGCCTGTATCAACTTTATGAACCTCAGTACCGCTCGCTCCGAACAACGGGCCAAAGAAGTGGGGATTCGCAAAGCCATTGGCTCGTTACGCAGTCAATTGATCGGCCAGTTTTTTAGTGAGTCATTTCTGGTGGTAGTGATCGCATTCATTTTGGCAATCTCAATCGTAACGGTTTCGTTAACGTGGTTCAACAATTTGGCAGCCAAGCAAATGATTATGCCCTGGTCGAATGGTTATTTCTGGCTCTTCAGTCTGGGATTCACTCTGCTAACAGGCTTATTATCGGGCAGTTATCCGGCCTTCTACCTAACCTCGTTCCAGCCAGTCAGGGTATTAAAAGGATCTGGTTTGGGGCGCATACAAATGGGGCGATTTGCGTCTATGCCCCGGAAGGTACTGGTCGTTACACAGTTTACGGTTTCGATCACGCTGATTATCTGTACTATTGTTATCTATCGACAAGTCCAATTCGCCAAAGATCGGCCCGTTGGTTATTCGCGGGAGGGCTTATTGCTGGTTCAAATGCAGTCAGATGATTTTTACGGAAAAGCCGATCTGTTACGTAGCGAATTGACCAACACGGGCGCGGTAACCGACGTAGCAGAATCCCAGAGCCCAATAACCGGTGTATGGTCGTCTAATGATGGATTCCGCTGGAAAGGCATGTCGACAGCGTCAACTACTACGTTCGCTACGTTGGATATTTCGCCCGAATACGCCAAAACGGTTGGTTGGCAGTTCGTGGCAGGACGCAATTTCTCGCGGGAATTTGCGTCTGATTCCGGTGGATTTATCATTAATGAAACGGCAGCCAAGCTAATGGACTTGCCCAATCCGGTAGGCGAGACAATTCGCTGGAAAAGTCAGTGGATGACGAACAATGTAGAGAAATCGTACCGAATTCTGGGCGTGGTGAAAGACATGGTTATGGAATCACCATTTGCGCCTATAAAACCGACTGTCTTTTTGCTGGCTGGCAACCCAAACTGGATCAATATCCGGCTCAATCCGGCTGTCAGTGCCGATTACGCATTACCCAAAATTGAAGCGGTTTTTAAAAAACTGATTCCGACTGCGCCCTTCGAATACAAATTTGCGGATGATGAATATGCCGTCAAATTCCGCGCCGAAGAACGTATCGGGAAACTGGTTTCGTTCTTTGCCATACTAGCCATTTTCATTAGTTGTCTGGGTTTGTTTGGTCTGGCTTCGTTCATTGCCGAGCAACGTACCAAAGAGATTGGTGTTCGGAAAGTGTTGGGCGCTTCTGTATTTGACGTCTGGGAATTACTATCGAAAGACTTTGTGATACTAGTCTGTATCGCCTTCGGAATTGCTACGCCCATAGCCTGGTATTTTCTTCACAACTGGCTCCAGAAATATGATTATCGAACCGATATCGCCTGGTGGGTTTTTGTGGCCTCCGGCACAGGTGCTTTGCTCATTACGCTATTGACCATCAGTTTTCAGAGCATAAAAGCAGCTTTAGTGAACCCCGTAAAATCACTACGTAGCGAATAATTCCGTTCCTGCCCCGACGAACGACGTAGAGACAAGGTATGCCTTGTCTCTACAATCGACCCAATCCAATGAAAAACCACGTACCGCCCCGCTTAGCCGATCGATTGCTACGTCTGTTCTGCGCTCCCCATTTACAGGAGGAGGTATTGGGTGATTTGCACGAGCGCTACGTCGTGCGGATGAAGCGGTCAGGATCGACCCGAGCACGACGACGCTACTGGCTCGATGTGCTAGCTTACGCAAGACCTGAATTTATTAAACGACAATCAACAGTTCATGACTTTCCAACTCCAACAAATACTGCTATGATACGTAATTATCTCAAAATCACGGTCCGAACCCTACGTCGGAATAAGCTTTATACTACACTGAACGTAGCAGGGCTGACGTTTGGTGTTACGTGCTTTCTGCTGATTGGGCTCTACCTGTTCGACGAACTAACCTTCGATCAGCAACACAGTCAGGCTAGTCGAATTTATCGGGCAATTCAACACAAAAAAAGTTCGACCGAAGATCTGACCATTGCCGCATCCAGCTATAAGGTGTCGGAAGAATCGCAGAAAAGTATTGGGGAAATCGAAAATACAGCGCGTATTGTCCGAACCGGGCGGGCCAACCTGACCAATCCAGAGAATAAAAATACGTTTCAGGAAACCATAACTTATGCGAATAGTGGACTGATGGAAGTATTTGATTTTGAGGCTGTTGATGGCATTAGCAAGTCGGCTTTGAAAGAACCGAACTCCATTGTTATTGTCGAAGAGTTTGCCCAACGACTGTTCAATTCTACGCACGTAGCTGGCAAAACGCTCAGTCTGGAGTTTATGGATAAACCGCTGAAGATAACGGCTGTCCTAAAAAATCATCCCCGCAATTCAAGCTTCGATTTCAACGCAATCATTTCTGAATCAACACTTATTCACGACGACGATTTTGCCCAATGGACGTCTAAATGGGAATCACAAAATTTCATGTCGTTTTTCTTATTGAAAGAAAATGTCAATCCAGACGTAGCGGCCCGAAAAATTACCCAACTACTTAATGCAAACGCTAAACTGGACGTGGGCACGTCGATGAGCTATAGTCTGCAACCGCTGACAGATATGCACTTGTTTTCGGAACACATTGTCGACAGCGCCCGCAACTCGAACGTGTCTGAGATGAGCAAAGGAGTTTTGCTATATATTAAAGTCTTTGCCGTAGTTGCCCTTTTTGTGTTGCTGATTGCCTGCATCAACTACATGAATCTGACAACGGCCAGAGCGTCTAACCGATCAAAGGAAATTGGGGTACGGAAAGCTAATGGCGCGTTTCAGAGTCATCTTGTGAAGCAATTTCTGACCGAGTCGCTGGTTGTCACAACGATTTCGTTCCTGTTAGCCATTGCCATTGTAAATCTACTATTGCCAGCGTTCAATGAATTCACCGGCAAGCAATTATCGCTGGGTATTGGTGCCGATTACAGAATCTGGCTTTACGCATTACTCGCCCTTGCGGTGGTGGGCCTATTGTCAGGCAGTTATCCTTCGTTTTTGTTATCCAGATTCAGTCTTTTGTCGTTACTGAAAAATCTTAAACTTCAGAGTAAAAGCGATTTATCATTACGGCAGGGGTTGGTTGTCTTTCAGTTTACGATTTCGGTAGTGATGATCGTGGCGACCATTGTGCTCTTTCAGCAAATCCGATTCGCTAACAATAAGGATCTGGGTTTCAACAAAGAACTGTTGCTGGTAGTCGATATTAATTCCGCAAAAATCAGAAGTGGTGCGGAAACCATAAAAACGGAGTTCAGCAAAATTCCGACCGTGAAAAACGTATCGACTACCTCTAGAGTGCCCGGTGAGTGGAAATCCATTCCGACTATTCATATCCGACCAGAAGGAAATTCAGACGATCACAAAGTATCTTACTTTCTGGGTGTCGATGAAAACTTTGCAAAAACCTTTGAGGTGCAGGTATTAAAAGGCCGGAACTTCACGAATGCGAGCGATTCGACGTCAATTATCCTCAACGAAACGGCGGCCAAACTACTGAATATTAAAGACGTATCTGGTCAATCAGTAGAAATTCCGGATCGCGCTATGGGCGGCAGTTATAGCCCACTTCGCAACAATCATACGTTTCGTGCTCGGGTGGTTGGCGTCGTTAAGGATTTTCATTTCCACTCGCTACGTGAAAAAATAGGCCCGATGGTACTGGCTTATCAAACTAATCCGGTCCATTCTATCGACTATTTCACCTCACGCGTAGAGGGTAAAGATATTCCGGCAACACTGGCGAAGATGAATGATGTATTGACCAAAATTGATGCGACACATTTGCTCGAATATCATTTTCTGGACGAGCAATTGGCTCGTTTTTATCTTGAAGATCAACGTCGTGAAACGCTGCTGATCTGGGTTGCGCTGGCTACCATTTTCATTGCCTGCATGGGACTATTTGGTCTGGCTACCTATGCCGCCGAGCAACGTATCAAAGAAATCGGTGTTCGTAAAGTACTCGGAGCCAGCATTTTCAATTTAACAGCTTTGTTGTCGAAAGACTTCTTGAAACTTGTTTTGATTGCCAACGGCATTGCTTTTCCGCTGGCGTGGTGGGCAACAACGCAGTGGTTAAATGAATTTGCTTATCACATCAGCCTTGAATGGTGGTTTTTCGCCGTATCGGGCTTCCTGGCGATTCTTATTGCCTTGTTAACCGTTAGTTATCAGGCTATTAAAGCGGCTCTGGTGAATCCCATAAAATCGCTACGTAGCGAATAAGTCCGTTCTCTGCACCGACAACGCTGTAGAGACAAGGCATGCCTTGTCTCTACATTAATACACTACAATCTCCTTTTTGTTCGACGTTAACTTCTGATATGGGTTATTCAGAAACTGCTTCATGAATAGATTCCAATCGGCCCCACCAACGCCATGCGCTTTATTTTTGAACAATAGCCGCTGACTGTTGGGCATATAATGGTGCATCATGTCGATATACAGCGGACGGACGGCATTATCCATTTCTCCATCGGCCAGCAAGGCCGGTTTCGTTGAATAAAACGGCTGTTTGGTTTCTGGTTTTATAGGCGGTACGTTCCAGCAATCACACATGGCCCGATACACATCGTTGATGTGATATCCTTTTAAGTACGGATAGATATCGTAGAGTTGCTGAAGTACTTTTTCGCTATAATAAGCGGGTTGGTCGGCGCAATACACCGAAATCCGCATTCCCGAGGGGCCATTATTTCGCTCGAGTCTATGAACCAGATAGGGCCGTATATATCGATCATGGTTGCCTTTAACTATTTCTGTAATTGCATGAGGCACATGTTTCATCGACGTATTGACCAGAATATCAAGCAACTCGCTACGTGTGTATTCGATATGTAGCGTATCTGTTTTTCCTTTCGCTACGTAGGGCATTGTAAACTTTTTACCGCCAATAGCCGTAAAATATTGCTCGAATTTTGTCTTCAGATTAGCATAACGCACTTTATCCGTCGAATCGCTCTCTACGTTTCGAAACAGTACGTTCAGGGCTTCGGCGAAGTTGGCAGGCTCGTCTTCATCAATCGGAACAAAGGTTGGTAACGGTGAATCCAGAATGAGCGACCGAATTCGCGAAGGATCGCGCTGGAGCACAGCCGTCATGAGTCCGCCACTATAGGAGCCGCCGGCCAGATTAACCGAATCGATACGTAGCGTTACGAGCAGATCGTGAATGTCGGAAACGGTTTCATCGGTATTGTATCCACTGAGGTCAATTCCTTTAGCTTCCAGTGCTTTTTTATAGCGCTTTACCCCTACAACAACCATGCTATCCTTGTCCAGATTTTTCCAGTAAGATTGGCTGATAGCATCAGACAGTTCCTTGCTCCACAGGTTCGGCACCGCAAAACGAGTACCTCGCTGCTCGAAGGCAATGTAATCACGGTCATTAATCAATGGCGTTTTCACCACTCCCTGCGCCCACTCCAGCGAACTCCCACCCGGTCCACCAGCCGTAAAAAGTAATGGATCTTTCTGCTTATTCGGATTTTTACTTTCGACCAGAATAAAGGGGAGCTTGATGGTTTTCCCATTCGCCTTTTTCCGGTTTTCGGGCACGATCATATACGCACAACGAGTTCGGAAGCTACTGTCTATTTTAACCTGACAGGAGCAGGATTCCAGTTGGCGTAAAACACCTGGCTGGCTATGGGCAGATGTAACGAATACAAAAAGAGAAATTAGTATGACAAGGGTTGATAATCTGTTCATCGGTAGTTGTTTTTTACACAAAACAATCAGAATGCTGGCTCAGATTTTAGTAAAAAACGGACATTTAGCACCAGACAGCCACAATTACCAGCTTACACCTAAATGGCTGGCGGGAAAACTCACGATGATAGATTGGTTACAGCGATTTACGTAGTTTTTTGCCCGTAAACTTCATTACGTGTTTGTAGAAATGACTCATATCGTAATAGCCATAATCTTCGGGATAGAAGAGATCTTTATGAGCAACGTAGCTGGCCATTGCAGCCCGAATTCTCAGCATCGACAGGTATTGTTTGGGTGGCGTACCAATGACCCGATGAAAATAACGGTTAATGGTTTTCGACGTAGCAAACAGTCGATCAGCAAGTTGGCCCGTATTTAACACCATGCCGCTTTCATCGAACGTACCAATTGTGTTCGATACAAACGTGCGATAATGATCGCTCTGCTTCCCAAATTGGAATTGATTTAAAAAGTAGTTCTGAAGTAATTCGATACGTTCGTCGAAGTGATCCGCCTGTTTCACACGTAACAGCAACGTAGCAGGCAAAACGGTTTCCAGAGACACTACCTGATTTGTAAACTGAACCTGATTGATACCCAGCACGGCTTCCAGACCACCCGGATAAAACTTGACGGTGAAAATGTGATCGGTTGGCAGGTTATGCCGTTCGACAATCGTATTTCGCAGAATCAATACGTCTGCCTCTTTCGGAATTGAATACTGCTTCTCCCCTACCAGCATCTGATAGGGTTCGCCCAGATTAATGTAAAACGTCGGTGTCCAGCTTGGAAACATCCTCACTGTAAATTGATTATCCGCTACGTAGCGATACGTTTCCGAGGCCGATGATTCAGAGAAAAATTCAATATAATCGGCCAGTTCATTATCGGGGACGTAGAAGCGGTATAGCTTTCTTATATTGTCGAAAATCTCCGTCATGCGATTACAGTTAATTAAACGACCGGAAAACAGGTTTATCCTGCGTTCGCAACGTAACGTTTTTAACCGCGCCCGTTCCGCGAAAACCATACATGATGCCTACAATGTCAACTTTCTTTGTGGGAAGAGCCGCCGAATAGACTACTTTATCGCCGACAGAATAGTAAATTTTCTTGCCATCGCTGTGACAGCCTACGTGTATCCAGCTTGTGAAATCGACGCCTAACCCGGATAAATCCGTGTTTTTCCCGAACACGCTACGTGCACCGTCCATCAGCATCAGTTCAGATACGCAACCTTTTGTGGAGAGTGGGATTGTAATGGGCATCTCGTTGGTCATCAGCACAATCCAGGATAACTGACAAGTGGCTGAGCCCTCGCTATATTCATTTTTTACATCGCAACTAAAAACGAAATCTGTTACTGGTACAGGATTGAAATTGCCAACATTAAAGAATTTCACAAGTGGAGCTTCGGGCTGTAACGGTACGTTCTTCTCTTTGATGGTTGTGATGGGCAATCGCATCGCTCCCAGCTTTATGAATTCGCTGGTTTTCAAATAAATCGGCACCGACTTTGTTGCAATCGTACCCAGCCAGCCGTTTGTTGGAACCAACAGGGAATGTTCCTTCACTACCTCATGCCCCACCACCAGTTTTGCCCGGTAAAAACCCGGTTCGTAGTAAATCGACGTATGCGTTTTTCCATCTTTGGAAACCACTTCCCGGCGAGTCTGATCCCACGATTGTTGGATATAAACCGAATCGGTTGGCGATGCTGAGGCATCGTAACTAAAAATGACCGAGTTCGGGATGGTGCGGGTCAACGGTTTACTGCTAAAGCTGTATTGAGCCGCATCGACCTGTGGATTTTTTTGTTCAAAAGCAACAATGCCCAGTAAGACGATCACAGTGGTAACGCCTAAAACCCAGCCTAGTCTACGCCAATTGATGGTTGACTTGACGGTCTTTTCTGATGAGGCATCAACAGAAACAGGTAACTCATTTTTGCTCTCCTGCAACTTAACGAACTGCCGCCAGTCAGGGAATCCGGCAAATTGAGCGAGCGTATTTAACGTAGTGCCGCTCGGCATGTGCTGATAATCGACACGCCCCCAGATTCGACGTAGCGTACTGGCACTCAGTGAAACGCCCGTTTCGTCCAGAATCCGTTGATGAAGATTCTCAAAATCGGCACTATTCCAGGTTTCACTCTCACCCCAATCGAGCTTTTGCTCAATCAATTGTTTACATCGAAGCAAATCTGCCGATTCGGAGACCATTGAAAATCAATGTGATATAAATTGAAAAAACTTGATTACTGAATGATTTTATGCGGACGGGCTTTCTCGATACGTTTGCCGACACATCATTAATCGGCTACGAGTATACATCTTTTTACGGTCAACTCAACAGGCTTAAAACGATCTGTCGTCACTTTTTCGTCAATCCCAAACCCTTAATCATATCCTTTATGTACCGTCTCACTTTTCTTCTGTTTTTTCTGCTGATACGTCCAGCTCAGGCTCAGAAAACTCCTAACCGTAAACCGGCAGAACTACGTATTCCTATGACGGCTCAGCAATGGAGTTACGCTCCCGGACAGGTCGAATTTATAACAAGCAACGAGAAGGGAACGACTGCCATGAAAATTATAAAAGGCCCGAAAAGTATCGTTCTGAACGACGTTAATTTTAGTAATGGCACCATTGAATATGATGTCGAACTCACGGGGCCCGGTTTTCCCGGTATCAATTTTAGAATGGACGCCGATCAGCAAAACGGCGAAAATTTTTACCTGCGTTCATTTGGGAAAGTAACGCCCGATATACGAACTACGCTGCAATATGCCCCCATCGTCAATGGCATAAGTATGTGGGATTTGGCGGATGAATATCAGGCGGGTGGAACCCTATTCGAGGCCGGTTGGAACCACGTAAAACTAGTCATTTCGGGGCGGCAAATGAAAGCCTATCTCAACGACATGAGTCAACCTGCGCTGGTTGTTCCTGAGCTCGAAAGTCCAGCATTATCGGGTGGAATATCGTTAGGCGGTGGTGCCGTAAATTATGCCAATCTGGTGATCAGGCCCGACGTAACGGAAGGCATTAATCCGGAGGCCGGTTATAACATCACTAACCACGATACCCGCTACCTGAGAAACTGGCTCGTTGGCGAAGCGATTCCCTTCCCATTTGGCAAAGAGCCAGCCATTGGTTTACAGAGTACCTACGGCAAAACTGGCCCGGCTGAATTACCCGACAGTACTACCAAATGGTCACCCATCAAAGCCGAACATCGGGGCATTGTCAATCTGAGCCGACGATTTACCCATAAAAACAATGAAGCGCGTATGCTGACCTGGCTCAAAACTAGTATTCAATCCAGCAAAGCGCAGGAACGGCTGTTAAATCTGGGTTTCAGCGATGAAGTGTGGGTTTTTATCAACGGTCAATTTCTGTACGCCGACAAAAATTACTTTGGCACTCCTCAACAGAAATTCCCGAGTGGCCGCTGCACAATCGAGAATACAAACATTCGACTTCCTCTGAAAGAGGGAAACAACGAAATCCTGATCGGACTGGCCAATTATTTCTACGGATGGGGCATCGTTGCCCGTCTCGACGATACGGTAGGTATTCAACTTATGAAATAGACGTTCTTCAAACTACTCGTCCTATGCTACGTAATTATCTAATCATTGCGCTACGTAATTTTAAGCGCCAGAAAGGGTTTTCGCTTCTTAACGTAGTAGGGCTGGCAATTGGGCTGGCCAGCGTTACGTTGATCTATCTATTTATTATCGACGAAGAAGGCTTCGACCGCTTCCATCCCGACTCCGATAACCTCTATATTCTGGGCAGCCACCAGAAAAGTAATGGTCAGGAATATACAACGGCCTATGCCGCCGGAGCGTGGTTAAAAGCACTCAAAAGTAATTTCCCGGATGTTACAGGCGGAGCCCAAGTGGTTTCGCTGGGATACCCGGCTTCGTTCTGGCATAAACAATCCGATAAAATCCTGTTGTCGGAAAACGCGTTCTGGGTAAACGCCGATTTCAAAGAGGTTTTCCTGTTTCCTCTGCTGCACGGCGATCCTGAAACAGCATTTGAGAAACCCAACGGAATTGTTCTTAGTCGAACCATTGCCCAGCAATTTTTTGGCGACCAGAATCCCGTTGGTAAAACACTGGAGATAAGCCACATCTATGCAACGGAGAACAAATACGTACCGCTTACGGTAACGGGCGTACTAGTAGATTACCCCGCCAATTCGCACATTCAGCCCGACTATTTGATTAGTATCGGTATGCTTCGGCCAATGATGACGACAAACAATCAGAACTGGCTGGAAAACTGGGGTAACGGAGCGGGCTATTTTCTGACGTATCTGCATCTCAAACCGGATGCAGATGTCGGCAAAATTACAAAAATGCTCAATCAGGTCGTGCAGACGAACCTGAAGAAAGACCCCATGCAAACCATTGAGCCGGTTATTCTGCCGTTGAAGGATGTCCATTTTAACGAGGCACTTCGGTCGAGTTATAACAACAGTCGCATCGGCGACGTTAAATACCTTTACATTTTCGCCTGTACGGCCCTGTTGGTGATTATCATCGCCAGTATTAACTACATGAATCTGGCAACGGCCCGCGCCGTCAGACGAGCGAAAGAAATTGGCTTACGAAAAGTATTGGGGAGCAATCGATTACAACTTGTTTGGCAGTTTCTGGGCGAATCGTTGCTTACTACGTTCTTCGCTCTGTTGATTGCACTTATCCTGATTCTTGTCCTGCTGCCGGTGTTTAACCTGATTTCGGGAAAGCAATTCACGCTGGCTCATCTGGCGCAAGGCCGATTGATTGGTATGACGCTGGGCACTACGTTGTTGGTTGGCTTACTGGCCGGAAGCTACCCGGCATTGTATTTATCGGGTTTGTTGCCGATTCGTGTTCTGAAGAACGCCCGGTTTACCAGTCCCGGCTCCGACTGGCTTCGGAAAGGACTAGTCGTTTTGCAATATACCATTACGATTCTGCTGATTGTCTCGACCTGGGTTATGATGAAACAGATGAATTTTATCCATCAGTCAACGTTGAGCAAAAGCGGAGATCAGTTGCTGTCTATTCGCTGGTCGGGCATGGCGTCGATGGATAAATACCGATCCTTAAAACAACGCATTCTGGAGGATTCCGAAATCGAGGTCGTAACAATGGCCAATCACTTGCCTAATCAGGACTATTTCGGTTCGCTTGATCATGACGTTACGTTCCCGCAGTTGGGCAACCAGTCGTATCAGTGGGCCGGTATGAATGGCGACTTCGACTTACCCCAAGCCTTTACACTGGAACTACTCGCCGGACGAAGTTTTCGCAAGGATACCCCCGCCGACTCAAGCGCCTATCTGCTCAACGAAAGTGCCATAAAAGCACTGGGTTTGCCACTGGATAAAGTGCTGGGAATGCGATTAACCATAAAACGCCCTTATGAACAACCGAATCAGAAGAAGGAAGGAACGGTAATCGGTGTGGTTCGTGATTTTCCGTTTCGCTCCATTCATCATACCATTTCTCCACTTGCCATTAGCGCCCGACCTGACCCCGAAGATAGGATTGTGTATATAAAATTGCCTGCCGGAAAGTTTCAGGAAAAGATTGCAAACGTAGAAGCAAAATGGAAACAGGTGCTACCGGGAGTTGGCTTCGGGCATTGGTTCATGAGTGAGGAATTTGGGCGGATGTACGAAGGAGAGAATCGGATGGCAGGTTTGTTCAAAGCGTTTTCGCTCTTGTCGATTCTGATTGCCTGTATGGGCCTATTTGGTTTGTCGTCGTATCTGGCCGAACGACGCACCAAGGAAATTGGCATTCGGAAAGTGATGGGTGCTTCGTTAGCTCAAATTCTGCGACTCCTGTTTACCCCTTTCCTTACATTGCTGGCCGTAGCCTGCTTACTTGCCATTCCGCTGGGCTGGTTTATGATGCACCGCTGGCTTCAGGATTTTACGTACCGCGTTAGTCTGGATGTTTTCATTTTTCTGCTCAGCATTTTCCTTGTAACGCTCCTGACAATTCTTGTCGTCAGCTACGAAACGGTGCGGGCTGCCTTGGTAAACCCAATTCGCTCCCTGCGGTCGGAGTAGGTTAGTAAATGCAGGGAAAAAGCTGGGATGGCTGGGTGTAGTATGGATGGCCTAGAAACAAGGGCTCACATCAACCTCAGCCATCCACGCCATTCCACCGTGCGCAAAAAAACAAAGCCAGACGACGCGAAGTCACCTGGCTTTTTAGTTCGCTTAATAGATCAGTTCATTTGAAAAAAGCAGATGCCTTTCGCAGCATCTCCGTCTATCAGCGAATCACGAATATAAAACGTCGAGAAAGAGTGAGTTGTTTTATGTTGCGAAAAATTATCATATAGTTTTTCAATTTTTTATCGAAGATTCACAATCATTCATCAATAGCCTTGTCCATGACCGTACAGACCATGTCCGTTTCTGGACAATCTTTTTATGTAACACATTCCAAAACAGCCTTTTGCTGAACGGATTGGCCTATTTTAATTACTGGCCCACCATTTGTTATACATTTACATAACTAATATCTGGTTATGAAAGGAACCTATTTAGGTGAATTTGAAGAAGTGGTATTGCTGGCCGTTGCAATCCGGTCGGGCGATGCGTATGGAGCGGCCATTGTGAATGAAATCGAACAGCAAATGAATCGTTCGGTCAATCTGGGGGCCGTCCACTCCGCCTTGAACCGGCTTCAGGAAAAAGGGCTGGTGAGTTCTGAAATGGGCGGCATGACTGCCGAACGCGGTGGCCGTCGGAAACGGCTTTATTCGGTTACGGCTTACGGTCGGCGCGCGCTGGAAGAAATTCGGCAACTCCGCAATCAAATGTGGGACACGATTCCGAATACTGCCTGGGGACAATTTAATGTACAATAATGAATGTAACTGATTGCCCGACCCATCACTAATTCTCCATGAATACTCCACCTAGCTTTGCTACGTATCTAATCCGCCTATTGCTCCCCACTTATCGGGCCGAAGAGCTGGAGGGAGATCTGGATGAACTGTTTCAGCAACGTATCGCTCAGGAGGGATTGAGCAAAGCGCGCTGGCGCTACGTGACAGACGTAGTGAGTTTACTACGTCCCTCCCTGCTTAAAGCACAAAAATCGCAGTATCCTCAACCAACAAATACGACCATGCTACGTAATTATCTCAAAATCGCCTTCCGAAATCTGGCTAAAAACCGGGTCTATTCGGGTATAAATATCGGTGGCTTATCAGTCGGAATGGCCGTGGCAATGCTTATTGGCCTCTGGATTTACGACGAGCTGTCGTTTGACCGGTATTTTCAGAACTACAACCGTATTGCCAAAGTCATGCAATCTGGTACGTTCGAGGGGCAGGTATATCACAGTGGGTATAATCCCGTTCCCATTGGTCAGGAATTACGTACCGTTTACAGCGATGATTTTACACACGTGGTCATGTCGTCCTGGACAAACGAGCATATTCTGGCATATGGCGATAAAAAATTCACAAAAAAAGGAAACTACCTAAGTGCTGATGCCCCCGATATGCTGACGCTGAACATGCTGAGTGGTACACGGGCTGGTTTAAAAGATCAGAACTCTATTTTGCTGTCTGAATCAGTAGCTCAAGCATTGTTTGGCTCAACAAATCCCGTAGGAAAACTTATGAAAATCGACAACAGACTCAACGTGAAAGTGACGGGTGTGTATGAAGATTTTCCTTACAATACCGAGTTTCGAGAGATAACGTTTATCGCTCCCTGGAATCTGTACGTAGCATCGCAAGATTGGGTGAAGCGGGCGCAGGACAATGTCGAATGGGGTAATTTTTCCTGGCAGGTTCTGGCGCAGATCGCTCCCAACGCCGATTTCGATGCCGTTTCAGCCAAAATCAAAAATATTCGGCTGACACACAGTCCCGAAATGGCGTTCATTAAACCGGTTGTGTATTTACAACCCATGAGCCGATGGCATCTGTATACAGGCTGGGATAAATCCGGAAACCTAAACGGACGCATTCAATATGTCTGGTTATTCGGCATAATTGGTGCCTTTGTGTTGCTACTGGCCTGTATCAATTTCATGAATCTGAGTACGGCACGTAGTGAAAAAAGAGCCAAGGAAGTCGGCATTCGGAAAGCCGTCGGATCGGTACGTAGCCAGTTGATTTCGCAGTTTCTGAGTGAATCATTGCTGGTGACAGCGTTCGCATTTATCCTATCTATTCTGCTTGTAGTAGTGGCCTTGCCTTTCTTCAACGAAGTGGCCGACAAACAAATCGGTATGTTGTGGACGAATCCGATTTTCTGGCTTTGCGGTATTGGCTTTAGCTTACTTACAGGCTTACTGGCAGGCAGTTATCCGGCTTTATATTTATCATCGTTCCAGGCGGTTAAAGTGCTTAAAGGTACTTTCCGAGTTGGTCGTTTTGCGTCGATTCCCCGTCAGGTGCTGGTTGTTGTCCAGTTTACGGTATCCGTAACGCTCATTATCGGCACTATTATCGTATTCCGGCAAATTCAGCACGCCAAAAATCGTCCCGTTGGCTATGATCGAAGTGGCTTGATTACCATAGCCATGAATACGCCTGAATTACACCAGCACTATAACGCACTCAGAAACAGCCTGATCGAAACGGGGGCTGCTGTCGACATGTCGACGTCTTCTACCCCAGCTACGGATTTAAACTCACAGAATAGCGGGTTTACGTGGGCGGGTAAAAATCCGACCTTTAAAGAGAGTTTCGGAACGATTGCGGTTTCGCATGATTTCGGGAAGACGGTGGGCTGGCAGTTTGTTCAGGGAAGAGATTTATCCCGGCAGTTCCCGAGCGATTCGTCGGGCATGGTCCTCAATGAAACGGCCGTTCGTTACATGGGCTTAAAAGATCCGGTGGGTAAGCAGGTCAAGTGGAACGATAGAGCATTCCGGGTTGTAGGAGTCATTAAAGATATGCTGATGGGTTCACCTTTTGAGCCTGTCTATCAGACCGTTTATATGCTGGATTATGGCTGGGCAAATGTTATCAACATAAAATTGAACCCCAACCAGAGCGCAAGCGAGTCACTGGCAAAAATTGAGACCGTATTCCGCAAATTCAACCCCGGCAGCCCATTCGATTACAAATTCACCGATCAGCAATACGCGCAGAAATTTGCCACCGAGGAACGTATCGGCAAACTGGCGACCGTTTTCGCTATTCTCGCCATTTTAATTAGCTGTCTGGGTTTGTTTGGATTAGCGTCTTTCGTTGCCGAACAACGTACTAAAGAAATTGGCGTAAGGAAAGTGCTGGGAGCTTCTGTAACGAACCTCTGGCTATTGCTCTCGAAAGACTTCATCACGTTGGTCATAATTGCGCTGGGCATCTCTACACTCATTGCGTGGTACTTCCTGAATGGCTGGCTCCAGAAATATCAATACCATACCGAACTGTCGTGGTGGATTTTTGCCGTGTCCGGCTTAGGCGCACTGGTTGTTACATTACTGACTATCAGTTACCAAAGCATCAAAGCAGCACTGATGAACCCGGTTAAGTCGCTACGTTCGGAATGAACCACACGTAGAGACAGGGCATGCCCTGTCTCGTTGACCGGACGGTTTGTTGCTGACGCACAGGAGACAAGGCATGCTCTGTCTCTACAATAAAAACCTAAAATCATGACTCCTAAACCCGTCGAACCGCCCTGCTTTGCTACGTACCTGTTGCATCTGCTACTACCTGCTCACCGGGCTGAAGAGCTGGAAGGCGACCTCAACGAGCTATTTCAGCAACGTATCGACGAAGTAGGGTTGTCAAAGGCGCGTTGGCGCTACGTACGTGATGTTGCCAGTCTGCTACGTCCCTCCCTGCTTAAAGCACAAGAATCAAATTACCCTCAACCAACAAATACGACCATGCTACGTAATTATCTCAAAATCGCCTTTCGAAATCTGGCCAAAAATCGGGTCTACTCGTTCATCAATATTTTTGGACTGGCTTCGGGCATGGCTGTTGCGATGCTCATTGGTCTCTGGACTTATGATGAGGTTTCGTTCAATAAAAATCATAAACAGTATGACCGTATTGCCAGGCTCTGGCAGTTTGTAAAATTCGACGTAGAGAAAGCTTCCTACGATGTACTGCCTATTCCTTTGGCGGAGGAGCTACGTAGCAAATACCCTGATTTTAATTCGGTTACGTTGTCGGTCACACGAAATGTCATTCTCGCAACTGGCGATCAAAAGTTTACAAAGCTCGGTAACTACGTAGAGCCCGCATTTACCGATATACTGTCGGTGAATGTAGTAAAAGGTAAGGCTTTTGGCCCGAACGATGTCAACACAATTCTACTATCAGAATCGCTTGCCAATGCGCTGTTTGGTACCGAAAATCCGCTCAATAAGCTAATCAAACTAGATAATAAGCAGACGGTAAATGTAGCTGGTGTGTACACAGATTTTCCGGCAAATAGTACGTTCAACGATGTTACGTTTCTAGCTCCCTGGAAATTCTTTCTGGCAAATGACGATAACGCCAAACGCGATCAGAATGAGTGGGACTCCAATTCGTATCAGATTTTTGCCCAACTAAAACCGGGTGCCGACTTTGCTCAGGTATCGGCAAAAATCAAAGACATACGGATGAAGCGGGACAATCCGCCGGGCTACAAACCCGAGTTTTTCCTGCATCCAATGTCAAAATGGCATCTGTATGGTGATTTTAAAGATGGCGTCAACACGGGCGGGCTCATTACGTTTGTCTGGCTGTTTGGTAGCATCGGCGCTATCGTGCTGTTGCTGGCTTGTATTAATTTTATGAACCTGAGTACGGCACGTAGCGAGAAACGCGCCAAAGAAGTTGGTATTCGAAAAGCGATTGGTTCGTTCCGTAGTCAGCTGGTTTCGCAGTTTTTCAGCGAATCGCTGCTAATGGCAATTCTGGCTTTTATCCTTTCCATTCTGTTCGTTCAGCTTACGCTCCCGTTCTTCAATCAGGTAGCTGAGAAACAGATGGTTATTTTGTGGACGAATCCGATTTTCTGGCTTTCCAGCCTGGGATTCAGCCTGTTGACGGGTCTGATTGCGGGAAGTTATCCGGCCCTGTATTTATCTTCATTTCAGCCCGTCAAAGTTCTTAAAGGGGTGATGCGTACCACCCGCTCAGCCACTATTCCGCGTCGGTTGCTGGTTGGTTTTCAGTTCACGGTGTCCGTTACGCTTATTATCGGAACCATCATTGTGTTTCGTCAGATCGAACATGCCAAAGACCGTCCGGTTGGCTACAGTCGGAACGGTTTAATCGAAATCAGCATGAATACACCTGAACTTTACGGGAAATACCAGACGCTACGTACCGATTTACGTAATACGGGGGCCGTGGCCGACATGTCGGAGTCGTCGAATTCGATAACGGAACAAGCCGGTGGCACAACCGCCTTATCCTGGAAAGGTAAAACGCGGGGCACGATGCCATTGATTATGTCGAATTACGTATCACATGACTACGGTAAAACGGTGGGATGGCAACTCAAAGAAGGGCGCGATTTTTCCCGAAACTTTTCGACTGATTCGACAGCGATGATTTTGAATGAAGCCGCCGTGAAATTGATGGGCTTTAAACAGCCGATTGGCGAAATTATTCGGCAGAATGGTAAGGAATATCAAGTTGTCGGTGTCATTAAAGACATGCTGAAAGAAGACCCGTTTAAGCCCGTAAATCCGTCCTTTTTTCAACTGAACTACCGGAACGTCAACACGATCAATATTCGGCTTGCACCCCAATTGCCCACCCATGAGTCGCTTGCCAAAGTAGAACAGGTCTTTAAAGTACACAATCCCGGCGCTCCTTTCGACTATAAGTTTGTGGACGATGTTTACGCCAAAAAATTCGGAACCGAAGAACGTATCGGTCGATTGGCAGGCGGGTTCGCGATTCTGGCTATTCTGATCAGTTGTCTGGGCTTGTTCGGACTCGCTTCGTTCATAGCCGAGCAACGTACCAAGGAAATCGGTATTCGGAAAGTGCTTGGTGCTTCTGTTCTGAATGTCTGGGGATTACTATCGAAAGAATTTGTGGTACTGGTTGTTATTGCATTCTGTCTCGCCACTCCTCTCGCCTACTACGTATTGTCGGACTGGCTCCAGAATTACCAGTATCGTACCGAGTTGTCATGGTGGATTTTTGCCGTGTCCGGCTTAGGTGCTTTGACCGTTACGTTGCTAACGGTGAGCTATCAAAGTATAAAAGCGGCTCTGGTGAATCCGGTGAAATCACTACGTAGCGAATAACGTTATGTTGGGGCTATTAACTAAAATTTTTAGCCCCGACACCTGTAACCTTCCGGGCCGAGCGGAGTTTCCTGCCAAAATTGAAACCTATGCTTGCCTTCCGTATCACTGCTTTTCTATTCTTTATTTTCGTTGCCAACCATTTTTCCAGCGGACAAACACGACCATCCCAAGCCGAACAGGTAGATGCTTTAGTACAGCGGGAGATGCGGGAGCGTCAGATTCCGGGGCTTCAACTAGCTGTTGTTCAGCATGGTCAAATCATACTGTCGAAATCGTATGGCATTGCCAATATTCAGCACGCAGTTCCGGTGACGAAGCAAACGGTGTTTTCGATCAATTCCTGTACCAAAGCCTTTACAGGCGTAGCAATTATGCAGCTTGTTGAGGAAGGTAAAATTGATCTTGAAGCGCCCGTTTCAAACTACCTCGACAGCCTTCCAACAGCTTGGCAGTCGGTAAAAATCAGACAATTACTAACCCACGTATCGGGAATTCCTGATATTCTCCGAAAAGTACTCGACCCAAATTCTGGTGGTTTTACAGGACGGGATACGGAACAGACAGCCTGGGCAAAAGTGCTGGTTTTGCCGATGGAATTTCCTACTGGTGCGCAGTTTAGCTATAACCAGACGAATTATGTTTTACTGGGTAAAATCATTGATAAGTTTCGCCAGAAGCCATTCATACAGGTTTTTAAGGAATTGCAATTTCAGGGTGCCGATATGCCATCGACGGGATTTGGCGATTCACGCGATGTGATTCCGAATAAATCTCAGTCGTATCGGTATATAAATCGGTTTGAGGGGAAAAACCTGAGCGAGCCTAAACTAACCAATGCGTATGAAGAATTTCCAGCCTTTAAACGCACCTCATCGGGCATAAACAGCACGGCTGGCGACGTAGCACGTTGGCTCATTGCGCTGCAACAGGGAAAACTTCTTAAAACAAAATCGGCGTTGACGAAGCTCTGGACAGCCGGAACGTATAACAACGGCAAACCCACGCAATGGGCACTGGGCTGGATGACAAAACCACGTCCGAAACATCATGCCATTATTGCTACGGGAGGTGGACGTTCCGCTTTTTTTGTCTATCCTGACGATGACATATCCGTTGTGGTGCTGACCAATTTGGGAGGGGCTTATCCCGAAGAATTTATTGACGAACTAGCGGGCTACTTTAACGCCGAGATTCCAGTAGCCGACCCAATTACAGCCCTGCACATGCAGTTGCGGCAACAGGGGTTTGCAAAAGCAATCGACGTTTACAACGAAATCCAGAAAAAAGATCCCAATTTCCGCCCTACCGAAGACGAGTTGAATGACTGGGCATATCGACTGATGAGTCGGGGCCAATTGAAAGAATCGCTGGCTATTTTCAAACTCAACGTACATCTGTTCCCAAAGAGCTATAACGTGTACGACAGCTACGGCGAAGCTCTGTTCCGCAATGGGCAAAAAGAGGAATCGATAGCCCTGTATCGCAAATCGATTGAACTCAATCCTAACAATCAGAACGGCAAAGACATGTTGGAACGGCTTTCGAAATAAGGCGCTTTAAGCTCATATTTCAGACAGTGCTACGTATCACTGAAAACGCTTCCTCTACGTAGTATCGTCCGCTACGTACTAAAACGCACGTAGTATGAAACACTACAATTGCTGGCTTAACAAATCTTAACAAAATACTATTTTTTTCTCGCCCTAACTTGCTCGTCAAAAGCAACGTTTCAGTAGCTTTTACGTCTTTAATAGTGACGAACAAGTTCTTTCTTACTGCATGAACAAAGCGATTTTTACGATTATTCTTTCACTTCTATTTGCCCATTTGCAGGCTCAGAACGCGCCTTCAAAAAATGCACCTATCGAAAAAAGACAATATCATACGCAACGTATCACAGGCCAACCCATAAAACTGGATGGAATTCCAAATGAATCGGCATGGGATGCAGTTGAATGGTCGGGAAGCTTTACGCAATATCAACCCAACGAAGGAAAAGCACCTTCGCAGCCTACACTATTCAAAATTCTGTACGACGATAAGTTTCTGTATGTTGGATATCGGTGTCTGGATGCGGCACCCGATTCGGTGATCAAGCGCATGAGCCGTCGGGATGAATTTCCGGGCGATTGGGTCGAAATCAACATCGATAGTTACCATGACCAACGTACTGCTTTTTCGTTTTCGATGTCGGTTTCAGGTGTGCGGGGCGATGAATTTATTTCCCAGAATGGTAACAACTGGGATACGAGCTGGAATCCCATCTGGTACGGCAAAACGCATGTCGATTCAACGGGCTGGACTGCCGAAGTGAAAATTCCGCTGAGTCAATTACGATATGGCAACGAACCCAGTAAAGTTTGGGGTATTCAGGTAACCCGTCGATTATTTCGAAAAGAAGAACGGTCTGTGTGGCAATATATTCCGCAAAATTCGGGTGTTTGGGTGAGCGGCTTTGGCGAATTACACGGTCTGACGAACGTACCGTCGCAGAAGCAAATCGAAATTGCGCCCTACGTAGTGGCTAAAACCGAAAAATATGCCCCGGTCGAAGGAAATCCATTTGCTACTGGCACCGACTCAAAAGTAACGGTAGGGCTCGATGGGAAAGTAGCCGTCACCAGCGATCTTATTCTTGACTTCACCGTAAATCCCGATTTTGGGCAGGTTGAAGCTGATCCTTCGCGGGTACGTATCGACGGGTTTCAGAATTTCTTTGAGGAACGTCGACCCTTCTTCATCGAAAGCCGCAACATTTTCGATTATCAGGTGACGGGTTCCGAAGCCGGTGGCGACTATGACTC
This sequence comes from Spirosoma daeguense, assembly GCF_054776875.1. Taxonomy (NCBI): domain Bacteria; kingdom Pseudomonadati; phylum Bacteroidota; class Cytophagia; order Cytophagales; family Cytophagaceae; genus Spirosoma; species Spirosoma daeguense. The sequence goes on from NZ_BAAHBF010000005.1 coordinate 456,042, forward strand.
CGACCTTCTGTTTTATTCACGGCGGATTGGCGGTTCACCGCATGGATACCCGTCGCTGGGGCAACGAGAGTACGCGCAGGTTCCCCAAAACGCACCGATTCTGGGAGCGGCCAAGTTTAGCGGAAAAACGAAAAAAGGCTGGAGCATCGGTATTCTCGAAAGTATTACCGGACGTACTATGGCCGAAATTGACCGCGCTGGCGACCGCCGTCAGGAAGCCGTTGAACCGCTGACTAGCTATTTCGTCGGGCGATTGCAGAAAGATATCGATGCTGGTAATACGGTCATCGGCGGTATTTTCACCAGCGTCAACCGCGAGAACAATCTCAATCATCAACTACATACTAATGCTTTTTCGGGCGGGCTGGATTTTCTGCATTTCTGGAAAAATAGAACCTGGTATTTCCGGGGAAATCTGATTTTTAGTCAGGTGCAGGGTTCAAAGGAAGTGATTACCAATACGCAACGGGCTTTTGAACACTTGTTCCAACGTAGCAATGCTCCGGAAATACAGGTCGATGAAAACCGAACGTCGCTAACGGGTACGGGCGGTACGTTCCGATTGGGAAAAACTGGTGGAAAATCGGGAAAGCTTGGTCAGGTATTTAAATTTGAAACAGGCATTACGTTTCGTTCACCCGAACTCGAACTCAACGACATCGGCTTCATGCTCACCAGCAACGAAATCAATCATTTCAGCTGGGCCGGGCTACAGTACCAGAAATCATTTTCCATTTTCCGTTCCGCCCGCATCAATTACAATCACTGGTCGCGCTGGGATTTTGGCGGACAGTTTCTGTATCAGGCGTTTAACAGCAATGCACACGCTACGTTCCGCAACAACTGGCAGGTTGGTATGGGCAGCACCTGGAATCCTTATGAAGTATCGAACAATGCCCTTCGGGGCGGTTCGTCACTACGTTTGCCTTCCGGTATAAACCATTGGGGATACATTCAGAGCGACTTCCGAAAGAAAGTGTTGGGCTCTGTCGAATTTGCCAATTCGTGGGGATTCGAACGTACTGTGCACAACAACGATGTTACGGTCACGCTTCGGGTTCAGCCGCTTGATGCACTGAACGTAAGTCTGAGTGCCGGATATAGTCATAACTGGCGTCGGCAGGATCAGTTCGTTGGCAGTGCTACGTATAATGGCGCACTACGTACAATTGTGAGCGAAGTAAATCAGAATACTTTCCGCTACACGCTACGTCTGAACTACAACATCACGCCTGATCTGACACTTCAGTATTACGGCCAGCCGTTTATTACGCGCCCAACGTATCAGCATTTTGCCTACGTAGCAGATCCACTCAATAAAGACTTCGATTCACGATTTCGACCATTTACTGGTAACGAACTCCGCTATGAAAATGGCCGCTACGTTGTCGATGAAAACCGCGATGGTACAGTCGATTATTCATTCAGCAAACCTGATTTCAATTTCGTCCAGTTTCGCTCCAATCTGGTGGCTCGCTGGGAATACAAACCGGGGTCGGAGTTGTATCTGGTCTGGTCGCAGGGAAGCACGCCCGATGTAGCCAATGATCTTAGTTCGCCACTCAACCGGAGCTTGTTCGATACTATTTTTGCCCAGCAGGCACGGAACATTTTTCTTGTAAAAATGACGTATCGTTTTCTGAAATAGTTGTTGAAATAACCCCACCCTAAATCCCTCCCTACGGGGGAGGAATTTAGGGTGGGGTTTACTAGTACATATAAAAACACAACCACAAAGAATTAATAGTCAATAAATTAGACCCAGAAACCCAAATTAAAATAGTGGTCAGACCAATCCAAGAATCACGGTCGGTTGATGTTCTACATTATCAAATGCTACTTGTTCTTTTTCCGATTATACTTGATATTGAAAAAGTAGCGAGTTAACCCGTCCTGATCGTTCTGAGATTCCATCCAGGTTTCCATCGCCCGGCGAAAGGCGGTCAACGTAGCACTATTTTCGGGTGCATACGCTAGGTTTCTGAGTTCGTAAGGGTCTTTTTCCAGATCGTACAACTCTTCGGCTGGCCGTTGCTGGTAGGCTCGAACTCGTTGAGCAGTATTCGCATCCGTTTTCGCTTTTTCAACCCACGAATCCCAATAGTCTTTTCCGTCTTCGGGCTTCGCGTTGGTAATATGGGTGGTGTATGTTAGGCTGGGTTCCAGATTCATAATGTACTTGAGCTGGCGAGTTCGAATGCTACGTTGTGGATAATAATTAAAAGCACCGTAGCGGGTGTCTGCCGTATACGTTGTATAGATACTGTCTCGGTGGGCAATCTGTTTACCTGTCAGTACGGGCAAAAAACTTCGTCCGTCCAATCCGTTTGGCACGTTCCCTCCTACTGCATCCAGCAATGTTGGCAGCATATCGACCAGTGGCGTCATGGCATCGGTTGTACCCGGCTTTACTTTGCCTGGCCACCGTACTAGCATGGGTACTCGTATACCCTGATCATACAGATTCCATTTACCGAAAGGCCATTGTGGCCCGTTATCAGTGGTGTAGATAAATAACGTATTATCGACGTAGCCATACTTTTTCATCGATTTCAGGCATTCTCCCACCGTTTTATCCATGTCCGTTACATCAGTATAGTACTTCGCCCGAACCTGTCGTGTTATGTCGGTATCGACCAGAAATGGCGGAATATCAACTGTTTTGGGGTCATACCCCTCAAGATTTGGCCAGGGTACATGTGGATTGTCAGTGGCTACAACCAGAAAGAGTGGTTTTTGCCCCGGTTTGGCATGGGCGGCCAATATGGAATCAATTTTCTGGTACTCCTGATCTTTCTTTTTGAGATAGATATACGGATAGGCAGACTGCGGCCAAACATGATCTTTACCGGCCAGAATCGTCTGATAACCTAACTCTTGCATATAAATAGGCAAGGTTTTAATGCCGGAATTTATCTTACTATGATTCGGATGGGCGCCATTTCGGGCTGGCATCAACCCCGTGCTAATCACAGCCCTTGAGGGTACACAGTTCGGCGTGTTACAGAATGCGTGCGTAAATCGCAGACTTTCTTTACTAAGTGCATCCAGATTGGGCGTTCGCACAACTTTAGCTCCTGCAAATCCGGCATCTTCGTAACCGTGATCATCCGAAATAAATAAAATGATGTGGGGCTTTGTGTCAGCCAGGGGTTGTGAGGGTAGTCTCATTGGAAGTTGAGCTGTAAAGGAAAGACAACCCATCAACGTAACCAATAGCCCCCACTGCCAGCGGATAGAGTAACCAGATTTTGCCATACAGTATGCTTTTACGTAGCGAATAAAGCCAGTAGACAAAGCATGGGCACGGGTCTGTTCTACCTTTTCATAGAAGATAGCGCCTTTATCAGTTGAGAGGAAAATTGGTAAAGAATTCAGCGCAACTCCCCGGCCGTTCGATACTCACTGTATCTGTCTGATCTTTTCGTTTATTTTGATGATAAACGGGTGATATTTTACTGGTACGTGTTCTTTAACCTGATCGATTAGCCAGAATTTCCGAATACCATCATAATTATATTCAACATACAGACCACCCCAATCACCAGCATCGGGCTGACCAATTACCGGATTGCGTTCCTTCAACAGATCGTCGGGGAAATAGTTAATTATATCTTTCGCATTTTCAAACTTCTGCTGCGATAATTGTGTGTAGTCACCTTCGTAAAATTCTGTCCAAACAGGATATTTATCTCGTTTATCTTCAAGTAGTTTATCCGGCTCAAGCTTAAAGATTTCTATGCAACCCTCTCCATCGCATTCGCCATAAAAATGGCCAAAAATCAAGTAGTCAGCCCCTTCCAAACGTATACCCTGCTCTTTTTCGCACGAATTGAGCAAGACCAGACATAAACAGACGAGTATCGGCACAATCGCTTTCATTACGTTAGGATTTAGGTTGTTGGCAACTCAAAAAATTAGTTCTCAGATCTTGGTTTTGTCAAAGATTCCTGAAATCTTCCGACGGTTGTAATCACCGTTTTTTTCGTTTAAGCCCCCAAAACTGTCAGCAAACTTATCTATCAGGTAGGTATCAACGGTAGCGTCACAACAAAGTGACCGGCCTCTTCCCGAACGTTTGGTTTTAGCTGGCCCAGCATATCGTATTTTGCCATAATATTTGCCAATCCAACGCCATTTGAAACTACTCCTTTCTTTTTGAGTTGAAGATTGTTACGGATGTGTAGGTTCGCTTGCCCATCGGTCTGAATTTCAACCACAAGTGGCTGATTTGGTAAAACTACATTATGTTTCACCGCATTTTCGACCAGCAATTGAAGCGAAAGCGAAGGCAAACGATACGTAGTAAATTGAGGATCGACGTCGGTAATCAACTGAAATCTGTCGCCATAGCGTGTTTTGAGAAGATGAGTATACGAGCGGATAAAGTCGAGTTCAGTCTCCAGTGAAGTTAAATCCTGTTCGTTTGCCCTCAACACGTAGCGATACACCGAGCTTAATTCTTCGGCAAAGGTTTCTGCTTTTTGTGGATCTTCGCTAATCAACGCAATTAGCGAATTGAGACTATTAAACAAAAAATGTGGGTTTACCTGATTCTTTAATACGTTCAACTGGTTCAGCAACGCTTCCCGCTTATAGACTTCCATTGCCAGGCTGTTTTCCCGCCATTTGGTAAGCGTATAATGAAGCTCGTAGATGCAGAGTGAAATGAGATTTGAACCTAGCCCGATCCAGAAAATGATAATCTGACTCGACTCGGAAGGCTCGAAATCGAAAGTCGGAATGAGTTGGTAAACAGCGTAGGAACTTATCGAAGTGGCCATTGTCAGCACCACAAAAACCGGAAACTCCAGAACCATCCGAATCTTCGTTTGCGACAACTCAGGATATAATCGGATAATTCGCTTGATTATGGCCGTTTGGGCTGCTAATAATATGGTGCAAACGGCGTATGAATGTAGAGAAGCAATCAGAAAAATACGCCAGTCGGAGAAGTAACGCACGCCAAGCCAGACGTAGTTTCCGAGTGGAACCGTCCATGAAACGAGCCCCACCAAAATCCAGATACTCTGTGTTGGTAATTTAAAAAGAGAAAACCGCTTAAGCAGGTTCGTCATGAAATTCGCCAAAATAGACTGTTACCTGTTGCTACGTCAGATAAAACTACGAATATCATGAATTCGTCAAAGCAATTCAACAGCAACTTTCAATGAAATAAAAAATGAATTAGCTCTATCAAAAGTATACAACAGGATCAATTCATATTCACACAGACAAGCTATTCTGACTGTGCGTTACAACAACCGTAAAATCCTCAATAAAACAACCTATTCATTCATTTTTGACAACTTAACAATTTCATAATCGTAATAACGGTGACAGTCACACGCGAAATTAGTCTTACACTTTACAGCCAACTGATAGTACGTATGTTTTCGCACTGGATTAATGAAATCATGAATTTGCTCGCCGGAAATAGTCGCTACGTCCATTATTCCCGTTCCAGCAAGCTGATCGTTGTAAGCCTTTTTTTATTATTTATCGTTGCCTCTACCCTTCTGTTTACTTTCGTGTAATACGTCTTCTGACGAAAAAATACACTACTACGTATCAAAACTGAATTAACAAATACCTAGTATCTCCCTGATTATCACCCACAATCTTATACGATACGTCTGATTCTAAAAAAATAACATCTCCTACCTGCGCTTTTTTCATGGTTTCGTCAAGGGCGACCTGAATGGGTTGATCCAGAACAAAAAGCATTTGAGCTGCTCGATTTTTCATCGTACTACGTAGTGAATCAGCCGCAAGTTTAGTTTGCTGTATAACCAAATGGTTGCTCATAATAGTGGCATAGGAGCTGGCTGGCAAACTGGACTTATCCTGCCAATCGATCCAGAATGAACTTCCGATCAGCCGATCCAGATCCAGATCGGGCATCTCGTTGGAGGTATAACGCATCAGATAATACGTGAGGGGCTCCGACGTATTGTTTTCAATAGTATACTTTTCACCGGGCATGACAACAACTACATTCTCTGGCCCCAGAACTTTTCGTTTGCCGCCTAGAGTAAGTGTCAATGAGCCCGATTTGATAACTAGCATCGCTTCTTCATCAAGCTCTTGTGGCGGTTGTTTTGGCAGATTGGGCGACATGGTTATAACCTGAAGAATCAGGTGCGAAAAGTCGCGGGTAGTCCCTTCCAGCAATGTTCGTACATCGTTCCCTGAATATGTGCTAACTAGTGCGCGATTAACAGAGTAGACGGCTGACGAAATGACCTGCGCAAACGCGGGCCTACCTAAACAAGCTACAATCCAGATCAGAAACGGAATTCTCATAAAACATTTATCTCAATCCAACTTTCAGAGTCAAGCATCTAACTCCATCAAACTAATCAGCGTAAAGGCAAACAATAGGCAAGAAATACGTATCAGACAGCCATTAATACGTAGAAAAAGATTTCTGTTCGTGTCTTAAATCCCAATTTCTCATAAATCTGCAAAGCCCGAACATTATCGGAACGAACATGTAGATACGGTGTTTCTGATGCTTTCTGAATCCGATAAATCTGATCGAGAAGTAGTTGCCGGGCATAGCCTTTGCCCAGAAAGTCAGGGTGCGTGCAAACGGCACTTACTTCGGCGAAATCGAAAACATGTAATCGCTGGCCTGCCATTGCCACGAGTTTTTCATGCTCAAAAATACCCCTGTAATGCCCAAACTCAATTGTTCGTGAAGCAAAAGGACCCGGTTTTGTCAGATTGGTCAAGTCCAGCATTTGTGCTACGTGCTCATGAGACAACGACTTAATTCGCGAACTATCCCAGTCAAGATCAGCCGATTTCTCATAAACCATCTGCACACCATCGACTCGGTTTAGAACCTGCCAGCACTTAGGAACGGAGATAGGTGTATTCGATACAAGAAGTACTGGTTTAGTGAACCGATTTATCTGACAAAGTATCTCCAGATTGGCGGGTGTATTGTCGGGAACAGCCACAAATGGCGAAACTTCTATGTCAAAATATTTTGCAATGTCGTTGCCATTGGCAAGTGATTTATTCCTGGAAGTCAGCGCATTCCAAACCGGATTATCCAGAACGTGTTTCATTAGGTGAGTATACTACGTATCGACAGGATCGAATTGAGTTGGTGCGCCAGAGCAGTTTGGTCGCGTGGAATCTGTAACTCCATTTATTCACCTGTAACACAATTTAGCGAGCATTCTGTAATACGTTGATTTATGAGATATGAATCTAGGACTGAAAGTCATATTGATCAGATACAAACTTACAGTGCAGATTTCTTTGGTATGAAAACGGGCGAGATGATAAATTAATTCGGTGCATTAGCGGTAAAGTATCAGGTTAAGTAGCAGGCGACACAAATCAAAATCCCATCCGCAACGTAGCACCCATCTGATACATTAGTTTCCCCGTATTACTGTTACGTAGCATTCTGATCTGGGCAGTAGTGCTGGCTGGCAACGTCACGATGTGGTTGAGCTGAACAATGTCGATACCAATGGGCACTACGTTACAGGCCCACACCGTAGGGTCGTTCCAGTTACCAGCCTTCAGCGAGGTGACTAGCCCCTGACACGTAGTACCCCACTCGAAAGCGCCCATATCGATACGTCCCTGAGCAATGCGGGGATTACCTCCCAGATCGGTGGTATTTGAAAAGATAGTCGTATTAGGATCGCCGGAGTTAATGGCGGGGGAGGTGGGACGTAGTTGGGTGCTGGCGACAGTAGCAAAGGGGGACGTAGCGACGGCGAGATTACCCAGACCGCTGGTATAGCCCGTTACCGACGTATCGAACAGGCTGAATGTGGTCGTCACGGTAGCTGCATCGTTGAAGAAGGTGTTGCTATCGCCGTTATTCCACAGTACGCAGTTGGTCAACTTCGGATTGCTGGTGCCATTAGTACCATCACTGGTCATTGCCCCGCCCTGTGAGGCTGTGTTGCTTTGAAACGAACAGTTGGTCAGTACGGGACTGCTGGTGCCCTCAAAACCATCGTTGAACATGGCCCCGCCATCATTCGTGGCCATATTGCCCTGTAAGGCGCAGCTGGTCAGACGGGGACTGCTGTTGCCTCTGGCACCGGAATTGTTTATCGCCCCACCATATGTGGCCGTATTGTTCTGGAAGACACAATTGTTTAGCACAGGAGCGCTGCTGCCCTCCGAACTCCCATCATTATTAATAGCTCCCCCGTATACAGCCCGATTAGCCACAAACACACACTGGCGAATTTGCGGAGAGCACACGTTGCCACTGCCTGATCCATTATTCAACAGGCCACCTCCGGAATCGTCTGGAGCACTGCCGTTGGCGTTGCCAGCAGTGATAACAAAGCCATTGAGGATGGCCGCGAAGGTTAGCCCGGCGGAGTTATTGACAACGTGGTAGGAATTATCTGAATTGTTGCCCACCGTGCCGATATCTCCACTCAACGTAGTGCTGGATGGGGTGGTGGCGTTGACGGCAGGTCGCTGGTTGTAGTTGGTTTCGCTGCCAACAAACCCGCCGTAGATAGCCACCCCACTCCGCATGGCGAAACTGATGGTTCGGTTGGTGGTGGCAGTGGGTTTGTAGATGCCCGATGCCACCCAGATTTCCATCAAGCTGCCCGAACAATAGTAGTTGAGGGCACTTTGGAGGTCGGTGAAGGCGTCCGTCCAGCTCAATCCGGTGTTGGCCCCTGTGGCCGCTGCCCGCACGTAGAGCCGGGTGGCGGGAGTGCAGAACTCATACGCCCCCATGTCGATGCGACCCGTCACAAAGCGAGAGTTGCCAGCCAGATCGAAGTTGCCCAAAGCCGCTGGCAATCCCGTGGACGTAGTGGTGGCCGGATCGCCGGTGTTGATAGCCGGAGAACCAGCCGCCAGTTGGGTACTGGTGGGCGAGGCAAAGGGGGTAGTGGTTGTGGTCAGGTTACCCGTTACGTTAGTGTAGCCCGTTACCGATGCATCGAACAGACTGTAGCGAGCCAGCACCGTAGCGTTGTTGTTAGCGATGCTGCTGGCCCCACCGTTGTTGAACAGCACACAATTGGTGAGCACCGGGTTGCTGCTGCCGCTATTGCCATTGCTGAACATCATCCCGCCCTGGCTAGCTGTATTACCCAGGAATGAACAGTTGGTCAGTACCGGACTGCTGTTACCCGAGGAACTCCCATCGTTGAACATCGCCCCACCCCGAGTGATGGCCGGGAGTCCATCGCCCTGATAAACAGCCCTGTTGGCTTGAAAGGTACAATTGGTCAGCAGAGGGCTACTGCTGCCGCTACTCCCGTCGTTGATAATTGCCCCGCCAATAATGGCCGTGTTGCTTTGAAAGACGCAATTGGTCAGTACTGGGCTGCTGCTGCCTTCATTCCCATAGTTGCCGATGGCCCCACCATAGCCAGCTTCGTTGGCTACAAAGGTGCAGTAACGAATTAGTGGACTGCACATATTGCCATCCCCGTTGTTGAACATGCCGCCCCCGACAGTATCCAGCCCACCGCCGGCGTTAGCATTGCCGCTGGTAACGACGAATCCGTCGAGAATGGCGGAGTTGGTCAGGCTGAGGCTGGCGGGGTTGCTGATGACGTGGTAGGAGTTATCAGTGGTACTGGAAGGACTGCCGATTTCGCCACTCAGCGTGGAACTGGATGGAGTAGTGGCATTAATAGCGGGTCGCTGATTTAGGCTGGTTTCGATACCCACAAACCCGCCGTAGATGGCCACCCCGTTTTTCATGGCGAAGCTAACGGTGCGGTTAGTGGTAGCGGTGGGTTTGTAGGTTCCAGCCGCCACCCAGACCTGATCGCCCGAGACACTGGCGTTGATCATGGTCTGCAGACTAGCAGAAGCATTGGTCCAGGAAGAACCGTTGCCCAAGCCTGATGCAGTAGGTTTAACGTAGCGAACGGTCTGAGCCAGCAGCGGCAACGTAGTGAGGACCGTCAACAGGCCGAAGAGCAGCAGCCAGCGACGAGTAGACCGATGGATAAAGGGGACGTAGCAGTGCAGCATAGCAATAGCTTTAGGGGATAGTTGAGCAAGCCTGACAAGATAGCATGATTCACAAAACAAACTGTCAATCAGTTATTTACTGGTTATTTTCCAGAAATAATGCTACGTTAAAACATTTAGCAATAGGCAATCAAAAGCCCAATCGCAACGTAGCACCCATCTGCTACGTTACTTTGCCCGTAGCACTGTTACGTAGCATTCTGATCTGGGCGGTGGCGCTGGCGGGTAAGGTCACGACGTGCTTGAGCTGAACAATGTCGGTACTAACGGGCACTACGTTACAGGCCCACACCGTAGGGTCGTTCCAGCTACCAGCTTTCAGCGAAGTGACTAACACTAGTCGGGTGATTAGCTGATTTAAAACCCTAGCCGCAACGTAGCACTGGGCAGATGGGAGTTGATCATGGGCAGGGATTCTATGCTACTCTTGCTTATAATGGTTGTGATCGACACACCTTGACATACTGCTTGATTAACGTGAATAATGGGTAATCTGATACTATTCTTTAGTTGTTTCAGACAGCACGATAGTGACTGAAACAACCAAGATGCTACTCAACAATAAAAACCCATACCACACTGAATACCAATACCTTACAATCGTTATTGATATTTAATTACATTCAAAAGCAACTTGCAATCACCAGGTTTTAAACTATCAAAATACCCTCCCATGTGAGACTTGACTCTTGTCGATAAAATCTGCTTCATAATTGAGCTGTTAACTGAAAAGCATAAGACAGTCCCACCACCTCGTAGCTTTACCGGCATAATTAGGTAGAAAAATGCCCCCTTATTCAATAAGAAAGTATATTCGCTTAATTTTATTCGGCAACGTTAGTAGGTGAAACCACCTAAGAATAAGTCGTGTGCGTTCTCTTAAGTGAACTAGTCTGGCTTGTTTGGTTGCTGCACAAGCCTCTCCAAATCGGGTGAAAACAGTAAATCTTGTTGTAGGCATTCTAACCTGGTTATCAATCCTAACCATGGCAAAGGCACAGCCCTACGTTGCCTGGGTAAAGCATTATGGTTCTGAGAATGGTATGGCACACCGGGAAGTAAACGCCATTTTTCAGGACCAACAGGGGTTCATGTGGTTCGGCACCAAGTTCGGGCTTAATCGCTTTGATGGCAAAACGTTCACTACCTTTACTAAAGAACGTAACGGGCTTGATTTTGATGATATTCAGTCGATTGCGCAGGATGCCGACGGGTACTTATGGCTGATGGGGCCGCATGGAAAATCACAAATCACACTCTTCAATCCGATAACCAATACCGCTGCTTCGTTTGACCGACGATTCAACAAAAAGCTGACCTCTACATGTGTAAATCCGCCCCTGCGCGTTCTGAGTAGCGAAAACGGTACCATTTTCTTTGCTAACTGCCAACCTGCCAGCCTGATTACCTATCATCCAAAATCGGGACTGAGGTATGCGCTCACGTTCAGCACTTTACACATCTTCTCAACGGGAAATTCGTTGGCATGTTCCTTTATAAATCGGAATACCTCCCGTCGCTCCTGGAGAAGATGCTGACGGCCTTCTTTAGTATATCGCGTTCCAACTGAGCTTCTCTGAGCTCCCGTTGCAAGCGTTTGATCTGTTGCTGCTCGTTAGTAAGAGTGGGGGTGGCAGACAACATTTGATCATTTTTTTTGCCCCGTTGTCTCCATTTGCTGATTCGTCCCGGATCGATGTCTAATTCGCGAGCAGCTTCTTGAATCGATCCTTTTGCATACGACAACTCAACGGCCATTTCCTTGAATGTTTCGTCAAACACACGTCGTTTAATCATAGTCAAATTGAAGTTTGTCCCCAAATCTGCCTAAAAAAAGTCTCCAGTCAAATGTAGCAAGTTCACCAATCCGTTTGAACTATATCCCACAAAACCAAAGCCGACTATGAACAATACGTTTGGATGTAAAGCGACAAAGGCTGCTTAATCAGCAATATTTTGGCCCAAAACTTAACTGTTAGACTAAAAAATATTTCTAGATTAAGTTTTGCCAAATCTATGCTTGCAGGAAAATTTATAATCAATTATGGCTTTTTTACTACGGGAGATTTCCCGTATTTAACCGAGGAATCTCCCGTATATATAAATAAATATATTGTAGTATTAATTGTTTTATTTGAGGAAATTGAACAAGACAAAACACAAACGAATTATACTACCTGGCTACAATTTTAATTTAAATTTAATAAGCACAGACACTTTAGCTGGTCATTTATACTCAAATACAATTAGTAGTTACTACGCAAATCGTATATATACATCCGTTAGAATGAAAATATGACATTTCTTATAATCAATGATATTCGATTGTTTTTGACTGTATTTAGTTTCTAAATTTCGCAAGAAAGCTCCACGGCAGTTTGGCGACTACGACGTGGAGCTCGGCAGTTCAATGTAAAACCATTAAACCAAGTAAATCTATGGATTTTTTTTTAGAGTTGAAACTCGTACGGCTCTTTACCATCAGCGTAGTGCTCACTTTTGTCACAGCTTTACTCTCCTGCGAGCGATACAAAGACACTTCCGTTAGCCCTAATAATGATCTGGGCGTCTCAATTCAAAATGGGCGATTAGCCTTTAAGGATAAGGCTTCGTTTGAAAAGGTGCTCAGCCAGATCCGAACAATCAGCACGGAAGAAGAAGCTGCCAAATGGGAAAGTACGTTTAATTACACCTCATTAAGGGGGTATAACGCAGCGCATAGGAATAAGCCTCAGTTAGAGGAAATGAATCTGCCAATTTTCGTCAAAATGTTATTAAATAAAAACGCGGAATACATGATTGGTAAGACCATTGTATGGTTTAATGATGGTTATATACATTATATTGATAATCAGGACGAGAACTTATTGCAGCAGATTAAAAGCAATCCATTACTCAGTAAAAATAAATCGGAAGTTAAGACAAAAGTAATGCCTGTTCCGGAGGACGATAAAAGCACAATGGGCACAATAGGTGGTACTTCTCTATATGCTTGGTATCAAAAACCCTGGGCTCTTAACTGTGCTAGCGGTTGGTGGCGAAAAACTGTGTATGAATTGGTTTCTACTGCGGCACAATTGGGACCATATGGACAAAATTATGCTTTTGAATACACAGTTTTTATACGTATAAAGCTTGAATGGTGGGGTTCAGGCGGTTGGCAACAAAACGCTGGCGAAAGACGAGTGGTAGACGTTAACCTATCAGGCTCAGTAGGAGCACAATGCAATGTAGTCACACCGCCACCCTTTAATTTCTTCAGGACGTATGACACAAATTCAGACATCACTATTAATCTAACTGGTGACAATAAAGGTGTGGCGATCCAGAATAATAATTACGATTGTGATGGTTTAATCTATTACTCCATTAATGGTTATATTAGATCCAAAGTTTACATGAATGGTACTTGTAATGGTACTTTACAAACAGATTCACAATACGATGTTCCTGGACCTTCAACTTCTGGGACACTTTGGTAACGTATAAAGATGATTGGCTAGTTGTATTGTACTCACTAGCCAATCATATAATGAATTATATCTGCTATTGAATAGATCATCGCATCATATGAAGGTTCAACCCATAAAACAAACTCGTTAGTGCTGAAGATTTATAAACTTCATAATAAAAAATCTACTGATTAGATTAAAGTAAGGATCATACTTTATCATATAGTTTGTTGTTATTTTACTTAAAGTTCTTTAATGTCATCGATAACTAAGGTTTAATACAGCAAAGGGAATTTATTAAGTAAAATAAAGCCAATCAAAAATAATAACGTACCTTAATCTATGTGAATTTTCAAAACTTTCAATAAGAAATCAATTTACTTCTCCAAGTCCCCAAATCTTACCAACCGCAAGATAATATCTATATAAAAGTCCTAATTTTACTTATTTGAATAATATCCTAATTAAGGAGTCATCCAGCGTTTGAAATACTAACGAGCAAATTTATCGCGAATTTATTCATTTGTTTGTTACAGATTGTAGTTTTGTAAGCGCTAACCTTTTAGTAACAGTGGCTAGCGCTCAACATAATGAAGCTTTTTTTTCAGCACCCGTTCTTCTATAGTAAACGTAATATTACCATTATCTGGGCGCTGCTCGGAATTCTGACCGGTGTAAAACAATATTATTTGGGAGAACTCGGTCAACACATAAATAACTTTCTACTATTTATTAATAGTTACAAGCATTTGGTAGCCCACCAGAACCTGTTTCTGGAATACCATACTGAAACGGTCGACTCCTACCATTATGGGCCTATATTTGCCTTATTAGTTGCACCCTTTTATTGGCTTCCTACCTTGTTGAGCATTACGCTCTGGAACGTCTTCAACTCTTTATTTCTGCTCTACGCCATATATGAATTACCTCTGAGTGACCGTCAAAAAGCCGTAATAAGCTGGCTGGTACTGAATTCGTCATATACATGTCTGCTGAATACCCAGTTTCACCACATATGCGTGGGGATGATCATTCTGTCGTATACACAATTGTATAAACGTCAAGAGGTTTTAGCGGCAGCGAACATAGTTTTAGGAACACTCATTAAATTATATGGCGTCGTTGGTCTGGCGTATTTTCCGTTTGCTCAGAATAAATTTCGATACTTTATTGGAGGATTCCTATCAACGGTCGTGTTTATTACGCTGCCGATGCTATTTGTTGGGTTCGATTATACCATACAATGCTACTTCGATTGGTATGAATCTTTGTCCTACAAAAATCAGTTGAATGTAAATTTGGCAAACACACGAACGGATGTCTGTGTAATGGGCATGTTTCGTCGATTATTCCACGATGGTACGTTGTCTAACCTATACTTTATTATTCCGGGATTGATAATTTTTACGACGGCTTATCTAAAAACGAATCTGTATCAGAATATTCGGTTTCAATTGAATATTTTGGCCTCAACCCTATTGTTTCTAAATTTGGCCAGCACAGGTTTTGAATCGCCTACGTTTATTATAAGTTTCACTGGTGTGGCCATCTGGTATGTAGTCTCGGGTAAAACAAGACTGGATAATTGGTTACTGGCGTTCGCGCTACTGATTTCCAGCTTTGCGCCTACTGATATTTTCCCAGCTTATATCCGCGACCACTACGTCAATCCATACGCGCTTATGGTATTACCATTACTGTTTGTTTGGTTGCGCTTACACTGGACTATCTGGAAAGGTTTGCCAGATACACAAGTCATTGAGAGTAAGCTAGCTAGTTAAGGAATGCATCACCTGCTAAATATGTTTATTACTGACGAATTACGTAGTATAACTAATTTTTAAGTTTTCAGTTATAAACGAATTGCCAAATTGTTATCTCCTACTAGATACTCATTTCGTGATACTATTTCATGGGATCATCTTAGGCATACGTCTCAAAGCTTTCAATACTCGATGACAAAAACAGTAAGCTCATCCGCTGTGCTATTCGCTCAAATATTCTACAAGAATAGGTACGTCAAATTCTTGATAAGCAACATTCTAAAGATGTGTTAGCTTTGCGAGAGTATCTCCTAATTCTTATTATGACACTAAGCGGATTTTCTTACATCCGAAACGGATTTAAGTATCAATATCCTTTTTTAGAATCTATCAAATCTATTATACCTATTTGTGATGAATTTGTCATTGCTATCGGAAATTCCATTGACGGTACACGCGAAGCGATAGAAGCATTGAAGGAGCCGAAGATCAAGATTATCGACACCATTTGGGATGAGCGAATGAGAGAAGGCGGTAAGCTGTTTGCCCAACAGGCAAATATTGCTCTTGAGGCTTGTTCGGGTGATTGGTTATTCCACATCCAAGCCGACGAAATAATTCATGAGAATGACCTACCAACAATTAAGCAAGCCATCCACCGGGCAGACGCAAATTTGAGAATCGATGGACTTTTATTCAACTTCTTAAACTTCTATGGAAGTTATAATTATCTCAACGGCACCCGATACCAGCATAAAAAAGAAATCCGGATTATCAGAAACGGCATCAACGCCTTTTCTTATCGCGACTCACAAGGTTTTCGCAAGTATCCAAATCAGTTGGCGCGGGAGCAAAATTATAAAGGAGACAAGTTGACCGTCGTAGATATTAATGTACCTGTTTATCACTACAGTTATGTACGTCCACCTGAGGGTATGACTGAAAAGTCACGCTATTTCGCTCAATTCTGGCATGATGATTCTGAATTAGAAAAGATGTTTGGGGAAAATCCAGAAACAAATTATTACAATATTGAAAAGGTCGATCCATTTTTAGGAACTCATCCCTCAGTTATGAGTGAATGGATCAAGAATGGCAATTATGATTTTGACCCTGATAAAATTAACAAAAAAATGTCATTGAAAAGACGGATTGCCTATTGGCTAGATGGTGTGCTTGGCCGTCGAGTTGGTGAATATCGTAATTATAAAAAAATTAAGAACAATAATTAACAAAAGTCACACTAGGCATATTTCATTCACATCAGAAAAATCTGATGCCTAATTTGTGAATCTCATAATTTAATTATCATGCCTTTTCCGTCAATCAAGGCTTTCTTTCGGAAGCCGATATTTAGCGATTTCCGTTTTATCTTTTTGGTTTATTTCCTTCTATTTACATTTGCTAGTATACGCATTGTTGCCTGGTACGGCTCTAATAATTATGATATATTTTATAATTCTCTTTATCATCTCATTGACGTAAAAAGCCTTTACGCCCTATATCCCACCGAGTACGAAGATCATTACCATTACGCTCCTACGTTTGCAGCCTTATTTGCCCCTATTTTTGTCTTACCCTACTCGGTCGGTTTGTTTTTGTGGCATCTACTATTTGCCGCAATATGGGTTTATGCCATTTATCGACTACCTATTACACGTCAGCAAAAGATCTTCTCATACTGGTTTGGCCTTCACGAGCTTTTTACCTCCATTGTTAATAGTCAAACCAATCCACTTATTGCAGCTATTTCGATTTTTGCGTTTATACACTTTGAAAAGGGTCAAGTATTTTGGGCAGCCTTCTTTATTATCCTAGGTTTTAACATCAAGATTTATAGTTTAGTCGCAGCTGGTATGTTTTTGGTTTATCCGCATAAAGGCAAGTTTTTAGGATATATGTTATTATGGGCTGTGATACTGGGATTGCTGCCTTTATTATTTACCTCGCCGGATAAATTACTCTGGCAATACGACCTTTGGCTAAAACAGTTACTTATTAAGTCAGATGGCGACAAATGGGCTAACACTTCAATTCATCGACTTATTCATTTGTTTATATCGCCGAATATTTCAACATCAGCTATCATAGGTACGGGTATATTGTTATTCTGTTCGATTTACAGGCAAACAAGACGGTTTACTGAGCAACAATTTCGCATGCTTCTGTTGGCCTCGGTATTAATTTTTCAAGTCATCTTTAATCCAGTTGCGGAATCGCCAACCTACATTACAGCCGTTACAGGAGTATTGTGTTGGTGGTTTGTCACTCCGCAGACTCGCATTGACCGGATCTTGTTAATAAGCTGTTTTGTATTGACTGTCATGTCCCCAAGCGATCTATTTCCATCATTCATCCGTAGCCAACTAGTAATTCCGTACGGACTGAAAGCACTTCCTTGTGTGCTGATTTGGTTTCGGGTTATACATCTGATGAATGTTCCCAGTTCACCTAGTTCCCAAGAGCTGTCTATCGAACAAAGTAACAGAGCGTAGTTCGCGAATTAAATAGACGAGTTGTAAAGAGATCCAGTTTAGCGATATTTGAATCAACTCTATATTCGATTTGGGTCTGTGGTAAAAACCGACAACTCTTGCTATGGGGAAATCCGTAAATTAATTCTAAGGACAATACCTTATCAACAGTTTGGCAAATAGAAATTCACAAGAGGCATTCTGCCTCATTGGTAAAGTAAACTAAGTATAGTAGCTATGGAGAAGGCAATGGTCAGTGTGATAACAGCTGTCAGAAATCAACTGCCAATGAACAAGTTATTCTTTGAATATTTGGACCGTTATACCAGAAATCCGGTTCAGCTCATTATCATCGATAACGCATCGACTGATGGCAGTGGGGACTTTTTTGCTGAGCAAGGAGCCACTGTCATCCGTAATGAAGAAAATTATTCTTATCCTCATTGCCAAAATCAAGGATTAGAAATTGCTAATGGCGAAATTATTGCCTTTCTGAACAATGATTTACTGGTCTCGCCTGATTGGGATATTGAGCTCATGTTCATTATGGACAACAAGGGATACGACTTTCTGACTCCTGCCTCCAACGATCGATTGGAAACTCAAGAAGCGACGAAAACCACACGCCGACGATGGAATTGGATAAAAAACCTATACGGCTTTTTGGGAGGCTACAATGAAAAGAATCTAATCCGTATGTGCAATCAGATGTATGGGGATTGGGAGTGGTTTCAACGCAAACGCTACGATAAATTCCACCATAACTTGATTGAAGGGTTTTCGGGTAGTTGTCTTGTTGCAACAGAGAAAGGGCTAAATAAGATTGGACGCTATTTTGATCCTAAAATCCAGTCTGCTGATTTTGATTTTTATTTGCGAACTAAGAAGCAAAGTATCACAGTTGGTGATGTAAAACCTATTCATGTCGCATTGGGTGTTTATTTTCATCATTACACTCGGATGACCTCAAACAGCAAAGACTATTTACCATTTGTCGACAATACTCAAATGATAACATTACAGGAAAAATGGGGGGAGGATTTAAAGAAACTTACTAATGATATTGACGCATAATGTTTCAAATGAATGAATTCAATGTCTATTTGATTTGATAAATTAATTTCCTAAGCTCTATTTTCTATATATATGCTAGGAAGTCAAATGGGCATATTTCTTCTATTAGGACTAGTACACCACAATTCAAGTGAAGATCTCTTTAAATGCTATAAGCCGTTCAAGGTATAAATGATGGAACGGACTTATAGCATTTGTATTTTAGAAAAAATAAGACGCGTCTATCGAAATAAACATTTTTTTACAATCTCTTTTATTTTACGGCCAGAGTGCACCACTAGGCAAAGCATAATTGGATTCAGTTTGTGTAATATTATTCATTTGTACGTATGATGAGAGATTACCTGACAAGTTGTGGACTATAAAATCATAGTCCGCATCCCAAAGAGTTCCATGAGCCAATTGGCGCTGATGGTCATAATTTTGCCCTACATAAAAAGGTGTGCCAGTATTCCAACTGACACTTATCGGATAATATCCATAGGAATTAATTTGATATGCAAGGGCATAGCCACTTATATCATATACAAAGTATCGCGTTTCGCCAGCATTTTTCTGCCATCCATTACTTGGACTCCACCATTCGAGTTTAAGATACATGTCGAAAGTGAAGTTATATACATTCTCCTGGGTGTCTACGTCACTACCGAGAAATGATCGGTTAGCTGTTATTTCATAAACGGTTTTCCGCCAAGGTCCAGTTTGCCCATTAACGGCCCATATCTTCTGATAACGAGCATCAGGGTTGCCATCGGTTGGAATATAACCGTCCATTTTCCTAGCACCACGATTTTTATCTGCATAGCTGGAAATAATTTCGCTAACGATCTTATGTCTGCCTTTATAGGCAGAAGGGTCTTTTTTAGCGGCAGCCAACTGAGCTTCATCATCAGCAGGAACAACATAGGTATATCCATTATCAAACCATACTATGTTTTTACCAATGATCACTTCCCGATCTTTGTTCAACAGACTAGTGTACGAGATAGAAATCTTCATATCAACAGGATGAGGAGCATCGGGATTGGCGCTATTGAATTTTCTCAGCGAGGTAAAACTGTAGGAGTTTTCCCATTTCTCACGTTGCTCATCAGTTACTAAATTTTGCAGTTCCCCAACTGCTATATCAAAAGCGGCAGGGTCCTTAAACGCAAGGCGATTTCCTCTTACTTCAGCGATATTCTTACTTTTGGGAGCTGATTGCGGCACAAATTGATCAACCTCACTTTTACAGCAAACAAGCAGCCATACAAAAAGGGCTATTGAGCCCTTCGACAAAAAGTAATAGGCAAAATGTTTCATAAGATTTGAGTATTAGTGTGAAAAAAACCAGACAACTAAATATGCTTTTAAGAGCATCTCAATTTTAAAATCATAAAAGGCATATTAATAATTCGACAAAAAATTATAAAAAAAATTCCAACAAAGCAATCTCAAATACAAAAACTTATTTTATCGCTTCAACAGGTAATTAATACAGATTCAATGATATCTAACAATAATGTCTTCTTTCTATATCCACATAAGTAATCAACAGGGCTTTCCTATCAAAGATTATATAATCAGCAAGAATCTTTTTTACACGCCAATGAAAGCAAAATAGGAAGTATCTGCTTTATATAAATTTGAACATTTTGATGTTTTTTATTTTTTTTCAAAGCATCAAAACATTCATATGCGATACGCTATAATTGTAGTTTTTACTAGATATTAATTAACAGGCTAACTATACTTAGTTATTTATACTTAAATTAAACATATCGTTACTACGCAAATCGTATATATACATCCGTTAGAATGAAAATATGACATTTCTTATAATCAATGATATTCGATTATTTTTGACTGTATTTAGTTTCTAAATTTCGCAAGAAAGCTCCACGGCAGTTTGGCGACTACGACGTGGAGCTCGGCAGTTCAATGTAAAACCATTAAACCAAGTAAATCTATGGATTTTTTTTTAGAGTTGAAACTCGTACGGCTCTTTACCATCAGCGTAGTGCTCACTTTTGTCACAGCTTTACTCTCCTGCGAGCGATACAAAGACACTTCCGTTAGCCCTAATAATGATCTGGGCGTCTCAATTCAAAATGGGCGATTAGCCTTTAAGGATAAGGCTTCGTTTGAAAAGGTGCTCAGCCAGATCCGAACAATCAGCACGGAAGAAGAAGCTGCCAAATGGGAAAGTAAATTCAATTATGCTTCATTGAGGAAGTACAACGCAGCACATCGGGATAAGCCTAAGTTGGAGGAAATGAATCTACCAATTTTCAATAAAGTGTTATTAAATGAGAATGCTGAATACATAATTGGTAAAACGATTGTATGGTTTAATGATGGTTATGTACATTATATTGATAATCAGGATGAGAATTTATTACAGCAGATAAAAAGTAATCCGGCACTTAGTAAAAATAAATCGGCGGTTATCACTAAAGTAATACCTGTTTCAGAAGATGTAAAAAGTACAATGGGCACAATTGGTGGTACTTCTCTATACGCTTGGTATCAAAAAATGTGGTCTCTTAACTGTTCCAATGGCTTGGAACGCAAAACTGTGTATGAATTAGTGTCTACCACAATTCAGGGAGGACAAGGTAATACTTTTGATTATACACTTTATATAAGAATAAAGCTTGAATGGCGGGGCTCTAGCGGTTGGCGACCAAACGCAGGTGAGACAAGGCAAGTATACGTTAATATATCAGGTTCGGTATGGGCACAATGTAATGTCATTACACCTCCACCCTTTAGTTTCAACACATGGTACACCTCAAATTCAGATATTCATCTAAATCTAACTGGCACCAGCGGAGCTCGGGCACTTCAGAATAATGGTTCCACTTGTGATGGCCTTATCCATTACTCAGTTAATGGTGAGATCTACTCTGAAGTTCACATGAATGGTACTTGTAGCAGTACACTACAACTGACTTCACCATATCATATTTCTGGCACGCTCTGGTAATAAGGTATTCATAGTATTGGCTAGCATTTAATTTAATTAGCCAATACTATGAAGGTATATACGATTATATAGAACATCAATAAGGTTAGCATCCCCATTCACTGAAGCACAAATTGTATTTGCTCTTAAGCAAGTTGAGACCAGAGTGGTCCTAGCTGAAGTATGTCGCAAACTGGGTATGGGTGAATGCTACCTCTACCTTTTACAATTGGAAAGATAAAGTATTGCGGCTTAGACGTTGCCAAATTACACCATCTACGCCAATTGGAGCCGGGCCACCTGAGCGGTTGATAATGGCAGCGAATTCATTTCGAAAGTATTAGATAGATGGGCTTAAGACAACCAGACCACTTTAGGTTTCTCCCACCCTGGGAAGCCCACAGATAACCCATGTATTGACCGGTTCGCCGGTGCAATTTTTTAACGGTAGCTTCAGGGATGAATATCTTTCCCGCCCACTGGTTCTTAACTCTGGAGGATGCTCAAGAAAAGATTGAAAATTGGCGGCAGGAATACAATCAATTCCGGCCTCATAGTTCGTTAAATAACCTTACTCTAGAGAAGATATTTGTGGGGAGTTAAGAACGGCCGACTCTTAATTTGAGCGAAACGCTTTTCAGGGGGCTCTTAAAACTATGGGGCAATTACAGTTACAATGAGTTATTAATTCCATTTTTAATCGGCATCATAAAGATATATTAAGCCTTTTACTGCTTTTCATTTTCTATCACCCCTAAAACCAATTTAATCATGAATAATTCTCTATTTTTTTTACAAGGAAAATTTATTTTTTCCAATCAATTTCAAAAAGGTTGTAAGATATTACAATTGAAAGTCGCCCTCTTTTACTTCCTTTCATTATCCTACTGCCTTGGTGTATCAGTCAACGGCCCGGCTAATGTATGTCCAGGGGCTTCTGGCACATACACTGTTTCCTTTGGGCCATTTTTATGCGCCCAATACTGGGAATACTATGATGACTATACACAGGTAGGCATTGGTACTCCTCAAGCTTATGGCACTGTGTCGGGATGTAATCAATCGTTTCCGGTCACTGTTTTTGTCAGCAGTGCTCCTACTAATGGTCCAGGTGCACTAAATAAAGGAGCTCTGTTTGTAAAAGTTGGTACGCCTGGATTTCAATATGCTGAGTCACAGATCTTTTTCATCACACGTGATGTTCCCGTCCCTGCTCAAATAAATGGTGGATTAATAAACGTTTGCAGTAATGGCGAGCAAGTTTCCCTCTCTGTACCCGCTTTGACTAACTACGTCTGTGGATTCTGTGGTGATTATAAATGGACAGATAAAACACAATGGGGCAATTTAACATCTGCAGGAAACGGGCCTGCCCATGCGGTACATGGCTCTAATACAGCAACTCTTATTGCCCCTAACCCAATTTCTGGAAGTGGCTACGTTACATATATAGATTTACATGCCGAATGCGTCAATGATCAAACAATGGCTCAAAAGTCAACTACGTATGTCTATGTTGGTACTCCATCAGTTAGTAATGGATTAGTGAATGGAAGCCCTGGAGGTACCCCAACTTATGTCCCAGGTGGATACGCGACTTTGAGTACCCAAATCGACGGTGGAGGATCTACAAATTGGTATGTAGCAAATGGTAGTGGTAGTTTATGGCCTAGTTACAATTATTGTACCGTAAGTTGGAGTGGATTCATTCGTGTTGTTGTAGACGCCAGCAATCGATGTGGCACAGGTGGTTCTTGGACATTCTACTTAACTACACAGCAAAATTATTATGGCTACCGTATAGCTCCTAATCCTGCAAAAGAAAAATTGAGTTTATTACTTGATTACAAAGAACTGATTGGCGAGGCAATCACAGATGTTTCTCTTTATGACACAAAAAACAGATTATGGTACTCAGCCAACGCAGAGCAGTTAAAGACATCAATTACCGACGCTAATTCGATTGATATTAGAACTTTAGATTTCCCCAAGGGTACTTATTTCTTACATGTGAAAGTAGGGAATGAAGTGAAGAAAGAACAGATAATCGTTGAATAAGATTTTAACTAGGTAACGAGGGTAATTGGATTTTCTTAAATTATCTGTGAAGATCCAATTACCTTCCACTCCATTATTTATGAAGTCTTCATATCTTGAAAAAAAACTTACGATAATAGGGTTGAACTCATTTTTGGTAATGTGTTCTATGCTTTTATTTAGTCAAAAAAGTTGGTGTCAAAATTTAGTACCTAATCCTAGTTTTGAAAAGTATAAAACTTTACCGTGTGGATTTCTTTCCGTCATATATAATACAAACGTCACAAACGATCTTATTCCTGATAATATTGCAAACTATGTAGAGAATTGGTATACGCCGACAAGCGGAACGACTGATTATTGGTTCTTTAATAACACCATTCCTCGTAATCAAAATGGCAAAGATTGTACAAATGGCGCTTCAATAGAAAACAATCAACCAAGTCAGGCTCGCACAGGCTCTGGTTATATTGGCCTCTACGTTACTTACTCAGGATCAGCTAAAAATTATAGAGAATACGCACAAGTGCGTCTGACTAAACCCTTAAAGCAAGGTTATTATTACCATGTATCTTTCTATGCTCAAATAAGTAATAATGTTAATTATTGTTCTAATCAATTAGGGGCGTTATTTTCTCAATCACCTATTATTCGGCCCACTAAAGTAGATTCATCCCAATTTGGAGAGCCCTTATTATTTACACCACAAATTATGCCTTCTGAATATATCTGCCAACCCCGTCAATGGGTAGAAGTTAGTAAATGCTTTCAGGCGTCAGGGGGAGAAGAATTTTTAACAATTGGAAATTTTTTTGATGATGCACATACTTTTTTACAAAAAAAGGGTTCTGCTGGAGGAGCAACTTTTTGTTACTATCTCATTGATGATATTACTGTAGAAGAAGTAGGCGGTCCGGACTTTTTACCATCTACCAACTTTTTAGGACCCGACACAGTTCTATGTACCAACCAACATTTAAACATATCTATTCCTTACACCGATGGGGCTATGGTCTGGTCGGATGGGAATATGGATAAAACCAGAATTATTACTCAATCAGGAACATATATAGCTACTATTACAAATAGTTTGTGCAAAGTGTCAGATTCAGTACATGTGCAAGTCGTACCAAAGCTTAATTTATTATCAGATACGATTATTTGTAGAGGTGAAGTTTATAATTTAACAGTCAGTTCGGTGTTTGGTCAAATAAGTTGGGACGACAACTCTAGTGATACGGTTCGGTTGATTAGCCGTGAAGGTCATTATAAATTAAAGACAACTTATGGACAATGTGTCCAGTTAGATTCTATACATGTTAATTTTGTGGATTGCCCAGGTACAGTCCCTAATGTAATTACCCCTAATGGTGACGGTAAAAATGATACATTTTACATTGAAAATATTACTTATATCCCTTGGGAATTGACCATATATAATCGCTGGGGAACAAAGGTTTATTACACTGATTATTATAAAAATGAGTGGGATGCTGCTGGAAATTCAGTAGGACTTTATTATTATACACTTCGCGAGATACGTTCTAATAAAATTATTAAAGGTTGGATAACTGTGATTAGATAATATGACAACCGAAAAGCAGGTGAACGCAAGAACAAAATGCTAGTCCTCAATAATGTTCGAAACAAGATCGTCCTACGCATTTTCGTCTGCGTTTGAGAAGATCGAAATTATAACGAAAACTTTTCTTCCCATTTGTTGAATCATAGAAATCGGTCCGATTCTACTTACTGATCATAATCGGTTGCCCCTCGAAGCGTTTGGCTAATTCAGTCAAGGTTTTCTTTTTTTAAGGCGGGGGAATGATGCTTGCGTTTTGCTTTCATTTTGAACCATTATTTACAACCTATTTTCAACTTAGCTAGTAGTCCTAATTCGGGGGAGTATTATAGAGTAGATCAATGAATGTTACTTCGGCTCTGGTAGAAGGGAATTGTGAGAAGATAAAACATGTGGTCGTCGCTGTTTATAAAGTAATCAACTATCAGGTAAATTCAACGTTTAAGGCTGGTCTGCTGTTATAGGAACGATCACATTGAGTAATTTCTGCTGAGCATGAAGTCAATTAAATATCGATCCAGTTAAATGAATACCATACTAACTGGTGAAGATTGAAAAGCTAGCTTTGTAATATGTTGATCAGGAGATAAGACTAAAAAAGCTTAGAAAATTGACTCAAACAGCTAACGAGAAGAAATAAACTTAGTCATTTGCTAACTCCTACCGAATAGTAAAGCAATTGCGACATGTTTGCATTTTATCCTATATTGTACCCATACCAATTATGGTGTGGATAGACCGGAAAGCAACCCTGAGCTTTGGGGTTGCTTTTTCTAGTAAACCGCTCCCTCTTTTGAATGGATTTAACTTATTTTGCTGAACATAGCTTTGCAGTATTTCATTAAAAAATTCGTCGGTGAGTGTTGAATTGATAGGTAAGTTTTGATCGGTTTTTTTATAGTGCTGTCTCCATTTGCTAATTCAACCTGAATAAACGCCCAATTTGCGGGCGGCCTCTTGAATTAATCTTTTGGCGCAAGACAACTCGACAGCCTTCTCTAGGAATCACATGGCTTACATAACGGTCCGCTGTTGCGGTCTTTAACAGTTTATCCCCAGATCAGCTAAGAAAAGTCTACAATCAAATATAGCAAGTCCAGCCAAAATCTGTTCAAAAACCAATTGAGATCGCCTAGTCTCCAGAACGTATAAATATCTCAAGCAAACAAATGCTTAATTAAGATTTTATTTTTTTGGAGAAGCGTACCTATAGTTTAATAAATACTATTTTATCTCTTACTTTCATTAAAACTACTGTGAAAAAGATTCTATCCATCGATGGAGGTGGTATCCGCGGTATCATTCCAGGTCAAGTTCTGACTGCGTTAGAAAACAAACTACAGGTAGCCTCAAAAAAGCCAGACGCACGTTTAGCAGATTTCTTCGACTTTTTTGCCGGAACTAGTACAGGTGGTATTTTATGCTGCATCTATCTGTGCCCTGATGCTAAAGATCCATCTCGTTCACGATTCTCTGCTGAAGAAGCTGTTAATCTTTACGTAAAAAAAGGCCACGAAATCTTTGACCGAACTCTTCGGCAAAGAATTGAATCAGCAGATGGTATTCTAGACGAAAAATATGATGCAACCTCGCTAGAAAAGTTACTTAAGCACTTTTTCGGCAAAACACGCTTAAGCGAGTTACGCAAACCGTGTATCATTCCGGCTTACGATATTAAAAGACGTGAAGCTCATTTTTTTGCTCAACACGATTTTGCGAAAAAAGGAATTGGCCGAGATTTTTTTGTACGAGATGTTGCCCGAGCAACCTCTGCGGCACCTACATATTTTGAAGCAGCTAATATCAAATCATTGAGCAATGTCTCGTACCCACTTATTGATGGAGGTATATTTGCTAACAACCCCTCCTTATGTGCCTATTCTGAGGTCAGAAACGCAAAAAAAGATCCTAAGGCCTCTGATATGCTCATTGTATCATTAGGAACAGGTAGTGAAAATAGGCACTATGAATATGACCAAGCCAAAAATTGGGGTAAAATAAATTGGGTACAGCCTGTCATTGACATGATGATGGCAGGGGCAGCTGAAACCACCCATTATACAATAACCCGTATGTTTTCAGCAGTTGATCAACCTGATCACTACAGCCGAATACAGCCAGCTGAACTTCGAGAGGCCAGTCCAGATTTGGATGATGCTAGTCCAGATAATATAAAGGCTTTACTGGAAGTAGGAACTGAAACGGCAGAAAAATGTGGACCAGAACTAGACCGATTGGTTGATATAATTCTAAAAGATGGTCCTGATCCAATTCAATTTAGTTAATTGTTAGTATGAAAAACTTCCTTTCCTAATCAAAGGCTATTCAATTGATGAAAGACGTCTTTCATCAATTGAATAGCTTGTATATTCATTCTTGCATTCTATAGTGATCCCGCTTTTTTGTACCAGCCCTTAAGCTTGTCGGAATGGTTGCTAACTTAGTTAATCATGAAAGCAAAAAGCCGTCGCCAGTTCACCTCTGAGTTCAAGGTAAAGGTCGTTTTAGAAGTACTCCGCCAAGATAAGACGCTCAATCAGATCGCTAGCGAACATGATCTGCATCCACAGTTAGTACAGACTTGGAAACAGGCCTTTATGGCTGCTGCCCCGCAAGTATTTGATCAACAGAAGGGGGCAGAGAAACCTATTGTCGATGAAACAGGGCCGCTCTACGAACAAATTGGGCGACTTCAAATGGAGTTGACCTGGCTCAAAAAAAAATTAGCGACCAACCCTTAAGCCTGCGACGAGCCATGATTGAGCGACCTTGTACAAAGCTGAGCCTCCGACGACAATGCTGGCTATTGAGTATTAGCCGAGCCGGTCTGTCTTATCAACCTGTGCCGGTCGATGAGCAAACCTTACAGATCATGCGCCGATTGGATGAATGGTATCTCGAACATCCCGATCTGGGCCACCGGCGTTTGGTGGTTCTTCTCAATCAGGAAGGTTGGAGGATCAATATTAAGCGAGTCCGCCGTTTGCGCACTCTAATGGGTCTGGAAACACAGTTTCCTAAGCCTAATCTGTCAAAACCGGGTGTGCCCCGGCAACGTTTTTTCTATTTGTTGCGTGATTTGGTCATCCATAGTATTCATCAGGTCTGGGCAACTGATATTACTTACATTCCCATGCCCAAGGGCTTTTTCTATGTGATGGCCATCTTGGATTTGCATAGCCGATATGTACTTCATTGGCAGTTGAGCAATACCCTTGAAGCGGATTGGTGCGTAGAAACGTTGCAGCAAAGCTTACAAAAGTGGGGCAAGCCTGAGATTTTCAACACCGACCAAGGGAGCCAATTCACCAGCGATGATTTTGTGGCAGTTTTACAAGGCCATCAGATTGCCATCAGTTGGGATGGGAAAGGGCGAGCCTTAGACAATATATTTGTGGAACGGTTCTGGCGGACGCTGAAATACGAAGACGTTTATTTACGAAACTACCAAACTGGCCATGAGCTTTGAGTTGGTTTGAATAAATACTTTCAGTATTACAATCACCAACGGCCTCATCAGTCGTTAGGTTACCGAACGCCAGCAACCGTGTTAAAAGAAGGGAAAGAAAACCAAGATAAATCTGTCAACTAACCATTTCGTTTGGCCGAGTCGTGGTACAAACAATGGGGTACACTATATTCTGCTATATAAACCTTACTGTTTTGTAAGCTTACTAGAAAGCTTTTTCAAATTCATTTATAGCTTTGAATACTTCTTCTACTTTCTTTCCTAAGTTTGTTGTTGGATCTTGTAAGTCTTCACGTAATCCTTTCAAAATTTCCAGACTGGCTTTTGCCTTGCTCAAGAAATCTTTGGTATTTTTCAATTGAATAGCGTCTGACTTCAATAGCGCATGTTCGGTAGCAACATCTAAAAATTTACTTAGTGTTACCAGCTCTTTACTTAGGTCATTTAAATTTTTAAGGACTTGCTCTTTATTTTCTTTAGCTAATTCTTTAGATACTTTAAAGGCGATAGTATCCAGGTTATTGACCGAAGGAGGTGATTGCTCCTGAAACTTAAAAAGAAGATCTTGTACTTTATCAATTTCATCTTGGTCTCTCGACTTAAACGCTGCATCAGCAAGTGAGACAATTTGTTGAAGTGCTGAGGTCCAATCTGCTACTGTAATCAATTCATCGAAATTCATAAGCCTACAGTAATTTTAAGGGTTTAATGCTTTAATTTTTTCTCGCAATTCCTTCAAATCATCCACCACACTTATCAGTTCCTGAAAGTTAGGTAGTTGTTTTTTTTCGACTTGTTGCCGAATATCTGAATGAGCCTTCTCCCACGTAGCCAAAGCATCATTCGATTTTTTGAATAGTTGGTCAATCAGATTATACTCATCAACAATACGTTTTTGCGTTACCTTGACTGCATCATTTATAGGTTTTATCCGATGAAGTTCACTATCAATTCGAATTGATTGTATAACAAGGGCTGCTTGCCGAGGCTCAATGTCTTTTTCTTCCTTAATAACGATTGGGTCAATTTCTTTTAATTTGGCAAACGTTGTCATCCTGACATCCTCTGTATCAGATTTGTATTGGGAAATGAGGGATAATTTTTCAAAAATCTTAATTTGTTCTCTTTTCAAATAGTTATCATAGTCGATGCTATATTTCGATAAAGCATCTGGACGTATTAAATTATTACGCTTGATCTGATAAATAATTCGATTGTATCTAATTAACTCGTTAACCATAGCACCTAAATTGCTCCTCAACTCTTTTATAGTTGGGCTAGCTTCATCCATAATTATCTTCAATGATTTAGCGGCTCTGACCTTTGCAATTTGGCCATATAACTTACTCGCCTCTTCTGCAGTTAATTTTACGATTGAACTGGCTGTTGCAGGTGCTATCAAATCAACAATTTGAGTCAGGCTATTAGCTACCTGTGACGCATTTTTTTCTCCTGTGTTACCGCTCTCAACTAAATTATTTAGCGCACCAGCATAAGCTGTGATACCCAATAAAGCCTTATCGATTGTGCGAGCCAAATCTTTTAACTTTTTTTCGTCCCCACTAAAATCACTTGAGCTAGCCGATAAATCATCTGATAGAAGCGATTGATTGATTGCGTCAAATCCCACAGACACCCCTTTACGTAGTTGGGAAGATGCATCAACGAACGTAGTGACTCTGGGAAGAGGTCTACAGCTATTAACACTTAATACCAGTATTAAAGCCCATATATATATATAATGGCGGGGCATAGTTCGGTTAATTAGTAAAATCGTTTATCAATTGGCGACCAAAAAATATAACTTACGATTCATAGACAGTATGCCTAACTCGTAATCTGGCTTGTTGTATTTAACTTACAATATGATATAATTTAAATGGCTCAAGTCCTATTTTTATGGTACATGCATTCATGAGACGTAAAAATAAGTAGTTATATTCTTTTAAAAAAGGTATTTTTCCCGTACTTCAAAGGGGTATTTCCCCATATTAATTGTGGTTAACTAGGGTATTTTTTACTGAATAATTCTCAACAATAGTTTAGGCATATTTCATTTAGCAGATACAGAAGTGCTAGATAAGGCATTATTATTCAAATTAATGACCTGTTATATCTAATATGGACTTCCTTTGATCACTGAATTTATCAATAAGTTGAAGAGCAATTTATCTCGTTTACAATCATTTCAAATAATACTTTTGAACCTTTTACATATCAAGAAGTTATATCCATATTTCGATATATTTCAACTAATTATTTAAAAGAGAGTAATGTCAAATTTTATCAACTAAATTATTAAAACTATGAAGAACCTTTTTAGTCTATTCAGATGCTATGGTCTAGTATTCGTCTTCATCGCCAGCTCTCTTTCCTGCGGTCGGGAAAGTGTGGTAGTTAGTCCGAGTATGGACACAGAGGGAGATGTATTTGTTAAAATGGCCGTTTAACTTTTAAGGATAGGGATACTTTCTTAAAAACCGTCAAGCAATTTCAAGAAATAAGCACAGAGGAAAAGGCTGCTGAATGGGAAAGTAAGTATAACTATCACTCTTTAAGGAAATACAACTCCAAAAATAGACCCAATTCTAAATTGGAGGAAATGAATTTGCCAATTGCGTATCGAACATTTTTAAATAAAAACTGTGAGTATGTAGTTGGTAAAACAATATCTTGGTTCAATAATGGGTATGTACATTACGTTGAAAACCTTGATGAAGCTCTTCTAGAAAAGATAAAAAGTGACCCTAAATCAGATACAAATAAGTCTCCTGTTACTACGAAAGTGTATCCAACAACAAGCGATCAAAAAATGACGCTAGGCACAATTCCTCACCAGGGTTTAGACGCTCGCTACCAACATGAATGGGCTCCTAATTGTGCTAGTGGACTTTGGCGTAAAACAGTATATGATCTTGTTTCAGTGATTATTAAAACAGGGCCTAATGGTCCTTACGACTATTTTCTATACATACGATTAAAGTTAGAGTGGTATGGATCAGGCGGTTGGCAGCAAAATGCTGGTGAATATAGAGATATAAATATTAATATAAGCGGAACGGCTAATACTCCATGTGGATCACCAACTAGCTTCAATATAGTTGAAACGTTATATACGAATTCTACTGTCGAAAGATCATTAAGTCAGGGGACTTGGATTGTTCAAAATTGTAATACTTATTATAATAAAGAATATTCCATATATGGATCTATTAGTTCCAAAGTCTATATGAATGGCACCTGTAACGGAACATTACAAACGCAATCGAATTACGAAGTACCTGGTGGTGGAGTACCTGGTTATCTTTGGGAGTAAATTAATATTAAAATACAAGAGGGGTAACCATGTATATTGGTTGCCCTCCTGTATTTTAATATAAGTAGTAATCTCTTTTTGGTTGCCTAAATTGATCTTAAGCAAAGATTTCGAGCGATTTTCAGGTCATTTCACAACCAAATAATTGTCATGAAGGCGAAAAATTTATCAAGTACTTTGACACGTGTCTATTTACCGATTATTAGTTTAAAAACAGAAGAAAATGCGGATGCTTCTATTTTAGGTCAAATGTTTAAAGGCATCTTGAGATTCCGATAAGCAGTTTATTCTAGAGATGGCCCAGCAGCGGAAAAGTCATATTTCAGCGCTTACAAAGTGTTTAAAACCGTCACTCCTCATTTTCACTTACACCTGTCCAATGTCGCTTGACGATATACAGCAGTGATGTTAACCCTAATAAAAAATAACGCTTTCATAGTTCAATAGAACTCTAAAAGCGTTGTAAATAATAATGAGAAAAAAATATAGTTTAAAGCTTATTTACAATGAGGTTTATTAAAGTGTCTATTTGACTCCCCTAATTAATATAACTATAAAGCTGCTTCGTTTGAGTCCTCAGTTTACAATGCTAGAATTTAAATACGCCTAAAATTAGTGCGTCTAAAATTTTGTGGGCAGGTGGTTTTTTCATTATTAGTGATTAGCAATAGGCAAATTATTCTCTTAAAAAAAGGGGGAATTTCCCCTTTTTTTAAGTCTGATTTTTGTGGTTTTTGCTGCACTTAAAAGATTGACCTTACTAATTTTAGTTTACCCATGAATAACATCCGCAATGATGACGATGTACGAGAACTGCTAACTAAAATTCTGGTTGCTGGAGAAGCCTCGGTGGAAACCTTAACCAACCAGTTACAGGAAAAATATAATGACAAACTTCAGGCAGGTGAAGATGTAAGAGGTTTTCTTAAAGTCTCGGATATTGTGGATACTGAAGGCTACCAGTACGTTAATCTGGTTCAGGAAGGCGGTGGTGTTCTAGGGATTGCTTTGCTGGGTTACACTTACGTGCTAGAGCGTATGCATATACGCTTTCTAAAATTGGCAGGTACAAGTGCAGGAGCGATTAATGCCACAATGCTGGCGACCGTACGACCGACCCAACCAGATGACGAACTGCCTGGCCAAACTAAGCCTGATATGTCCGTGCTCAAATCGCCGACTATTCTTTATTATCTAACTCGGAAGAATTTGTTCGATTTTGTCGATGGAAATGATCTGGCCCGCTGGTTGATGAAGAACCTGATTAATTATTCATCCTATGCAAGTGGCTTACTCAGGTCGTCCCTCTACACACTATTAATCGGGCTATCGCTCATTTTAGTTGGCAGTATATTTCTGTGGAACGATGATACTAAAAGTATTATCGGCGTGGTAATAGGCCTTTGTATTACCTTAATGATTGCTTGGCTTATTTTTAGTAGAGGCCTCATCAGTGATGGCGTTATCCAGAAGTACTTACGGAATATATTCTTTCTGAGACTCTTTGGGGGTGTAGTTGGTACATTGACTTTACTAGGTCTCATTCAAACTTACTTGACTTCCCTTAGTTGGCAGTTACTTTTTGGCTTGGGTCCTATTGCAATAATAGCAATCTGGGCATTCTGGCAGGGAGCAAACCCGCTCAATAAGCGCTTTCTACCTTTTATTCAAAACTCGGTTAGCATCATAACTAGCATTGTCCTACTAAATGGCATTGTGACCAGTTTACACTATACATGGATTCTTCATTGGCCCTTTATCGAATATTCCGCTGAACAAATACCTCAACCTTACAAATACCTATCGGTAGCAGGAGTATCGTTACTCCTTTTTTTCTTTTTAATCATTGGCAGTGTTGGCTTATTCTTATGGAAGCGTTTTAATGGTAGTAAGTTTGGGATTAATCCGGGTAACGAATTCAGGCGCTGGATGGCAGATATTATGGAGAATGGCGA
The DNA here is from genome assembly GCF_054776875.1 of Spirosoma daeguense. Lineage (NCBI taxonomy): Bacteria > Pseudomonadati > Bacteroidota > Cytophagia > Cytophagales > Cytophagaceae > Spirosoma > Spirosoma daeguense. The sequence continues at coordinate 490,107 of NZ_BAAHBF010000005.1, forward strand.
AGTGCATGATCCTGATAACCCCAGCAAGCCTTTTCAGACAGATGCCAAAGAGTATTTGACCAATAAGCCGATAGCCATTCAGAATGGCAAGAATGGCATTCGAACGCTGACGGATTTGGAAGCGAAATTGAGTGATACTTCCGGTCTCCGTTTGCGTTATCAACCCGCCCCAGATTCAAAGTATATACTTAAGGATGGTGATAAATTGTCTGACTTGAAACGGTATGACCCAGACGAACCAACGCTTGCCCTGATTACGACAGAGATTGCCACAGAAAATAAAATTGTATTTCCAAAAATGTGGAAACTCTTCTATTTTGATGAGGCTAAGGATAAGCCCTGGGAACTTGACCGTCCCTTGTCTGCCGATAATGGCGCGAAGAAATTGAGACCCGCCGATTTCGTTCGAACATCCATGTCGATACCAATTTTCTTTGAAGCCTTTCGTATTAAAGGAATCCCTAGTCGTCAGGACCGGCAACAGGAATGGAACAAGTATTTACGTTACGAACAGGGCGACTTGACGGAGGCTGCATTTGTCGACGGGGGGTCGATATCTAATTTCCCGATTAACGTATTTAACCCAACGAGAGCGAGCGTTCCTCGTCTACCCACGTTTGGTGCACGATTGCAGGATCAGCCGAGTGAAGACAATCGACCGATTACTACACTAGAGGGTATTATTGGCTCTATTATCAGTTCAATACGTGGAAACTACGACAAGGACTTTTTAATCACCCATCCTCAGTACGAACTTACGCTGGCCAATATTGATGTAAAGAATTTCAATTGGCTAAATTTTAATCTACCTGCTGACCAGCAAGTTGAACTCTTTCGACGAGGAGCTCAGGCAGCCGCCACCTTTTTATATGGTTTTGATTGGGAGCTTTTTAAGGCTAAACAGATAGCGCTGAATTTAGGGGTACCGACTGGTGATGTGCGCGTAGCCAATACACCGGCTGAAGTAGATAAATTAATACAAGATATCGCCAATCAAAGAGGAGTTGCTCCTTACTAAAATGGCACTGTTCTTCTTTGCTGATCTAAGCTGATGAAATCCTTTTCCTTACCAGCCCTCTTAGCTACCCTTACATTTGTTGTTGCCATCTGGACAACTTTTTACAAACCATCTGTTGCACCTCCTAATAAGTTAGACAACTTATTACCCGTATTGGCCTTTGAATTTGCTCAAACGGACCAAGACATTCACGTGCTATTTCTAGATAAATTGCACAAACCAGCGACTGATTTTATTGCTAAAATGCGTTTTCTAACTAGGTTAGACTTTGCTTTTATACTGTTTTATACGTTATTTATTCTAACCTTTATCCGAGAAGCGAGACAACTTGTACCCTCCTCTTGGATGACAATAGCCCTATTTCTTACGCCGGTTATTGGCTTTTGTGATGTAATTGAAAACATTCAGTTGCTCCACATTCTTGACAAAGTAGAAGCGAATGTAAACGTAACTTTCCAGCAAGAACTGTATTTGCTGTCCATCGCTACCTGGTTCAAATGGGAATTAACAGGTTTATTATTTCTATTCATCATACCTTTTTTGTGGCAAGGAGGACATTGGTCCAAAGGCATGGTTATTTTTTCTATAATCGTATTTATAACGGGTATTATAGCCTTAGTTCAACGATTAGCGGAGGATAATTCAATTTATTACGCCCAGATATTTGCCATCTTGGTTCTTACTTTATTTGTATTGTTTGTCTTTTATAGCATTACAAAGCGTTTAGTCCAAAAAACATACAATTGGCTCTAAACAAAATTTAAGTTAGCTTGATAATAAATATTTAGCTTGATGGCATTTCTAAGTAAAAGAGGAAAGTTTGTTCAGTATGGTACATAGTTGTTGGCCTTGTAACTCATTGATTGGCCCCCTAATCAGCTAAAATGCTAAGTCTATTTAAATATTCTGTTAATTATTCAAACGAATCTACGAGAAAATGAAAAAACAACCACATATCTGAAGTTTTAACGAGGCAAATGTTTCAAATAATTGTATGTATTTTTTTTATTGTTTACAAGCTGATGCCGCTTTAATATAGCCAAGAATTCAGGTTTACTTTGGTAATTAGACCATCGAATATCTTTAGAGTAAGTACGTAAATGGTTTTTGTCTTTCGTCATACGACAAACTCGATCAAAGCAATAATAAAAGTCCGCGTCTTTATTTTGCGTGGCCATAATTTCAGCATATGTATCCCATAAAGCTCCATCGTTTGGCTGCAAATCAATAGCCTGCTTAATAAATTCCTCTGCCTTTCTGTTATCTTTTAAAGCTAAATAACAATACGCGAGCATATTATATATATTATAATTATCAGGCATCATTTCTTTTCCTTTATCTAAATAGTCTATAGCTAAATTATATTCTTTTAAGGCATATTTAGCACGTCCAACTTCATAATATACGGAACTTAGAGTATTGTTTAGTAACGACTGCCTGTCGCCTCCAAATGTAGCACCCGTTATTTTTCCACTCAATGCTTTATTAAAACAGGTATCAATACCTATTCGTAATCGTCTTATTGTATCTTGGCTAGGATTCTGACTTTTTGTTACGCCACGTAACCGATAACTATATAGTCTCAGCAAACCTAGGTATCCTCTAGCATCTTTTGGCTCCATTAGTATCATTTCGTCATATTTTTCTTGGGCTTCTGTAAGTTTATATTGCTCTCGAAAGAGTGCTCCCCATAAATGCAGTGCCGTCATCTGATAATCTAGTCCAAAATGTGTTCGGATATAACTTATCTGTTCAATAGCTTTGCTATATTCTTTCCGAGAGATAAAAAAACGTCCCAATGCATAGGGGTTAATTTGCTGCAAAGTGTAGATAGAGGCAGAATGAAACAATGAGTCTACATTCTGTTTTGGGCTGTGGAATTGTATAGTATGTGCCCCAGTTATATTTATAGTTAAATAATTTAATGAATCCGTCTGAACTATGTGACCTTGGATATGCCGCTGTTCTTTACCCGTTAGCATGGTTATATATCTAAATAAGGAACGTAAATTGAATCCCCCGATCTCGATATCCCCCTCTTCAATATCTTCTTTAGCGCTGATTGCTACTCCGAATGTTTCGTGGTTTCCTTCTAGCTCTTCTATTATATCCTTAGTTCCTTTTAATACTTGCTGTGCAGCTACTTTTCCGTTCATACCATTTTCTATCCACGCTTTTGGCACGTCAAATGGCTCTATTGTATAATTATCCCGAAAATACTCGTGCCCGAAAATGTACAAAAACAGCACGACAATCAGAATTAATACAGTTCGGCTAAGTAATTCATAGGCCAATGTCAATCTTTCATTTAAGTGATCGAAAATTACTTTTTTAGGTAAGCGAATTCTGAATCCTTTCGTATACTGACTACTCCAAAGACGAGCCATAACTTAGAAGTTTGTATATCAAATACTATTATGTTTGTCTGCATTAATCGATAAAACCTTAAATTCAGAATCTGGAAAGATTCCGCTAGCGTCTGGAGCACACAGATTACCTTCACCATTTTATAAATAAGACTCACCAATTGGGCGGCCTTACTAGCATCAGCCTTGTAGCTATTTTTACAAACTTTTCAATATCTTCATCTAACATTGAATATACATCAAGTGTGATATCATAATCGATAAATTGTCCAAAAATAAATACACCTAGAATCAATCGTACTATTGGAGCTTCAACAATCGAAATATCTTCCAACATCTCCTATACTAATTTTTCAAGAAGTGCTTGATTTGCCGTTGAAAAAAGAAATCGAACCCGATTGATGAATAAATAGCTATAGTGATCCTGTTGACTCGAAGTCTCAAACGTAGGGAAGGTCTTTTAAAACCATACGCCAAGCGTACTACATTTTCATTAGATAAAGGCTGTAGGGTTTTCGCTTCCATGGATGTTACGGGATAAGAGACCACTAAAGTGATCAGACGATAAATCAAGGTGCGTAAAATTCATTTAGCTGACTAAAAGGTGCAACGTGAAAATCCTCATTTAGTAATGGGGGATTTTCACGTTTTTTCGACAAAAATTTTTTCTTATACCTATTACCATACATTATCAGCCTCTAATTTAAGTATACTTCTTTCAAAAAGGGTATTTTTCCCGTAGCAAAAGACAACTCAATAACTGTCATTCGCAGTTCCAATTAGCATCACTCTTTCAGAATGCATGGGGAAAGAACAAGTTATGCCATAACTAAGTGTTGCTTATTGGAAAAATGTTTAAAGAATTACCCCATGATATATGGCATCAATTAAGTGATAATTTAAAGAAATGGAATTTATTAAAACAATAGAATATCTAACAAATTCTCCAGTACTAGTATTAATATTAGTAGCATTAATACTAACACTAGTAATAAAAAGTATACGAGAAGCGATTATTCATGTTATACTAATTTGTTTTCCGCATATAAAAGAACAAGCAGAATCTGAAAGGGTACATAAAACGCTTAAAAGCATAAGTATATTTTTTATTGTATTGTCAGTTTCATCTTTCATATTTGTAACATATAACAAAAAGTCAAACAAAGAATATAAAAAAGATTTATATACAGATGAGGACGGAAATAAACTAGACTATTCCATATCTAAAATAACAATAGAGTTTAATACAAATAATATTACCGATACAATTCCATTAATTAGACGCAAATTTATAGTTCAGGCGATCGGAAAAGCTAATGAAAATTTAAAAAATAAATATCCCATTGAGTGGATCAATCTAATAAAAAAAGACATAGATAAGGGGTTGCTTCAAAAATCAGTTAGAGATAGTCTACCAGATTCATTTTTTACAAAAGATTTTAGAGATAATCATTTCATGAAAATTAATGAAATGATTGAAGATACGAACTCAAAGTATACTTATTCGGTAAGCATATCTCTAGCAAAAGGAAGCAATATAAAGGCTATAATAGACGACAAATGTAAAGAAGAAATTAAAAAAACTATTTTAAATAGAGTGACAAAAAATTGTGTAACAACTATTGGGTTTGATGAGCTTTACAGCGGATGTTCAAAAAATTGGTATTTTTTGCCTTACGTTAGCGGATGTAAACAAGGAAAAGATTGTGGAAAAGTGTACTTTGAAAGCGGCCAATATAATCCTGCTCCATTTAGCCAGGTAGTATGTGAATGTATAAGCGATATTATAAACCAATATAAATTAAAAATATACATTTCGGGATATACAGACCCTGATTCTATTATAAAGCCATTACGATATGATGGAAAAGGATTTTATTACAAAAAGGCAGGGATTTTTTTAAATGATACAACTGACTTTAGGGCAGAACGAATACCAGATTTAATTAAAACCAACTTACAATTATCTTACGCAAGAGCTTATTCTTTGTATAAACTCATTAAAAGCAATGAATCTGACTCTAGTCATTTTTACACCGGTTTTGGTATAAAAACTTCAGAAACCAATTATTTGTCCATGAGAACAGTGGTAATTCAATTTAAATGTAAATAAAAACATATGAATACCAAAAGCGATAACCAAAATCAGGAATTTAAAGCTCAAGAAACGGCAGAAAATCAAGAAGCAAAAATACCTACAACTATTCATGGAAGTTTATATGCTATTTCTAAAAGCTATGGCTTGAATGGTAATGAGAGTGATAAAGAAAAACTCATTACATCAATAAAAGATAGATATAAAGAAATTAAAACAAATGCTCAGGATGAGGTTGATCAAATAAAATCAAGTCTTGACACCATAAAAGATTTATATGTTAGTTTAGAAGATGAAATAAATAAAAAAATAAAAAATATTGAAACTACTCAAAAGAATACAATCAATAACGTAATTGAGTTAACGTCTATTCTAAAAAAATTAGACGATGAAAAGAAATTTAAAGATAAAATTGATTCTACAATTGGTGATTTACTAAATATGTTTGATGCTATTATTTCTTCTATAAAAACAACAAATGAAAATACTATCGAATCCTCCAACGAAATATTACAGGAAAAACTAAAAATCAATAATAGTATATTAGCTTCATATAAAGATTTCTTAAATACCTTAAACGGTGAATTGCTTGAGCTAGAACAGGTTGAGATCGGCTTTAATACAGGCAATTCAATTAAATTAGCATTAGATGCACTTAGAAATAAAGAAAACCAATAACCACAATATGGTCCAAGAAAATTACCGACTATGAGTTACTTGAAAAGATGGTGGTTCTTTAGAAGAATTTCTTCAATATTTTCGATAAACAATGGAAGAGAAGAGAAAAAATTAACATTACGAGAATATTTTGAATTAATATTATCCCAAAGTAAGGTTGATAATGTAAATCTAAGATTCTATGAGGAAGGCAAGAAGTTAGGTCGCTTACTGTCTAAAAATAAAGCAAAAGAATTCTCAGAAGAATATATAAAAACAACGTTTGAGGTTATAACATTTAAACTAAGACTGTACAATACTGAAATATTGAATTCTCTCAATGAAAACATACATAAATTAGGGATTGAAATAAAACAAAAATTAGAAAACCTCGATGAGTCTAACGAGTCCGGCCTTATTGGCAAATACAATATATTAATCAAAGAGGCAATCAAAAATGAGAAAGATTTTCATGATAATGCTTTTGCAGATTGGCAAATTATTAGACCGCAGAAAATAATAAGTAGATATATACAAAATTTAGAAACACTCTTGCAAGGCATGGAATCAAAAAAAGATGGATTTGATTTGATTAATTCTTTTTCAGATCAAATTATTATAAAAAAAATCAATGAAAGAGTATTGTTTGTTAACGCAGAATTTTCAAAACATTTACCCGACAATAACAGTACTTATTACCCACCTATGAAATATTTGATTATTTTTTTTTATACTCTATGTGGCCTAATTACTTACGGAGAAATTGGAATATCGCTTACTGTTTCAAAAGGGTTTATAGACTTAGTAGAGGTCTTACCAACAGGCCTTCCTCCACAAGATAAGGAAAATATGAATATATTTTTTTCTATTCTTTTTTCTTTGGCTTTTTCTTTAAGCATTGCAGTATTACTCAAAGTAATGATTGATAAACTATTATTTTCGCCCATAATTAGGTTGAGACGACTATTTTGGATGGGTTATGCCTTTCTAGTTATTATATATTTAATATATTATTATAAGGTTTCGCCGGATGATATACTAACGATAATTTCTATTTCGGTTATTTTTTCAATATTTGCATTTTCAAATGCTTTACTTTTCAGAGAAGCATCTTATTTAAATACTGTATATTATCAAATTCACAAAAAGCCTCTTATAAATTTTAATATTCTAAAATTTATAACACTAGGATTATGGCCAAGGGAGCAGTTGATTAGTAAAAAATTAGTAAAGAAAAAAGAAAAAATCATTAAAACTCAAACAGCCCTATTGAACAGGCTTAAACAAACAAAACTTGAATACGAATACCAGCTATCGACCGCGAATCGTCAATATACGACAATTAGTAGTAGTATTGTTGCATATGAAGGGTTAGCACTTTCTAAATTTTGGCAAGGTTATCAGGAGAGTCTCCTGGATAATATTGCTTCTGATGATGATTTAAATTACATTATTAAAAAGAGCATTTTCGACCAAAATCTATAAGCCATGAAAACGATTATAGTAAGTGTTATTTCTTGTTTTTTATTAATTTCCTGTTTCTCTACGAAGCCAGGAGGTTCTGACAATAGCCCTCCATCACCTCTCAAAAAAGATTTAGCAATATTTTTATATGCAGATGTTATCGATCAAGAGGCTTATGAATCTTTGATATCTCTAAGAGATAAAAAATTTAATGGAAAAAACTATATTTCCGATACACTCTCAAGCTTACAGTTTGTCTATATCCCTTCTAATTCCAGTCAAAATGGCTTTAGTGCTACTTTTACAGAAAGATCAAAAAAAAATGACATTAAAAATAAAATGTCGATATTTTTTGGTTTGATTGAGAAAAACTACATGAGAAATAAAGATAATATGTTTAATTCAAACAGAGAGATTTTAGATGCTTTTGAAAAAATGTTGGCTTTATCTACAGATCCTACTAAAGAATATAAATATATTTTCATTTCAGATATGCTCGAGTCTTCGGGTACTACTACATTCGACACTTTACAGTGTAGAGTCAATGGCAGATTTAGATTTATAGATATTAACGGTGTATGCCAATCTGGTCAAATAAATACAGCAATTACACTAATAAACGATAATAAAAATAGAAGTTGGATTTATCAAAATTTGATTGAAGAATACTCAAAGTTAGACAAATCTAAAATTAAAATTGACATTTTCACGTCAAATCTTTCACCAAGAAGTAATGGAGTGTATACGGCTAAAGATGCACTTCATAAATTTTGGAAAGAATTATTTTTAAAAGTAGGCTTCGAACAAGAAGCGATCAAAATTAATAGAATGAGTGGTTCAGTTGTTGTTATTTAATTTTTTTATCCCGAACGAGACGTGCTGCTCTGGTATTTCAAGATCAAGACTGGGGTTGGCATTATCTGTGAACGGTATTAAATTACTACTCGCGCGATGTCCTAGCTTTGGAACTGTGCCTTAATACATACATTGATAACCACATCGGACACGGGTTTTGGCAATCTCTCGATTGCGTTTTTTTATGATTGAACATTTTTGGATTGAGCTTAATAGAACCAAATTAATCGGCGTGACCAGACAGCTTCATTAGCTCGTCGATTAGAAATTCGTTTGATGTTCTTCAGACCTTGAGTCTGTCCTCGACGCTGAGCTGGCCTCTGAGCTTTTTTAATCACCTCTTGAAGCATCTGCTTAACCAAACTCAGATCCGCGACCAACTGCTTTATTGATACGTGAGTAAACTTGTAATAATTGTATCCTGTTAGAATGGCAACATGCAAACAATGAGATTACGAAGTACTTCTCTGACGCTGTGTCGAACTTGATCAGGCAGGTTAGAAGCAAAGACATATCACGCAGGCCTTACACTTAACTTAAGGTTGGGTAATATCCCCCCCAAAGAAATACCGAGAGTAAGGCGTAACAGCCTTGCAATGTCGAAAACCGACTGGGTTGACAACTAATCAACTAAAGTAACTCATCGATGAACTCAATAAAGGCGCTTATTGGCGACAATTTGGACAAGGTCTCATGTCAATGAGATCATCAGTAAGCTGTTTGGTGTCAGTTATGCCTCCTCTCAAGTTGGATGACTACTCATGGAATCGCCAGCTAGATTCTTTGGCGGTGGCATAATGGTGAGTATTTCGGAGTAAACTGGTTCAGCGTGACTTTGGAGGAGCCGTCCAATTTCGAGTCAACACTCGCAGGCGTAACAGATCAAATTTAGCTTTGCCATACATGGTTCGCTTGATGGTCTTCAGCCGATTAACCTGCCCTTCCGTTTGTCGATTACTCCACTCGGATCGAAACGCTTCTTTAACAGCGGCAAAGTCCTGACGCATACCGCGCACAAACCCACTCAAGACAGGTATCCTTTCAGCATCAGCACACCAGTTCGCTAACTCGTCCACTTGACGGCCCTGCATGAGCTGTTTGAAACGTAAACTCAGTTGGTGCACCTGACTAATCAATTCATTGGAATAGAGTAAGTGTTTTAAAAAAGGACGATCTGTTTCTGGCCAATCGACGGCTGGGTGGCCAAGTAATCGACTGAGCCGACGACTTGAATAGCTGAGTTCCTTTTGGGCAGGTGGTAAAGTAGGCTCGTAAGAAGGGCGCGGGTAATTCGCTAAAAAGGCAGCTAAGATCGTATAGCGCCCATTATAACCCTGGATTTTAATCTCATCAAACAGCGTTTTGACACATGTTTCACCGGCTTGCCAACGCTGCCGTAACCGGGTGGCCGGAGCCATAGACTTCATACGCTAACAAATTTGATTTCCTTCGCTTAGTTTTAGGGACAAAATGCGCTTGTTTGAAGTATTTTTTGACCGTATTTCGTGAGCTACCTAAATGAGCGGCAATAGCTCGTATACTATGACCTTGCTGCTGTAGTTCTTTAGCCCGTTGATAACGCTCATACCGTTTTTCTGTATGAATTGGTTGGTCTGGCGACTGATCGTCAGGCAGTTGCTGGCTTACCGGTTTTGGCAAATCCATTTCTGTTAACGAAACACTAGTTATGGGAATTGTCGATTGCTGACTAATCAACTGAGCAGCTTCTCGGATGGCTGGACGTTGGCTATCTAAAAAGCGTTCGACGGCTTCAGATAAGTTCTTCAACAGATGCCAACGGTCAGCTACTTGAGTGGCATTGGGGCAAGCCGAACTGATGGCATTCGCATAAATACTGGATCGGTCGCGTGTGATTAATTCAACCCCCGGATGAGCTCGAAGCCAGTCCTCCAACGTCTTACCTTCTCGATCCGGCAACACATCGATAGGTTTATGCTGATCCAGATCAATTAGAATGGTGCCATAGTTACGCCCTTTCTTAAAAGCAAAATCGTCGACACCTAATCGCCTGGGCGTTTCCACCGCCGAGATCAATGTTTTTCGAATGACCCGCAGAACGGTCAAGGCACTAACTGGCTGGCCAATGGTATGGCATAAGCGCGCCCCTGGCTTGGCACCAACCTGTAAACCAATGGCTTGTATTTGTTGATCTGCTCTCAAGAACCGACGTGCATATGGTTTAAAAGCTAAGCTGCATGTCTGAGCAAATACTTTCCGAGGGCAACTGGCTAGAGCGCAGAAAAACTTGCGTAGGCGCACCAATAACTTAATCCGTTTACCGCTCATGGGTAAGTCGGCTAGAGTGCGCTGATAGAAACTATGAACTCGGCGAGTGAGTGTATGACAAGCGGGCAGGTGCCGACCGTATTGGTTGCTAACAACCCCATGATTACATCATTTTGATTGACTTGTTGACCACTAAGCATGAATCCTGCTGGAAACAGTGGGGATATATCCATATCCACTCAACCTAGAAAACTACCAGGATTCAACTAAAGTGAAGCTGAACCAGCATCTCCGCAATACATATAATGTATAATGGCGAGAAGATCAATTATATAAACTCAAAAAGCGGAGGATGAACAGCGGATCATTTTATATATATTGATAAGTCGGATTGCTACCTGCTATTTTTATTATTACACACTTGGGTTACTCATGAGCAGAACCCCTAATTATTGAGCAGGCTGATCGCACCTTTCTTAGCTTAATAGCTGAATTCGCATCAGTCAGGGCAGACAAATTATGTACATGCCATCCAACTCCTAGCTCAACCACTCGGCGATAATTTTGCAGAAGGCATCGCGATTATCCGTTATCAGCAAAAGCGTTTAACAGCTATTGGCACCATCAGTTCAATGCTATTTGGAACAGATCCACCTGGCCTGAACTACGGAGGCAATCCCCTGAAAAATTACAATACTCGTTTTCGGGCTGAAAATAATTTCATCGGACAAGGACGAAAGACAATGGTGACGTATATGGATTTACGTGTATCGTACATGCTTAAGCACAATGCTTTTATTGACTTGAACAGTCTATATCGATTTCAGGATAGCCAGCACAGAGCTAATAGAAAGATGACTTTCCTTGGTTCCATTGGCTTACGCTGGAATCTTCCTTATCGAAGCTCCGTATTTTAACAGATTTTCCCTTTGGCTGTATGACCTCTTCCGGCAATTTCATCAATCCAGTTGGAATTACCGAAGGAGCCGTTTTTGAGAAGTACGGTATTTAATGATATAGATATCAAAATACTATTTAATGTTATTTATAGCATTGACAAATGCTATTTTTATGCTATAATTAGCATTATTATAACTTAATTAATGTTAGAAATAGCATAGAAAATGACCTATTGGGATAAAAAACTCATTCGAGAACAGCTGGACAAGAAAATAAAAGCCCAGTTTCTGACCGGCTATTCTGATATCAGCTGGATAAAAGCTATTCGTGAAGCCTTGGGCATGTCAACGCAACAATTGGCCAAACGGGTGGGCATTGATCAATCGCGTATCTCACGTTTAGAAAATTCGGAAATAGAGGGTGATTTGAAGCTTTCCTCACTTAAAAAAATAGCTGATGGTTTAAATATGAGATTTGTATATGGGTTTGTTCCTACTACAAGTTTGGAAGAGATGGTTTGGGACCAGGCACGAAAGATTGCCCTAAAACGCATGGGACGAGTCAACCATACGATGCGGCTAGAGGAGCAAGAGCTTAATGACGAAGCAAAAGCGAACTCTTTGAATGATCTCATCCACAAAATACTGATCGAGAACCCTAAGGATTTTTGGAATCAATGAGCTTGTTTGATTATCCGCCGGGGGCCACACCATTAGAACCAGAAGAAATCGAAGGCTTAAAACTGAGTCATATTACCACACGTAGCGAACTGGACCGATGGGAGCAAGAAAACATTCAGGATGCTCTTACGTGGTTGGCCCGTAGGCGAAAAACTGACATTCTGGATGAAGTCTTTATTTGTCAACTTCATTACAACATGTTTGGAAAAGTATGGCGCTGGGCAGGCCGTTTTCGACGTACGGATAAAAATATTGGTGTTTCCTGGAGCCGTGTTGCGGTTGAGCTTAGACAGCTTCTCCACGATACCAAGGCCTGGATTGCATATAATGCTTATACCCCGGATGAAATCGCTTGCCGCTTTCACCATCGATTGGTCTGGATACATCTGTTCCCAAATGGAAATGGCCGCCATGCGAGGCTAATGGCGGACATCTTACTGACTGATCTTTTAAAGCAGACTGCATTCAGCTGGGGAGGCACTGACCTATCCAATCCAACGGCAACACGTAAACGCTACATCACCGCTCTACAAGCAGCGGACACTCATGATTATAGGCTTTTGCAAGACTTTGTTCGATCGTAACACTTCTCTATTCTATTTACAGCGAACACCAAATGAATTATTGATTCATGTCAAACTTGCTGATCGATGAACGATCAGCAAGTTGATTTTGTGATCTTTAAAAAAGATCCTACTCCGTATATGCACGTTCAAAAAGTTCTACTTCACTAATTTCTTCTACTTTTATTTTACCTTGTTTGCTAGCAGGTAAATCGGAGTTTAAATTGATAAATATTATAAAATAGTTTTTATCATTAAATGTTATTCGAGCAGGGTATGCCTGGCTTTTGTTAGGATCGCTACTAGTAACCTTAATCTCAATAGGATCTAGGTTAAAGACAACTAAATAACCAACATCTTTGTTGTAATCGTTAGCATATTTGACGATCTGCGTAAAACCATCAATTATGCGATTCTTGCGATACGATTTAGATGTATCATATACTTTAATTTCAAGTACTAATGGATCATTGCTATCTAAATTACCAATGATGTCAGCTCGACCAGTGGCTGATTTTGGTGTTGAAAAAGGATAATTGACACCCTGATCGAACAAAAATAAGCGCAGGTCGTCTTCAAAAATCTCCTCGTAATTCTTTGTGGCTAATTGATATTTTTTAAACAAATTCTGGCGGGTGAACCATTCAGTCCGTGCTTTATATTTCTCTAAAAGGTACAAAGTAAAATTAACCTCATCTAAACTATCCTGCAAATAATTAATAATTGGCTCGATCTCAGTTTCCAAAAATCGATTTAATCCTTCATGAAAATTATTGTGAAATCCAGTAAGATTATGGTGATGAAAACCTTTTAAAAACCAATGATTGATTCGCTGATATAATATGGCTGCTAGTCTAGCTTCATCTGTAGTTTGATAAGGTGCTTTCTCTAACTCTACTCGTCTTTTTATAATACTATCTAATATGCTTTCCTCTAAACAATGCATATTAACAGCGTTATCCAATATACTTTTGAGTATGGGATTATTATCGATTCGATTACGAAACAGTGTCAGATTAGTGCCAAAATTTTCATGGTTCGACTTGTGTAAACGATTACGCCATTCCTGCAAATCACTTCTCAATCGGTGAGTATAATACATGAGTTAATTAAATTTTTCAAATGTGTTCAATAAATCACTCCATGCTCGTTCAACACTACGTATGCCAGTATGGACAGATGCAGTCTCATCTTGCAATTTGATATTTAATTTACAGTTGTGACAAATTATTGTTTCCCCTAGACGGACGCTAACAATCTGCACATCAGCAATGTAACTACAGCGAGGACAAGTAAGATTTATCCAGTGTGAATCTAAATTCATGATTAGATAAATAAGTGCAGTTCAAGTAATCAATATCAATCATATTTATTTATCAACTATAACTATACAGCTAAATGCCTTCCTACATATTTATAAGTATTAGTTCGTGTAAAAAATGCAGGGTATGTGCCCTCTAAAATTTCAACTATTTTGCTAGTAATGATTGCATTTTCTAAACCTCCTGCCATCACATATACCTCATTTTTATTTTCTTTATCTATACGCACATGAACTATTTGATCTGCATCGCAAACAACTGCAAGATTTGGATTGTGCGTTACAATAATAACCTGCCGGTTTAGTTTAGCCATTTTGATAAAAGGTACCAATATTTTAAATACGCTTTGGTTATCTAAATTTTCTTCTGGTTGATCAATAATCAAAGGGATATGATTATTATCAAGTATAAGATAAAAAATAAGTAATAAAGCCCCCCTCTCACCAGGAGAAAGTGTTGAAACGTTTTTGTTACTTAGTTTAAGATCATATCCCGGAGCCAAATAGTCTAATCCACAAAGAAAATTATAAAAATCAATAGATGAATTACCAGACTTCAGCTGCGCTTTGATTTCTCTATATGATCTATTTCCCGCTCTATTGTCATACTTAATATGGTCCAAGACTTTAAATACAAATGAATAAGCTTCTTCTTCACTAGAAAAATCCGCAACTTCAAATAAATCTTTCAATTTATTTTGCCCCTCAGTTAATCCATAAAAACTTCCTTTTGAATTAAAATTAATAAACCCCTCAAATCGGCTATATAAATCTTGCTCTTTAAATAATGTATCAAACGTAATTTTATATGAATCCATTAAAGCATTGTGTTTTGTAATAAACTCAGTAACAGACTTATACAGGTCTTGATATATAACAAGTACTTCCTGCTTCTTTTTAAAAATATCTTGAACTAACTTTTTACGCTCCCTATACTTATCCTTCAAATCATTTCCTAGTTGGTCTTTTACGTATGTAATATTGGCTATCAAGTTAGTCATTGAACCCTCTACATCAGAAGCTCCAATGATGGCCTGCCCTACTTCATCCCATTTAGCCAAATTAGTCAGGTATTCTTGGTATAGCTTAGCAGGTAAGTCTAATTGATTTTGCAGCTCTATAAGCTCTTTCTGAATTGCAGCTAGTCTAGATGAATATGCTCCATCAGGAGCAACGATTGCTTCAAGTGTTTTACTTCTAACAGCTTTCTCAGTAATCAAATTTGATATTGGGCTTGTATCTAAATGAAACGAAAAAATAGTTGACAGATCAATTCCAGCATCTCCAAGAATACGCTGGTTTTCTACAATTTGTGAATCAAGTTGTTGCTTTAAAGAATCTAAGCTCTGCTTTCTTTGTTTTAAGATCTCAATTTCACCATTCAAGATACTGATTTCTTGGTTATTCACGCGCAGCTCTTGAGTTACAAGACTATTCTCTTCTCTTAATCGCCTAATTGATTCATTTGTAGTTTCAAAATTGCTCCCAGCAATTTCTGGCTGAGCCTCTTCTTTCGGTTTTAATGCTTGGTGAGCCTCTAACTCTTCCTGTTTTAATTTTAAACTTTCTTCAAGCTTCGACAAATAGGCGGGATTTTCTTTTTCTTCTAGGGAAATTATTTTACTATTAATAATAGATACATCACTTTTTATTTTTTCTATATCATCTCTTATTATTTGCGTCTTATGATTAATTAATTCCTGCAAGTTATTTTTCCCCAACCTATCATATTGAGGTATATGAGAAAAAATAATTGCTTTCAATTCCTCTTCAAAATCTCCTCCCTCTATAGAAACGCATAGTTTTTCTAAATAGCTCTGCGGAATGTATTTAATACGTTCTTCTTGATTTACATCCGTATCTTGAGATAAACAATGGGTACTAGTCTTTCCATTTCGCCATGTCAGAGTAGCTTCAAAATTTTCTGCTTTCTTTCTTTTGTTGTCTAAGAATTTTTTGGGGTGAAGAAAAGAAAAACCTGTGTGATTATGTGTATTTCCGCAAAGACCAAGTATATCCGTTAAGGCACTTTTACCGTTTCCTTTATTGCCAATAATAGCAACCAAGCCTGGATTTAGATGAATCTCAGTATCATTAAACCATGTCTCATCGAAAATAGAACCTGTTTTTTTGCCAATTTTAATTTTTTCAACATATTTTGTTGGGTTATTTTCAACAACTTCTAAACTAGCAGGCTTTGCACCAATATAGGCTCTATCTGGCTGGTTTATTAATTGCCTTAAGATATAAAATGTTGGATCGCCTTTAATCCATAAATTCTGTTTAATTATATAATCTCTAATATCATGATTGTCACTACACACAATCAATGGTAACGTTTTATCAATTACTTTTTGTAGATGCGGTATAACGTGCTTTGTATAGCCTTCGATATCTTTTTCTTTTCCCAGTTCGAAGATATCGACCGCAATTGCAATATCTTCTTTTTGAGCACTTGCATGCGGAAGAGAATTAGTTATGTTTTCGATTCCGTTACTTTTATTCCCGGCATGAATTGTAATAATTCCGCCGAGTTCTCTAATTAATTTGCTGGTATCTAGTAAATCACAGTATACTTCATTGTGGCTTTTACTTTTACCTCTTACATGTTTTATTTCTGTGCTATTTTCGATTTGGGCCCATATATAATCCATATTACAATCTTCAGCGAAGATTGCTATGAAATGTATTGGCTCTTTTCCCCTTAAGTCGGACAAAAATTCTATTCCCGGCAGAATAGTAACTTTGCCTTTTCCTAGAGCTTGAAGCTCTTTTATCCTTTTTACGTCTATAATGTGATGGTCCGTGATACTTACAACTTCAATATTATTCTTAATTAGTCCATCAATTATTTCTTGGTTGGTGATTGACTTGTCAGCGTAGTCATATGAACTTGGTGTATGAAAATGTAAGTCCCATTTTCTCCAGATACTTCCTCTTTTATCGTGCATATATATATTATTAAATAGTAGATAGCCTTCTTGCTGAAAGTATAAAATCTGACTTAAGCAAAAGTGATAGTTCATGTAAATCTAATAATTCTATTTATTACTTTATAGGTATACTTTTTGATTGCTTGCAAAAAAGCAGTAACTCCGTGTCAATAATCTATTGACTATTAGCCTCTTAATAATACTGGGGAACTCGATATTCAATATGCAACTTAATCTGCGTTGCCTATAATCGGGGAAATTGAATAATTTATTAGGTAGTCCTTAAAAAGTAATGATCGTAACCAAAGGCCGCAGTGGGGCCGTAGTTTTGGGTCGCCAAACTCAGTCCTACGTGCATGTTTCAACAATACAATGTACGTCGTCAAATGAAATTGGACAGAGGTGAAAATGAGAAGAGACAATTCAGTAAATTGTTTCACCTAAATCACCTTGGTTATGTCCAATTCAACCAAAAAATCTCCTCCTAGCCGTTCTAAAACGACTCAAGCCACTTCCCCCGAGCGCAAACCAGCGCTATCCATCATAACGGCAGACCCGACGCCAATACACCGCCGAAGAAAAAATACGCATCGTCTTGGAAGGCCTACAAGGTGAACAATCAGTAGCCGAGATCTGTCGACGAGAAGGACTCAACACCAATATTTATTACCGCTGGATCGGTCCGCCGAAGCGGTAAAGAGTTCTTAGAAGCCGGTAAAAAACGATTGGCTGGCGATACCACTCGAGAAGCGACCGCCCCCTGAAGTTCAGTCCATCAAAGCGGAAAATGAGGCCCTCAAACAGCTGGTGGCTGAGTTGAGCCTAGAAAATAGGGCATTAAAAAAGCCTCAAAGCCGACGACTAATCGATACCATCACATGACCCAATCTGAAAAGATAGAGATCAATACCAGATAAGCTGTGAATAGATCGGTGTGAAGTTGGTAAACCGTTTTAAGAGCTTGCTTGGCTTTAAGTGTAAGCGAAATCCAGGCGTGGTAGCAACAAGCTAAGTGGTTTCGCTGAGCATGAGCCTTTCGACATTGGCAACTCTCCGAACCTGTGAGTTGCTTAAAACTACGATGAAACTGCTCAATTTGCCAACGGACAGCATTGTTAGTTTCAGCGACAAACCGGTTTGTCGTTAGCTGTAAGTCATTTGTAATAAGCCTTTCAATGCTGCCGTTTGGGGCAACTATCTTGAACAGGCCAACCAGAAAGGGGACTTCTTTAAGTTTAATCGATAAGCCAGTTTGCTCATCAGCAACTGACCAAAACCAGTTCATCCAGATGCCGGTAGCCAGTGTCTCGATTGAGGGAAACCATCCGGTTGCTCTTCAGTGTAGAGAAGAAAGCCCAACCAGACCGGTGGATAAGTTTAAGGTTATCGACTGAAGCGTACCAACTGTCGATAAGTACAGTTCTAGCTTTGAGTTGTTTGTGGGTAATAGCCCGCCGAAACATATCCTGGAAGTGATCATTTTTCGTCTTGTTATCGGTATCAGGGTGATAGACCCGATAATCAATGGGCAAAAAAATCACCCTCATTTCCTGTGGAATGGACGAGATTAACCAAATTAATACCATTTATAGTAGCGTGTTCATTGCCAGAGTATTGTCTCGTTTGGCTAGCTCAATAAAGCGAGCATATCGTTTGTCCTGAACACTATCATCAACTAATAAAAATGAATCTGCTCTGTCGTTTAAATGTGGTTCAACTAATGCGCAAAGATGTCCTGAATGAAAGCGTTCCGACTTCAGAAAGCGGTTAACCATATCGTGGCTTACCTGTTGCTTGTGATCGGCCATCTGCGTGCAGGTATAATTAAACGGGGTACTGATGAGATATTCAACGTAGTCCTTTTTGCTAATCATGCACTAAGTTAGTCGTTGGTGCGTAAGTCCTATTAGTATTAAGAACTGGGGGTGGTATTACCTCTCAACAGTGCTGGATGATTACTCGCGCTACATCCTAGCTTGGGAACTGTGTCCGGGGATGCAGGTTACGGATGTGGAGAAAACCGTGCAAACGGCTCTGAAAGCCAGTAGTTTGACTGCTGATCAGCGACCTCGTATGCTATTGGACAATGGTTCAGCGTACGTCTCTCAGTACTTAAAAGAATATCTGAACGGGGAAAGCATTGAGAATATTCGCAGTGCACCGTTTCATCCCATGATGCAGGGCAAGATTGAGCGGTATCACCGGTCGATGAAAAATGTGCTGCTACTGGAGCATTATTATAGTCCAGATGAGTTTAGAGCACGCTTAACGGAGTGGGTAGCTTACTACAATCACCAACGCTATCATGAATCACTTGAGAATGTACGGCCAGCTGATGCGTATTGGGGCCGCCAAGAGCAAATCATAGCCGAACGGCAAAAAATCAAGCAGCTATCGATGGTCCAAAGGCGGAAAAGCGGCCCACCGCTGTGGTCATATTTTTCAGAAACTACAACGTGTTTAAAACCGTCTCTTCTCTTTTCACCACCAGCTGTCCACTTTCGGCTGACAATATACACCATGAAGCCGCACGGACATTGTTATCACAATGGTTTGACTGGGTCAAAGCCAAAACCGATGTGGCGCAACAAAATCTTGGAAGAAAATCACGAATTGAAACGTGTACAAGCACTGTCTCAGCAAGCAAAACTCCAAGTCGACCGAACAAAGCTCGATCAAATTCCAGATCCAGCTTTAGGCGTTCAATATGGATCAGAGCAAGGTGGAGATGAACGGTATCTTGGGCTTAGATTCTCTATCCCTATTCCAGGTACAGGGACAAGGGCAGCAGATGTTGATGTCGCACGTGCACAGGTCTCTATAGCCGATCAGCAAGTCACTCTGAAAAATCGTGAAATTCTGAATGATATCGCTGTATCCTATGCCAAAGCGGCATCAGGTTATAGCAGCTGGGAAAGTGCAAAATTGGCGAATGATAGTCTGATGCAAAACGCTCAAAAGATGAATCGCGCCTACGAATTGGGAGAGGTAAATATGATCGATCTGCTTAACGCACAACGATTACGTGCCGAATCAGCCCAAACATATAACGCGACACGTATAGAAGCGATTGAAGCCCGGTATCGTCTATTGCTTGATGCCCACGAATTATGGCTATCATCGGGTGAGACAGACACACATATGCCAACTTTACACTCAGACCTTGTTTTTTCTAAGAACGATAAACCTGAAAGGAAAAGCGGATTACTATTTGCCAAATGAATACAGCTGTTCGCTTACATATGTACTGGTCACCGTATTTTGCCTTTGAGTAGTTCTGACCTTTATTGGTAGGATAAAGACTCCAAAAATGAAATTTGATTTTTCGTTACTTGATTAGATAGAGTGATCAAATTGAAACCTAAAGAACAATTTCCATTCCTTAGAAAGTAGATTATAAGTAGCGTCAGGATGGCATTTATAACCAAACCCTAAATTTATAACGCAATAAGAAACGCAATATATAATACTTACCCGTTGTAACTAGACAATTAAGACAAATACAAAAAAGACAATATAAGTAAAATAAGTTTTAATTTAAATAAATTTTCTGTAAAATTTATTTAAAACATATTAGATTTGCATCTATTTGCTTGTAAAACTATTAAAATACATTACTTTACATGGTATTCTATCAAAACCGATTGCAGGTTGTTATTAATCAAGAGGGTATTACGCAAGCAGAAATTCATGGGGCAGCCAATGTTAATCAGGCAACTATAAACAGAATTTGTCGCGGGGGTAACTCCCGTCCATCTGAGGCCACGATAGGAAAGATAGTAAACGGACTAAATAGTCACATTGAAAAAAGGACTGGAAAAAAGGACAAATATAAAAGAGACTATATTTTTGTGCGAGTATACAATCCGGAACCCAATACAGAAGTCGTTATTACAACTCTGTAATTCTATAATAGAATTAAAAACTACAAAAAGAAGTATTATAAAATATATTGTAATCCATCGATTACAAAGGCTTTCTTCCATTTGCTTATATAAACAAACAATTTAATTTAACTACCTGATTCACAGAAAATTAATCTTAAAAATTTGAGATTAAAATCCATTTCAATTGTTATTTTAGTGGGTGTAATACTATGACCACTAATAACATGATAGCTTTAGAAAATACTAGCTGGTTGTGTTCAGAGTCGATTTTTCTCTTACTACTACTCTTTGGATTAACAACACAGGATTCCTCTGAGCCGAAGAAAACGAAAAAATCTCCTAAGAAGAAAATTCATCAACGTTTGTTCGAACTCTTATTAGAAATTCCAAAAACAGTTATTGTAGTAATCGTCACCGGTCTATGTACTAGTTCATGGCCTATTATCCGTGTTTTTTTAGTAGCAGTGTTAGCGCAGTTTGTGAGCTTTTTCTCTAGCTTGACACTATCAGAAGCCTTTCAACTTTTAACCATTTTGCTTTTAGGTATACTTATTGCTATGAAAATCGAGGAAAAAATAAATAGAAAGTGACTTATGCTAATATTGGTATATAGATATTTTGTCTTGATTTCGCGTGAAACGTTTGCTATCTTTCTGTCGTATTAGAACTAGATAATTAATCGAGTAGGAAATGCGATGGAGACTAATCAAAATTTGAAAAGGTTTTCACAAATGATTCCCAATCTTGTTAAGCCCCTACTTCTGACCTCTGTCGGCTTGCTGATAGGCGTTCAGTCTAATAAACTCCTTACTGGTAACGAATTGAGAAATGTACGTTTTATCGACAACCATGGTGTAAAAGGTGCCATCATTGATGGTGATACCCTATGGTCAAAAGCGAATATTACTTATTCAGGTAAATACACAACCCCACGTTAATTATAGTATCTTAATCAAAAAGTGCCTGGCTAAACCAGCCCACCTCATCTACTTTATAAAAAAGCTTTCCATCAAGCTTTTCCTTCGAATTCATAGCGTGCAAACCAGTGAAAATCGCGCTCTATGGTCATCTTATTATCATAGATATCATGAAACTGCACTTTTAGTGTGATCGGTGCTAGTTGTTGCCGAGCATGATTTATGGCTGCTTCACCTTCATGCTCTTCAAAGCGAGTTTCAAAAATCACTAAGGACGAGTTTGGCAAAATGACCTTCCGCACAGATTCATTGCTATCCAGTCGTGAATAAGAACGTTTAGCCAACTCCAGACATTCTTCAATGGTCACGTAAAGTTTGCCGTCTTTGATAAAACAGAGCCGATCAATAATCATCGGCCCCACTCCGTTGTTGCTGATACGCACATAAAGATGGTCTTGCCGGTCTCTAAAATCAATTTGTGCCAATGGCTTGAGTGATTTTTCATTATGCGTCCGTTGCAGGTGTACTTGCAAAAATAGACCTATTAATGCCAACACTGAAATCCACACTGTCGCATCCACCGCCATTAGCTACCCGGCCTTTCCTATTGATACCAGCCATGAGCATAGCAGTAGTTAACCGATCTTCATATCCCGTAGCTGTTTCAATCGTTCCCTGGCTTGCAGGTCATAAAGAAGAGGAATGATCTTATGGTATAAACTGCATTGGGGATCTTTTCCATTGACTCGGTAGACAGGACAACCACTGGTACAAACCGCACTGTAACGACAAACCTTACAGTCACTCGATCTAGCCTCCTCAACATGAAGCCCTTGCTCAATCATATCGACAAGGTCTAATTCTGGATCAAAAATGGAGTGAGAAGACTGGCGCTCGTCGCCAAAATGGACATGGCAGTAATTGAGCGTACCATCTACATAAATCGCTCCTCCGGAAAACCCGGAGGCACAGGTCTGAAATCCCAGTTCACGGGGCTTGAGATCACAAAACTGATGACGCTTGGAAAAAGGCCACCCAGTTTGGATAGCTTCATCCATAAAGGCATAGGCTGATAGCAAGCCGCTTTCTAAAAGCTCGGCATCCAGGTCTTCCCCTTTGACAATTGAATAGCGAAACGGTACGTCCAATCCAATTAGATAACGGGTTAAATCAGGTAATCCTTTCAGGTTGTGATTGGTAATAACAGTATTGACCGTTACCGGAACCTGATTGGCCAGCAACTTTTTCAGATTCTGGTCAATATGCTTAAAACTTCCCATTCCCTGTTTGAAGGGCCTGCTGGTATCGTTGTACTCTTCTAAGCCATCTAACGAAATACCAAAGCTAATGCTCTGCTCCTGACAGAATGTAATGATCTCGTCTGTAAGAATAGTCAGATTGGTGATGAAGGAGACGTCAAAACGACATCTAACTTCCTGTAATCGTTGTCGGATCTGAGGGATAAATGCTTTCCAGGATTTGAACTGGGTTAATGGCTCACCACCCGCCAGTCTGAATTTAATATGAGTAAGCTTACGCTTAATAACGGTTTCGACCACCTTCTCTAGCAATTGCTGCTTGGTCGACTCCGACATCCCCTCAGTTGTATTCAATGTTGAGATATAGCAGTAGCTACACGCTAGGTTACAGCGATTGGTAGTATGAATCCAGAAATTGAGCGATTTTGGAGTGGGTGGTTTTTTGGGTTTACTAAATTGGCTATTGAACCGAATAATTTCTGTTTGATTGAGTAGGCTTGAAAACTCTTCTAATATATTGAGTGGAATAGCCAACTTCTCGCTCAACATAGAAAGCGTGGACTGCCCATCAATAGCTTCGATAATATTCGCCTGCCTCTTCGTCAACAGACGAAGGGATCGCGGGTAAGCACAGTTAACAACGTAGGAATACTCCGCATTAATTGGCCGAAGTAGCAGATGCGGGGATCGGATGGGGGTTAAGGTCTTCATCGTTCTGGTTAGCGTAATATCCATCACAATCGCAATTGGCATTGATCGAAGAAACTTTCAATGCGTTTTCACCAAACGTCGCTTCAAGGAGCGAACGATCATCGAAAAGAATATCATTATTGTATGTCCCTATCATAATTGGTTATCGTTTGGGTGTGATTAAAATTACACCATCTATTGTAACTCTTGGCTATCTTATAACTTGTATCGCACAAGACAAAAGCTTGTTTTTTACCAGTATGATTTCACTTAGATTTGTGCATGGACACGCACACGATACACCAAGGCCGCAACGTCAAACGAATTCGAGAAATACTTGGCATTAAGCAAGATGTTTTGGCTAACTCATTAGGACTTAGCCAACAAGCCATATCCCAACTCGAGCAGAAGGAAGTGTTGGATGCATCCGTCCTTCAAAAAATATCAAAACTGCTAGGTGTTTCAGAAGACGTAATTAAAAACTTTTCCGAAGAAAAGGCGATTAACATTATTTCCAACACGTATAATGATCATGCCGCTTTGATTCTCTATAATTTCAACCCTATTGACAAATGGGTTGAAGCGGTTGAAGAGAACAGAAAGCTATATGAGAGATTATTACAGTCTGAACGTGAGAAGATTGAATTATTGCAGAAGTTGCTCGACTCCAAATAAAAACGCGCGTTAGTTCGAACTAATTTTTGCTGCGGCCAGCACTTCCAGGTGTTTTTTTAGGACAGCATCAAGAAAGCAGAAGCATCGGCTGCTGCTTGTCCCTGCTCCAATAAGACCTCACGATATTTGATCAGCGTAATTGCTTTCCAATCAACTGGCGTCAATTCATCAGGAAGTTGGATTTCATCATGGGCCATGACATTCCGCATCCACATTTCAGCGATGAGTGAATGTTCCAGTTTTGGCTCATAACCTAGAAAGCGCGTTAGCCTGCTTTTCACGGCATAACCGTATGCCGCGAATGTTTTATGATAGTTTTGGTATATAGCTTCGTCATACGTCAAACTTGTATTGTGTCGCATATCAGCATTTCGGATAAGCTTCAAATGCTCTTCCAATTGCTCGATAAAAGTGTCCTCATCCAGTTGGTGCTTATAATAAAAATTAAGCAAAGCCCGTAAGTAGGGTTCAAACGGCACGATAACACTATCTCCTGGTAGATACCCCAAATAGTGTTCGATAAACTCGCGGCCTTTTTCTTTCAGGTCCGGAAATGTTGCCGCATCAGCAACTAGGTTGTCCCAACTGACGACATCTTTCCGACCTTCAACAACAGCATCAGCAAAAGCTTCTTCAAAGCGTTTCGCATCTCCGCCATAATGTTCATCAATCACTTTCTGCTTCCAGGTCATTGATAGGCCTCCAAGGAAAAACAGGTCAATTATTTCATTACATTAGCATAATATATGCTGATTATCAATCAAAAATTGACAAGGATATGGCTCAGGCAGATGATAAAGAGAATAACTTCCCTGAAGGGTATGAGCATGTCCAAGAAAGGTTAAATGAGACAACCGAACGGCTCCAATCAATCGATAACCAGATCGAAAATATCCCACAAGATCAAGGCCCCCAAATTATTTATAAACCACCTGGTTTTATAGGCTCACGGCAACCTGGCACCCGTGATCAAACCACGCAGTTTTTAAGACAACAGCAAGATCAGTTAAAAGTGGACACGCTTGCAAAGACTGAAGCAGATACTCGGAATGCAGAAAATAAGACAGGCCGGTCTATACGCGATCAGGTACGAGAGGAGCTTTTTCCTAACCCATTTCGAGGAGTGAGTCAGGAAGAAATGCAGCAATACAAAGAGATACCAAAGGAGATTGAACAATCTCAGGATTATATGGATGCCAAGCTGGTAGCAGCCGCTGCTCAACGATCCAGCCCGACAAAGCAAAAGATCCAAACACCCATAAAACAAGACAAAGCCGATTTATCAATGTCTGCACGGTTTTCAATGTCGCTGGGATATACGAAAGCGTTGGAAAACACAGATCCAGCCCCTACTCCTTCACGTGACCAAGATAAAGATCGAGATTAGATGTTACTCCTTATCTGGCTCGATACTGCGGTTTCTGGTCTTATCAGGAGAGCCCTGCTCTTTTGAAGGACGTTCACCTTTGAG
The DNA here is from genome assembly GCF_054776875.1 of Spirosoma daeguense. Classification (NCBI taxonomy): domain Bacteria; kingdom Pseudomonadati; phylum Bacteroidota; class Cytophagia; order Cytophagales; family Cytophagaceae; genus Spirosoma; species Spirosoma daeguense. Next base: position 516,105 of record NZ_BAAHBF010000005.1, read on the forward strand.
CCAGGACGGAAGCTTATCCTTCAAGCGCTCTGATTGAAACTGAGTACGGCCATCTTTAAAACCTACCATACGATCACTTTCTGTTTTCACCTGAGCTAGTTTTTCTGCCAGCTCAGGCATATGTTGAGCAATCGTGTATCCCTCATTAAAGCCTTTTAGATAGTCTGGCTTAATTTTATCATTGTCTTCCATAGTTAAAATATGTCTTTGGCATTCTGTTCGAGATACGCATTGATTGAATCACGATCATAAATAATGATCTTTTTCTGTGGCTGGGAGAAACGGATTTCCCCCTTATCTCGAAGCTTCTGTAATGTGGTTTTTGATTTTATGTTGAGCAAGTGCATAGCCTGCTCATCAGAAATCCATTTATCTTTTTCTTGGGCACTCTTCTCTTTCAGACGAGCGACGACCTGTTCAACCAGAGCAAAAAATGCATCATCTTCCAGACATATGACTTCCATCAGATTTTGTATTGTATATGAAATCAGTTAAGGAAGACAAATATCCTGATTGCAAATGTGAAATCGAACACTTCGGATCCTCAACATTGTGAATGTAAACACCTTCGTATTTTGGCAATCCGCCCAGGGTGGAATTTCAATTACTCTATGATCGTGCGATTTGGTTTCATAAGAAAATTTACCTTCCCTAAGTCTAACTAAAGCAATCCCATGTTTAGCGGCAAATTCTATCGCTCCTAATTGAAATCCTGATGTTGAAAAAATCATCCCTTTATGGGCACCAAGCGACTGCAATCTACTATAAAGAATTTCAACTTTTTCTCGCTTAACAGGTGTTTTATATTTCTTACATTCAGCTAGAACCGTAATTCTCCCCCCCCTCGAAGACATCAAAAGTCGCTTTCACATCAATTTGATATGTACCGTCACCTCCCCTCTCTTTGACATTATGGATAACCTCAACAGATGGTAGCGTTTTGCCCGCTTCAGACAAAAAGCTTTTTACCAATTCTTCAAATTCAACAGGAGTAATATCGACAACATAATTTTCAGGCAAATTATGTTCCATGATCTTATCGTACTTCATAGCTGAACCGAAAAAGAATAGTCACCTCTTTGAACTCAACAACAGATTAAGCGCAAGGATAAAGCGATATGTTAGACTTTTTCTGTTAATCTATATATTTTATTTTAAAGATATTTATATTGCACTTAAATCATAAATTTAATGTCATGAAATTTAATTACTATGATTTGGGACACAAGCAACGAGGTCAAGTAATCGAAGTATCCCTTTCAGGCAATGCTGCAAATGTAAGATTGATGGATACTTCCAATTTTCAAAATTATAAAAGTGGAAGAGCCCATAAGTACTATGGTGGTTTAGCTCGTCAATCACCTGTACGAATTACAGTTCCAAATTCTGGCCATTGGTATGTCACAATTGATTTACAAGGTTTAGGTGGGTCAGTGAAATCATCTGTTCGAACACTCCCTGGCCCCTTACCAACAATGCGTCAGCCTGAGTTATCAACAGTACCATCATTGGTTCAAAAAGGTGACGACCTGCCCTACAACGATCCAGACCATTTTGAAAAGCAATTTGATGTTTTTATATCCCATGCTTCGGAAGATAAAGACAATGTTGTAAGGCCGTTAGCTCATGCTCTTTCAGCTAAACAACTTACAGTTTGGTATGATGAATTCGAAATGAAAATCGGCGATAGCCTTAGAAGAAAAATTGATAAAGGCCTTGCCAACAGTAAGTTCGGAATAGTTGTCCTATCGAAAGATTTCATAAAGAAAGGTTGGACAAACTACGAATTGGATGGAATAATCACTAAAGCAGTTACTGGTGAACAGGTTATTTTACCAATTTGGCATAATATCACTAAAAAAGAAGTTATCGATTTCAGCCCCTCTTTAGCTGACAAACTGGCAAGGAATACTTCGACTTATACTGTTGAGGAGATAGCAACAGAAATAGCTGAAGTAATATTTTCGGCTTGAAGAAATTTGAGACTATATCTTGTTTAGACTGTTGTAAGCGAATTATTGTACCTATGTTGTACCAATAAAAAATGGGCTACGCGGGCACTCGCATAACCCATTGAAAATCAGCGCTATGAGCGAAAATCGAACCCGTACGGCCCGTAAGGATCACAGGATTTTAAGTTTTGTGTATCATCCAATAACTGTGTCTAAGGCTTCATCGGCGTCTTTGTGAATGAAGTGACCTTGGTAACCAATTGTTGTTGTAACCGAGGTATGGCGGTATAGCTTTTGTAAAAGCTGAATGGGGATCTTGTCACCTGACAAATTCCCAAATGTATGCCGCGCGATGTGCATCGTCAGGCCTTTCTTAATACCTGCAAGCTTAGCAATTTCATGTAGAGCGATATCTAATCGTTTGATAGCCGAAGCTATCTTACGTTGAACATCATAAGCGTCACTGAAGTCATTCAATTTCTGAAGCTCAGGAAATATTAAGTCGTGCTTACCACTCGTTGGGTATTGATTGATGATCTGAAGTACTTTTTCTGATACCTTGACTGAACCTGGCTTGGCATTCTTACCCATCGTATAATGAAGACGCTCATCTTGAAAGTCAGTATGTTTTAAACGCAAAACATCTGACGCTCTCATACCGGCAAAATAAAAAGCGACCAGCCAGATATTTCGTGCATGCATCCAGTATGCAGGGGCAGTTGAAAGATCAAGATTTTCTATTATCTTAACTTCCTCCGCATTCAAACCAATCTTATTGGCTTCCGGTAATTTGATAGCAATCTTTCCTTTGCTAAATGGGTAGTATTTCCGATCAACCAAGCCATCATTGATTGCCTGATTGAATACCGTCCTGATGAGGATCATATAGTTCGCCACTGTCCGCTCACCAACCTGCCGACTGCCCTTCAAATACGCCTTGAACTTATTAAGCAACGAAACCGTAATTTCAGAAAAAGTAATAGCTTTTCCATTTAGAAATTCTCGAAAAACATTGAGCCTCGGCAGCTCTGTACTCACTCGGTTGTACTTTCCTTGCTTACGCATGTTCTCCATAAAAGCTTCAGCGAGTTCAAAAAAGGATGCGCCCTGATTGGATTTGATTTGCTTTTGAACAAGCTTTGACGATACGGCTTTATGCTGGGCATCTAATTCCAAAAACTTATCATTGGCCTCAGCTTTACGCTTGGTGATCAGATTATTGATACGGACTGAGTTAGGGTGGCTTTTCCGCACTTTCTCCCCCTTTGCGTCCCATTCGCTCTCACGTAGATGTTGTCCCAAATAGATATAAGAAGATTTACGATCTACAGTAACACGGATAGCTAACGGGAACATACCGTCTTGACTTGCCTTCTTACGCAGAACCACTTTGAGGGAGGAGGCCATAAAAAAGTTGAATTACGTTGAATGCTTTTTCTAGGAAACGCGTTAACTTGTATCGTGCATGAACAACACAACTCTAACAAATATAAGAAGAATTGGTACAACATAGGTACAACAAATGGTGGTTTTACCTATATTTTCATGGTTCTATCAAAATCATAAATGGCTGATTTACAATTATCATCAATACATATAACACCATATAAAACCAATTATCGGAGGGCTTTGAACCCTTGCAGATTATGAGCAAACACGGACGTATCCTGGTCGCGATGAGTGGCGGCATCGATTCTTCACTGGCAGCGGTTTTACTGCACGAAGAAGGTTACGAGGTCATCGGCATGACCATGAAAACATGGGATTATGCCTCCTCGGGCAGTTCCAAAAAAGAAACAGGCTGTTGCAGCCTCGACAGTATTAACGATGCGCGTAACATTGCGGTGAGCCTCGGTTTTCCACACTACATTCTGGATATTCGGGAAGAGTTTGGCGACTCTGTTATCGACCATTTTACGGGCGAATACATCGAAGGCCGTACGCCAAACCCCTGCGTTCTCTGCAATACGCACATTAAATGGGATGCTTTGCTTCGGCGTGCAGATCGGCTCGATTGCGAGTCGATTGCCACAGGTCACTACGCTAACATTCGGCAAGAAAATCAGGGGCCAGCATCCGGGCGCTACGTTATCTCAAAAGGAGTTGATACGTTGAAAGATCAATCCTACGTACTTTGGGGAGTATCGCAGGAGAGTCTGAGCCGGACAAAACTTCCGTTAGGGCATCTTCGGAAATCCGAGATTCGTGAAATGGCCAAAGATCGCGGTTTTATCGAACTGGTTACGAAGTCTGAATCTTACGAAATCTGTTTCGTACCCGACAATGATTACCGTGGCTTTCTGAAACGTCGGGTACCGGGTCTGGAGGCTGAGGTTGCGGGTGGTAATTTCGTGATGGAAGGAACGGGTAAAATTCTCGGCAAACATCAGGGTTATCCTTTTTACACTATTGGTCAGCGAAAAGGGTTGGGCATGGCGTTTGGACAGCCTATGTTTGTTACCGAAATTCGCAAGGAAACGAACGAAGTTGTACTAGGCCTCGATAAAGATTTGCTACGTGATGGTATGATTGTTCGTAAACTGAACCTACAGAAATACGGTCATATTGCCGAGCCAATCGAAACCGTTACGAAAGTGCGGTACAAAGATGCTGGTACGCCAGCAATCATTTCGCAACTTGAAGACGACCTGATTGACGTGCGCTTTCACGAAGGCGTTTCGGCCATTGCTCCGGGACAAGCTGCCGTTTTTTACGAAGGCGACGACGTAGTGGGTGGGGGCTGGATTATGAAAAGTTTCCGCCAGAGCGAGCAGGAACGTAGCGAAGCACAATACGTACACACGAATTAACGTACTATAACGTAGCGGTCGAATGTATATCTGGCCGCTACGTTATACTAATTTGATTAATAGCTTTATAGAGCAAACCTTTTACCTGATGAAAAAAAATCTGCTTCTGGCGGTTTTCCTGATAAGTCTTTCGCAATGTGTTTTTGCGCAGACTCCAACACCACCTAAAGGCCATCCGAACCCAAGCGGTCCTGGCTGGAAATCGCTTTTCGGTGCTGACCTGTCAGAAGCTTCTTACCAGAAAGGTATCTGGGACTTTGATGATGATGGTGCCCTAACCGCTACCGCCGATAAATCCATCTGGACCAAAGTCCCTTACGATGATTTTGTGCTAGATCTACTCTTCAAAACAGCCGATGGAACCAACAGTGGTGTGGTGGTTCATGCCAGCGATACGGCGAACTGGATTCCCAATTCAGTAGAGATTCAGATTGCCGACGATTACGCGCAGAAATGGGCCGAATCACCCACCAACTGGCAATGCGGTGCCTTTTTTGGGCATCAGGCACCAACCAAACAGGGCGTGGTGAAGAAACCCGGTGAGTGGAATCGGTATACGATTACGTGTCAGGGCAAGATGATATACGTAGTACTAAATAACCAATTGATTAACACGATCGACTTAGCTACGTTTACATCTGCAAAAGCCAATCCCGACGGCTCGAAAGTACCGGAGTGGCTCAGTAAACCACCCGCCGAATTACCGCTACGTGGCTACATTGGCTTGCAGGGCAAACACGCTGGAGCGCCGATTTATTACCGAAATATCAAGATTAAACCCTTATAGTTTACAAGCCCCGGCCCGAACTGAGTCGGGGTTTATTTTTGTTGCCAGAGTATCATGTCTACAGAGCCTCAAACGCGTCATAGTAACACCTTGCCTGAGCTACGTTTTTCACTTAGTTTGCTCTATGTAGGTCGTTTTTTGTTGGGAATGACCCCTTCGTTGCCCAATCAGAATGACAAGCTGGACGAGTTCGACGAACGTATCGAAAACGTTACAGACGAGCTGGTGGCTACTGAATTATTGCACGAAGCAGCCGTGCTGGCAGGCGACATTTTACCCGACGTATCGCTCGACAACCGCGTAAATTAGGCCGTAATACACTTTCTTTGTGACTTCATTTGCTTTTGCTGATTTCACAATTTTCTCATGGCCGCTGCTTCTTTTGCCGCTCTGTTCGATATGGACGGCGTTTTGATTGCCAATACCAATTTTCATATCAATGCCTGGCTTCAGTTCGCCCATAAACACGGCCGATCGCTAACGATTGATCAGTATGTTGAACACATCAATGGACGTGTTTCCGCCGATTCAATGGCCTACGTTTTTCAGCGACAAATTTCGCCCGGCGAACTGATTGTTCTTACCGAAGAAAAGGAAGCTATTTACCGCGAACTGTATCGCCCCCATCTTCAACCCACACCGGGCCTGATCGACTTTTTAGATTCACTTAAAGCACACAATGCCCGGCTGGCCGTTGGTACGTCGGCTCCGGAAAGCAACGTTCATTTTACCCTCGATGGTCTTTCGCTACGTCCTTATTTCGATGCGATTGTCGACGCCAGTATGATCACTCATGGCAAGCCTGATCCTGAAATTTACCTAACAGCCGCCGAGCGCGTGGGCTTAACTCCCAATCGCTGTGTTGTTTTCGAAGATGCCTTTGCCGGAATCGAAGCGGGTGTACGGGCTGGTATGATCGTGATTGCGCTGGCAACGACACACACCCGCGACGAACTGGCCGATACCGGTGCTACGTTGATCGTCGATGATTTCACACAATTGACTGTGGAAAGCGTTCAAGCCTTACTTTTGTAGTAAATTAACGTAATACGGAGATTTCTTCGCTTAGTTATTGATGCGGGTAGAATCTCCGCGTTACTCATGCCTATGTCTTTCATTCCTGCCCGCGAGGGTTTTTTCTTTCCGCCAGAGTGGCACCCGCACGTAGCGACCTGGCTAAGCTGGCCACATACCGAAGCTTCCTGGACAAAAGAACGTCAGGAGTTGATGTTTCCGGCCTATATCGACTTTATTAAAGCCATTGCCGAAAGCGAGCAAGTCTGCATTAACGCTCATAATGAGACTGTTATTCAGGCAGCTAAACTACGTTTGCTGGCAGCCGGGGCAGACATGAGCCGTATTACGTTACTACCCCACCCTACCAACGACTCCTGGTGTCGCGACCACGGCCCAGCTTTTCTCATCAATCCCGAGCAGGGCAAACGGTTGATCGTGAACTGGGGGTACAATGCATGGGGCGGTAAGTACCCGCCTTACGACCGCGATGACCTGATTCCGGTTGAGATTGCTCATTACCGAAACCTCGACTACGTAACTCCCGGTATCATCATGGAGGGCGGTTCGGTGGAGTTTAACGGAGCGGGTACGGTGCTCACCAGCCGGGCCTGCCTACTCAATCAGAACCGTAACAGCCATCTGACGCAGGAAAAAATTGAGCAGTATCTCTGCGATTATTACGGTGTGCAACAGGTTCTTTGGGTGGAAGAAGGCATCGTTGGCGACGACACCGACGGCCACATCGACGATACGGTCCGGTTTGTGAACGAAGACACAGTGATTGCCGCCTACGAGCCAAATCAGAGCGACGATAATTACCCGTTCCTGCAGGAGATACACCACGAACTGAAACAAATGCGGTTGCTCAACGGCAAACAACTCAATATTGTCGAGCTTCCCATGCCCGATCCAGTCGTGAGCGACGGACTACGTTTGCCCGCTTCTTACGCTAATTTCCTGATCACAAACGGCTCTGTTATTGTACCAACATTCCGCTGCGATAAAGATCAGCAAGCGCTGGACATCATTGCTACGTGTTTCCCCGACCGTAAAACCGTCGGTATCGACTCCACGGATATTGTCTGGGGATTAGGCAGTTTCCATTGCCTGAGCCAACAAGAACCTAGTGTCTAGATGTATTGAGTTATCAACTTCTGTTTTTAACGTCTTGTCAAAAGTTTGTACTTAGGATCTTTCAAACATTCGAAAACTCTATAACCATGAAACATATATATCCACTCCTTGCTTTTTGTATGCTGGCCATTTTTACTCAAAGTGGTGCACAGCAACTTACTCTGCAACCTCAAGGTGCAACTATTTTATCTGTTCCCGGTCAAGAAATTGCGAACCTAAGTCTTATAAATAGTTTCACAGGAGTGGGTACCGGTTTTGATACAAGAGGAGTTTCTTTTCGTGTTAGGAGAACATCGAACGAAGTTGGTGTTTATGCATTAGGCTTAGGACAATCCATAAAATTTTACATACAAGCAGGCGATTTTAATATGTACTCATCTCCATTACAAATCAATGGCGACGGAAGTGTGTATTTGCCCAATGGTATAAAAATAGGCGGAACAGAAACAGCAGGTTCAATTAGATGGACAGGCACTGATTTCGAAGGCTATAATGGCACCCAATGGAAATCATTTACAGGCTCAACTATTCAGGATACAGGTTTTTGGCAAGCATCATCAGTTGCAGGCCAACAGCCATCATGCCCAGTAAATTATGCACAATCAGTAACCTCCAGCGGTAAAGCCTGTAATAATGGTTATGGTGAAGCTATTTACAGAAATTCCAGTTCAGGCGTCTATAACTGTGGTAGTACAATTGGTCCTTTGTTGACAAGTATATGGTGCGTAAAAGTTCGATAGGACCAGATGCTGTTCCTACGGGCTTGTTCAACAAAGGAGGACTCTAATTGCCCGTCTTCTAATATGTACGACAACAAATTATTCCGATCAGTAACCAATACGCCTAATGGCGAAGTCAGTGGCGATACACTTTTTCATTACCATCAGCAAGGCAAAATTGTCTGGGCCGACTATAGTGGTGGGGCTATCGTAAAAGGTTTCCTTATTGCCAACGTCTTGGACGATAACAGCCTGGATATGCGTTATGAGCACATTAATGAACAGGGAGAGTTGATGACAGGACAATGCCTTTCCGTTCCCGAATCGCTTGCCGATAGCCGGATTCGGCTCCACGAACGTTGGCAATGGACCAGCGGTGACCGTTCGTCGGGCGAGTCCATTGTTGAAGAAGTTCTTAGTTGAAGTAAACGAGTTATGCGTTTCTATTCTATCGTTTATGGCGTTGCGCTTGTGTTTTGTTTAGTCAGTTGCGCGCGCAAAACAGCACTTACTGCCGAATTGGCTCCGCGTTCACTAAAGGCACTCAATTTAGAGGAAACCCTCAGCCGACACGATGAACTGATGATGGCGTACTCGCTCACCAGTTATGATGCGCAGAATAAGCCAGTAGCCGTGGTGAATGGCGGCTGGGGCGTAGCGTCGATAAAGAAGAATCAACAACTCGATCTACAGGCTGCCGGTGACGGACAGGCTAAACCCATCAGCCTCGACCTTCCGCGTAACGGACGTATCGTGGCTTCGGTGGTGCTGATTGAAGTCGATGATTACAATCGAGCCAAGGAGACGATGGCGAAAATTCAGCAGATTCATAATATCGTAGCCATTCCAATTGGCCTGCTCGTTGCGGTTACCGAAGCCCTTACGCCACTGAAATACGTATCGGCAGGGCTAATGGCATCGGGAGTTGGGCTGAAACTGGTCGATAAATTCGATGAAGACGATCTGCTTGGGCAAAGTAGTACCCAGCTTCGCGAAGCTGATGTTCGAAAACAGAATCAACAGGTTATTCACGTACCCGCCGAATTCAAAGGGCAACATCTGCGCGATAAATTTGCCTATCAGCTCGACTACGATATTCGGCTCAAAACCGTGAAAATCCAGCCCAGACGCCAATAAGCACCCGGCTACAACGTTGATAATTAGAACGAATGTTTTTGCCATAAACTTGGTTTTCAGGAAATGGCAGATAGTCGAAAACGGTTATCAACGCCAGACCTACAAACTACAAACCTATTTTTTACCCGACGCTATGCGCCATTTCTCAGGAGGTATTCTGCTGGCACTATTCGTAACGGCCTGTAAAACAACAGCGCCAGTTGTGCAGCAAGCACCCCCAAAGCCTGTTATTCTAACGCTAGGGAACAAAGCCTTCACTACCGACGATTTTTTTCAATCGTTCACCAAAAACCAGCTCTCTGCCGATTCTGCCCAACGGACCGACGTTAAAGAGTATTTCGATCTATATACCAATTTAAAGCTGAAAGTATTGGCCGCCGAAGCCGAAGGGCGCGACACGACCGAAGCCTTTCGGGAGGAAATGAATACGTATCGGAAGCAATTGGCACAATCCTATCTGACGGATAAAGTGCTGGTTGAATCGATGGCTGCCGAAGCGTATCAACGGATGCAGGAGGATGTCAACGTATCGCATATTTTACTGTCGGTTCCAGAAGATGCACTCCCTGCCGATACCACCAAAGCATATGAAGAAGCCCTGAAGTTACGCCGGCAAACGCAGAACGGCACCGATTTCGCCCAACTCGCCCGCGAACACTCGCAGGACGTAACAACAGCGCCAAACGGTGGTAGTCTGGGCTATGTGTCGGCATTTGGTATTGTCTATCCGCTCGAAACAGCCGCATTTACATTACCCGTTGGCGGTATTTCGCAGCCAGTACGTACCCGATTCGGGTATCATCTGGTTAAAGTCAATGGCCGTCGTCCGAGCCGGGGCCGGGTTCGTGTGGCGCACATACTGGTACGAATAAGTCAAAGTGCCGATGAAGCGGGGCAGAAAGCAGCTCAGGAACGTATCGATGAAGCATATAAGCGTTTGCAGACAGGCGAACCATTTGAGGTAGTTTGTCGCGACGTATCAGACGACGTTACGTCGAAAACAAATGGTGGGGTATTACCCATTTTTGAGCCGGGTCGTTGGGTACCGGCTTTCGAGGATGCCGCTTTTGGGTTGGGCAAATCCGGCGATTATTCGAAGCCTGTTCGCACCAATTATGGCTGGCACATTATCAAACTCATCGAACGTAGAGGTCTGGAGCCTTATACAACCATGGCCCCTCTACTACGTCAGCGAGTAACTACCGACAGCCGTGCCGATATACTACGGCAGGTCACTGTTCAGCGGTTACGTAAAGAATATTCCGTTCAGGAAGTTAAGCCAGTGATCGATGCTGCCCTTACGAAAGCCGATAGCAGTTTGCTACGTGGTCAGTGGCGCTATACCGAACCGCTCGACGCTGCTCTTCAAAACAAAACCATTCTCATTATTGGTAATCAGCCTTTTACGGCGAACCAATTTTTCGCCTACGTGCGCCAGCGTCAGCAGCCCCAGCGAAAACCAACCGCTGCGGGAAATGTTTCATCCAGCGAATTGATTGCTGCGGGGTCGCCGGGAGTGGCAATGCGTCGATTGTTCGATCGGTTTGTGGGCGATCAACTCATGGCAACCGAAGAACAGAGTCTGGACAAGAAATCGCCGGAATTTAAGGCACTACTTAGCGAAATTCGGGATGGTGTTTTACTATCTCAGGTAATGGAGCAGAATGTTTGGGAACGTTCAATGACCGATTCGACTGGGCAAAAGCAGTATTTTGAGCAGAATAAAGCGAAGTATACGTTTTCGGAACGCGCTGTTGCCACCATATTGACCGCAACAAATGACAGTCTATTGCGCCAAACAGCAACTGCCCTTACCGGAAAACAACCGTATCAACTGCGTCGGTCGGCCGCTGCACTTCCTTTCGAAAAGAACCAGACCAGCCTAAGTACCCGTCAACGTGAGAATTTATTCGACATCGTAGTCGTGATGAGTCACAATCCCAACTACGTTATTGAAGTGGCTGGCTCTCACGATCCAAATGAGCGGGATTCGGTATCGGCAGGCCGGATTCGCTCCGTTGTTACGTATCTGCAACGGAACGGTATCACGCTACGTCGTATCATGGAAAAAGATTATCAGGGTGCTCGTCCGGGCGTGGTAAAAGACGCCCAACGTAACGTAACGTTTCAGTATTTCACTACGGCCCGAGAAGACGTAGTGAAAACAATTAACAGCAAAAACGCTACGTCCACAAATCCATCACCCGTTACAATGACAACCGGTTTGTATGCAGAAGGTGAATCAGCTTATCTCAACGCCATTGAGCAATGGAAAGTAGGTACTACGTTCATAAAGCCCAATAACAAACCGGTAGCAGTTATTATTGATCGTATTGAACCTGCACGCGCCAAAACATTTGCCGAAGCTCGCGGTACGATTATCAATGAGTATCAGGCTATTCTGGAAAAACAGTGGCTTGCCCAGCTTCGACAGACGTATCCGGTGAAGGTAAATGAAGAAGAAATTCGAAAACTCGCAAAGTAATATGCACTGGTTGTTTCATGGTTTAGTAACGTTCTATATGTCAGGCTGAACCATAAATTCCGAAACAACAAATACCAACATCTTTAAAATTTCTTAAAACACAGACTGCCTGGCAATTCTGTGCGTATCTTTAGAACATGAAAAAAGTAATCAGTAGTGCGCTCGTGATTTTGGTTGGCTGGGTTCTGACTTCGCCTACCTTCGGGCAAGGACAGGGCATAAGCATCAACAAAATTATCGCGAAGGTCGATAATTACTACGTGCTACGTTCTGATCTTGAAGAAGCTCATCAATCGTATGTAGGTCAGAATCAGACTCCTCCGCAAAAATGCCAAATATTGGAAAGTCTGGTTATCAATAAAATGATGCTGGCCAAGGCTGAAATTGACTCAGTTGTGGTCGACGATAAAATTGTAGATAGCGAACTCGATCAGCGGATGCAGTACATGATTCAGCAGTTCGGTTCGGAGAAGAACATTATTGAAGCTTATGGCAAAAGTTTGGAAATGCTGAAAAGTGAACTGCGTACACAGGTACGAGACCAGAAGATTGTGCAGAAAATGCAGCAGAAAATTACGACCGATGTCAAAATCACACCACGTGAGGTTCGTAAATTTTATGATGCCATTCCGAAAGATAGTTTGCCTTACATGCCCGCTGAAGTAGAAGTCGGTCAGATTGTACGGTTTGCCAAGCCAACCAAAGAGCAAAAAGAAGCACTACGTCAACGATTGTATGACCTGAAGAAACGGGTTGAAGGTGGGGAAGATTTTGGGAAACTTGCCAAAGAAAATTCGGAAGACGTGGGCTCGGCTGAACGTAACGGTGATTTAGGTTTTGCCAAACGTGGTATGATGGTGGCCCCTTTCGAGGGAGCAGCATTGAAATTGAAGCCTAACGAAATGTCGGATGTTGTTGAATCGGAATTTGGCTTGCACCTGATCCAGCTCATCGAAACGCGTGGGGCCGAATACCACGCCCGCCACATTCTGTTACGTCCTGATTATAACCGCCTTGACCTGACCGGGCCAACAAAATATCTGGACAGTTTGCGCAATTTGATTCAGATTGATTCGCTCAAATTCGATAAAGCGGCTCACGATTATTCGGAAGATAAATCGACTGCCGATGCGGGTGGTCTACTACGTGATCCACAAACCAACAGCAGCCATCTGGCTATGGATGGCACAATGGAATACGCCCTGTTTCAGATGCTCGATACGATGCAGGTAGGCAGCGTTTCGAAGCCATTGCCTTATCGGACAGAAGATGGCAAAAGTGCGGTACGATTGTTGTACTTCAAATCCAAAACAGCTCCGCACTCGGCAGAATACTCCAAAGATTTCGAGAAGTTACAAACTGTTGTTCTCCAGAACAAAAAGAACCGGGCTATTGACGACTGGTTCCGCAAATCGGTTGGCGATGTGTATATCATTGTTGATCCGGAATTTCATAACTGCCGAATATTTGGCACGACGCAGAATAGCGCAGCCAATGCGGGGACTGGAGGTGGAAATTAATTTTGACCGGGTCGCCGGTGCGATGATAGAATGATTGAATTGTTAAATAATGTTTTCATTGTAACAATTCAATCATTCTATCATTCTATCATTCAAAACTAACTTTTATACTTGTGCCTTATACATCAGACGTAGCGGCTGCCGAAGCCTTAACCAAATCGTATCAGAAACTAAAAAGTGAAATTTCGAAAGTTGTTATCGGTCAGGATGATACCGTTCGGCTTTTATTAACCGCTATTTTCTGTCAGGGGCACTGTTTGCTGGTAGGCGTACCGGGGCTTGCCAAAACATTACTGATTCAGACCATTGCCAGTGCACTGGATCTCGATTTTAACCGGATTCAGTTTACACCCGATCTGATGCCCTCCGATATTCTGGGTTCGGAAACCCTCGATCAGGAGCGTAATTTCAAATTCATCAAAGGCCCTGTTTTCGCTAATATCATTCTGGCCGATGAGATCAACCGGACTCCGCCAAAAACACAGTCGGCGCTGCTCGAAGCCATGCAGGAATACGCGGTTACGATTGCCGGACAGAAATACAACTTAGGTCGGCCATTCTTCGTATTGGCTACGCAAAACCCAATTGAGCAGGAAGGTACGTACCCATTGCCCGAAGCCCAGCTTGACCGGTTCATGTTCAATATTTACCTCGATTATCCCTCGTATCAGTCGGAATTAGACATTGTAAAAAGTACTACGTCTGATCAGAAAGCCGAGGTAAATCGAGTGATTTCGGGAGAAGAAATTCGGGAGTTTCAGCAATTGGTACGTCGGGTACCCGTTGTCGACAATGTAGTGGAATATGCCGTAAGCCTGGTTCACAAAACCCGCCCGAACACCGAAAAAGCGTCGTCCGATGCCAATCAGTATCTGGAATGGGGTGCAGGTCCACGGGCTTCTCAGGCGTTGATTCTGGCGGCAAAATGTAATGCCTTGTTAACGGGTAAATACTCGCCAGATATCGAAGATGTAAAAGCAGTTGCTTTACCGATTCTTCGTCACCGTGTTGTACGTAACTTCAAAGCTGAAGCCGAAGGTATTTCCGTTGAACAACTCATTAAGCGAATGCTGTAACGAGTTATAAGGTTATAAAATTGAAGGGTTATAGAGTTGTAAGGTTAGCTGATGTGCAATAAACCTTACAACTCTATAACCCTTCAACTTTATAACGCCTATTCGTCTTTGTCTTTGTTGCTTTTACCCAGATAATCGTCTTCGCCCATTCCAGTCGATTTGTCATCGACACCTGATGGCGTTACCCCTTCCGTTTTTTCGCTGACTAGTATGTCTGCTTTTCCATTTGGTTCATCCTGTCCCGGATCGTCATCTTTGTCTTTCATAGCGTCAGTTAGTTTGTTGGAAACACAACCGGATACCGACGAAATGGTTCTACAAAACTAGGCTTTGATCCGCCAGAGATTATCTCCATTAATCTGGATATTGACCGACTGCTCTGGCT
The DNA here is from genome assembly GCF_054776875.1 of Spirosoma daeguense. NCBI lineage: Bacteria > Pseudomonadati > Bacteroidota > Cytophagia > Cytophagales > Cytophagaceae > Spirosoma > Spirosoma daeguense. The sequence goes on from NZ_BAAHBF010000005.1 coordinate 531,127, forward strand.
GTATGTACGTATTGGTAGTCAGCAGACGTAGTGATACGTAGCGCGATAGTTCTACGTCGATTTCGTAATGGCTGCCTTTAAAATAAACTGACCGCACTACCGCCGGAATGCCCGAATCCGCAAGCTTAATTTGCTCTGGTCGCAAACAGATTAATTCGTTCGGCAGATCAGATTCAGGCAAGCCCAACAACGGAAGATATTTCGCTTTGATAATGTTAACCGGCCCCGTCATTCTTGCGGCATACGCATTGACCGGACGGTGATAAATCTCAACGGGCGAGCCTAGCTGAATCAGTTTTCCGTCATTCAGAATCCCCAATGTATCGGCAATCGATAGAGCATCGGTAGCGTCATGCGTTACAAACAGACAGGCTGTTCCCTCATGACGTACCAAATCGAATAATAAATCTCTAACAATCAACCGATTAGGCAAATCGAGATGACTAAACGGTTCGTCAAGCAATAAAACGGCTGGTTTGTCAGCAATGGCTCGGGCAATGGCTGTTCGCTGTTTTTCACCACCAGAAATCTGACGAGGAGTACGCTCCTGTACATCGGTTAACCGGCAGAGTTTCAGTAGCTGATTCACGCGAAAATCGCGGTAGTTTTTCTCGAAAAAACGTAGCGCATACATGATATTTTCCCGTACTGATACGTTGGGCATCAGCTGATATTCCTGATGCACCAGCCGAATCGATTCATGCCCCGGTACCAGCACTTCCGACGGTCCTTTTAGCCGTTCACCATCAAGTTGTACCTCTCCCGAATCAGCGTCGGCGAGTCCGGCCAACAAGTTGAGTAACGTACTTTTCCCCGAACCGCTTTCGCCTACGAGCGCCATTACCTGGCCCGATTCAAGGGTAAACGATACGTTCCGTACGGCCCGAACATCGGCGTAAGCTTTGGTGAGTTTTGTAGCGGTCAGCAAAATCAATCTGATTTAATGCAAAACTTCCCGAAAGAGTTGACCTTCCGGGAAGTCGATTTGAACAGCGAATTTATACTATTGCTTCCAGAGGCTGTCGCACTACGTTAAAAAATAAAGTTCGTGCTCAAAAACTCCGACTTGTGCTGACCAACAATATCGTTCAGAATAGCCTTATTGGTATCTGTATCTTTTGTGGAAACCACGGTACGTATCGAAAAGGCACGTAGCGCATCCTCTACCGAAAGCGTACCTTCAGCAGAATCTTTTCGTCCGGTAAACGGGAACGTATCTGGCCCACGCTGGCATTGTGCGTTGATATTTACTCGGCTAACCTGATTCACAAGCGGGTCAATAAGTTCGGCAAGTTGCGTGGTATCGGTTCCGAAAATACTCACCTGCTGGCCATGATCTGACGTAATAATATAGTCGATTGGCTCTTCAATAGAATCGAAAGGAACTACAGGAACCACCGGGCCAAATTGTTCTTCGCGGTATAATTTCATACCGTTAGCCACCGGATAAATCAGTGCAGGTGCAAAGAACGAACCCACTACGTTACCTCCGCCTTCATTTACAACACTCGCCCCCTGCCCTATCGCATCCTGCAAACATTCAGTCAGATAAGCGGGTTTTTGGGGCTCTGGAATAGGCGTCACCTGAACCCCACTTTCCCACGGCATGCCCGGTTTGAGTTTGTTCAGTTCGTTGCTGAAGCTCGCCAGAAATGCATCGGCAATAGAACGGTGTACCCAGATGATTTTGATAGCTGTACAACGTTGCCCGTTGAACGACATTGAACCCAGCAAACATTCTTTAACGGCTAAATCGATATCGGCATTCTCCAGCACGATAGCGGCATTCTTGGCATCCAGCCCAAGAACGGCACGTAACCGATTACTTTTAGGATGCATTTTTTTCAAACTGTCAGCCACCCGACTTGACCCAATCAGCGTCAATACGTTAATCTGCCCCGATTGCATCAAGGGAGGCACTACGTTCGCACCTCGCCCGTAAATAGTGTTGACCACCCCTTTCGGAAAACATTCTCGAAACGCGTCAAGCATCGGATAATGCAGTAACGTACCGTGCTTGGGCGTCTTGAACAGGATGGTGTTTCCCATCAGAATAGCCGGAATGAGGGTTGTATAGGTTTCATTCAGCGGATAGTTGAACGGCCCCATACACAGTACTACGCCCAGTGGCGAACGCCGAATCTGTCCGATAATACCTTGTTCAAGTTTAAATCGGGAGCCGGCCCGATCAATATCTTTCAGCGCATCGATGGTATCATAAATGTACTCAACCGTACGGTCGAACTCTTTTGTTGAATCGCCTAGTGTTTTACCGATTTCCCACATCAGCAGACTCACAATCTGCGACTTACGCTCAATCATTTTGCCCACAAATCGCTGCATACACGTAATCCGATCAGCAATCGACATAGTTGGCCATTCGCCACGGCCATTATCATACGCTTTTATCGCAGCCTCAAGCGCGTCCATCGCTTCTTTTTCGGTCGTAACCGGATAACTTCCGACAACCTTACGCTCAAGACCATTTTCCGTCTGGAAGCAAACGGGAGATAATACATCAACAGATGGGCCATTCCAGGTACGTAGCTCGCCATTGATCAGGTATTCGCGTTGATGAACGGGTTCAATTCGATACGCTTCTGGCACCTGATTTTCGTTAGCAGGAAATAAATTGTCTAGCTGTGATTTGTTCATGGGAGGAAAAATAGAATAGACGTAACTGGCAATAAACGTCATGCATTGTCAGACAATATCCAACCCGATTGCATGTATTAATAAAATCTTAATTACCGGACGCAATTTTACCAGACTATTTATTCATTTGCTTCCTGTACACTCATGGTTATCTTACACGTTGGAATAAAGCAGTAAAAACAGACGTTTATATACTTTAATAGGCACAACAAACACTTATTATATTTATATGCTTTATCGACTACTCACGTTATTTGTTTTCCTAAACTTAACAGCTATTGCTCAGGATACTGCCTTTCAGGTTCACGAAGTTGACAGCGCAGCCACGCCACGGGGTGGAATTCCTTATTTCAATACGTTTCTACAGAGCAACCTTCGCAAGCCTTTATCAGCTGAAGCTAAGGGAATTGGTGGGACTGTCATTCTTAATGGTATCGTCGAAGCAGACGGGCGACTCTCGAACGTAACAGTTAGCCGTAGTTTCCAGCCCAACTTCGATAAAGAAGCACTACGTGTGTTTTCGCGGTTCAATGCCTGGAAACCTGCGCAAAAAGCGGGTAAAGCGGTACGTCAGCAGGTAACCATACCGATTACGTTTAAGCCCAACACGCCATTTCAGTACGTTAACGGCGCACGTATCAGTTATTTTAACAAGGACGGAAAGGCTATGCTGGACGATAGTAGTTCGGCTCAGTTTAAGCAAATTACACCGCTTGATACGTCAGGAATTCCTAGTGGAGATGTTGTGATCTATGAGGCAAAAGGCAAAAAATGGAAGGAATATCACCGCTTAACCTTTGTTAACAAGGCCCATAGTGCAGCTCATGCTCCCTGCAAGTCCTGCCGGACGGTTGGGCTTCAGAATGCACAAAAAGAGTGGCAGGGTGATGTATATATGTTAGATGCTAATGGAAATCGTATCCGGCAAACAGAATATGATGCAGGAAAACCAACAGGCACTGAGCGAATTTATCACCAAAACGGTCTGCTTTCTGAAAAAACAGTTGCCATCAACGAGCGTCTAAACGTTACGAAATGGTACGCCAATGGCCAGATAAAACAGATAAAAACATTCGATAAGCCCAAACCACTCTCTCCCTCCACACCCGAACAAGTAGCCGCAGTCTGGGATAGTACTGGTCAGCAGAGCGTGCTGGACGGTAATGGCAATGCTACGTATCAGGAGCAAGTAATCTCAAACAAGGATACCACCAAGCACACGCTTTTTATCGAAAAAGGCACCTATGCCAATGGTTTAAAACAGGGGGTTTGGAGAGGAAATTATGCTGATAATTCTTACTACTACGAAGAAACGTATGACAAGGGTTTAATGCAGAATGGGAAATCGAAAAGAGGGCAGTCCGATACATTACAGTATACCGTAACGTTCCAATCACCGGAGTTTCCGGGTGGACTACCAGGGTTGGGCAAATTTCTAAGCCAGAATCTTAGTTATCCAGTTTCGGCTCAAAAAATGGGTGTTCAGGGCAAAGTTTTTGTCAGCTTTGTCGTTTGTACAGATGGTACGTTATGCGATTATGAAGTAGTCCAAAGCGTTCAACCCGATTTAGATAAGGAAGCACTACGTGTTGTTAAAGAGATGAGTGGTAAATGGAAACCCGGCGTCCAACGAGGTCAGAAAGTCAGAGTAAAGTACAATCTGCCGATTAATTTTAGCCTGAACTGAGGTCGTCCCAAAAATACGTCGGTTGAAAGCAAGTCATCCGTTTGTACATTTGCCCGATAATCTTCTGGTACATGTCGATAAAGCAAGTTCCTCTCCATCATATTCATCAGCAACTCGGCGCGAAAATTGTGCCGTTCGCGGGCTTCGAAATGCCCGTTCGTTACTCATCTGACCTCGACGAACATAATACGGTTCGCAATAGCGTTGGCATTTTCGACGTATCGCACATGGGCGAGTTTATGCTTAAGGGCGAAGGTGCGCTGGGCCTGATTCAGCGTGTTTCTTCGAACGATGCGAGTATTCTCTTCGACGGAAAAGTACAATACAGCTATTTGCCTAACGGGCGTGGTGGCATTGTCGATGATTTTTTGATTTATCGCATCAGCGACATCGAATACATGCTGGTGGTGAATGCATCGAACATTGACAAAGACTGGAACTGGATTAGTCAGTACGCATCGGAATTTGCGGTTACGATGACCAACATCTCCAGCGATACGTGTCTGTTTGCGGTTCAGGGTCCATTGGCAGCCAAAGCGTTGCAATCGCTCACCAACGCCGATCTGGATTCGATGGAGTATTATACGTTCGAGAAAACAGATTTTGCCGGATGTGCCAACGTAATTGTATCGGCAACGGGCTATACGGGCGCGGGTGGTTTCGAAATCTACGTATCGAACGATCAGGCCGAAAGCGTCTGGAATGCGATCATGAAAGCGGGCGAACCTTATGGGATCAAACCCATCGGCCTCGGTGCACGTGATACGTTACGTCTGGAAATGGGTTATAACCTCTACGGCAATGACATCACTGACGAAACCTCTCCTATTGAAGCGGGTTTAGGCTGGGTCACTAAATTCACACACGATTTCATCGACGCGGACGTATTAAAAGCGCAGAAAGAAAACGGTGTTCCTCGCAAACTAGTTGGTTTTGAATTACTTGATCGGGGCGTTCCCCGTAGTCATTATGAGCTGACGGATGCAGACGGAAACCCAATTGGTGAGGTTACATCAGGCACTCAATCACCTACATTGAGCAAAGGTATCGGATTGGGCTATGTGCAAACGGCCTTTAGCAAACCCGGCACCGAAATCTTCGTTAAAGTCCGCGACCGGCTCCTGAAAGCCCAGATCATTAAACTTCCTTTCGTGAAAAAATAACCGCTCCGGCGTCCCGGCGGTGCGGTTCAGATAGTATGAAACAAATTGACGTTTGCTTAACCCCTGATTTATTACATCTCCACACTGTTGAGAATACCATTGTTGTTGTTGCCGACGTGTTTCGGGCTACTTCATGTATGGTAACAGCCTTTGCCTACGGTGTCAACAGTATTATTCCCGTTGCCACTATTGAGGAGTGTCAACAACTACAGGAACGTGGTTTTCTGGCCGCTGCCGAACGTAACGCCCGTAAAGTTGAAGGTTTTGAACTGGACAATTCGCCGTTTACGTATATGGACGAGCGCATTCGCGGTGCTAACGTAGCAATGACAACCACAAACGGTACGCTGGCGATCACCAAATCGCGATCTGCCGTAAAAGTGCTGGTTGGATCTTTCCTGAATCTGGATGCTATCGTACGCTTTCTAAAAACAGAGCCTTACGACGTAATGGTGCTTTGCGCAGGATGGAAAGGACGTGTAAATCTGGAAGATACGTTGTTTGCAGGTGCACTGGTCGACCGACTAAAAGACAGTTACGCCATGGCCGAAGATAGTGCTATTATGGCGTGGCGTCTCTATGCACAGGGTAAAGACAATCTGGTTGCTTATATGGCTAATGCCTCGCACATTCGACGGCTACAGCGTTTGGGTATTCAGAAAGATATTACGTATTGTCTCCAGCACGATCTGTATGACGTAGTACCGGTGCTACGTGGTAATGCGCTGGTAAGTATGAAGTTATGACTGACATTACGTAGCAATTGAAGTGCTGGTTTTCCCACTTATAATTGCTACGTAAACGATAAAGACGGACTAGTATTTCTATCTAATTACAGAAGGCCAGCCGGAAACTGAATCAGTTTCCGGCTGGCCTTCTTGGCATCAAATTTATACAGAATGGCTATGCCGTAACAGCTTGTTCGGCTTCCAGATAGGTTAATACGTTATGTACAGTTGTTAATTTGTGATGGTCTTCATCGGGTATGCGAATACCAAAAGCCTGTTCAAGCTGCATAATTAAGTCAACACTGTCGAGGCTGTCTAAACCCAGATCACGCGAGAAATGGGTCTGTTCTGTAATGGCGGTTTCAGCTACACCAAATTCTTTCAGAATCTCAATTACTCGCTCTTTCATATCCTCCTCCTTCGTTTAGTTCAACCTGATATACGCTTATAGAAGCCCGTTTAGTGGCAGTTTAGTATGCGGATTAGCGATTTTTTAACATATTTTTTATTTAAAGTAACGCTTCGCCCAACAATCGCTTCATTTCGAGTTGATTCAATAACAACTGATATTGGAAGTTCAAGCGACCTAGTTCAGCTTCTTCAACACCTGTTTCGGCACTCTGTAGTTCTACGTTGGTGATGACCCCGTTACGTAGCCGGGCGTTGGCAATCTCAAGTGCTTTTTTCGATTGAATCACCTGCGTGTCGAGGTTCGCCAGCCGGGTCAGGTTGCTACGTATGTCGGCGTTTAGCATAGCAATACTCTGGCGAACCTGCGCACTGGCATTCTCGGCTGCATAACGGCTTGCATTCAGGTTGAGCACTGCCGCCTGATTCTGCAACTCATACCGCTTACCCGAATAAATAGGTACTGCCAGCGAGATACCAGCCGCAATATTGAACTTGGGCGTATTAATTTCGGGAAGGTATCCGTTCCGATAACCAGCAGAGCCAGAGAAGCTCAGATTAGGCCGACCAGCCAGTTTGTTTACCTGAATATCGGTTTCGGCCTGACGAACTCGATCCTGCGCCAGTTGCACATCTTTATTACCTGCCAACGCTGACTGTGCGTCATTTGCCAAGGTATACGGCTGGGTTGTTACGTTGCTACCAGCCGTTTCCAGATTAAACTGATTGATAGCACCGCTGATGTTCGGGTTCGGGTTTCCGGTCAGATACGTTAACAGGGCAAGCTGACGTTCAAGCTGATTCTGAATTTCGATCTTCCGGTTCTGCGCCGACTTTACCCGTACTTGTTGCGTTAGTACGTCATATTGCAGCGCATCGCCGTTTTGCAGACGGGTTGCCAGCAACTGAACATTCGCCCCTGCCGTCCGGATAACCGAATCCTGAACACCCAGACTACGTTGCAGAAAACCGACGCCGTAGTACGCAGCCGCGACCTGATAAGCCAGCGTCTGCTGGGTAATTTCCAGACTCCGACGTAGCACCTGTGCATTGTCAGTCGCCTGTTGAACAGCCGCGTTTGTACGCCCCCAGTCGTAAATTGTCTGACCAACTCCTACGTAAGCGTTTACGTTGTGGTTCGGTTGAAACTGAAGCGTTCTGTTAACCCCGTCGACAGGCAACGTAGCCTTTGCCACCGGATTCAGGTATTGATACGATGCGTTGCCTGATACGTTCGGCTTCATTGCCGACCGAGCAATATCGACCCGCAAATCACCCGCCTGAATTTGTTGCTGCTGTTGTTTCAGAACCGGATAATTGGTGTTGGCCTGTTGAATTAACGCCCGCAGGTCGTCGGGTAGTTGGGCTGGCTGGTTTTGGGCCACTGCTACGTTGACAGACAGCCATGATACCAGAAAAAGAAGTTTACCATTCATGTTTTTATATGGTTCTGGTTTCCCGTATCGGGTTTTGACTGAATCAAAAACCGATACGGAAGAACATGAAATAATCAATGATTAATGCGCAGCGTCGGAAACCGCTTTGGCTGCGGCTGCGTCCATTTTTTTATTTTTGAGTAAGAACAGAAGTGGGAACGAAACCACGAAGAATAAGCCAGCCAGCCGGAACGTATCGAGATACGAGATCATCAGAGCCTGTCGTGAAATAATCAGATCGAGGTTTTTATAGGCTCCAGAAAGCGCATCTATGGCATTCACGCCTTTCGCCATGAGCGCCTGCGACATGGCATTCAACCGCTCGGTGGTCAGCATTTCGCCCGGTTGCAGATTCGACACCAGATCGGCCCGATGCACGGCGGTACGTTGCGTTACGTAGGTATTGGTGATGGCAATCCCGAACGCCCCACCAATTTGCCGCATCATGTTCACAATGGCAATGCCCGTCGGTAATTGATATGGCTCCAGTGTGGACACCGACTGATTAATCAATGGTACGTTTAGCAAGGCCAGCCCAATACCCCGAATAACCAGTGGCAGAATGAAATCTCCGCTGGTGGCATTCATATTGTAGGTCGACATCAGGAAACAAAAGCTGGCAAAAGCAATGTATCCGCCAATAACAATCGGCCTCGGCGAAACGCCCTTAGCCAACATTCTCCCCACAATAGCAAACATGGGCAACGTAACTAATCCACCCGGAATCAGCAATTTACCTGTTTGGGTGGCCGTAAATCCGACAACCCGTTGCGCAAACAAAGGATATAGTAATACCGACGTAAACAGGCCGTATCCAACAACAACAACCAGAATAGACCCAATAACCAGATTCTGATTCTTCATTACCCGCAGATCGACCACGGGACCTTTCGTTCCGCGCAGTTCCCACCAGATAAAGGCAGGGATAGTGGTTACGGCGGCAAATGCGAGCCAGCGAATGGTGCTATCGTCGAACCAGTCGTCAGCTTCGCCACGCTCCAGTACGTACTGTAGACTGCCAATACCAACGGCCAGAAACAGCATGCCTAAGTAATCGATGGGAATCGCCTTCCGGTTGATATTGATTTCGTCGGGTTTCTTTTCGATATAAGTCAGGCTAAGCAGTACCGCGATGATGCCAATCGGAACGTTGATGTAAAACATCCAGCTCCAGTGGTAATTGTCGATGATATAACCGCCGAGGGTTGGGCCAAGCGTTGGTCCAAGTACGATACCCATTCCGAAAAGTGCCGATGCCGTTGCCCGTTGCGAGGGCGGAAACGCGTCGTACATCAACCCCTGCGAGGTCGACAATAAAGCTCCTCCGCCTACACCTTGCAGGAAACGGAAGAAAACGAGTGTCCATAAATCACTGGCAAATCCGCACCCGTACGAAGCCAGCGTAAATAATATAATGGAGCCGATGTAGTAATTCTTACGTCCGAAATACCGTTGCAAAAAGCTCGTCATCGGAATCACAATGACGTTGGCAATGGCATACGACGTAACAACCCAGGATACGTCTTCGATGGTTGCGCCCAGATTACCGGCAATGTCATTTAATCCGACATTCACAATCGACGTATCGATCAGCTCCATGATGGCTGCTGATACCGCAGTAATAACCACGATCCAACGACCAAATCCGCTTTGTTGTGACATGATTTTTTTAAGTATTAGGAGTGAGTATTAAGTACTGAGAAGCACTCCAAAAGCTAATTTGAATACTTTCTCACTCCTTATTACTCGCTCCTCACTCCTGATACTAACTAATTAACTACCCGTACTTCGGCATCTACACTTAGGCCAGCGCGCAGCTTATTTTTGTATTGTTCCGGATTGAGAATTTCGATCTTAACCGGCACACGCTGGGTGATTTTCACGAAGTTACCCGAAGCATTGTCAGCAGGGAGCAGGGCAAAACGAGATCCAGTAGCTTCTGAAAGGGATGAAATACGCCCTTTAATGTCAAGATCGGGGTAAGCATCCAGCTTAATATCGACGGGTTGACCAACCTGCATTTTTTCGAGTTGGGTTTCTTTGAAGTTAGCCACAACCCAGAACGTAGAATCAGCAACAATCGTGAACAGATTCTGACCCGGCTGTACGTATTGTCCCGGCACTACGTTCTTCCGACCAATCTTACCCGCAATCGGGGCGGCAATGTGTGCGTAACCAACTTTCAATTTGGCATTATCGATAGCTGCCTGTTTCACTTTCAGGACTGCCTGAATTTTCTGAATATTTGCCAAAGCTTTCGCTACGCCTGCCTGCGCTACGCCCTGCGACGTTTTTGCCAGGTTAATCTGCTCTACGTTAGCGTCGTACTGACGTAGCTGAATGTCTACGTTGTTCTGCGTATCTTCCAGTTGTTTCCGCGTCAGCGACTGTTCTTTGTAGAGATTCTGATCACGTTGTAAATCCTGCTTTGCTTTGTCGCGACGAACGGCCTGTACCTGTGCATTCGATTGTGCTACGCGGGCATTCTGTGCTACGTTCCGAACATTAGCCTGTGCATTTTGCAGATCGGCCTGTGCGTTTGCGAGATCAGCTACCGACTGCTGATAATCGGCTTCTACCTGCGCTAGTGCTACGTCATACTCCTGCGGATCAATCGTAATCAGTGACTGACCGCGTTTTACCAGCGCGTAATCGTCTACGTTCACCGCTGTTACGTAGCCAGCAACACGTGCCAGTACAGGTGCCGAATTCCCTTCTATCTGCGCGTTATCTGTCGTTTCATATTGTTGCCCATGCCGGTACGCCTGATACCCAAAATACCCACCGATCAATACGACAAGGCTAATTATTATACGCGGCAGATACGCTGCTATACCGCTCTTTTCTTCTGTGGTTGCCATTTCTTTTGTTAGAGTTGCCATAGGTGTATTACTGTTTATACAGCAGTGATAAATGGCTTAGAACTTATCACGTAGTCAACTTGTTTGACTATCAACAGCAAAAGTAAACTGAGTTGACTATGAAGTCAAGCAGGTTGACTATATTTGTACAAACTTTTTGCTGATATTGTTTCGGATTAAAATATTTTAATGGAGTGTTCGTGGAAACAGACAATAAAAACTTTGATTTCGATCAGTTCCGTCTCATTCGGGATCGTTCGGTGGGGCGTTTATTCTGGCGGCTCAAGCGATATACCAGTAATTTCATAGAACCCCGCCTACATGCGATGGGTTTTACCGATTTTAAAATGAGCTACCTGATGTTTTTATCGAACATTGAGGAAAACGGTATCACAAACAATGAGTTAGCTAAACGTGCTTGTGTAACCAAGCAGATGATGAGCAAAATTGTTGGGTTGCTGGAAGCGGAAAACTATATCTATACCCAGAAAAATCCGGCTGATTCGCGTTCAAGCATCATTTTTCTGAACGAACGAGGAAAAGAGCTATTTGTAGCCCTGGAAAACTGTATGCGGGAAGCACGCACTAAATTCGACGGTATTGTTGGGCACGAACGCATGGAACAGGTTATCCAGACGATGGTTGAACTGGTCAATCAGTTAGAAAACGAAGAACAATGATTTAGAGGTAATATTCTCACTATCAGAATTTTAGCTAATTCTTTGAGCGTATAGTCATGTTACGTAGCCTTATATGAAACCGCCCTTTTGAGCGATATTTATATCACTCAAAAGGGCGGTTTCATAATTAATCTATTGACTGGTTGGCTGGTTCTCTGGAATTAGTTATTGTTTTTTCAAGTCGCTAAACTTGCCATATACAGACAGTGTATATTTCCCAATACCACTGGTGGTCGGGCCGGGAGTGATTGTTATTTTGTAGGTGCCTTTATTCACCACATTAACGAAATAGCCATAGTTGCTGGCAACAGTAGTATAATCGACACGGGTCCCAGTCGAATTATAGAGAGCTACACTGCCAACGATTTCCGGTGATCGCAGGCTGACATCTATAGGCGTATTATCTTCCGTCACAGTCAAGGTATAGTTAATAGTCCCGTTTTTGCCGATGTAACTGTCTGATTGAGTGGCCGAGTTATACACCGTCTGCTTTAGGTTTTGCACCTTGCCAAAAATCTCTAACGTATATGTACCAATTGCGTCGCGTGTACCTGAGCCAACATATAGCCCATAGGTGCCTTTGTTAAGTTTCGTAATTAGATACCGGGGCGTACCAGCAGGTAAAAGACCAAATGTGTAATCTGCTTCAGCACCAGCGGGATTTCGTAAATTCAACCATAAACTTAGGCCTGCAGCGGATACATTAATATCAGCGAACGTATTATCTTCTGTCACGTCGAAGGTATAATAGTGATTTCGGGGCGAAATTGGAAAGCGATTGCCGATGCCACCGCCACCGCCTTCTGCACCAAAACTAACGCTGGTTGCCTGAACACGATTGGCTGGTTGCAGTGTAAACTCAGAGGAAATGCCGCGCCCGGCCAATCGGAAGGCCCCAACGTCATTACGTTGACTCGTATAGATCATGACACTGTACGTACCGGCATTGGCTGTATTGTCCAATATAACCGAGCGGCCAGTGCCCCGGTTTAAAACTCGGTTACCCTGCGGATCATACAGAGCAATTCCCACGTTGATCTCTGACGAAGTGAGTGTAAATGAAATCGGCTGATTGCTCGTTGCTACGTTAAATGAATAAAACTTATTTCGGGGAGTATAATCAGTACCTCCACTCGAACCATCAGTGGAAGTCCAGCTCCCGTTGATGGTTCGAGTAGCCGGTGCGGTAGCTAAAACTGTCACATCTTGTGGCACAGGTGGCCATATACCATCAGTAATGGTCAGGCTCAAGACATACGTACCGACAATGTCGGCAGTGAACCCGGCAACGGCACTCTGTGTGTTGGTCAGTGTGGTGTTGCTACCCGTCGGCTTCGTCTTAATGGCCCAGGCATACGTCAGCTTATCTCCATCGGGATCACTGGATTTGCTGCCATCAATAGACGTTTGCTGCCCTGTTTCCACAGTCATCGATGTCGCTAAACTGATAACCGGTGGCTTGCCTGGCAATGATACCGTAAGGGTTATTTCGGTGGTTGATTTCTGGCCGTTTGCATCAGTAACAGTTAGTGCAATAATATACGTACCCGGTTTGTCGGGTATCAGCTCCGCTTTTAACGTAGTAGCATTGAGTAATGTAGCTTTACTGTCAGTAGGTGCTGTCTTGATAACCCATGCGTAGGTAAGCGTCCCTTGTCCGCCTGTGGCTGAAGCATCCAGTATTGTATTGGCATTTACCGTTCCGGTCATAACGGTGTTGGTTATGGTAATCACGGGTGGGGCGGGGTCGGCAGTTTTCTTGCAGCTCTGTAAGGCCAGATTTGACAGAGCCAACCAGAACATGAGAAGAATTCGGCCCTGGGCCACTTGACGGTAATTAACGGCCAAGTACTTAATAGTGTTGAGAAATTTCATACTGATAGATATAATTGCGGTTTAGGTCAGGCTAGTATTTCAACAGAAAATAACCAATACCAAAGCCTAACGTCCTGTTTTTCCAGGTTTCTCTTGTATTTATACCTGAATTGATATCGAGTAAACCTAGGTTGTAGAATACATTCAATGTAAGACCAGAAGGTAGGTCGACCCAGCCTGAAACACGTACTCCGGCGTCGGTTGTGCTGAAAAGTTTAGCGGCATCTACGGAATTCAAATTTGCATTTAGAAGCGTACCAAAATACCCACCACCACCTACCAAAAACTGTACGCCCGGTGTTTGAATTTTATATAAAAAATCAAACGGTACTTCGAGGTAATTAAGATTAAGGGTCAAGTTACTACTAGTAGAACTAGTGCCTTTTGATGAATACAAGGCGTGAGTACGAAAACTTCCTGCATTACCGATAGCTCTGTCAAATAGTAGTCCACCCCGAAAACCCAAGATGCTTTTAGAACCTTCTGTTGATCCATCAAAAGCTATTATAGCACTCTGACCACCTGCCCAAAGTCCGAAACGTGTCTTTTTTGAAGAGAATGATGATGGAGTCTTGTAGACAGGAGCCGGCGTGGGGGCTGAGGCAGGTTGAGTGGAGGTAGGCTGCACAGGGGCAGGCTGCACGGGAGCGTGTTGTGTAGGTGCTGGCTGGGCTGCGGTGGCAAACTGTTCTATTTCACCATTACTTCCATACTTGAGCGAACTGAAATCTGCTTTTTGTGATCGAAAAACGGGGCCGTCGAGGTTGTTGAATCGTTTGTAAACAATCTCTTTATCAGTGATTTCGATGACCCGAACTTCCTGTTGTGTCCCATCTCTGCGTATGAGTAGATCAGGCTTGGGAGTAGGCGCAGGGGGCGTCTTTACTACAGGCTTTTTAGTTGTTTGACGCGGGCGAGGTTGCGCATACGTAGTGGTTTGAAAGACAATAAGCAAACCGGTAACCAAAATGAAGTATATGTATTTGTGCATGACAATGCGGGATAGCTAAAAAAGATTTGTACTTGTTCAGTCAGCATGAGAAAATGAACTCCTCCAACCCTAGACCAATTGCTTACTTTTTTTGAAACACCAGTGTATCATCAATCTTGAAAGTCATAGTACGAGATTGGCTAAACGCAGTAAATTTGAGCGTCAGTTTATTACCTGTTATACTGCCGTTCAGATTCTGTAGATAAAGTTCCGACACGCTGTAATCAGGGTGCTGATACCCTTGGCCGGTGGCAATATTTTTGTTCTCGGCCTGAAATCCAGTACCGCTTACAGTAGCCGAAATAGAATTTGCCAGAAAATCACTAAGTATTAAAGCAGTTCCTGACTTACTAATGACAACTCCCTGAGAAGAGCTTAGCTGACCATTGGGCATGACCTCTGACCAGGAACCCACATACTGGTCGAGTGGATCGGGTTCCGATTTCTTGCTACAGGATGAACCCAGTACGATGAATATGAATACAACTAGCAGATTTGGGCAGAGCGTTTTCATGTAATTGGTTATAAAAGAATTCGTTTATCGTCAACGAGATCAATTTTAGCCATATTTTGAACACACGTTTTTTATAACTTCCCAAGTAACCTAGTTACTTTCCAAAATTCGGCAATTGCTTTCCGAACTATTTTTTGACTTACAATTTCAACGTTTAATAGACCGACAATCCGCCGTATGGAAAGGATATAATTTAGCCTCCGTTCAGTATGTAGGGTGGCTATAAATCTGGAAAATCGATAAAAATGCAGACAAATCCCCCAAAGCAGTTCTTCAAACTGATTATGAGCAAACTGGCCAGATTTACCGACGAACGATGCGGCAAATAGTCTGATTAAATGTCGAAACTACTGGTGAGAGGCAAATGGTTGGGGGTAACGTAGCGCCGATAAGATAAAGCCCGGAATGCCTGCTTGCAAAGAAGACTTAGGCCCAGTGGGCACTTTAATTGAAGCGAAAAAACGAGAAAAAAGCGGATCGGTTAACGTACAGATTCAGACAGGCTCAGTTTTTTCTGAATAGGTGAACCTGCTCCGATGCACATATGCCGTTTGGCAGTATAAAACCTCCAGCTTCGGGCGAGAACTCTCGGAAGTTAATATCAGGAGGTTCGCAACGATAAAAAAAGGATGATAAGGGATCGTTCCCTTATCATCCTTTTTTTATCGTTACGGCTACTCTACTGAAAAGTATCCTGACTATGAAATCTAAAACCTATTGTTTATCAGGAAACGGAATAATAAGCCTCTCCCCTCTTGTGGCAATATCTTTCTGCTTTTTGTTAGCCCTCATAATTGCCTCTTTGCTCACACCATATTTTTCCGCAACCACACGTAGTACGTCGCCAGCCCCAACGGTATGAACAGCCATCACTTTCACATTCAGCTTCGTGATTCCTGCTTTCACGTCCGACTCCGATACACCCGGATTCATATCCTTTAACGTACTGATTTTCATGTTATACCGATTGGCAACGCCATAAAACGTTTCGCCCGACCCAACCGTATAGGTGCTGGTTGTTCCGCCGGGTTTAATGGTTGGTTTTACAACAACTGTTTCCTTCGGTTTTTCCTCCTTCGGCTTCTCAACAGGCTTTTCCTCCTTAGGTTTTTCTTCCTTCGGTTTCTCGGCAACTTTTTCTTTTTCTGCAGCAGACGGTTTTCCACCGGTTGTTTCCCGATTATCTTCAGCAACTTCTTCGGCTACTGTATTCGCTTCAATAGCATCGGCAGGAGGTGCAGCCTGCGAAAGATCGACTGGTGCAGGTTGAGAGGACGTATCAACTTCTTCGGGAGCCATCAGAATTTCCGGACCGTTCTGAGCCAAAGGTTGCTGCGAGGCCGTATCCAACGCTACGTTCGTTAGTTCGTCAGAACCATTTGTATCGTCAACCAGATAATCATAGCCAATGTACAGCATGGCAGCTATGAGCCCTACGAGCACAGTAAGCGTAATAGCAGGCAAACTTGTGTTTTCGGCTTGGCGAGAATTAGTTGTTCGATTTACGTCTTCCATGGGTTAAATCAGTAATCAAAACTGGAGCATGAATAGTGTATCGTTGTTTACTGTCCACTATTCATCAACTGCTGGCTCATATCGGCCACTTTTTCCTTAAGTTCTTCTTTAAATTGAGCGAGTCGGCTGGCTACAGTTTCGTCAGAAGTTCCAACAATCTGCGCGGCCAGAATGCCTGCATTTCGAGCTCCGTCGAGCGCCATTGTTGCCACTGGCACGCCAGCCGGCATTTGTAATATTGATAACACCGAATCCCATCCGTCGATGGAATTGCTCGACTTTACAGGCACACCAATAACGGGTAACGTAGTAAGCGAAGCAACCATACCGGGCAAATGGGCCGCCCCTCCGGCTCCAGCCACAATTACGCGTATACCCCGGCTGCGGGCACCTTTAGCATAATCAACCATTTTTTCGGGAGTTCGGTGTGCCGACACAATGTCCATTTCCCACTTTACACCTAACGTTGTCAGAACGTCGGCAGCTTCCTGCATTACCTTGCGGTCGGAAAGACTGCCCATTATAATACCTACCATTCAGAGAATTAACTTGACTCTCTGCGAAATAACGGAGTTTATAGCAGAATCGCTCATCGTTTCTGCTAAATTTTCTGAATCTATCAATCCGTAAACAGATTTTATCGATAGCTTTCCTTGCTCCACTATCTCACTAGCAAAAACACATAAATTTAATCAATTAAGTATCAATTGTTTACACAACCAAAAAACGTACCAAAATTTAGTTTCGCATTTAGGATACGGTTTTTTTTATCATGCTATGTGGTCTCGCCTAAAAAACCGAGTGCTACGTACCGATGAACTAAAGAGAATCAGACTTACATTACTATCGAATCCTTTTGTTGTACCTTTGACGCAGGAAGGTAAAGGCGTTCATTTTAGTGAATGAATTAGCCAGTTTAATAGGGAATCCAGTGTAACTCTGGAACAGTCTCCGCTGCTGTAACTCCATTTTCAGAGTAACCAACCTCATATGCCACTGTTCAAATGGGAAGGCCGTTGGTTACTGGAGAAGTCAGAAGACCTGCCTTTTATCGAATTGATTAACGGCTTTCGGCAGAAAAGCTCATCAACTATGAATATGTGCAAACGTAGTTTCAGCCAGAGAAGGTTGTCCCTTTTTTTCTGGCTCAGTTTCTTATCCATTGCCCTTTCTGGACGTAGCGAAGCGGCACCAACTCCCGCAAAATCGGCCGAAATACCCAAGCCTAGTGCCAGCAATCAGGTAACGATTCAATACGCCAAAGGCTTTACAATCAGCTACAAAGGCCGATACAAAATCGTCTCTATTATCAATCCTTTTGAGAAAACAGTCGATACAATACGTTACGTATTGGTGCCGCGCGGAACTGTTGCCCCCAAAGGATTTGCCCGTAGTCAGGTTATCGAAACGCCGATACGTAGTCTGGTAGCTATGTCGTCGACACACGTAGCGTTGACGGGTTTTCTGGGCGTCGAGGATCTATTGGTTGGGCTGGGCAATCTTCAATACGTATCATCGCCCAAAGTTATTCAACGTATCGAAGCAGGTAAGGTTCGGGAAATCGGTCGAAATCAGTCGATTAACGAAGAATTACTTGTATCGATGCACCCCGATCTGGTAATGACAATGGGAAGCCCCACATCGCGAATGGATCGGTATACGATTTTGAACGGAGCGGGTATTCCGGTGCTGATCAACTCCGATTATATCGAAACTACGCCACTGGGTCGGGCCGAGTGGGTGAAGTTGCTGGCCGCATTGCTCAACAAAGAAAGTCTTGCGAATCAGAAATTTACACAGGTTGAACAGGAGTATAAACGACTCACAAATCTGGCAAAACAGACTCCGAACAAGCCAACGATTCTGAGCGGCATGAATTCGAAAGATGCCTGGTTCGTTCCTGACGCCGATAGTTACATGACCCGTTTTTTTCAGGACGCTGGCAGCAATTATCCGTGGGCAACTCGGCGAACAACAGGCAGTTTACCCCTCAATTTCGAAGCCGTTTATCCGGTGGCGTTAAAAGCAGATTACTGGCTTAACGTAGGCATGATGTCGGTCGATACGAAACAGCAAGTGCTGGCGAAAGATGCTCGCTACGCTGATTTTAAAGCGTTTAAGTCGGGCAAAATTTACACTTACAACAAGCGGGTTAACAGTCGCGGGTCGAACGATTTCTGGGAATCAGCCACCGTTAACCCGCAACTGGTGCTGGCCGATCTGATCAAGATTTTGCACCCGGAATTACTACCTAAACACGAACTGGTTTACTACACGCAACTGAAGTGATGAAAACCTCCGTTGCTACTACGTCTGCGTTTACGGACGCTCAAGCTGTTTCAATCTGGCGTCGGTTGATGCTTCCGGGTTTGGTGATTCTGGCCGTTCTTTTTTTTCTGGTAGATATTGGTCTTGGTTCGGTAGCCATTCCACTGAAAGACGTAGCACGAATTGTATTGCAGCAGGAATCCGATAATCAGGCGTGGCTGTATATCGTGCAGAAAATTCGTTTACCAAAAGCCATTACAGCCGTACTTGTGGGTTGTGGCCTGTCGGTCAGCGGATTGCAGATGCAGGCTTTGTTCCGAAATCCGTTAGCGGGTCCATCAGAATTAGGAATTACGGCGGGGGCCGGATTTGGCGTAGCACTGGTCATGTTAGGTAGTGGTGGTAGCACCAGCCTATACGCCATCCGACAATTGGGCATTTCCGATAGCTGGCTGCTGGTGCTGATGGCGTCGCTTGGTTCGGGACTGGTTCTATTGCTGGTGCTGTCGATTGGGAGTCGGATACGGGATAACGTTACGTTGCTGATTGTGGGCGTCATGGTCGGTACTATTACGTTAGCCGTTGTCAGTATCTGGCAATATTTCAGTCAGCCCGAACAACTTCAGGAATATTTACTCTGGACGTTCGGCTCGCTCGGCGGGGTTATTCAGTCGCATCTCTATGTATTATCGGGTGTAGTAGCAGTCGGTTTACTGCTGGCGTTTAGTTTATCTAAAGCCCTGAATGCCTTATTGCTGGGCGAAAATTATGCACGTAGCATGGGCCTGAATGTGCGCCAGAACCGACTTTTGATTCTACTCAGTACCAGCTTATTGACGGGCAGCATCACAGCCTTTTGCGGACCAATTGGGTTTGTGGGTGTTGCGGTGCCTCACCTGACCCGTTCGTTGCTGGGTACTTCTGACCATCGTTTATTGATTCCGGCAACCTGTTTGGTGAGTACTAGTTTACTGCTGGTTTGCGACAGCATCGCTCAGATGCCGGGCACACAGGCCGTGCTTCCGATCAATATCGTTACGTCGTTGCTGGGTGCGCCGGTAGTTATCTGGATCATTGTTCGTCGGAATAACCTACGTAGTGCTTTCTGATGAACGATCAACAATCCTTATTACGTGCCCAAGCGCTAACCATCGGCTATAAAGGCCGTCAATCACCCGAACGTATCGTTGCCGAATCGCTGGAACTGGAATTATTACCGGGGCAACTGGTTTGTTTGCTGGGACCAAATGGCGCAGGCAAATCAACATTGATGCGAACACTGGCGGGCCTTCAACCGCAACTAGACGGTCAAATTACCATCGATGGTCAGTCAGTAGCCACACTACGTCCGGCCGACGTAGCACGAAAGCTGAGTTTGGTACTTTCGGACCGTATCGATGCGGGAACTTTACGGGTTTGCGAGCTGGTTGCATTGGGCCGAACACCGCATACGGGCTGGCTGGGGAAGCTTTCTCAACAGGATAACGCGCTGGTTCAACAAGCCATGATGGACACCGATACGTTGGTTTTTGCCAATCGGCGGCTTCAGGAGTTGAGCGATGGCGAACGTCAGAAAGTGATGCTGGCTCGTGCGCTGGCTCAGGATACGCCCCTTATTTTGCTGGACGAACCAACGGCCCACCTCGACCTGCCTAACCGGGTAGAAATGATGCGACTTCTGCACCAGCTAACCCGCCTGACAAAAAAAGCAATTCTTCTGTCGACTCATGAGCTGGACCTCGCTTTACAAATGGCTGACAAACTCTGGCTGCTCAACCCAAAAGGTCAGTTATCAGCAGGTACACCGGAAGATTTAGTCTTGACAGGTGCCTTCGAAGCTACGTTTGATAAATCAGGCTTCTCTTTCGACCGGGCAACTGGTACGTTCCGGATGCATTCAAACGACGAAGGCCCGACGCTTACTCTCACAGGCGATGAACAACTTCTTTTCTGGACACGCCGTGCCATCCAACGGGAAGGATTTCGGGTAAATTCATCTGCTGAAACAGATTTAGATCTTAGTGCTACGTATCAGAATGGCGTTCCTGTCTGGCAGTATCAACGTAACGGTAATATACAATCTTATTACTCTATTGCGGATTTACTAGTGTCATTGCGGGCGTTTAAAAGAAAGAGCTAACCAAATCGATTAGCTCTCTAAACTTCGCTCCTAACCTAAAATAGTGGTATTAGATATAAGCCAACACCTGTTTTCCGATGGCTTCTGTACCCAGAATCTTTTCAGCAGGTGTCATTCCGTCGGCAATATCCCGCGTGCGGAAATCATTTTTGAGCAATTGGTCAACCGCATTGATAACCGTTTCGGCCTCAGCTTTCATGTTAAACGAAATATCGAGCAGTAGAGCAACAGAGAGAACAGAAGCCAGCGGATTGGCAACACCTTTGCCGGTAATATCATGCGCTGAACCGTGAATGGGCTCATAAACGCCGGTTCCATCGCCAATAGAGGCTGATGCCAGCATTCCCATCGAACCCGCAATCTGTGATGCTTCGTCGGTGAGAATATCACCGAACAAATTGGCAGTTACCACTACGTCGAACCGACGCGGGTCTTTGATGAGCAGCATGGCTAAGGCATCGGCATACTGATGTTCAACCGCTACGTCTGGATACTCAAGGGATATTTTCTGAATAACTTCACGCCATAACCGTCCTGTTTCCATTACGTTCGCCTTATCGGCAGAGCACAGTTTTTTTCGACGGCTACGTGCGGCCTCAAACGCTTTACGGGCAATGCGTTCAACTTCATAGCGGCTGTATTCGGCCATGTCAAAAGCGGTGTCTCCATTATTTTTCCGACCTTTTTCGCCGAAATACACATCCCCCGTCAACTCGCGAAAGAACAGAATATCAGCCCCTTTCAACACTTCGGGTTTTATGCTCGAAGCACCCAGCAACTCATCAAATAATTTGATTGGCCGAAGGTTGGCATAAAGCCCTAACTCTTTACGCATTCGAAACAAACCCTGTTCAGGACGTATCGGCGCACTGGGATCATTGTCGTATTTGGGATGCCCCACGGCACCAAACAGAACCGCATCCGAGTTCCGCATTTTTTCCAGTGCTTCATCGGTGAGCGGACTACCCGTTGCTTCAATCGCTACGTGCCCAATCAGTACGTCATCGTAGGTAAATTCATGCCCAAATTTATCAGCGATCTTTTCTAATACCTTTTTACCAACTACAGTAACCTCCTGACCAATGCCATCGCCGGGGGCGATAATGATGTGTTTTTTTGCCATTTCTGTTGCTTTTCTGCTAATGGTGTTACGTAGTTACAGGCTTACATCGGCCGTTTTTGATGACACAACAAAGTCCAGATTTTCAGTGATCCGTTTGCCGTCCTTTCGCAACGTATCCATATATAAATCGATACGTCGCTCGGCTTCGGCAAGGTCTGAATTGTTGAGGTTAATGTTCAGTAAATCGATATACCACGGACTTTTCAGCTTGCTTACTACGTAGTCTTCGGCAATGGCTTTGGCAATAGGCAACGTAGTGGTTTTGGAATCGTTGAATACGTCTTTATTGCTGGCGTTCAGCAATTTTTCGTATTCTTCTGCCAGCAAACGGGCAAATAATTCAGGCGTCAACGTATCACCAGCCGACGTAGCGGTTTCGGCATCTGGATCGGTGAACGTAGCGTTTTTGTGTAACCACTCCCACAGAATACTCAGCCGGATTTCGCCCGTTGCCATGTCTTCCATCAGGTAGAGAATGTCATCGTTCCCGAAAAAATCGGCGGGTTTTAGGGCGGCTGCCTGCATTCCCTGTCCGAACGCATTGCCGTATTGAAGAGCTACACTCAGCAGGTTACGCGCTCCCCGAATATCGCGGGGTGCTGGTTCCAGTTCCATCAATCCGGCTGCGTCCTGTTCGGTATAGGTCAGGCGGGGGAATTCGCGGCCTAATTGGTTCAGGTCACCTACTTTCTCCCAGACGGGCCGAACGATGTGCACCATTTTCCAATGGGCAACCCATTTGCCGCTGGCTCCGGCCTGTTGTTCCCGCTGGGCACCAGCAACCGCCTTCGCCATGCTGGCACTTACTCCGGCTTCTGAACCCACCGGAATATTCGGCTCCATACCGCCCTGCCAAAGCGCAAAATTTCCGTTCAGATCGGGCGTGTTTACGGCTCTGCGTACCCGATCTTCATAGTTGCGCATGTAGCCGTAGGTCATCGTAATGGATTCGATATTTGGATTGACAAAATCTTTGTCCCAAGCCAGCGCATCCGATACGCTATTAATGTAATCCCAACGTCCGGTGTTGAATCCGACAAAATGCTTGCCCAGCACCGCCCGAATTTCCATCAGTTGATGCGTCGCTTCCAGTTGTTCAACCAGTACGTATACCTTGATGGTACCGACAGGCAAGCCCAGATGAAGTTCGAGATCGCTCAGCAACGCATTCCAGACACCCGCTTCTTCAGCCGTCTGAATCTTAGGCAGATACAATACAATCGACGAACCTGCCTGTTGTAATGCCTGATGATTATTCGCTACGTAAAGTGCTACGTCGACAATGGAAGCGGCCATAGCTACACCATCTGCATCACGAATATGGCGGTCGTCAAGATGAAGACCACGCGCCCGAAAAATCTTGGTCGTAAAGTCGAGTTGCTCTTCCCAATTGTCAATTGTTTTATGGCCAAGAAACGACTCCGCCCATTTGTTCATTTCGGCGGCAACCTGCTCGGCAACCTTCAGAAAAACAGGATCTTTATGAATCGCCAGCTTGAGATTGCGCTGATTATCAAGTGACATGGTAGTAATCTGACCCAGTGCATCTTCCCCGTCGAACATCCAGCCATCGGCTCCCGACAGCAGTGCATATGCTACGTTCCGAATGCTGTTTTCAACGGGCGCGTTGGGTTTTGCCGCTGGTCCGGTGCCCTGAATCCATTGCCGTTGCAGGTCGTTCGGAATAACGGCTCCTTCAAATTTGCCATCGCGGGCATCCTGTACGTTGACGGTTGTTCCGGGAATTGTACTTTCAGGATCAAGGAACGTAATACGAGTCTGGGTTTGCTGACGCTGAGTCCGGCGTTGCATCCGGCTGTCCATCACCTCTTTAATACGTTTATTATACGGAGCCAGAGCCGCTAGTGCGTCGAGTGCCTGTGGCGTATATACATCGGGATACTTGTCCTGCAAATGAGGTCGGATGGTGAACATCGTATTCATAATAGCTAGTTGTGATCGTTAAATTAATGATGGGCAGTTTGTGATGTAGTTACCTTTTGCTGCCGATTTAAGAACAGAATGGTTAAGATAATAAATGCCAGCGCAACCGCCAGAATCAGCAGGTAGCTAAATCCTCGGGCCGCTTCCGAAACCGCTGCCGGGGCTTTGGTATCCAGCATCGTATAGTCTGGAATTAGCCAGGTTACTACGTATGCCTGTAACGTAACTAATACACAGACAATCAGCAGCATAATGAAGCTATGTTTGACCGTAAACCGAAACAGTTCAGACTCCCGGCCCGTCAGCCCAACCGAAGCCGTGCCGATGGCGATGGATTGGGGCGAAATCATTTTGCCCGTCACGCCACCCGATGCATTGGCACCTACCGTTATGAGCGGATCGATGCCGATAGCGTCAGCCGACGTGGCCTGAAGTTTACCAAACAACGCATTCGCTGAAGCATCGGAGCCTGTCAGGAAAACCCCAAGCCAGCCTAAAACAGGTGAGAAAAACGGAAACAAAACGCCCGTACTGGCTAGTGCCATGGCCATCGTCACCGACATTCCCGAATTATTCACCACAAACGCGAAACCAACCACCGACGCAATGGTGAGCGCGGGGAAACGCAATTGCCGCAACGTAGCGATAAATACACTGGCCCCATCCCGATAGCGCATCCCGATCAGGGGCATAGCAATCAGCGACGCAATAAGCACGGCCAATCCCGAATTCGACAGGTAATTGAACTCAAACGGTTTGATTTGCAGGAAACTACCATCTTCTTTCGTGATGGCATTCTCCAGACCGGGAATCATGAATTTTGTGGTTCCGATGGAGTTCAGAGCGTCTTTAACGGGCTGTAAACCCCACGCTACAATCATGAGGGTCATGATCAGAAAAGGCGACCATGCGCGGGCAACCTGTCCGGCTGAATACGTTAGCGTTACGTCGGTAGTCTGGGCGGGTTCTTCCTTAAAACGCCATACGTTTTTGGGTTTCCAGACACGTAGCAACAGCATCAGACTAATGAGCGAAGCCAGTCCGGCAATAACGTCCGGCAGCATCGGGCCCAGATAATTCGACGTGAGCCATTGAAAGAAAGCAAACGTAATACCGGCAACCAGAATCGCGGGCATTACGTCCATCGACCGTTTTACACCGGCCATAATCGTGACCAGATAAAACGGTACTACGACAGAAAGGAAGGGCAACGTTCGGCCAATGATCTGAGAAATCGCCATTTCTGGAATATCCGATACGTGCGAAGCAATGATGATCGGGATACCTACCGATCCAAACGCTACGGGTGCCGTATTGGCAATCAGGCAAACGGCAGCGGCATATAACGGATTGAATCCCAACCCGACCAGCATGGCCGCCGTAATAGCAACCGGAGCGCCCATTCCGGCTGAACCTTCGAGAAAAGCACCAAACGAAAACGCGATGATAATGGCCTGCAAACGACGGTCGGGCGTGATGGACGCCATAAACTGTTTTATAATCTCGAACTGCCCGCTCGCTACGGTAATGTTATACAGAAATACCGCGCCCAGAATGATCCAGCAGATTGGGAATAAGCCATACAAAGCTCCGTGCACAGCCGAAGCCAGGGCTATAGATACAGGCATTCCATAGACAACCAACGCCAGCACAACGGCGATTGCCAATGTCAGCAGACTGGATTGATACCCTTTCATTTTTCGGATGATCAACGCCCAGAAAATAAAGGCAATCGGAATAAACGCTACCAGCGCCGACAGGGCCAGATTTCCCAGCGGATTAATTTTTTGCACCCAGGTCATGGTGTTCGATACGGGTTTCGGTCAGGTAATAATTTTTACAGTTTGATGCCAAACGAAAGCATGGCGCTACGTCCGTCGGAACTCCAGATACCCGCTCCCGGATACATGGTCGGACGTTTGGTGAAGTACTGTCGGTTAGTGATGTTGTTGATACCCAGACGTAGCGTGTAATTTTTTGTCAGCCGTAACGTACCGTTCAAATCCCATAGACCGTAGGCGTGAACAATACCACGAGCCGCATTGGCCGATGGCGTAACGGTGTTGAACGGGTCGGCAAAACTCTCGCTCACGTAGCTGTACTGCAACGTAGCAAACAGCTTCCGATACTGAAACTGCACGCCGTTTCGGGTAATCCAGTTCGGCACACCTTCCAGTTTATTTCCGGTGATAGTGGTGTTTTCGTTGTTGTTGATAGCGCTGCCTTTGAGGTATTTCGCATCGAAATACGAGGTCGACGTGAAGAACGAAAGCTCGGTTGGCAGGCTGGCTTTGGTATCGATACGTAGTGGTTTGTATTCGATATAGATTTCGGCACCGCGTGTCAACGTATTACCGACATTGGTACGTAGCAAATAGGCCTGACTACTATTGTCATTTACTGATACCATGCCCATGCGGTTGTTGTAGAGCAGTTGAAAAATCCCAATATCGTATGTCAGCAGCGACCCGACATTGCCCGTTATACCCGCTTCCAGATTATAGCCAAACGCATCTTTCAGGTTTTTATCGACCCGTTCCAGCACCGAACCGGGAATAATATCTTTGAAAACTACGGGCCGATACGCCTGCGCAATGCCCGCATACAGCTTTGTATTCGCATTCGGATGATACTGCGCATTGATTCCCAGCAATGAGAACTGGTGGCGGATGCTGTTCGGCAAATCGACCGGGTTATAATAAGAAATCGTCCCCGTCATATCGGTAACGCCAGTCTCTATACGTAATCCGGGCGAGATCGTAAGTTTAGGCGTTATGTATAGCAGATTTTCGAGAAAGAAAGCGATGTTCTTCGTCTTCATGTACATATCGCGACCGAAAACAGGGTCGGTAACGGTCAGGTCGAAATCGCTGCCGGTGGTTCCTTTACCCAACTGCCGACGGCGCAGATTATTCTGCATATACTGCACACCAGCGCCTACTACGTTTGTCAAACCGGCCAGACGATACTGATGCACAACTCTCAATTCCGACGTAAAGCTGTTGAAATTGTCGATGTCGACCTGACGAGCCCGATACTGATTGGTGGCCGGATTGATCGTATCGCGCACCGTAGCAAAAGCGTCGAACATCACACTGTTACGTTCGCCATAAACGCCCGAGTTTGTCCAGCGGAGCCGGGTCGATGGGCCAATTTTCCAGTCAAGTTGCAACGATGGTACGTAGATGTCCGGGTTGAAATAATTGCGCGAACGGGTCGACTGGCGCGGGTCCTGCGCAAACTGAGCGTCGGTGAGCGGACCGGGAATCTGGTAAACATAAGCCGAGCGACCCAATTCAGCTTTTACCTGCACCGACCGACTAAACGCATACGACAGGCTAATAAACTGGGATTCAGCATCGGACCGGGCGTTTTTGCGATACCCGTTCGAATGACGTTTCTGATAATAAGCCGAATAGGTCAGCTTCCCAATTTTGCCGCCGATGGCATTGTACGAACTGAACAATCCAAATGAACCGGCTGTATTGATGCTCTCGAAACCGAACGCACGGCTCGTATCGGGCGCTTTTGTTACGTAGTTGATCATCCCGCCAAACTGCGCTCCGTATTGCAGCGAAGCCGATCCACGCACTAATTCAATACGTTCGACAGATTCCATAGCCGGGCTGTAATGGCTGGCCGGATAACCATACATGTCTGAATTCGTGATGATTCCATTCTGGCGGATATTGTATTCCCAGGAACGGTGCGGATCTAGGCCGCGTGTCGAGATGTTGATCTGGTTACCGCTTCCGTCCATATCGTAAACGAATACGCCGGGAATCTTGGCAAAAATCTGTCGGCCTGTTTTCTCCGAAATATTCCCATTTACGGCTTCCATCCGAATCACTTCATTCTTCTTCCCTGCCGTCAGATACACATTATGCACATCGGGTAGCCGGTCGACCTGAACGCTGTTTTTTCGTTCTTCAATCGTCACTTCATCCAGATTCACAACGCTTTCTTTCAACGTAACGGCAATCGGCGCTGACTGACCTTCTGCTACGTTCACCCTGACTTTCTGACTGATAAACCCAACGTTCGAAACGTGCAATGTATACGTACCAGACGGAACCGATTCTATGCTAAACGTACCGGTTTGATTGGTCGTAGCTCCTTTTTTCAGCTCAGTGATACGTACCGAAACGCCTTCAATGCCAGTTCCCTGTTCGTTACGTATCTGTCCAGTCAGCGTCGATTGCGCCCATGCCGAATGAACCGAAACGGCAATCAACAGCGTAAACACTACGTAGACAAAACCACCCAGAAAGACCATAGAAATCCCATTAGTACGAAACCGTTTCATTGGATAGTCAGGAAATTGATTGACGATTTTATCTCCAGCACTTACTCGGTTGACAAAACGGCGTAATTGCTTTTTTGCCTTTGCTTCGGCCCTTACTCCTCCAGAAAATTGAGATCTTTCCCAAATGTTTCTTCCATTCTCCAAAGGCCCATATAGGCGATCAGGATGGTCAGAAAACCCAGCAGCGCAGCTCCATTTACAATGCCTAACTGGTCTTTAAAAAGCAGAAACAAAGGCGTCATGATGTTGATACTTCCACGCACAAAGTTTGGTACAGTTGTCGCAACGGTGGCCCGGAGGTTGGTGCCAAATTGTTCGGCGGCAATGGTTACGAACAGTGCCCAATAGCCTACCCCAAAACCAAGCCCGACGCAGATGGCATAAAACACCGTGGACGACTGAAACGGCACGTAGAGATATACAACAACCAACGTAGCAGTCAGGAAGAGAAACAATCCCAGCACCTTTTTCCGACTGTTCAAGTACTGGCTGATCACACCACTCGACAAATCACCGATGGACAGACCGATGTATTCCCACATAACGGCTTTACCCGCCGTAATAGGTTCGCTCAGTCCCAGAGCTTTACCGAATTCGGGCGCGAACGTCATCAGAATACCGGCAACAAACCAGACGGGTAAGCCAATCAGAATGCAGCGTAGGTATTTCATAAACTGCGGTCGTGATGCAAACAACTTGAAGAAATTGCCTCGAGAAACAGTCTCTTTTTCTTTTATATGCGAGAAAATACCGGATTCGACAACGCTAACGCGCATCACGAGCAACAACAAACCCAAACCGCCACCGATGAAGTAAGCATTCCGCCAGTCAAACTGATCGGCGATGAAATATGCCAATACCGCGCCTAACAGACCGACCGACGCCACCAGCGACGTACCGTAACCCCGGATTTCTTTCGGCAGAATTTCGGCAACCAACGTAATACCCGCGCCCAGTTCACC
The DNA here is from genome assembly GCF_054776875.1 of Spirosoma daeguense. Lineage (NCBI taxonomy): Bacteria > Pseudomonadati > Bacteroidota > Cytophagia > Cytophagales > Cytophagaceae > Spirosoma > Spirosoma daeguense. Next base: position 560,383 of record NZ_BAAHBF010000005.1, read on the forward strand.
CGCCAGACCAACGCCCGCAATGAACCGCAAAGCCGCGTACTGATCAACTGACGTAACAAAACCGTTGGCAATGTTAGCCAGCGAATAAATGAGGATCGACCCGAACAACACCGATAACCGCCCTCGCTTATCGCCCAAAATTCCCCAGAGGATTCCGCCTACCAGCAAGCCAGCCATCTGCATGTTAATCAAATAGATACCCTGCGGCAGCATATCGGCATCAGCAACATTCAGATCTTTCAGGCTCTGCACCCGAACAATGCTGAACAGAAGCAAGTCGTAGATGTCGACAAAATAGCCAAGGGCCGCAACGATGACCGGAATCTGTAATACCTGACGTACCAGCGAAGCACTTGGACGTACCTTAGGTTTTTTCTCGTAGATAGGTTCAATCATGTCTTCGTTTGTTAATTAATATGAATCATGCCTTACTGGTTGAGATCGTTTTTAACCCCATTCTAAGTCCTGTAGCTGGAGTTTTAAAATGACCACCCCCTGCCCCCTCCTAAAACAGGAGGGGATGGTGCAGAAACGACCCTTTTCAGGAACCCCCTCCTAAAACAGGAGGGGGCAGGGGGTGGTAAATAGTTGATAACAAGCCTGATTAATCTGCCCTACAGAGAGGTATTCAGGGCAGGACGCTTTGTCAATCTGTTAAATAATTAACAATCAATGGATTACGTTATCCAATCCCACCAAAGCACATATACTTAACTTCCGTGAAATAATCCATGCCGTATTTGGAACCTTCTCGCCCAATACCCGACTCTTTGACGCCCCCAAACGGCGCCACTTCGGTCGAAATCATGCCGTCGTTGATGCCCACCATGCCACAGTCCAGCGCTTCGGCAACCCGCCAGCATCGCTTGATGTCGCGGCTATAGAAATAGGCGGCTAATCCATAAGGTGTTGCATTGGCCTGTTCAATTACTTCCTGTTCATCGGTAAATCGAAAGACGGGAGCCACCGGACCAAAGACCTCATCCTGAGCGATAATCATATCCGACGTAGCATCGACCAGAACCGTTGGCTGAAAAAACAGACCGTCCAGCGGTTGCCCACCGACAATCGTTTTAGCGCCTTTCGAAATGGCGTCATCCAGATGTCGTTTTACTTTGTCAAGCCCTTTTTCGTTAATTAATGGGCCGATTTGTGCGTCTTCGTCAAGCCCATTGCCCACACGTAGTGCCGCTACCGCTTTAGCCAGCTTATCGATGAACGTATCATAGATCGCATCATGCACATACAGCCGATTCACACACACGCAGGTCTGTCCGCTGTTTCGAAATTTCGACGCCATTACGCCTTTTATGGCCGCATCTAAATCGGCATCTTCGAACACGATGAAAGGCGCATTACCACCCAATTCCAGCGATATTTTCTTCAGATTCGATGCGCATTGCTTCATCAGCAGTTTGCCCGTAGCCGTAGAGCCCGTAAAGGAGAGTTTCCGAACCTTACTATTCTCACACAGTTCCAGCCCAACTTCGCTGTTGTTTGAGGTGGTAATGGTGTTGTAAACGCCCGGTGGAAATCCAGCTTTTTCGGCCAGTTCTGCAACAGCCAATGCTGTTAATGGTGTTTCGGAAGGTGGTTTTACGATGACCGGACAGCCAGCCGCCAGTGCTGGACCAACTTTCCGGGTAATCATGGCCAGCGGGAAATTCCAGGGCGTAATGGTTGCTGTTACGCCAATCGATTGCTTCACGACAACAATTCGTTTGTCTTTGGTATTGGCCGGAATCACATCACCATAGGTACGTCGGGCTTCTTCGGCAAACCAGTCGATAAACGACGCGCCATATTCCACTTCACCCCGGCTTTCAGCAATCACCTTGCCGCATTCCAACGTCATGAGCCGGGCCAGTTCTTCCTTGTTTTCCAGAATGAGATTGTACCATTTACGTAGTAAAACCGCCCGTTCTTTAGCCGTTTTGTCACGATAAGCGGGCCAGGCGTTATGCGCTGCATCGATGGCTTTCCGCACATCGCTGGCGTCCATATCGGTTACCGTTGCCACTACGTCGCCTGTGGCCGGATTCACTACGTCGAACGTAGCGCCACTGGCCGCGTTTACCCACTGACCATTTACATACGCCTGTGTTTGGATAAGCGAATTTGCGGTCTGAAAATCCTGAGAAGTGCTGGTTGCAGTCATTAGTCAAAAGTGATTATCTGGCGGATGGCTTCACCTTTCGCCAGTCGTTCAAAGCCTTCATTTACCTCGTCAAGGCGTAACTTGTGTGTCATTAACTTATCGACCGGAAGCCGCCCTGCCTGATATAACGAGATGTAAGCGGGAATGTCCCGTGCGGGTACGCAACTGCCAATGTAAGAGCCCTGAAGTGTTCGCTCGTCGGCAACGAGTTTTGTCGGCGATAGCTGGATCATTTTGCTTGGGTGTGGTAGACCTGCCGTTACGGTTTTCCCGCCCCGCGCCGTAGCATTATAAGTAAACTCCAACGCTGGTACGACTCCGGCAAACTCAAACCCAATCTCTACTCCACCTCTGGTCAGGTCTTTCACCTGCTCCACCGCGTCGGGCTGCGACGAATCGACAACGGCGGTGGCTCCTAACTCCAGCGCCTTTGCCAGTTTATCTTTATTGACATCCGCCACGATAACCTTGCTCGCACCACCCGCCAAAGCACCCAGCAGAGCTGCAAAACCAACCCCGCCCATACCCGTAATCAATACGGTCTGACCAAGCGATAATTTAGCCGTATTGATAACAGCTCCTACCCCAGTCATGATGGCACATCCAAACAGAGCGGCAATATCGAAGGGCAGTGTCGAATCAATTTTCACGACCGATTTGCGGGATACCACACTGTATTCGGCAAACCCTGATACGCCCATATGATGATGTACTACGTGTTGGTGTTCATCGCGAAGCCGCAGTCCTCCATTCAGCAACTCGCCTTTGTTGTTGGCCGCAAGACCCGTATCGCAAAGGGCTGGGCGACCTGTCATACAGGGCATGCAATGACCGCAAATCGGTAAAAACGAAAACACTACGTGGTCGCCAACCGCCAGGTCATTCACACCGGGGCCTAGCTCAACAACCTCGCCAGCGGCTTCGTGACCCAGTGCCATTGGCATCTGACGAGGCCGGTTTCCGTCGATAACCGACAGATCGGAGTGACACAATCCAGCCGCTTTTATCTTCACCAAAACTTCACCCGCCTGCGGAGGCTGTAGGTCAACTGTATCTATCGAAAGGGGTTTACTGGTCGTGTATGGGCGCTCTTTACCCATTTCGTGCAAAACGGCGGCTCTGATTTTCATGCGATTAAGGGTAATGACTAACTTTCTGCAAGCGTACTGTTTTCAGAAAGTTTTGTCGAATTAATAGTACTGGCTGTCTGTAAAAACTCGTCGATATTCTTTCCTACTTTTTCCATCAGCAACGTTCGGGCTTCGATGCTCGCCCACGTAACGTGCGGGGTGAGCAGGAGTTTTTCGGGATGCCGAACGTGTAGCAATGGATTATCGGGAGAAATGGGTTCTTTGGTGAACACATCAATTCCCGCACCAGCCAGCAACCCTTCGTCGATGGCCTGCGCTAAATCCGCTTCATTCACAATCCCTCCCCGGCCAACGTTGATCAGAATGGCCGATTTTTTCATGCATTTCAGCCGGTCGTAATTCATAAAATTAGCGGTGCTGGCATTCAAAGGGGCGTGGATAGAAATGATATCTGAAGTACGCAGGAACTCGTCTAATTCCAGTCGCTGATACGTCTGTTGGTTGTTCTGGCCCGACGTTGAGTAATACACAACTTCGCACCCGAAGGCTTCGGCAATTTTTGCGACCTGACGGCCAATGTTACCGAGACCCATTATACCAAAGCGTTTGCCGGACAACTCCCAGAAACCCCGGCCAAAATGAGTGAATATATCGGTCTTCGAATAATCGCCATCTTTCACGTAGCGGTCGAAATAAGGCATATCGACCAGCAAATGGAGCAGCATGGCAAACGTTCCCTGTGCTACGCTCTGAGTCGAATAATCCATCGCGTTTTTCACCGGAATACCCCGCTTATCCGCAGCCGTTTTATCGACATTATTGGTTCCGGTAGCCGCAATACAAATCAGTTTTAGATTAGGCGATTGTTCAATAATCGACTGATCCAGAACGACTTTGTTTGTAATCACAATGTCGGCATCTTTTACCCGCTCCAGTGTCTGCTCCGGCAGTGTCATTTCGTAATAAGCGACCTGACCATATTTTTCCAGCAGATTCAGATTCGGTACGTTGCCGACAGTTTTTGTATCTAAAAACACCAATTGCATACTACGAGACTATTTGGTACATATTAACCCCACGGCAATGGCCGACCATCCTAAATCCCTCCCCGTAGGGAGGAACTTCAAAAAGTCAGTAGGTAAAGTCCCTCCCCTAGTTTTTAGGGGAGGGGTTGGGGTGGGGTTTTTACATTGAAAACTATTTGGGTGTTGTCCGAACTTTGACCACTACTTTTTTAACACCGTCATACCCATCCACTTTATTGGCCGGATTATGCGCTTCGGTGGGGGTAACGATGTAAAAAACACCCGGCTCCGCTACGTAAAACTGGCCCTGATCGGTGTTGTAAAAAGCGATGTCGTTCTCGGGTTTATACGCCATCGCTACGTTCGATTTCACGTTTTCGAAGGGAATAATACCGATTTTTTCTTTGCCTTTCACCACAAAATGGATGTCGGTGTAGTACTGGTGCGCTTCCCATTTGGCATTGGAAATTTCACGCGGTGGACCTTCTGAAATCGTCGCAAATACGTTTTCATCATCGATGGGGTATTTGCCCGGACGTAGCCGCGTAAAGTCGGTGTTTTTCAGAAAGGCGAAGGCTTTTTCCCATCCAGCTTTGTTGCTGTGATACCGTTTGGCAAACTCTTCTTTATTAATTGGGTCAGCCGGTTTGGCCGGAAGACCGTTCAACCAGTCCATTTTACTGTACCATTGGTCGGCTTTGGCACCGGTCCATTCGTTGGTCGATTGGGCACGTACCGTCAGTCCGACAGACAAGGCTATGCCCAGCAGGAAAATCGGGAGTCGTTTCACCTGTTGCTTTTTCATGATAGTTCGGGAAGTAAAAAAGACCTGATTCGAAGGCAACGCTGGCATCCACTACGTAGTAAAGCTCAGGATGCCAGCGCTTTTCGATTAATTCTTGTTCACCTTTTTCACCTGACCGAGGCCAAACTGATCGCCAGCGGCAACAGGTTTACCACCGCTGAAATGGATTTCAACCATTTTCTCGCTTTGCACGTCGTTATGATCGGCATCTTCGAGCGACGTAATGATTTTGCGCGTTTTTACGTCAATGACCTCACCTGTTGCCGGATAAGCATATTTACCATCAAGGCTAAAGGTGATCCAGCCCGGCATATCTTTCAGGGCGATAGTCGTTTTCTGAACGGGTGGCATTACCGTATTGTCGAACACGTGCAGACGGAGATTGTGACCATCACATAGCCACAGTTCTTTCTCATCGGGCGTCAGACCAATGCCGTGGCTAGGGCAACCATGCCGTCTTACCGGACCCACATTCCAGCCTTCAACTACTACGCGATGCAGAAACTTCCCGGTTACTAAATCAGCAACTTCAAACCCAAGTAATCCATTGACGTTTACGTACACCAGCGTCTGCGAACCATTGACCGTAAATGGCCGAATTTCCGCACTGAAGGGACCAACCTGCCGACTAACCGTATGGGTTTTCGTATCCGCTACGTTCAGCATGGTCGATTTCAGTCCGGCCATATAAACCTCTTTACCATCGGCTCCGTAAATGGTGTTGTGTGCGCCCGAGTTGGTAACAATTTTGGAAATCACATCGCCAGTTTTGGCATCCACTACGTTCCAATGTCCTTTTTCGAGCGAAGGTGCATAAATAGTTTTACCATCAGGCGATATGGAAATCCGGTCAACGCCCCCTTCGTATTCTTTTTCCCAGAGCGTTTTTTCCGTGACCAGATCAATGCACTGTATCTCTTCCAGCGTGCTAATATAAATGCAGTTGGTAGCCAGGCTCACATCGACACCTTTTACGTTCGATGGAATGCCTTTTTTCATCGTAACAGTGGGGGATGGAACGTCCTTTTTTAACAGACCGCCAGGAATTTTGATAAACTTCACAAACTTGTGATTATTGTCCATGTCGAAGACCTGAATGCCATGTCCACCATAGCCCAGATAGTTACGAATTCCGGGCGTTGCTACGTATAACAGACGCTGCACTTTGGGGGCTGGTTTCGGGGCTGGAGGTGTCAGTTTATCGTCCGACGAGGTTATCCAGGCTGTGGCAGAAAGGAAGAACAGACCGCAAAAAAGGAGCAGAAACGCGTTTTTGATTGTCTTCATAATCTAGTTTTTTTAGAAGCGGAGTTTGATTGGGTTCAGGCTTATAGTTTCTGTATCAGGTTCGTTACGTTGCCATTTCACGAACCTGATACAGTATTATTCGGCTTATTCGTAGCCGGGATTCTGCGCAAAAATGGATTTGTTATTGACCAACTGAATCTGCGCCAGCGGAATCGGGAATAAGGTATGGTGTGCTTTCATACCATATTTCTGCATCACCGTAAACGCCTGTCCGGTACGTGTCAGATCGAACCAACGATGTCCTTCGAAGGCCAACTCCCGACGACGTTCCAGCACAATCTGCTCACGTAGCGCGGCCTGAGTTGCGCCAGCGGCAACTGGGTCTATACCGGCTCTGGTACGCACCTGATTCAGATAAGGCAGGGCTGCCGCTGATTTACCGTTCTCGTTCAGAGCCTCGGCATACATCAGCAGTACGTCAGCATAGCGAATCACTTTCCAGTTGGCCGGGCTATCATTGGCCGTCGCAATTTTGACAATATATTTTCGGGTATAGGCCGACATATTATTCGATGAAACCAGCAGCGGAATAAACTTGCCCGTAGCATCAGTATAGCCGCGCGAAGCTGTCAGATCTTTCCGTTTGTCTTTAGCCTCAAACAAATCGAATAGCACCTGGTGCGGTGTGTTCTGATCATCGACCGAACCGGCAATACCGTAATGCGCAATCATGGACGTAACCTTTGGCGTAAAGCGATTGGTGTAAATACTACCTTCGCCACCCAGATTTTGCTCGTATTCGATGTCGTAGATGTATTCGCTGTGGTGCTCGTTTTTGGTATAATCCCACAGATCAGCCCAGTTTGAAAGCAACGAATAATTCATCGTGGTCACCTCCTGTAACTTCGCTTCAGCTTTCACAAAATCTTTCCGGGTCAGGTACACTTTTCCCAGCAAAGCGCGGGCAGCTCCTTTTGTAGCACGTCCTACTTCTGATCCGGCGTAACTAACGGGCAGTTTAGCTTCAGCATCGAGCAAATCCTTTATGATCACTTCGTCATAAATCTTATCGACTTTCTCGCGGGGTGTGGCATAAGAATCGGCAATGCTCAACGATTTTGTCACCATCGGCACATCTCCAAAAATCCTGACCAGATCGAAATATGCCATAGCCCGTAAAAATTCAGCTTCGCCCGTATGCCGATTTTTGTTGGTCACGCTGGCATCCGCTGAGCCAATTCGCTCCAGCAACGTATTGGCACGAGTGATGGCTTTATAGTAATTCCGCCACGTGTTCATCAACAGAGCATCGTCGTTGGCGAGGGTGAAATTATCGACAGCCCCAGCCGTTCCTTTTACCAGTTCATCCCACACATCGTCACCCCGGATATCACCGAAGTAGTACATGTTGGCGTACTGATCCTGAAAAATACCGTAAATACCAACCACAGCGTCCTGATAATCTTTGTCTGTTTTATAGAGTACGTCAACCGTTACGGTATCGACGGGCAGGATTTCGATAAAGTCTTTCCGGCAGGAGGTCATCAACAGCATAACCAGCGCCACCATTGAAGTTATCTTTTTCATTAGAACAGTTCGTAAGGGTTAAAAACCGATGTTGATACCAAACAGAAAGCTTTTTGCGGTAGGATAATCGTACCGTTCGTTCCCCGGCGTCAGTGGGCTGTCGCTGCGGCTCACATCGGGGTTGAAACCGATAAACTTCGTGAAAAGGAATGGGTTATTGGCTGTTACTGACAAACGAACATTAGCCAGTTTTACCTTTCTCGCCAATTCATTAGGCAGCTCATATCCTAACACAATGTTGTTGATACGTAGGTACGAACCATCGTCCAGCCAGCGCTGGCTATACGTGCCTCTGAAATTGCCCGTCGGTACGTCGTTTGGCCGCACAGCGTATCCATCGCCCTGATCGGTTTCTGATTTCCAGTAGTTATTCATGAAAGCATACTGCCGGAAGCGAGCGCGGTTGTTTGCCAGTTGCTCTCTCGACAAAGCCAATACGCTATTGCCCTGTACACCTTGCAGACTTACACTCAAACTCAGATTCTTATACGAGAAATTGTTCGTCATGCCGTAGTAGAAATCCGGGTAAGGTGATCCCATAACGGTACGATCAAGGCTATTGATAACGCCATCGGGCGTTCCATTTGGACCGCTAACGTCCACAAAGCGCACATCGCCCACGCGGGAAGCATCGCGACCACCCGGATTCCAGAGGGGACCCTTATCCAAATCGGCTTTGGTTCTGAAAATACCATCGGTCAACCAGCCGTAGAACATACCCACCGGTTGGCCAATCATGGTGATATTTCCAGCCGAGATGATGGGGTCGCCGGATGGACCAAGCCGAACCACTTTATTGCGGTACATAGAGAAGTTAAGCGCCGTCTGCCATTTAAAAGCACCCTGCGTGTTCACCGTATTCAGGGAGAGTTCCCAACCCGTATTTCTCACTTCACCAATGTTCTGAAGGGCGGTGTTAAAGCCGGTAATATCCGGGATGTTTACGTTCAGGAGCAGGTCGGTATTTTTCGACTGAAAATGGTCAAGTGTCAAGGCCAGTCGGTTGTTCAGGAAACTTACATCGAAGCCAACGTTTACCTGTTGCTGGGTTTCCCAGGTAAGATTCGGGTTAGCGAGTCGACCGGGCGAATAGCCACCAACGCCCGTGTTGCCCAATACGTATTTCTCGTAATTGATCGTGGCCAGATGGTCGTAGTTTCCGATGTTGTTGTTGCCGGTTTTACCATAACTGGCCCGTACTTTCAACTCATTGAGGAACCGGAAATCTTTAAGAAAATCCTCGTCAGACACCCGCCATGCCAAGGCGAACGAAGGGAAAAGACCGTATTTATTCTGCGCCCCAAATCGAGACGAACCATCTGTTCTGAGCGACGCCGTTACGTAGTACTTGCTGTTAAAGTTATAGTTGACACGTCCTAAATACGACAGCAACGACCATTCTGCTACGTTCGACGATCCGCCCGTCAGCAGACCACTAACGGCGCTCAATGTTGGCACTAGATTATTGGGGTAGCGGTTGCTGGTCAACGTATTAGACTCAAACTGATCGCGCTGGGTAGAATAGCCTAACAGACCGGTGAAATTATGTTTGCCCAGACTTTTGTTATAGTTCAGGGTCGTTTCGGTAATCCAGTTCAGCCGCTGTGAGGCATTGTCGGTGCCCGAAGCCAGCTCATTCAAAAAGGCGGCCATCTGCGGTTTAAAATAACTTCCTTTGATGCTCATCAGGTTGATACCCAGCATCACGTTCACCTTCAGATATTTCAGGATTTCGTATTCGAGGAACGTATTACCCAGAAAGCCGATACCCCGTTGTCTGCCTTTAATTTCCCGTGCCAACGCCACCGGATTTTTACTGGTCACCACCGCATCCAGTCCATTTCCAAACGGATAATAACTACCGTCGGGGTTGTATAACGACTGATACGGCGGAATTACCAACGCGTTATAAAGTGGGTTGTTGGTAATGTCGGCGAATGTTGTCAGGTCTTCGGCACCGGCTCCACCCACATTCGTTTTGTCAGTGTACGATGGGTTGAGGTTCACCTTTAACGAGAGTTTGGGCGACAGCTTGGCGTCGATATTGGCCCGTACCGAATACCGTTTGAAATTGGTATTGATAATAATACCGTCTTGATTGAAGTACTCGCCACTAATCGCGTAGCGAACATTTTCGCCACCGCCCGAAGCCGATAACTGATACTGCTGCTGAGGACCGTTACGTAGTATGGCATCAAGAGGGTCTTCGTTAGTCGTAATTTTCCCCGATAGTACGTCCAGAATAGTTTGCGGAACCGGCGCTTTCCAGAGAAGCGGATTACCCGATACGTCGTTTCCTTCATCAAGATTACGGTTGCGAACGCCGTCGAAATAGTGCTGAGCTTCTTCCAGACCACTTTGCAACAGCGGCCGCTTGGCTATTTTCTGAAAACCAAACTGATAGCTGAAATTGATGGCCGCCTTGCCCATTTTCCCCCGTTTGGTGTTGATAATAACAACGCCATTGGAACCACGTGAGCCGTAAATAGCTGTGGCAGAAGCATCTTTTAGTACGTCAATAGTCTCTACGTCGTTGGGGTTCAGCGTCTGAATGGTCGACACAGGAAAACCATCTACTACGTAGAGCGGGCCACCGCCAGCCGAAATACTACCAATACCCCGAATTCTAATCTGGGGAGCCGCACCCGGTTCGCCCGATACGGGTTTCACCTGAACACCCGCCACTTTTCCCATCAGCGCCTGATCGACCCGTGGAACGGCCAGCTCCTGAATCGATTTGCTACCAACCGATGCCACCGAACCTGTCAAATCTTTCTTCTGAATGGCTCCGTAACCGATTACGACAATTTCATCGAGCGTCTTGTTATCGGCTCCCAACGTAACGTTCACGCTGGTACGGCTACCCACCACAATCTCCTGCGAAGTATAACCTACAAAGCTGAAAATCAACGTAGCAGATGCATTCGGTACGTCCATTTTATACTTTCCTTCGACATCGGTGGTGGTTCCCTTCTGGGTTCCTTTCAGCAAGACGGTAACGCCCGGCAGTCCTTCGCCTTTGTCGTCCGATACAATTCCCTGAACGGTAATATCGGCAACCCGTACTTTTTCGGCTGTTACGTCCGTGGCTTCTGTCGAAAACGATTGTTGCGTACGGGAATCAGCCTGATCAGAACCTATCGGGGCAACAGCCGGAAATCGGGCACTGCTAGGCTCTCCTTTTCCAGCGGGTTCTTTACCCATAATTACGTAGCTACCGTTCTTCACTTTCTTGTAACGTAGCCCCAACGGTTTCAGAATCGCGCTCAGATTCTCTTCAATCTTCGCGTTCAGATTAACCGCATCAGCGGCAACCATCATTCCTTCTACATTCCGATCAAAAAACAGAATATCGGTTGCGTAGTGGTCCTGCAACGTTTTGAGGACGTCTTTCAGGCGCTTGGTCGAGGGTTTATTGTACACTTCCCTAGGTTGGGCCTGCTGCGCTCGGGCCAACGTTTGGGAAAAGCCAGGATGTACTCCTCCCATGACTACTCCCAGAAGGAGTAGAATACGTACTGATTTTTCCATATGGTAAGGGTTTATTTGGTTAGCGAGGCTGTGGGGGCTGGGCTATGATGAGTGAGTCGCCCTGCCGTTGATAGGTCAGATTGGAAGCACTGGTTAGCGTTTCGATCAGTTCTTCAGCATTATTCGCCGTAAAGGCGCCAGAAACAGTCCACTGCATGAGTTCTTTTTCCGGAAATACCAGTCGTATTCCATAATTTTCGCGGAACAGATTACTCAATTCTTCCAGCGTAGTTTCTTCAAACACAAATCGGTGTTCTTGTGACAACGTAAAGTTTTGCGGACTGGCTTCCTGCTTTACACGTGCATGTCCTTTCGGATCGAAAGTCACCTGATTTCCAGGCTTCATGGTAAGTTGTTTGCTGGCTTTGCCTTCCTGATACAAAAGCTGAACTTTTCCTTTGTTGAGAATTACCTGTTGCCGGTTTTCGCGGGTATTTACCACGAATTCGGTACCCAGCACCACCACTTCGAAATTCTTATTGGTCTGTACAACAAATTTCTGATGATTGGGCATGTGCTTAATGGCAAATTCGGCTTCACCATCCAGCACGACTTCTCGCGTTCGACTACCAAAACCAAAACGGGGCACCATCAACGACGAGTTGGCATTGAGAAAAACCCGGCTTCCATCCGACAGCGTGAGCGTACGCGTTTCACCAGCAGGCACCTGATACGTAGTGTAGAGCAGGTTGTTTTTATAACGAATACCGCCGAATACCAACAGCATACTTACCGAAGCCGCTACCAGCCAGCGAAACCAGGAAACCGGCCTGATTGCATACATTTCTGAATCTTCACTCGATTCATCAGCCAATTGCGGTTGCTGAGCCATCCGATTCCGATGTCGTGCAAGGGCTTCCTGAACGTCGGCGGTGAATTGACTATTCTGATTCTCCCATATCGCCAGGCATTCGAAAAACAATTCCCGATTCTGCTCCTCCCTTACCCACTCGTCAATTTGCTGTTTTTGCAGAGCGGTGGCCCGTCCGGCAAAGTAATTGAAAAGTGATTCTCTCGATACCTGCGGTTTCATGTGTAGATATTTAATAACCTGATGACGATTTTGACCTGGAAAAACACTTAGTCAATTCCTGCAAATTAATTCCAGAAGCCAGCCATCAGGCAAAGTAGAAACTGCCATTTGTTTTTCAATGCATTCCGAATCTGATGAATTGCCTGATACAGGTGCGATTCAACGGTACGTAACGACAGTCCTAATTCATTCGCAATTTCCTGATACTTTTTCCCTTCGAACCGATGCATTACGTAGATCTGGCGTCGCTTCATCGGCATGTCATTGATGGCGTTCTCAACATCCTGATATAACTCTTCATACTGCGTCATCGAATCTGGGCTTTGATTGCTGTTGGCAGCCACAAATTCGGCATTATCGAGCGATGTACTCTGGCGCATTTCAGCCCTTACGTAATCGAATGCACGATTTCGGACCGCCATAAACAGATAAGCACGATACGAACTGGTAATGTTCTGATACCGCTGTTCGCTATGAAATTCGTAGAAAATATCCGACACGATATCTTCGGCAATTGCCTTCGACGCAACGTAGCGAACAGCATGACTACATAACATTACGTAGTACTGGCGAAACAACAGACTTATGCCCGCGTCAGCATCCTGCTCGAACGTTTTACGGATAAACAATTCGGTATCCAAACACGGTTTTTCTTTGGGACTATCTGTCACTTCGTCCTCCCTCCAGAAGTTTGCATGAACCAGCTTTTCGGGAGCGTTTAGAGGCTGCATTTGTCCCATTTTGGTTGGTAGAGGAAGAAGATTATTCATAGATGGGTTTCCTATCCAGAAATTTTTCCGGATGATAAAAGCACAATACGTCTATCACCCGGTTTTTCTATTAAGACGATTTAGTCGTAAAAAACACTTAGCCTTTTTTCATTATTTTTTTGAAAAATTGAATTAAAAGGCAAAAAGTGATAAAAAGTGGCTTGATACGTATCGTTTGAAGTTTATTATGCCACTCTCACAAGACTAATCTTGTCGGAGTTTTACCACCCCTAATCCCTCCTGTTTTAGGAGGGGAACGTGCAGCAGTGACCTTTTTGAGAACCCCCTCCTGTTTTAGAAGGGGCCGGGCCAGCGTTCTGGCAGGGGGTGGTAAATACCTACCGACTGGCGGAATTCTCCTCCACAGATTTAACAACCAGTGAATCTATATGCATCAGTACTTGCTTTGGCGTTGCCTGCGAATTTTGAAAAACGAAATACACATCATGAACACCAACTGTCGGTGTCAGATTCACCAGCGCGGGCGCTTTGGTGACAGTTTTGCTTTTGTCTGGATGAGTTAAGTTTTCAGCCGTTATCATTGCTTTCCCGATCAGTTTCCCTTCGACCGAACCGAGCCGAACTTCGATGGTTCCGCCTATTCCAGCCTCTTGCGCTGGTGCCTGAGCCATCACTTCTAGCTGACCAATATTGGTCAAATCAAGTTGTGCGTACCCCAAAGACGATTGTGGGCCAGTAGCCATAAAAGGCGTATCGGGGGCCAGCGTTTTTTCGCCAGTCTTGCGCCAGTCGGCTTGCGCTGGTAACAGAACCGGACTGCGGAAATACAAAACCTTGTCAGATAGAATCGGCCCCATCGACTGGGTTCCTCTATCCTTATAAGCCGCCCGAAGCCTGAAAAAGCCGGTTTCAGTTTCGCCTTCTGGAATAACCGGTACATACGTAGCAGTTACGGGCAGTGTTTTCAACGTACTACGGGCTTCACCCACGCTCAGGATATACGTAACAATGGCTGTGGCATTTTCAACCGACAACTGTGGATGCGCGCTCATCGTCACCTCTCCCCAAACACCTCTCCCACCCGAAATCACTTTTTTGGCCAATCGGTCAATAGCGCCCGCATCGCCTTTGTATTTCTTCGCAATACGTTCATACGTTGGCCCAACGCCCGGATTATTCACACTATGGCAGGCCTGGCAGTCGCTTTCCATGATTAGTCGTTGCGCGGTTGCATACGTAGCAGACGCATCAACGGCGAGCGGTTCTACCGGGGCTGTGTTACGGTCGAAACGTTTTGCTACGTAGTCAATGCTTACTGTCACCTGATCGGGTGTAATTCTTCCGTCTGCCAGACTGCCATCTTCTGCGTCGACAACCTGTACTACGTACCCAATCGGTTTATTCGGGAAAAAGAACGTCTTATTACCCTGCTGAATGTCAATATCAACTTTGGGCGGTTCATTTTGCCTGCCGTGTTTTGGTTGAGCGGATTCATGAACCGACACGCGTTGACATGGGAAAATAGAAGCTCTATCAACCTGCATTATTGTTGGTATATAGCTACCACCAAATTCTCCGAATGTTGCCAATCCAAAACAGATCAACAACGTACTAATCTGCTGTTTTTCCACGGGTAGAGATGTAAAGTATAGGCTTGAACTGGTTCTATATGTCGAAGGGAGTATTTATACGTAGTAGCTATAAATCAACCAAACTCCCTTTATTATGAGCCATTTACATCTAAAAATCTGAACACGACTCTTCTACTGAACGTAGAAAAAATAATCTATCAGAAACCCTGCCTGTTGAATGCTGACGCATTTTTCCCGTCAACCTACCGATCTACCAGCACCTAACATCGCTACTCTATTAACTACTTAGGTATCACTAATTTCGCTCAACTAATTTTCAGTAGATTCTCTTAGGCCGTATAAACGCCAAATCGGTCGATTTCAGTGAAGAAACCGACCGATTTGGCGTTCGTTACGTTAATTATTTGCTCCGCTTGCTCCAGCCTTTTTCGACAAAGCATGTAAGATCAAATCATCATCTATCTTAAGCTTTTTTGCCTGAAATCGCTGAGCCAGTTTCGCAAACAGGATATATAATCCGGGGACGATTACCAGCCCAAAAACGGTTCCAATGAGCATTCCTCCAGCCGCTGCCGTACCAATGGAACGGTTACCCAACGCGCCAGCACCCGACGCAATACACAAGGGAATCAGACCAGCGACGAAAGCCAGCGATGTCATCAGAATGGGCCGTAGTCGCGCAACAGCACCTTCAATTGCCGCTTTCACAATCGATAAACCTTCCTGCTGGCGCTGGCTGGCAAACTCCACAATCAGAATGGCATTCTTACCCAGCAGACCGATCAGCATAACCAGTGCCACCTGCGCATAAATATTATTCTGCAAACCAGCGAGTTGCAAACAGAGGAAGGACCCGAAAATCCCGGCGGGCAATGAAAATAACACCGACAACGGCAGAAAAACGCTCTCATATTGCGCAACCAGCAACAGATATACAAAGACCAGACAGAGCATAAAAATGTAAATAGCCTGATCGCCCGACAGGATTTCCTCCCGAGACATACCCGACCATTCATACGAAAAACCACGTGGCAAACTCGTTTTGGCGACTTCTTCCACAGCCCGTAACGCATCACCACTACTAAAGCCTTTGGCGGCTTCGCCACTGATCAGCGCCGATGTATACATGTTATAGCGGGTAAGCTGTTCGGGGCCGTAAACGCGCTCCAGACGAACGAAATTCGAGTAAGGAACCATTTCGCCCTGTTCATTTTTGACGTGCAGATTCAGTACGTCTTCCGGTTTCGTTCGGTATTCGGGCGATGCCTGTACAAAAACACGGTACATCTGACCAAAACGAATGAAGTTTGTGGCGTAAATACTGCCCATCAACGTTTGCAACGTATTCATGGCATTCTCAATCGAAACCCCTTTTTGAGCCGCTTTGTCCTGATCGACGTGCAGCATATACTGCGGATAATCGGGGTTGAAGCTGGTGAAAGCGTCCGCTAGTTCAGGCCGTTTTTTCAGCGATGCAATAAACTTGTCAGCTACTTCCTTGGTCTTTTGCAAATCACCAGAACCCGTTCGGTCGAGCATACGTAGTTCGAATCCGCTGGAGTTACCAAAGCCGGGAACCGTTGGCGGAGAAAAATACTGAATGCTGGCGTCCTGAATATTTTGTGTCTTCGTTTTCAGAATGGCAATCACATCGTCGACCGTTTTTGTACGGTCGTTCCAGTCTTTCAAATTTATCATCGCCATGCCATACGAAGCCCCTGCCCCATCAGTCATCAAACTCACACCCGACAAGGTCGATACGTTCTCTACGCCTTCGATATCTTTCGATGCCTGCTGAATTTTGTCGAGCACCTGTTCGGTACGTTGCACCGTAGCACCAGCGGGAGTCGTTACGTTGGCATAAATCATTCCCTGATCTTCGGTCGGAATAAAACCCGTTGGCAACGTAGTGCTGATGCCCCAGATTCCGGTCACAAAAACCGCAAGCAGCACAAGCGTAACGGCGCTACGTCGAGCAATCTTCCGTAAAAACTGCTGATACCGACCGGTTAAGGCGTCGAAACCCCGGTTGAAGCTCGCAAAGAACCGGCCCAACAGGCCCGTTGACTCATGATCGTGGGCAGGACGTAGCAGCAAAGCACAAAGGGCTGGTGTGAGCGTAAGCGCATTAACACCCGAAATCACAATGGCAACAGCCAGTGTAAGCGAAAACTGACGGTAGAAAATACCCACCGGCCCAGACAGGAATGCCACCGGAATAAATACAGCCGACATAACCAACGTGATCGCGATCAGCGCACTGCTGATTTCTTTCATAGCTACCATTGTCGCTTCGCGCGGGGGCAGATGATCTTCGGCCATTTTAGCGTGAACCGCTTCTACCACCACAATTCCATCATCGACTACAATACCGATCGCCAGCACCAACGCAAACAAAGTCAGCAGGTTGATGGAAAAACCAATCAGACTCATAAACGCAAAGGAGCCAATAAGGGCTACGGGCACAACCAGCGCACAAATCAGCGTAGAACGCCAGTCTTGGAGAAACAGAAACACGACCAGAAACACCAATACAAACGCTTCGAGCAGGGTTCTCACAACTTCGTGAATCGAGGCATCCAAAAACCGCGATACGTCATAGGCGAAATTGTAGGTCATGCCGGGCGGAAACGAGGTCGCTTTGATTTCGGCCATGCGTTTTTTCACATTGGCAATAATTTCGCGCGCATTCGACCCCGGCCGTTGCTTGAGCATAATAGACGCCGACGGAATACCGTCCGTTTTCGACGTAACGCTATAATCGGCCGAGCCAAATTCTACTTTCGCTACGTCTTTCAACCGTAAAATAGACCCATCGGCATTGGCCCGTAACACCAGATTTTCGTACTGCTGCGGCTGGTTGAATTTACCTGTATACCGCATAACGTACTGAAGCATCTGCGGATTTTGGTCGGCACTTTCGCCTGCTTTTCCGGGGGCAGCTTCTACGTTTTGCTTCTGAATCGCTTCCACAACTTCATCGGCAGAGATAGAATAAGCCGTCATTCGGTCGGGTTGAAGCCATACGCGCATGGAGTATTCTCGCGCGCCCATAATATCGGCAAAACCAACGCCTTCAATACGTTTCAGCTCGGCCAGAATATTGATGTCGGCAAAGTTATAAATGAACTTCTCGTCCATGTCGGGGTCTGTGCTGACCAGATTGAGGTAAAGCAGCATACTGTTCACCTCTTTTTCGGTAATCACGCCCGCTTTAATCACCTCCGCCGGTAATTCATCGAGCACCGACGTAACGCGGTTTTGCACGTTCATAGCCGCCAGATCGGGGTCGGTACCTACTTTAAAAAACACCTGAATCAACGTAGTGCCGTCGTTGCTGGATACGGTGTTCATATACGTCATTCCGGGTACACCGTTGATGGCCCGCTCCAGCGGAGTTGCCACGGCTTTGGTACACACTTCGGCATTGGCCCCAACGTAGCTGGCCGTTACCGTTACAGAAGGCGGCACAATGTCTGGGAATTGCGTTACCGGCAGGTTCGTGAGTGCCAGTACGCCCATCAGAGTAATTAATATGGATATAACGGCCGATAAAAGCGGTCGCCTAATAAATAGATTGATCATCAGGAAATTAGTATCTAACCGACGTGTTCAGTAAATGGCACGTAGCACATCAGCCAACCGGTCTGGTCGGCGCTGAACTGTCGAATATTCAGAAAAGGCACAGCATCAATTGGGCATGAAACGTTACGTTCCAGCCAGAGCTAGTAGCCCAAATAGAAAGGCAGAAATACACCAGTTGCCGAGCAAATTCGGCTGGTGTTAGAAAAGACGTACTGCCCGGAAGAAGATTAGCAAGTATGCTGAGGGGGTGGCGACAGAATATCCACTACGTGGGTAAGCGCGCGCGTCAGCTTGAACGGAATCGGTTCAGCTTCTATAAAAACGGATAATAAACGCGGAGGTAACAATTGAAACAGATTGGCGAACAGATAAGTCTGCTCCAGCTTGGTCAGGTTCGAGTCATCGTCGGGTTCATCATGTTCGGGCACGGCATTGACCAGACCAAGCCCAACCTCTAGCAGAAGTTCACTGAAACTTTCAATATCATTGACCGATAAATCTTCTCCGCCATCGTTACGTAGCGTTAC
This sequence comes from Spirosoma daeguense, assembly GCF_054776875.1. Lineage (NCBI taxonomy): Bacteria > Pseudomonadati > Bacteroidota > Cytophagia > Cytophagales > Cytophagaceae > Spirosoma > Spirosoma daeguense. The sequence goes on from NZ_BAAHBF010000005.1 coordinate 579,296, forward strand.
TTTTCCGTATCGGTCGGGCGTATCAATACTAAGATTGATGACATGCAACGCCATAATCAGGCAGATGAGCCTGTGCAGAAAAGAGCGATATGGCTTTCGTGTTTTCATCAATACATGTCAGCAACTTTCCAAAGATAGCCGCTATCAGCAAATGATTCTTTCCTAACTCGTACGAGAGAAAGAGATTAATTGTTTTGTATTATTTTTTATAAACAAGTTTCAATGGCGTTCAGGCTAGTGCTTAGCCAATTTAATTTTTAGATACAAATTGAACAGAATTTTGTCTGGGCCAAGCTCCAGCTTGGCTTTGGCAGCTAAGTTAACGGCCCAAGCTGGAGCTTGGCCCAGACAAAATTCTAATCTCTATTTTGGCAAAATACTAGGTTACAGTTGACCGTCATTGAAACATGCTCATTAATAGACAATCACTGTTTTTCCAATGGTTTTACCACTTTCCTGTAAGCGGTGCGCTTCTTTCAGGTTGTCGACCGTGAAACCGTTCAGGATTTTATTGAGCGTGGTTTTTAACGTACCATTATCCAGCAACAACGCTACGTTGTTCAGGATGTTGTGCTGCTCAATCATATCGTCGGTCTGAAACGTCGACCGCGTATACATCAGCTCCCACGAAAACGATACACTTTTGTTTTTCAGCTTATTAAGCGCAACCGGAACCGCCGAACCCGTAATAGAAGCAATATGCCCCTGTGGTTTGATAAGTTCGGCAACAGCATCCCAATATGCGTTGATATCGACGAAATCAAGAATGAAATCAACGGTTTGAAAGCCTGCTTTACGTACTTCTTCCACCAGATTCTGATGATTTATTACTACGTCGGCACCGAGTTCTTTGCACCATGCCTGCGTTTCAGGACGAGATGCCGTGGCGATGACCGTCAGGTTGGCAATTTTTTTCGCGATCTGAATAGCAATCGAGCCGACGCCCCCTGCCCCGCCAATAATCAGAACGCTTTTTCCTTTGTCTTTTTCGGGATTGATACGTATCCGGTCAAACAGGATTTCCCAGGCTGTTAGTACGGTCAGTGGCATAGCAGCCGCTTCGGCATCACTCAGCGTAGTTGGTTTATGGCCTACGATACGTTCGTCAATGAGTTGGTATTCAGCGTTTGAGCCCGAACGGGTCAGGTCGCCTGCATAATACACTTCATCGCCGGGTTTAAACAGAGAAACCGCGTCGCCAACAGCTTCCACCACCCCAACGGCATCCCAGCCAATGATTTTTGGCTCAGCCAGCACCGTATCTTTGGCGCTGTTCTGTCGAATCTTGAAATCGACAGGATTCACCGAAATAGCGCTGATCTTCACCAGCAGATCGCGGCCTTTGGGCTGAGGCACAGGCAATTCGAATTCAAGGAAGCTCTCCGGCTCCGAAATGGGCAACGACGTCTTAAAACCAATAGCTTTCATGCTGATTGTACGTAGTGTTTTTCTTTGAAGCTGATTGAAAGAGAGAAGGTTCGGGCACGTAGTGAATTCGCGCTATCGAACAAGTTCTTTCTGGTATAGTCCCACCAACGTATCGACTGCGTAATCGATCTCATCGGCGGTGTTGTATTTCCCGAACGAAAACCGAACATAGCCCCGCTCTGGGTCAAGTTCAGGGAGGGCCGCCAGTACGTGTGATCCCACATTTGACCCGCTCGAACAAGCCGAACCACCCGACGCCGAAATCCGGGCAATGTCTAAACTAAACAGCAGCATATCGCTCATATCGGAAGCAGGAAGGCTCACATTCAGCACTGTATATAAACTATTTTCCAGATCAGCGGAATTGCCATTGAACCGAATCTCCGGCATTTTTTCCCGCAGTCGCTCAATCATCCGACTTTTTAGCGACGTAATAAATGTCCGGTGCTCGTCCATATCCCGGTATGCAATTTCGAGTGCTTTGGCTAGCCCAACGATACCGTATACGTTTTCGGTGCCACCGCGCATGTTACGTTCCTGCGCACCGCCATACACGAAGGGGTTAATTTTTACCCGTTCCGCATTGATGTAGAGGAATCCCACACCTTTGGGACCGTGAAATTTGTGTCCGGCTCCAACGATAAAATCAACTGGTAACTGTTGCAGATCGTGGCGAAAATGGCCCATTGTCTGTACGGTATCGGAATGAAAAACAGCGTCGTAGGCCCGACAAATTTCTCCTGCCTGTTTTAAATCAAGCAAATTTCCGATTTCATTATTGCCGTGCATCAACGATACCAGCGACCGCGACGTAGCACCCGATACGTTGCGTTCCTGTTTCAATAACGCTTCGAGATGGGCCAGATTAATCTGACCTTTCGCATCAATCTCAACCATATCCAACCGAATGGTTCCCAATTTTGCCAGATGCTCAAGTGTATGCAATACCGCATGGTGTTCGAGGGGCGACGTAATGGCGTGCTGAATTCCGTAGGTTTCAATGCTGCTTCGAATGGCCGTATTATCGGCTTCGGTGCCGCCCGATGTAAAGAAAATCTCGGCTGGCGACGTATTGAGCAAACCAGCAACTGTTTTACGCGCTTTTTCGATAGCCGTTCGTACCATCCGGCCGTGGCTGTGAATGGATGAAGGATTACCAAATTGCTGGGTCATTAAGGGCAGCATGGTTTCCAGCACTTCAGTATCTAATTGGGTGGTGGCAGCATTATCGAGGTAAACGGCAGCAGTGGGTGTCATCAGAAGTGTCTAATTTGTATCGTACAAAGGTACGAGCAACGTAACGAATGATGAAACACATTTGACGATGGAGTCGTTCTTCTGCTACCATTTCGAACTACATATCATGGATTTTTCGCAGGCTTCGGGCCTTATTTACGCCGAACTTTCATCCTGGGTAAGCACCGCCATACGCTATATTCCCAAGTTGGCACTGGCTATTTTAATATTACTGATCTGCACAATTATCTCGCGCTGGCTAAGTCGATGGGTGATACGTGGTCTTAGCCGGATTAGTACAAATATCTCGCTCATTAACCTGACGGGGGCCATTATGCGGGTGATGGTCGTATCGGTTGGGCTATTTATGGCGTTAGGCGTTCTGGGGCTGGAGAAAACCGTGACCTCACTTCTGGCTGGTGCTGGTGTCATTGCGTTGGCCGTAGGGTTCGCTTTTCAGGACCTGACAACCAATTTTATATCAGGAACCATGATTGCGCTGGCTCGTCCGATTCAGGTGGGCGACACTGTTGAAACCAACGGATTTACGGGGAAGATACTGGATATCAAGCTCCGATCAATTGTAATGGATAATGGTCAGGGGCAAACGGTTGAGTTACCCAGCAAAGACGTTTTTCAAAAACCCATCACCAATTTTTCGCGCATTGGCCGACGACGTATCGAATTAAACGGTGGTATTTCTTATCTGGACGATATGCTCCGAGCCCAACAGATTGCCAAAGCGGCTGTGAGCAACTTACCGTTCGTTCTTAAAGACCCAGCCGTTGAACTCCACTACCGAAATTTCGGCGACAATAATGTTCAGTTTGTGCTACAATTCTGGATTAATCCGCTCAATACAAATGCACAAACTGCCTTGAGTGAAGCAATGATTTCCGTGAAACAGGCATTCGATCAAAACCAGATTCTGACCGTTTTTGCCGCTCAAACCTTTGATCAAAAACAGAAACTCAGCAACAACGTAGCGGGAAATTAATTGGTGTTACGTTAAACAACGTAGCGATTTCTTACATCAATACAAGGCTGTAAGTACCTGTTTCAGACGGCTATTGATATCATTTCCCTGCAAGTTAGCAACAACTTTTCCGCTTTTGTCAATTACTATAATAGTTGGCACCGACGTAATATGGAATTTATTATGAAAACCATACGCATTCGGAACAGGGACAAACGGCAGACTCTGAAGATTCAGATTTTTATCATTTTTCGCTTGCTCACTATTCAGAACCCCTAACACAACAGGAGCTGTTGACGAAGAATAGGAACGTAGCGTGGCTGTTAAATCAGCGTTTTGGTTATCATCCCAGAATTCTTTTTCCAGACTTATCAAAAAATTCAAAATGACTATTTTTCCAGCTAGTTCTGACGAACAATACACGTTTCCATCAAGCCCGGTCATAACAAAAGGCATAATAGATTGACCTGCTTTGGGTTGTTTTGCCGGATCACGATCACGAAACCGATGCGTTTGTCGCTCTTCGGGAGTGGAAGCGCGCATTACATAACCCTGCGCTTGCCCGAACTCGTTATATTGAGGTACCAGATGATAGGCATAAGGGTCATTTTTTGTTAACTGTGCATAGTCATTTATTGATATACGCTGCCCAGTTAACTGATTCAGAATAGGTGTAGTATCTTCAGTACGGTGATTACTTTGTCTGCTTACCTTTTTTACACCTACCTGTGCCAGACAGAATGTATCAACCAGAAGAAGAATTACGATTGGTAGTACTCTTTGATAAAAAGCCATACTATTGTTTTTGCTAAAGCTTAAGACGTAGTGATACCTGATTGAAGCAACACGCAGCCGCTAGTCAACAGAGCCCTATCTATTGCCTTTATCAAATATCAGGCCATTTAAGCTTCTAATCGCTCAAACTAGCTTTCTGGTAAGGAACTGATTATTTTTTGCATATTCACAACCACATTTTTACCCTACACAGTATGAAACTACTCTCCGAAATTCTGATTGGTCTCGTGGCGGTCGAACATATCTATATCTTATGGCTGGAAATGTTCGCCTGGACAACAAGAGGGCGGAAAACATTTCGATCGCTGGCTCCTGAATTGTTTGAACCAACAAAGGCACTAGCCGCTAATCAGGGGTTATACAACGGATTTTTAGCCGCCGGACTTATCTGGTCTTTGTTAATTCAGGACCCGATCTGGTCGCAAAACGTAGCGTTCTTCTTTCTGGGCTGTGTTATTGTGGCCGGTGTTTATGGCGCCCTCACCGCTCAAAAATCAATTTTCTACGTTCAGGCTCTACCGGCCATTCTTGCATTAGTTGCTACGTTGCTCGCTTAATCAACGCTACGTTCGGATTGCTACGTCTCTTAAAACAGGAAACCGCCCCCAAGCGGGAGCGGCTCCATGAGTACAACAAAACCACAGATAAAGCTGTCAGACTATTGATCAGACAGGTGCCTGTGGCTCTGTTGATATATCATATATGAAGTAGGAAGTATAATCGATGAAGTGTAAAATAGATCAAACCTCCTACTTCATACATAAACTATTTATGCTTCGATCAGGAATTCGTCGTGCTGACTAACATCCAGACCCAATTTCTCATCTTCTTCCGTAACACGTAGTGGCAGAATCAGATCCGTAACTTTCAGCAGAACAAACGACATACCGAAAGCGAAGACAGATACACCAACCAGTGCGATCATGTGCTCGATGAACAGACCTGATTCACCGAAAGCCAGACCTTCAACCGTTACAGCCGAATTAACACCTTTGCTGGCAAAGATACCGGTCATTACCATACCAACCATACCACCTACACCGTGGCAAGGGAATACGTCGAGTGTATCGTCGAGTGTCGATTTCGAACGCATGTGTGCTACGTAGTTCGAGATGATCGCGCTCACCGTACCGATGAAGATCGATGTTGGAATTGTTACGAAACCAGCAGCAGGCGTAATAGCAACCAGACCAACAACAGCACCGATCGAGAAACCAAGAGCCGACACTTTTTTACCTCTTGCAGCATCGAACAGAACCCAGCCCAGACCAGCAGCAGCAGCAGCCGTGTTTGTGGTAGCGAAAGCCGAAGCAGCCAATGGCGTAGCACCTACAGCCGAACCAGCGTTGAAACCGAACCAGCCGAACCACAGCAAACCTGTACCTAATAATACGAATGGGATGTTAGCTGGTGGAAAATAGCTTGCTTCGAGGTGCGATTTACGACGCTTCAGGTAAAGAGCGCCCGCCAATGCAGCCCAACCAGCCGACATGTGAACAACCGTACCACCAGCAAAATCAAGAACACCACGCTTAAAGAGGATACCTTCTGGGTGCCAGGTCATGTGTGCCAACGGAGCGTATACGAACAGGCTGAACAGAATCATGAACAGTACGTACGAGCGGAAGTTAACACGCTCTGCCATCGAACCCGTTACAAGAGCAGGCGTAATAACAGCAAATTTCAATTGAAAAAAGGCAAACACAACCAATGGAACAGTAGCAGCTAAGGGCCATGGTTTGCCATCCAGTACACCTTTGAACATGAAGTGATCCATTGGGTTACCGATAAATCCGCCGATATCACCGCCGAACGCCAAGCTAAACCCAACAACTACCCAAAGAACACTGATAACTCCCATTGCGACAAAGCTTTGCAGCATCGTAGAAATCACGTTTTTGTTGTTCACCATACCGCCGTAGAAGTACGCCAGACCGGGCGTCATCAACAAAACGAGAGCACTGGCAACGAGCATCCAGGCCGTATCGCCGGAGTTAATACCCTCTGTTACGATTTGCGTTGGAACGGAGGGAGAAATTACAGCCAATATGCTAATAACAAGCAATATGGCCAGAGGAATGTAATTGGGCTTTTGCATGGTACGTAAGCGTTTTTTGTTGTACTAGAATTGAAAATTGGTTAAGAAAACGGAGGATACGAGGATTAGAATTTGAAGATGGCAGCCATACCGAGCGTAGCTTGCGAAGGTGTCAGAGTACCATCATTTTTCTCGAACTTGTTCGCCGAATACGTATCGATACGTAGTTCAGGCTTGAGCAGTACGTGACCATCGGCAGCGGTGATATTACCAGTGATCGTGATCGAATTTACACTAGCACCATTACCAGCAGCATCTGTCAAAGCACGTACACCGTTCTTGTTATCGAACATTTCATAACGAGCGCCTAAGCCAAACTTCTCCGTGAAAGCATAGTTAGAGTACACTGCGAAACCACCCCATGTTTTCGTTGTAGATGGGCCGCCACCATTCTGGAAATCACCTTTTTGTGAACCTGTAGCTGCGTTCAGACCGAGGAAGAATTTAGACGTAATCTGATACGTAGTAGCTAAATCAAGTACGGTATAGCTTGCATCGTCCTGACTTACACCGTCTACACTTTTCGACGCTTCGTTCGACGTAATAGCGTTCACATACACACTCCAGCCTGAAGCAGGCGAAACAAAGAGTTGCCCGATCAGACCTTTCTTTTTGTTGTTATCGAAGATGTTATCAACGTTGTTCACAACACCCACCATCAACGAAACTTTATCACTGAACGCATATTGCGCTTTCAAACCCGTATGGTAGAATGGGCCGTTATTGAAAAGGTTAGACAGTGAGTAGTTGTAGTTAACCGGAGCGTCAATTACTTCATAGCCAATGTGCGTACCGAACTGACCAGCCGTGAACGATAATTTGCTGGTTGCTTTAAACGTAATATAAGCTTGCTTGATGGCCAGCGACGTAGAACCCGCCGTACCAAGCAGACCATAATTGTTACCATAGTTACCCAGATCGGCAAACGGACCAAATGCCAGATCCATAACCGCGTCTACCTTATCGGCCGTATAAACGGCTTTTGCCTGAATCAGGCCAATTCCAAACGTACCAGAGCGGTGGTCAAAAACACGAGCATTTCCAACTCCTGAACCATTCAAACCTAAGTTCGACTGGCTTTTAGGGTTATTAAAGTTTCCCAGGTAGTAGGTGTCCATGTAGCCGGAAAAAGTAAATTTTCCAGAAGAAGCAGCGGTGGAATCCTGTGCCTGAGCGGCAAAACCTAAAAACAAAGAACCAATAAGTAAAAAAGCTTTTTTCATAGTTTTAATTTGGTTGTGCTCGAATATCACTGTGGTCTTATTTCGTAGCAAATTTTATCACTTTTATTATTCTATGCAAGATACAGATCAAAATAATTATGTGTTTTTCTGTTTTTTCGCCTTTTTTGTTGAAAATATACTAATCTATCTAGCATTAATGCCTTAAAAATTCATTTTAATATATTTTTAAAATATTTTGCCAATACATCTTTTCACCAAATATTCTTTCTAAGGCCTTTTTCACATATGTCTTTCAAGGGCTATTTGGGGTAGCTCAAAAAAGTGCAAAAACAATAAGGCCCAACCAGCGAACTGGTTGGGCCTTATCAACTAAATTTCCGTTATGTCGAACTATTGCTTATGCTTCAGCATGTAGCCACGCTTTTTTAGCCAGCAATGTCTCTTCGTCTTCTTCGTGGTCCGGATCTGGTACACAGCAATCGACCGGACAAACAGCCGCACACTGGGGCTCTTCGTGGAATCCCATACACTCTGTGCACTTGTCAGGTACTATGTAATAAAATTCATTCGAGACTGGTAATTGTGGATCTTTACCATCTACAATTGTACCATCGCCAAAATCAACTTCAGTCAGTTCTGTTCCCCCACCCCACGTCCATTCAACACCACCTTCGTAGATAGCTGTATTCGGACACTCGGGTTCGCAGGCACCACAATTGATACACTCGTCAGTTATTACGATTGCCATGAGCAATACTATTTATATGCGCTAAGTATGTAACTTCTTGAATCAGACAACAAATATAACTATTTAAAGGTGGATGGCAAACTAAAATTCAATTACATTAGTTGATGGTGTATTCCATTTGTTTATTTAGTTCATGCTTCAAACAGAACGCCTGCAAACGTTCGTGGCTCTTGGCAACTTCCTTCGTTCGGCCGAAGCCCAACCCGAATTAGAGGAGATTGCTTACCGGGCTCAACACAAAAATAACTGGTTTACGCCTACTAACTCGCTCAATGCGTTACGTGCTATTGCCGATGAGTTTCTAAGTGTCGATAAACTTACTTCGTGGCTTAGTCAATACCGTACCGAGCCAGAAACCCCTCGCGTTGTTGGCGTAGTGATGGCGGGTAATATTCCGGCTGTCGGCTTTCACGATCTACTTTGCATTCTACTGAGCGGTCATAAACTGTTAGCCAAGCTGAGTAGTCAAGATTTTGTACTTATTCATTATTTAATACAAAAATTAAAAGATATCAATCCTGCATTTTCAGAATGGATTGAAGAAGCAGAACGGTTGAATGCAGCCGATGCTTACATTGCTACGGGCAGCAACAATACGTCTCGCTATTTTGAATACTATTTTTCAAAGAAACCGCACATTATTCGCAAGAACCGCACATCGGTTGGCGTATTGATGGGCGAAGAAAGTGAAGAGGAATTTCAGAAACTTGGGCATGATCTCTCCGACTATTACGGGCTGGGCTGTCGGAACGTATCAACAATATTAGTGCCTGATGATTACGATTTCACGCCACTCCTTCGGGTATTAGAACCCAATGCCAATTTGTATCTGAACAATCATAAGTACCAGAACAATTACGATTACAATAAGTCGATTTATCTGATCAACGCTGTTCCGCATCTGGATAATGGCTATTTATTACTGACCGAAAACGACGGGCTTGTATCGCCTATCTCCGTTCTGTATTTCCAGAAATACCGAACGGGGGAGGATTTAACAAATTGGCTATCAACACGTAGCGAACAGATCCAGGTTATAGCATCGGCGCAAAACTGGATTTCGGGCAATACCAACATTCCAACAGTTGCTTTCGGACAAACGCAGCGTCCCGGTCTTAACGACTACGCAGATGGCATTGATACAATGGCCTTTTTGTCGAAGCTTTAATGGTAAAAAATAAGCCAGAATCCCTACTGCTAACGTAGCGGGGTTCTGGCTTATTTTTTTACCAGATCAAAATAATCACTCGGCCTTTTGCCTACTTTATTCTTATACTCAGGATTTCGATCTGCAATATACCAGCCTTTTCGCCAGTGTTACGTTGATCGGACCTGCTGTATTTTTTTCGTGCTGCACTGCGTAATCAATTCGATTAGTACATCCTATTGGGCCTCATTAGTTTCGCCAGCGAACGTATCAGACCGGGGCACATTCGAGTTTTCGTAGATTGTAAATATTAGCAACGAGAATAAGCTCATGCTTACGTAGCAACTGCTTTTCCGATAACTTATTGCTCACAAACTTACCTGAACACTTACACCCTCGCGACTAACTTTGCTAGTCATTTTTGCTGTTTTTGCTACCCAACGACCACGAGGTTGATGGATATGGAAGCCACATCACTGAATAAACGTACTCTCGACCTTGGGTCTGGCTGCAAATTATGCACCGGGAGGTGCAAACTGTCGCAGACAGGGAAGCTACGCGAAGCGGACAACAATACAATCCTATTTTACCAATCTCTTGTTGCAGCTAACTCCTTAATGTCTGCGTCTACAAACCCATAAGTAGCGGCAATAAAGTTAAAATCTGTTGCCATACAATCTCTTGCAACGGTCTCAATTTCACTATTGGCCTCGTAAAAATCTTCTTGCAAATCGTTAAATTTATCTGTCGATGAATGTGTCAAGCGATAGAGTTCTTCCAAGCTCTTAGGCGGCTTCACCTAACAGACAACTCTACCTAAAAACTTAATATATTGTCCTGTCATACGTCATTATGAACGACGAGCCAGATTAGACAGATGTTGTTTAAGTTCACTTGCCCGACGCCGGGCAACAAGTAGCGAGCGCTCACCCGACAGGCGTACCGCCAACATGCCTCCTCTGTGCGGATAATGGCCAACGATATGGCTGGGATTTACTAATGTACCTTTATGAATTCGAATGAACTCTGGCAACTGTTCGGCAAAACGTAGCAGTGTTTTAGCAATCAGAACAGGTGGCTCGTTTTTTAAATACACATACGTATAATTTCCTTCACTCACGAAATACTCGATAGATTCAATAGCGATTCGGCGTTTACGTTTAATGTCAGCTATTTCAATTGTCTCTTTCATCAAGAATAGTACTTTTTATTCATGACGTACAGGCACTAAAGAAGTAATGCCTAAGCTTAGTATATTATTTCTATTACTTCATTACCAAAAAGAAAATTGTTGATTTATAAGGCTGTAGGCATATTAAGTAAATAAATTTTGTACCCATATTACTTTACAGCCTTATAACGCTTTAACCCTACAACTCTATAACTTTTTTAATACCTCCAGCTTTTCAGGTCGGCATTGGTTGGGTGGTTGGCTTCGATACGTTTTATGATTTTTTCGATATACATGGTATTATACCGTAAACGGCTGATGTAATTGGGTTGCGTAGGATCGCCGTTCCAGCAATGCTCGGCACGGTCGCCGTAAGCCACCTCGCTATTGGCCGATGGGCTTTTTACACGCTTCAGAAAATCCTCCATCAAATACACAGCATTGTTGAGGTAATAGTTGTCCATATCCCCGCAGTATAGGTGAATTTTGCCAGTCAGTTTTGGGCCGAGGGTTTTCCAGTCACGTTTCAGAATGTGCATCAGGTCGTAATGTTCACGCCAGTAGGCCGCTACGTTCGTATCGATTTTGCCTGTCAACTTATCCCAGATACGTTTCGGATAACCGTCAGTTCCAACTGGCGAGTAAACCGCTTCCCAGATATCGAACTGATCGCCCGAACGGCTGTTTGTACCAATCACCAATTCCCGATGATTCGATTCTTCGGTCGTGCATTTCACCTGACCAAGATAATTCCGTTGGGCGGGGCGGGGTGTTCGGCGAAATGGTCCTTCGGTGTAATACGCGTTTTTGTCTTTATATAGGTTGAAATTGGTATACGCATCGAACGTAATGGGGTCGGGGCAAGCCGCAAAACAACCGTTAAACTCATCGGGATAAAACGTTTGTACGGCCAATGCTTCCCAACCACCTGTTGAACCACCATACGCAAACCGGGCCCACCCCTGCCCAATTCCCCGAAAACGTTTTTCTATCTCGGGCAGCAATTCATACATGATAGCATCACCATACGGTCCCAGATTTTCGGAATTAACCGCATATGAATCGTCGTAATATGGGTTAGCATGTTGAATTTCAATAATCAGCATTCGCGGAAAATCCTTGCTCGTCCATTTTTTGTAGAAATCGTAGGCTTCCTGCGCCACAATTTTCTTGTAGCCGTAAATATGAAATCGCTCGGCATAATCGGTCGTATCCATATTGGCAGGCGGTGGCGTTTCGCTAAATCCATCGAAATTAGACGGAAAATGGCCGTGATAAATGCAGAGCGGATACTTTGCTTCTGGATGTTCATCGAACCCGGCCGGAATCAGTACGTGTGCGCCCAGATACATCGGTCGTCCCCAGAATTTGGTCAGCCGCTCACTCTGAATCTTAATATGCTTGATAAACTTCGTGTCTTTCGGCTCTTCGATTGGCGGATTTATCTGATCCAGCACAATAGCAATCGGCTGACTACTACCTGTTTTCAGTGTGATTTTCTGGGATTTACTAAATAAATTTCCCGGAGCTATGCGCCAGTTTTGTCCTTCTCCCCGATCCATGGGCAGTTTTACCGTATGCCCATCGCTACGTTTAAAGGTTTCGTATTTGTGCAAAACGGCCTGAACGTAGTAATCGCCCGGCGCCAGTTCTTTCAGGCTCTTTTTAGGGTATCCAAACACACTGGCATCAATCATGGCTGGTTGGCCGGGCTTCAGCCCATTCACATCTATTCCAAAAAGTTGTGCTGTTTCAACCGCATCACTTACCTGCTCACGTGGCTCTGGCTTATTTGTTTTCGCCAGAATGAGCAACACACGACCGTCGAGCGGGTGAGCCGATTGAGTTGCAGAAAATGTAATCGAGAAAACGGGCGAGCCAGTCAATTGAGAATACGCTACGTTAGTAAGTGCTCCCAACAAAAAAAGTAATACGTATTTCATATTGTAGTTCAGGTTGATATTCAGCAGGTAAGATAATAAATGGTTTCATTCATTGCCAATGCGCTACGTAGTAATATACGTTACGTAACAGCAATAGTTCGGAGACGTTAGGTACCGTATAATTCAGTTATTTGGAAGCGCTTCCTCTTGTGCTTTATCTTCACCTTTAATTTCTCTGGAAGACATAGTTTTTTACGAACCTCTCCTTATCGCACTAACTTCTGGCCGATTTTTCGGAAATTTGACATCTCCCTCAACGTTTTAGCCAATACGTATACATGATTTTAATTGTCGATGACAGACCTGAGAATATACTTCCTCTAAAAAAGCTGCTCGAGCTACATCGATTCTCCGTCGATACAGCAGGTTCGGGCGAAGAAGCGCTTAAGAAAGTTCTCAATACGTCCTATTCTGTTATCATTCTCGACGTTCAGATGCCTGATATGGACGGTTTCGAGGTTGCCAATGCAATCGCCGGTTTTGGTAAAGCCAAGTATACGTCCATTATATTTCTGTCGGCGGTCAACACCGAAAAGAAGTTCATCACCAAAGGATACACCTCGGGCGGAGTCGATTACCTGACCAAACCCGTTGATCTCGATATTCTGGTTCTGAAGGTTAAAACGCTTCAAAAATTGTATGAACAGCAGCAAGAGCTTCGGACTACGCAGGATTCGCTACGTAAAGAAATAGAGGTACGGACACAGGCCCAAGAGGCTCTGACACAACAGATGCAGGCATTGCAGGCCGTATTGGCCTCGCTGCCGCAAATGGCCTTTACCGTAACGCCCGACGGCCAGTTGGAATATGCCAATGAACACTGGTTTCAGTACGCTATAAACGCCAGAACATTACCGGAATGCCATCCAGACGATGACATTTGCGACGACTGGAAACAAGCTTTTACGGACGAAGTCGACTTTACACGGGAACTCCGCCTGAAAAACCTAAAAACGGGAGAATACCGTTATCATCTGCTACGAATCGTTCCCATTAAACAACAGGACGTATTGCTTCGCTGGATTGGTACCTTTACCGACATTCATCCGCAAAAACAGGCCGCTGAGTTACTGGAGCAGGAAGTGCGGCTACGAACAACTGAACTCCTGCACAAAAACGCTGAGCTGGAACAGACAAACCATGAGCTTCAGCAGTTTAGCTGGGTAGTTTCGCACGATTTGAAAGAACCACTACGTAAAATTCAGTTGCTCAACGACACCATCAAGGAAAAATACCTCAAACAAAACGAAGACGCTTCTGCCTACCTCGACCGTTCGATTCGGGCGTCGGCGCGTATGGCTTCGCTCATCAATGATTTACTGACCTACTCCCGCCTATCGAATGTTGAGTCGTATCAGGCTACGGATTTGAATGCGCTTATTGCTGAGTTATTACTCGACTTCGATGAAGCCATCAACCGCACTGATGCCACGATACGTATTGATAATCTTCCAGTTATCGACTCCATGCCAGGGCGCATTCGGCAGGTATTTCAGAATCTGATCAGTAACGCTCTCAAATTTATCAAACCGAACGTAGCGCCCAGTATTCACATCGGTGCTGAACGGATCACTACGTTGGCATTCGATGGTGCCCCACTGCCCGAGGGAGCCTACTGCCGAATTGTTGTGCAGGATAATGGGATTGGATTCGATGAGAAGTTTCTGGATCGAATTTTCGTTATTTTCCAACGACTCCACAATCGCACCAGTTATGAAGGAACGGGCATTGGACTAGCCATTGCCAAGAAGAATATCGAAAAGCACCACGGCCTGATTACGGCCCAAAGTCGCGAGGGCGAAGGTGCTCGTTTTACTATTGTTTTACCTATTAAGCAATCGAAATAAGTAAATGAGTAATAAAGTGAAATGGATAATCAACTAACAATCAGCGCAAAAACAGTATCTATTATCCATTTCACTTTATCCATTTAAGAAATTTCGGTCCTGTATATGCCACTATCAGCACAATCGAATTCTGTTATCCGTCAGCTTCAGATTGTTTTTACCTTGTCGACACTGCTGCTACTTATTAGCCTGGCGGCATCGTTTTATAGCATCCAGAAGCTAATCAGTAATTCCCGACTGGTCAATCACACAAATCAGGTACTTCTCGAGTCTGAGAACATCATGTCGCTGGTGAAAGATGCCGAAACGGGACAGCGTGGTTTTCTGGTTACGCTCGACCCGCTTTTTCTGCAACCTTACAATGGAAGCCACGAACGCGTAAACGGAAGCTACAATAAGCTGCTCGAATTAACCACCGACAATCCAACGCAGGAACGCAACCTTACTGAATTGAAGCGGTTGTACGAAGCTAAGTATGATCAGATGGAGCGTGTCATCGACATCGTTTCGCAAAACAGGTCCTTTGTACGGGATACGATCCAACGGCATCGGGAAATGATAAAGGGAAAAGCCATTATGGACGATCTCCGACAGGTTATCAATCGGATGAAAAACGCCGAGCAGACTTTGCTTAAAGATCGGACCGATCAACAGGAAATTTACATCACTTATACACCTTTTCTGCTCATCATTGCGGCCATCGTTTCCATGCTGATCACAGGTTTCACGTATATACGTATCAAAAGTGATATGGACGATCGGTTAGCGCGACAATTGGCCGACGAAGCTCTCTATGTTGAAACCGCCCTACGTATTGCCACGCTGGAGGATATTACCCAACAAATATCGGCTGGCAATTACACCATTCGGAGTGAAGACACCCAAGAAGATGATCTGGGGCGTATTGCGCACGCCCTGAATCAAATGGCTGCTTCGCTCGAAGAAACATTTAATGCACTCAAAAATCGAAACTGGCTACAAACGGGTTCGGTTAAACTGAGCGATGCCATCCGTGGAGAACGGGACATCAGAAAACTAGCGACTCAACTGGTTAATACGTTTGCCGGTTATCTGAAAGCTCCGTTGGGTACATTGTATCTGACCGATAACGAAACCGGCTACCGGCTCGCCAGCAGTTATGCAACCACAAATGCGCCTGAAACCATTCAGATTGGCGATGGGCTGCTTGGGCAGGCAATTGAACAGAAGAAAACGATTGTAATTCAGGATCTTCCTGACAATTATAATCGTATTACGTCATCGCTGGTCGATACGTTGCCCCGAACGGTTATTATGGCTCCGCTTCTGTATGGTAATACGTGTGTAGGTGCTCTCGAATTAGGGCTTTTACGAGCACCAGAACAGCTTGAACTCGACTTTATTGACGCCAATCTGGAAGCTGCCGCAATCAGCATCAATGCCGCACAGGATTATGTAAAGCTTCAAAATTTTCTGGAAGAAACGCAGGCTCAGTCAGAAGAGTTACAGGCACAGCACAACGAACTGGAAAACCTCAACGCCGAACTGGAAATGCAGGCACAACGGCTCCAGACTTCAGAAGAAGAACTT
Organism: Spirosoma daeguense; assembly: GCF_054776875.1. Classification (NCBI taxonomy): domain Bacteria; kingdom Pseudomonadati; phylum Bacteroidota; class Cytophagia; order Cytophagales; family Cytophagaceae; genus Spirosoma; species Spirosoma daeguense. The sequence continues at coordinate 595,438 of NZ_BAAHBF010000005.1, forward strand.
CGGGTACAACAGGAAGAATTGCAGCAAACAAATACTGAACTCGAAGAGCGGGGCTTGTTGCTGGAAGAAAAAAACGACGAAATTCAAAAGAAAGCCGATGAACTGGAACTGGCAACGCGCTATAAATCAGAGTTTTTGGCGAACATGAGTCATGAACTTCGTACACCGCTCAACTCCATCCTACTTCTGAGCCGACTACTTTCGGAGAATACCGACGAAAATCTGACCGACGATCAGATTGAATATGCCAAGGTAATTCAATCGTCGGGCAATGGTTTGTTAGGGCTTATCGATGAAATTCTTGATTTGTCGAAGATCGAAGCAGGTCAGATGAAGCTCGATTATCAACAGGTGGCCCTTCGCGACATTACCGACGAAATTCAGGCTTTGTTTGGCTTGCTGGCTAAAGAAAAGAAGCTCGACCTTGTTGTTTCGATTGATTCAGACGTACCAGCCATCATCGAAACCGACAAAACCCGACTGGGCCAGATTCTGAAAAATCTGATTTCGAACGCACTCAAATTCACCGCTAATGGCAGTGTTACGTTATCGGTCAAGCAAGGGAAGACCAAACGGACTGGCGACCCAATTCTTACGTTTGCCGTAACTGATACGGGCATTGGTATTCCTTCCGAAAAACAACCGATTATCTTCGAAGCGTTTCAGCAGGCGGATGGCTCTACCAAACGAAAATATGGCGGTACGGGGCTCGGCTTATCAATCAGCCGCGAACTGGCAAAATTGCTCGGTGGCGAAATCACGCTGGTCAGTCAGGTAAATCAGGGCAGTACGTTTACGGTGCGAGTGCCACTTTCGCCCAACCACGTAGTGACCGAGCCAGAACAGAATCCAGTTCCTAAACCGGTAGCTATATTGCCAATAGAGGCTCCAGCCGAAGTAAAAGAATTGGACAAATACATCAGCCCAAGCATTCCCGAAGCCATACCCGACGACCGGAAGGATATACAGCCCGGCGATAAAACGATACTGATTGTTGAAGACGATACCAACTTCGCCAAATCGCTGCTCGAATATACTCGAAAAAAAGGCTATAAAGGCGTAGTAGCCGTTAGGGGTGATGAAGGCTTACGACTGGCGGCAGCACTAAAACCGATCGGTATTCTGCTCGATATTCAACTGCCCGTAATGAGCGGTTGGGAGGTAATGGATGCCTTGAAAGCCGACCCGAAAACCCGCCCTATTCCGGTACACATCATGTCGTCGCATAGGCTCAAGAACGAGAGTCTACTGAAAGGAGCCATCAATTTCGTGGATAAACCCGTGGCCTTCGAGCAAATGCAGGAAGTGTTTAAACGGCTTGAATACGTACTGAATCGCGATCCAAAGAAAGTCCTGATCATTGAAGACAACCCCAAACATGCTAAAGCGCTGGCTTACTATCTGGAGTCGTTCAACATTACGTCGGAACTGAAAAGCAACGTAACGGAAGGCATCACCGCCCTCCATCGGAAAGAAGTCGATTGTGTGATTCTGGATATGGGTATTCCTGATCATCACGCTTATGACACGCTCGAAGCAATCAAGAAAAATCCGGGCCTGGAAGAGCTTCCGATTATCATTTTCACGGGCAAGAGCCTGTCGATGGCCGAAGAACTGCGTATAAAGAAATACGCCGATTCCATCATCATCAAAACCGCTCACTCCTACCAGCGTATGCTCGATGAAGTGTCGTTGTTTCTGCACTTGGTTGAGGAAAACAAACAGAGCAGCAACGCAGCTAAAGCATCCCGAAAATTAGGAGGTCTAAATCAGGTGCTGAATAACAAAACAGTGTTGGTAGCCGATGATGATGTGCGGAATATTTTCTCACTCTCGAAGGCACTGGAGCAATACAATATGACGGTTGTTGCGGCCCTGAATGGTCAGGAAGCACTTCAAAAGCTAGGCGAACACCCCGGCGTCGATATTGTGCTGCTGGATATGATGATGCCGCAGATGGATGGTTACGAAACCGCCCGCAAAATTCGGGAACATTATCAGTGGAAAAATCTGCCCGTTATTGCCGTTACGGCCAAGGCCATGACTGGCGACCGTGAGAAATGTATTCAGGCCGGAGCGTCTGATTACATCACCAAACCCGTTGACATCGACCAGCTTATATCGCTGTTACGTGTCTGGCTGTATGAGCGTAACTAAACGTATTGTGATTACCACCCCCAACCCCCTCCTGTTTTAGGAGGGGACACACCGAGACTCATTTGCTCCCTTATTCTAAACTTGAATAAACGACCAGTGTTGGTCTGAGAGAAAGCCCCTTCCTGTTTCAGGATGGGCTGGCCGACGCTCGGTTGGGGATGGTAACTAAACTAGAAAATTCATTTCCCCTATGTCGAAAAAGCGAATCCTGATTATTGACGACGATTCCCGCAATATTTTTGCCCTGACTGCTACGTTACGTGCCAAAGGGTTCGATTGCGTTTCATGTCAGCGCGCACAGGATGCCCTGACGTTATTAGTTTCAGATACAGCTATCGACGCCATTCTGATTGATATGATGATGCCCGAAATGGACGGTTACGAGGCCATTCCACGTATCAAAAACCTTCCAAATCACGCGGATACCCCTATTTTTTCGGTAACGGCTCAGGCCATGGTGGGCGACCGCGAGAAATGTCTTCGAGCTGGGGCAACCGAATATATTTCGAAACCGATTGATGTTGATAGGCTTCTGTCTCTTCTATCAACGATTTAAGCGGATTTTATGATTGAAGAATACGAAATCGACCTGCTCCTTAGCGACCTTATTGAGGTGCATGGCTATGATTTTACCCACTACGCCCGTGCGTCGCTGAAGCGTCGGATCAACCGGATTATGTCGCTGGATAAATTTCCCAGTTTTGCCGAATTAAGGTATCGTGTAAAATCTGATTCAGACTACGTAAAACGATTTATTGAAGAGCTGACGGTAAACGTAACGGAAATGTTTCGCGACCCGCTCTTCTACAAAACCCTGCGCGAGGACGTATTACCAACACTGGCGGCAAAGCCATTTATTCGAATCTGGCATGCGGGCTGTTCAACGGGTGAAGAAGTATTTTCAATGGCCATTCTGCTCAAGGAAATTAACCTGTTTCATAAATCGATACTCTATGCTACCGACCTGAATCCTGAAGTGCTCGAAAAAGCCCGTAAAGGAATTTTCAACATGGCACCGATGAAGCAGTATTCCGAAAATTATATTCAGGCTGGCGGCAAAAACGATTTTTCGTCCTACTATACGGCGCAATACGGTTTTGTGAAATTTAACGAAGATCTGGTCGAGAAAATGGTGTTTTCAACCCATAATCTGGTCTCGGACCGCTCCTTCAACGAGTTCGATCTGATTCTTTGCCGGAACGTACTGATTTACTTTGACAAAGCGTTACAGGAACGCGTATTAAATTTATTCGACGACAGCCTGGCAACACTCGGCTATCTGGCGCTGGGATCGAAAGAAACCCTTAAATTCTCTACATTACAATCCCGATTTAAACAGATAGCCCGCGAAAAAATATGGCGCAAAATCGGATAACGGCCGCTTGTGAGGTTTTGCTGATCGGGGGCTCAACGGGTAGTATTGAAGTCTTGTTACAGCTTTTACCAGCCCTGAAAGCTCCACTACGTATTGCCCTGATTCTTGTGCTCCACCGGAAAAATACCGCTGACTCAACACTGGTTAACCTACTCTCGCTGAAAACAACCATTCCGATTCAGGAGGTCGATGATAAAGATCCGATTGTGCCCGGCACCATTTATCTGGTACCAGCCGATTACCATGTATTGATTGAGCGTGATAATACGTTTTCGCTCGATGATTCGGAAAAAGTGAACTACAGCCGCCCATCTATCGACGTAACGTTTGAATCAGCCGCCGATGTATACGGGCCGGCAACCGTTGGCATTCTGTTATCAGGAGCAAACACCGATGGAACGGCTGGCCTGAAGGCAATAAAAAAAGCAAGTGGAATCACAGTTGTTCAGAAACCCGAAACCGCTCAGGTTGCCTATATGCCTCAGCAAGCCATTGAAGGTGCACCAATCGACTGGGTGCTCGATGTGCAGGAAATGCAGGCGTTTGTGAACGCAATCCATGATTTACCCAATTAAAAGTCGTAAATCGCAACCTATAAAAGGGCCGCCCAAACAGTAATTATTTCGTATGTCTATTGTTTCACCTGAATTAGCATTTGCCCAACTGGGCCTTTCTCTGCCACCCGCCCCTAAGCCGCTGGGTGTTTATAAACCTTACCTCATCGACGGAAAATATCTCTACGTTTCGGGTCACGGACCAGTGCAGGACGATAAAAGCCTGATCATTGGCAGAATTGGTGCCGATATAGACATCGAACAGGGGAAACTGGCTGCTCGTCAGGTGGGTTTAACTATTCTATCAACGATTAAAACCAATCTGGGTAGCCTCGACCGGGTCAAGCGCGTCATTAAAGTACTTGGCATGGTTAACTGCACAGCCGATTTTGAACGCCATCCTTACGTCATCAACGGATGCAGTGAGTTGTTTGCCAGCATCTGGGGCGAAGAAAACGGCATCGGCGTTCGATCTGCTGTAGGTATGGGTTCATTGCCCGATAATATTCCGGTTGAAGTAGAAGCGTTATTTGAACTGGCTTAAGGTATGGAACAGTTGTCGTGGTACACCATTCAATCCATTACGCAGCTCGATACGCCCGCTCTGGTGGTTTACCCCGATCGGGTCAAGGCGAATATTGCTGCGTTGGTCAAAAGTGTTGGTGATGTCAATCGGCTGCGTCCGCACGTTAAAACCAACAAATCGCGGGAAGCCTGTCAACTGCTTTTAGACGCCGGAATACGTAAGTTTAAGTGCGCCACCATTGCCGAAGCCGAAATGCTGGCTATGATTGACGCGCCCGACGTATTGCTGGCCTATCAGCCCAACGGAGCCAAAATGCACCGGTTGCTGGAGCTTATTCGTACGTATCCAGCAACCCAGTTTTCCTGTCTGGTCGACAACGTAGCAACGGCACAGCAACTTTCTGAATTGGCTGTAACGGCTAACGTAGTGGTTCCGGTATACATTGATCTCAACGTAGGCATGAACCGCACAGGCATCACTCCGGGCGAAAAGGTTTTATCGCTCTACACCGAACTTGATCAATTACCCGGTGTCCGCCCGGTGGGGCTACATGCTTATGACGGCCACATCCGTAACCCCGATTTTGCACTTCGCACTAAAGAGTGTGATGCGGCTTTCTGGCCTGTTCAGCTACTGAGTGACACTCTTTCGGCTCGCGGCTATAGCAAGCCAACGCTGGTGATGGGTGGCACGCCTACGTTTCCTATTCATGCCAAACGGCAGGGCGTCGAATGTAGTCCCGGTACGTTCATTTATTGGGACAAAGGTTACCAGACGATTCTCTCCGAACAACCATTTGAACCTGCGGCACTGGTCGTTACGCGAGTCATTTCTCTGCCAACACCTACCCGCATCTGCGTTGATTTAGGCCATAAATCAGTAGCGGCCGAAGGCGAGTTAAGTGATCGTGCTACGTTCCTGAATGCGCCGAATCTGAAAGCCATTGGCCAGAGCGAAGAACACCTGGTACTGGAAGCGGGGGAAGGACATACGTATCAGATTGGCGACGTATTGTATGGCTTACCGAATCATATTTGCCCCACGGTTGCCCTCTTCGAACGTGCCTATACGATTGATAAAGGGAACGTAACAGGCGAATGGCTCACCGTATCCCGCGATCGCGTTATTTCGGTATAAACAACCAATTACACAACGATTTGAATAACGTAGTGACCAAGGCAATGCTACGTTATTCAAATCTTTTTTATGGCTTTCCTTCACAATCCGTCAATTGGCCTGCTGCCCTTCTACGGCCAGCAAATAGACCGTCATAGATTCGCCAGAATTAGCAATCCATTGGTCATAATCTGCGATGGCCTGTATTCGCTGGCTTTCTGTTACGTAGCCATCTTTTACTAACTGAGGGCCACGTAATTCAGCCACTTCGCTCCATAATCGACTGCTTGTGGCAAACGTAGCGTCGTGACGTAGCGAAATCTCATGCTGTGTTTCTACACGAACATTCTCTAAACCAAGCTGTTGCATGAGGTCGCTCAACTGATCGGCAATGGCATTATCGAAACCGGCATCTTTCCGCCATTGAAGAAATGCGTTGTAAAAAAGGTGCATCGATACAGGTGGTTCGGGAGTCCAGCTAATTTTCTCATGATTATAATCCAGAATCGACAACCAGCCACCCGGCTTCAGCAAACGCTTCATGTTCAGAATAGCTTTTTGGGGTTCTCGCAACCACTGAAGCGTTCTGGCACACGTAATCAGGTCAAACCGTTCTAAGGTATCGAAGGTGTATACATCACCCTGTTCAAACGACAGTCCCAACGTAGCACCTGTGTTCTGGCGTGCCTGTTCAATTAATCCCGCGTTTGGGTCAATACCTAGCACACGTCCAGTTGGGCCAACGATTTCGGAGATATTGCGAGTGATCGCTCCTGAACCGCAGCCCATATCCAGTACCGACAAACCCGGCTGTAGATATTTCAGTAAATTTTGATTTGCATTCGCCACCGTCCGACGTTCCAGAACAGGGTTATGGGCAGCAGGCATGGTAGCCCGTTGCGCTAACGTTTGATTTTCCATCAGAAGAAATCTATTTCACTTTTTACTTTCCAGGCAGCAATATGTATATCGCCTTTAGGCGTTGGACTAACTGCCAGACCACGCGGCCTGTTAACTATCACTGGAAGTTATCCTACTCGGATTAAGACTATTCTCCTGAAAAATTACTTATAGGGTTGACTGGTCAAATAGTTGTATGTCAACGAGCAATGTTCAACAACGCGACCCGTGTTATCTACCACAACTAAAACGGTTTCTCCACGCCAACCGCCCTGGCTTAAATGAAGGCGAACGTAGTGCTTGTTGTCAATGGCAATATGATGAGCAACTGTTAATCGTCGAGCATTACGCTTAACAAATGGCCACTTCATTTTTAACCGAATCGGTGTCCGTAGTTTTACATAGAAACGATTCGCTACATTTTGCTGATAGAACTGTGAATCCGCCTTTTGCTCGGCTTTGATTCGTTTTTCTACACCATTAGTCCAATAAGCCGATTTTAGCGAATAGCACTTGGTAGCGAATGGAGCCAATAAGGTTGCATCTTCTTCTACTAAGCCATTGGAATAAACTGTTATATCGCCGTAAGTCTTATTCGTCAGTAAACTATCGGCATAGAAATCTAAGGCAACCTGTTCGTAGCAAATAGTTTGTTTGGCAAGTTCCAATTGATTCAAATTCAGAAAATCGATTGCCTGTTCTAAAACAGGGTCACGTCCCTCCAACATATCGTTTTGATAATGCAAGGCTCCCACATCAACAGGAACACCCTTTCCTTCATAACTGATACGTTTACTGTTAACTGTCTGCCCATCAGATAATGAAACTTCCCAACCATTAGGTAACCTCTTGCCTAACATTGGCGAGAAAATGCCGTTTGAATTTTCTCCTATTAGTCTCACATACGGAAACTCTTTCAAATACATAGCACAATGATCAGCGGCACTTATAGTGGCTCCACTGGTCAGGAGAATGGTCGGTTTTATAAGTTGCTTCGGGCCTTGGGGCGACAACTGATAGGCTCCCCAGGGCGTGTACTCAAATTTTAGTTTACTGATGCGAGTACGTCCATACCCAACCAGTCTTTTAACCTGAGTAAGTCGCCCGACCAAAGCACCTAAAAAGTCCGGCGAACCGCCACCGTTAATTCTAACGTCAATTATCAACCCCTTTACGTCAGCGAATTCAACAACCATTTCATCCAACTGTTTTTCAAAATCCGCTAAAGGCATTCCTCCAAAGCCATTTAGCTGAAGGTAGCCGAGATCTTTTGACCGACAGTAACCGCCAATCTGGTAAGGCTCACTTCTAAACTTAACCAGCGGACTGAACGCCTGTGATTGTAACACATCAAGAGTGACTTGATGAAATTTACATTGTAATTCTTTAGTAGGAAATTCCTGATAAAATCGGGAATATTTAGCACTCGCGGGCAAATCGCCAGTTGGTGAAATGACAACGTGTCCATCTTTAAGCGGAGCCACCATTTCGTTGAAAATGGCTAGTAGCTGTTCATTTGTGGTATGTGAATTGACTTTGGGCCTAAACTGTTCGTACTGCTTTTTCCAGTCTACCCCTCTGGTTTCAAAATGGGCATAATGCCTATTGAACAATCGCCAAAACTCCTCAAAGTTTCGTTCAGGATCATCGTTTAGCATTGGGTTTGCCGACACAACACTTTGGCAAAATAGTAAGAAGAATAAGTGTATATATTTTTTCATGTTGAGTTGGCTTCGTCAATTTGGGTTTGCAACCTAACAATGAAACCCTTCATGCAAGATCAATCAAACAAGTCACTACGTTCATGAATCTACCTGCGGAACAAATAGCGTCGATTCATGCTTAATTTTCCAAAGAGATTTCAGTTCAAATTAAAAATTGAGCGTAACCTCATACTACAGGAGACTTGTATGGGTACAATCGTGCATTATTGCGCTTTCATTGAATAACACTTTAGTAAACCTCATGAGCCAACCCGAATTTTCGAGTCGATTTACCAGTTCACCCGCCGAAGTAAAAGCCATGGATACGGCCCAGTTACGTCAGAATTTCCTCATCGAAAATCTGTTCGTCGCCGACCAATGCTCCTGGGTTCTTTCGTTTTATGACCGCTACCTAACAGGTGGCGCTATGCCCGTAAAAGGTTCTATTACGTTAGAAACACCCGAAAATCTGAAAGCCGCTTATTTTCTGGAACGGCGCGAACTCGGTATTATCAACGTGGGCGGTACGGGTACGGTTGTAGCCGATGGCGAAACGTATTCGCTGGCGCGGAAAGAAGCACTTTACATCGGTCAGGGTACGAAGCAGGTGGAATTCCGGTCCGATGATGCAGCAAATCCGGCCAAGTTTTACCTCAATTCGGCACCAGCTCACACTACGTATCCAAACCGTAAAGTTTCGCGCGAAGATGCCGACGTAGTAGAATTGGGAAGTATGGAAACGGCTAACCACCGCACTATCAACAAATTACTGGTCAACAGCGTATTGCCAACCTGCCAGCTTCAGATGGGCATGACCGAACTGAAAACCGGGAGCGTCTGGAACACTATGCCTGCGCACACACACGACCGTCGGATGGAAGTTTATTTTTATTTCGACATTCCCGAAGGGCAAAGTGTCTGTCATTTTATGGGCCAGCCGCAGGAAACCCGCCATATCTGGATTCAGAACGAACAGGCCGTTATCTCGCCCAACTGGTCGATTCACTCGGGAGCCGGTACGTCGAACTATACGTTTATCTGGGGTATGGCAGGCGAAAATCTCGATTATGGCGATATGGACGTTTGCCCGATAACCGAATTACGCTAACTGCTTCGTTATAGGAAAGTACAGGATGGCTATTGCCTACACGACCTGTATTTTTGATACTGTTTCGTGCGATTACAACAAAACCATGACACCGAACGTAGTGTTGCTCTTTTTTGAAACCGTTTTGAACTAGAGTACTGACAAGCGATGCGTGGATACTGTCTGAATTTTCTATGAAAGTTGGTTTATTTATTCCCTGCTACATCGATCAGTTTTATCCACACGTAGCCATGGCTACGTTGAAACTTCTCGAAAGTGTTGGCTGTGAGGTCGATTATCCGCTTCAGCAAACCTGCTGTGGTCAGCCAATGGCTAATTCGGGTTTTGAAAACCTGACGCATGGCTGCAATGAAAACTTCGTGCGAAACTTTGCCGGATACGATTATATCGTTTCGCCGTCGGGAAGTTGTACACTGCATATCAAAGATCACCTGCACGCCGACAACGAAACCGAAGCCACAACGATTCGTTCCCGCATCTATGAACTGACCGAGTTCCTGACCGACGTAGTGAAAGTGTCTTCACTGAAAGCTACGTTCCCTTATAAGGTTGGTCTGCACCAGAGCTGCCACGGCCAACGCGGACTCGGACTGGCGCAGATGTCGGAACGGATGCTGTCACCGTTTTCAAAACCGGTTCAACTACTCAATATGGTTGATGGGCTTGAACTGGTTCAACTCGACCGTCGGGATGAGTGCTGTGGTTTTGGCGGTACGTTCTGTGTAACGGAAGAAGCGGTATCGGCCAAAATGGGTAAAGACCGAGTGGCAGATCACCTTCGTCATGGCGTAAATTACATTACCGGCGTCGACGTATCGTGTCTGATGCACATGGAGGGAATTCTGCGACGGGCCAACTCCAACGTGAAGGTGAAGCACATTGCCGAAATTTTAACCGCTACGGTCTAAATCAACGTATCATTATGAATCAGCTTAATTTAGACCACGCTTCGGCCTCTACTGAGTTCAACAAAAACGAACCCCGCGTTAACTGGCACGATGAAACGCTCTGGTTCGTCCGCACAAAACGGGACCGGGCCGCCGTTCAGGTACCCGAATGGGAAGAGTTGCGGGAGGCTGCTTCGCAGATCAAAAACCACGTATTGTCGAACATGCACGATTTGCTGGTGCAGTTCGAAGAAAATGCCAAACAGAACGGCATTACAGTACACTGGGCTGCCGATGCCGACGAACATAACGCCATTGTACACGGCCTGATTCAGAAAGCGGGAGCCAATCAAATGGTGAAATCGAAGTCAATGCTGACCGAAGAATGTCACCTCAACGATTACCTGACGCGGCATGGTATTGAAGTGATTGACAGCGACTTAGGCGAACGTATTGTACAGATGCGTCAGGAGCCGCCTTCGCATATTGTTATGCCCGCTATTCACCTGACGAAGGCCGATGTGGGCGAAACCTTTCACGAGCATCTGGGCACCGAAAAAGGCGCAACTGACCCGCAATACCTCACCGAAGCCGCCCGCCAGCACTTGCGCAGTACGTTTCTGACGCGTAAAGTGGCGCTTACGGGCGTAAATTTTGCCATTGCCGAAACAGGCGGTTTTGTGGTGTGTACCAACGAAGGAAATGCCGATATGGGCGTTCATCTGGCCGATATGCACATTGCCGCGATGGGCTTCGAAAAAATCATTCCGAAAGCCGAACATCTGGGCGTTTTCCTTCGCCTACTTGCTCGTTCGGCAACAGGGCAGCCCATTACTACGTTCTCCAGCCATTTCCATAAACCTCGTCCGGGTCAGGAAATGCACCTTGTTATTCTCGATAACGGACGCAGTCGTCAACTTGGCCGGGCCGATTTCCGGAATTCGCTCAAGTGCATTCGATGTGCCGCCTGTATGAATACCTGTCCGGTTTATCGACGTTCGGGTGGGCATAGTTACCACAGCGCGGTGGCTGGGCCAATCGGGTCGATTCTGGCCCCTAATCTGGACATGAAACTCAACGCCGACCTGCCTTTTGCATCGACGCTCTGCGGTTCATGTTCGAACGTTTGCCCGGTTAAAATCGACATTCACGACCAGCTTTATAAGTGGCGGCAGGTACTCATGAAAGAAGGATACGGCCCCAGCGGAAAAGGCGCAGCCATGAAAGCGATGGCTACTGTACTCGAATCACCCCGCTTATTCCGCATGGCCGGAAAAATTGGACGAGGAGTGCTACGTTTCTCACCGGCTGTAGTCGAAAATCGGTTCAATCCCTGGTATAATCAGCGCGAAATGCCCGCACCTCCATCCGAAAGTTTCCGCGACTGGTACGTTAAAAACAAGAAATCATGACCTCCCGCGAAAAAATTCTGGCAAGTATTCAGACCAATCAGCCAGCACTACGTCCGTTGCCCGAAACGTTTACGTTTACGTCGGTTTTCCCCGATTTGACCAAACAGTTCATCGATATTCTGACGTTTGTGGGTGGAAAAGCTGAATTGGTTGCCGATTATGAGGCTATTAAAAACCACATTCAGGAGCATTACGCCGGTATTCCTAACGTAGCAACCACCATTCCTGAACTCGCTTCGCTGGCCGATGCTACGTTAGACGTAACGGACCCGCACGATCTGGCAAACCTGAATCTAACCATCATCGAAGGACCAATTGCAGTAGCTGAAAACGCAGCTATCTGGGTCGATGAGGGTCAGCTTCCGCAACGAGTAGCGCCGATGATTACGCAATATCTGGCAATTGTTATTCGGGCGTCGACTATTGTTCCGAACATGCACGACGCTTATAAACTTATTACTGTTGATACAACGGGCTTTGGTACGTTCATTTCCGGCCCTTCTAAAACAGCCGACATTGAACAGAGTTTGGTGGTGGGTGCCCACGGAGCCCGCTCGCTTACGGTGTATATTCTGCCTTAGATTATCTTTCGCACAAAAGTTTATCAATCTCAATTACAACCAATTATAGGAGATTTTCCGATTAACGTGTGCCATCAACCAAAACCCAAAATTCTGTTGGTTTTGATTGATGGCACTAACTTTTACAGACCATTCACCAATTTCTAACATACGCCAGAGTATATGAGACTGGAAACAAACAGATTAGCCTTAAGAGATTGGGAGCTGAACGATATAAATGATCTGGAAGAAGGACTAAATAACCTTGACGTATCAAAATGGTTAGCCTTTGTTCCGCATCCCTACACGATTGCTGATGCCGGAAAATGGATTCAGTATTGTCAAAAACAGGCAACCAGCGAAACGACCCGATCAGTCTATCACTTTGCCATTGAGCTTAAATCAGAGAAAAAGATCATTGGCGGGGTGGGTATCGATAAAATAAACTACTATCAGGGCACTGCCGGTGGAGGCATTTGGTTAAACGCCAACTATCAGGGGCTGGGCTATGGTACAGAAGCCTTTGGCAAACGTATCGAATTTGCTTTTGATGAATTAAAGTTAAGACGGCTTGAGAATGGTTATTTTGTAGCGAATGCTACGTCATTGAAAATGCAGGAGAAGTTTGGCTATAAAGTAGAAGGGTTACGAAGAAAAGCTTTCATGAGCATGGCTACCGGTGAAATTATGGATGAATATATCACTGGCCTATTGAAAGAGGAATGGGTGAGAGCGCTGTAATTCAAGGCTTTGAGTTGACTATTCAGGCTATTTTGATGATCTAAAAAGAAACGTTGACTTGTTTATTTTAAGGGTCGACAAGCCAGAGTTTCGGGACGTAGCGAGTATCATCTGCCGCCTTCACCTAGGATTCAGCAATTAAAAACGGGCATTCAGCTATCTTCATTTCCAATGATAACCAGCTTGCCCGACTTTTAGCTGGTTAATCCGGAATCAATGAATTATTACATGAAGAATTCAAGTTGGCCAACATATGCCGATGTCTGGCTACTATTGCTACGTATTGGTGTGACTGCTACTATGCTCACGCACGGCATTCCCAAATTAAACAAAGTGATTGCGGGAAATTTTGAATTTGGAAATCCAATCGGTATCGGTGAGCCGGCTTCACTAATCTTCGCTACGTTTGCCGAAGTTGTCTGCTCGGTTCTGGTATTGCTGGGTTTATGGACTCGACTAACCGTTATTCCGCTGGCGTTCACCATGCTGGTCACCATTTTTTTTGTGCACATCAGCGACCCTTTCGGCAAAAAAGAGTTACCCCTGCTCTACCTGTTCATCTACACTACGTTATTTATTTTCGGAAGCGGTAAATATTCTTTAGATGCTACGTTAGGCAACAAGCGCAGACGATAAAGACACGTATTACTTTTTTGCAAATTAAACTGGTAGATGAAGCAGTGTCGGCTCTTTAACTGATACTATACTTCATCGCCAGTTTTTGTCTGTTATTTGGTATGCAGACTTGATTTTAACGAGATACAGAAGCCTATTCGAATGGCACTAGCCATTATTTCTTTACATAACTACGTTCCTATTTCCTACCCTGCTGGCTTTGCCACTATAACTGTTTAACCATGAAGGGACTTTTTACCCTATTCAATTTTCTGATAACTCTTTTTCTTCCGGTATTCTTATTCGCCCAGACCGGACCAACGGCAGGGCAAACCCGAATTCGGGGGTCATTTGTCGATGAAGAAAATAAACCCATTCCTTTTGCGTCGATTGCCCTTTATCAGAATGGTGGTTCGAAACCCATTTCAGGCGCGGTTTCTGACGAAGCAGGAAAATTCGAATTGGTAGCCAAACCGGGAAATTATTTCCTGAAAATCAGTGCGGTTTCTTATCAGGAAAAGACGATTCCCGACATACACGTAACGAATCAGGATGTTCAGCTTGGTGCATCGGTGCTGAAAACCAGCACCAAACGACTGGAAGAAGTGGTAGTTGTCGGTGAAAAAAGCCAGATGGAACTGTCGCTCGATAAGCGCATTTTCAATGTCGGTAAAGATCTGGCAAACGCGGGTGGAACAGCTTCGGATATTCTCAAAAATATTCCGTCGGTAGCCGTCGATGGTGAAGGAAATGTGAGTCTGCGTGGCAGCAACAGCGTTCGAATTCTGATCGACGGAAAACCCTCTGGACTGGTCAGTATCAAAGGTGCCGCCGGTTTGCAACAATTGCAGGGCAGTATGGTGGAGCGGGTAGAAGTAATTACGAACCCATCGGCCCGTTACGAAGCCGAAGGTATGGGTGGTGTGATTAATATTATTCTGAAAAAAGAAAGAAAAGAAGGCTTCAACGGCTCATTCGACATCATAACGGGCTATCCAACCAATTTTGGAGCAGCCGCCAATGTTAATTATCGCCGTAAAAACCTGAACTTTTTCGTCAACTACACCGCTGCTTTTCGTAACACACCCGGCCGAAATTCGCTTTATCAGGAAACCTACAGCAACGACACTACGTTTGCCTACCGCCAAAGCTCAACGCATCAGCTAAAAGGACAAAACAACAACGCCCGCGCCGGTTTGGATTATTTCTTCTCGCCCAAAAGCATCCTGACGGCTTCGTACACCTGGCGACTCAGTAAAGGCAAACGTTTCTCCGATATTCAATACCTTGACTATAGACCTAATAGTAGAAACGTATTACAATCGTTCACAAACCGGACACAGGACGAAACCGAAACCGAACCAAACTCAGAATATTCAGTAAGCTGGAAAAAAACCTTCGCTCGTGAAGGTCACGAACTTACTGCCGACGTGCGCTATCTGGACAACTGGGAAAAATCGGATCAGATTTTCGCACAACGCACGTTTCAACCAGACGGTACTCCCTCTACCAGTGTTCCAAGCACGTTGCAACGGGCTATTAACGACGAAACCGAAAAGCAATTGCTGGTGCAGATCGACTACGTTCGTCCGTTCAAAAAAGACGGCAAACTGGAAGGTGGACTACGTAGCAGTACCCGCAACATGACCAACGATTACAGCGTAACGCAGCAAAATGGCGATGGAAGCTGGTTTCCATTGCCAAACCTCACCAACGATTTTCTGTATGAAGAGCGAATCAATGCCCTTTATGGCATTGTTGGGAATAAGCTGCGTAAGTTCTCCTATCAACTCGGTTTACGGGCCGAAATGACCGACGTAACCACTACGTTGAAACAAACCAACGACGTAAACCCACGCAGTTACACCAACCTGTTTCCGAGTGTGCATGGTACGTATGATCTGCCCAAACAGCACGCGATTCAGGCCAGTTACAGCCGCCGGGTTCGTCGGCCACAGTACAACGATTTGAGCCCATTCATGACCTTCAGCGACAATCGGAATTTCTTCAGCGGCAACCCCGATCTGAACCCGGAATTTACCGACGCTTATGAACTGGGACATGTCAAATACGTAGAGAAAGGCTCGTTTAGCTCGTCGCTTTATTATCGGTACACAACGGGTAAGATTATCCGGATTCGGCGTGTCGATGAGTTAGGCAACTCGAATACGCGCCCCGAAAATCTGGCGACCGAGCATTCGTATGGTGCCGAAGTTACGGGTTCGTATGCGATAGCGAAGTGGTGGAAACTAGATGGAAGCGCCAACTTTTTCCGGGCGATCACCAACGGTGGCAATCTGGATGCCAGTTACCAGAGTGATACGTATAGCTGGTTCACCCGCCTGACGTCGCGGATTACGTTCTGGAACAAGACTGATTTCCAGATGCGGGGCAACTACGAAGCTCCTCAAAAAACGCCACAGGGTACGCGTCAGGCAATTGCTACGTTAGACTTATCATTTAGCAAAGACGTACTCAACAACAACGCAACTATTGTACTCAACGTGCTCGACGTGTTCAATTCGCGCCGGTATCGAAGCATCACCGAAGGGGCTAATTTTTATACGGAAAGTAATTCACAGGGTCGTTTACGGCAGATCAATCTAACATTCAATTACCGACTACATCAGGCTAAGAAAAAAGCCAAAGATCCATCTGACGGCGAGTTTTAAGAGTTTTTACCACCCCCAACCCCCTCCTGATTCAGGAGGGGACACGCCGAGACTGACTTGTTCCTATATTCTAAACTTGAATTAATGGCAGCTGGTGGTCTTTAAGAAAGCCCCCTCCTGAATCAGGAGGGGGTTGGGGGTGGTAAACTCCATTTCTTAAACAAAGTATGCCCTAGCAACGTTATTTGGCAGATGCGATCAACGTATCCGGAGCTTTGCTCTGTTTGAATGTATACTCATCTGTTATGAAAACGAACTGGTTTTTAACAATAGCTCTTTGTGGAGCATTAACAACGGGCGCATTTGCTCAGGACGACGCGGCTGTCCGCGCAGAACGTAAAGAAAAAACACGCGAAGATGTAAAGCGTGTAGGTGATAAAGTTGAAAATGGTGTTGCCGATGGAGCTCACGCGGTTGGTACCGCCGGTCGAGCCACGGGTAAAGCTGTAGGTAAAGCTGGAAAAGCAACCGGCAATGCTGTAGCAACGGGAGCCAAAGCAACCGGAAAAGCCGTCAAAAAAGCGGCTAAAGCAACGGGCCGCGCCGTAAGTGGCAAAGAAAACGAACAATAGCCGAGCCTATTTATTGAATCAAGAGCGATGACTTTCTGGTTATCGCTCTTTTTTGTTTTGTACGAGGCCTATTTACGGTAAAAAATGGGCGTTTGTCCTTTTGCTTAAAAGCAATACCTGACTAGGTGAGTCAGAGAATACCTCAACCATAACGTTTATCAGGCATGTACATGAAAACCATTGCGCTTACACTTATCGCTGTTTATAGTATGCTCACAACAAGTTTTGCCCAATCGAAAGATGATGCTGCTGTTGCTCAGGCTGTTGAGCAATTCCGTTCGCTACTCGTTGACCCCGACAAAGCTAAATTAGAAGCCATCACCGCCAAAGAACTGAGCTACGGCCACTCGAACGGTAAAATCGAAACGCAGACCGATTTTATAGACGCTTACGTAACAGGCGCGTATGACTTCAAATCCGTTACGTTGACTGATCAGACTGTTACGGTTGTTGGAAATACGGCCGTAGTACGGCACAAGCTCGCTGCTGAATCGCAGGACAGAGGCAAGGAACTTACTCAGGTAAAACTGGGCGTAATACTAGTTTGGGCAAAAGAAAAAGGAAGCTGGAAGCTTTTGGCTCGGCAGGCTGTAAAAATCTAACGTAGTACTAAAAAATAAGCCCATCAGAAGTCTGATGGGCTTATCTGGCAAAACCTATGATAAAACGTATAGTTCAAAATTCACGATTGTTTTTGATCAAACTCTCCTGAACTCACCTGCCTGATTATCAATCCCATTAAAAAAACAGAGTTTATTTTAATTCACCTATTGTTTATCGAACGATTGATACCTCTCCTACCAATCCATTTTTAGTAACGAAACGCCCTGCCGGGGCAACGTAATCGCAACGGTTGCTGTGCCTGATGCTACGTTTAGTTTCTTCGATTTTCCGATAGTTTGCAGTTGTCCGGCTTTTTCTAACTGAGCAACTTGCGCGGTTGTCGGCTGTTGGGGAGAGCCCATTTTCTTCCAGACTTCATACGAGTTACTATGCTCGTTATCAATCCGATACTCGGTTAGTGTTACGTTACTGGAAGGCAAACCCGTTATGGTCACCTGAATAGGTTCTGCTACGTTCTGCCGATCTTCGTCGTGATAATTCCAGACCATAACAGTCGCTGTTTTTCGACCTTTACTGGCCAATCCTCCAATATCGGTTTGACTGCTACGTATGCTGGAATCGACGGTCGTTTTCAGATTATACATTCGGTTACTTTCTACCTTCACTCGCTGGCCGCTCATTTTTCCGAACATTCTGAACACATTCAATACAGGTTTGTCGACGCCGTTGGTGGCTAAATCGCGAAACCCGGCAAACCAGGGCTGATTCTCGAACTCGAATGACCATGAAACTGCGCCGTGCAGATTCAGTCCAAACTGATCCATCAGGGCATATTTCCGGGCAAACGAAGCGGCCGTATAACTCGAATACATCGTGCCATTTCGGTACGCATTTTCGGGATTCGTCATCATTCCGCAAGCGGCACAACCTTCGGGGTCCGATTCGCCAATCACAATCGGAATCTGTTTTAGTTGCGGATATTTAGCGATGACGCCAAAATGATTGGCGATGTTACGTAGCTGAACACCCATGTTCATCACTACGCGGCCATCAACTACTTTTGGCGAACCTTTGGCGTGAAAAAGAATCAGGTCGAGCGGGGAGCCGATCTTTTTTGTTACGTAGTTGGTATCCTGCAAACAGTGTTTTAAAAACGCATCCAGAAATTTCGTAGCGCCACCCGTAGCATCACAACCGCCCATTTTAGCCGTTGGCAACGCCCGTTTCACGGCATCGGCGGTATAGTCGTAGAGTTTAAAATACTCTTGCATGGTGCCTTTCCAGTACATAATATCCGGCTCGTTCCAGAGTTCCCAGTACCAGCTTTCGACTTCTTTTTTACCGTATCGTTCGGTACAATGTTTCACCCATTGATAAACGAGTTCTCCCCATTTTTCATAATCTTTTGGCGGATAGGCCCATCCGGTAGCGATTTTATTGTAAGGGTCGCCCGGCCTCCAGTCGTGTTTATAGGGCTGTGGTTTGCTCGATAACGCTTCGGGCATAAAGCCAATCTGCGCTAATGGTTTCATGCCCCGTTGCACATACGTATCAAAAATCTGATCGACAATTTTCCAATCATAAACGGGTTTACCAGTCGCATCTTCGGTATAGGCATTGGTAGAACCCCACTTGAGCGCCGGTGTGCCATCGCCCGTTGTCAGTAGGTTATGCGCCCGCACAAAAACCGGTACCGGGCTTAATGCAGCTATTTCTGAGAGCAGTTTTTTACCATCTCTCATGTAGGTAAAATTGGGTTCGTCGTAACCAAACCACGCCCAGATCGGTTTCATTGGCCCGATTTCGGTATTGAGATCAACCTGCAGGTGAGCTGGTGACGTAGCAGGTAAGGGTTGCGACTGAACAGCCGACGAAACAAGTAATCCAATCAGTAGGGTAATTAGTAGACGTATGTTGTGCATTGTGAATAGGAATCGGAAGGATTGATACGTTGCCTTTCTCAAGCATAAAATCCAGCTAGCCTACTCTTTCAATGCATCCCAAGTTGCCACCAAAACCCATTATCTTCGCGAAACCTCTTGCTCGAATGCGCTACATTCCTACCCTTCTATTCGTTCTTTTTACAGTAACGGCCCTCGCTCAACCGATTTTCAAGCAGAACAAACCAGTTACTACGTATCAGAATCCAGTCATTGCTGGTGACTTTGCCGACCCGTCCATTATTCGTGTTGGTACTACGTACTACGCAGTCGGCACGTCGTCGGAATGGGGGCCAGCTTATCCTATTTATACGTCTACGGATCTGGTCAACTGGCAATACGTTGGTCCCGTTTTCAAAAACCTGCCCGAATGGACAATGGGAAGTTATTGGGCACCCGAGCTGTTTTACCGGAATGGTTTGTACTACGTTTATTATACGGCCCGACGGAAATCTGACAAGCGTTCTTTCATTGGTGTAGCCACTACGCGCGATCTTCGTGAAGGGTTCACCGATAAGGGGTTGATAATCGAATGGACCAGCGAGGCCATAGATGCTTTTATTATTGAAGAAAACGGCAAATTGTTTATTACCTGGAAAGCGTACGGTCTTGACAAGGGCAAAGACATTGAAATACTAGGCGCTGAGTTGTCCGCCGATGGCCTAAAAGTGACTGGTAAAGAATTTATGCTCATTAAAGCGGACCGAAATACGTGGGAAGCTGGCGGAGCCGAAGGGCAGGCAATTTTCAAACGGGGGCGTTATTATTACATGACCTACTCAGGCAACTCCTGTTGCGGTTCCAATTGTAACTATCAGGTTGGTCTGGCGCGTGCCGAAAAGCTTCAGGGACCTTGGGAAAAATACGCCAAAAATCCGGTCATGGTCAGCGACAATAATTGGAAATGTCCGGGCCACGGAACGGTAGTAGAGACGCCCGACGGTCGTTATTTTTACCTGCACCATGCCTATAACGGTGTCGATTTCACGAATGTGGGTCGGCAAGGATTGTTGAGCGAACTGGTTTGGGATGATAAAACCCAATGGCCCGCTTTTCGATATGGAACGACGGCTCCCGCTCAGGCCGAATCGCCCTTCGGAAGCGTTCAGAAAAAAGGACAGGATTTACGTTTTGACTTTAGCGGTACTACGTCTGAAGTTCCGTGGGTATGGGATGTAAGTCAGACAAAGCCATCGTTCAGTGTTAAAGATGGGCAATTGCAACTGGCTGGTACTTCGACTGCTACGGGCAGCTTTCTGGGTCTGGTTATTCCGAAAGGAACCTACAAGTTTTCGGCAGATGTCAATCCAGAAAGTAATTTGCTACAAAGTATCTGCTTATATGGCGATGCTGATAATGCGCTGGGACTGGGTGTACGGAAAAACGCGCTTGAGCTTTGGCAGGTGAAAGAAGGAACGAGAACGGTGCTGAAAACACAACCGTTACCTGAAAACACAGCAAATATTACGCTACAGCTAAATAGTCAGTTTGGAAAATTCCTGAATTTTGGCTGGCTCGGGAAAGACGGAAAATTTACGTCGATGACCGAGACAGTTACAGACGGGTCACAACTTCCCCGCTGGGATCGGGCACCCCGTATCGGCGTCAGTGTAGCTGGACAATCGTCGGCTACAAGTCATATTGGTTCCCTACAATTGCAGTATAAGTAGGGCTATAGTGTTTATACTGCAAAAGCTCAGATACCCGTCAAAACACATTGATTTTGACGGGCACCTGAGTTTAAAACAGGATCAACTTAAATCGTTTTTAGAGTCGCTTTTGCGTATGAACCCCACCCTAAATCCCTCCCTACGGGGGAGGGATTTAGGGTGGGGTTCATACGTAGAGATAAACTATTTCTTCAGCAAAAGCTGTAGCGAACTATCGTTTATTTCGAACGAATGTTTCTTCAGCATATTAATTACCTCAGCACCAGCCAATAATGCAGGCCCATAACCGTGAGCGGCATACGTATTGATTGGTCGGTGGTAATAAAAAGCGGGATCGAATCCCATGCCCGTTCCTACGCAAACGCCTTCAACCTGCCCTTTGTCAGTCACTTTGGCAGCAACCGCGTTCCAGCCTAGCAACGTAGCAGGCGCATAGGCTAATGGATCGAGCCAGCCCTTGTTGATGGCCCGCGCAAACGAGTAAACGTAAATTGCCGTGGCCGATGTTTCCAGATACGAATCGTGCTTGTCGAGAAGCTGGTGCCAGAATCCCGAACCGGATTGTTGAGCCGCCAAGCCCTTCGCGTGTGAACGTAGCAAATCCAGAATCGCTGGTCTACCGGGGTGATCTTCGGGCAATACGTCGAGTAGTTCAACGGCTGTCAAAATGCCCCAACCATTGGCCCGGGCCCAGTGAAATTCAGGATGTACGGTCATGCCCTCAACCCAACCGTGCATGTATAAACCTTTCTGCGGATTGAACATGCGTTTGGCAAATTGCGTCACCTGCTTCACCGCTTCGTCGTAGTATTTCCGTTCGCCGGTTAGCTTGCCCATTTGTGCCAATGCGGGCACACTCATAAATAGATCATCGAGCCAGAGCGTGTTAGGTTGCGGTCGATTCCGTGCCAACGTACCGTCGGGCAGTCGAAATTCCTTGGTCTGAATGTAATCGATGTAATTGTTAATCAGCGGACGTAAATCTGTTTTTATACCGCCAGCACGACCCGCTTTAATCATAGCCGCACACATGGCACCAGCATCGTCGAGCGCATGAGGGGCCAGCACCGAACGCATGGGTGTATTGGCATGTGGATCAGCCGTTACCTGCGCCCGAAAATAAGGAACCTGCTCGGCAATGAACTTAAGTCGTTTGTTGGTATAATCGGCATATTGAGCATCGCCGGTGGCTTCGCTGGCGAGCAACATACCCATGTACGTAACGCCCCATTCGTAGCTGATCAGCCGAAAATCGCCGGGTTTAAAAATGGCATTGGGATTGAACGTACCAGCCGAAGCGATCTCTTTTTTTGTCTCCTTATCAATCAGTTGCGTTGGCGTATTAGCCTCCAAATACGTATAGATTCGACGTAGTACGCCTGTTACATCCGCAACGCTCGGCTGACCATATGGAACCGGATAATCAGGCTTCAGCAGATGAAGCGGAGTTGTAGAATCGTTCGCTTTTGGCTGCTGTGCATAGGTAGCACCAGCCAGAAATAAACCAGCCAGCACACCAACGTAATGAAACGTCGACGTATAAAAACGTAAAAAAGAGCACATAAAATAGGTTTGACGTTAGGTGAGTTGTTACGTATCGTTACGTTCTTTAACGAGAACAATACGTTCCATTTTCCAAAGATGAATGTTTTCAGCCTATTCTCAATCCTGCTCCCTCCTGTTGCTTATTTGGGCTACGTCAAACTTCAGTAATAGGTAGTGTATCAACAAAAAAAGCCACAGAGAATAAACTCTGCGGCCCATTTTCACCAAACAAATAAGATCAGTCAGGTAGATTATATGCTTGTTTTACCGATGCATAATTGTTGAAATCAACAGTCCCAACCCGGCCACCAGGCGTACTTCCGTTTACGATGACAATACGATACTGCGGCATCGATGCGAAATAACTTCTAAATTCGGCAGCCGTTTTTCCTGTTAATTCAGAAATGGCTGTGCCAGCGGCATTTGTGGTATAGCCATGCACGGTGAATCGCAGGTAATTCACGCCCAGATAATCGTGCGAGATTTCGTAAAGGAAGTAATCTTCTTCGCGATTGGTAGTACGACCCGGTATTTTTATATGACCCAGTGCATTTGCCGGATTGATCAGCTCCTGTAACTGCACCTGAGAACCACTCAATACTGCCCGATTTATTTTGAAATAGATATAGACAACCGACTTATCGAGCACGTCTTTGGTCAACGTAGCATTAGCCGTTGAGTTATCGTTTCCGATATAAAATTCTTTATTGTCAGGCGTTCTATAATAGCTGCTGCTCAGGTCAACAGTTTTCCAGGCGGTGTAAACGACGTTAGCGTTTCCTGTTGCTCCCGCTGGTCCGGTAGCTCCAGCTACACCAGAAGCACCCGCCGGGCCAGTAGCTCCAGTGGCACCCGTTGCGCCGGCAGGACCAGCCGGGCCAGCAGGACCTTGTGGACCTTCGGGGCCTTTACAGGAAACAACAAACAGCAGCAATCCGGCTACTACACTAAAAGCAGAATACGAAAAAAGGGAGTTAGGCATTTTCATAGTGCTATAAAAATTAATATGCCTAATTAAGACGCACAATATACCATGAAGTCATTTTTCCCTTCCATAAATGGTTACATCTAGAGTAGACTTAAATTGTTATAGCAACAAAAGTCTGTCATGGATCTAAGAGAAGCTTATTGAACAACAACGTTGAAATCGGTATTCAAGTCGTCGGTTCCGGGCGTAGGTGTGCCGTTTTTCGAGGCAGGCTGATGCCGTAGCCGCACGTTAAGTTTGCCGGTAGCCGCAGCATTTGTTTTCAGATCGAATTGTAAACCAACCGGGTAAGGACCGGGCGAGGGATTAGTATCTTTATCGGTATATGTTATAGTGAGTAACGTAGTAGATGAGGGTGTATATACGAGCAAATGCTCGTTCTGTTCTTCTTTAATTTCAGCACTTACATCAAACGTTGGCGTTTTTGTTTTGTCAGTTAGTTGAATGGTGCCCGTATACGTAGTGTTTGCTTTCAGCGTCAACGTTGCCTTACTAAAATCGGCGCTCGTATTCAGATTATCGATAGTAGCCGAAACAATTTCGCTGGCATTTGCTTTGTTCACCAGCCGCAACGTAGCAGTGGTTATCGCTTCGTTATCGTCGGTTGGTGTTACGTTCTCTTCGGATTTTTTACAGGCACCTGCCATCATAGAGACGGCTAATACAAACCAGATGGACTGTTTGAGAGATTTCATAGCTTCTTGATTATCAGGTAAAACAGAAATTAACTACGTTGAATAATTGAGAAAGGGAGTTTTATCTTGAGGCTGATGTTCCGACCCGGCTCATCGGCGAAATACCGGAACCGATTCAGGTAATCGCGGTATGCTACGTTCGCCAGATTCGTACCACTTAGAATCACGCTCATCGGTTTATTACCAACCTGCGCCGTAAAACCGACTTCAGCACCTAACAAAAAATAGGCGGGTGGCGGTGGAGCAAAATCGCCGGTAAAAATGAGCTGGCCGTTTTCCTGCCGGGTTGTTACTGCTGGTGCCCGATTCTGACGTGCTACGTACAAGCCGCTTATTGATACGTATAGATTAGACACTTTAGTCTGTTGCTTCGTTGGGAGGTCGTACCGTAGGCTGTTGTCAGATCTATTAGGCGGAATAAAAACGAGGTAATCGTTTTCGGTCTGGTTGCGCGCAAAAAGGAGTGAATTTTTCGATGTGAGCGTTAGTTGCTCTGTCAGCTTATACGTAATACTGGCGTCGACACCCTGAAACAAAGCCCGCACCTGTGTATACGTGTATGACGGAAAAGCACCCCGTTGCCGAACCAGCGGAACAGAGTCGGGTTTGAGATAGATATAGTTGTGAATCAGATTATTGTAAACACCGATTTCGCCACTCAACCGCTTTCCGGCGTAAGCCAGCACAAGGTTCGCATTATACGCCTGTTCGGGTTTGAGGTTTGGATTGCCACGTTCGTAGGCAACGGCGCTCTGGTGAAGGCCATTAGAATATAAATCCGCTACGTTCGGTGCACGCCAGGCCGTACTAAGATTAGCCGTCAGCGTTAGATCGGGCCGAAGCTGGTACGCAGCGCCAAGCGAACCGTTTACATTTTGCCAGTTATGGGTAGTGTTATATGGCTTTTTCGTAGCCTCGTCGAGGAAGTAAGCCCGGAGCCAGCGGTAATCGTAGCGAAGCCCAGCTTCCAATGTCCAGTTTCCAATGGCGTATCGTTCGATGGCAAAGGCACCAATATTATAATTACGGAAATTAGGAATCAGAAACAGGTACTGTCGAACATTTCCCTGCGTCATGGTATTGATACCCGCACTCCCCGACCAGCTTCCGTTATGTGCCGTTTTCAGAGTTCGGTGTTCCCAAACCAAATCGGCAGTATGGGTTATCAATTGCAAATACAGTTCGGGATTCGTTGCTCCGCTGAACGACACAAAATCATATTCCCGGCGTGTATTCTGCTGACGAGCAACTGTTGCGGTCAACGTACCACCTCTAGCGGAGTGCCAATACGTTCGTAGCTTAAGTAACTCATGCTGAACATCCTGATACGGTCGTTTCAAATCATACGAGAAACCGGGCTGAGACAGTGGTTGCGAGCGATTGATGGCTGCATATAAGTCCGTTAAGCTACCAACCTGCGCCCCCGTAAACAATCCAACTTTCGTATCTACACGACTGTAAAACAGCTCGATACCCAAATTTTCGTGTTCATAATGAACATCGCCGGAGAAGTTGTTTTCGTGATAACTGGTGTTTTCCAGAAAATAATTCGGCGTTTGAACGTAACCCGAGCGTTTCAGGGTTCCCTGTATTCGCCAGCTCAATCCTGCCAGCTTTGGCCCAAATGCCCCCTCCAGCAAGCCAGACGTAACACCCATTCTGCCATTGGTGGCACCTACTACGTTCAGTTCACCTCTTACACCAGATTGGGCAGGCATGGCTTTAGGCTCTATTAAAATCACTCCGCCAATGGCATCAGAACCAAACCGGATACTAGCCGCTCCTTTAATTACGGTCAATCGTGAAGCCAGAAACTGGTCGACCTGCGGAGCGTGTTCGGTGCCCCACTGCTGATCTTCCTGCCGAACGCCATTATTTAATACAATGATGCGATTACTGTAAAGCCCGTGAATAACTGGCTTCGAAATACTTGGCCCCGTCTGAATTGAATACAAGCCGGTAAGTGCTTTCAGACTTTCGCCCAGCGATTGCCCCCGGCTCTGGTCGAGTGCCGCGCCCGACAAACTGACCTGTGTTTGCAAGAGTTGTTGTGCTTCAGAACGGTGCTCGGTTACGTTAACGGGATCTAGATTTACACCTTCGGGGGTAAGCGTTACGTTACGTATTGAATCAGTAGGAATCTGAATCGATTGAACAACGGAGAGAAAACTGATATATCGATATTCGATGGTATAACGGCCTGCACACAGATTGCCCAACTGATATCGTCCGAGCGAATCGGAAACGTCCCCCTGCCCTGTTTCCCGAATAAGAATGGTTGCGCCTGGCAAGGGTAAGTTGCGCTCACTACTGGTAATAGTGCCCTTTAACGTAGCAACGCAATTCGTTTGCTGCGCCCGAACGCACTGTGCTGCTATTAACACACAGAACACTACGTTGACCAGTAGAAATCGGGGAAAATGAAATTGATTCGTAAGCATTCGTCTGAAGGCTTAAAATCCTTACAAACAGCCACTTTCAACTATCTGAATAAGAATCTTCGCCTTGTCCTGAATGCAAAACTACAACTCTTGCAACATTGTTGCAAATTAAAAACAAAAACTGCTTTTGTTTAGCTCTAAAGCGATATTGTATTCCTACAAGGTTTTGAAAAAGAGTAGTTATGGGCAATCCGGCTATATTATTTCTTCTTCATTGCAACTTCAGCACTGCCCTGCACCATTTTAAATAGCTCATTACCAACACGCTCGTTTACCATTGCACTGGCATGCCCATCGTTACGGCCAACTACTCGTTCGGCAGGTGCCAAATCGCCAATTATCTTTCCAACTTCCAGCACAGGCACGTTTTTCTGGCGAAAGAAATTGACCACTGACCGAGTATATTCAGCCGACTTGTCGAGGTTATTCATAAATGGAAACAACACCACATATAGACGAGCATGATGCTGTTGTGCATAACTTATAAACTGATTAAGCTCCGCAAGATGCGCTTTTGTAATGGTTTCTGTGCCGTAAGCTCTCCGGGCGTAGTTGTCGAATGGCGTAAAGTTTCCGTGCGGAAATTGCCAGTACAAATAATTGAGAAGATACGATTTTCGAAAAAATGGCTGCGCAAGCCGGGGCAAGTCAGTATAAGGCGTAAATACCGCTGGCACAATCCCGTTTCTGTGCGCAACTTTCTCAATATCATTAGGGAAATATTGTAAAATTAGCACGTCGGGCTTTATCGGAAAGGATGCCAATCGTTGGTATTCATCACCTGTCTCGGAGCCTAATTGGCCTAAGTTATAGGTTACATATTGTTGATTTCCGAGTTTCTTTCCCAAAATATCTCCGAAACGCTGATCCACTTTTTCAAGACCATGCCCTGCCGTAAATGAATCGCCAATAAGTAATACCTTTTTCTTGCCAAGCGTATCAGTTTTAAGCGAATCACGATAGTTATCAGGTGTTACAGGTTGCCAGTGGCGCTCAAACCAAATGTGTGAAGCTAGTGTCATTCCTCCTTCCTGGCTTTGTTCAATAAACATAAAAGCCATTTCGATTGCTACCGACAAAATAATAAGCGGCATAACTACTGTAACCATGTTCACCGCCAGTTTGGGTGCTTTCGAATTCTTGACGACTCCATAATAATAAAGCCGCATTAATTCGATAACCAGCAGCACAAGCAAACTACACTTTATTAACCTGACGTAAATGTTATCTAATAAAGTTTTGGCTGGATAATCAAAACTGACGTTAAAGTGGTCGCCGAAATATAACATAAACGTCAGAAAACCAAGTAGGAACAACCGGATGCTGCCCGCTATAATCTTTGACTGCATTGAATTATGACTAGAAGAAGGTTTTAATTACTTAATCAGCATCGTATCCTTAAATCAATTTTGTGCTTTACGATACAGGTTAATTATGGAGTGCTTTTATGTTGTTTTAGCTAAATGAATCAAAGTAAACGACATCATCTCGAAATAATAATAACGTATACTTTATAGAGCTATCATAACAAAAATTAACCCAAAGCTACCCAGAAATTATACAATTTCAGCACTAGATAATTTTATATTTCCCTTAAACATCTCTGTACCACGCATATGGCTAATTTCACTTTACTGAGCGGTATGCGCAAATTATACCAATACGTTCGTAGGTAACTCATTTCCTTTTAAGCGAGCTGTGTGATGATCAATCTACACAGTTACTTTTTCGACTATCTTTTTTGCAAATAAATATATTATAGGCTTGCTCATTGCTCATCAAAACTGAACTGTTTCTATCTACTATCAGGAATACTGGCCTACTATTTGCTCGCTATTTAGTAAGTGCTCTATCACGTTTTCGATTATTACTGTTTTCACCATTCAATGCTTACTCGCTTTAAATCTCATCGGTATTTTGGTTTTGCAGTTACGAATCTGTTAATGCTCGTTGCCTTGTCTGCTTCTGCTCAAAAGATTCGTATGTCCGAACTCTTAACCTTTATGCGTTTACCGGCCAGCCAGTTTGATTCATGCATGTTTCAGAAAGGGTTTGTATGCTATCAAAGTGCGGGCGGATTGAACGGATGGACTTGCCTGTTTGCTTATAATAGCAATACGTTGTTAACCAATCCGGCCACCGCTACTGGACTCATGCAGTATTCGCGAAATTCCCGTTCCGATCTGTTGGTTTATCAGGTTCATTCTAAAGCTGAGTACGATGCGCTCCAAAAAGAATTGATTCAACTTGGCTATACAGTTGAACCAGTGGCAAATGATCGTAATACGTATATCCATGAAAAGACGGTGGTTACATGCCAGCAAACCGACCTTTCTAATGGTATTTCCGGCAACTACAAGGGCTATACCATTTCGTTGGCCAATCTCCGCTACTAACTGGTTATTTTCAACCTTTAATCTATCGGTCTAAATCCAGACCGGAGTTGAGTTCGTATACATTATGTCCGTAACAAACTCAACACAGATGACTTTTTATTTCGAGCAATCAACCCGGTTATCGGCCGAGTTGCTGACCTATCCACCTATCAGTATACTTATACCCGACATAGGTCGTCAGTCTATTCCGTTGGCCGATTTAGTCTACATCGAAGCCCAGGAGAGCTATTCAGCGTTTCATGTGAATGCAGAAAAGCGATTTCAACTGGCACGCCCATTAAAATATCACCACGATAAGCTACCGCCTTACTGGTTTATTCGTATTCATCGCAACTACGTAGTAAACCGTCGGTATGTGGAGCGCCTAGACAGTACGGATGAAGGCTATTGGATTCATTTATCAACAGGTCTGTCTTTACCCGTTGCCCGCCGTCGCTGGCGGGATGTGTGTGAACAGATGATGGGCGATCTTCCTCAAAATATCCGTTCGCTTCGAGCTTTTTTTAACGTCCCTAAACGTAGTGAATAAGGGCTATTTTGCACATCTATTGTTACTCACTCGATCTGGTCGAATTTCCGAAACGATAGAGATAAGGTGCTTTGTGTGCTCCACCACTGTATTTTTTGTCCAGCCTTTCAAGAATGCCCGAACTAAGAATTTTACGCTGAAACCCCGATCGGTGTAGTTTCTGCCCCAGAATTGTTTCATAAAGATTCTGAAGTTCAATCATCGTAAAGGTTTCGGAGAGTAACGGAGCAGCCCAGCGATTGAAGCTAACCAGATTGTGATCCAACGTAATACGTAGCGTTTCTAAAGCTTTCTGAACCATTGTTTCATGATCCTGCATCAGGCTGGGCAAATTTACTACGTCATACCAGTTGCAGGTATCCGAAAGTACGTCGGGAGTGGGAATCGCTTTGGTAAAGTCAACAAGTGCGTAGTAGCCAACCGATACAAACCGACGTAGCAACCAATGATCGTCTGCGAGGGGCACTCCTTTAGCTTGCAAAATTGCCGTCATGGGCGCTTTAGCCGCACCATAACGTGCGTAATCGCCAAACACATAATATTGCTCCAGATAAATATCATGCAAACCCGTTCGTTCGGCCAGAATTCGGCGCGCGGCATCATTCAGATTTTCCGTGGCCCGGATAAATCCGCCCGGCAAGGCAAACAAGTCTGTATTCTGATATTCGAGCAGTAAAACCTTTAACTGATTTTCATGAAACCCGAAAATGACCAGGTCGATAGCCAGACCTGTCAAAAAACCATACCCAGCCGGATCACTGACTTTCGGAGTCGGTTGTTCACCCATACGTTTTTGATTTCGTGCAAATAACAAAATTTGCTACTCTGAGAGTAACAACTTATTATTGTAACAAATTGATACAATAATAAAACAGTTTTTAATACGTAGGTCGATGTAATGCGTTTTTAAACAAATTGCGGCTAGTTTCTGGCTTCTTTCTGTCCATAAATGCGCTGTTTCGGCAAACTCTAAACCGCAAACCGTATGAAAATTTCGCTTCTGCTTTTGCTGGTAACAGCGCATGCGTTACCAGCAGCTCTGGCTCAGACCCGGCCACAGGTAAAAACGGTCAATGGAACTGTAGAAGGTGTCACCGAAACCAGTGGCATCCGGGCTTTTAAAGGAATTCCTTTTGCTCAACCTCCTGTTGGCGACCTTCGCTGGAAAGAACCCCAACCGGTTAAAAACTGGCAAGGCGTTCGTAAAGCCGATCATTTCGGCCCTCGCGCCATGCAACGCCCCATCTTTGGTGATATGGGCTTCCGGTCGGATGGCATGAGTGAAGATTGCCTTTATCTGAATGTCTGGACACCGGCCAAGTCGGGTAAAGAAAAACTACCTGTGCTGGTTTATTTTTATGGTGGAGGTTTTGTGGCGGGCGACGGCTCTGAAGCGCGTTACGATGGCGAAAGTATGGCACAGAAAGGCATTGTTGCCCTAACGGTCAATTACCGGCTAAACGTTTTTGGCTTAATGGCGCATCCTGAACTGACCAAAGAATCGGGCCATAACGCATCGGGCAACTATGGCTACATGGATCAGGCGGCTGCGCTACGTTGGGTACAGCAAAATATTGCCGCTTTTGGTGGCGATCCTAAAAAAGTGACCATTGCGGGTGAATCGGCCGGGTCTATTTCGGTAAGTGCGCAAATGGTGTCGCCACTGGCTAAAAATCTGTTCGCAGGTGCTATCGGCGAAAGCGGTTCTTTACTCGGCGGAATGCCTCCTGTTCCGCTTTCCAAAGCCGAAGAAACGGGGGTTGCTTTTATGAAAACAGCAGGATTAAATTCATTGGCCGAATTGCGGGCCATGCCTGCCGACAAATTGCTTGAAGCAACAGCTAAACCCGGTGTTCCGTGGTTTTCATCCGCTATCGACGGTTACTTTTTCCCAAAAGCTCCGTTAGCCATTTTCGAAGCTGGCGAGCAATCACACGTACCGCTGCTGGTTGGCTGGAACTCGCAGGAAATGAGCGGTCAGGCTATACTGGGTAAAGAAGCGGCTACGCCGGAAAATTATACAGCCGCCGTAAAAAAACTTTACGGTGAACAAGCCGACGAAGTCTTAAAATTATATCCGGCCAGCACCGAAGAAGAAGTTTTACAAGCTGCTACAGATTTAGCTGGCGACCGTTTTCTGGCTTACAGCACCTGGAAATGGGCTGATATGCAAGCTAAAACCGGCGGCAAACCTGTGTATCGCTATTATTATTCTCGTCCTCGCCCAGCTATGAAGCCGGAAATGGGGAACGTAACGGCTGGTTTAGCTGGTGGTGTTGTAAAAGCCGAAGGACAAGCCCCAAAACGCCAGCCCGACCGGGGTGCCGTTCACTCGGCCGAAATCGAATATGCCATGGGCAATCTGGCCAGCAACAAAGTATATGACTGGACACCCGACGATTATAAGGTATCGAAAACCATGCAGGAGTACTTCGCCAATTTCATTAAAACGGGCAATCCGAATGGTTCAGGTCTGCCAAACTGGCCTGCCGCCAATAGTGGCAACAGCGTTCAGTATATGCAGATTGACGTGAACACGCGTCTGGAAACAGAAAAAAATCGGGGACGTTATATTTTCCTTGACCAGTCTTTCAATAAAAAATAATACGTAGTGGATTTAAACATCGCCACTACGTATAAAAA
Source organism: Spirosoma daeguense (assembly GCF_054776875.1). Classification (NCBI taxonomy): domain Bacteria; kingdom Pseudomonadati; phylum Bacteroidota; class Cytophagia; order Cytophagales; family Cytophagaceae; genus Spirosoma; species Spirosoma daeguense. Next base: position 627,747 of record NZ_BAAHBF010000005.1, read on the forward strand.
AAGGTTCGGGCTTAGCGGTCCGAACCTTTTTTTATTATAAACTCAATTCAAGTTGCGAGATTAGTTTGTCCTTGTACAACGGAATACCATTCCGTTGGGCTGATAGGGCCGCCCACTTTTTTAGAAGCAGAAGCATTTCGCAACTTGAGTTATATAAACTCAGTATAACGTAGCGTTGTAAATACTTCGTTTATCAGAGACGTATCACTCTATTCAACTTTTGTTATGAAAACTCTTCTCGTGATTTGCCTGAGCCTGTTTTGGGCTTCGAAAAGTATGGCCCAGCTTTTTGTCAATGATGTTCCTATCGACACACTGAATACATCTTTTTGTCAATTAACCTGCGAAAATGCAAGCGGTCTATCGAAAGCGCGAATTATGATTGATTTTGGACAGAACTACGTCGACAACGGTATATCTCGGCAGAAGTTTATGGATGCCGACAGAAAGCCTATTACGTTCAATTCCAGTATTGATGCGCTTAATTTTATGATTCGTCACGGCTGGGAATTGTCGTCGTTCAAGATGCGGGGCGATACGTACGTTTATTTATTACAACGCCGGAAATATCCAAAATAGAACATCGTGCTACGTGTAAGTGGTGTCGGTTTCTCAAAACCGACACCACCACAGAAGGGTAACAAATTGATGCAAATCAAACATTTCGGACAATACTAGTTCTCAAACCCGACACCACTATGTCTCAACCACGAAAACGCACCAAATAAACCTTACTACGTAGCAACTATAAAGTAGCACTACGTTTTGCGTTTTTTCTTCCGCGCCGATGGAAACAGTACGTTGTTCAGGATGAGTCGATAACCCGCCGAATGTGGGTGCAGATTCAGGTCGGTAGGATTTCGGAAACCTCCCCCGCGCGAACCTTCGGGGTCGTGCCCGCCGTAGAATGTCCACTGGCCGCGCCCAGATTCGCCATAAATGTATCGGTGCGATGATTTCCCTTCGCCCATCACCAGACTGCTTGGTTTAACCGCACCTTTTCGGAAAGCTGTTGTTTGCCCAAAAAACTCCTTGATGATGTTTTCGTGATTCTGGGTCAGCATGGCCGGAATGACATCCCATTTCGCCGAAAAGTTAAACAGTTCGAAATAGCCGCTGGGCTGATCGAAACCACGTCCGCCCGACGAGTTGATGTCGGAAAATGTCGAAAAGCCCCGGTAACCGTTGTCGCCTTCGAGTGTGAAATTGCCAAAGGCGAAGGTTTTACTAAAATCAAGTTTTCCCTGCGCATCTGGGTCTACTCCGTCGCCATCATAACTACTTCCCACAATATCCACGCCTTCGGCTGCCAATGCAATGTCGAGGGTTTCGGCGGCCGAACACATGGCAAATAAATAGCCTCCGCCTGCGCAAAACTCTTTGATTCCTTTTGCTACGGCCAGCTTCATCTGCGACACCTTCTGAAAACCGTATTTATGTGCAATATCTTCCTGCGCTTTTATATCGGCCACAGACATCCGGTGCATATTTCGCCCAAACTGTCCCGTAAAATCTTCGTGGTGCAAATGAAGCCAGTCATATTTGGGCAAATCGCCTTTCAACACTTCTTCGTCATAGACCAACTCATACGGAATTTCAGCGTAGGTAAGCACCAATAATACGGCGTCGGTATTTTCGAACTCGGCAGGACCAACTTTTACGGGCGAATAGACAATAATTTTAGCCGCTTTGTGCAGCGTCACTACGTTCATATTCACGTCGGGATTGTTGATCTCGCTCCGAATAGAAGCCGCCTGTGCATCGGAAATGGTTTCGAACGATACGCCCCGCACCCGACATTCGGTTTCGATAGACGTAGCATATTTGACCAGAAAACTTCCTCCCCGGTAGTTTAGCAGCCAATCTATCTCCATATCGTCTTTCAGAATTTTATAGGCAATGCCATACGCTTTGAGGTGATTGGCTTGCTGATCGTCCATCGGAATCAGGATGGAGCTGGCCCAGCCAGATGTTGCCTGACAGATCACAGCCAGAAATACCAGTAAAAAAGATAGGTGCTGTTTCATTACGTACCTTATTTTTGATCCAGGACTCACGAACTCCAGACCGAATGCGTTTATTCGGCCTTCTTCCCACTCGCTTTTATGATTCGTTACGGTATTACGGCAAGCCTACTATTTTTTCTGATCATGAACGGTAACGCCCAAAATAAGCCATTACTCAATGTTCCTGCCGAAACGGGCGTATCGCAGGTGCTGGCAAAGGCGCGGAAGCAAACCATCAGCAATCTGACCTATGCTTTAAAGTTCGACATTCCGGCGCAAAAAAACCAGCCCATTCCAGCTACTGAATCAATAACGTTCGACTGGGTCAAAAACGCGTCTCCGATTCAGGTTGATTTTAAAGAGGAACGTTCTCATTTGCAGGCTGTTTCTGTTAATCAGAAAACGGTTCCGATTGTCTTTCAAAACGAACATTTGCTCATTTCTACTGCTTATCTGAAGCCGGGACGTAACACGATTTCGATTCAGTTTACGGCGGGTAATTTATCGCTCAACCGAAACGACGATTTTCTGTACACGCTGCTCGTTCCCGACCGCGCCCGAACGGTGTTTCCCTGCTTCGATCAGCCCGATTTAAAAGCAAAATTTCAACTCTCGCTGACCGTGCCGAAAGGTTGGCAGGCTATGACCAACGCGCTGGTGAACGATTCGACCACAACGGGTGAACGGATCACGATAAATTTCCGTCAGTCGGAAGTGATTCCTACGTATCTGTTTTCGTTTGTGGCGGGTAAGTTCACTACGTTACGTCGGACGTTGGGGAAGCGAGCCATGACGTTGCTTCATCGCGAAACCGATACCACCAAAATCCGGCTAAGCCTTGACCCGATTTTCAAGCTCCATGCCGATGCTTTGACATTTCTGGAAGAATACACGCAAATTCCCTACCCGTTTCAGAAGTTCGATTTCGCGGCTATCCCTGATTTTCAATATGGTGGCATGGAACACGTAGGTGCTATCGATTATAAGTTAGCGAGCCTGTTTCTGGACAACGGTGCCACCCGCGACCAAAAACTGTCGCGCGCTACGTTGATTTCGCACGAAACAGCACATATGTGGTTTGGCGATATGGTGACTATGCGCTGGTTCGACGATGTATGGCTGAAAGAAGTGTTTGCCAATTTCATGGCCGACAAGATTACGGAAGTATCTAGCCCCGACGCTAATTACGATCTTCAGTTTGTGGTCGATCATTTTCCGGCGGCTTATGGCGTCGACCGTACCGAAGGCGCGAATCCGATTGGTCAGCCGCTGGCGAATTTGCAGGAAGCTGGAACGCTTTACGGCGGAATTATCTACCACAAAGCACCGATCATGATGCGTCAACTGGAGCGGCTGATGGGCAAAACGGCGCTACGTGACGGCCTTCGCGACTACCTCAAAAAATACGCATTCGGCAATGCTACGTGGGCCGATCTGATTGCTATTCTGGATGCCCGCACGCCGGTCGATCTGGCAACCTGGAATCGGGTTTGGGTTAGCGAAACAGGAAGACCACGGTTTACGTATCAACTTGAAAAACAGAGCAATAAAATCAGTCGGTTCACGATTTCGCAGAAAGGAGAAGATGGATCGAACCGAGTTTGGCCGCAGGGTTTCGAGATCGCACTGGTATATCCTGATCACGTAGAGGAATTGACTGTAGATATGAACCAGCCCAACGTTACGTTAGCCGAAGCGGTTGGCAAATCGGTTCCGCAGTTTGTGGTTTTTAACTCATCCGGGCAGGGTTACGGTGTGTTTCCGGTCGATACGGCTATGATTTCGCAGTTAGGTTCGTTGAAAAATCCGGTGACGCGAGCCGCTACGTATATCAATCTCTACGAAAATATGCTGGCTGGTCAGGTCATTACGCCCACCCGACTGGCTTCGGTCTATCAACAGATTCTGGGCCATGAATCAGAAGAACTAAATCTTCGCTTGCTCACCAATCAGTTGTCGGATATTATCTGGAATTTTACCCGTCCCGAGAATCGTCCGGCGCTCGCAACATCCGTTGAACAGGCAGCGTGGCAGGCTATGGAAAAAGAACCTGTTTCAGGGAAGAAAAAACTCTTATTCCGGCTTTATCAGAACGTAGCATTGAGCCAGGAAGCTCGCAATCGGCTTTATACTATCTGGAACGATCAGAAAGCGCCAACCGGCGTTACGTTGACCGAAGATGATTATACGAGTCTGTCACTAGCGTTGGCCGTTCGCGATTATCCGGCCGATGGGATTCTGGCGAAACAGTTGCTACGTATCAAAAACATTGACCGAAAAAAGCGGCTGGAGTTTATGATGCCTGCACTATCGGGCAACGTAGCAGAACGTGACCAGTTTTTTGCCTCACTGGCAAACGTAAACAATCGCGAACGGGAAGCCTGGGTAACGGCGGCTCTGGGTTACCTGCATCATCCGTTACGCGCCGAAACCTCGGCCAAATATCTGCCGAAAAGTCTTGAACTCCTGGAAGAAATTCAACGTACTGGCGACATTTTCTTTCCCGAATCGTGGCTCCGGTCTACGTTGTCGAGCTACCAGACGCCGGAAGTAATGCAACTGGTTCGCAAATTTCTGTCTGACCGACCAACATATAATCCGCGCTTGAAAGCCAAGCTCTTGCAGGCAGCCGACGCTACGTTTCGGGCGAGCAAGTTATTGTATCAGCCATGACAACCAGCGATTTCTTTCCGGCCATAAGTCCCGAAATGGCTCGTGACCGTTTTTTGATCAAGGATGCTACGTGGGGAGAGCGATTTCGGGACAATTTTAATCAGTTTATCATCGCACCACTCGAATACAGTCGGCCAGTGATCAAACTGCCGCTTCCGCCTTCGCGAACCAGCAATCACGCGCTGATTATGGTGGAAAGTGGGCGAGTCGATATTACGATTGGGCAACAAGCGTATACACTGACTTCGCAGGAACTGGTCATTGTGCCCGCGCTTCAGATTTTTACGATTCACTCCATTCGAGAAGACACAATCGGATTCATGAGCTTCATCAGCCAAGAGCTACTGCTTACTACGTCGGGTGAAAGTGATTTTGAGTTTTTGAAACTGACGGGTAACCCACACGTTACGTTGCCGGATGCGCAGACGCAGTACGTTAAAAATATCTTCTCGCGATTAGCGGTTGACTATCAGGAAAGTGGCGCATCCAGAACGGACCTGATTCGGCCTTACTTACTGGCCCTTTTTGCCGAAGTCAATCGGGTGTATATTGGTACAATCACCGCCAAAACCGACGCAGGCGACCGACTTGTTCAACGATTTATGGACTTGCTCACCACCCGAATTCGTGAAACTCGGTCGGCTAGCCAGTTTGCCGATTGGCTGAATGTCAGCCCTAATCATTTGAATAAGGTGGTGAAAAACCGAACCGGGAAATCCCCTTCCGTCTGGATCGACGAGCGAGTTGTGTTAGAAGCGAAAGTTCTGTTGTTTCAATCCGATCTGACCATCACGCAGATTGCACAGGAAATGGGCTTTATCGACCAATCGACGTTTGGGAAAGTTTTCCGCAAATATGCCCGCGTATCGCCGACCATATTTCGAAATCAATACGTTGATCAATCGACGCTACGTTCGAATGATTGATTTTGACGAAATTTATCCGGATTGCGCCTAGCCTGTTTTCGTTACGTTGCCCGAACTTTGCAGGCAGTAACAGCGTACCCCATTCAATGATTTATTCAATTCTACTTGTTATTCACAGTGCCCTACGCTGGCTCGTTGTTGGAAGTCTTCTGGCTTCTTTCGGACGTAGTGTTTTTGGGTTGCTATGCCATCGAAGCTATCAATCCATCGATCAGACGCTACGTATCGTTGCTACGTCCATAGCACATACACAACTGCTGATCGGTTTTTATTTGTATGCCAAAAGTCCAATTGTGAGCTACTACTGGAAAGCGCATCCAACGTTTGCCGAAGCCCGCGAATTTCCGTTTTTCAGCCTGATTCATATTGGATTGATGATTGCCGCCGTTGTGATTATGACGATTGGTTCGAGCAAAGCGAAACGTCAGAAACTGGCTTCGCAGAAGTTTAAAACAACCGTAATTTACTTTGCCATTGCGCTGGTGCTTATCTTTATAGCCATTCCGTGGCCGTTTTCTCCACTCGCAAATCGTCCGTTATATCGTACTTTTTAACCGTCAACGTACTGACCATGCATTTTTTCAATTCTCCTAAAATTCGTCTTCGTCTCATCAGCTTCGGCGAAGGACTTTCTTATATCTTGCTGTTATTCATTGCCGTACCCTTAAAACGAATCGGCGGACATCCGGAAGCCGTCCAGATTCTTGGCCCCATTCACGGTTTGCTGTTCGTGCTTTACGTACTGACTGTGATTCAGGCCAAAACAGAATACAACTGGCCCACTGGTAAAACATTCATGGCGTTACTGGCATCAATTATTCCGTTCGGTACGTTCTATGCCGACTACAAAGTTTTCCGCGATTTACCCGATTCCACCGAGGAGGCATAATTAGTCGGGCTTCTTTTGCGCTTGTTGAGCTATTTATGAAAACTGGCACTACGTTTACCGATTTTTGACATCAGTAAACGTAGTGCCAGCATCCTAAGCAAGAAATCTATTTTGCTTACCGACTAGCTCCTACAGGACGGTCGTAACGGTTATAGTCGTCTTGGGACTCGGTTCCCATTTTAGCACCATATCCGGCAGCGACAACACCGATAAGCAAACCAAAGAATCCGAAGATAGCCGCTTTAGAGGCAGCCGAAGCCGTTGCATCAGCGGCTTCTCGCGCCTTAACTTCAGCCTCCTTCTTTGTTTGTTCGAATTTCGCAACGGCTTGTTTATAGGTGTTTATCCAATTGTCAACGATTTGTTCCGACTCCGCCTGACTTTTGCCCGTGCGTTTCATCACTACATTAACCGCATCGTCCCGATCTACACTATTCACTGTAGCCTGACCCTGTTTGAAAAGCCGATCGAACAGACCGCCAGCCAGATCATCGGCCGCCTGTGGATTTTCAGCCGCCTTGCCAGCAGCCGATTTAGCCTGATCACCTGCTTGTTCTGCCTTACGTTCCAAGCGGTTAGGGTTTAACGCCGGATTGCCAGTCTGGCGCAGAATCGTATCTACCTCGCGACGCAGGTTACCTAAATCGATATTGTTGATGTCGATACCATTTTCTGCTAGTTTCCCTTTCACCGCCTGACCCAGTTCAGGACCAGCCGCCGAAACGACCGTGCCAGCAGCCGATCCGGCCGTACGCACAAGACTACCCATCAGGCGGCTTGCCCCACCAATCAGACTACCAATGGTTGTGGTCAGGAAATAAATGGTTAGCAGTGTAGCCAAACACCATGTAAGAACGCCATGAATGACGCCATCGAACAGGCGGGGCGCACTCGCTAGACGACCGGCGGCCCATCCACCCAAAAAAAGTGACAATAAACTGCTGATTATGTACCAGACTGCACTGCCTATTCCCAAGCCAGCCGTTGGGTTACGTTCTTCGATTGCATCTATCGTTCCAAGCCCAATACCTAGTCCCAACAGCGACAGCAGAATCTGGGTTACAATGGCAATTAAAACTCCTGCAAAGACAGCACCCCACGAGATGCGTTTTATGAAGCCATTTTGTTCGTTAATTGTAGCATTTGGGTGAATGTACTCACGTTCCATTTTGTTTATCTTGTTATTGATTGATAAATAAGTAAAAGCTTTTCATGACGTTGGGAGATTTATTTGTTCTTGTTGAGTAGACGGTTAACCTACTCAACAAGAACAGTTTACTAGTACTGGAAACCGTTAAGAAACTAGCTTAATCTTGCTGATTCTTTCGCTTTATCGACACCATCTTTAACATTGTCGGCAAAGTGTCCAGCTTTTTTCTCGGCCTGATGAGCGTATCCGCTAAATTTATCCTCAGCCTTATCGAGCGCAGACCCTACGTTATCCTTCAGATCACGTACCGATTGCTTCGTCTCATGTTTAGCCTTATCCCAATGTTTTTTTGCTTCCTTGGTTTGGTCGCCTAGAACACCGGAAATGTGCTTGCGCAGTTTTTTCCCTGACCGGGGCGCAAACAGAAAACCGATTGCCAAACCAGCAGCCAGACCCGTAAGAACGCCCGACAAATAGGTTTGGTCCTTAAAATAATCCTGAGGATAATTTTTCTGTAGTGAAAACATTGTAATACAGTGTTTATGAGTTTTAACTAAATTATAAATCACTTATTCGTCCTATAAAATCAGGCCAAAAAATAGTCAGCCGCAACTAGCTGATTAATTGAACTTTAACAATCTTAGACATATGAACAAAAAATCGTATTGTAGGTATTTTTACTCAATAGTGTAGTAATTACTCATCGTATTTTTCCAAATGTGAGTAAGGGTACTTATAACAGCATTATTGTTATTGGGAACAATTTGCCTGTTAGGTAATTACATTCCAAAAAGGTATAAATTTCTGTTTATATGGTAGACTTCTCTTCTGGTGTATTTATAAAACTCGTTGCTGTATACAAACTGTTAGTGATACTATTGATAGATTATTACCTATAAGATGTGTTTTCGACCAGTTATGAATTTTCCGTTAGTTGCTAACCACAATATAAACTATTTACTTGTTGGTTAAGAAGTCATTAAATGCAACAAGCCAGACATAAAGCCTGGCTTGTTGCATTTAATGTACTAGTTGAATCTAGTTAGCAGCTTCGGCAGCCGCTGCTGCTTCAATAGCTTCAATAGCCGAGCGGTTTTTCTCGCCATATTCGTCACGTTTGTTCTCGAAGTAGGCAAATATTTCGGTGATAGCGTCGTTATTTTCGGCAATTTTGGAGTGCATATCACTTAAATCTTTTTCCAGTCGCTGGTCGTTCAGCCCATTCATATTATCCACTTCAATCTGACTGATTTTAGTGATTAAAGCGGTTTGGCTGTTTTGTAAATCTTCAAGCTCCCGAACAACTTTGTTCATCAATTCAAGCTTCTGTAACTTATCCATGTTATTTCTCTTTTGTTGAGTATTAGTTTATAAACTCCAGACTGGTTGAAAGGTTTTCAGATAGGTTTAAAGCAGCCAAAACACAGCGATAATTTTCTTAGTAGAAATGGGAGGCAAGTATATTGAAGGCTTCGCAAGATTTTGTTAATCTTGCTCCAAAGCATCTGTTTTCCTAAACCATTCATTTTCCGGGCTATGTCTGTTAAGCCTTTACGCAATTTTTCATTTTTGTTTGCTACCGTTACGTTGCTTGAAATGCTCGGCGACATATTGTCTATAAAGTGGCTGCATTACGGATGTAAACCGCTGATTATGCTACTGTTGCTATATTACGCATGGCAACAATTTCGCTCGTTCTCTCCTACGTCTTTGCTACGTTGGTTTATAGTCGGGATGATATTTGCGTTGCTGGGCGACGTTTTTCTGATGATTCAGGAGGTTGATTTGTTTGCACTCGGTTTAGGCGCATTTCTGATTATGCAGCTTTGCTACAGTCGTGCATTCTGGCAGTCGATTCAAAATAGTGGTCGCCAGATTAGACCCCGTACGATCTCGCTGACTGCCATTCCGTTCGTGATTTACGATGGCATCTTTCTGTTTCTGCTCAAACCCAAGTTTTACCAAAACCCCGATTTAACCGCGCTTTGGTGGCCGGTAGTGGCCTACGTATTCTGTCTGAGTATGATGGGTATACTCGCGTTTCTACGGCGTGGCTCATTGGCTATCGACCGCGTTTCGGTTGGGGCTGTTCTCTTTATTTTATCCGACTCGGCCATTGCCGTTGATAAATTTCTGCAACCTATTCCGGGTGCTACGTGGTTCATCATGACAACGTATGCAGCCGCTCAATTTCTGATTGTTACGGGCATGTTAACGCCAGATGAAGCAACTGAATCTATTCGCCCAAAGAACACCCTATAAGCCTAAAAGTGATTTTTGAACTAGCTGCGAGTTAGTAGATTTGCACGGCTATCGATTTACTTATTTGTAACATTCTCACCGTATGAAACAAACCGCCTTATTGATTACGCCATTGGCATTTTTATTAGCCTGTGAAACTCCTCAAACACCTGTAAGCCCCCAAAATCAGACAACGCTTCAATCTGAAAAAATAAACCTTTCCAAATTAAGCCCGGTCATACAAATTACTGACTACTTACTGGTGGCCAATGGAGAGAAGACCGTAACTCTTAACGAAAGCGAATTTTCCGTAAGTCGTCGACTTGTAAATGCCTATGCGTATGATGAACAGAATCGCCTACTTAGTCAGAAAACTACGGTTGGGAATAACAGTAATTGGTGGGAAGAACGTACATATCAGTATACATCGGACCTAACTGAACGGTACCGGAATTCCGAGAATAAAGATTTCGTAAATACCCTTTTGCTTACCGATAAAGGATTTTTAAAAGGAAATCTCGGTCCAGACGAATATACGTATGATGCTGAAGGTTACCTGATTTCATACAAAGGCAATGGCCAACAGGATACCTACACGATTAAAGACAACAATGTGGTTGCCAGAGAAACAGTTTATAGTTCTGGGCTCGTGCAGAAAAATGTATATGAGTATGACCTGACCAAAGCCAGTATTCCCTCGCCATTGACGTTTCGGGGAAAGCAAACCCGAAATCTACTGATAAAACAGACAATGGTTTCAGGCACAAAAACAACCTCTGTTACAGAAACAAATGTCTTCGTTTGTACATACGATTTCGATAAAGAAAGTCGCCCTATCCGGGAGTTTGTACTAGCTAATACTGAAAAGATACCTAGAAGCATACGTGAGTTTACGTATCGGTAAAAATGGCCGCTTGCTTTAATCGAACTCGACAATTTGACTACGTTATCTGATTTGTTACAATTACGCTAAACACTACGTTGCTACGTTCAGAAGCTACATCAACTCATAGTATTTTTCGATACATTTATAAATTAAATCAATTTGATTTATAAACCTTAGATACCTAATCTTGCTATCGAAAATTGGTTAAGAACCCTTTTAACTCTACTAATTCTTATATGGAAAACTATTCAGGTGACATCAGCAAGTGCCCATTTCACAGCGGGACGCCCAAGAATGGGGAATCTCAGAAGTTTAGTGTCGCTGGTAATGGCACCCAAAACAGTGACTGGTGGCCGAATCAGCTAAAAGTTCACATTCTTCGTCAGCACTCTTCGCTATCGAACCCAATGGGTGAGAAATTTAACTATGCAGAAGAGTTCAAAAGCCTTGATCTGGAGGCTGTAAAGAAAGATTTACATGAGCTGATGACTGATTCGCAGGATTGGTGGCCAGCCGATTTTGGCCACTACGGTCCTTTGTTTATCCGTATGGCGTGGCATAGCGCCGGTACGTATCGCACAGGCGACGGTCGTGGCGGTGCGGGTGCTGGGCAGCAGCGTTTTGCTCCCCTAAACAGTTGGCCCGATAACGTGAGCCTCGACAAAGCCCGCCGGTTACTTTGGCCGATCAAACAGAAGTATGGCAAGAAAATTTCGTGGGCCGATCTGCTTATTCTGACAGGCAACGTAGCGTTGGAATCGATGGGCTTCAAAACATTTGGTTTTGCGGGTGGTCGTGAAGACGTTTGGGAACCTGAACTGGATGTTTACTGGGGCGCAGAACGTACCTGGCTTGGTGGAGACATCCGGTATGCACATGGTTCTGAGGGCGTAGAGAAAGAAGGCGGTGTACTGGTGTCTGACGATAACGCCGACGGTGATATTCACTCACGGAATCTGGAAAACCCGCTTGCAGCCGTACAAATGGGCCTTATCTACGTAAATCCGGAAGGACCAGACGGTAATCCTGACCCAATTAAAGCGGCCAAAGATATTCGCGATACGTTCGGCCGGATGGCAATGAATGACGAAGAAACGGTTGCGTTGATTGCAGGCGGTCATACGTTTGGTAAAACGCACGGTGCTTCTACGTCCGATCACGTTGGCCCTGAACCAGAAGCAACTGATCTTGAGTTGCAGGGGCTTGGCTGGAGCAACAGTTTTGGTTCGGGAAAAGGTGGCGACACCATCACCAGCGGACTGGAAGTTACCTGGACTACCACGCCAACTCAGTGGGGCAATGGCTTTTTCGAGAACCTGTTCGGCTTCGAGTGGGAATTGACCAAAAGTCCCGGTGGTGCACAACAATGGGTTGCGAAAGATGCAGGCAACATCATTCCCGATGCGCATGATTCGTCAAAAAGTCATCGGCCAACCATGCTGACCACAGACCTTTCCCTACGGTTCGACCCCGCTTACGAGAAAATTTCAAGACGTTTCCTCGAAAACCCAGACGAGTTTGCCGATGCGTTTGCCCGTGCCTGGTTTAAGCTAACACACCGCGATATGGGTCCTCGTGCTCTTTATCTTGGGCCTGAAGTACCCGAAGAAATTCTGATCTGGCAAGATCCAATTCCTGCCGTTGATCATGCATTGATTGACGAGAATGATGCCGCTGCGTTAAAAGCGAACATTCTGGCTTCAGGTTTATCGGTATCTGAACTGGTATCAACAGGCTGGGCTTCAGCCTCAACATTCCGTGGTTCTGATAAACGGGGTGGAGCAAACGGTGCTCGTGTTCGGCTGGCTCCGCAAAAAGATTGGGCTGTCAACAATCCAACACAATTGGCAAAAGTGCTGGGCATTCTGGAAAGCATTCAGGAAGAATTCAACAGCACACAATCGAACGGAAAAAAAGTATCGCTGGCCGATCTGATTGTGCTGGCTGGTAATGCTGGCGTAGAGAAAGCGGCAAAAGAGGCCGGTCATGACGTAACAGTACCGTTTACAGCCGGTCGGATGGATGCCTCACAGGAAGAAACCGACGTGGAATCTTTTGCTGTAATGGAACCGCTGGCCGACGGTTTCCGCAATTATCTGAAAGCAAAATTCACGGTATCGACCGAAGAATTGTTGATTGATAAAGCGCAACTATTAACCCTGACAGCCCCTGAACTAACGGTGTTGATTGGTGGACTACGTGCGTTAAATACAAACTTCGACGGTTCTAAACTTGGTATTTTCACCGATCGTCCGGGCGTATTGACCAACGATTTCTTCATAAACCTGCTCGACATGCGCACAGCCTGGAAAGCCGTTGCCGATCATAAGGAAGTATTTGAAGGTAGTGATCGCAAAACGGGCGAAGCCAAATGGCTGGGCACCCGGGCCGATCTGGTTTTCGGTTCAAATTCTGAACTTAGAGCAGTTGCCGAAGTATACGCAAGTTCAGATGCGCAGGAGAAATTTGTGAAGGATTTTGTGGCTGTCTGGGCTAAAATAACGAACCTTGATCGCTTTGAACTGGCCTGAACAATAAATTCGTGACGTCGGGTTTAAATAAACTGTTGTTTCAGAACCCGACACCACGTTTTTCATACGTAGTAACGTAAAAATGCCAGACTCTGAAGTCTGGCATTTTTACGTTAAGCCCTTTTGATTTTAAACCTGATTTTCAGTTTGCGATGAAGTTGGTTTCTGTCCTAATACATCGTTAATAGTCGCTTCTGCATCAGGAAAATTGGTTTTAAGTAGTTCGGCAAGCTGACTTTTTAGCTTCTCAAAATACTCAGGCGCATTATCTATTGCCCCTTCTGCTTCCGATTTCAACTGCATTCCCTTTTCTTTCAGGTCGTCCATCATTTTCTGACCTTCTTCAGTTTGTGCGTATTTATTAAGTGCTACACCTGCGGCTGCACCTAAAATAAACGTAGCTAAATGTTTTGCGTTTACTGCCATTGGTTTTAATGAATTAGTTGATGGGCGAAAACTAGAGAAACGTTATGCCAAAACAATTCGAAAATACATCGACAACCGCTACGGTATTTGTAAGGCAATTTTACCTATCCGAATGGTGGTTAGCCAGAGCTCGGCTGAATCTTAAAACTCCGCAAGAATCGGGTTTTATGGCACGGTGGGAATAGCGAATTTTGTTCAACAAATACGAGAACACTATGACAACCAGCAACACTTACACCTATCAGCAAATTGCGCGCGCTATTGAGCACCTTACCGCCAATTTTCGCGAGCAGCCTTCTTTGAGCGAACTCGCCGACAAAGCCAATATGAGTGAGTTTCATTTTCAGCGACTTTTCACTGAATGGGCAGGGGTAAGTCCCAAAAAGTTCGGCCAGTATCTAACGCTTGAACACGCAAAGAATCAGTTACGTAATGGTGCTCCGCTGGCTAACGTAGCGCACGAATCAGGCCTTTCAGGAACGGGGCGTTTGCATGATTTATTCGTCACAATTGAAGGCGTAACACCGGGCCAGTTCAAACACGCCGGTTCAGGATTGACATTGTCATATGGCGTGTTCGATAGCCCGTTTGGACATTACGTTCTGGGAACCATAAACGAAAAAATTGCACTACTTCATTTTTTGAAGGAAAATGAAAATCCCGAATCAGTTCTACGAATAGCCTGGCCCGAAGCATCGTTACGTATCGAACTCGACGTAACGCAACCGCTGGCCGATCAGATTTTCCCCAGTGTGGGCGAATCCAACCAGACTCCGAACCAGCCATTACCGGTGTTGCTACGTGGTTCAGCCTTCCAGTTGAAAGTCTGGGAAGCATTACTAAAAATACCGGAAGGGCAACTGACGAGCTATGACCAGATTGCCGAGACCATCGGCCAGCCTACCGCTTCACGGGCAGTCGGAACGGCCATCGGCTCCAATCCGGTCGGTTATCTGATTCCATGCCATCGCGTTATTAAAAAAACGGGCTTGTTCGGTGGTTATCGCTGGGGCTCTGGACGTAAACAGGCCATGCTGGGCTGGGAAGCCGCACGAGTTGACAGATAACTACAGACTCACCGTTTTATACAGCAAACATGTTAACAGACACTATTAACTGGCCTGATTATCAGGCAAATCTTTCCGAAACAGGTTTTGGTTTGCTACCCTCGATTTTGTCTGAACAGGAGTGTCAGGATTTAGCAAACCTGTTCGATATGAATGAGTTGTATCGCAAAACAATTCTGATGCAACGACACGGCTATGGTAGTGGTGAATACAAATATTCCAGTTATCCACTACCGCCCGTTGTCGATCAGCTACGACATGAGTTGTTTACTCAGCTTGCGCCCGTTGCCAACGACTGGAACGCAAAATTGGGCATTCCACTACGTTACCCCAATAACCTCGATGAATGGCTGGAAATATGCCACAAAGCAGGTCAAAACCGACCAACACCCCTCATTCTGAAATATGGCCTTGGTGACTGGAACGCGCTTCATCAGGATATATACGGCGATTTGTATTTCCCGTTTCAGGCAGTTTTGTTTCTAAGCCAGCCGACCATCGACTATACTGGTGGCGAGTTTGTGATGCTGGAACAACGGCCACGTATGCAATCGAGAGCCACGGTTTTACAACCGACACAAGGACAGATTTTAGTTTTTACCACAAAATATCGGCCTGCTAAAAGCACACGCGGTTATTATCGAATAGCGATGCGTCATGGCGTTAGCGAAGTTCGTAGCGGCCAACGTATCAATCTGGGTTTGATTTTTCACGATGCCGCATGATACGTCATATTGATCTGGGCGGAACCGATTTTGCCCGTAAACGCAGGTTGGTTAGCTTGATACGTTCAAAACAGATTTCACTGGGAGGAAATCGCCCCGGCAAGATTTACGGTAGGCTGGATTGTCGGGCAGGGAAACGGATGAAGCAGGAAAACCGAGTCTTTTTTCGTGAAGAAGCCGAAGCCATTCGGCTGGGTTATCGGCCCTGTGCCGTATGCTTGCCAGTACAGTATCAGACATGGAAGGCAACGATCTGAATTGACCTTCTATATTTTTAGTAATCTTGTTAAGATCAAATCTAGCGCGGTTATGGCTGACATCGCAGAGAAAACACCACGGCGAACCAGCCGATTATCTTCCCTCAGTATTCCTCCTGCTCTCATCGATGAAATGTGGAACGGTAAACCGATTTATTATCGCGGCTGCCGAGATATATTAGCAGGCAAAAAAACTATTGACGAAGTTATGTCATTTTCTGGTTACAGAGTGTTTTAGTTTCGTTGCTAAATGGCTATTTGTAAGGAGCAATCAATCGTATAAAGTACCTTCTGGCAACGAATGAAATAGGTTTACACCTTGACTTGAACGATAACTTTGCCAGCAACGTAGCGATTTTTGAGTAATATTAAGTAAGCTCAAAGGTAAATACTTCGATGTAGCGCCAAAGGTGACTATCGAGGTTGACCTAAAAGCCGACGTAACTGATTTCCGCATAAACTGGCCAATTACCTGATTCAGAAATCACAAAAACTACTTGATTTCGGTATTGAGAAAATTCTGTGGATCATCACCAGCATACAGAAAGTTTACATCATCGAACGTAACGATCCTACCTGATACATTGTCAACTGGTCTGAAACCATTCTGGTTATAGACGATTGCTATCTCTATATCAAGCAATTGCTCGATAAAGAAGAAATTAGCTTTTAGGCCCAAACAGTCTCCGGCTGTTTGTCAATAGTATTTCGTAAAGAAACTGTTTGCCCCTTTCTCCCCCTGTTAATTCTTACGTACCATTCACATCAAACAGCCGGAGCCTGTTTGGGCCAATTTTAAAGAATCTTCTTCAGCACCGCTACGCTACGTTCCAGTTCATCTTCTGTGCTCGACGCAAAACCAAACCGGGTGCCATTTAAACACTGTCCCGCCGGGTTGTGCGATAATCCATCCGAGAAAAATAATCCTTTTTGCCCAGCACGTAGCGCCAGCCTTTCCATATCAATCGCCGGTTCGAAACGTGCCCATACGGCCATACCACCATCGGGTTTTGCAAATTGAATGAGATTAGAAAGCTCGCTCGTAAGCAGATCGCAGAAGCGGTTACGGCGGGCCTGATATGTACGTAGCGCCTTCCGGAAATGACGTTTCAAATCGCCGGTTTTAAACAATTGGCCAATGGCAAATTCGAGCATCGGGTCGCCCTGTCGGTCAATGATACGTCGGTGTCGGGCCAGTTCGTCGATAAGTGCCGATGGAGCCACTACATAGCCGACTCGGAAAGCAGGAGCCACCGATTTTGTCAATGAACCAACGTAAACAACCATGCCCGTTGGATCGGCGCTGGCAAGCGGTAAAATCGGTCGACTCAAATAGTGGAAATCGTAGTCATAATCATCTTCCAGAATAATAAAGCCATATTGTTCCGCCAGTTGCAACAAACGAATGCGACGATCGGGACGTAACGTAACGGTGGTTGGGTAATGGTGATGGGGCGTTACAAATACCATACGTATCGACTTTTTCTGTTCGCATAATTGGGCTAGTGCATCAATATCTAATCCGTGTTGATCGACCGGAACGGTAATTAACGTAGCACCCGCCTTCTGAAAATTCATGGTTGCCCCCGCCCAGGTTGTTTCGCCCGTTACCACTACGTTGCCCGGACGTAGCAAAACCTGGCTCGACAAATGAAGTCCCATAATACTACCTCTGGTAATCAGAATGTTATCAGACGTAGTACGTAGTCCACGAGTCTCATTCAAATGCAGCGATAACTGTTCGCGCAGAAGCGAATGGCCTTTTGTGTCGCCATAACCAAAATGCGCCTGCGGATTTCCCCAACGAAAATAGGACCGATACGCCCGACTTAGCTCATCCATCGGGGCCAGTCGGATATCCGGAAAACCATCGTCGAGATGCAGGCCAACGGTTTGCCTTAGAACCGGCCGATACAAAAATGGAACCGATTCAAATGCATAACCCGGTTTGGTTTGAGCCGTTTCTGACCGTGGCAACACCAACTCCTGATTTAATGGCTGCGGTTTTACTTCCGGAAAGTGCCCTGCTACGTAGGTACCACTTCCGGGCCTGCTTTCGAGCCAGCCCTGCGCTAAGCCTTCGTCGTAAGACGCTACGATGGTCTGGCGATTTAAATCCAGTAAGTCGGCCAGTTGGCGCGTTCCGGGTAATCGATGACCCGCCGGAAGTGTTCCAGCCCGAATCAGTTGAGCCAATTGATTACTCACTTGTAAAAAAATAGGAAGCTCCGATAGCTTGTCGATCAGAATCAGGGATTTAAAGGGCACCATAACCGGACTATCAATATTCTAAAAACTGGACCATATACCTAGTCCGGCAAAGTACGACATTTGTTAGAAGAAAACACTCCACTCCAACCGGAACGCCGGATCAGACCGGTTGGAGTGGGGTTTAACGTAATAACGTATTCGTACACTTTCATTAGTATGCAAACCGCCCGCACAACCCCAAGCCGCTCAGCCAAGCGTGCTCATTACGACGAAGCTACCATTCACCCTATTCTGGACGAAGCACTTTTCTGTATCGTTAGTTACGCCCTCAACGGGCAACCAATGGCCATTCCAACGGCTTTCGCCCGAAAAGGTGATAAACTTTATATTCATGGATCGGTAGGGAGCCATTTCATCCGCTGTATCGAAAACGGCGAGCCTGTTTGTATTTCGATAATGCTGGCCGATGGGCTGGTGCTGGCGAAATCGGCGTTTCACCACTCCGTCAATTATCGTTCGGTCGTGATTTTCGCCAACGCTGAAAAAGTAACTGACGAAGACGAACGCATGGAAGCATTAGCGCTGATAACTGACCATCTGATTCCCGGTCGTTGGGACGACCTTCGCCCCACAACCGACAGCGAAATGCGTAAAACAACCGTATTGGTTTTTTCGCTTACCGAAGCTTCGGCCAAACTACGTAGCGGTGGCCCTAACGATGATCCCGAAGATGAGAATTTACCAACCTGGGCCGGGGTGATTCCGTTACAAACAGTCCGTCAAAAGCCCGTACCAGCCGCACACAATAATGTATCATTACCCGATTATCTGTCATGAGACTCGTTGAACTGACTACTTCTCAAAACTTTGGTTATCAGGCTTTCTTTCTGAATGCAGTGCAGAAAAACCGAAACTGTTTTCGAATCAGCCCAGCCGACGATGTAGCGAAATCCTTTCCGACTAATGATAAGCCCGATAGCTTTACGTTGGGCCTATTGACGGATAGTAATACGTTGGCGGGCGTTGTTAGTTTTGAGCGAGAGGGTCAGGATCGGGAAAAGTTGCGTCATAAAGGATTGTTGTTCCGAATGTACGTAGCACCGACGTATCAGGGAAAAGGGCTAGGTCGTATTTTACTGGAGTCGACTATTCAGCGGGCGCGTTTATTACCCAAGCTCGATCAAATTAATCTGACTGTTATTTCGACCAACTTCATGGCTAAACGCCAGTATGAAAAGTTGGGATTCCGGCCTTTTTCATTCGAACGAAATGCAGTTAAAGATGGCGATACGTATTACGACGAAGAGCAAATGGTGCTGTTTTTAACCGATTCAAACAAGTAATTTACGGATGATACCAACACAAGATTGGCTTCTTTTCGCCTTAGCCGCGTTAGGATTGGTGCTTAGTCCCGGCCCCAACATGATTTATCTGATTTCCAGATCGATTACGCAGGGTAAACGGGCTGGGCTTGTTTCTCTACTGGGTGTACTGGCTGGATTTCTGGGACATATTTTGTTTGTATCGTTCGGGCTAACGGCGGTGTTTCTGGCAATTCCACTGGCCTACGCTGCACTACGTTGGCTGGGGGTTCTATATCTGTTTTATCTGGCCTGGGAAGCCATTCGGAGGGGCAGTAATTATCCGTTTCAAACACGTAGCCTCACGCATCATTCAGACGTAAAACTGTTTCGGATGGGTTTTCTGACCAACGCGTTCAATCCTAAAGTGGCGGTATTTTATCTGTCATTTTTTCCACAGTTTACCCATCCTGAATACGGATCGTTGTTTCTTCAGAACATTCAACTTGGTCTAACGCAACTTATAATCAGTGCCTTGGTAAATACCCTGATTATTTTATTAACCGCACGGATGGCCAACTGGTTTCAGGATCGCCCATCTTACATTCGGCTGCAAAAATGGTTTATGGCCAGCATTCTGACAGGATTAGCAGTACGTATGGCGCTGGATAAAGGAAAATAATTTAAACTAGAAATTGTATGTATGCACCAACAACTTTTCAGGAAAACGATCGCGAGACTCTATATCAGTTCATAAAAGATAATTCGTTTGCCTTGTTCATCACAACGGGTACGGATGGCGCGCCAGTTGCCACGCATATACCCATTGAACTTCTGCCAGATGCCGAAGGTCATATGTGGCTATATGGCCACCTGTCAATAGCGAATCCTCAATGTAAACTTCTGGAGCAATCTACTCCAGCGTTAATCGTTTTTTCCGGGCCACACAGCTATATTTCATCATCCTGGTACGACCACAACAACGTACCAACCTGGAATTATCTTTCGGTGCACGTTACGGGTCAGACAAGCGTATTGACCGACGATGAAACGCTGAATTTTTTACGACAGCAGGTCGATACGTATGAAGCCTATTCGAAACACCCGGTATCCGTCGAAAGCATGACGGTCGAGTATGTTCGTAAACAAATGCGCGGGCTGGTTGCGTTTCGAATGACCATAGACAACATGCAGGGAATTGCTAAATTGAGTCAAAACCGGGACGATAAAAACTATCAGGCTATAATTACCGAATTGCAACAGACAAATCGCCCTGAAGCAGAAGCAATTGCCAGAGAAATGGCCGCCCGGCGACAATCTACCTATCAGGAATAGTTGTACGCTATTACTAAATTATTGATAGAAAATGCTGAAAGAACATCACTACGTATTGACGACAAAATGGACGGGCAACAAAGGTGAAGGTACCAGTAATTACCGTTCTTACGACCGCGACCACGTTTTGATTGCTGACAATAAACCCGAAATTCCGGGCTCGTCCGACCCTTCTTTTCGGGGCAACAAAAATCGGTATAATCCTGAAGAGCTACTGGTTGCTTCGCTGTCGTCCTGTCATATGCTTTGGTATCTGCATTTATGCTCCGAAGCCGGTGTTGTGGTTGTCAATTACACCGATAAGGCTACGGGCACGATGGCCGAAACGGCTGACGGTGGCGGACATTTTACCAACGTAACGCTTTATCCTGACGTAGTGGTGGCCGACGTATCAATGGTTGAAAAAGCCAACAAATTACACCATCAGGCCAATAAGCTTTGTTTCATTGCCAACTCCTGCAATTTCCCGGTGCATCATGTGCCGAGTTGCCGGGCCTTGGAAAAGCAATTAGGTTGATTAACAGTCTTTAACGTAGTAACGATATGCATATTCGTCCATTTGAACGTAGCGATAGCGATGAGTTACTGGATATTTTCCGTAAGAGCGTGCCGGAGGCATTCGGCGAAAACGAAATCAATGAGTATGCCGAGTTTCTTAAGACATACAGTGATCCGTATTTTGCGGCCGAACAGGATGGAGAAATTGTAGGTGCCTGTGGTTATTACGTTACAGCAACTGGCAACGAAGCACACATTTGCTGGATATTGACCGACCCTGACCGAAAAGAACTACGAATAGGCAGCGCCTTGATGAATCATATACTCCATTTAATCGGTCAGCTCCCAGACGTAGAATTAATTGTGTGTCGTACGTCGCAAGTGGCGTATAAATTCTTCGAAAAGTTTGATTTTCAGCTACAATACACAAAACCCGACGTGTGGGCGCCGGGTCTTGATCTCCATTTTATGACACGTAAAAAAACCATTTAAGTTTGTTTACGAATTATTCCTGTTTGTGGTAAACCAGCACCGGAACTTCCGATTTTTCGATCAGTTTTGCTACGTGGTTCGGGCGGAACAGCTCATCCAGAAAACCACCCCCCGGATACATTTGCATCACAATCAGATCGGCTTTCACGGTTTCGAGTTGCTCTTCGGTTAGCACCGTTAAATATGCATCAAAGAGTTTTACCAGCGATTCGGTCTGTGTGGTTACCTCATCTTGAGTTGTTTGAGCTTGCATGGCATAAGCAATAGTTTTAACCTGCGCTGGTCTGACTGCCTTACCTTCGTCGGAGGTGGGCACAATAAGTACCGGACAACGAGCGCCATCTGCTACGTCGGTAACAGCGGTACCTCCCAGCCGAGCAAAAAATGTACTGAGATCACTACGTCCCATTACAATCAGATCGGCGGAGTGCTCCTGTGCAGCATCCAGAATTCCGTCTTCAACCGAGTCGATACGCCAGTCAGTTGTTACCGAGAGTCCATCCGTTTGCAATTCTGTCACCAGTTTCTCTAGTTGCTGGCGGCTTATTTCTTCTATTTCCTGAACGGCTAACGTACCTAAACCAGGCTCTCCGAGGTTAGGTAGTGTTGTATCCGGAATTACAGGTTGCTGAATGTGTACTACGGTAATGGTTGCACCTGTTTTTTTTGCAAAAAGGCGTACCCAATCCAGTGCTGCGTTGGTGTGGTCAGAGAAATCGGTAGGGAAAAGCAGGTTTGTCATAAAAAAAAACGGTTTACACGGCCGACTTACTACGTCGAACCCCGTAAACCGTAAACTATAAATACTAAACTATGTTCAGCGTTTGGCTGGTGGCGGTGGCGTGTTTCCCTGCTCGTTGTTGTTCAATTTCTGAATCGCCATTAATTGGTTTAAGGTTTTTTCCATGCCTTCCGTTGAACCATCCAGAAAGATGACATTTCCTTTTCCGTTTTCGGCAAAATGCTTGATGGCTTCGGTCCAGATCGAGAAGAGAATCAGCGACGCATCCAGCTTGGCTTCGTTCATGACCCGAGCCGATTCGGCCATCCCTTTCGCTACTTCTTCGCGGAATAGCGCTACGCCCTGACCACGTAATTGAGAGGCTGTTTTCTCTGCTTCGGCCGAAATTTGAATGGCGTTACCCTCAGCCTGAGCCGCTTTTGTTTTGGTAATCAACAATGCCTGCCCTTCGTTCTCGGCGGCTGCTTTCAGGTTGGACGAAGCCACAACCTGCGCCATCGACCGCATGATAACTTCATCAAACGCAATGTCATTGAGCTGTAAATCAATCAGATGATAACCCCAACTTTCGAGCAATGTATCAATTTGCGATTTCACGTGTTCTATAATTTCGGTACGTAGCGACAGAATCTCCGACTGACGTTTGGTGGCTACGAAACTACGTATCGAGCCCTCGATGGTACGTACCAGAGCCTGCATAAATGATGCTTCATCGATAAACTTAAACGCTACGTTCTTGATCGTTTCTTCAGCCTGATTTAATACTGCATATACCAGCATGGCTTTGAAATTCACATTGGCCTGATCGGCAGTGATGGCCTGAAACGCCAACTCAACAGAGCGGTTCTGAATGGAAATACGGCGGTAAATAAATTCAATAAACGGAATCTTAAAGTTGAGTCCCGGCGTCATCACGCGGGTATATTTCCCAAAAACAGTTACAACAGCTACTGTACCCTGTCGGACGATGACAATCGAGAGATACAGCACAATAACGACGAGAATAACAAGTATCAGAAAGAAGTCCATGCAGTACGTATAGAAGGGGGTTAAGAAAAACGGATTCTGTACCAATGTACAGAATCCGTCGATATACTCACCAATATATTACTTAATCGGTTGAAGTTGCTTTTAATGACTAGCCGACAATTCGTAGTTAACGGCATTTTTGTGATGGTAGTAGACCATTACAGCCATCAGAAAACCCGTAAATGCCATTACGGCTCCTACCAGTTGGGGCGACGCATAACCAAGACCTGCGATAATAGGTAAACCGCCCAGATAAGCACCTAATGCATTGCCGATATTAAAACCTGCCTGACTAACCGACGAAGCCAGCATTTCGGAACCATTGGCCGCCCGAATCATTAGAATCTGAATTGGGGCACCTAATGAAAACGAGACGGCTCCTGTAATGAACGTCATGACAAGTAACGGGATTTGAAACGGTGCCACGAAGTACACAATGGTCAGACAAAATACCATAAGCAATAGAAACAAAGCCGTTGCCTTAACCGGAGATATTAAATCGGCCACCCGCCCTGAAACCACATTACCAACCGCCATACCACACCCTGCCAGTACCAGAATCCAGGTGAGCTGATTATGACTGAAATGGGCGACTTCGGTGAGTAACGGCGCAATGTAGCTGAACCAGGCGAACAAACCGCCCGTTCCGATGGCTGTGATTCCAAGAATCAACCAAGGTTCTACGTAGGTAAAAAGCTTCAGGTCTTTCCGCAAATTGGTTTCACCAACGACAGGCATTGCAGGCAGGAATCGCTGGATGCTTGCCATCGTAAGCAGACCAACAACAGCGATGATCAAAAATGTGAGTCGCCAGCTCATGGTATGGCCAATGTACGTACCGAGTGGAACGCCGATAATATTGGCTATGGTCAGCCCGGCAAACATCATCGAAATGGCCCGCGCTTCTTTACCACGACCAGCTAACCGACTGGCTACCACCGATCCGACACCAAAAAATGCACCGTGCGGCAATCCCGACAAAAGTCGGGTAATCATCATGGTTTCGTAATTGGGAGCAAATGACGAAAGCGCATTGCAAAACGTAAACAACGCCATCAGACCTATTAGAATCTTTTTCGGCGGATAATTTCCGGCAATACCCACCAGCAAGGGAGCACCTAGTACAACGCCCAGCGCATAGGACGAAATCAGGTGGCCCGCAACGGGAATTGAGATGTGTAATGAGTTGGCAATATCGGGCAGGATACCCATTATTACGAATTCGGTCATTCCAATACCGAAACCTCCGATGGTGAGAGGCAATAAGTTCTTATTCATTTTTGCAGCTTCCTGATTTCCAACAGCCCAGTGTTACATTTTCTTTAAAAAACGCAAAACACAATAGGCTTTCCAGATAGCATTCTATTATCGAAATAGAAAAAATACAAAAATGTTCCCCACTCTACGAATGTTCTAATTTATTAGTTAGCGAATGCAATTGACCAGAAATACAACATTTACAAGCTACGCTAAAAGCGCGTTGATGTAGCTTCAGTAAGCCATACATGAATATTGCTTTATTCTAAATATTTCTT
Source organism: Spirosoma daeguense (assembly GCF_054776875.1). NCBI lineage: Bacteria > Pseudomonadati > Bacteroidota > Cytophagia > Cytophagales > Cytophagaceae > Spirosoma > Spirosoma daeguense. The sequence goes on from NZ_BAAHBF010000005.1 coordinate 652,667, forward strand.
TTGTTATACCTAAAATTATAAATAGTTAACTAAAGGTACCATCAATAAATATCTATTACCATTTATTAAAAATTAATTGACTTTAAATGAAGATGTTATAGGATTTAGCCAACTTTAGTAAAATTTAGGAGATATGGGCCTGGCTTTCTGATCTTTTTGTATTGAATTATCACCAAACTAAACCAATTCTTTATGATTCAACTATTACGAATAGGTACGATCATGCTATGTATGACCGCAGCTTTGCTTAGCTTAAGTGTTGACGTACTAGCACAAAATCAGCTAAAAGAAAATGCCAGATCGGCCAAGATCTCCACTGATTTATTAAACATAGCAACAAGCAACGGATTTCAGGCTCCTAATAGTGATGCTCCCCGAACGAGTCTGTTTGTATATAATGGCAAAACAATTGCCATTGATGCACTAGCCAATTCAGAGGCAGAAGGACAAGCACTGCTTCAGTCGTTACAAGCACTTGGACTTACAAGAGGAATTGTTTCTAAACATCGGGTATATGGTTTCCTGCCAATAAATAGATTGGAAGAACTAAAAAACATTCCCACGTTAAGAATTGCCATGCCTGCTTATAAACCGATGCATAACGCCGGTTTAGTGACATCACAGGGGGATGTAGCTATGCGATCCGATATTGCCCGCACTACTCATAGCGTAAATGGGAATGGCGTTAAAGTAGGAATTATCTCTGATTCCTATGATAAATTGGGCGGAGCTGCCAGTGGGGTACTATCAGGTGACTTACCCGCTGGCGTACAAGTATTACAGGAGTTTTCCGGCTCAGCGGCTGATGTCTCGGATGAGGGCCGTGGTATGGCTGAGATTATTCATGATGTTGCCCCAGGGGCTGCTCTGGCTTTCCATACGGCGTTTGATGGGTATCTGGATTTTGCGCAGGGAATTCGTGATTTGGCAGCCGCTGGCTGTAAAGTCATTGTAGATGACATTTTCTATTTTGCAGAGCCGTATTTTCAGGATGGCCCTATTGCGCAGGCGGTTGATGATGTTGTAAACAACAATGGCGTTACCTACTTCTCGTCTGCAGGAAATCATGCTCGTAATTCATACCAGAATACGTATAATAATACGCCTTTTGTTGGCCCTTTTGGACCCGGAGATTCTTATATGGGAGCGCATAATTTTAGCGGGGGCGATGTTTACCAATCCGTGACGGTACCCGCAGGGAGTCAGATTTACGTTGGTTTGCAGTGGGATAACCCATTTGCATCGGTAACGGGCTCAATGGGTGCACAAACGGATTTGGATTTGTTGGTATATCGAAGTGGTGCGTTTCAGAGTGGTTTGTCAGGGCTGACTTTTAATATTAATGGCGATCCTATTGAAATTGCTGTTCTATATAACCCTTCAGCTTCCCCTGTCACTTTTGAGTTGGTTGTTGCTAGATATGCAGGGCCAAATCCAACGCTGATCAAGTGGGTTGCTTTTACAAATGGATACACGATCACCACTGAATATAATACCAAAAGCTCAACACTAGTCGGACATGCCAATTCCACGCGTTGTATTGCAACAGGTGCCGCACCATTCTACAATACACCCGCCTTCAACAGTTCATTAACAACGGCCACCCTCGAATATTTCTCTTCGGCTGGTGGTACTCCTATCCTATTTGCTATTGATGGAACGCGCTTAGGCTCACCCATTACCCGCCCAAAACCAGAAATTACCGCTGTAGATGCAGGCAACACAACCTTCTTTGGAGAGGACATTCCCCAGGATTCGGATTCGTACCCTAACTTTTTCGGCACTTCGGCATCGGCTCCCCATGCAGCGGCTGTAGCGGCTCTAATGGTGCAGAAAGTTCCATCGATTTCTTCGGCCACTATTCTGTCAACGTTGCAAAATACTTCGCTGGATATGAACGACCCAGCAACCGATGGATTTGATATTGGGTTCGACTATGGTACAGGACATGGTTTTATTCAGGCCGACCGGGCGTTACAGGCCATTAGTAATTCTAACGATTTCGCCATTACGGGAGTCACTACAGTTAGTTGCACGACCATTAGTGCAGGTCAGCGCAGGCTGACATTCAATCCGGTATATTTAGGTGTGAGTGGTCAGCCAATTAGTTTCTCAGTGGTTAATGAGATGTTACCAACAACAGCGGCTGGCCCTTATACGCTGGACCTGTATGCCGATAACCCGGTTATCGTTTTGAAGGCTGCTCAAACGGGTTCACTGAGTACCGCCAGCTACAACTATAACTGGTTGGGTGCCTGCGGTGGCCCAACTCCTCCGCCCTCTGGTAACTTTGCTATTATCGGTGTAACAACAGTAAGTTGTCAATCTGTAACAGCCGGAATACGAACGGTTAGTTTTAATCCGCAATATTCGGGTGTAAATGGCCAGCCAATTAGTTTCTCTGTAACGAATGAAATGTTGCCCACTACAGCAGCGGGACCTTATACATTAAATCTTTATACAGATAATCCAATCATCACACTCAAAGCGCAACAGACCGGATCACCCGCAGATGCTAGCTATACCTACAACTGGTTAGCATCCTGTGGTAGCTCAACCAATGGTGCGCGCGTTAGCGCGAATGCAGAGTTGATCTTATCTGTTCGTATACTTGGCAATCCGGTTCTGGGAGAAACGGCCGAGATTGAAATAAAAGGAGCCGATGGCAAGCCGGTTGGCTTAAATCTGGTTGATATAACTGGCCGATTGATACATGAACATCGAATTTCGGAAGCAACACAGCTAGAGCATGTGCGTATCCCGTTGACCGGCAAACAGGGTGTCTTATTGCTAACCGTAACTACCCCAACTGAACATAAAGTGATTAAGCTGATAAAGCAGTAAATTGATTCCAAAATCGCAAAAAATGAATAGAGCCGGACTTAATCCGGCTCTATTCATTTTGGGCTGTATTAGTGTGCCAGCAACCAGTTTTCGCCGACACCGATGCCTGTTTCCATCCGCACAGCCATTGGAATCGCATTTTTCATGATGTCGTCTACGCGCACACGTAGCAGGTCGATTTCGTCACGGTGAGCATCGAAAACGAGTTCATCGTGTACGGTCAGAATCATTTTTGATTTCAACCGTTCTTCCTGCATAAACTCATGAATACGTATCATGGCAATTTTAAGCATATCGGCAGCACTTCCCTGAATCGGTGCATTCACAGCGTTACGTTCGGCAAACATCCGGTCGGTCTGGTTGCGCGAATTGATATCGCGCAGGTACCGGCGCCGACCCAAAATGGTTTCGGCATAACCAAAGCCACGCGCTTTTTCGATACATTGATCGATGTAATCTTTTACCGCTGGAAATCCGGCGAAATATTCGTCAATAATCTCGGCCGCTTCTTTACGCGGAATCTTTAGCCGTTGCGATAAACCAAAAGCAGAAATACCGTAGATAATACCAAAATTGATGGTTTTGGCTTTCCGGCGCATATCGCTCGTCACTTCATCCAAACCAACGTGAAAAACTTTGCTGGCCGTTTGCGTATGAATATCGACACCATTATTAAAGGCATCAAGCATCGTTTTATCGCCACTGAAAGCCGCCATGATACGTAGTTCAATCTGCGAATAATCGGCCGACATAATCAGAAACTCAGGCCCGCGCGGAACGAATGCCTTTCGAATTTCCTGACCGCGCGGTGTACGTATCGGAATGTTTTGGAGGTTCGGATTTACCGACGACAAACGCCCCGTTGCCGCAACTGCCTGATTGAACGACGTATGAATTCGGCCGGTACGTTGGCTGATCAGTTGTGGCAATACGTCGACATAGGTATTCTTGAGTTTCACCAGCTCCCGATAGTCCAGAATTTTCCGGGCTATTTCGTGCTCAGCTTCCATCTTCGATAAGATTTCTTCGCCCGTAGCGTATTGGCCAGTTTTGGTTTTCTTAGCGTTCTTATCGAGTTTCAGTTTTTCAAAAAGAACTTCACCCAACTGCTTTGGCGATCCAATGTTGAACGATTCGCCCGCGATGTCGAAGATTTCCTGCTGCACCTGCTTCATGTCGACTTCCAACGTAGCAGATAAGTCCGCCAGCGCTTTCGTATCGAGCGTAACGCCTTCTAATTCAAGGTCAGTTAGCACACGTACCAGCGGCATTTCGACCTGCTCAAACAATTTATTCAGGCTATCTTTTTCAAGTCTTGGTGCAAAGACCTCCTTTAGTTGCAACGTAACGTCGGCATCTTCAGCAGCATAATCAACCACTTTTTGCACCTCTACGTCACGCATCGACAGTTGTCCCTTCCCTTTCTTGCCAATCAGCGATTCAATCTCAACCGGACTGTAATTCAGGTACGTCATGGCCATCATGTCCATGTTGTGGCGCATTTCGGGCTCAATCAGGTAGTGAGCCAGCATCGTATCGAACAGTTTTCCCTGTACCTCCACGCCGTATTTTTTCAGCATCAGCAGGTCGTATTTCAAGTTCTGCCCGATCTTGCCAACCGACGGATTCTCGAATACGGGCTTAAACTGATCAACAATGGCCTGCGCTTCGGCTCGGTCGGCGGGTACGGGAACGTAGAACGCTTCACCAGTGCGATACGCAAACGAAAGCCCCACTAAATCGGCCTCAACCGGGTCAATGGCGGTCGTTTCAGAATCGAAACAAATGCTTTCCTGTAGACCCAAGTAATAGACCAGACTGGCCCGTAATTCTGGCGTATCGACCAGCCGATAATCGTGCTTTACCGACAAAATCGTTTTCCGGCGTTCGGGCTGATTTTCATCCAGTTCAATATCGGGATAAACGTCCAGATACGCAGGCTGCTCACTTCCTGTTTTATCGTCGGTCGTAATTGTCTCGGTCACGCCATCCGGTGTAGCTTCGGTTGCCGATGCCGCCGGTACGCTCACAGGCGTTCGTTTGCCTTTTGGTTTACTGGTCGATGGCGTTGACGACGTAGCATTGCCTGAAAAATCGAACGGCAAATCAGCGGCTCCTGACGGATTTGCGGCACTCATGTTCGGGAATGGCATGAACGCTGGCGTATCACCACCCGGCGAATCGAACAGGTTCATCTGGCCGGAGTTACTCGCTTTGAACGCAGCCGGAAGCGGTTTTTCGTCGAAATCGGCGCCCAGCAAACGAGTTTTCATCTGCCGAAATTCCAGTTCATCGAGCAAGGCCGAGAGCTTCGGTTTATCGTATTCGGTATGTCGTAACTTATCTTCATCGAACGCTAGCGGTACGTCCAAGTGAATAGTCGCGAGCTCTTTCGACAGTAATCCTTGCTGACCGAAGTTTACTACGTTCTCTTTCAGTTTTCCTTTCAGTTCGTCGGCACGGGCAATCAGGTTTTCGACTGAGCCAAAATCGGCAATCAGTTTTTGGGCCGTTTTTTCACCCACGCCGGGAATTCCCGGAATGTTATCGACCGAATCGCCCATCAGCCCAAGCATATCCGTAACCTGTTCGATACGTTCGATCTGCCAGCGTTCGAGCACTTCGGTTACGCCTAATTTTTCGGCGGGCTTGCCCATAAAGGCAGGCTTATAAATATGAATATGCTCCTCTACCAACTGCCCGTAATCTTTATCGGGCGTCATCATATAGACTTCGAAATCAGCCTGTGCCGCTTTTTTAGCAAAGGTTCCGATAATATCATCGGCTTCGTAGCCCTCCAGAATCAGAATCGGGATATGCATAGCCTCCACAATCTTTTTAATGTAAGGCATGGCGACACTAATATCCTCCGGTTGCGACTGCCGGGTGGCCTTATACATCGGAAACTGCTCGTGCCGAAACGTCTTCTTCGATGAATCGAACGCTACGCCGATATGCGTTGGTTTTTCTTTCGTCAAGACCTCAATCATGGCGTTCATGAAGCCAAATACCGCCGACGTATTGATACCACGCGACGAAATCCGAGGAGCTTTGTTAAAGGCAAAATGAGCGCGGTAAATCAGAGCCAGCGCGTCTAACAGGAAGAGTTTTTTCTGTGGTTGGGCCATTCGATGAGAGTCACAAATCAATTCACCAAAGGTCGAAAGTCTTGCGGACAATCACACTTTCTGACCTGATAAATTGACGAACTGGACAGGAAAATACTTATTTATAAAACGTTTTAAGGCGGGTTTTGATTCCTGTAAAAACAAATCGGGCCACTCAATTTTAGAGCAGCCCGACAGAAAATCTAACTCCGCCAACGTATTGATCGTCAGTCTGATTCTGAGCAATTATTGTGGCAATAAAACCCGGTCGATAATATGCACAACCCCGTTTGTTGCTGTAATATCTGGCCCTGTAATATTGGATGCGTTTGTGCCATTTCCTTTTCCGGTAACGGTTACAGCCGTAGCACTGGTAGTAGCTGTAATGGTTCCGCCCTGCAACGTAGAGAGACTCGAACCGTTGGTTATCAATGGTGTATAGGTTCGGCTATTTACTACGTGATAGCCCAAAACCCCTGTCAACGTAGCAACCGGAGCTCTGGCGATGGCTGTGGAATCATAACCCGCTGCCCGGAAAGCTGCATCTGTTGGCGCAAATACAGTAACTGGATTGGCCGCAGCAAGTGCCGTGGCAGATCCGACCCGCGTAACAGCCGCCTGTAACAGCTTAAATGATACATTCGGCATCAACGTTGGAATACTCTGAATCGTCTGTACTACGTTCCCGAATAGGGGTGGCAACAAAATCCGGTCAATGGCATGAACCACACCATTACTGGCAGTACCGTCGGCCTGTAAAATACGAGCGCCGTTTACCGAAATGGTGCTGGATGTGACGGTTGTGCTGGATGCCGATGTCACCTTTGAGATATACACCGGCGCATTCGCCAATGTCTGCTGTGGCATATTGACCCCTATCTGAATATCAGCAGAATTGACGCGTGTTGATAACATATGATATTGCAGAACCGATTTAAGCAAATCGACCGGAGCAGCATTGACAGCCGACACATCGGCATACCCAAATGCTTTAAAGGCATCATCACTTGGCGCAAATACAGTATACGTACCGGCCTGATTCAACGTAGCATCCATACCCGCCCGTGTCAGAGCTGCTTTGAGCAACGTAAACCGGCTTCCATTCGAAATGAGCTGGCCGATGGTTGAGGTAGTAGGTGTTGTATCTTCCTGTTTTTTACAGGCAGTAAAAACAAACGTTAGCAAGGCAATAGCGGTCAGTAACAGGCTCCAACTCCGCTGAACCGGAGTCAATCGATTAAGATGCATGATGAGTCGAATTGGTGAAAGTTTATCAAAACAGGTAATTCATTCTCCAATGAACGGCAATTGATTGGTTTTGTTTCTTGCGACTTCATAGCCAGCTCATTTGGCTATGTCAATTTTCGCTCGTTGGTTTGTAGAAATGTCAGATTTGCTATTGTTCTACTCCTTATAAAATGCCTCAACCCAAACTTGCACGCGAATCGGTTACTGTGATGACCGAAATGGTGTTGCCCAACGATACGAATACGCTCAATAATTTAATGGGCGGCCGACTGCTGCACTTTATGGATATAGCGGCTGCTATTGCTGCTCAAAAACATTCGAACCGCATCGTCGTAACGGCTTCGGTTGACAACGTATCGTTTTCCGAACCTATTCGTCTGGGAAACATTGTAACGATGAAAGCACAGGTAACGCGGGCGTTCAGTTCGTCGATGGAAGTTTTTATAGAAGTATGGGCCGAAGATATTCCGGCGGGTATTCGAGTCAGTACGAACAGTGCTTTCTATACGTTCGTTGCCGTTGATCAGAGTGGTCGACCGATTGAAGTTTCGGCTGTGGTTCCCGAAACTGATGAAGAAAAAGATCGGTACGCCAGTGCACTACGTCGTCGGCAACTCCGGCTCGTTTTAGCTGGCCGTATGAAACCACAGGATGCAACGGAGCTGCGTGAGTTTCTGAAAGTCTGACCGGGATTTTACCAAGATTGTAATGATTGGCAGGATTTATCTTGCCTCTCTATTTAAGCTAATCCTTTTAATCTTGGTAAAATCTGGGTTTAGACCTGCTCAATTCCGCCGGGCCGACGCTTCGGTTCAGTTGGCCAGTTTCAGCGATTGCCAGGCTACCATCTGCCACTGATTATTGTTCTTTACGTACACCGACAGGTAACGTAGCGACAAGTTATTGGTCTGTCCATTGCTAATGATTTTCGTTTTACAGACCCCATTGATAACGGCTGTATTGCCATAAACGCGGGCTTTTTGCTCTTCGGCATCAATCGATTCATATTTCGATTTGCCATCACGAAGTGATTGAATGAACGACTCCTTACTATCTCTCCCACCGTGTGAGTGCGTGTAAATCAGATCGTTAGCCAATACTTTGTTGAGGAAATTGTAGTCTCCACTCACCTGAGCGGCAAACCGCTGTTTTTCCACATCAATAACTGACTTTTCTTCAGCCGATTCGGCTTTGAGGGATGGCGACGTAGCAACTGCCGACGGCGATACGGGTGTTTGTGCGTAGATAAACTGCCCGGCAAGCAGCAGACAAATCGTCAGAATAGATTTCATAGTCATGTTGGTTCTGCGTTGAAAAAGCCTGTTGCTTAAGGTCTTTACTGATAAGCCGCAATAAACGATCGGCTACCTATCGCCGAAAAATGGCTAAATTCCTTGCCTGCCGATTTCTTTGCAGGGACATGCTTATTGCCGAACGGAAAGAAAAAACCCATACAACCCATTTGTTTAAAACGGCTTATATGGGATTGTCAACATTGTTCTGGATGATTCTCAGAAGTTTGATACTTCGTTTACGGCTTCAAACTCCTTAATGGCCTATCCAGATAAAGGGCTGAAGACGAGCCTTGTGTAGTGTCGCAGTGGTTTTATACATGTTTCGGTGGACAAGCGGAAAACCGATTGCGAAGTTAAGTAATTTTACTTAAACTCCTATTTCATCATATTAAAATTGTCCAAATTCTCCCAAATTACTCAGTCGCTTTGCCGATTGGCGTAATCTATGATTTACGGTAAGGTAAAGATATAGAAGCAGTAAACAATGTAAAAATGCGGTATGTTTACCTCATCAACGTACCGCATTTTTACACAATATTGCGGAATAGTTATTCATCAAAGCTAAAAAAATAGCCTTAACTAATTCATTATGAGCAAGAAAACAAAAATTGGCATTCTTTTCGGACAGGAAAACACATTCCCACAGGCATTTGTCGACCGGGTCAATGAAAAGCAAAGCGATTTTCCAGCCGAATTTGTCAGTATTGAGCAGGTTGAGCAAAGTGTGCCAACAGATTACGCAGTTATAATCGACCGTATTTCACAGGATGTTCCTTTCTACAAAGCCTTTCTAAAAAACGCTGCATTAACAGGTACGGCAGTTGTCAATAATCCCTTCTGGTGGAGTGCCGACGAGAAATTTTTCAACAATGCATTAGCGGTTCAGCTTGGAGTTCCCGTTCCTAAAACGATTCTGTTACCTTCGAAAGATCGCCCCGACGATACAAACCATAATTCATTCCGTAACCTGCGGCATATGAATTGGGATGCCATTTTCAACCACATTGGTTTCCCGGCATTCATGAAGCCTCACGCCGGTGGCGGCTGGAAAAGTGTTTATAAAGTCGATAATCCAGAGCAGATGTTCACGGCTTATGACGAAACAGGCCAACTGGTCATGCTTTATCAGGAAGCCATCGACTTTACCGATTATTTCCGTTGCTACTGCATTGGTGGAAAAGACGTACGTATCATGCCGTATGAGCCACGAAATCCGCATCATCTGCGCTACGCTGCCGAAATGCAAACGACCGGCGATGCGGGTAAAAAACTACTAGCGACAATGGAAGATTACGTACTGAAATTGAATCATGGACTTGGTTACGATTTCAATACGGTTGAATTTGCCGTGCGCGATGGTATACCCATTGCTATTGATTTCTGTAATCCAGCACCCGATGCCGATGTTCATTCAGTTGGACAGGCTAATTTTGATTGGGTTGTTGAAGCGGCTGCCAATATGGCCATCGACCGCGCGAAGAAAGCCCAAAAAGGAACGAACAACCTGACTTGGGGTACGTTTGTCCGTGGTTCCGTTATCGACACGCCCGTAACACCAGCAAAAGAAGAAAAAGCGCCGAAAGCCGCTAAAGAGAAAGAAGCTCCTAAGGCCGAAAAGAAGGCTGACAAACCAAAAAAAGACGAAGCAAAACCGAAGAAAGGCAAGAAGTAATAATTCATCATCCTATGTGATGTCAGATGTTAGCATCTGACATGGTGAGGTTTCTCAAAACCGAACCGTGCCGGTTAAAAGTAACCGCCCCCACTTGATCCAATGTCCCAAACGTATCAATACGTTTGGGACGTTTTTTTATAGACCTATTTGCTTCGTTTCTTTTCGAGAGGGTAGATATTGGCCTGACTACGTAGCACTACGTCCTTAGAAACTCCTTTAGTTGTTGCATCGGCACAGCGACGTAGTAGTAAATTATTTCCAGACAATTCTTCCTGAAAACGCTGCCAATCAACGTTTCTTCCGAATAATAGTAGGGAGATTCGTAAATTTCCAGTTTACCATTTGTCATAAAAACGACGTCTCTTCAGCATTTTTAGCCATATTCGCGTTTTCCGACTGTTTGAACTCAATCATCAACAACGTAGTACATGCAAAGACGCGATTTTATCCAGCTATCGGGGCTGGGCATTGGTAGCCTGTTTACCGCTGGTGTTCCTGTTTTTGGTAATAACGTATCGGCAGAGTATCTGTTCGACGTAGCAGGCCACGGAGCAGGTATCGACGCTGCTGCCAAGAAACAATTAGCCGACATAGCGTTAAATACGGCCAAAAGTCAGGGCGCTACCTATACCGACGTGCGCATTGGCCGCTATCTGCAACAATATCTTTTCACCCGCGAAACCAAGGTACAGAATGTTGTCAATGCCGAATCGTATGGCATCGGTATCCGGGTCATTGCCAACGGCACCTGGGGCTTCGCAGCTACCAGCGACGTAACGCCTGATGCAATTGCCCGATGTGCCAAAACAGCCGTTGCCATTGCTAAAGCCAATTCTCGACTTCAGGCCGAACCGGTTCAATTGGCTCCGCAAAAAGGTGTAGGTGACGTAACGTGGAAAACGCCAATTCAGAAAAATGCCTTTCAGGTTCCGGTCAGCGAAAAAATTGATCTGTTGATGAAAGTCAATGGCGAAGCACTGAAAAATGGAGCGGCTTTCGTTACGTCGAATCTGTTCTTTATCAACGAACAGAAGTATTTTGCCTCCACCGACGGTTCGTACATCGATCAGGACGTTCATCGCATTTGGCCAACCTTTACCGTATCGGCCGTTGACCGGGCAGCCGGTAAATTTAAAACCCGTGATGCGCTCAGTTCGCCAATGGGTATGGGTTATGAATATCTAGACGGACTTGCTTCTGAAAAAATAAAAGCACCCAATGGGCTGGTTGGTTATCGAAATTCATACGATATGGTCGAAGATGCTACGTTAGCAGCGAAGCAGGCGAAAGAAAAGCTCACGGCTAAAAGCGTTCAGCCGGGCAAATACGACCTTGTTCTCGACCCGAACCACCTCGGGCTTACCATCCACGAGTCGGTTGGTCACCCAACCGAACTCGACCGGGTATTAGGTTACGAAGCCAATTATGCTGGTACCAGCTTCGCTACGTTGGACAAATGGAAAAGTAAGACCTTCAACTACGGTAGTAAGCTGGTTAATATTGTGGCTGACAAAACCCAGCCGCATACGCTCGGTACTGTTGGTTACGACGATGAGGGCGTTCCCTGCAAACAGTGGGATTTAATTAAAGACGGTATTCTGGTCAACTATCAGGCCATTCGTGATCAGGCGGCTATTCTTGGCGAGAAAGAATCGAACGGATGCTGCTACGCCGACAACTGGAGTACAGTACAGTTTCAGCGTATGCCAAACGTATCGCTCAAACCCGGAACCGAAAAACGCTCGGTTTTCGACATGATTAAAGGTGTCGACAAAGGCATTTACATCATTGGCCGTGGCTCCTATTCAATTGATCAGCAACGGTATAACTTCCAGTTTGGCGGACAGTTGTTCTACGAAATCAAAAACGGCGAAATCGTCGGTATGCTCGACGACGTAGCGTATCAGTCGAACACCCAGGAATTCTGGAACTCCTGTGCACAACTCTGCGATCAGGACGACTACCGCACGTTCGGTTCCTTCTTCGACGGCAAAGGGCAACCCTCGCAGGTCAGCGCCGTTTCGCACGGGTCAGCCACTACACGCTTCAACGGAGTCAACGTAATCAATACAGGACGGAAGATATAAATGGATGTATGAACTATGATGTATGATCTAGCACGTAGCAAGATCATACATCATAGTTCATATATCATACATGAACATAAAATACATGGCTATCTTAACCAAAGACGAGGCAAAGAAGATTATTGATAAGGCCCTTTCCTTCGCAAAGGCCGATGAAACCAGTGTTACGCTGACGGGTGGACGAACGGGAAATATTCGTTATGCACGTAACGCCGTTTCGACAAGTGGCGAAGGCACGAACCTCGCAATGAGCGTAACGGCCGTTTATGGCAAACGTGCAGGAACGGCAACACTCAATGAGTTTGATGACGCATCCATAGAAAAAACGGTACGTAGAGCCGAAGAGATTGCAAAACTGGCCCCTGAGAATCCGGAATACGTACCGATGCTGGGCCCACAGACTTATCTTCCAGCCGAACCTTACTCCGAGAATACGGCCAAAATAGACCCCGAATTCCGAGCGAAAGCCACCTTCGACAGTCTCGATCCTTGCCGGAAAAAGAACCTGACGGCGGCTGGTTATATGGAAGATTCGACCCGATTTACGGCACTCGGAAACTCAAAAGGACTGTGGGCCTACAACCGCGAAACATCTGTAGAATTTTCAATCACAGTACGTACCGCCGACGGCTTAGGCTCTGGATACGCCACCCGCGACGTAACGGACGTATCGAAACTGAGCACAAAAGACGCTACTGAGATTGCCATGCAGAAAGCAATGGCTTCATCGAATGCAAGGGCTCTTGAGCCGGGCAAATACACCGTTATTCTGGAGCCAGCGGCACTGTTGAGTAACGTAGATGCTTCGCTGATGGCGGCCATGATGAACGCCTTCGACGCCCGGAATGCCGAAGAAGGTCGTAGCTTTCTGAGCAAAAAAGGCGGTGGCACTCGGCTGGGCGAAAAACTTTTCGATCAACGTATAACCATCTACTCCGACCCGACTAATCCTGAAGTTCCGGCTGCTCCATTCGGTGGTGGCGGAGGTGGCCGTTTTGGCGGTGGTGGTGGCGATGGACGCCCGCAGGAAAAAACTACATGGGTCGAAAAAGGGGTTGTGAAGAATTTATCCTATTCGCGCTATTGGGCAGAAAAAAAAGGGGTTAAGGCCATTCCTGCTCCATCCAACTTTATCGTAGAAGGCGGCACTCAATCGCTTGCCGATATGATCAAGAGCACAGAAAAAGGCATTCTAGTCACCCGATTCTGGTACATCCGTCCCGTTGATCCACAAACGTTGCTGTATACGGGCCTTACCCGCGACGGTACGTTCTACATCGAAAACGGCCAGATTAAATTCCCGATCAAGAACTTCCGCTTCAACGAAAGTCCGGTGATCATGCTCAACAACCTCGAAGCATTGGGCAAACCTGTTCGAATGGGTGGCAATCTGATTCCACCGATGAAGATTCGCGACTTTACCTTCACCAGTTTATCGGATGCAGTTTAACATGAGAAGTTGTAAAGTTATAGGGTTATAGAGTTGTAGAGTTGCTGGCGCAAAACCAACTGCACCGGCGACCCGGTCTACAACTTTATAACCATACAACCTTACAACCCTATAACTCTCAATTCAATGAATCGTCGAGACTTTAATCAATTGCTTAGTATGGGCACGGCAGGGATTCTGATGCCCTCATTGCCCGCTTTTTCCCGAACCGTTACGCCCGAGGCCTTACTCGAACCAGGCTTAGACATAGCGGTCAAAAAACGGCTGGCCGATGCCGCCCTTAACACTGCCAAAAGTAAAGGTGCTACGTATGCCGACGTACGTATTGGCCGATACCTGAATCAGTTCGTTCTCACCCGCGAAAATAAAGTACAAGGAATCGTCAACTCCGAATCGTATGGCGTTGGCGTACGGGTCATTGTCGATGGCTGTTGGGGATTTGCTTCAGTAGGCGATGCACGCGACGAATCTGTCGTTGCTAAAGCGACCGAAACTGCCGTACGAATTGCCAAAGCGAATGCTCGTCTGCTGACCGAACCCGTTCAACTGGCACCCCAGAAAGGTTTTGGCGAAGTAAGCTGGAAAGCTCCCATCAAACGGAACGCCTTTGAAGTGCCCATCAAGGAAAAAGTGGACCTATTGCTGTCGTGTAATGCTGCGGCTATGAAAAACGGAGCCAACTTCGTGAACAACGTACTGTTTCAGGTAAATGAGCAAAAATACTTTGCTTCCACCGATGGTACATATTCCGATCAGGACATTCACCGGATTGGGCCAAGCTTTACGGTTACAGCCGTTGACCCACAAAATGGACGTTTCGCTACCCGTAACTCGTTGAGTGCGCCAATGGGCATGGGCTACGATTATCTACAGGTTAATCCTGCCGACAAAATCACCGGCGTTACGACCCGTTACAACAAAGGGTACGACATGCTGGAAGATATTACCGCAGCCGCCAAACAGGCGAAAGAAAAACTGTCGGCCAAGTCGGTTGAGGCTGGTAAGTATGATCTCGTTCTTGATCCGTCGCATACGTGGTTAACGATTCACGAATCAGTTGGCCACCCGCTCGAACTCGACCGTGTACTTGGTTATGAAGCCAACTACGCCGGAACAAGTTTTGCTACGTTGGATAAATGGCAGTCGAAGAACTTCAGTTACGGCAGCAAAGACGTTAACATTTTCGCCGACAAAACACAGGAAGGTTCATTAGGGGCTGTTGGTTGGGACGACGAAGGCGTGAAAACCAAACGCTGGGATCTGGTAAAAGATGGCATTCTGGTCAACTATCAGGCCATCCGCGATCAGGTTCACATCATCGGCGAGAAAGAATCGCAGGGCTGCTGCTACGCCGACAACTGGAGTTCGGTACAGTTCCAGCGTATGGCCAACGTATCACTGGCTCCCGGCAAAACACCTTTATCTGTCGATCAGATGATTAAGGACGTAAAAAAAGGTATTTACATCATCGGCGACGGTTCGTTCTCCATCGATCAGCAACGCTACAACTTCCAGTTTGGCGGTCAGCTTTTCTACGAAATTAAGGACGGTCAGATTGTGGGTATGCTTAAAGACGTAGCGTATCAGGCCAACACCCGCGAATTCTGGAACTCCTGCGTAGCCGTTTGCGACGAAAAAGATTATCGTTTAGGAGGAGCCTTTAACGATGGAAAAGGTCAACCAGCACAATCAAGTGCTGTTTCGCACGGTAGTGCTACGGCCCGTTTCAATGGTGTGAACGTCATCAATACCGCCCGGAAAATTTAAGGTAATGTATGAATTATGATGTATGATTTATTGAGCAATATCATACATCGTAATTCATACATTATACATCAACAACTACATGTATGGCTATCTTAAGTAAAGAAGAAGCAAAAAAAATAATCGATAAGGTTCTCTCGTACGCCAAAGCTGACGAAACCAGCGTGAGCCTGACGGGAGGACGTACCGGCAACATTCGCTACGCCCGAAACTCCGTCTCGACCAGTGGCGAAGCCGACAATTTATCGTTGGCTATTACGGCGGTTTTTGGTAAACGCTCCGGTACAGCAACGATCAACGAACTAGACGACGCATCGCTCGAAAAGACGGTACGTCGGGCCGAAGAAATCGCAAAGCTGGCTCCTGAGAACCCGGAATATATGCCGATGCTGGGGCCACAAACGTATCTGAATACCAATACGTTTGCCGAAAGCACGGCTAAAATAGATCCTGAGTTTCGTGCCAAAGCTGCTTTCGACAGCATTGACCCCTGCAAAAAGAAGAATCTGACAGCCGCCGGTTATATGGAAGATACGGCCGGTTTCGTTTCGATGGGCAATAGCAAAGGGCTTTACGGTTATAACCGCTCAACAAATGTCGATTTTTCGATTACGGTACGTACTGCCGATGGTACCGGCTCCGGTTATGCTAACCCCGACGTAAACGACGTATCGAAGCTCAGTACCAAAGCCGCTACCGAAGTGGCGATGAGCAAAGCCGTAGCATCGGTAAACGCACGGGCTCTGGAACCGGGGAAATACACGGTTATTCTGGAGCCAACCGCTTCTGTTGAACTGCTTCAGAATATGATGTCGAGTATGGACGCTCGCAATGCCGACGAAGGCCGTAGCTTCTTAAGCAAAAAAGGCGGTGGCACTCGGCTGGGCGAAAAGCTTTTCGACGAGCGTGTCAATATTATCACCGACCCCATGAATGCTGAACTTCCGCTGTCGCCATTCGGTGGTGGCGGTGGTGGGCGTTTTGGTGGTGGCAGCGATGGACGTCCGCAAGAGAAAATAAGCTGGATTGAGAATGGCGTTGTCAAAAACATGCCCTTTACTCGTTACTGGGCTGAAAAAAAAGGCGTAAAGGCTGTTCCTGCTCCGGGCGGATTTATCATGCAGGGAGGTTCCGAATCGCTGGCCGACCTTATTAAAAGCACGACGAAAGGAATTCTGGTAACGCGCTTCTGGTACATACGGGCTGTTGACCCACAAACACTACTCTATACGGGCCTCACCCGCGATGGTACGTTTTACATCGAAAACGGTCAGATTAAGTACCCGGTCAAGAACTTTCGTTTCAATGAAAGTCCGGTAATCATGCTCAACAACCTCGAAGCACTGGGCAAACCTGTTCGGGCTGGTGGCAACCTGATTCCGCCCATGAAAATCCGTGACTTTACGTTTACAAGCCTGTCGGATGCGGTGTAACTAAACACCAAAGCCACTGACCGGGCCGCCGGAGCGGATGCATAAAGACACACAAAGATTCACGGAGGATTCACTAGCGACAATTACGATTGGGAAAGCAATTGAAGTACATCGGGCATTAGGACCGGGCTTACTAGAGTCGGCTTATCAGGAATGTTTGTTTTATGAACTACAACAAGCTGGACTATCTGTTGAAAGGGAAAAGCCAATGCCTATTGTGTATAAAGATGTACGTCTGGAGCATGGTTATCGCTTGGATTTATTAGTTGAAAACAAACTAGTAATCGAACTAAAAACTGTTGATTCTTTGAATGATTTGCACATGGCTCAACTTCTAACCTATCTAAAATTTGGCAATTACCGATTAGGATTACTCATAAACTTCCGCGTTAAAATGCTACGTGATGGTCTCAAACGATTTACAAATTTTTCTCTGTGAATCTCTGCAAATCTTCGTGCATCTCCGTGGCTTAAAACTCAAATTTAATGAACCGCCGAAACTTTAATCAACTGTTGGGCATGGGTACTGCGGGTATCCTCTTGCCGAACCTACCTGCCTTCTCACGCCCGGTCTCGCCCGAAGCCTTACTCGAACCAGGCTTAGACGTAGCGGTCAAAAAACGGCTGGCCGATGCCGCCCTCAACACCGCCAAAAGCAAAGGTGCTACGTATGCCGATGTACGTATTGGCCGTTACCTGAACCAGTTTGTGGTAACGCGCGAAGACAAAGTGCAGAACATCGTAAACACTGAATCGTATGGCGTTGGCGTGCGCGTAATTGCCGATGGCTGCTGGGGTTTTGCCGCCGTGGTCGATGCAAAAAACGAAACGGATTTGGCGCAGGCTGCCGAAAAAGCCGTAGCGATTGCGAAAGCGAACGCCAAACTGATGAAAGAGCCTGTTCAACTGGCTCCGCAAAAAGGCTATGGCGAGGTAAGTTGGAAGGCGCCTATCAAACGGAACGCGTTTGAAGTTCCTATTAAAGAGAAAGTCGATTTACTGTTATCCGTTAATGCATCCGCGCTGAAAAATGGTGCTAACTACGTTAACTCGGTGCTGTTTCAGGTAAACGAGCAGAAGTATTTCGCTTCTACCGACGGTACGTATGCCGATCAGGATATTCACCGAATCTGGCCCATTTTCAACGTAACAGCCATTGATTCCAAGACAGGCAAATTCGAAACCCGTAACGCCCTGAGCGCGCCAATGGGTATGGGTTATGAATACCTGCAAGCGAATCCTGCCGATAAAGTAACGGGTATCACTACGCGCTACAATAAGGGTTATGATATGCTGGAGGACGTAACGGCAGCCGCCAAACAGGCCCGCGCCAAGCATACGGCCAAATCGGTTGAAGCGGGTAAATATGACCTTGTTCTTGATCCATCGCACCTTTGGCTCACGATTCACGAATCGGTAGGTCACCCGCTTGAGCTTGACCGTGTGCTGGGTTACGAAGCCAATTTTGCGGGAACGAGCTTTGCTACGTTGGATAAATGGCAATCGAAGAATTTTAATTACGGCAGTAAGCAGGTCAACCTGTTCGCTGATAAAACGCAGATTGGCTCGTTGGGCGCTGTAGGCTACGATGACGAAGGCGTACAGACAAAAAAATGGGATTTGGTGAAAGATGGTACGTTAGTCAATTACCAGGCCATCCGCGATCAGGCCCATATCATCGGCGAAAAAGAATCGCAGGGTTGCTGCTACGCCGATAGCTGGAGTTCGGTACAGTTCCAACGCATGGCCAACGTATCGCTGGCAGCGGGTAAAACTCCTCTGTCGGTTCAGGAGATGATAAAAGATGTCAAAAAAGGCATTTATATCATCGGCGATGGCTCGTTCTCCATCGACCAGCAGCGTTACAATTTCCAGTTTGGGGGGCAGTTGTATTATGAAATCAAAAACGGCCAGATTGCTGGTATGCTCAAGGACGTAGCGTATCAATCGAATACGCAGGAATTCTGGAACTCCTGCGTGGCTGTTTGCGACGAAAAAGACTATCGACTAGGCGGTTCGTTCTTCGATGGAAAAGGGCAACCTCCGCAGTCGAGTGCGGTTTCGCATGGTAGCTCTACAACCCGTTTCAACGGTGTGAACGTAATCAACACAGCACGAAAAATCTAAAAAATATGATGCCACAGAGATGCACCAAGGTAAACGAAGATTCACAGAGAACTATAAATAAAGAACCTCAGCGAGTCTCTTTTAACCTCCGTGCCGCTCTGTGTCCCAGCCAAAAATAACCATGGCAATCATACTCACCGAAGCAGAAGCCAAGGCGCTGCTCACCAAAGTTCTCAGCTACTCGAAAGCCGACGAGTGCGAAGTCAATATTCTCGGCGAAGAACGGGGCAACCTGCGTTATGCCCGTAACGAAGTTTCGACCAGCGGCTCGCTTATCAACAAAAATTTAGCGGTTCAATCAGCATTTGGCAAAAAAGTCGGCGTAGCCACTATCGATGAATTCGACGAGGCATCGCTGGAGAAAGTGGTACGTCGATCTGAAGAACTGGCTCGGCTTGCTCCCGAAAATCCAGAATATGTAGGTGTGTTGGAACCACAGCAATACTTAAAATCGGCTGGTTTTTTCGACACAACGGCCAAAATAACGCCCGATACACGAGCCGACGCTGTGGCCAAAAGTCTGCAACTCTCGCGGGAGAAAAATCTGGTAGCGGCTGGTTTTTTACAAGACCAGTACGGCTATTCGGCCATGATGAACTCCAAAGGGCTATTTGCGTATTACCCAAGTACAAACGTCAATTTTTCGCTGACGGTACGTACCAATGACGGCAAAGGTTCTGGCTACGTAGCACGTGGTTACAGCGATTTCAGCAAGCTCGATACGTCCGAAGCTACTCAAATTGCCATTCAGAAAGCACAGGGTTCGGCCGAAGCGCGGGCCATTGAACCAGGCAAATACACGGTTATTCTCGAACCGACAGCGGCTGCGGTTCTGCTCGAAAACATTTTTTTCAATATGGACGCCCGTTCGGCCGATGAAGGTCGGTCGTATTTTAGCAAATCGGGTGGAAAATCTCGGCTGGGCGACAAGATTGTTGACGAGCGCGTCACGATTTACTCCGACCCAACCAACCCCGATTTACCGGCTTCGCCCTGGTCGGGCGATGGGCGGCCACAGGAAAAAACGATGTGGATTGAAAAAGGCGTGGCCAAAAACCTGTCTTATTCCCGTTTCTGGGCGCAAAAGCAAGGTAAAAAAGCCATTCCCGGACCTAACAACTTCATTATGCTCGGCGGCAACGAATCGCTGGAGAGTATGATCAAAAGCACACAACGGGGTATTCTGGTGACGAAACTCTGGTACATCCGTGAGGTTGATCCACAGACGATCTTACTAACGGGCCTCACCCGCGACGGTACGTTCTACATCGAAAACGGAAAAATAAAGCACCCGGTTAAGAACTTCCGGTTCAACGAAAGCCCGATTATTATGCTCAACAACCTCGAATCGTTGGGTAAACCGGAGCGTGTGGTCAGTACCGAAACCGACCAGAATTACCTGATTCCCCCGATGAAGATTCGGGAATTTACGTTCACCAGTCTTTCGGATGCGGTGTAAACGAGAACATAATGGTAGTCGAATCGAAACATATTGATGAACCGATCACAGTCCGACAGGGCGATAGTCAAGACAAAAGCGCCCTTGTTGAGCTGTATCGGGACGTAGCACGTATCAGTCAGGGTATTGCCCGGACGGAGGTTGAAATCACGGATGAATACGTACTATCGTTGTTTCAAAGCACTGAAAAACAGGGACTGATGCTTGTTGCTACCGACGTTGAGAATCGGGTAATTGCTGAAATTCACGCATCAAAATACGGCATCCATATTTTCGACCACATTCTGACTGGCTTAACCATTGCCGTTCATCCGGGTTATCAGGGCAAAGGTGTCGGGAAAAAGTTATTTCAGGCATTTCTGGCTGAAGTGCAGATTCGGTTTCCTGAAGTGCTACGTATCGAACTGGAATCGCGGGCATCGAATCAGAAATCCATCGGGCTTTACCAACGTCTGGGATTTGTTCAGGAAGGTCGAATGCAGAACAAAACCAGAAATGCGGACGGTTCTTTTGACGATAGTCTGCTGATGGCCTGGACAAAAAACATGAACGTCGAACCTGCTTAAGTATGATTGCCATTACCGAAGTTACCGAAGCGGATTTACCTGTTATCCAGAACATTGCTTACCAAACATGGCCCAGTACGTTTGGTGAAATTCTGTCGCCGACGCAAATCAGCTATATGCTTGAGATGATGTATAGTCTCGATTCGCTAAAAACGCAGATACGGGATAAAAACCACGTTTTTCTGCTGGCGGTAGACCCGCAAAGCGAAGAATATATGGGCTACGTGTCGTATGAACTGAATTACAAAGGAGAATCGTTAACTAAAGTACACAAGATCTATATGCTCCCTGCCAGTCAGGGAAAAGGCGTTGGACGGATGTTACTTGAGATGGTGGCACACATTGCCAAACGTAACGACAACAACCGACTCGGGCTAAACGTAAATCGATTCAACAAAGCCATTCAGTTTTATGAAAAGATGGGCTTTGCGGTAGTTGGTCAGGAAAACATCGACATTGGTGAAGGCTTCCTGATGGAAGACTTTATCATGGAAAAACCGTTAACGTAGTAAACACTACGTAACGAACTCAAACGTAATAAGCCATTTTGAAACCGTTCTTTTTCACACGCATACAATACACCTCTGGCGATTGGGAAACCGATCAGCGAATGCCTTCGAATCTGATGCATTCACTGGTTGAATACACTACGTTGCCGGTCGATCAGAAAGAGCGGGTGGTCCAGTTGAGCAGTCCCGATTTGTTTAAAAGTCCGTTCTGTTACTTAAGTGGGCATAAATTGGTGGAATTTTCGACGCAGGAACGTGAGCATTTCAAACGCTACGTTCAAAACGGCGGCTTTGTCTTTGTAGATGATTGCAATCATGATGTAGATGGACTGTTTGCCAAATCATTCGAGCAGGAAATGGCCCGAACATTTGGACCAAAAGCGTTGCAGAAAATTCCGAATACGCACCCGATTTACACCTGTTTTTTCAAGTTCGAAGAAGGTCCGCCCACTACGTCATTCGAGTTAAATGGCTGGGGCGATGATCTTGTTCATGATTACCTCAAAGCCATCACCATCAACGGACGAATTGGCGTATTGTACAGCAATAAAGATTATGGCTGCGAATGGGATTACGATTTCCGAAACAAGCGTTTTCTAGCCGAAGACAATACGAAATTCGGAGTCAACATTGTAACGTATGCGCTAACCGCGTGAGTAATATATAGGATATATGAGGTATGAACTGTGAAAACTACTGCAACATCATACCGCATATATCCTACATATTACTTGAATACACAACCTGATAGATAGAAACATTGGAATCAACAGACGTAACTCATTACAAAAAACTGGTGGCAAAACTGCCCCAACTACGTAGCGAAATCGGGAAAGTCATTGTCGGTCAGCAGGATGTCATCAACGAAGTGCTCATTACGTTGCTGGCGGGTGGGCATTGCTTGCTCGAGGGTGTGCCGGGTCTGGCCAAAACGTTGCTGGTGAAAACGATGTCGGATGCACTGGCGATGCGCTTCAAACGGATTCAATTTACGCCCGACCTCATGCCCGGCGATATTGTGGGCACCGAGATTCTGGAAGATGACCATGAAACCGGCCATAAAGTCTTCGTTTTCAAGCAGGGGCCGCTTTTCGCCAACGTAGTACTCGCCGATGAGATTAACCGGACTCCGCCCAAAACGCAGGCAGCCATGCTGGAGGCCATGCAGGAATACAAGGTCACCTATGGCGGCACTGATTATGAACTGCCCCGGCCATTTCTGATTATCGCCACCCAGAACCCAATTGAGCAGGCCGGTACATACCCGCTGCCCGAAGCCCAGCTCGACCGTTTCCTGCTGTATATCAAACTGAGTTATCCTTCAGAAACGGAAGAGTTGAACGTATTGAAAAGTACGACAGGTACGGCAAAACCGAAGCTCGAAACCATCCTGTCAGACCACGACATTCTTCAGTTACAAACCCTGACCCGACAGGTACACATCAGCGACGAACTCATCAGCTACATCAATCGGTTGGTACGTTCTTCTCGACCGCAAACCACTACGTCGGCATTCGTAAAACAATGGGGTGAATGGGGTGCTGGACCTCGTGCCGGACAGGCGCTGGTTTTATGTGCGAAAGCCCGTGCGGTGTTGTTCGAGCGTTTTTCAGTCATTCCCGAAGATATTCAGGCGCTGGCTTATCCCGTACTACGTCACCGGATTGCCTTAAACTTCCGCGCCGAATCCGAAGGCATCACTACCGACCGGGTGATTCAGGAACTGTTGTCTGCCGTAAAATAATAAGTTTCAGATTTTCCATTTTTGGGAAATCTGATCTGCTGTATCCTCTATGTTAACCGCTGATCTCATCAAACTAAACAACCTACAACTGGCCAGTAAACTGGTCAGCGATGAGTTGATGCTGGGTATTCAAACCAGCCGACGATCGGGCATAGGAACCGAGTTTGAACAGTTTCGACACTATGTACCGGGCGACGATCCAAAACGTATCGACTGGAAATTGTTTGCCAAAACCGGGCATCATCTGGTACGGGAATCAGCTACAGAAAGTAATCAGCAAATTCGTTTTCTGCTCGATTTGTCGGGTTCGATGAATTACGTGGAAACTGGAATCAGTCGACTCCAATACGCTCAGATTTTATTGGCCTCGTTAGCATACTTAGCGAATCGACAGGGCGACCAATTGAGTTTATACGCGTTGCAACAAGGAATGGTACAACCGTTGGTTCCAGCGGGGAAACAGGCTTTTTTGAAAATCGTGGCGCAACTCGAAGCCGTACGTGCCGCAGGGCCGTGGGTCAATCAGGGTGATTCCATACCGGCATTTGGTCGTAAACAAACCGAAATGCTCGTCATTGCCTCCGATTTTTTGCAGGTAAACGACGAATGGGTAAACCTCATTCAGGCAATGGCGGCACCACGACGAGAAATCGTTCTGTTTCAGATTCTGGGCGATCAGGAACTAGACTTTTCGATGAGCGGCTTCTATCGGTTTCAGGATCTGGAGACTGGGAAAGAGCTTGAATTACAGGCCGATGTCATTCGTGAAACCGTTAGGCAGCGTGCCAGTGCGTATTTCGAAAAACTACACGAGAGCTTGCGTCTGCCTCACGTGCGCCTGATCCGTATCCGGCTGAGCGACCCAATTGCGCTGGTACTGAAACAGTTTTTATTGAGTTAAGTAAGGTCGACGTTTTTACAGTAGTCGCCTTTTATTGATACAACCTGAAGCATGTCATTTATTGAGCCATTCTTGTTATGGGGTTCGTTGGCCGTTGTTGTGCCGGTGGTCATTCACCTTTGGCACCAGAAACAGGGCAAACCGTTGCCCTGGGCGGCTACACAATGGCTTACGGAAAAACAGCAGCAACAGAGTCGCGGACTTCGGCTCGATAATATCTGGCTACTGATTATCCGGTGTTTGCTGTTGATTTTATTAGCGCTGCTGCTCGCTCAGCCTATTTTAAACGGGCTAACCAAACCGCCCACCATTCAAAAAGTCCATCTTGTTCAGCCCAACGTAGCAGTGGCCGATAATTTCCGGTTCGAACTGGCCGAAGCCCGCAAACAGGGTGAACGTATTGCCTGGGCTGATGCACAATTATTGACATTTGACGATAATCCTTACCCTACTTCGGTTCCGCAAAAACCTGACGTGTTATCAATACAAACGGCTATTAATCAGTTAGATGTAAAGAACACAGACCTTCATCTTTACGTAATGAATAGTCCAGCGCTGGCCGATGTTCCGGCAATTGCCGTTCCCGCAAAATTCCACTTGCACACGTTTACCGATTCAACAGCCCAAGCCCGCCCATATCTGAACGTATCGCAGAATAAGAAGCTGTTTATCAATCGGCTCGGCAAACTAACCACTGATGCTACGTTAGACCCTACGCTGAAATTTCAGTCGAATCCCGTTCATTCGGGTACGCTATATACGCTGGTTAGTTACCGTAACGAGCGCGAAAAACAAACGGTAAAAGCGGCACTAAAAGCCCTCGCTGATGTGTATTCGTTTGATTTCACTGTCGATGAACGTCCTATTCCGAATCGGACGTATCACTGGGTATTAACGGATCAGGTTCCTGAAAAACCAGTACCGCAAACCCTCTACGTAGTATCGGCCCCAATGCAACTTCTGGGCGAACGTAACGTCGTTTTTACTAACGAAACGCTCACGCCACAAACTTCTGAACGGGTCGAAACGGGGCAATTACCCGAATGGCTGGGCGATAAACTGCTACGTCATTTCGAACTCAGCAACAGCAATTTACCGTTGAGTCAACAGGATTTAGCCGCTTTGTTTGTACCATCAGCAAACTCGGCGAAAGAACAACAGGCAGGTTTGCAAAATGCGCTCCTGCTGGTTTTTATCGTTTTACTAGGCGTTGAACGCTGGCTTGCTTTAACGAAAAACGCATGAACGAACTGAAACGTCTGCTTACCTCGGTCACGTACCAGCTTTACGCAAACCTACTGCTACGTTGCCTGCTTCTGGCCGTATCGGCGTATTTGCTGACGGCTACATTTACCGCTACGTTGGTATGGCCCACGCTGGCAGCCATCGTCGCTTTTGCTATTAGTGCATTTTTAAACAGAATCTATCAGCCTAAAACAGAACAGGCTGTGCAGCTTATTCACAAGACTGTTGGCGACGTAGAATATAGTCTGCCCTTGCTTACCAAATCACAACTCAATCTGGCCGAACAACTCCAGATTGCCCGGCTCAACGAGCAGATTCAGGGGGTTCGGACGCCCGTTGTCATCTGGTCGAAAATTGGTTTGTATGCGTTGCCATTGATTGTTGCACTTGGCATCCATTGGGCTTATCCATTTCTTCAGAACAACAAATCTAATAAACCAACAGAACGAGGCTTCCTAGCAACTTTCGCACCAGAACGGAAACCCGTTCCACCCACGTTCGAATCGGCTAGTTTACGCATTCAGCCGCCTGCCTACACCCGTTTGCCAGAACAAAAATCGGGCAATCTGAATGCTTCCGCTATTATCGGCACTACGTTGACCTGGCAGGTTCGGTTTAGCGATCATCAGCAACTGTCAGTACGTCTGGTTGGCAGCCGGGGGCAGGAATTGCCCTTCCGAAAAACAGGTGATGATTTCACGTATCAGGACAGGCTCGTTAGTTCAGGTTTATACGCGATCAAAGCCTACTGGCGTACGGCTAACAAACGCGATTCGCTGGTTTATCAATCGGATTTTTACCGGCTGGAAGCCAAACCCGATCTGTCTCCAAAGATTGAACCGGAATCGAAAGAGCTGTATACATTTCACTACCTGAAAGATCCGAAGCAACTAACCGTATCGGCTAAACTTTCTGACGATTTTAACGTAGCACAGGCGTTCATTGTAGCCACTGTAGCGCGGGGTTCGGGCGAAAATGTAAAATTTCGGGAAGTGAAACTGCCGTTCAATCAACGTAATTTCAAAGAATCACGACTGACAAAAACGCTCGATCTGAACGCAATGCAATTCTCGCCGGGCGATGAGCTATATTATTACTGGGCTGCTTTCGACAACCGCCAGCCCGAACCCAATTTTACCAAGTCAGATACGTATTTCGTGGTTTACAAAGACACTACGAAATTAGAAGAAAGTGAGCTGGCAACGATGGCGGTCAATATCATGCCGGAATATTTTCGCAGTCAGCGACAGATTATTATCGACACCGAAAAGCTGATTGCAAGTCGTAAAAAAATGGCCGATAAGTTGACTAAAACCCAGGCTTTCAAAAGTCAATCCAACGAAATCGGTTTCGACCAAAAAGCTTTACGATTACGGTATGGGCAGTTTCTGGGCGAAGAGTTTGAAAAAAATATTGGTCCGGGCAGTGCGATGCCTACCAACAACGAAGGTGTGGTCGTAGCGGGCATGGCGGCTATTCAGGCTTATATGCACAAGCACGATGAGGGCGAAGGCGAACAGGTTGCCACCCCTACCCCGGCTCCCGCACATAGCGCCGACGATGGCCATAACCATGGCGGAGGAGGGCGGTCCGACGAAAGCAAAGACCCGGTAGCCGCGCTGATGGAACAATACATGCACTCGCACGACGATGCGGAAACCAATACGTTCCACGAACAATCGACGCGGTCGCTGCTGAAAATGGCGCTGGAAAATATGTGGCAATCGGAATTGCATCTGCGCCTGTACGAGCCAGAAAAAGCCTTGCCCTTCGAACAGGAAGCGTTGAAATACCTGAAAATGTCGCAGCAGAAAGCCCGCTCTTACGTAAAGAAAACCGGCTTCGACCCACCACAGACCAAAGAAAAAGAAACCCGACTAACAGGCGAACTCAAGAACGTAACCGACGCTTTTCGGCAGGAACGTTCGTATAACCAGCAACGTATCGATGTATTGGTTGCCGAAACCATTGGTTATCTCGACATCCCGAATTTAAGCTCGAGGCAACGGCAAACGGTTCAGCAACTCGGTAACGCACTGGCCGAACAGGTTGTCAATAGCGGCCTCACCAACTGGTCGGTGCTGGCTTCGCTTCAGAAACTGATAGCCGGAAAATCCATTACTGCCGCCGAAAAAGCGAGTCTTAAAACCCGATTGCACGCCTTATCTAACGCATCGGAACGTACCGGTTCGGCCTACGTCAGCGACCGAAAACTGAAACAAGCTTTCTGGCGACAGCTAAAGTAATTCGTTATGCATATCACCGTCAACTGGTCAACTCCTATCAACTGGCTCATAGCCGCTACGTTGCTCATTTTGCTGATTGGTCAGATCTGGCTCATTGCCCGAAACCAATCGCTTACTACGTCGCGTAAGTGGGTTCGGGGATTGTTGAATGGATTACTTTGGCTGCTGGTGCTCGGCTATTTTCTTCAGATCGAATGGTCTGTTGATCGCCCAGCACGACACGCTTTGCTTGTTGGAGATGACGTTCCATCGGCCTTTGCCAGTCGCGTGAAAGACAGTTTACAGCTTCAGGAGAGTTTTACGAGCCAGAATTTTAAGTCAACATACGATTCCGTAACGTTAGTCGGCCAGCAATTTCCTACCGAAACACTCACTCAACTGAGCAACGTAGCGTTACGCTGGCTTCCGTACAACGCACCTGATCAGATGCAATCGCTTCGCTGGCAAGGCATTGTGCAACAGGGCGAACTACAACACGTAACGGGCCGCTTTTTTTCATCGAAAGAACAGCTATTAAAACTTCGGTTTGGCAATCGCACATTGGATAGTACTACGTTACGTTCGGGGCAAAATACGTTCTCGTTTGCCTTTCCAGCTTTCGCCCGTGGCCGAAATCAGGTCGACGTAGTGCTCGGAACTACTACGTTAGATTCGCTACGTTTTTTTGCCCAACCAGCTCGGCCACTTGCCGTTCAAATTCTGCTGAATAGTCCTGACTTTGAAAGTAAGACATTGGCCGACTGGCTTGGTAAACAAGGACATAGTGTTACAATTTCTGCTACGTTGTCCAAAAACCTCGGCAGCAGTATAAGCATCAACAAACCGGCAAAATCAGCGAATAAGACCACAGATCTCATCATTACCGAACCTATCAATGCCAACAACGTAGCGGTACGTAAAGCCATTACTGATGGAAAATCGGTGTTGTTTATCAATCTGACCAATCCTGAAACGGATTGCCAACAGATCAATCGCGCATTGGGAAGTCGCTGGCAGGTTCGGAAAGTGAGCAACGAACCGACTGTTGTAATTGGCAATAATCTAAACGCGCTCCCCTACCGCTTTGGCGATAACCTGAATCAATTTCCGGTAGCGAATTTTCCAGTGGCCGTGCAGCAAACCACCGGACGTATTGGCGTTAGTCTTCTGAGCGAAACCTATCCCCTCTCACTCAGTGGCGACAGCCTCACCTACTCACGTCTTTGGACAAGTGTATTAGCCCGCCTTTCGCGCTCGGAACAGCATACAGTTCAGGTCGAGGCTCCCATTTACAAAGGAATTCGGCAGACTATTACCGTAAATAGTGCGGGTAAACAACCTCGTTTACTACGTATTGGCGCCGACACTACGTATTTACGTCCACTTCCCATCAACGAACGACTAACGGAGGGCCTATCACTGTTCAGACAAGCAGGTTGGCAATCGGTGCAGGACTCGCTCGAAATTTACGTAACTAACGGATTGTCAGAGGATGTGCTACGTAGTCGAAACGTAATCAGTCAGTTTATTCAGGCTCATGAGCACCAACAAGCTACAGCGGGCTCGATACGTCTGGCCACAACAGCACAAGTACCAAACTGGGTTTGGTTGCTACTGTTGGTTACGTGCTTTACAGCATTATGGGCAGAACCGAAGCTTACATAAGTACGATTTTTGTAGAAGTACATTCTCGGACAAAGCGAAAACTAGTATATTTCCCTTGCGCTTAGTAGCATTTCAGGCAATCGAACTACAAATTATCTTGCTGATTAAATTATTTATACCAACCAATGTTTTATTCTCTTGACGCTCGTGAAGTCAAAAAGGTAATTGATAAAGTATTAGCCGGTAAGCCATATGATGAAAAGCAATTTATGTACTATCATCTCAACCGCAATTACTTTAATGTTCAAAACGAAATCAAGACATTAAAGAAAGTGGACGAAGGCAAATACATCGATAATTTGAGTCATGTCTGGACAGAAATTAGTACCTTAAAAAACTACTTCCATATGCCTTTTGGTAATTGGGCCGGTAGTACACTTGGCATTACAACGGCGTATAGCCGCAAGTTTGTACGAGACGATTACATATCAGGGTTAGAAGGAGAATTTGAAATGATAATCCGGCAAGATGGAAAACGTATCGATGCGCTTGTCAATGCCAAGTATCAGGAAACCTATAATTTCGGCCGAACCCGATTGTTTACGCCCCACAAAAAACTAGACGTCGATCCCCATAATAAAAATCCTAATTACACAATCCGTAGGGATACTGGCATTGTACTTATTACAGAATCAGACGAAGCCAGTGATTCCACTAAATAAATTAGAAACGTATCATTTGTAGGATAACCAGAACATTACGAGTGAAGATAACGCTCACTCAATTAATTCCACTTTTCCGTCTGTACATTCCCAAAATAAAAAAACAGATTGACCTTATCGGACGTAGTACGTCAAAGCAAAAAAATAGTATATTCCCCCTTCATTTCTTGTCAATACAAGGCTATTCTATTCTAACTCATAATGCCGATGCCAGTTTTCACCTTAGGGATTGAAGAAGAGTTTCAAACAATTGACCCAAGTTCAGGCGAGTTGCGTTCGCACATGTCGAAAATTGTCGATGGCGGACAAATTGTGCTTCAGGAGCGTGTGAAGGCCGAAATGCACCAGGCTGTGGTTGAGGTTGGCACCAATATCTGTAACAATATTCATGATGCGCGTCAGGAGGTTACGTATCTGCGCAAAATGATTATCGAACTGGCCGAAAAACAAAATCTGAAGATTGCCGCTGCCGGAACGCACCCTTTCTCCGACTGGCAGGAGCAGCTCATTACGCCCAACGAACGCTACGACCGGCTCATCGATGAAATGCGCGACGTAGCACGGTCCAACTTAATTTTTGGGCTTCATGTACACGTAGGTATTGAAAATCGTAATGTGGGTATTCAGATCATGAATTCCGTCCGGTATTTTTTGCCGCATATCTACGCGCTCTCGACCAACTCGCCGTTCTGGCGTGGACGTAACACGGGCTTTAAATCGTATCGGTCGAAAGTGTTCGATAAGTTTCCACGTACCGGTATCCCCGATTTTTTCTCGTCGGCGGCCGAATACGATGAATATATCAACCTGTTGGTAAAAACCGGCTGTATCGACAATGGCAAGAAAATCTGGTGGGACATACGGCTTCACCCCTTCTTCGATACCATCGAATTCCGAATCTGCGACGTACCGATGCGGGTTGACGAAACAATCTGTTTAGCCGCTATTATGCAGGCACTGGTTGTCAAAATTTATAAACTGCATAAACAAAATCTGAATTTCCGTCCGTATCGGCGCATTCTCATCAACGAAAACAAATGGCGGGCGGCTCGCTACGGTATCGAAGGAAAATTGATCGATTTTGGAAAACAGGAAGAAGTGCCAACCCATCACCTGATTCACGAATTACTGAATTTTATCGACGACGTAGTAGACGAACTTGGCAGCCGGGCAGAGTGTGAATACGTATTGAAAATTCTGGAAATGGGCACTGGTGCTGATCGTCAACTTGCTGTGTTTCAGCAGCAAAACAACCTGAAAAGCGTTGTCGACTATATTGTCGAAGAAACTTCTTTTGGCATCCTGTAGTTGTGAATAAATAGGCAAAGAAGCCTCTATTATCGTTGGCAGTTTCCTGTTTTTGGGTGTCCGTTTCCAATTTGTAAACGTCTAAACCCTGAAAACAGGAAACTGTCAATTCATTTAACAGATGCACTTATCTCTATGAGTTTAGTAAAAATTGCCGTTCTGGACATGAATAACAACCACGCCAACGAAGGTATGCGTTGTATTTTGCAATTGATTCGGAACGTACAGGGTAATGACCACGCCGAGCTGGCATTTGATGTATTTAATGTTCGGGCAGAGAATAAACTTCCTGATCTAAGTTATGATATTTATATCTCGTCGGGTGGCCCCGGTAGCCCAATGGCCTCGTCAGACGAATGGGAAGCCCGTTATTTTTCATTGATCGATCAGCTTTTTGCCTGGAACCAACGTAACGAACGCAAAAAGTATGTTTTCCTGATCTGCCATTCGTTTCAGTTGGTTACCCGTCATCTCAATCTAGCCGTTCTGAGCCGTAGACGTTCAACATCATTTGGCATTCTCCCCGTTCATAAAACAGACGAAGGTTGTACAGAGCCATTGCTACGTGGTCTGCCCGATCCGTTCTACGCCGTTGATTCGCGCGACTATCAGATCACTTCACCAAACCTTGAACGTATGGATGAAATGGGCGCAACGATTTTGTGCCTCGAAAAAATCCGTCCGCACGTAGCACTCGACCGGGCTATTATGTCAATTCGTTTTTCGCCCGAAGTAATTGGTACACAGTTCCATCCCGAAGCCGATAACGAAGGTATGCTACGTTATTTCATGAAGGAAGAAAAGAAAAATCAGGTGGTGAAAAATTTCGGCCAAGCCAAATACGACGAAATGCTGACGTACCTGAAAGACCCTGAAAAAATTCCACTGACGGAATCGGTTATTTTACCGGGTTTCTTACGTAGCGCCATTTCGTCGCTGGCTCCGAGCGAACAGTTTGCCGAATAATAATACCTGTCCGGTTTATTTAGAAATTCCCTTATACCAAACCCAGTAATCTACTCCCCGATTACTGGGTTTTATGAATCTGAACTATGATACAATCCGTTCGTCAATCGTTCAATGAAGCGTTTAGCCCTGAAACGTATCAGGCTTTTTTAACTAAAATCAACACTGACTTACCCGACCAGCTAGATTTTCGTGTGGCCGAAACGCCTGTTTTTGTTCCGAAACTACTGACCGATAAATTAGTACAGGCATGTACCGATATTGTTGAGGTATTAACCTGTGATGATTTTAAAACGTTGACTGAAAATGCCATTCCTGACGGCCAGCGTGTACCAAACGAAGACGAGCACACGCAGTTTCTAGCCGTTGATTTTGCCATTTGCACCGACGAATCAGGCGAACTTACTCCGCAGCTTATTGAGTTACAAGGTTTTCCTTCGCTATACGGTTTTCAGCCTTACGTAGCCAACCTGTTTAGAACATCGTACCCTATTCCAGAAAATCTCTCACACCTATTTGCTGTCAATACTAACGACGAGTATCTGCAAAACCTACGCGATTTACTCGTTGGCGATTACAATCCTGAAGAAGTCATTCTGCTGGAGATATTCCCCGAAAAACAGAAAACCCGTATCGATTTCGTACTAACGGAAAAATATACAGGCGTAAAAGCTGTTTGCCTGACCAAAATTCGGAAAGAAGGCCGTGACTTGTACTACGAAAAAGACGGCCGTCAGATACGTATCAAACGGATTTACAATCGTCTGATTTTCGATGATTTACAGAATTTCCCTGATTTACAGTCCGACTTTCAGCTAACCGACGACGTAGACGTA
The DNA here is from genome assembly GCF_054776875.1 of Spirosoma daeguense. Classification (NCBI taxonomy): domain Bacteria; kingdom Pseudomonadati; phylum Bacteroidota; class Cytophagia; order Cytophagales; family Cytophagaceae; genus Spirosoma; species Spirosoma daeguense. The sequence goes on from NZ_BAAHBF010000005.1 coordinate 685,783, forward strand.
GAATGGGTTGGGCACCCAAACTGGTTTTTCCGTATCAGCAAATACACGTTACCTTTACTGAAAAGTCCTTACGTACCAACGAGTTATTACCTGTCTGATCTTGCTACGTATCCAGAAGATTTGGAAAATTACGTACTGAAACCATTGTTTTCCTTTGCGGGAAGTGGCGTAAAACTGAATATCACCACCGATGACCTCGACGCTATTCCGGCCGAACAACGTAGCGGTTATCTGCTTCAGCGAAAAGTAAAGTATGAGCCAGTTATTCAATCGCCCGATGGCTTGGTAAAGTGCGAAATTCGGATGCTGTTTATCTGGCCGAAAAACGATGCACGCCCAACACTAATTACCAACCTAAGCCGACTGAGCCGTGGTGAAATGATTGGTGTGAATTTCAACAAAAACAAAGATTGGGTTGGCGGCTCAGTCTGTTTCTTCGAAAAATAAAAGAGCGAAAGAATGCAAGAGCGTATTTCCAGTGCCGTCATTCTTTCGCTCTTTCGCTCTCTAAACCCTGAACAGTAAATCTACTTCTATGTTGCCAGAAAAAGCCCTTTTTGACCTTACCGATAAAGTTGCCCTCATTACCGGAGCCAGCAAAGGCATTGGTGAAGATATGGCTCGTGTTTTTGCCCGCTTTGGCGCGAAGGTTATCGTGAGCAGCCGAAAACAGGATGCCTGCGATGCACTGGCTAATGACATCAAAACACAGGGAGGAGAAGCCACCGGCATTGCCGCACACGTGGGCGATATGGAACAGCTACGGCAATTGGTCGATAAAACCATTGCTACCTATGGTGGCATCGATATTCTAGTCAACAATGCAGCAACAAACCCGGTTTTTGGCCCTTCGCTCGACTGCGATAGTATAGCATTCGACAAGATAATGCAAGCCAACGTAAAAGCACCGTTTGAGTTGAGCAAACTCTGTCATGCGAGCATGAAAGCGCGTGGTGGTGGTAGCATTATCATGATCAGCAGCATTGCCGGACACACCCCCGACCCCGGCTTGGGCATTTACAGCGTCAGCAAATCGGCGCTAAACATGCTTACGAAAGTGCTGGCCAAAGAATGGGGAACCGATGGCATACGTGTAAACGCCATTTGTCCGGGCCTGATTAAAACGAAATTTAGCCAGGCACTCTGGCAGGACGAAAAAATCCTGAATCACTTCGTCAAACGTCTTCCAATTGCCCGCATGGGCACTGCTGACGAAATCAGCCCACTGGCCTTATTTCTGGCTTCCGATGCATCCTCGTACAGTACCGGAAGCCTGTTTTACGCCGATGGCGGCACGGTGATTTGATCAATACAGATTCTGAGATGCGAGGTATCGACTGAGACGCTAGATATCGCGTCTCTACGTGTCAATTTTCGGACAGATTTAACTATTGCCCCTATGCATGATAACCCCGTTCAGGAAGCAAGACGCTACATTAATCAGGCAAGGGAGACATTGAGCAAATTCGCTAAAAAAGAGGACGGCCTCTACTCGGTCAAAAAATACGTAAAAATAGCAGGACATCAGGCTTATAAGGGAGTACTCATTGCACTGGATGCTGTTACCCCGAAAACAAACACAGAAAAAGACGTTGACTTTTATAAAAAGGAATTGGCAAAGCTGGACAAGGAAATCGTAGGCACTTATACGGTAGCCTATGAGAATCTGCATATGTTTATGGGCTACGATGGTGCCATTAGCGTAGCCATTGCCGAAAGCGGCCTATATGAAGCGGAAACTATTATAGATTGGGTAGAAGCTCGGTTGATCTAACTGAATCTTACTTTCAGACAAATAACAAAGCCCGTTCAGAAATGGACGGGCTTTGTCTTAATCCTTTTTCTAATGGACGTAGCGTTCTGACTTGAGTATGTTAAAGATGAGTTAGAAAAACTCAATACTGTCTTAATCCTTTTTCTAATGGACGTAGCGTTCTGACCTCCTCCTTTCGGGTCTATTGGATTTCTTCGAATCCAGTCTTAATCCTTTTTCTAATGGACGTAGCGTTCTGACACGAAACTATCATCATTGACTGTCCACAAACTAGTGTCTTAATCCTTTTTCTAATGGACGTAGCGTTCTGACCCCCCGCTGGAGACCTGAAGTACTAAAAGGATTAGTCTTAATCCTTTTTCTAATGGACGTAGCGTTCTGACCATGTTCTTCTTTACACAAAAATCGAAACCGATTAAAAGTCTTAATCCTTTTTCTAATGGACGTAGCGTTCTGACCTGTTACCTCAAATACACGTGCTCCACGTGGTGCTGTCTTAATCCTTTTTCTAATGGACGTAGCGTTCTGACCCCCCGCTGGAGACCTGAAGTACTAAAAGGATTAGTCTTAATCCTTTTTCTAATGGACGTAGCGTTCTGACGCTACTCAGGAGCTGCTCAAGGCTCCGATAGATATTGGTCTTAATCCTTTTTCTAATGGACGTAGCGTTCTGACAGTATGGACGAAATGTATACAGCGCCTATCAGTTCGATGGTCTTAATCCTTTTTCTAATGGACGTAGCGTTCTGACGCTAAAGGACATAAATATTATGGAATAGATTATGATGAGTCTTAATCCTTTTTCTAATGGACGTAGCGTTCTGACTGAAAGTTGCTAAAACGGGTGACATTACCGTAATAGGGTCTTAATCCTTTTTCTAATGGACGTAGCGTTCTGACATGATATAGTTTAGAACCAGACCAACCTTGGCCTGGGGTCTTAATCCTTTTTCTAATGGACGTAGCGTTCTGACTGTTTCCATCGTCTGAATGATATAGTTTAGAACCAGGTCTTAATCCTTTTTCTAATGGACGTAGCGTTCTGACTCAAGAGGCATTAGACCACCATAAGCATAAGGAGCATGTCTTAATCCTTTTTCTAATGGACGTAGCGTTCTGACCGAACTCGTAACCACTGAATCTGTCAAGGAGCAGTGTCTTAATCCTTTTTCTAATGGACGTAGCGTTCTGACGAAGATTATTTGGTGTGCTTAGATAAAACACTGGGGGTCTTAATCCTTTTTCTAATGGACGTAGCGTTCTGACCATAATAAACCTAATTTTATAGCTTTTTAAATGCATAAGTCTTAATCCTTTTTCTAATGGACGTAGCGTTCTGACCCTAAAGGACATAAATATTATGGAATAGATTATGATGAGTCTTAATCCTTTTTCTAATGGACGTAGCGTTCTGACCCTTACTTATTTACTGTGTAGCTATACTTCTAGTCGAGTCTTAATCCTTTTTCTAATGGACGTAGCGTTCTGACTGAAAGTTGCTAAAACGGGTGACATTACCGTAATAGGGTCTTAATCCTTTTTCTAATGGACGTAGCGTTCTGACACTAACCGTAGAATATGGGATATTTCGTTTCGTGTCTTAATCCTTTTTCTAATGGACGTAGCGTTCTGACAATAAAGCCTGTGACTTATAGTTGCAGGCTTTTTCTGTCTTAATCCTTTTTCTAATGGACGTAGCGTTCTGACACTAAGATTATCAATCTTGAGAAAAAGGTTTTGCGGTCTTAATCCTTTTTCTAATGGACGTAGCGTTCTGACACCATTATGGTTAGGTACAACATATAATTCAAAAGATAGTCTTAATCCTTTTTCTAATGGACGTAGCACTCTGACGCCAAGAAGGCGATGCATTGGCACAGCTGTACTGTCTTAATCCTTTTTCTAATGGACGTAGCACTCTGACTGATACAGAAGAACAAGCTTATGAAGCTCTAACTGAGCAAAAGTCTTAATCCTTTTTCTAATGGACGTAGCACTCTGACGTACTCAGTACAGCGAAAAGGTGCCCTATATAAATATGTCTTAATCCTTTTTCTAATGGACGTAGCACTCTGACATGGCACTAAACTATGGTTAGGCACAGACTACAACAGGTCTTAATCCTTTTTCTAATGGACGTAGCACTCTGACATGAATTCGCCAATGTCTCTAAAGAAGATTTTCATTCAGTTAGTCTTAATCCTTTTTCTAATGGACGTAGCACTCTGACTAAGGTCGCCAAAACAGGTGACATTACAGTGATTGGGTCTTAATCCTTTTTCTAATGGACGTAGCACTCTGACAAGCAAACAAACTACGGAATGCACTGGCGAAGATCATGTCTTAATCCTTTTTCTAATGGACGTAGCACTCTGACTGAGCGTTTGATTAAATCCAAAAGATTATACGCACTGGACTGTCTTAATCCTTTTTCTAATGGACGTAGCACTCTGACGGCTATTTTATTAAATCATTCATTATCAATAAATTAAAGAGCCAAATGTAGGTATAACTATATTTTTTCATAGTTATTTTATGTGAAAAAGGGAACGTTTTTCTATGCTCATAACTAAATATACATGAAAGAATAGTAATAATCCTGTCAATTAAAACTACCTACCTACTACGTTGTCGCCCTTTTGTAAATTAAATGAGCAGACTGTAGGCAACTATTACACAACCGTAGTCTCATCCAGATACTTGGCGGCACTGTCATTGTCGATGAACAACGTAGCGTCGGGGTGTGAACGTAATATGGTGGCCGGGTATTTTTCAGAAATGGCATCAACCAGTGTGTGCTGAATAGCGTCGGCTTTGTGGCTGGCAGGAACCATGCAATAGGCGTGTTTGGCACGTACCAATGCCGGAATGGTTAGCGTCAGGGCATACTCTGGCACCTGTTCCAATGAGTCAAAACACTTGTCGTGTACTTGCTGTATCCGGCTAGTTAAATCGAGCTGCACCCGTTTTACCAATACCGGATCGTTGAAATCGGCTACGTGTGGATCGTTGAAAGCAATGTGGCAATTTTCGCCGATGCCCATACACACAATATCAGTTGGGTATTGCTCAAGCAAGGCACCATACCGACGGCATTCTTCCTCCGCATCAGTAGCGTTGCCATTTAGATAATAAACCGACTGAATGCCTACTTTATCGAAAAGTTTCACTTTCAGAAACTGACCAAAATTCTGTGGAGCATCGGCGGATAATCCTACATATTCATCCATGTGAAAGGCACGAACCCGTTCCCAGTCGACACCCGTTTCGTTGGCCAATGTTTCCAGAAATTCGTTTTGCGAAGGTGCTGATGCAAAAATGATAGTAACAAAATCCTGTTGCTGCTGTAACGCGCTGATTTGACCGGCTACAGCCTGAGCGGCCGACATACCCAACTCTCGTCGATTACTGAACAAGTTAACCTGTAGCTGGTCTACACGGAATGTGTGGCTAGATGGTGTTACAGATGTCATACTACGTGTGAAATTCGTTTATGTTGAATAGATAAGTTTCCCGCCAACGAACGTAGCGGCAATGGTTATGTTGTTGTCGAAAATGACAATATCGGCGTCTTTTCCGGGTGTTAATGTTCCTTTTCGTGCATCTACACCCATGATACGCGCGGGGGTTGTGCTTGCCATACGCACCGCATCGAGCAATGATACGTCGGCCAGTTGCACCATATTACGTACCAATCGATTGGTTGTGGCTACGCTACCCGCAAACGAACTTCGATCAGGCAGTTTCGCTACGTCGTCTTCTATGATCACTTTCAGACCATTTTTGAACGAACCCAGCACGCTTTCGCCTTCGGGCATACCGGCCCCGCGCATCGCATCGGTAATCAGCGCCGTTTTATCGGCACCTTTGATCTTATAGACCAGCTTGAGCAACGGCGCAGGCAAATGCACACCATCGGCAATGATTTCAACATCCATATCGAGCAGAAACGCACTTTCAATGACACCCGCATATCGAAACGCATTTCGGCGGGTTACGCCCGACATGGCCGAGTATAGATGCGTGGCCAGCGAATAGCCATTTTCATAAGCCTCCAGTACGTCCTCATAAATGGCATCGGTATGAGCCACGGCTGCCAGAATTCCTTTTTCGCGCAATCGACGGCCAAACGGAACCGCGCCCGGCAATTCAGGAGCGGCACTCCAGCGAACGATAGACGACGAATAGGCTAGAACTTCTTCATACTCCTCCGGGTCTGGATTTCGGATATAACGCGGGTCCTGCGCTCCCCGCTGACTAAGGGCAAAATAGGGGCCTTCCAGATGTATCCCCAGCAACGTAGCGCCATTGTAGTTGTTTTGGATGGCCCGTTCATAGGCATCGAGAGTCTGAAGCAAGTCTTCTTTTTCAGCCGTTAACGTAGTGGGCACCAGCGACGTAGTACCATAACGAGCGTGCAATTCTGCGATCTTCAGAAACGCTTCTTCGGTACCATCCATGAAGTCGTAGCCTCCTCCCCCATGTACGTGAATGTCGATAAATCCCGGTGCTACGTATTTCCCCTCGGCATCCAGTACAGTCGCATCGGGTACGTCGATATCACCTTCATGAACACCGCGAATTTTGCCGTCTTCAATCACAACGGTTCCTCCACTAACGTAACGATAGGGCGTTAGTAACGTACCGTTGATTATTTTCAGAATGCCCATTTCCGTATCTGATGCCCTTTAATTGCGTAAAAAACTAGATAGATATAGCACGGAAGCAACACCCAATACGCCGTCCGCAGGTCGAACTGGTCGGCAAAGTAGCCATAGAAAAGCGGCATAATCGCGTTTCCGCACAGCCCCATAATCAGCAGCGATGCGCCGAGTTTGGTAAATCGGCCGAGTCCATCCAGCGCCAGCGGCCAGATACCGGCCCAAATCAACGAGTTCGCTAGCCCCAACACAACCACAAACCAAAGTGATATGTCGGTGGAGTGGCCCAGCAACGTAACGCTACCTTTGGCGAAGATGATAAGCAAGGAGAACGTAGTACCCAGCAACGTACAGATACGTAGCGCATTGACCTGACTAATAAATCGAGGAATAGTAGCAATGCCAATCAGATAGCCGCAGATAGTACAGAACAACGTATATGAAGGAAAAACCTTCGCTTCCAGCAGATCGATTCCCATTGAACCCGCGTACCCAATTACCGAATCAATGGCGATTACCTGCGAACCAACATGAAAAAAGATGGCAAACGCACCCAGCACAAGATGCGGAAATTGTAGAATACTGGTTTTACCAGAATTGGCTATTGCTACGTCCGGACTTTCTTCTTCGGTGTTCAGTTCGGGCAAAGGTGACCGATAAACCAGATAGCCCAGAATAAATAAAAAGCTTCCCAGAACTATATACGGCGGAATAACACGACGCACGAGTTCATCTAACGCGGCCGACCGTTCGGCAACACCCATCGTTTTCAGCTGGGCAAACAAATCGGTATCGGTTGGGCGCAGGATAACGGCGGCAAAAATCAGGGGCGACAGAATACCGGCAGCTTTATTGCAGATACCCATCATGCTGATTCGTTGGGCCGCCCGTTCTTTCGGGCCAAGAATCGTAATGTACGGATTCGAAGCGGTTTGCAGAATGGCTAGTCCGATACCGATGGTAAACAGGCCGATCAGAAAAATGACGTAAGTCCGTGTCATGGCTGCCGGTACGAAAATAAATGCACCTAATGCCATCGCCCAGAAACCAACCATCATTCCCTTCTTGAAACCTACTTTTTTAAGCAGATACGACGCTGGCACCGACATCACGAAGTAGGCGATGTAGAACGCAAATGCTACCAGATACGCCTGAAAACTAGTGAGTTCGCAGGCAATTTTAAAATACGGAATCAGGATGGAGTTAACCCAGGAAACAAACCCAAAGATAAAAAACATCACCCCAATCAGCAGAATCGAAATGGTGGTATCCCGTTTGGTCAAACTCCGCGCATCTATAGCTAATGTACTCATAGAGAATAATGAAGAGTGAATAATGTAGAATGAACAATGTAGAGGCAATGATAAAGAATACAGAAAGGAAGGTCTAAGGAAGACGTGTTTCCTATTTCCTCTCTACATTATTCATTTTACATTATCCATTCTTCATTAAAAATTAAACCGTTGGTTCCCAACCTTTTTCGTAGTCACGTTTCCAGAGTTTCTGCGCTTCTTTATTGTCTTTGATATGGCCGTTGGTGGGGTCGATGTTGAGCATTCCGCCCGAACGTAGCGCGATATTGCCGAGCTGGCAAAGTAGTGTGCTCTGATGCCCCCCCACAATGTCGGAAGCCAGTGGCGCACCCTTTTTGATAGCGTCGAAAAAGTTCTGGATATGAATCGCGTCCAATGCCTGCGACGGATTCATTCGATTACGCGGATCAATCTGCAAATCGTTCTTTACGTCTTTCACCAGCTTGTTATCAAGATCGAATACTTTGTATGAATTACCCGATTCGATTAGAAGAGAGCCTGTATCGCCATAAAAAATGACTCCTACACTAGTACCTTCAACAGTACGTCCATTACAACTACGTCCTTCCCAGGTCATCGACGTATTGTTCGCAAATTCCAGGCTAATCACTTGTGTATCCGGTGTTTCCCAATCGTCTTTGTAGCGATAGCGGCCACCAGTAGAAGTTACTTTTGTTGGATATTCTACACCCAGTCCCCAACGCATCAGGTCGAGCATATGCGTACCATTGTTGAGAGCTTCGCCGGTGCCCCAGTGCCACAACCAGTGCCAGTTGTAATGGATGAGATTGTCTTTGTAAGTACGACGTGGAGCGGGCCCCTGCCATAAATCATAGTTGAGCCAGGAAGGTACCGCCACTTCTTTTCCCACGCCAATCGACGCCCGATTGTTTGTGTACCAGCCTTTTACAAAATAGGGTCGACCAATAACGCCGTTTTTTACGTCCTGAATTCCCTGCGCTACGTTGGGCCACGACCGGCGCTGGTTACCCATCTGAATCACGTTTTTGTATTTTTTGGCAACCGCTACCAGCAGTTCCCCTTCGTTTGGATTGTGGCTGCACGGCTTCTCCAGATACACGTGCTTACCCGCCTTCGAAGCCAGAATAGCCGCTGGTGCGTGCCAATGATCAGGAGCGGCAACAACCAATGCATCAACATCTTTATCGTCCAGCGCCTTTCGGAAATCTGGAACATTTTTAGGTTTCGATTTCTGAGCACTTTCAACGGCTGTGATACATTTTTCGGCTGCCCGCGTATCGACATCCGATATCGAAACAACTTCACAATTGGGCTGTAAGGCAAAATTTCCGGCCAATGCCAGTCCACGGCTATTGACGCCCATTACACCCACTCGTACTTTTTCGTTGGCCCCAACGATCCGGGCATAACTCAGCGGGCTAAAACCGGGAAGAATTCCACCAGCCGCCAACGTAGCGGCACCGGTAAGTGTTTGTCGTAGAAAGGTCCTTCGCGAATGATCGTCAGATGCGGTTTCCGTTGTTTTCATATACGATATTACGTTGCGTATCAATCGATTAGATTTAGGAATAGTCAGCCGAAGGCTGTGGTTTAGTAAATGAATTCATGATCTTTAAGTCCTGAATTTCAGCATCATCATTATGCTAGAATTGAGTAACAAAAAGAAGCTTTTTACTTATTTATTTTTAAGTTTTTTCATCACGTTATCCAGACGTACCGGCGTTCCTCCCTGCCGTTTGCTTTCGTCGGCGGCTTCCATAAAGGCAAAAATCTCGATTGTTTCTTCAGGCGAAACAGGCACATTACCTGTTTCAAAATACTTGATAATCTCTTTCAGCAACGGTTCATACCCGCTATAGGGCCCTAATTTCACATTGCCCGACTGCGTATACACGGTTCCGCCGTAGTCGTGCTTTCCAGTTCGTGTCCCCCGAAACGTACCAATACGTCCATCGGCCCAGGTTCCTACCACTACGTCCGTACCGTCGGTATGTATACGTATTACTTCGCGGCAACCAGTTCCCATTGCCGTATACAACGTTTCGACGCCATGAACGCCGTACCAGAAAAAGTCGGGGTGTGTTTTTTCGAGAACCGCCGGGCTAAATGCATCAGCACCCGTCACCTGACTTCGGTCTAATCCTTCAATACCTTTTATATAACGTAGCGACGACGCAGAGAAAAGTGGAATTTTATACTGTTTCGAAGCATCGAAAATAGCCACTACGTCGGCCAGAGATGCCGCAATCGGTTTGTCGATAAATACCCGCTTTCCTGCTTTTAGCACCTGAATTGCCTGCTCCCGATGCAGTCGACCATCGTTGGTTTCGAGCAGCACTACGTCGACCTTTTTCAGCAAATCGTCAATAGAGTCAACGATTTCGACGTTTAGTTTTTTTACTTCTTCGATATAGCCCGGAATCCGTTTCGTACTGCTTTCAATATCGCGACTTCCGTAAGGGTAAGCCGCCACAATTTTATAACCTGCGTACTCAGGATTGGCATCGGCAGCATTCAGCACTTTAGTAAAAGCGGTGCTATGCGACGTATCGAGGCCAATAATACCGACTCGTTTTCCAGCCGCAACCTCACTCCTGCTCAACCACGCCAAGGACGAGTTTGGCAGACCAAGTACCAGGCTGCCTATAGCGGCATTTTTCAGAAAAACTCTTCGCGGATTACGTACATTCAACATGAGTAAAAGAGGTTAAAGATCGAAAAGTAAAGCACATATCAGCATTTACGGGTACGTACCCGTAAATGTAACAAGTTTTTTCAGGTGTCAAATCATTTTCTAAAAACTCCTAAAAAGTTTTGTCTACAGGGTCACTGAACGTAGAATCTATCGCGATATGATACGTATAGCAAACAGCTTCAATTTCGATAAAAAGTCTGATTCTCTCGGGTGACGATGTCGATTGGCATGTAGTAATCTTTGGTAACCGGAGCCGAAAAAACAAGAAACTGGTACAACGCCATAATGCTCCGATACCCCTGATCTTCGGGCTGATGGCAGATTAGAAAGTCGATTAAGCCATTGGCCAGATAACGGGTATTTTCGTTCACAAAATCATAGCCAATCAGCAATGGTTTACGGAAAAGTGGCGCACTTTCGAGAAAACGAGCTACTAAAAAAGCTCTGGAGTTGCTCACAAACACGGCGTCGATATCTGACGTAGTACTGAACAATTCCTGAAGACGTAGCGCTACCGAAACATAATCGGTCTGTTGAATATCGAGTCGGATAATTGGGTACTGCTGATTATAATCGTTGAAATACGCCCGAAATCCTTCTTCAATCTGCTCATAACTATGGGGAGCAGTGGCAATATTAACAACCACCAGTTTACTCTTTTCATGCGTCACGTAGGTGCATAACTTACCAGCCAGATAACCACTCTGAAACAAAGGCGGCCCGATATACGATAAGCTCAGTTGATTGGGTAAATTGGAGTCAATAAATACAAAGGGCGTACCCGCTTTCTGGCAGGCTTCAGCAAACTCCGCTGATTCGGCCACAAAAGAGGGAGCCAACACAACCCCATCCACCGATGCGTTCAATACGCGCTTGGCCTGTTCTACAAATGAACTGGCGTTACGTAAGTCGAAGAAGAAAAGTTCTACTTTAATACCGTACTGCCGAATTTCGGATTCGGCGCGCTGAATTCCTCGTAAAGGTGCTTCCCAGAAATCGGTTTCTTCGGTAACAGACGGAATCAGAACAGCCAACGTAATAATTTTCCCCGACGCCAGCCGACTCGCCAGCAGGTTAGGCTGGTAGTTTAGCTCGGCAATGATTTTATTAATTTTTTCGCGGGTTTTTTCCGAAACACCAGATCGGTTATGAATCACCCGGTCGACCGTAGCGATGGCTACGTTAGCCCGCCGGGCAATCTCCTTAACGCCCTGTAGTTCCTTTTTCTTCATAAACTAACGAATACGTAGCATACCGACCTTCTAAATGACAAACCTTTGCTATCAGAACAAACAAAGAGCCCAGCCATACTGATACTGGCTAGAGGCTCTTTGCTGTCGAAATAGAAGAATTATCTAAAAATCTAACGAGTTTTGGGTCATTACCCTACCTTGATATCGCCAGTAAAATAGAGTTGCACCTGTCCCGAAATATCGACTCGTCCCGGATCTTCATCTGCGCCGGGATTTAGTTTGCAACGGAGATAACCGCCCCGTTTTGAAAGTTGGCGGGCAGTGAGTTCATTTTTCCCTAACTTATCTGACCAGTAAGGCATTAACGTAGTAAAAGCTGAACCCGTAACTGGGTCTTCATCGATACCTGATTGCGGCCCAAAAAAACGGGCAACAAAATCAACGCCGGAGTCTGCATCTGCTGGAGCTGTTACAATTACTCCTCTCGCCGGAACAGTACTCATCTCCCGAAAATCAGGCGCTAATGCTTCAATCTGCGCCTGAGATTCATAGATCAACATGTAGTCAGTTTTACCTTTGTAGACTTCAAGTGGCTTTTCGACTACGCTCGCCAGCAGCGCGGGCGGCTGGAGATTTGCTTTATGCACAACATCGGCCGGAAAATCGAGTGTGAGCCAGCCATCGTCGCTCCGGCAAACTTTCAGTTGCCCACTTTGGGATTCAAAAAAAATCTGGTCGCTTTCGGGCTTCGACGCTTCCTCCAGAAAAAAGACGACGTAACCAGTAGCTAACGTAGCATGTCCGCACAGAGCCACCTCAACCGTTGGGGTAAACCAGCGAATGTGATACGTATCGGGCTGGTCGGTTTTTACGTAAAAAGCAGTTTCTGCCAGATTATTTTCGTTGGCAATTTGTTGCAACTGCTCTTCGGGTAGCCACTCGTTTAGCGGAATTACTGCCGCCGGGTTACCGGCAAACAATTGATCCGTAAACGCATCAAGCTGATAAATACGCATAAATTAGTAGAGAGTGCCAGGCACTCGTTAAGTGTTAGGAATAGTATGTATTTGTAAGGAATTGAGGGTTTCTAGCGAAAACTCCATGAGTGAATTCAGAACGATGTCGGCTAAAGCGAATTTAGCGTCATATCGCTCAAAATCGGCCGGAACGGCAATTGTCCGCATACCAGCCGCAAGGGCCGACTGAAGTCCGTTGCCCGAATCTTCGAAGGCCAAACACGTTTCTGGCTGAACACCAAGCCGACGAGCCGCTCCCAGATATACGTCGGGAGCGGGTTTGTTACGAGCTTCCAACGTAGCTGAGTGCCAGAGTGTCAACGTATCGTAAATACCGAGTCGTTTCACCACCACTTCAATCAGGCTCATTGGCGATGCCGATGCAATAGCCGTTGGAATACCCCGCTGAGCGAAAAAATTCAATGCGTCTAACGCGCCCGGCATCGGTTCGGCAAAGTTCGCAATGCGGTCGTGTACGCCTTCGGTAATAGCATCGCCCAAGTCGGCATTGCTACGTCCGGCGGCTGCTTCGGCAGTCCACGGGGCGCGGGCGTACCAATAATTCACTACGTCCAGAATGGGTAAACCTGTCGTTTGTTTACACTCTTCGTCGGTCAGATATAAGCCCACGGTGGCAAATACTTCCCGCTCCATAATTCGCCAGTGGGGTTCTGAATCCACCAGCAGGCCATCCATATCAAATATTGCTGCGCTAATTTTCATTCGTTAAATCAAACTCCTTCCTTTGGTTGAATTGCAATCTGGCTGTTGAGCCTGTAGTTGGTTGCCTTACTGTAGCTGTTTATACGTCAGCCTGCCGGAAGGGTTTTACGTCTATTTTCTCCCAAACACCCGCTACGATGTAGGGGTCTGTTTTCAAATACGTATTCAACTGCTCTTCGGTTTCCATCTCAAGCAGGAGCATGGAGCCGATCATTTTACCAGCAGAGTCGAGCAAGGCTCCCCCCAGCACGAATTGGCCATTGGCTTTTAATTGACGGGCATACTCAAAATGGGCAGGACGAGCTGCCATACGACGGCTGAGGGCATCTGCATCGGTATAGTCGTAAGCATGAACAACGTATCGCATCGAATCGGTTAGCGTTTGGTTAGGCAAGATAACATCTTTCGCCAACATAAACGCTCGCATACCGAAACAGAGCCAACCTTTAGACCGTGTATAAATTATAGCTCAATCGAGCGGATGCTGTTCAACCTAATTCTGTGTGAGATCTAAACTATTTTAGCATCATCCAATGCGATTTGGGCATGTTCAAGAAAGTGATTTACCTGTTCTTTCATACGCGCACTCCTTCTTTGCGAGCGTTCTGATATACTCCGCTAAGAGACAGGTAATGCCGCTTTAAATTCGCGTACAATCGGTTCTATAGCAGGGTTGATCACTGTTTTCATAGCGGAAAGTACTCTTTTCAGCCTTTTCTTCCTAATTTCCGGTTTCATCCATTTCATTCACTTCGTCTTAATATGCGTTACCTTTTTAGTTGGTCTTGCGCGTTGTTCGCTACGTCGGCGCTGGCACAATCAACACCAACTGCTACGTCGGCCAACACCTCTCCCCTCACCATCGAAACCATTATGCAGGACCCTAAAGACTGGATTGGCACATCGCCCTCAAATCCGTTCTGGTCCGACGATTCGCAAACGCTTTATTTTAACTGGAACCCAGAAAAAGCCAAGAGCGACTCGCTTTATAAAGTCACGTTTAGTAAATCGGGACGTAGCACCGCACTTGTTCCGTCGAAACCTGTTAAAGTAAGTCCTGCCGAACGTAACAAATTACCGACGGCTCCTGTAGAAGCATTTAATAAGGCTCGTACACAGCGACTTTTCGACCGTCAGGGCGATTTATTTTGGATAGACGTAAAAACTGGCCGGATTCGGCAACTCACAAATACGGTCGAAACCGAAAGCGATCCTGTTTTTTCGGGCGATGAGCAACGGGTTATTTTCCGACGTAGTGAAAACCTGTTCAGCATTAACCTTAACTCAGGCGAGCTAACCCAACTCACCGATTTCCGTTCTGGCACGAAAAAAGCCGACCCGAAACTGACCGACGAAGAGAAATTTCTGAAACAGGATCAGCTACGTTTGTCAACGATTTTGAAAGAACGAAAAGAGAAAAAAGACGAAGGCGAACGTATCACGAAAGCTAATAAACCCAATCGTCCGAAAGAGATTTATCTGGATGAGAAGCGGCTATTTAACCCGCAACTAAGTCCCAACGGGCGTTACGTTACGTATCGTCTGGCTAAAAATCCGACAGGTGCCAAAACAGCGCAGGTACCAAACTACGTAACAGAATCGGGTTATACCGAAGATATTCCGGCCCGAACCAAAGTAGGCGCACCGCTGGCAACGCACGAGTTTTTTGTGTACGACATTGCCAAAGACACCGTTCGGCTGGTTTCGGTGAAAGAGATTCCGGGCATTTCCGACAAACCCGACTACCTGAAAGATAGCAAACCGGCCAAGTCGGATACAGCTAAAAAAGTCCGCTCTGTAGTTATTAATGGCCCAATCTGGTCTGACGATAGTAAGTTATGCGTGGTAGTCGTTCGGTCGCTCGACAACAAAGATCGCTGGATTATGCGTTTAGACCCCGAAACGCTAAAACTCAGCCTGCTCGACCGTCAGCATGACGATGCCTGGATTGGTGGACCAAATATTGGCGGATTGAATGCTCCCGGAAATATGAATTTTCTGGCCGATAACCAGACGATCTGGTATCAGTCTGAAGCCGACGGTTATTCACACATCTATACCCTTAACGTACTGACAGGAGCAAAAAAGCAACTGACTTCGGGCAAATTTGAAGTCCAGCAGGTGCAGCTCTCGAAAGATAAAACGTATTTCTTTCTGCAAACCAACGAAGTGCATCCGGGAGAACAACATTTTTATCGAATGTCGGTCAATGGTGGCGAACGGGTTCGGCTAACAAACATGACGGGCGCTAACGACGTAACACTTTCGCCCGATGAAACCCGGCTGGCTATTCGGTACTCGGCAACTAATAAACCCTGGGAGTTATATGTGGACGTTATCAATCCCATTTCGTCAGGTAAAGCACCTAAAAACGTATCGATAACTTCTCCTGTTAAACTGACCGAATCGCTGACAGATACTTTCAAAGGCTACGAATGGCGCGAACCAACGCTGGTAACGATTCCGGCCCGCGACGGGCAGCAGATTTATGCACGGCTTTACAAACCCAAAAATCCATCGGGCAAGAGCGTCGTGTTTGTACATGGAGCGGGTTATTTGCAAAATGCCCATAAATGGTGGAGCCAGTATTTCCGCGAGTACATGTTCCATAATATGCTCGCCGACAAAGGCTATACCGTGCTCGACATCGATTATCGGGCCAGTGCTGGCTACGGTCGAAACTGGCGTACAGGTATTTATCGGCACATGGGTGGAAAAGATTTAGACGATCACGTCGATGCGGCCAAATGGCTCGTTCAGACGCAGGGCGTTGATGCCAACCGTATCGGAATTTATGGCGGCTCGTATGGCGGCTTTATTACGTTAATGGCCATGTTTACAGCGGCCGACCGGTCCGGCGTTCCGGTATTTAAAGCGGGAGCCGCACTACGTCCGGTTACCGATTGGGCTGCTTATAATCATCCGTATACGGCCAACATTCTGAACGAACCGCAAAGTGACTCCCTCTCCTATCGCCGTTCTTCTCCCATCAATTTTGCCGAAGGTTTAAAAGGCCATTTGCTTATTTGCCACGGCATGGTCGATGTAAACGTACACTTTCAGGACACTGTACGTCTAATACAGCGACTCATTGAACTTCGTAAAGAAAATTGGGAAGTAGCTGCTTACCCAGTTGAAGATCATGGCTTTGTAGAACCGACCAGTTGGATGGATGAATACAAACGTATTCTGAAACTATTCGAAGAAAAGCTTTAAGGCTACTTAAAATGCTTTCAATAATAAAACCCCGCTCCTGTTACTTCCAGAGCGGGGTTTTATATATAACCTAACAAAGATTACTGGACTAAGACACGTAGCACAGACTGACGTGAATCGGCGTTTACTTTGAGTAAATACGTTCCGGTAGAAACACCGCTCATGGGCCATTCAGCTTGTTTTTTACCTGTAAAGGCAGGAATTTCAAAAGCACGTACAGCCCGGCCAGATGCATCGAGCAATTCAACCTGTACCACCGAACGCTCTGCCTGTTCAATTTCCAGCCGCAAGCGGTCAACAATTGGGTTTGGTACAACCCGTACAGATAAACCCGTTCCTCGCTCTTCAGCCGTTAAAACAAAACTGATCGCTTCAGAAGGGGCCGATACGCAACCGTTGTTGGTAACAATAACGTAGTACTGCCCGCTGTTGAATGGCGTAAGTGTTGCTCCGGTAGCATTCGCAATGGGTTTTCCTGGTTCTGTATCCGTACGTATATACCATTGAATTCCCGCTGGTGGATCAACCACCTGTAACGTACCACCCGACTGCGCCAAAACGGGTTTTGCCGGAATCAGATATTGCGCTTTAATATTTACAAATACGGTGCTGGTTGTGCAACGATTACTGTCAACTACGCTTACTGTGTAAGCGCCTTCGGTTAACCCCGTTTGTGAGGTTGTAAATGTTTTCAGGGTGTCTTTTCGTTCCGTTGACCAGTAATAGGTAAATGGTTTTGTGCCACCAACAACCTGAACTGCTGCTTCACCGTTGTTCCCACCTTTACACAGCACATCTTTTATTGTTGCGATAGAAAGCGATAATGAATTTCCATCGGTCACAACGGCTCTGACAGAATCCGTACAACCTGCCTCATCAACTACACGTAGCAGATAGGAGTTGGGGCGAAGGCTCCCAATCTGACTGCCAATCTGGTAGGGCTGCCCCGCCACCTGAAACTGACGGAGAATTCCGGTTCCACCCGTTGTAATCAGGTTAACAGCCCCCGTCGGACAAACGCAACACGTAGCAGGAATGGGCGATGCCTGAACTTTCAACGTATCAGCTTTCGTAACCGTAACCGATACAATACTCGTACAACCATTGACGTCTGTACCGACAACCGTATAATCGCCAACCGCAACTCCAGTAAACACATTACTACTTTGCGGGTTTCGACTGGCTGTCAGTTGATACGTAACGGCACCTGTACCGCCAGCGGGCGTTACCGAAATAGAGCCGCTATTCGGTCCAAAGCAGTTTACTGGTTTGGATGTTGCCGTCATTTGCAAGGGTTTCGGCTGCTCAACCGCAACCGATTGTTTGCCTACACATCCGTTTCTATCGCGTACGGTTACGTCGTATGAGTTAGCGGCAAGGCCCGTAAATCGGGCACCTGTCTGAAAAGCACCGGTGCCAAGTTGATACTGAAATGGGGCTGTTCCGCCAGTTACAGAAACCGATATCGCTCCATCGACCGAACCCGAACAGCGCGTTAGCTGCGGAGTCAATTTAATATCCATCGTATTAGGAGCACCAACTTTTACGTCCTGAAACAAAACGCAGGCGTTCTTATCACTAACTCCTAAAGTATAGGTCGTATTGGCTTTAAGGTCAACAAATGTTCCGGTCAATTGCGGAGCACCGTTGTTCAAGATATACCGATATTGCCCGTTGCCGCCCGAAGCAACCGCAATGATTCCACCATCTGATCCTCCAGTACACTTGGTATCAACCACAGTGATACTTACGGTTATTGGAGGAGGTTGGGGTATTTGAATAGTCGTTTGAAGGTTACACCCTCGCGTGTCTCGCACAACAACAGGATAAGAACCTGCAATTAAGCCCCCAAACTGATTATTGGTTTGAAAAGGCAGATTATTAAATTGATATTGATACGATCCCGAACCTCCCGACGTAACAAGCACAACCTGGCCATCTTTCCCATTGTTACAGGCCACTGCCACGATAGACGGATTCAGGACAATAGCCGAATGCACTTGCACAGTAGCCGAAGCCGTCGACGTATTGGTTGTTACGTTAGTAGTTGTCACTACCGACGTACTGACGGCGGTTGAACTGGTAGCCGTTGAGCTACTCCCGGTACTACTAACCGGAACTGTGATTGTTCGTGTTTCGGTCGACGTAGTAGTTACGATACAACTCAACGAATACGTCGTCGTCTGGGTTGGGGCTACGGTGATTGACGACGTATTCTGGCCTGTAGACCAACGTAGTGTACCTCCGCAATCTGTTGCGGTCAGATTTACATTGGTACCAGCGCATACGGGCGATGCCCCCACGGTTATTCCTACAGCAGTCGGCGCTTTCGGATCGGCGCCATCCTTCGCCGACGTAACGGTTGAGATGCCTGTAACGGCAAAAATGCAAACAAAAAAGAATCTGATAATCCCAGACAAAGAACGTAAACGAATATCCATATATGGCCTACAACTTCCAACCCGACAAAGATAGTCAGTTAAATTACTATTTTCGCTCAATAGGCCGCACGCTTCTTACTACGTGGTATATGGTTTTTTTGCAGGGTTGCCAACGTATCAGTTATTCAGATGATTATTTACCCATCCATTTTTTGAATTCACTTACTTTTTCGCGGCTCACAATGGCTTCCTTATCGAAAACAGGACGTAGCGTAAGTGCCAGACGGTTACCGAAATAAGGCTGCATCTGATCAACGGATTTGTGCGTTACCAACATTCCCCGGTTGATTCGAAAAAACTGCTCAGGATCAAGGGCTTCCGCCAATTCGTCAAGTGTATAATCGACCAGAAATTTCTGATTGGTATGAGTTCGAAAAAAGCTAAAACGCTCATCTGTATAGAAATAAGCAATTTCTGCCGTTTCAATCGATAACAGACGTTGCCCCTGCCGCACCAAAAAACGCTTCCGATAATCTTTGGGCTGTTGCTGCAACTGAAGTTCACGCAGCAGTTTGTCCAGATTCAGTAACTGAGTGCCAGACGTAGCAGTTTCTTCCGAATGCGGCTGGCTTCGTAAATCATAAAACTTCTTCAGACTGCGCTGTAATTCTTCTTTCTGAATTGGTTTGAGCAGATAATCGATACTGTTGACCTTAAATGCCTGTAAAGCATATTCGTCATAAGATGTCGTGAAGATAACCGTGCTTTTTACGTCGACCTGCTCGAATATTTCGAAGCTCTGTCCATCGGCCAGTTCAATATCCATAAAAATAAGACTGGGCGTTGGGTTATTTTGCAACCAGTTCACCGATTCTTCGATACTGGCCGTTACACCCTCAACAGACAACGTTGGATCTACTTCATTTATAAGCTTACGAAGTTTACGAACGGCCAGATCTTCATCTTCAACAATTAAAACATTCATGCGTTTAGGGGCATTAAGAGAGGTAAAATAACTGTAAAATAGCCATCATCGTCACGAACGGAAGGCTCTGTTTTGGCAAGCAGTTGATACTTTGCCGCTATATTACTTAACCCGACGTGGTTCGATAATACGCCCGTTCCGGTTTTACGCTGTAGGTTATTCCGAACCATCAACTGGCAATGTTGATACGTTCCTGATTCATGGTTGAGCACAACCCGGATTTCGAGAAGTAATGGCCTACTGGCACTTATTACGTTGTGCTTCACGGCATTTTCGACCAGCATCTGTAAGGTTAAGGGTGGCAATAAATAAGCCTGACATTCGGTTGGTACGTCTACTTCCAATCGGATACCAGCCCGATAGCGAGTTTTCAGGAGGTGGTAGTATGAATCGATAAACGATAACTCAGTGGAGAGCGTAGTCAATTCACTTTCATTAGTTTGAAGCAGATAGCGATACACTTTTGCCATCTCGTCCACAAATTGTTCGGCCTGTTCTGGCTCGTCGGCTATCAACGACGACAGCGAGTTGAGGCTATTAAACAAGAAGTGGGGATTTACCTGACTTTTCAAGCTGGCCAGTTGGCTCTGTAGATTTATTTTTTTCAGTTGTTCGCGTTCAAGGGCATTTTCTCGCCATTTCGCCAGCGAGTAGGTTGTTTCGTCGATGCTGACCGATAACAGATTCGCGCCAACATTAATCAATAAAATCTGTCCTGTATTCGTATGGTCATATACGTACCCGAATACCTGCAAATAATCGTATAAGAATAACGTACCGAAAATAAACAGGGGCGTAACCAGCATAAAAACCAACAATAGCCGACTCACACGGGGGCAGGTTTGGCCGTAATTAGGATAGCGCCGAATCACTGCCTGTGTCAATAAATCGAGGGTAACCAAACAGGCAGAGGCAATGGTTAAATTCAGACAAGTGATTTTTATGAACGTCCAGAAATCAGCGATATACGAATCACCCAGAGCCAGATACGTAATCAAAGGGATAAACCACGGAAACAGCAATAAAAAATGCCACTGAGTCTGTGTTCGAAGCGAACTCAGCCCAAAACGGGTCCATTTTTTCTGTATCGTGGTTTTAAACTCGTTCATGCTACGTCAATAAACTAGAAATTGGCCGGTCAATACCACCCAAAAAGTAACGGCAAATAACATCGTCAGTCTGTCAATTGCACCTCATTCGTGTTCGAAATGCGGTTTGGACTACTCCTTCTGCCAAAAACAATAGTTGAGTTGTGAATAATGGATTGAAGCGCTACAAACCATTTCCTGAGATTGTCTGAAATAAAGGCAACGTAACAACAAACCGGGTCTGAGTTTCCTGAATAGCTACCGGCTCGTTGCTTAATAACTGGTATTTGGCTGTCAGATTCGATAGTTCGGATTGACGGGTTTCAACACGTAGCGTTTTTCGTTGCAGATTATTTTCAACCCGTAACTGACCAAAAGCGGTTGTCCGTATCGAAATCGAAAGTGGCTTGTCGGCCATCATAATGTTATGCTTGATCGCATTGTCGATTAGTATTTGTAAACTAAGTGGAGGCAGGTTATAGCCTTTAAACAACTCATCGATTCGGTATTCGACCTGAAGGCTTTCGCCATACCTTATTCGAAGCAGACTGATATAAATGGCAATAAAATCCATTTCGGCCTGGAGCGAAACCAGCTCACCAGCTCCAATTGGATTCTTTCCTGCCTGAAGCATATATCGGTACACTTTTGCCAGATCATCGACAAAGCGTTCTGCCTTTTCGGCATCTTCACTGATAAGCGACGAAAGCGAGTTCAAACTGTTGAACAGAAAATGCGGATTGAGTTGCCCTTTCAATCGGTCGAACTGGTGTTGAAGCGCCATTCGTTTCAACTGTTCGTTTTCGGTTATATGCTTTTTCCACTGCGAGTATGTGTAAAACATACTTAAGGCAATGCACAAAAAGAGATCGAACAGCAACCCGAGTATCCAGATGGGTCGAACCGCTTTCCAACTGAATCGAACGCCTGTGCTGGGCACGATACTATAAACCCATACATCGAAAATAGCCAGCACTACCGTTAGTCCACCCACTAAAATCAGCATCACAAGGGTTCGTTGCAAGGCCTGTCGAACATCAGGAAAACGGGCAATAACCCAACGAACGGCAACAGTCAGGGTTACAATCGACAACCAGTAAAGAAAAAATACGGTGACCGTTCCGCTAAGAAATACAAGTGGATCGGAGAAATAGCGAAGGCCAACAAAGTAATAATTACCCAGCGGAAACAGCACGGGCATCATCAGCAGATGATACCACCACTCATAGGTACTAAAAAAAGAAGGCCGTTTCAGCAAAAAGTAGGTCATAAGCGATAGGTCAAGTTAATGAAACCTGCTCGTATAGCCGTGCCAGCCTACCATAGATTGGTAATTCTTGTGTATGAATTGCCAAAAAAGATGTATGAATTGCTACGTATCAAGCGCTCACTTCGCAACTGAATTTTACCACGTTTTGCTGTTTGTCGCAAACTTCAGTAGAAGCAATACGTTTAGCTCATACCAATAAAAAAGCCGCTCATTTTCATAAGCGGCTTTTTTATATCTATTAGTGTATTAGGAATTACTTGGCAGAAACCTGACCACGTAGTGCCCGTGGGATTTCGATGCTGGCTACTGGATTTGACGCCTGCTCCAACATTTCGATGTTTGCTACTGGAATCTGACCAACCCGTACCGACTTACCAAGATCAAGACCTGATACGTCAACATCGATAAAATCAGGAATATTGTTGATGGTTCCTTTTACACGCAGTTTCCGAACGCGTGTAACCAGTTTACCACCTTTCTGAACACCCGGAGCCGAACCAACCAAACGAACAGGAACAGCTAATTTAACAGGCTTATCATCAGTCACCAACAGGAAGTCAGCGTGTAGTAACGCATCACTAACTGGGTGGAACTGAGACTCTTGAAGAATAGCCCGATATTCTGCACCTTCAATGTTCAGATTTACTTCATACACATTAGGCGTATAAATCAATTCACGGAACAGAATGGCAGGAGCATAAAAATGAACCTGATCTTCACCACCATACAATACACAGGGGATATTGCCCTCGGCCCGAATCGCCTGTGATTCCGTGCGGCCGAGATTCGCTCGTTGATACCCTACAATCTCGATTTTTTTCATGATAACAAAATTTAAAGAATGAAAGAGCGAATGAGCGTCAGAGTGAAAAAGAGGCTGACCTTGTTGTCTTTCGCTCGTTCACTCTTTCACTCTGTCGCTCTTTAGTTTTTTATAAACAATGAACTAATAGATTCATGATCGCGGATACGGCCGATGGCTTTGGCAAATAATTCAGCCACCGAAAGTACCCTGATTTTGTCGTTGGCCTGTCTCATCGGCAACGTATCGGCAACAACCAGCTCTTCTAGTACAGAATTGCCAATATTTTCGTGCGCCTTACCCGACATAACCGGGTGCGTACACACTGCCCGTACCGACTGGGCACCTTTGTCGAGAATAATCTGAGCCGCTTTTGCCATCGTGCCACCTGTATCGATCAAATCATCAACAAGTACTACGTTAGCCCCTTCCACGTCGCCAATCACTTGCATCGACGCAATTTCATTTGCCCGTTTGCGGTGCTTGTCACACAACACAATATCGGCATTGAAATGCTTGGCAAATGTGCGGGCCCGATTAGCACCGCCCACGTCGGGCGAAGCAATCACCAGATTTTCCAGATTCAGACTCTTGATATAGGGAACAAAAACCGACGTTCCTTCCAGATGATCGACCGGAAAATCGAAAAATCCCTGAATCTGACCAGCATGTAAATCGATAGTCATCAACCGATCGGCACCTGATGCTTCAAGCATATTGGCTACTAACTTAGCAGCAATAGCCACACGAGGTTTATCTTTCCGATCCTGACGAGCGTAACCGAAATAAGGAATTACTACCGTTACGTAGTGAGCCGACGCACGCCGTGCGGCATCGACCATCAGCAGCAACTCCATTAAATTGTCGCCAGGAGGAGGTGTCGACTGAATCAGAAAAACGTCGCAACCACGTACCGATTCTTCAAAACTAGGCGACATTTCACCATCGCTGAATCGACGGCACGTGTAACCACCTAAGTCTTTGCCGTAGTAATGAGCAATTTTTTCGGCCAAATAAGTTGATTGACTACCCGAAAAAATCTTAACCGGATTAAACGAAGCCATGTTACCAGACAAATTTTCCGCAAAGGTAAGGAAAAAATAAGCCAGTTGCTCGGAGTTACCCAAGTTTCTTTACCAGATGTTACCAGAGGTCTGAAACCGTTCCCGGATATTTCGGTAAATACCAACGCATAGCCATGCCGAAAGAATACCCACTCCCGTTCCTGCCAGTACGTCGAGCGGATAATGTGCCGCTACGTATATCCGGCTGTATGACACAACAGCGGCCCATAAAAAGGTCCAGCGCAGCCATGAATGCAGCCGGCCTAATAAAAACCATAAACTGGCTGCAAGCGCAAACGTAGTGGCAGCATGTGACGAAGCAAACCCGTATTGACCGCCACATTCAACCACCGGATGAATGAGTTGTTGCAACGAAAATTCATGACAGGGCCTGAGTCGGTGCGTGAGTGGCTTCAGTATAGACGATGTAATCTGATCGCCCATGGCCACAGATGCAATAATCGTCAGCAATAGCCCTATTGCCTGTTTGCGATACTTATAAATCAACCAGCCAACCAATAGTACGTAGAACGGAATCCAGGTATTACGCTCCGTAATCCCGACCATGATAGGGTCAAGCCAGGGCAGGTATTTACCATTGAGCCACAAAAACAGGTCGGTGTCGAGCCGGTTCAGTTTTTCGATCATGTTACAGCACCAAAAACTGACTCAGGTAATTTCGAGCTGTCAGAATAGCATTTTGCACATCCTCCGGACTTCCTTCGAATGCCTTATCTTCCACCTCAATGCAAACTGGGCCGCGATAACGTACATCGGTCAGAGCTGCGAAGAAATCGCGCCAGCGTACATCGCCCAGACCCGGAAGTTTAGGCGAATGAAACTCCAGCGGATTGGCCATAATACCTACCCGGTCGAGTTTGTCTTTATACAGTTTCACATCTTTCAGATGGATGTGGTGCAATCGTTCGCGGTACTGGTAAATCGGTTTTATCTCGTCCATCATCTGCCAGATCAGATGGCTCGGATCATAATTAAGGCCCAAAGCCCGCGAGGGAATAATTTCGAACATTCGGTCCCAGATAGCAGGCGTTGTTGCCAGATTTTTGCCACCGGGCCATTCATCATCGGTAAACCACATGGGGCAGTTTTCGATACCGATTTTTACATTATTCTCTTCTGCAACTTTCACAATGGCAGGCCAGTGTTCGGCATACAGTTTCAAATTATCTTTTATACTCAGCGACGGATTACGACCTATGAACGTATTGACAACCGGAATACCAAGTTTAGCTGCTGCCCGAATTATCTTTTTTATATGCTCCCTATAAAACTCGGCCTGTTCGGGGTTTGGATCGAGCGGATTCGGATAATAACCTAATCCCGATATGTTTACGTGATACAATCGGGTCAGTTTGTGTATCTGATCAACGGAGAGATTATCGACATCAATGTGTGTAACGCCAGCATATCGACGAGCGTCCGCATTGTCGGAAGGCCAGCACATGACTTCAACACATTTGAATTTGTGCTCCGACGCAAATTTCAGAACACCATTCAGATCGTAATCGGCCAGAATTGCCGAGACAAAACCAAGGTTTAGCATAATTCAAATTGATTCGAGGACGCAAAATAAGACCAATTTCCGAAAAGTGATTTTGCTACGTATTGGAAGGGACAAGTAGCGAAATCACTTTTGCCTAAACTACAACACTTTATTTCATTACTTCAACGGTGTTGATTTCTGGCCCTCCGCCGTGATTGGCAGAACCTGCTACAATATATATTTTGCCCTGATAAACAACGGCCTGGGTGCCATGACGCCCCTGTAACATCTTGGGGCCTGCTATCCAGCGATTGGTTTTGGGGTCAAGTGCTTCGGCTTCGTTGTGAGCCAGTAACTGTGTCGTTTCACCACCAATAATCCAGACTTTACCACCCTGCGTAACAGCCGTAGCACCAGCACGTTGAGTCGGGATGTTGGACGTAGCAGGCAGGGTTGTCCACTTACCCGTTTTAAAATCGTAAACATCCACTTCGGCAATGGTCGTTTCCAGCACTTTGTTGATACGTGCCGTTGAATTACGTCCGCCAGCCAGATACAATTTATCATCAACAACAGCGGCACTGATATGATCACGGGTGCGGGGAGCATCGGCCAGCCGTTTCCACGTATTGGTTTTAGGATCATACTCATCGAGCCACGCTACGTGTCCGTCATAGTGCCCGTCGATGATGCCGCAGGCCATATAAATTTTGTCTTTATACACCACAACTCCTGCTGAACCACGTAGCCGCTCCTTCGGTATTTCGGGGCCTATGCGCCATTTACCCTGTTTAGGGCTGTAGATATAGATATTTGGAATCGGTGTTTCGTGCGGATATTTTCCCTGAAACGCACCCATTACGTATAGCTCTCCATTATACGTAATAGCCTGAAAATGATTCATTTCAACAGGCGGTGCTGGCAACGCTTTCCAGGCTAACGTTTTCAGGTTGAGCGCGTCAAGCGGCCTCTCTCCCCGCCCACCCACAGCGTACATACTATCGCCAATTAACGTAGCAGCATTTTCATGACGGGCTGAGCAGGAATTTTGGGTGGTTACGGCTTGCCACGTCTGGGCCTGAAGCGTAAAGGCAGTTGCTACGTTAGCCAAAAGGAATAGACCGAATTTCATGAGCGTAAAGGGGTGAATGTAAACGTAATAAAAACCCGAACCACAGCCGATGTTACTCTATTTCACATCTATTTTTAGACATACATATCCACCTTCCCCTGAAAATCAATCATTTCGACTCTTACATGTATTATATAGAAATGTTGAACGCATAGGCTATTAAACAGCGAAGGCCAGTAGTTCAACTACTGGCCTTCGCAAATCACACGCTTCTAACTTATTTATTCTCAGGCAATACGCAACCATCTTCGGGTGTACACGTAGCATCATCTTCATTCACAGTCACCAATGGTGCATTTTGTTGCTGCCACTCAGCCCAGGCGGTTTCCAGTGCCCCCTGAAACGTTTCGGGAGCCTGCGCACCTGAAACTGCATATTTTCGATTAATTACAAAAAAAGGAACACCCCGAACCCCTAATTGCTGTGCTTCGTAAATGTCATGCCGAACAGCATCACTGTAGTTATCCGACGCCAGAACTTTGCTTAGTTCATCTGCATCGATGCCAACATCAGTACCTAATTCAAGCAACGTAGCATGATCGGCGGTATTTTTGCCTTCTGTGAAGTAGGCCCGAAACAGGCGTTCTTCGGCCGCATCACCCAGTCCATGTTTTTTTGCCAGTTGCACCATCCGATGCGCATCGAATGAGTTAGCTACAATAGCCCGGTCGAAATGATAATCCAGCCCCACTTCGCGCGCCATATCCGTTACGCGGTCATTCATCTGGGTGGCCTGTTCCAGACTCCAGCCTTTCACTTCGGCCAGATACTGATTGATACTCTTATTCGGCTCTGTTTTCATTGCCGGATTAAGCTGAAAGCTTTTCCAGACAATGTTTACATCCTTTTTATTCGCAAACTGCGCCAGCCCTGCTTCAAATTTACGCTTGCCAATGTAGCAGAATGGGCACATTACGTCACTCCATATTTCGACTTCCATAATGAGCATTATTGTAGTATGTTTTCTGAACACAAACCATCCTGAATTCGTCTCAACTAGCTCTGTAAACTCACCCCACCTCGTTCACAATTTAATGATTTACAGAGGGACTATAGTTGAGTTTTTCACTTCAGACATCACAAAAAAGCTATTAATATGCATAGCACCGGGCAATACCGACAGCCTTTCCTGATAAAACCGATTGTAAGTTTCCATATCGGCGCTTATCACTTTAAGCAAATAATCGAACGTACCTGACACTCGATTACATTCCAGCACTTCGGGCAAGTGTCGGACAGATTCATCAAACGTAGTGAACGTATCACGAGTTTGTCGGTCGAGGGTAACCTGACAATAAACCATTAATTGATGCCCGGTCTTTTTTCGATTTACAATCGTTACGTAACGTTCAATAACACCTTCTCGTTCAAGGCGCTTGATACGTTCATGAACAGGCGTTTTCGATAAATTTATCAGCTTACCGATTTCCTGAATGGTGAGCTGGGCATTTTGCTGAAGCGCATTTAATATTTTACGGTCGGTACTGTCAACGGACTCCATAGCGGCATTTTTACGGTAATACGTTTGCTGGAAGGTACTCAAAAGAATTATTTCCTATCAAGGTGACGAATTGTATTTAAATTTCCTAAAAAAAAGTTATCTGTTAGAAAACAATTACCAGCCATATAGCTTTGTAGTATTAATTGCTCGCTCACACAACGGCATCCAGATAATATGGTTATTGGTGTTCCTAAAGAAATCAAAAACAATGAGAACCGTGTAGCACTGACACCAGCAGGCGTTACGGAACTTCGCAAGCATGGCCATACAGTTTATGTACAGGTCAACGCCGGCGAAGGCAGTGGATTTGAAGACGAAGGATACATAAATGCTGGTGCTATTATGCTACCTACCATTGAGGAGGTATATGGCATTGCCGAAATGATTATGAAGGTTAAGGAGCCAATTGCTTCTGAGTATGACCTGATTAAGGAGAACCAGTTACTGTTTACTTATTTTCACTTTGCTTCGTCAGAAGAACTGACACAGGCAATGCTGACAAAAGGGGCTGTTTGTTTAGCCTACGAAACCGTTGAACGTCCCGACCGTAGTTTGCCTTTATTGGTACCAATGTCGGAAGTTGCGGGGCGGATGGCGGTTCAGGAAGGAGCCAAGTATCTCGAAAAACCCCTGAAAGGACGTGGCATTCTGCTCGGCGGTGTGCCGGGTGTTAAACCTGCCAACGTATTGATTCTGGGCGGTGGAATTGTTGGCACACAGGCGGCTAAGATGGCGGCTGGCCTGGGGGCACACGTAACAATTATGGACGTGAGTCTGGCTCGACTACGTTACCTGTCTGATATTATGCCACCGAACGTCCAGACGATGATGTCGAACGAATACAATATTCGGGAGATGATTAAAGTCTGTGATCTGATCATCGGTGCGGTGCTGATTCCCGGAGCCAAAGCTCCGCACCTCATCACCCGTGAAATGCTGAAGATGATGCGTGCCGGTACGGTACTCGTCGACGTAGCTGTTGATCAGGGCGGTTGTATTGAAACCTGCCACCCAACCACCCACGAAAATCCGACTTACATCATCGACGACGTAGTACATTACTGCGTAGCCAACATGCCGGGTGCTGTACCCTATACAAGTACTGTAGCTCTAACAAACGCTACGTTGCCCTATGCGTTACAATTAGCCAACAAAGGCTGGCAACAGGCTTGCCGCGATAACGGCGATCTGAAGCTTGGGCTGAATGTTGTGGAAGGAAAAGTTGTTTACAAAGGAGTTGCTGACGCTTTCGGATTACCTCTCACCGATGTGAGTGACGTGCTGACACCAGCCGAGGTAACCGAATAAAAATATTACTTATTCATCGACAGACGAGGCCGCGTCCGAAAGGATGCGGCTTTTTTATGGCTATACAAACTAAAGCTACTGTTTCTTAAGCGGTTAATTCCTGTTTGACCAGCACAGTCCACTCTTCTTGCAATGTTCCATCGAAAAACGGAGCACCCGCCCGACGATACCAGTAACCAGCATTGAAACGATCTCCTTCTTTGCGATGTAAGTAAGCATGAAGCCGGTCGTACCGCTGCGTACCTTCCCGGCTTTGGGCAATGTTGTGAGCCTGTTCCCAATTGTCGTTGGCATCATACCAAAGCCCTTGTAACACAGGGTGCAATTCACTTGGCGGCTTAGTAGCAGAAAGCGAGGCTGTAAACTCGTCGTAGGTCATATCAGAAAGGAGTTATAACCAGTCGTTATGTAGTATCCCATTGAGTTGTTCATACGGAACCGTTATTTGAATAGCTCCGACACTGTAGGCGGCAATCTCGTAGGGGTTATAATAAAACACCATACCGTTCTGGTTAAGGCCAATATTTTCGGGCAGAAAGAAACGCCCTTCGTGTAGAAAATAACCCTGTTCTTCCAGATTATCTTTGGGTTGTATTGACTGCTGTTTCCGAAATGCTTTTTCTACTACGCCAAGCAGGGCCGTAGTATCAGAAACAATGTCGGTTAACGTAAGACGACGACCTGTTTCCCGATCAAATGTATAATAAGTCAGATTCGAATTCGGGTGTGCCCCGCCAGTGTAGGCGTAGGTTTCAAATTTTACAGTCAACGTTTTTGGACTGACATGAAGCGTATCGGCCGTTGTTTCCAGTTCCCAGCAACCATTCAGCGCGCCCATATCCTTCCGGACTTCTTCGTAATCGGTCGCAAATAATGCAGCAGCTTTATCCAGATTGGTTCGAGCATCAGGAGTTTGTGCTACTGTAGTGCTATCCAGCCAGTTGACGATACTTCCTACAGCTAGAAGATGGAGACTGTCATTAATTTTTCGAGCACCCTCACTATCCTCTTTTAATAATACGTAAGATACCGAAACCGATATGCCTGTATTGCTGGTAGTGTCGCATCGTGTTGCGCCAGCAAACGTAAACTGTTGCCGATCAAATGCAGGCGGCCCCGAACGCGTAGACTGACAGGCGGAAAAGAAATAGACAGAGCTGAAAAGAAAAGCGGCAATAAAATACTTCATGCAAGAGACGTAATAACCGAATACGTAAACAGGAAGTAACTCAACGAGTATGAGGATTTTCTCAATTTCTGTACTACGTTCCGCCCCTTCCTGTTTACTCGTTATTACAAACTTAACAAATCTTTAAACCGAATGGCTTGCCGACGGCTAATTTCGATTTTATCGCCACCCCGTAGCGTTACCAGTAAACCACCGCTAAACCAGGGTTCAATCTTTTCAATCCATTGCAAATTGATGATGTGTTTGCGGTTGGCTCGGAAGAACGTAGCAGGATTCAGCCGATCTTCCAGTGCATTCAATGACTTGAGAACGAGTGGTTTCTGATCGTCGAAATAAAGCCGAACGTAGTTTCCCATCGACTCGAACAGGCGAACTTTGCCTAATTTTACAAACCAGCACTTTTCGCCATCTTTAACGAAAACCTGATCATTTTCGCCCAGAATTTTACTTGTCGAACCTGATGCGGTTCCATTATTTTCTGGTACGTGCTGTTCTTCTTCGACCCTGTGTATCGCTTCTGACAGGCGCGCTAACTCAACAGGCTTTAGCAGATAATCCAGCGCATTATATTCGAATGCCTTGATGGCATATTCATCGAAAGCAGTTGTAAAAATTACCTCCGGCGTTTTCCCTTCAATTGACTGTAATAGCTCGAAACCGTTTTTACCCGGCATCTGAATGTCGAGAAATAGTAGTTCAGGCTGAAGTTCATCAATCATTGGCAAGGCTTCATCGGCATTAGCCGCTTCGCCTATAATCTGGATTTTAGGAAAGTTTTCGAGTAATCTACGTAACTCATTACGAGCCAGCCGCTCGTCGTCGATGATAATGGTTTTCATACGTGTATATTATGCGGGCAAGGGAATAAAGGTACGTAGCGAGAACATAAACGCGAATTAGTTAGGTTATTGCTTCGTGGATTCCTTATCGTTCACTACTAACACCTAACTCCTTTTTTCGGAATATACCCTCCGATTGAGCAGGGATTGTTATTTCAGCACAGACAACCGGACCACCTTTGCTTAAATCAAGTGTTTCGCCCGATTGGTTATCTCTCTTTTCTTCCTGAAAAATATCAAACGTCGCTTCCGGGCCATACAACAGCTCAAGCCGTTGGGCCGTATTAGCAAGCCCAAATCCGCCAGACGCTTTTTTATCGCCCAGCACACCGGTATTACGAATCTGTATATGCAATTTGTCGGCCTCAACGGTTGATCGAACTTCAACAAACCCTCCACCTATAGCTGTCGATACGCCATGTTTTATCGCATTTTCTACAAGCGTCTGGAGCATCATGGGCGGCACCTGCCAGAATAACGTTCGGCCGTCGAGGTCGATATGCGATGTTAGCCGATCTTCATAACGTACTTTCTCAAGGGCAAGATAATCTTCTACCGTTTTGATTTCTTCCCGCAATTCGACTGTCTTGCGTCGATCGGCAAGCAGTGAATTTCGAAGCAGGTTTGAGAGTTGCGTAATTCCCTGCTGTGCTTTAGTCGGATTTTCGTAGACCAGAGCGCGAATGCTGTTCAGGGCGTTGAAAACAAAGTGCGGATTCAGTTGCGAACGTAGCACTTTGGCTTCGGTTTCTCGAATATTGGTTTTCAGGAGAATACGCTCGATTTCGGCATTCCGGTTTTCTTCAACGTAGTGGTAAACCGTATAGCTCAATACCCAAGCCAGCATAATTTTACCCCACGACATAATGTAGCCAATGAAGAGCCAGGGCTCGTCCATCAGCGTTTGCGGAACAATCAGTCGATCAATTGGCAAGTTGACCATTGTCATAACCAGTGCCATAACAAAGGCCGAGAAAAGTACGCGGGGAGCTAGTTGAAAAAAATGCATCCGGACCCAATTCCACCGACGTATCATGAGTCGGTATAGATGTGTAAGTGTAACACCCAGAAAAATATTGGCTATGGCCAGATACAACGTATCATGCTCGAATCCGAATTCAAGCACATAAGCCGAGTAGTCGACCAAAATCAGCAACGACCACCCGAAAAATTGACAAAACCAATATATTTTCTGCTTCGACATACCTATTAGTAATTCCCCCACTAGCGGACAGTAGGCGAATATACAAGATTGATATCCAGAAGAACAAGATACTACACTAATGGAAGAAAAGGATGAAGGATGGGGCCGCAAGAAGGAGGAAAGGGAAGTAAAACAAACGCTCGGCGTAGTGACAATTGATTGTTCTACTGCTGCTCGTTCGTTTCACTTCCCTTTCTAAATAGTATCAGGCCATAGCCAACGAGAGCAGGTGGGCCGTATCGTTGCTCGATTCAATCGTAAAAACCTGAGTATCGTAATTGTATCGGAGCGTATAAAGGCACAGATTGCTGTGTTCGAAATGGTCCATCATTGCCAGAGGCTGGTTGGTAAGCCAGCAAAGCAGAATTCGTATGGCCCGGCCGTGCATAGCAATCAGAATGGTTTCTTCTTCCGGATGTGACAGGATTTCGGCAAACGCTTCTTTCTGACGGACAACAACCTGTTCGGGACTTTCTCCGCCATCGGTGGCCATTGCCGTATTACCCGATGCCCATCCTTCAATTAGGTCTCTGTAATATTCATTGTCCAGGTTGCCCGGAACTTTACCTTCCATAATACCCCAGCTAATTTCATTGAGGCCAGTAAGTTTCTCGAAAGGCAATCCTAGCTCAATAAAGGACTCTGCTGTTTGATACGTCCGTTTGAGTCCTGAGATGTAGATTTTGTTGAACGGCACGTGCTGATACGCCTGAAAAAAAGCCAGCGCCTGCGCCCGACCCATTTCGTTTAAGTCCGAATCAACTCCACTTCCCTGTACTACGCCCCGACGATTGTAGTCGGTTTCGCCGTGGCGAATTAGATAAATTAACTTTTGTCCCAAACTTGTTCGCTTGCCTATTGGCAATTTTTCCCGATTTTAAAGCGCAAAATTACACAAAAACAATGGTTTTTACAGTAGCTGGAAGCTAGTAACATGAAGTGAAAAACTATAACGGAAATAATTAGTTTTCTGTCATTTATTCCATTTCTAACCTACAGTCCCTCCTACCTTTACAACTATGAAAGCGAATTTCGATCTGAATGCACTTGATTTTATTCACACAGACTCCATCGGTAAACACCTTGGTATCGAATTCATGGAAGCTGGTGAAGGCTATCTGATAGCCCGTATGCCTGTCGATAAACGAACCCAACAACCATTTGGCATTTTGCACGGCGGTGCATCGGTAGTACTGGCCGAAACATTAGGCAGCGTAGCATCATGGATGTTGCTCGACAACCCTGACACACAACGCGCCGTTGGGCTGGAAATCAACGCTAACCACATTCGGTCGATACGTGACGGTTGGGTATATGGTCGCTGTACGCCGATTCATACAGGACGTACTACACACGTATGGGACATACGTATCACCGATGAAAACAACAAAATTGTTTGTATCAGCCGGTTAACCATTGCGATTATTGGGAGTTAACTACTAGTACGTTTAAAGAGATGGTTGATCAGCAAACATATACGTTTAATGTTAAAGCAGGCTTCCAGAAACTGCGTTGGCTAAGCGTGTTCATGCTCTTCATAACCACGCTTATTCTGCCGGTTGGGCTGGCTCTTCAAAATAAACCCTACATTAATTGGGGTCAATTGCTCATTTTCGAAACGGCTATGGGGTTTATCTGGCTGTTGCTGGTAATTGAATTTGTAAAACAAACGGTTTCCATTACCTGCTATTCAGATAGTTTTACTATCAGAAAAATCGGACAGCGAACGTATCAGTATCCGTATACGAGCATTACAGGGCATCTGGTACGTAACGGAGAACTTATCGTTTATTTACCCGACAACTGGTTTCAAATTCGTGCCGATGAATTTGAGGATTACAACGAATTATACGCCATAATTAATTACCACAGTCAGGCTGTCCCATTCAAGAAAGTAATGACGCTACGTGTTCGCAACCGGCTTCGTTGGGCCATCGTTGGATTAACTTTGCTGGTAGCGGCTAATATTGGCTTTGGTTTTCTGGCCTACAATTCAGAAGACGCCCATCAGCCTGTTCAACTGACCGCCCTAACCGATACTGTACGCTACGTATCAGAAAATCGTAATAAAGGGCGATTGGTCGGTTTTACGTTTCGACTTCAGCGCTGGCCCGGCTTTGATTTTTTTGTACGACGTCGAAATTACACCAATGACATTCGCCTTCTGAAACAGGATGTTCGATTAAATCAGCCTGTTACGTTACTGATTAACTCGAGCGAATACCATAAAAAATTGCAGAAAAGCAGTCCGCTTACATTCGGCGATAAATACGTCAATTACTACGTAGTACAGGTTTTTGGAGCCAATCAGGGAAAGCATTTACACATTCGAACGGAGGAGTCGCCTAAACCGCTGACGCATACAAACCCACTACAACGTTCATTTCTGTTCGGTATACTTTTCCTGTTTTGCTGGACAGGATGGGTCTACGTTGATCAGCACAAAATTCTCCGGCCAACGTAGCTCAGACACCTTGAAAGCGTCTGAGCTACAGGCCTGATGACCTGATTCTGATGGGGGTTGAACCCGCTAGCTCAGGCAAAAAAACTAGGCCGATTAACCCCTTCCAGAGAATGCCAGTTGGAATCGCGACGACGTAACGCCTGTGCAATGAGAATCATTCGTTCGCCTTTACGTCCCTGTTCACTGATCGAAGCCTCTTTATATACCTGCTGAATAGCGGGAACCCAGTCGATCAGTTCCGTTTTGGAATCGTAAACCCCAATCGGTGTACGTCTCTTATCCATAAGTATTTGATTTATAACCACTTGAGCTTCTTCCTCCGTCGCGGCCCAGATGTGTTTGTATTGCTCGTTGAACTGATATAAAACAGAGAATCGTTTCATGATTTTACAGTTGATGAATTGAAAACAGACGCTACGTGCTGCGCGTCTGTAACTTATTTATTGACGAAGGCATACTACGCCCCGGCAGCCTGCAGGGCACGGAAACGTTTCAGCCCGATTTCGTTTTGCGATGCTGCCTTTTTAGAATGTTGATGAGCCCCCATTTTATGTCTCTTCGGCCCAGCCAGACTGTCTTTCAGTGCCAATAACGTTTGGCTTAGCTCATTCACCTGTTGTTGGAGATCCGCTAGTTGAAAATCTGAACTTGTGTGCTCAAAATTGGTCGACCTATATGCCTTTCCGGCTTTGCCCAGGTTTCTGAACAGGTCAGTATATCTGCGAACCAGCTTTTTCACAAACTGCTGATTCGATGGATTACTATCGGTTTCGTTATGTTGAGATGTGTGTGTCGTTTTCATTGTTGTTTTGATCGTTTACGGCCAATGGTACAGGAAGCTAAAGACTACATTACAGGTCTACTTCTTGCTCCCGAATTCACCTTTTGTATTGCTGCCTTAGCAGCGACCTTTATATATCGGAGGTATGTATCCAGTCCACATGAGTTTCTTTATTTTGTACTTGTTTAACAAACGTGAAGTACGCATAATGAGTTTAAACGTTTCAACAAAAAATCGATTCTAACAGTAAAATACTTTATTATCACCCTTATAATTATAATAATAATACAATTTTTGAAAGTTTTTTATGATTATTGCTCGATACTACAAATAAGTTACAGTATAAATTAACACTATTCTCATTTTAACGTTTAAACAAAAAATAGGATTATAAGAGTATTGCGGTATGGGTAAGAAAACCTCTTTGAAAGATATTGCGCAGGCGGTCGGCGTATCAACGACGCTGGTTTCGTATGTATTGAACAACCAGAAAGAAAACCGAATCAATAAGGAAGTCGCTCGCAAAATCAGGCAAACAGCTCAGGCATTAAACTATCAGCCGAATCTGCTGGCTAAGAGTCTGAAAACAAACAAAACGCGAACCCTGGGGCTGGTAGTGGCTGATATAGCCAATCCATTTTCGGCAGCTTTAGCGCGCGTCGTCGAAGATGAAGCCGATAAACAGAATTATACGGTGCTGTTTGGAAGCTCGGAGGAAAGCCCGGAAAAATTTCAGAAAATAATTAAAACTTTTTTGAACAGACAGGTCGATGGATTGCTCATTGCTGCTCCTGCCAACGCTGAAGCCCAGTTAGTTGAACTGCAAAATCAGGGTATTCCCTTCGTGCTGATTGATCGGTATTTTCCAGCCGTCAAAACCAACTACGTTGCCCTCAATAACGCTCAGGCAATTTATAAAGCCGTAATGCATCTGTTGAAAGCAAATTACACGCAGATCGGGCTCGTTACCTTTAAAACCACACTGGTTCACATGCAGGAGCGGGCTCAGGGCTATTGGCAGGCACTTCGGGAGGCCGGGCTTCCGACAAAAAAAAGCTGGCTGCACGAAATACGCCCGGCCAACTTTACCGACGATATAACCAAAGCGATGGAAGACCTGCTAACTGGCCCGAATGCGGTAGAGGCTATCGTTTTTACATCCAACGTATTGACAATGGCTGGTTTAAAAGAAATTAAACACCTGAGACGTAGCGTTCCTGACGAGCTTGCCGTAGTGGGCTTCGATGAAACCGAAGCGTATGAGCTTTTCAATACGCCTGTTACATACATCCGCCAGCCGATTCAGGAAATGGGGCAGCTTGCCACAAAAACCCTGCTTGACGCGCTGGTAGCTAACAACCGAGTTACGCAAATCAATCTGGAATCGGAGTTGATCGTTCAGGAATCTACACGGCCAGCTGGCAACGTAACGGCGGCTCATCGCTGAAAACAAATGCTGTCTCATCAGCGGGCGTTTGTGAGCACTTCAGCCTAAACATAACTTAATCCAATCGTTCTGTATCGAATATAGTTGACGGTGTTAAAATCAGGTATAGTTAGCGACGTTCGCTAATATTTCGATTGGAGCGGCCTACCTTTGTCTTTTAAAACACCCGGCCCGTATGTACGTTAAACCCAAAAAAGCGCTTGGTCAACATTTTCTGAAAGATCTTAGTATCGCTCAGGATATAGCGGACCTCCTCACCGGTCATGGTGGGTATCAGAAAATTCTGGAAATAGGGCCGGGAATGGGCGTATTGACGCAGTTTCTATTAAAGGATAACCGATTTATTACGTATGTCATTGAGATCGACCGCGAATCGGTTGATTATCTAAAAAAATACGTACCGGCATTAGAGGGACGTATTCTGCCAGCCGATTTCCTGAATATACGACCTGATTTATTACCAGATAAACAACCCGAAAATACGGAGCCATTTGCGGTCATCGGCAATTTTCCGTACAATATTTCGACGCAGATTCTTTTTAAAGTACTCGACATGCGCGACCGTGTGCCCGAAGTGGTGGGCATGTTTCAGCGCGAAGTGGCACAACGTGTTGCATCAGGACCAGGCAATAAGGATTATGGTATTCTGAGCGTATTATTACAAGCATGGTACGACATTAAATACGAGTTTACGGTGGAGCCGCACGTATTCGATCCGCCCCCAAATGTTGTTTCGGGTGTTATATCGCTGCGACGTAACGACAAAACAGAACTCGGTTGCGACGAACGTAAGTTTACGCAGGTGGTTAAACACGGATTTAATCAACGGCGAAAAACACTCCGCAACGCACTTAAACCGTTAAACCCATCCGAGGCTGCTCTGGCCAGTACTTTTATGGACAAACGAGCCGAACAATTGAGCGTGGCCCAGTTTGTGGAACTGACTCAATTAATGAGTGAATAAGTGAAAGAGCGAAAGAGCGAAAAGCTATCATCTACAAATCACTCTTTCGTTCCGGTTCGGCATTCCGATTCACTCTTTAATTCTTTCACTCTTTCGCTTTTTTAACCCGTGACGTTTGAACTTACCAAAGAATACCTTGAGCAGATTCAGGCGGCTGTTGAAGCTGGCAATGATACCTGGCTACGTACCGAAATGGAGGAGCTATTTCCGGCCGATATTTCGGGAATCCTTAATGAACTGGAGCCAGAACTCGCTCATTATCTGCTTAGTTTGCTGGATAAACCTGTTGGTGCAGAAATTCTGGCAAACCTAGATCCTGTCGAACGGGCTAACTTACTGAAATTATTTTCATCGACCGAAATTGCGCCGTTCATCAACCAAATGGATTCGGACGATGCGGTTGACTTACTGAACGAACAGCCTATTCAGGTACGGGAAGAAGTTATTGGCCTGCTTGAAGACCGCGAACAGGCACGTTTCATTCTGGATTTGCTGCATTATGAAGATGGCGTAGCAGGCAGTTTGATGCAGAAAGAGTTGATACGTATCAACGTCAATCTGACGGTCAATGCCTGCATCGAAGAAATCCGACAACAGGCCGAAGATGTTGAAAATGTCTACGCCGTCTACGTAGTGGACGATGTGGGCAAACTACTCGGCCTGGTTTCGTTGAAAAAAATTGTGCTGGCCCGTAAGAACGCCAAAATCGCCGACATCTACGATGAAGACGTAGTGTTTGTCGAAACGTATCGCCCGGTGGCCGAAGTGGCCGAAGTCATGCAGAGATATGACCTTGATGCGGTTCCGGTTGTGAATGTACAGCAGCGACTCTTGGGACGTATCACTATCGATGACGTAGTGGACGTAATTACCGAACAGGCCGAAGAAGACATTCAGGTAATTTCCGGTCTGTCGGGTGAAGTTGAAGAAGATGACAGTGTATGGCAGCGGTCAAAAATTCAATTACCCTGGCTCATTGCGGGGGCAGTTGGCAGTCTGATGGCGGCTACGGTCATCAACGGATTTCAGAGCGAATTAGGCAAAATAGCCGCATTGGCAGCCTTTATTCCAATCATCGGATCAACGGGCGGTAATGTGGGGATTCAAACCTCGTCGATGATCTTGCAAAGCCTTACCGATACGTCGGGGTTGAGCATGACGATGGCCAAACGACTGCTTCGTACCTTGCTGGTTGCCATTCTTAACGGGCTGGTTGTGGGGCTGATAGCTGGCGTTTATACCTTCATTATTGGAGAACCCCGCCTGTTTTTTGTAGTTGCTACGTCGCTACTTGCCGTTGTGCTGCTAGCGTCGTTTATGGGTACCGTTACCCCGCTGTTATTGAATCGAATTGGCATTAATCCGGCCGTTGCATCCGGCCCATTTATCACCACCGCCAACGACCTCATTGGCATCGGCGTTTATTTTATGATTGCTCAACTGCTGTTGACCGAAGTGTAACGTAGTAATTATCCGATAAAGTAATCTCCATGGCTAAACTTGTACTGATGGACCACGACGGTGCCATCGATGACCTGCTTTCGCAACTGCTCGTTCTGACAATGCCTGACACTGAGTTAATTGGTGTTACAGTAACACCCGCCGACTGCTACATTGAGCCCGCTCTTGAATCAACCTATAAACTGCTTCAGGTAATGGGTCAGGAGCAGGTTCCGCTGGGACGAGGTGATTATTACGGCATCAACGCGTTTCCGAACGAATGGCGGGCACGTCCTGAAATTATCAACGCCCTACCGATGCTAATCAATCTGCCGCAGTCGCCCAATCCATACACCTACCCAAGTGCCCCCGAACTCATTATTGACCGATTAAGAGCCCCTACCGACGACGTAACGATTCTAATGACCGGACCATGTTCCAATCTGGTGTTGGCGCTAGAACAAGCCCCCGAACTGAAATCGAAAATAGCCGAAGTAGTCTGGATGGCGGGAGCTTTCCGAACAACGGGCAATGTGCAGATGTTTCAGCATGATGGTTCTGCCGAATGGAACGTTTTCTGGGACCCAATCAGCTCGCAAAAACTCCTGACGTTTGGTCTGCCGATGACGTTAATTCCGCTCGACGTAACGAATCATGTGCCCGTTACCAAACAATTTCTCAGTACGTTAGCCAAACAAATCGATTATCCGCTCTCGAATCTAACGGGTCAACTTTGGGCGTTAACTCTCGATACAATACCAAGTTATCATTACACCTATTTTATGTGGGACATTCTGGCAACCAGCTATTTGGCGATGCCCGAACAATTTAAAACCGAGTCAATAAAAGCGAACATAAGTACCCGCCCACCAAACGCCGGACAAACCTATCTGGACGATAACGGCTATGATTTAACCATTGCTACGGATGTAAATACGGCCCTTTTTTATGATTACCTGCTGAGCCAGTTTAAACAGTAACATATTATTGACTGATGGCATAGGTGGCTGATGGTTATTTATTCAGCGTTGACGCCTTTGGCTAACGGCTTTACGTGCAATTGATTTTTGACGATTGACCTCCAGATTGTCCGATTTGCCAATTCATTCCTATGTCGAAGCGACTTCTTTGGATAATTTTTGGCTGGATTAGCGGCCTGACAGCAGCGGCTCAATCGTCAGAGCGGATTAACTATTCGGTAGAACTAGGCGGAATTGGTGCAACTGATTCACAAATACCTTTCTGG
Source organism: Spirosoma daeguense (assembly GCF_054776875.1). Lineage (NCBI taxonomy): Bacteria > Pseudomonadati > Bacteroidota > Cytophagia > Cytophagales > Cytophagaceae > Spirosoma > Spirosoma daeguense. The sequence continues at coordinate 726,965 of NZ_BAAHBF010000005.1, forward strand.
TTACGGACAAACCAATATGGAATTGTTCCATTACGTGGGTCATTTGGTACTGGCCGGCTCAGTGCGATGAAAGATTATCACCCGAAAACCGACTCGACTACTCACCGAAAATCGCGCTTCGACTGGGGTTTCGGCCTGAACGCTGTTGTCAATGTAGGCCAGCCGACTAGTCGTTACAGCACGAATTTCCTTCTGCCAGAGAGTTTCGTAAAAGCACAATTTGGTAAAGTTGAGCTATTTGTCGGCAATCGAAAAGAAACATACGGACTGGGCGATACTACGTTAACATCGGGCAACGTAGCATGGTCGGGGAATGCGCTGCCCTTTCCGAAAGTTCAGCTACACACCCCGGATTTTGTATCACTGGGTTTTACCAAACAGCTTATCGCTTTTCGAGCTGGTTATGCACATGGTTGGTTGGTCAACACCTATATTCAGGGGAGTTACCTTCATCAGAAATACGTTTACGTTCGTCTTGGTAAACCGCACTGGCGCGCGCGTTTAACGATGGGATTGAATCATCAGGTGCAATGGGGCGGTCATGCCTCCTATTTGATTGGAACGCCTGTTGCGGTAAATGGACATCTGCCAACGGGTTTTCGGGATTATCTTTCTATGGTAATTGGTCACTATCCAGATGCGCTCCAAACAGATCAGTATACGGATTTTGACGGCACTAACCGTATTGGTAATCACATTGGCAGTTACGATATAGCACTGGAATTGAAGGGGAATACACAGCATTGGCTGTTCTATCACCAGCACCCCTACGAAGATGCTTCTGGATTAGCCCTACAAAACGTACCTGATGGACTGAGTGGTATACGTTATATCAATCAAGAACTACGTTCGCGAAACGGTTTCCGGGTGCAAAAAATCGTTGTCGAATTTCTCAGCACGATGGATCAGAGCGGTCCAAAATTCGACCCAACAGCCCGATATCAGGGGGGCGATAATTACTTTAATCATAGCCAGTATCGGGAAGGTTGGTCATATCGTGGCAATACACTGGGAACACCCTTCATCATGCCTAATACGGACCTTATGGCAACTGCGGCTAATCTGGGCGGCCCCTTGTTTGCCAACAACAGACTAATGGCTTGGTATACGGGATTAGAAAGTATTATTCATCAAAAACATAGGCTTCAGCTCCGGCTATCTTATAGCCGAAATTTCGGTACGTTCAATGAGCCATATCCCAAAATACTTTATCAGATTTCTGCCCTGGCATCCATGCAGTGGGCACTTACGAAACGAGGGAATACACTGTTCACTACGTCGGTTGCCCTCGATCGTGGCGAATTGCTTCCCAGTGGTTTTGGTGGTTTTATAAGCCTTCGTAAAGTGTGGCGATAAAAATGTTACCGATTACTCAATAAACAATACCCCTTCTATTCATCACGTAACTTTCTGATCGATAGATTACTAATTTGCTGCTGCTTTATCGATGTCTGCCCTGCTATTCAAGGGTTAATTTGGACATGGGTTAGAACATTATTCTCTCTGTTTCCAAAATCTCCATCATTAATTTCAACCAGTGTCATGAAAACCTTTACACGTTATTCTCTACTGCCAGTTCTTTTGGTTATCGGTTGCGTTTTCTTTGTTGTCAGTTGTTTAGACCACCGTATTCCCAACCCCTTAACGCTAACACCCACTCAAGGGCCTCCGCTGGCAACCGGGCTGCGTTCGCCAATTGGCCTGACCGATGACCCGAAAGGGAATTTGTGGGTAACCGAAGCCGGGAGCGGTACGGCCAACGACGGTCAGGTAACAGTAATTACGCCAGCCGGTGCAAAGTATCCTGTTATTACTGGTTTTGTCTCGGCTATCAGCCCGGAGAATTCACCCGAAGGACTTAATCACCTGATTTATAAGGATGGTAAACTATATATTTTAAATGGCGTGCAGGAACAGCTCTTCATTGCCGACGTATCGGGCTTTGTTCCGGGAGTTAGTTCGCCCATTCCAGCGAGTTTATTGCTCGGTATCGATATCGGTACGTTTGTAAAAAATGCTCGCCCTAATGCCCCCGACGCCCCCGACTCCAATCCTTACAACCTGACATTTGGCCCCGGTGGTGATCTATTTATTGTTGATGCAGGCGGAAACGCAATCATCCGTCGAAACCAAGCTACTGGCGCACTAAGTGTTTTCGCCGTTTTGCCGGATGTTCCAAATTCGACTACCGTTGGCCCGCCAATGGTTGATGCCGTGCCGACGGGCATTGTATACGATGGAACCAATTTTTATGTAAGCACGCTGGCTGGATTTCCTTTCCCGGCTGGTGCGGCCAAAATTTATCAAGTAAATGCAATGGGAACAGCCCCCGTTACGCCTACTGTATATAGAAGCGGCTTTTCGGGCCTCACCGATATTACATTGGCGCCTGGCGGCCAGCCACTTGTAACCGAATTTGGTTTCGCAACGCCGGGTCGGGTCGCCAACGATGCTGGTGCTACGTTGTTATCGCCAGTCATTACTGCTGTTGATATTCATCCAAGTACGGCAAATCTTGATACGTACTACGTATTATCGTATGGGCCGGGCATCATTACAAAAGTCACGACAACGAGATAGGTACGAGCTAATAAGCTTCTCATAATAGCTTTTTCATATGGATTTGTAAACGCCATGCAACCCTTTGGTCATTGTAGGCGTATGGGTAAATGCAAGATTAGACAAGATAAATCAAAAACGCTGGGTCAATGAGAGCCCAGCGTTTTTTGTAATGAGTTAGTACGTCTGATTTACGGTCGACTCTTTGACTGTCTTTTTGATTTCAGTACGTGCCGAATCGGTTGTATTCAGTTATCTCGTAAGTTCGTGCGACTGAAACAACCTGACAATGAAACATCTTTTTTACGCACTCCTGCTTACTACGTCATCCGTTGTTGCCCAAACAATAGCGAGCCGTAACGTAGCACACACTACTACGTATCAACCACCAGTTTTTGCAGACGCCAACCGGCTGAAAAAACTCGAAGCGGCCTACCCTATCGTTGAAAAATTATATAAAGAAGCTGCCGAAAAACGACATTTTCCGGGATTGGCATTTGGTATTGTTGTCGATGGAAAGCTGGTTTATTCAGGCGGTTTTGGATTTACCAACGTAGCAAAGCAAACGCCAGCCAACACAAAATCGCTGTTTCGAATTGCTTCGATGACCAAAAGCATTACGTCGATGGCGATCCTGAAACTTCGCGACGAAGGTAAACTTCGGCTCGATGACCCTGCCGAGCAATATATTCCCGAACTGAAATCGCACAAATATCTCACTGCCGACGCACCCCGCATTACGGTACGTAACCTGATGACGCATTCGGCAGGTTTTCCCGAAGACAATCCGTGTGGTGACCGTCAATTGGCGGATTCAGATGCTGATTTACTGAAACTTATCAAAGACGGTCTCTCCAATTCAAACGTACCAGGCTTTGCCTACGAATACAGTAATCTGGGCTTTGCTATGCTCGGACGGATCATTACGGTTGTTTCGGGGAAACCCTACCAGCAATACATCACCGAAACCATTTTGAAACCATTAGGTATGAACGATACGCAGTGGGAATACAGCAAAATTCCGGCGGAGAAACTGGCCTTGGGTTATCGCTGGCAGGATGAAAAATGGCTCGAAGAACCGCTCTTACACGATGGTTCATGGGGTGCGATGGGTGGTCTCATTACGTCTATCGAAGATTTCAGCAAATACGTAGCACTGCACGAAGCCGCATGGCCACCACGTAACGACGCCGATTTGGGTCCGGTAAAACGAAGCTCCGTGCGTGAAATGCAACAGCCCTGGACATTTTCGGGCTTGTTTACACAAGCAAAAAATGGTGCGGGACAGATTTGCCCAATTACTAGCGGATATGGTTACGGACTTGGCTGGAGTAAAAACTGTGCAGGACAGATTGGCGTAGGTCACAGTGGTGGTTTGCCCGGTTTCGGAAGTCAGTGGCGCATCTTGCCCGATTATGGTATTGGTGTAGTAGCTTACGCCAATTTGACCTACGCTGGTTTAGGTTCTGTCAATACCGTAGTGCTGGATACGTTAGTTGCGCTGGCAAAACTGCAACCTCATCAGTTACCAGTATCGCCCATTCTCGCGCAACGAAAAGCCGAACTGGTCAAACTTCTGCCCAACTGGACGAACGCCGAGCAAAGTGGTATTTTTGCCGAAAATTTCTTCCCCGACAGATCCGTTGCCATACGCAGGAAACAGGTTCAGGATTTATACGTCAAAGTGGGTACAATCCGACGCGTGGGTGATCTTGTCCCTGAGAATCAGTTACGTGGACATTTTCTATTAGAAGGCGAAAAAGGGAACATCGACGTATTTTTTACGCTCACGCCCGAAAATCCCGCTCTGATTCAACAACTGGATTTCAGGGAGACAGGCCGTTAAATTCATTACCTATTCTGATTTATTGCTTTTATTACTTTTCATGAGTACCTATTTAACTACATCAATTTCGCGCGCTAACGAAACTGACATTTCTACATTAAACGTACTGGTTAATAGCGCGTACCGGGGCGAAAGCTCAAAACGTGGTTGGACCTCAGAAGGCGACTTACTGGGCGGAGTACGCACAAATCCACAAAGTTTGCAGGAAATGCTACGTAGCCCAGCCGTTACGCTTCTGAAATATGAAGAGAATGGTCAGTTGCTGGGTTGCGTTTATCTGGAAACAAAAGAACCAGATTTATACCTGGGAATGTTAACCGTTTCGCCCGATGCGCAGGCCAACGGCATTGGCAAACAACTGATGGCCGCTGCCGAACAACTAGCGTTAGAAAAGCAACTTCAGGCTATTTCTATAACCGTTATTTCTGTTCGTCATGAGCTGATTGCCTGGTACGAACGCCGGGGGTTCAAAGCAACTGGAGAGCTATTACCGTTTCCTGATGACGCCCGTTTCGGGCTACCTAATCAGCCACTGGAATTTATTGTCATGAAAAAGGAGTTAACGTAGCATTTCATTCCTCTTTCCCGAAGCATTACCTTTTCGGGATATTATAGATACGTCCGTATAATTATCGAATCGATTATGAATCAACCATCACGTAGAGGTTTTATCAAAAACAGTGTTGCCGCCGGAATTGGCGCAAGTTTGCCCGGTAACGTAGCGGCCAAAGGCGAACTGTTTGTTCACCACGTATTATTTTACCTGAAAAATGCTGGCAATGAAGCTGATAAGGCCAAATTACTGGAAGGATTGAATAAACTGGCGAAGTGCCCAACCATTAAACTGGTAAATATTGGCACGCCAGCCGCTACAAATCGGGAGGTTATTGAACGTAGCTATACGTATTCATGGCTCTGTTTCTTCGATAGTCCTACCGATGAGGAAGCTTATCAGAAACATCCGATTCACGACGAATTCCGGAATAACTACGCGCACCTCTGGGAGAAAGTTGTCATCTTCGATTCTATCGGTCCAAAGAGATAGATTAATGGATAATGTAGAATGAATAATGAGTATCAGAATTGCTCATTATTCATTCTACATTATCCATTGTTCATTAAATTATCCGTTATTCTGTGTTGCCAGAAATTCGTTGAAAGCCTGTTCCAGCGCCTTTAAAGCTTCGGATAAACCGCTGGTATCGTTCACTTTTAGCTTTGCTTCAGCAGTTTTAGAAATATCAGCCACACGAGATATGCCAATGGTACCAGCACTACCTTTCAGCGTGTGCAAATGACTTTTCACCGTTGGAATATCGCCCAGCGAATAAGCCGATATTGCTCCACTTACTAACTCGTTGGCTTCAGTAACAAACTCTTCCAGAATACTGTCGACCAATTCCTGACCGCCAATATCCCGTAATTGACCTATAATTTCCTCATCGATGATTGGCAGCGCGGGTTCAGGTGCCGTAGTCACAGGCTTCGGTACGGCAACAGCCGTTACGTTCTGTTTAGCACGAGCGATGTCGGCAATTTCTTTTACTTTGGCTATCAGGCTCTGCGCTCGAATCGGCTTGGCAATGTAATCGTCAAGTCCCTGACTTAGAAAGCGTTCCCGATCTTCTTTCATCGAATAGGCCGTCATGGCCACGACAGTTGGCAGCGTTTTCCCAAATTGCTTACGTAGCAAACTAGTTGTTTCAACGCCATCCATATCAGGCATTTGAATATCCATGAAAATAACATCGAATGGCGCGAGCGGATTATCCGGTGTTACGTTCGGCCCGTTAGTCTCGGCCCGTTTTGTTACCTCTGTAATGGCGGCCGGACCACTATCGGCCGTGGTAACGACACAACCTGATTTACGCAGAATTTCGCTGGCAACTTTCCGATTCACCGCATTATCGTCAACCAGCAATACGTTCGGGTGATACGTTGAGAAGAAGTTGGCTAGGGCAATCTCAGCAACTTCCGTTGTTTGCTGAGTCGGGCTAATGGATGTTTCTTTTAATTCGATAACAAACCAGAATGTACTACCCTGTCCTACAATTGATTCTACACCAACTTCGCCTTTCATCAAGTGCGCTAATTCTTTCGAAATCGCCAGTCCCAATCCTGTTCCGCCAAACGACTTTCGCGACGACGTATCAACCTGACTGAACGAATTGAACAACAGATTAATATTTTGGGGAGCAATGCCGATACCCGAATCTTTTACTGCTACCCGAATGCGATTAAACTTACCCCGCTTGCTAATCAGCGTAGCTTCAACCCGAATCGTGCCATGTTCTGTAAATTTGATAGCATTCGAGGTCATGTTCGACAGAATTTGGAGCAGACGGGTCTGATCGGCAATGACGAATGTTGGCAAATCCGGAGCCAGATGATACGTTAGTTCATTATCTTTCGAATTGGCCTGTTGCCCAAACAGGGCGATGAGTTTTTCGAAAATCTCTTTAAAAGCAATAGGTGCTTCGTGGAGAACCATTTTACCCGCTTCGATTTTCGACAGATCCAGAATATCGTTCAGGATGTTGAGCAGGGTTTCAGATGACCGTTTTACTGTTTTAACGTAGCCACGCTGCTCTTCATCGAGTTTTGTATCGTTCAGCAGGTCGATCATGCCGATAACACCGTTCATAGGCGTTCGAATTTCGTGGCTCATGTTGGCCAGAAACTGCTCTTTTACCTTGAGCGACCGTTCGGCTTCATCTTTCGCTTTTACCAGTTCTGCCGACTGCCGTTTTAGCTCGGTAATATCGCGGGCCAACACCGCTACCACCGATCCGCTACCAGGTTCATCGTTGAGCATCAGCATGTTAAACATAAATTGACGTTCACTACCGTCTTTTCGGCGCATGCTGGCTTCAAAGTTGCGCAAACTCTTGTTACGTCCTACTTTGAACATGGCGCTCCGAATTGCATTCTGGTCAATGAAATACTGGCTGATATCCTGCCCAAGCACTTCATCCGGCGTATAGCCCATCCGTTTGAAAACCGATGGACTAATCATGGTGATACGTCCTTTACGGTCGACACGAGCGTATATATCCTGAAGATTTTCGAAAATACCCCGGAATTTTTCCTCGTTTTGCCGGGTCGCAATCTCGGCCCGACGGCGATTGGTTATGTTTCGGGCAATGCCTGAGACTTCGTTAATTACACCACCCGCTAATTGAATCGGGTTGAGGTGAAATTCGAAATAGGTTTCGCCCGACGGCGTCATGAAATTGAGTTCAAAGTTTTGTGGTAAACCTCGGAACGCCTGCCGGTAACGGTCTTCGATTTCGTGTTTATTTTCATCGCCCACAATCCGCCAGCCGAGTTCAGGAGCCATGTGTTTTGGCGAGAGTTCTTCATTTGGCGGAAGCCCGATGAGCCGGGCATAATTCTTGTTGAACGAGGTCAGTTGCAACGCTTTATTGACCGACCAGATCAGGTACGTACTGTTATCGAAAATAGCCTGTAAACGAGCATTTTGCTTATCCAGACGGGCCTCCGCCTGTTTGCGTGCAATGGCTAAGGCAACCTGACCGGAAATAAACTCCAGCAACTCCAGATCGCGGGGACCGTAGGTTTGGGCATCATCATACGATTTTACACCAATAATTCCCGTAATCTCATCGCCAATACGTAGCGGAGCCGTCAGCATCACCTCTGGCTGTTTCTGCCCGTATAAGTCAACCAGTTTCTGATCGGCCAGTTTACGAACATCTTTCTCGTATAAAAACAGCGGTTTATTAGCCAGAATGGTGTATTCGATAATACCATTACCGAGCTTTCGTTTGGTAAACCGCATATTGCTACCGAAGTATTCATCGACGTAGTAGGGGAACGACAGAAACGTTTTTGTGGAGTCGTAAAGCGCAATGAAAAAATTGCGGGCGTCGATGATATTGCCTAGCTCCTCGTGAATTTTTTGGTATAACTCGCCAAGGTTCGGCGTATTGATCGTCCAGTTGGCAATGCTATAATAGAGCTTCTGCGATTTTTCGGCGCGAATTTTGCCCGTTGTATCATGCAGAATGCAGCGAAATGCAGTAGGACGGCCGTTTTCGAAACGACAGTTGACACTACCCGATAAAAACAGGGTTTTTCCCGACTTACTCCGAAAAACAGTCTCGAAATATGGCAGCTTATCGCCTTCCTGAATGCGTTTCAGTAAACCGAGCGTGCTGCTGGCATAATCGGGATGCAACACATCGCGGAGGTTCAAGACGGAAATTTCATCTGAATTATAGCCCAATACGTCGCGCCAGGCACGGTTAACAAAGATGAATTTCCCGTCGAGAGTTAGCAGTTGAATTAAGTCAGACGTATTATCGACCAGATCTTGCAATTGCGCATTCGTATTCGAAAGGGCCGACGCAACCCGTCGTTTGTTGGTAACATCTTCGCCAATAAGGGTAAACGAAGATGAATCGCCGTTGACAATAAACGAGTTGAGTTGAACACTACGTAGGGCACCACTACGAGCCAGCAAGGTAATTTCTTTCTGGTCGGGAAAGCCGCCTTTTAGTAGAGCCTCTTCAAATTCAGACTCAAGCCGGGTGCGGTCGGCGGGTGGAATGAAAATATCGAAAAAATTCCTGCCGACAATATCGCTTTGTTGCCAGGCAGTTACGCGATAAGTAAACGGATTGGCATACAATAACGTACCATCGCGTTCAATAGTCAGGCCAATCAGATTAAGCTGATCAACCGTCTGTCGAACGTCGAAGATATGGTGCGTATCAATTGCAGTTTGGCCGTCGCGTTCTTGATGCAGCCGTTCAACTTCGGCTACTAATTCATCTTTGGTTTTGGCAGACCAGGGCATGGGAACGGGGGTAATAGCTAAATGGTATTAGTTCAGCTAATTACGTTGTTACGTGAACTAGCTGGTTAAATTTACAAAAAATGCTGATTTTCGGCAATATCGTATTGGTGATTAGTAGGCTTATTTACCCAAATCGACACATTATTAACAATCACCGGTCAACAGTAACAGACAGGCTATAGAACGCTTTTATGTCTCAAATTGTGCATTATACCGAACAAACAAATTCGAGTGATTTAGGCCCGAATATTGCCTTAGACGAGTTATTGTGCGCAAAGTATTGCTTATTTTGGTACGTCTAGGTTAATAGATATGGTACAACGAATTTTATGTATACTGGTCTTACTGGCTATGACAGCTTGTGAGCCATTCGATTTGGCGAAGAAAAACTTTCCAGCCTGTGCTCCTCCACGTGCCGCCATTGGCTATACAGTTGGGCGACTCGACGTAACTTTTTTTCTGGAAAATGAACAGGGCGATATTGGTGCAGCCGGATGGGACCCAGGCGATGGTAAAGGAAAAGGTCGGGTAGGTACGCGCGTTACGTATACCTACGAAAAAGCGGGTACCTACACCATTACGCTCGTTCTCGCCAACCAGTGCGATGATAAATTTACCACAACCCGCGAAATCACCGTCCGAAACTGACATCCGTTATGCGATTAATTCTTACTTTTTTACTGGGTGTGGCACTGGCCATATCGACGCAAGCGCAAGATCGGGTTCAGAACATTCGGATGCGCACTATTGAGGCAGGCCAGATTGAAGTACTATATGACTTAATGGTAGCCCGCCCCGGCGACTCCATTTATCTGGAAGTGCGAAGCCGATTACGCGGAGTACTACGTATCATGCCCCAATACGTTCGGGGCGATATTGGCACACGGGTTACAGTTGGCACAGACCGACGTATCGTCTGGAATGCGGTGGCCAATGGTTATCCGCTTGATGAGGAAATTCGGGCGAGCGTTCAAATTAAAACAAACGTATTTCCAACTGTTGCACAGACTACTCCAGCCCAACGTAACGAAACGGTGAGCCCGAAACCAGTGCCGACAACGCCATCGACCGACGTAGCGGTTATAGAACCATCTCGTAAACGAAAACGCCCTAAACCTGTTGCAGTAATTGCCGATACTACTCGACCTGCTCGCCCTGAACCACCCGTATCGCAACAAATGGCTCAGGAAGACTCTGTACGTCAGCCACGTTTACGCTACGTCGGGCCGCTATGGGGAGCGGTATCGGCTATAGCTCCGGGTGTAGGAAATATATTCGTGCAACTTCCAAAGCCGAAAGTAGGGTTCAGACCACTTCTTACCGTAGCCTCTTACGGATTAGTTGCTTACGGGCTAATTGAGCGACAAAAATCGCGTGATGCCTATAAAATTTACGAAGATCAGAAGAACGTAACAGCAGCCGAACCCTATTATCAAACCGCGAACGACCACTATCATCGGTATTATTTAGCCACAAGAGGGGCCATGATTATAGCCGCTGCCGATGTGATTCTGACCGTTTTACAGGGTGTACGCAATCAGCAGATTCAGAAAGAAGCCAGTCGCTATCGAAGTTTTATGATTAGTCCGGGCCTACAGGCTGGTCAACCAACGGCTGTACTACACTATTCTTTTTAAACAGCTAAGCCGATAAATAGCGATTTAAAAAATGTCTAGAAACTAATTTTACTTTCGTTCTCGATAAAACCTCACGGCCTCTACTCTGGGGTTTTACCTAAGAGCCATTTAAATTGATATAAAAACAAATTTCCAGAGAGTTCCTAAGAGTCAAACATATTATAAATTTGTCTCTTATTCGTTAACTATCTACCCCAAAGCATATGCGTTTTTTTCTGACAGTTAGCTTTTTGCTGCTTCTTATAACCAGTAGCGTTGCTCAAAATTCCGGGCGACGTGGGCGTTCGTCCGTATATTCGGCATCAGGCGAATGGCAGAAAGTAACGCTACAACCCAATACGTCGGCGTCGTCTAGCCAGCCAGTCAACAGCACTGTAACACCAAGCCGTCAGGCCACTAATTCAGCTTCTCAACCAGCAGAACCTACAGCCACAACATCTCGAACAGAATCCAGACCTTCTACAACAACTGAATCGAGTAGTGCGGGTTTCCGACCTGCTTTTACGGGTGATTTTGTTACTAATCGAAACGGCTGGAAAGCAGGTAACAAAGGCGATTATAACTATCAGATTGGCATGGGGCGCTACAGCGTCCGTAAGCGCAAGGCTAATTCGCGTCAGGTTGCATTCAGCTTTGTACCCTTACCCAACGAGATTAATCTCAATCGCGACGAGACGTTTACCATCAAAGTCGACGTCTTGGCCGATTCGGGCCGGGTACCAACAGGCGGACTCTTATTTGGCGTAAAAGATTCGCTGAATTTTTGCGCCTTTACACTCAATAGTAAAGGCGAAGTGTCAATTATTCGGGTAATTAAAGGCGAAGCTTTTGGCGATTATATGCCCGGTGATTTTTTTGCACCGGGCGTGCCCGTCGATAAAAATCGTGATCGGCTTACTATTCGACGGAGTCAGGATGCGCTTTCTTTTTATGTGAATGAGCAGGAGGTACGTAGCAGCCCTTACCCATTTAAGAGCCTTCCCGGAAACGGTATTGGCGTAATCACCGACGCGTCATGGACAACCTTTCAGAAGCTAACCGTTACGGTTGGCGTACTTCCGGGTGATTCTCCCCCAACGGCTCCTTCGTTTCCGGTTGCTCGATCAACAACGGCTGAACGTTCAGCAACCCCAACTGCATCAACCAATGAAAATTCAGACGTAACGCCTGCACCTGTAAATTCATCAGCGCCTAAAGAAACAACACCTTCCCCATCCACAATCAGTGCTGCTGCAGGAAATCGCCCTGTTACTAAAACTGGAAACGTAGTATTTAACGAATCATTCACGGATAACCAGAACAAATGGCTGGTTGGACAAACGGGTGGTTATGAGTTTGAGGTAGCCAAGAATAGTTACTATATTCGTAAAAGGTCAATGGGCATACCTCGCGCGGCTTATGGCTACGTTACACTCCCTCCAACAGTCGATTTAAATAAAATGGAGTCCTTCACCATTACCGCCGATATGGTTGTTCCGGAGGGGATTCAGCTAAACGCAGGGCTGATTATTGGTGTCGATGATGAGGACAATCTCTGCGAATTCAGACTGGCAGGACGTGAGAAGGTTATCGTGAAAATGCTACGTAACGGAGCCACTTCTGCTACATATATGCCTGGCAACCCTGTTCTCGCTAAAGTTCGGATCGATCAGGAAAGCAATACGTTAATGATTCAGAAACGAAATAAGAAGCTGCACTTCTTCATCAATAATCGAGAAATAGAAAGCAGTCCCTACGATTTTCAGCCATTTCTAGGAAATAAGATTGGCTTTGTCACAGCCACTCAGGCCGTAAAGTTTCAGAATTTGAAAGTGATTCAGTAAACGGGTAATCGCTTAATACAATCAGATTTTCAGGCAATTACACTAATTTTCAAGCGGCTGGCCTGCCCGGTTGATGGCAAACGTTTCGCCATCGAGAAACGCTTTGGCCTGACCGTCTCTGAATGGAGTAACGGCTTCATATTGAGGCTTAATAACCCACTCATCTGCTTCGTTAACGAAACCCCATCGGCCATGACTTCGGGCACGTCGCCAGCCTTTTTCGTCAGGCCCTAGTTCAACTTTATCGAAGGGTTTATTACCGAACACATTCTGATATTTTCCCTGTCTTGCCTCAGCAGGTTCAGTCGGGCTTTCCTCAGATGCGTTGTAAGAAGGCGCTGGTTTGGGCTTTTCATCGATTGCTACTTTCTCAACCGGTTTTTCTGACGTAGCACCGGGTGATGCATTTAACGTAGGTGTAGGAGAATCGGTAACCTCATCGGTGGTTTGAGGTTCGTTTTTTTGGGTTTCGGGAGTAGCTTTCTTAGTTGATTTTTTCTCCAACAAAACACCAGACGTTTGTTTTGCCTTTTTCCGGGGTTCAGACGGTACGTCTTTTGAGCTACCTCCTTTAATAAACCAATAAATAATGGCCAATAATGCCAGTGCAAACAAAACACCATAAATTCCACTTCGATCGGGCTGAATAACTTCTATCCGAACGGTACTTAATGGATTGTTATTGGCATCAAAAAGCGTGTAATCCATACTTTTTGATGGTTTTACCCAGCCTCGGTTTTTGGGCGACAACCCTTCTCCTAAATCATCGATTGTAACCGCCAGCAAATTTTCTACCTCCCAGTCCAACGTTACCGTCTGACCTTTCTGAATACGAGCGGGCGTAGCTGTAAACGACCGAACAATGGGTGCTGGCTCAGGAGAAACAGGAACCGTTTTCTGCCGATCAATCTCTGAAAAAAATGACTCCGTCGACGTAACGACAGGAGGTGTTGATGTTGGTAGCGGTTCTGGTGTAGTTGGAACTTCTGGTGCTGGCGCAGGATTTACCGCAACGGTCGAACTTTTCTTTACTGGCTGATTGTCGAGCAATTCCTCATACGTATCGGTATTTGACGTACCATCAGCCTGCGTCGACGTAGCGGTTTCAGGTACAGAAACCTGTTCTGGTGAGCGAATTGGGTCGGCTGGTTTTACCGGAGGAGGGGCAATACGTTGCAGCACTGTGGGTACCCATCTATTACGGACAAAATCGGCAGAAAGGTTCAATGAGGTAGCCGCATTGATAATCCGTGCCAGATCCTGATCAATCAGATGCCGACGCGAGGGTTCGGCTAGCCGGGTAATACGTGCCTGTATATTTTGAAACAATAGGTTATTATTCGCAACTTCCTGACCTATTTCATTGGCCCGTTTAAGCGCATCGGCAAGCGGAATTCCCGCCTGTTGGGCATCCTGAAGGTAGCCATTGGTGCGCCAAACGTCGGGGCCGTCGAGCACAATGGCTTCGCGAAGTCGGTCGGTCAGTTCGGTTTCCGTCATAGGTGGTGCTGGCTAAATGGGTAGCTGTCGTTCAGTTGTATTCTATAAGTAAACGTCAAATGCGAATTGAACGTCACAAAATTAAATTGATAATCTACCGAAATGTAAAAAAACGCGGGTTTCTGACCAGAGATTTATCGGAATACAGGTTTATTGAGCCGATAATCTGCCCAAGGTATGCACAAATTATCCCTTATCGGGCTGTTATTCCAAGAAGCAAGGAAGCAGAGGGGGATTTATTAGGCAGAGAATACCTGACCCGATTTCAGTTATGAACGAGCGCTGAAAACCAGTAAGACAAGCGATTGCTACGTATGATTAACTGATGTTACGCAGGCCATCCTTAGATTGACAGCCTACTGATTAAATTTAACAAAAATTAGCCATGCACTTCGT